>NZ_VUOD01000003.1 GCF_008386465.1 Arenimonas fontis
GATCTGACCCTTTGATCTGACCCTTTGATCTGACCCTTTGATCTGACCCTTTGATCTGACCCTTTGATCTGACCCTTTGATCTGACCCTTTGATCTGACCCTTTGATCTGACCCTTTGATCTGACCCCTGGGTCAGAACAAAGGGTCAGATCAGACGGGGGGATCAGGCGGCCTGGGATTGGTCGAGCGCCTTCTGGATCAGCAGCTCGACACTGAGCAGGTCGGGCACGATCGCCGGGTCGTCGTTGAGCATCACCCTGGCGTGCACGCCCAGCGGCAGCTCCTTGATGTCGTGTTGCGCCACCAGGGCCGGAGCCGAGACCGTGACCAGGCGCGGGAAGCCCTGCGAGAGCACCGCGAAATAGGGCATTTTCGGATTGCCGCCCAATGCTTTCAGCACGGCGACCTTGGCGCCCATGTGGCCATCCTCGGCAACCCCGTCGGCCAGGCGTGCGAACGAGACCAGTGGCAGGCGCCAGCCGCGCCAGCGGACGCGGCCCATCAACCAATCGGGCGCGTCGGCCACCGGCTCGGGCTCGGAGAAGGTGATGACTTCGGCGACGCTGGCATTGGGCAGCAACAGGCGGCCGCCGGTGACCGAGATCATGACGCCTCGGATGTCGCGCTGGGTGTTCATGCGTTTGCGTCCTCCAACGCCGGGCTCAGGCCCAGGCTTGCTTGATCCGCTCCGGCAACTCGGCCGGGGCGGCGGCGACCGCACCTTCGGCGATCACCGCCTGGGCCGCCGCCGGGTCGAAACAGGTGCCCGGATCCTGCGCCCAGACCCGGGCGCCGGACTTGCGCTTGGCCAGCACCGCCGGCACCAGGGCCGGATCGGCACCGCTCAGCACCACGATCCCGCTGTGCTCGGCCGGCAGCGCGGCAACCACCGCCGCCAGTTCTCCGCCCTGGGTGAAACGGGCGCCGGATTCGTCGGCACGCAGCCCGACCCCCGGGGGAAGCACCGCCACCCGGCCCTGCAGGGCCAGCTTGCCCGCCTCGGCCAGATCCACGGGCCAGGCGCTGGCCTTGGAAAGCTGGCCGACCAGACGATCGTGCTTGCCGGTGTCCAGGTGCTGGTACAGCAGCACCGGCAGGGGCAGTTCGGCCGGGAGGCGGGAGAGCAGTTGCCGCACCGCGTCGGGGCCGCCCAGGCCGGCGATCACCAGCAGCACGCCTCGCGGCACGTCCTTGCTCCAGCTCGGAGCGGAGGATTCGCCTTCCAGCGGTACCAGGGACAGGTCTCCGAACAGGGATTTGCCGGTCGCGGCGGCGGGCGCGGCCGGCGATGACTCCGGCTCGGCGAGCGACAGGCCGACCGGGTCGGTGGGCGCGGCGACGCCGGCCGGGCCTTCCGGCGAGAGCCGGAGCGGGCCCTGACCGGGCGGCGCGAGATCGGGAGCCGGCCGGTCGAAGTCGGGCTCGGGCAGCGCCTGCCGCCCTTCCCCGGCGGCCTCGAAGGCTTCGAGCTGGGCCGCCAGCGCTGCCACATCCTCGTCCACCAGGCTATCGCCGGCAGCGGCGTCGTCGCTGGCGAAACGGGAGAAATCGACCGGGCCTTCCGGAATCTCCAGGTCGGCGAGCAGCGGCTCGTCGCCGGCCGACGCAGGCTCGGGCTCCTCCGCCACGACCAGGCGCGCGCCTTCCTCCGGCAACGCAGACAGATCCATGTCGAGTTCGATCTCGCCGACATCTTCCGCGCCGGCCACTGCCTCGTCCGACGTGCCGAAATCGGCCTCGATGCGCCCCAAGGCCTGCTCCAGATCGCCCAGGTCGATGTCCAGGCCGGATTCGGGCTCTGCCGGGGCGGCAGTCGCAGCCGGCGCATCCGGCACCTCCGCCGCTGCCAGCGAAGGTTCGCTGGGCACCCACTCGGCCAACTCCGCCGATTCGGCCAGATGGTCCTCGAAACGGGCGTCGGCCATTTCCTCGGCAGGACTGCGCGGCGCGCCCGGCTCGGGCGCCAGGTTGGCCTCGGGCACCGCATCGGCGCCGCCCGGCGGTGGCGGCAACACGTCGCCGCCGACCAGCTTGGCCGCCAGATGACGGGCCCAGCGCGCCAGGTCCCACCCGTCCAGCTGTCGAGTGACCTCGGCGTCGTCGTACATCACCTCGATGCCCGGTGTCGCCAACAGGGCGTCGAATCGCTCGAGTGCCTCCTCGACGGCCGGTTCCAGGCTGACCAGCACCACCGAGGGCCGACAGCCGGAGACGGTATCCGGATCGAGCTCGCCCGGATCGCCCTCGGCCACCAGTTCCGCGCCGAGGTCGGCCAAGGCCCGGCGCAACTGGTCGCGGGCATCGCCCGGTCTGGCCAGCAGGGCGACGCGGACCGCCGGCTCAGCCATTGACCGGCTCCATGCCCAGCATCTCGAACACGTTCCGCATCAGTTCGACTTCCTGGTAGGGCTTGCCCAGGTAGCGGTTGACGCCGATGTCGAAGGCGCGCTGGCGGTGCTTCTCGCCGGTGCGCGAGGTGATCATGATGATCGGCACGTCCTTCAGGCGGGCATCCGAGCGCATGTTCTGGGCCAGCTCGTAGCCGTCCATGCGCGGCATCTCGATGTCCAGCAGCATCAGGTCCGGAATGCGCTCGGCCATCTTCTCGATGGCATCCACGCCGTCCTTGGCGGTCATGACCTCGAAATTGTGGCGTTCGAGCACACGGCCGGTGACCTTGCGCATGGTGATCGAATCGTCCACCACCATCACCACCGGCACGCGCCGCGCCGCCGGCGCCGCGACCGGGGCGGCTTCGGCCTTCTCGCGCTCCAGGCTGGCCTGACGCCGCACCAGCGGCGCCACGTCCAGGATGACCACCACCCGGCCGTCGCCCATGATGGTGGCGCCGAAGATGCCCGGAATCGAGTTGACCTGCGGGCCGACCGGCTTGACGACGATTTCCCGGCTGCCCAGCACCTGGTCCACGCAGATGGCGGCACGCAGGTCGCCGGAACGGGCCAGCAGCAGGGGCATCTGCAGGCTGTCCTGGGCCTTGGCCGGGGCATGGCCGATCAGCCGGCCCAGGTCGTGGATGGCATAGGACTCGCCGGCGTAGGTGAAGCTCGGGTTCTCGCCGGCCAGCTGCTTCTCCAGCTCGGCCCGGCCGATGCGGCCGACGCCCTGCACCGAGGCAATCGGCACCGCGAAGCTGGTGTCGCCGATCTTGACGAACACCGCCTGGGTCACCGCCAGGGTGAACGGCAGGCGGATGGTGAAGACCGTACCCTTGCCGGCCTGCGACTCGATGCCGAGCGTACCGCCGAGCTGGCGGATCTCGGCGTAGACCACGTCCATGCCGACGCCGCGGCCGGCGAGCCGACTGACCGAGGCGGCAGTGGAGAAGCCGGACTCGAGGATGTAGCCGTACAGCGTCTGGTCGGTGACCTCGGCGCCGGCCTTGAGCAGGCCGCGCTCGATGGCCTTCCTGCGGATCGCCTCCTTGTCCAGGCCGCGGCCGTCATCGCTGATGCGCAACACCACTTCCGAACCTTCGCGCAGCACCTGGATCCGGACCGTGCCCTCCTCGGGCTTGCCGGCCTTGCGCCGCTCGGCCGGTGCCTCCAGTCCATGCGCGACCGCATTGCGCAGCATGTGCTCCAGCGGTGCGGTCATGCGATCCAGGACGTTGCGGTCCATTTCGCCGCTGGCGCCGTCCACCTTGAGGTTGACCTGCTTGCGGGTCTCGCTGCCGGCCTGGCGCAGCACGCGGCGCAGACGCGGCACCAGCGCGTCGAAGGGCACCATGCGCGTACGCATGAGGCCTTCCTGCAGGTCGGAGCTGACCCGCGACTGCTGCAGCAGCAGGGTTTCGTACTGGCGGACCAGGTCCTCGAGCGAGCCCTGCAGGCTGGCCAGGTCGGCCGCCGACTCGGCCAGCGAACGCGACAGCTGCTGCTGGGTGGTGAACCGGTCCAGCTCGAGCGGGTCGAACTCCTCGTTGCCCTGCTCGCCCTCGCGCTGGTAACGGGCGATGATCTGCGCCTCGGTCTCGATGTCGAGCTTGCGGACCTGCTCGCGCAGGCGGGTGGTCAGCTGGCCCAACTCGCCGAGGTTGCCGCGGAAGGCGCCGAGCTGCTGCTCGAGGCGGGCGCGGTAAATGGCGACTTCGCCGGCGTAGTTGACCAGGCGGTCGAGCAGATCGGCACGGATGCGCACCTGCTCCTGCGGCGCGCGCACGCCGGCGCCCTCCTCTTCCTCGCCGAGGTCCTCGATCGGCGCCGAGAGCGGGGTCAGGCCGGTCGTCGAAGGCACCGGCCGGACCACCGGCGTCTCGACCGAGGGGGCCGCCGGCACCGGCCTGGGCTCGGCTGGCTTTTCCGCAGCCTTTGCCGGTCCGGTCGCAGGCGCCGGCACTGCCGGCTCGGGAATGGAGTCGAGCGGTTGCCCCTTGGCCAGTGCGTCTATCCGGGCGATCAGCCGCGCCGGCAGGCCGATGGCGCGACGCTGACCGACCCGAGTGACCATGCCATGCAGGCGATCGAAGGCGTGCTCGAGCACGCTGACGCCGGTCGGGTCGAGCTGACGCCGGCCCTCGGCCACGGCCTCCAGCAACGACTCCATGGCGTGGCCCAGCTCGCCGACGGCAAAAATGCCGGCCATGCGGGCACCGCCCTTGAGGGTATGCAGGTCACGCTGCAGGGCAACGATGCGCTCGAGATCAGCAGGGGCGTCACGCAGGCCCGCCAGCAGCCCGTCGGAGTGATCGAGCAGGTCCGCGGACTCTTCCAGGAAAATGTCCAGCAGATCCTCGTCGATGTCGGCGGTGTCCAGCGGCGCGTCCGGATCGGCAGGGTCCTGGGCATCGTCGGCCATGGCCGGCAGGGATTCCTCGAGCCCGAGGTCGGCCTCCTCGGCTTCGGCGGCGGCGGCTTCGGCGGCGGCGGCTTCGGCGGCGGCGGCTTCGGCGGCCGCGGCTTCGGCAGCCGCGGCTTCGGCGGCGGCAGCTTCGGCGGCGGCAGCTTCGGCGGCAGCGGCTTCGGCGGCAGCGGCAGCGGCAGCGGCTTCGGCGGCAGCGGCTTCGGCGGCAGCGGCTTCGGCGGCGGCGGCTTCGGCGGCCGCGGCTTTGGCAGCCGCGGCTTCGGCAGCGGCGGCTTCGGCGGCAGCGGCTTCGGCGGCAGCGGCTTCGGCGGCGGCAGCTTCGGCGGCGGCAGCTTCGGCGGCGGCAGCTTCGGCAGCGGCAGCTTCGGCAGCGGCAGCTTCGGCAGCGGCGGCTTCGGCGGCAGCGGCTTCGGCGGCAGCGGCTTCGGCGGCAGCGGCTTGCATGGCCGCCTCGGCAGCCGCCATCTCGTCCGCGGAAACACCTGCTTCTTCGGTGCCAGAGAGCGAGAACGCCGGCTCTTCAGGCTCTTCCTGCAGGAACGCCTCGAGGGAAAGATGCTCGGGCTCGGGCTGGTCGGCCGGCATCTCGCCCGCAGCCTCCTTCTGCTCGCCGGGCCCGTCGCCGGACAAGTCCAGCATCGCCTCGTCGGGAAGCTCGCCGTCTGCCGGCGCGAACGACGACGGCTCCTCCGCCGACGCGGCCGGAAGGTCCATGCCCGTGCCGGCGGAATCGTCCTCGAACACCGGCAGAGCCGACAGGTCGGGCGCCTCCAGGATGACCGGCGTCGGCATCACCTCCGGTTCGGCGGGCTCTTCCGGCGCCACCGGCATCACCGGCGCCGTCGGCTCCGGCAGGCTGTCGCGAAGAGCCGCGATGCGCGCGGCCAGATCGGCGTAGCTGGCCAGGGGCGCCCGCTGCTCGAGGGCGGCAATGGCCTCGCGGATGGCGTCGGCCGCCTCGCGCACCACCGCCACACCCGCGTCCCCGGGTGGCCGGCGGGCAGCGAGTGAGCGCTTGATGAAGCCCTCGAGGGGCGCGGTCACCTCGCTGAGCACGGTCACCTCGGTCATGGCGAACGCGCCGTTCATGGTATGCACGGCGCGCAGCAAGGGGTCGGTGACCGGCTGCGGCTCGGGGATGCAACTCGCCAGCCAGGCATCCAGGGTTTCCAGATGGCCGGCGACTTCGGGCTTGAGAATCTCGAACAGGACCGGGTCTATGGCGAAGTCCACATCGCCCTCGGCCGGCTCGGCCACCGACGCCTCCGTCCGTGCCTCTGCCGGGGGTGCCGGCGCGGCATCCGCCGGCGCCGCCACCGGCTCGAGCGCCGCCGGCGACTCCACTTCGGTCTCGGCCCGGGACACCACAGGCACCGCCGCCCCGCTGGCGGCTACGGGCGGCTGATAATCCGCTTCCTCGCCGGCGGCGATGCGGTCGGCAACCGCCTCGATACCGGCCAGATCGGCGTACACGGTCTCGCCCTGAAGCGCGGCACGCAGCAGCGGCAGCGTGTTGAAGGCGTGCTCGATCAGGCCGACCACCGCCGGACTGGCCGGGCGGGTGCCGTCGAGCACCCGATTGAGCATGTTCTCCACCTTCCAGCTGAACTCACCCAGGGTCTTGGCGCCCACCAGGCGCCCGCTGCCCTTGAGCGTGTGGAAAACCCGACGGATCGGCCGCAGGCGCTCGAGATCCTCTGGCCTGGTCCGCCACGCCGGCAGCAGCTGCTCGAGATTGCCGATCTCCTCCTGGAACTCCTCCAGGAAGACGTCGCGTATCTCGTCGTCGATGTCGCTGCCGCCATCGAAACCCGGGATCGCCGGCAACCCCGGCACCGGAGCGGGCGCATCGGTGCCGGCGGAAGCGGAGACCACCTCGTCCACGGGCTGGGATCCGGCAGCGGCCGGTTCGGCCGGTTCGGCCACCTGCGGCCCGGCCTCGGGCAGCGCCTGCAGCACCTCGGCGTCCAGCGGGATGCCCAGGTCGGGCATGGCTTCCGCGGCCGGCGCCGGTTCGGGCGCCCTGGCATCCGCCTCGCCGGCTTCGGCGGGCGCCGGCTCGGCAGGGGCTGCAGGTGCGGGCACCGCCGCGGTCGCTGCGCCGGCGCTGGGAATCGCCGCCGCGGGGCTGGCCGGCAAGGCTTCCTCCGGCGGCAAGGGCCAGTAGCCCAAGGCCTCCAGGTTCTGCCGTGCGACCTCCAGGATCTGTTCCCGACGCGGCCGCCGGTCGCGCACCGCCTCCAGGAAATACTCCAGTCCGGCCAGGGCATCGGCCAGCCGGTCCATCTGCTGTCCATTGGGCACGCGGTGACGGCGCAGCAGTTCGTTTTCGGTGAACCGGCGCACCGCTGTCAGGTATTCGGGCGCCTCCTGCATTTCCAGGATGCGCAGGGCGCCGGCGACCTCCTCGAGCAGGCGCGGCACATCGTTGAGCTGGGCATGGTCCCAGTGCGTCTCGACGAATGCGACGAAACACTGACGAGCCTGGGCG
This sequence comes from Arenimonas fontis, assembly GCF_008386465.1. Taxonomy (GTDB): domain Bacteria; phylum Pseudomonadota; class Gammaproteobacteria; order Xanthomonadales; family Xanthomonadaceae; genus Arenimonas; species Arenimonas fontis. The sequence goes on from NZ_VUOD01000003.1 coordinate 7,313, forward strand.
AAGTTGGCGATGGCCTCCTTCACCAGCACCTCCAGCACCTTGCGGGCCTCGCTGCCGGGAAGCATCGGCTCGGCGGCGGTCGTCGCCCCGGCCCCGGGCTCGGCCTCGGTCTCGGCTTCGCCCAGGCGGCTCACCTGGTCGTCCAGCGAGGCCTCGACGTAGAGCAGGGCGCCGGCGATGTCGAGCAGGCTGGCCTCGTCGGCCTGCTTCTGCCCGGAGACGATGGCGTGGATGGCGTTCCGCTGGTCCTGGACCACCCGGCGCGGCATGCCCAGGCCGAGCATGCCCAGGGTGTCGGCAACGCGGTCCAGGGCCTCGACCTGGTCGGACAGGCTGGCCGCCGCGGCCTCGGGCGTGCGCAGATGCAGGTCGAGCGCATCCTTGACCCGCAACAGGTCTTCCTTGATCGCGGCGGCGACCGTGGACAGCAGGGCGCGGTTGCGGCCGGTCAGGCTGCCGCGGGCGTGGGCCAGTTCCGACTCGCTGGGCAGGTAGTCACCCAGGCCGAAGACCGCCCGGATCTCGCCGATGCGGCCATGGTCGGTGGGCGCATGCGCCACGTAATAAAGCAGCTGCCGGGTCAGCTCCAGCGGCGGTTCGGAGCGGAAGGCGGCATCGCCGCCCTCGGCCAGGCGCTTGATCTCGCGCTCGACCTTGGCCAGGGCCTGCTTGAGCGGCTTGCCTGCCTCGAACGCGCCCTTGGCCAGGGCGTCGAGCGTGCCGGCCGCGACCCAGAACAGGCGGCGCGCGTGTTCGGCGCCGGTGATCGGCACCAGCTGCTCGCAGACATCGGTCAGGTCGCGGATGGTGTTGGCGCTGTTGTCGTCCTTCAGCCAGCGCAGCAACGCCGACTGGAAGAGGCCGCGCAGGGTCTCGGCGCGACGGCGCAACTGCTCCGGCGGCAAGGGCTCGGCGGGGCCGGCTGCCGAGGGTGGCAAGGGCCGGGACAGGTCCGGCGAGAACAGCACCGCCTCGGACAGCCCCTTCTCGCCGCGCACCTCCCGCAGTTCGTTGAGCAGCGGCAGCAGGACGATCGGAATGTCCCGATGGCCGCTCTGCAGGCGCTCCAGGTAGTCGGGCAACTGCACGATGCCGCGCATGAGGGCCGCGTAGCCGGCCTCCCGATCAGCCACCTGGCCGTCCACCAGGGCCTTGGCCAGTTGCTCCATCTCCTCGGCCACCATCGCCGCGCCGTACAGCTCGACCATGCGCAGGGTGCCCTGCACCTGGTGCAGGAAGGTGGCGCAGGCCTTGAGCTGGCCGGGGTCCTCGCCCTCCTCGACGTAGGCCTCGAGGGCCTGCCGGGCCTGGCGGAGCGTCTCGTCCAGCTCCGGCTTGACCCAGGTGAGGGTGGTGAAATCGATGTCTTCGTTCAGCCTCATGCCGAGGTCCCGTCAGGGCAGGTGCTCCGGGGGAAAGCCGCCTGCCGGATGTGTGCCAGGGGCGAACCGCAACCGGACATCAGCCCGGCAGCTTGAAGTCCGCGACCGAGCGGCGCAGGTCCGCCGCCAGCTGGGCCAGGTTTCCGATCGACTCGGCGGTCTGGTTGGCGCCCTGCGAGGTCTGCGTGGTGATCTCCTGAATCACGCTCATGGTGGCGGTGATGTTGGTCGCCGCGGTGGACTGCTGGCGCGCCGCCTGGGAGATGTTCTGGATGAGGTCGGCCAGGTCGTTGGACACCTTCTCGATCTCGCCCAGGGCCAGGCCGGCATCCTCTGCCAGGCGGGCACCGGCCACCACCTCGGCGGTGGTCTGCTCCATCGAGCTGACCGCCTCGTTGGTGTCGGACTGAATGGTCTGCACCAGCGCCTCGATTCGCTTGGTGGCGTTCGAGGCACGCTCCGCGAGTCGCTGCACTTCGTCCGCCACCACCGCGAAGCCGCGGCCCGCCTCGCCCGCCGATGCCGCCTGGATGGCGGCGTTCAGCGCCAGGATGTTCGTCTGTTCGGAAATGTCGTTGATCAGTTCCACGATCGAGCCGATTTCCTGCGAGCTTTCGCCAAGGCGCTTGATTCGCTTCGAGGTCTCCTGGATCTGGTCACGGATGTTGTCCATGCCCTGGATGGTCTGCCGCACCACCTCGGCGCCCTTGGCGGCGATCTGCACCGAGCGCTGGGCCACGTCGGCCGATTCGGCGGAGTTCTTCGAGACCTCGTCGATGGACGAGGCGATTTCGTTGATCTGGGCCGAGGCGCTGGTGATCTGCTGGGCCTGATGCTCGGCGGCCTCGGCCAGGTGCATGGCGGTGGCCTGCGTCTCCTGGGCCGATGCGGCCACCTGCACGGCGGTCTCGTTGATCGTGCCCACCAGTCGGCGCAGCTCGTCCACCGTGAAGTTGATCGAGTCTGCGATCGCACCGGTGATGTCCTCGGTCACCGTCGCCTTCACCGTCAGGTCGCCTTCGGCCAGGGCGCCCATTTCGTCCAGCAGGCGCAGGATCGCCTCCTGGTTGCGCTGGTTGAGCTCCTGGGTGGTGGCCAGTCGCTTGCGCTGGTCGCGGAAGATGGTCACCAGCAGGAAGAACAGGCCGACGATGGCGCCGACGCCGCCACCGATGGCGAAGTAGTTGTTCGGAAACAGGCGCTGGTAGTTGATGGTGTCGAAGCTGGAGAACAGGGCCTGGGCGTTCTCGAGCAGGACGTTGGATTCCTCGGAGATCCGGTTGGCCGCCTCCTGCACCTCGGCGAGGTTGGCGGAGGCGCCAAGCACGATGTCCAGGTCGGCCTGGGCCTCGGCGTACAATTGCTCCACCGCCGCCAGCGCCTGCTGGCCGGCCTCGGTGGTGATGCGGTTCACGCCCAGTTCGGCGTTGCCCTCCTTGAAGCCCTGCAGCACCTGCGCGAACACGGTGGCGTCGCGGGCCAGCGCATCGGCCGCCGAAACGGTGTTCTGGCCGCCGGCGACGATTTCCGTGACGCGGCGGGACATGCGGTCGGCCAGCACGATCTGGCGGTTGGCGATCGAGATCTGCGAAGCCGGGGCATTGGCATTGGACAGGGCGCGCACCACCTCGTCGAGCTGGAAGGACAGGCGCGGCACGCGGGCGGTGAACTGGGCCGCCGTGTCGGCCAGGTTCAGCACCTCTTCTTCCGAAGCGGTGATGCGCTCGGCGGCCTCGGCCATCGGGTTCCAGGTGTCGGTGACCTTCTCCAGGGCGCTGGCGACGCCGCGGGCGTTCGGGTCGCCCTCATAGCCGACCACGCCCTCGGTGGCGCTGCCGCTGCGCAACGCGTTGACGATGGCGTCTATGCGGGCCTTGGTGGCCTTGAACTCGGCGAAGGCATCGGCGTTGCCGTCCACCGCTTCCTGGGTGTACTTCGCCAGCTGCTGCGAGAGCACCTGCAGGTCCGCGGTCAGTCCTCGGGCGTTGTTCTCCTGGGCGTTCAGGTAGGCCGCGTAGATGAAGTTCGCGCCGAACAGGACCAGCGAGGCGATCAGCACGAACGCCCAGAATCGCAGGCCGAAGTTCGTGAGCTTGTCGGTGACGGAACGCGAATTGGTGCTCATGGCTTGACCTCGACCCCTGGTTTGAAGACTTGCAGTTGCAGGTTGTTCGTTATGGCGGCCACCGTCATGCGGTGGCCTGGCGGAATTCCGGGGTGCGCGTCAGCAACGACATGCTGAACACGCCCCAGGTGTGGTCGGCCTGGGCATAGGCCCGGTCGACGAAATGTCCATAGCGCCCCTCGCCCAGGCTTTCCGGGCGGTCGGCGCGGTGGGAATCGTTGAAGGTGCGCTGGCCGAACAGCTCGTCGATGGTGACCGCGACGTTGCCGCCCGACTGGCGCACGACCAGCACGCGCTGGCCCTCGTGCACGACCGTGCGCTCGCCCTCGAGGAACTGCTTGAGGTCCACCACCGGCAGCAGGTTGCCGCGAACGTTGGCCACGCCCAGCATCCAGGGCTGCGCGCCCGGCACCGGCGTCACCGGCGGCAGCGGCAGTATCTCCACCACCTCGTCGAAGGAGGCCACCAGCCGGCGCTGGCCCAGCCTGAAACCGACCCCGCGCCAGTGGCCGGGCGCCTCCACCATCTCCGGCCGGCCGGCCTCGTGCGCCAGAGACCGCTGCTCGTAATCGAGCAGAATCTCGAATGGACTGGCGCGCTTGGCGGTCTGCTGCGGCTTGGACATGGCGTGGTTCAGGCCCCCGGCACGTACTTGCGGATGGCCGAGAGCAGCTCATCGCGGGTGAAGGGCTTGGTCAGGTACTGCTCGGAGCCGACGATGCGGCCGCGCGCCTTGTCGAACAAACCGTCCTTGGACGAGAGCATGATCACCGGCGTCTGCTTGAACATCTGGTTGTTCTTGATCAGCGCGCAGGTCTGATAGCCGTCCAGGCGCGGCATCATGATGTCCACGAAGACGATCTGGGGCTGGTGGTCGGCGATCTTGGCGAGGGCCTCGAACCCGTCCGTGGCCGTCACGACATCGCAGCCCTCCTTCTTGAGGAGGGTCTCGGCGGTGCGGCGGATGGTCTTGGAATCGTCAATGACCATGACCCGCAAGCCGGCCAGTTGGTTCTCGTCCATCGGTTTCCCCGTATCCAAGCGCTTTCCCTGCCCTCGCGGCGCCGTTCGGGCAGCCGCAATGGCTAGCTTATATCCCAGCCGCGACCAATCGTGTCAAGCAATTCCCGCGCCAGGCCCGGGCCGCGCGCGGCCGCCGGAACGCCCTGATAGTCTAGTCGCCCCCGGACATGGAGACGATGGCGGCGATGGCACTCGACGTTGCCGTGGTGATGGACCCGATCGAGAAGATCAAGGTCGCCAAGGACACGAGCTTCGCCATGATGCTCGAAGCCCAGCGGCGCGGCCATCGCCTGCATTACGTGCTGCCCGGCGGACTGTACCTGCAGGATGCCCGGCCGATGGCCCGGCTGGCCCCGGTCGAGGTGCGGGACCGCCATGAGGACTGGTTCACGCTGGGCCCGGCCCGGGACTTGCCCCTGGCCGCCCTGGATGTCGTGCTGATGCGCACCGATCCGCCGGTGGACGGCAACTACCTGCACGACACACATATATTGAGCATGGCCCGGGCCGAGGGCGTGCTGGTGGTGAACGACCCGCAGGGCCTGCGCGACCTGAACGAGAAGCTGGCCGCGCTGCTTTTCCCCCAGTGCTGCCCGCCGACGGTGGTCTCGCGCGATCCGGCCCGGTTGCGGGCCTTCGTCGCAGAACAAGGCGAGGCCGTGCTCAAGACCCTGGACGGCATGGGCGGGCGCTCGGTGTTCCGGGCCGCCCGCGGCGACCCGAACCTGAACGTGATCCTGGAAACCCTGACCGGGGGCGGCCGGCACCTGGCCCTGGCCCAGCGCTACCTGCCGGAGATCCGCGAGGGCGACAAGCGCATCCTGATGGTGGACGGCGAGCCGGTCCCCTATTGCCTGGCACGGGTGCCGCAGGGCGACGAGTTCCGCGGCAACCTGGCCGCCGGCGGCCGCGGCGAGGGCCGCCCCCTGAGCGACCGCGACCGCTGGATCGCCGCCCAGGTCGGCCCCGAGCTCAGGCGCCGGGGCATGCTGTTCGTGGGCCTGGACGTGATCGGCGACTGGCTGACGGAGGTGAACGTCACCAGCCCGACCTGCGTGCGCGAGCTGGACGCCCAGTTCGGCCTGAACATCGCCGGCCTGCTGTTCGAGGCCATCGAGGCCCGACGGGCCGGCGGGAGCGGAGCCTGAGCCCATGGCCACGCCGGCCCCGGTGATCGGCCCGGGCGAACGCCTGGGCGCCACCCTCACCCTGTCGGCGGCGCTGTTCGGGGTGCTGATCCTGGGCGTCGGCTTCGCCCGCGAGGCGGCAGCGCCCATCCTGCCCACCCTGGACGTGATCCTGACCGAGACCCGGAGCGAGAAGGCGCCCGACGACCCCGATTTCCTGGCCCAGGCCCGGAACCAGGGCGGCGGCGAGAGCGAATGGCCGGAGCGGCCACGCGAGGAACAGTTGGCCCCGGTCCCCAAGCCCGATGCCGGCCTGAGCCCGCACCCCATGGTCGCCCAGGCCCCGCCGCCCGAGCCGGTGCCGGTGCCGCGGCTGCTGTCCACCGTCGGCCCCAGTCCGCAGACCCTGGCCATGCCCGAAGACCAGCGCGAGACCGAGCCGCTGCCCTTGCCCTCAGGCCGCGAACTGGTGGAACAGAGCCTGGAGATGGCACGGCTGGCTGCGGAGATCGAACGTCGCCAGGCCCTGCTGGCCAAGCGGCCCCGGCGCAAGTTCGTTTCGGCCAGCACCCGCGAGTACGAGTACGCCGCCTACCTGCGCGCCTGGGTCGGCAGGGTCGAACGGGTGGGGAACCTGAACTATCCGGAAGAGGCACGTCGGCGCGCCCTGTCCGGCCGACTGGTGATGACCGTGGCGGTGCGCCGCGACGGCAGTGTCGAATCCATCCTGATCAACCGCAGCTCCGGTCTCGGCGTGCTGGACCGGGCCGCCCAGGAGATCGTCCGCCTGGCCGAGCCTTTCCCACCGCTGCCGGAAACGGCCGAGAATGTGGACGTGCTGCACATCACCCGCACCTGGCAGTTCAGCAGCGGCAACGTCACCAGCGAATGAGCGGGCGGGCCGGCGTGGCCGTCCCGGACGTCCAGGCCGAGGGCAGGACCGGCTCCGGACCCCGGCGGCTTCAGCCGCCCAGCAGCGCGTCCAGCACCGCCATCCGCACCGGCAGGCCGTTGGCCACCTGGCGCAGGATCAGCGACTGCGGGCCGTCGGCCACCTCGCCGGCGATCTCGACGCCGCGGTTCATCGGCCCCGGATGCATCACCACCGCGTCCGGCCGGGCCCTGGCCAGCCGCTCCGGGCTGAGACCGTAGTCGCGGTAGTAGTCCTCGAGCGAGGGCACCAGGCCCTCCTCCATGCGCTCGCGCTGCAGCCGCAGCATCATGGCCACGTCCACGCCGGCCACGGCCTCGTCCAGGTCGTGGAAGACGCGGCAACCGCGCAACACCTCGGGACCGGGCAGCAGCGTGGCCGGACCGCAGACCCGGATCTCGCCGCAGCCCAGCGCCCGCAACGCATGCAGGTTCGAGCGGGCCACCCGCGAATGCCGGACATCGCCACAGATCAGCACCTTCAGGGCGGAGAAGTCGCGACCCTTGGCCTGGCGCAGGCTCAGCATGTCCAGCAGGGCCTGGGTCGGGTGGGCGGCGCGGCCGTCGCCGGCATTGACAAGACGGGTGTCCGGCCGCACCCCGGCCGCCAGCTCGGCCACGGCGCCCTCGCTGGCGTGACGCACCACGAACAGGTCCACGCCCATGGCCTCGAGCGTCTTCACCGTGTCGAGGGCGCTCTCGCCCTTTTTCGTGGAGGAGGTGGCGAGGTCGAAGTTCAGCAGATCGGCACCGAGCCGGAGGGCGGCCAGGCTGAAGCTGGCCCGGGTCCGGGTGGAGGTTTCGAAGAACAGGGTGCAGACGGTCCGGCCGGCGTGCCGCCCGCGCAGTCCCGTACCGCCATGGGCGTACGGCAGCATGGCCTCGGCCCGGTCCAGCAGGTCCTCGATGACCGCGGCCGGCAGGCCGTCGAGGCTCAGCAGGTGGCGCAGGCGGCCGTCGGCATCGAACTGGAAGTCAGGGGCCATCGTCTGGGTCTTCGGCAAGGGAGTGTCGGGCTTGGGGTTCCCCCAGCCAGCGCTCGAGGATGATCACCGCGGCCAGGGCATCGAGTTTGTCCACATCGCGGCGGCGGCGGGCGCCGGCGGCCCGGCCGGCGGCGAAACGCCGGGCCGCCTCCACCGAACTGCGCCGTTCGTCCACCTGTTGCACCGGCAGGCCGTATCGGCGGGCCAGCTCGCGGGCGAAGCCGCGCGCGCGCTGGCGGGCCGGCTGATCGCCGCCGTCCAGGGTGACCGGGTCGCCGACCACCAGGGCATCCGGGCGCCACTCGCCCAGCCAGCGCTCCAGCCGCGGCCAGTCCGGGCCGGCTGCATACACGTCCAGCACACCCAGTTCCCGGGCGCTGCCGGAGACGGTATTGCCGACCGCCACGCCGATCCGGCGGGCACCGACGTCGAAACCGAGCACGGTGACGGGCGGGCTCATGCGTGGCCGGCGTAGTCGGCCATCCGTGCCATGTCCACCCCCACTGCCCGGGCCGCCGCCTGCCAGCGCTGTTCCAGCGGAGTCGCGAACAGCAGCGCGTGATCGGCGGGGACGGTCAGCCAGCTGTTCTGCGCCAGCTCCTGTTCCAGCTGGCCGGCCCCCCAGCCCGCATACCCCAGCGCGACCAGGGCACGGACCGGCCCTTGGCCGCGGACCATGGCCTCGAGGATGTCGCGCGAGGTGGTCACCGCCAGGCCATCGCCGAAACGCAGGGTCGAGGCCCAGGGGCGGGGGTCGTCATGCAGCACGAAACCGCGCTCTGGCTGCACGGGCCCGCCGGCCAGCACCGGCACCGCGGCCAGGGATTCGCCGGCCCCCTTGATGCCCAGCTGGTCCAGCAGCTCGCCCAGGCGAAAGTCGGCCGGCCGGTTGAGCACGATGCCCATCGCACCCTCCTGGTCGTGTTGGCAGAGCAGGGTCACCGTGCGCTCGAAATTCGGGTCGTCGAGCGCCGGCATGGCGACCAGCAGGGTATTGGCCAGGGAAACGCTTTCGGGCATGGCGGGATTGTAGCGCCGGGACCGAAGCGGCGGAAAAAACGAAGGCGCGGGGCCTGCCCGCGCCTCGCCCACATCCGTTCTGGGTCCTCACTTGACTTCCGACAGCTCCACACCATCCAGGCCCTGGCTGAGGGTGCGGGCGTCGCCGCCCTGGGCCAGCTTGATCTTCAGGCGCACTTCGTTGGCCGAGTCGGCGAAACGCAAGGCGTCCTCGTAGCTGATCTCGCCAGCCTGGTACAGCTCGAACAGCGCCTGGTCGAAAGTCTTCATGCCCAGGTTCGTGGATTCCTTCATCACGTCCTTGAGCTTGTGGATCTCGCCGTCGCGGATGTAGTCCTGCACCAGCGGCGTGCCAAGCAGGATTTCCATCGCCACCCGCCGGGCCTTGCCGTCCGGGGTCGGGATCAGCTGCTGCGCGACCACGCCCTTGAGGTTCATGGACAGGTCCATCAGCAACTGCGGACGACGATCTTCCGGGAAGAAGTTGATGATGCGGTCGAGCGCCTGGTTGGCGTTGTTGGCATGCAGGGTGCACAGCACCAGGTGGCCGGTTTCGGCGAAGGCGATGGCGTGGTCCATGCCCTCGCGGGTACGCACCTCGCCGATCATGATCACGTCGGGCGCCTGGCGCAGGGTGTTCTTCAGCGCCGCCTCCCAGCTGTCGGTGTCGATGCCGACCTCGCGCTGGGTGATGATGCAGCCCTCGTGCTTGTGCACGAATTCGATCGGGTCTTCGATGGTGATGATGTGGCCGGAGCTGTTCTGGTTGCGGTAGCCGATCATCGCCGCCAGCGAGGTGGATTTGCCGGTGCCGGTGGCGCCGACGAAGATGATGATGCCGCGCTTGGTCATCGCCAGGGTCTTGATGATCGGCGGCAGGTTCAGTTCTTCGACGGTCGGGATGCGGGTTTCGATACGGCGTAGCACCATGCCGACCTGGTTGCGCTGGTAGAAGCAGCTGACGCGGAAGCGGCCGACGCCGGACACGCCGATGGCGAAGTTGCACTCGTGGGTCTTCTCGAACTCTTCGCGTTGCGAGGGGTTCATCACGTTCAGCACGAGATCGCGCGACTGCTGTGGCGTCAGCGGGTTCTGGGTGATCGGCGTCAGCTTGCCGTTCACCTTCATCGAGGGCGGGACGCCAGCCGTGATGAACAGGTCCGACGCCTTCTTGTGCGCCATCAGCTTGAGGAAGGAGGTGAAGTCGATGCTGCTCATGCTTGCTCCTGTACAGCGTCCGGCTGCCCGGCCGCATTGACCCGGTGGCGTCCTGCCAGCCCCCTACCGGCCTTGGCGCGTCACTCGAACAGTTTCTTTTCCTTCGCGTACTCGCGGGCCTGCATCTTGGTGACCAGGCCGCGCTTGACCAGATCCTGCAGGCACTGGTCGAGCGTCTGCATGCCGTGCGCCTGGCCGGTCTGGATGGCCGAGTACATCTGCGCGACCTTGTCCTCGCGGATCAGGTTACGGATGGCCGGCGTCGCCACCATGATCTCGTGCGCCGCGATACGGCCGCCGCCGACCTTCTTCAGCAGCGACTGGGAGATGACCGCACGCAGCGACTCCGACAGCATCGAGCGAACCATCGGCTTCTCGCCGGCCGGGAACACGTCGATGATGCGGTCGATGGTCTTGGCCGCCGAGGAGGTGTGCAGGGTGGCGAACACCAGGTGGCCGGTCTCGGCGGCGGTCAGGGCCAGGCGGATGGTTTCCAGGTCGCGCATCTCGCCGACCAGGATGTAGTCCGGGTCCTCACGCAGGGCCGAACGCAGCGCCTCGTTGAAGCCGTGGGTGTCGCGGTGCACCTCGCGCTGGTTGACCAGGCACTTCTGCGAGGTGTGCACGAATTCGATCGGATCCTCGACGGTGAGGATGTGGCCGAACTCGTTCTTGTTGATGTGGTCGATCATCGCCGCCAGCGTGGTCGACTTGCCCGAACCGGTCGGGCCGGTCACCAGGATCAGGCCCTGCGGCTGCTGGATCAGTTCGGCGAAGACCTTGGGCGCGGCCAGCTCCTCCAGCGAGAGGATCTGGCTGGGAATGGTACGGAACACGGCGCCGGCGCCGCGGTTCTGGTTGAAGGCGTTGACGCGGAAGCGGGCCAGGCCGGGGATCTCGAAGGAGAAGTCGACCTCGAGGAATTCCTCGTAGTCGCGCCGCTGCTTGTCCGACATGATGTCGTAGACCAGCGCGTGCACCTGCTTGTGGTCCAGCGCCGGGATGTTGATGCGGCGGACGTCGCCGTCCACCCGGATCATCGGCGGCAGGCCGGCCGAGAGGTGCAGGTCGGAGGCCTTGTTCTTGACCGAGAAGGCCAACAGTTCGGCGATGTCCATGCGATGTCCCCCTGGCGGTACTGCAACGTTGGATTGACGGATGGCCCTGCGCGCGTCCCCGGGGCAGTATAGCGCCATCCACGGAAGTCAGAACCCTCGATGGAATCGCTGGCCCGGACCCTTAACGGCGTCTTGCAAAGCATTGAAAACGCGGCATTGCTGGCCGGCCGGCCAGGGGGCGTCCGGCTGCTGGCGGTGTCCAAGACCCGGCCGCCGGAGGCGGTGCGGGCCCTGGCCCGGGCCGGGCAGCGGGCCTTCGGCGAGAACTACGTCCAGGAGGGCCTGGCCAAGATCCGCGCCCTGGCCGACCTGGACCTGGAATGGCACCTCATCGGCCATCTGCAATCCAACAAGGCGGCGCTGGCCTCCCGACACTTCGACTGGGTGCAATCCGTGGACCGGCTCAAGCTGGTGGCGGCGCTGGATCGGGCCCGGCCACCGGAACGGCCGCCCCTGAACGTGCTCATCCAGGTCAACGTGGAGGGCGAGGCCGGCAAGTCCGGCTGCCGTCCGGAAGACGTGCCGGCCCTGGCCGGGGCGGTGGCGGCCGCCGCGCGCCTGCGGCTGCGCGGCCTGATGGCCATCCCCGAGCCGCACCCGGACCCGGAGCGGCGCCGGGCCGCTTTCCGCGCGCTGCGCCGGCTGCAGGATTCCCTGGCCGCCCGCCATCCCGATGTGGACACGCTGTCCATGGGCATGAGCGACGATTACGCCCTGGCCATCGCCGAGGGCGCGACCCTGGTGCGGATCGGCACCGCCCTGTTCGGCCCGCGCGGCCGCTGACCACGGAGACCCGGACATGGACAACGGATCGATCGCTTTCGTCGGCGGCGGCAACATGGCCCGCGCCCTGATCGGCGGACTGGTCGCGCGGGGGCGCGCCGGCGCTTCCATCCAGGTGGCCGAGCCCGTTCCCGCCCTGCGCGAGGCCCTCGCCGCCGACTTCGGCGTCGGGACCCATGAAACCGCTTCCGAAGCCGCTGCCCTGGCCGGGACCTGGGTGCTGGCGGTCAAGCCGCAGGTGATGCGCGCGGTCTGCGAATCACTGGCGCCGCTGGCGCAGGCGCGCCGGCCGCTGGTGCTGTCCATCGCCGCCGGCATCACCAGCGGGCAGCTCGATCGCTGGCTGGGCGGCGATCAGGCGGTGGTGCGGGCCATGCCCAACACGCCGGCCCTGCTCGGTGCCGGCGCCACCGGCCTGTACGCAAACGGACGCGTGGACCATGCCGGCCGCGCGCTGGCCGAAGCCCTGATGCAAAGTTGCGGCCTGGTCTGCTGGATCCCCGAAGAAGCGCTGATGGACGCGGTCACGGCGGTGTCGGGCAGTGGGCCGGCCTATGTCTTCCTGCTGGCCGAGGCCATGCACGCAGCGGCGCAGGCCCAGGGGCTGGCGCCGGACACCGCGCGCCTGCTGGTGCTGCAGACCTTGCTGGGCGCAGCGCGGATGCTGTCGGAATCCGGCGAGGACGCTGCCACGCTGCGCAGGCGGGTGACCTCGCCCGGCGGTACCACCCAGGCGGCCGTCGAGACCTTCGAGGCCGGCGGCCTGCGCTCCCTGGTCGACGCCGCCGTCGCCGCCGCCGTCCGGCGCGGGCGCGAGCTCTCCGCCGACGGATGACATGGGCGCGGCGCGGCGCGATGATGGCGTCCCGAACCAGAGAGGAGTCCCGGCCATGCGTCGTTCGCCCTTCTCCCTGTTGACCGGCCTGCTGCTGGCCCTGGGCCTGGCGCCTGCCGTGGCCCAGAACCTGGTGCAGTCCGGCGAAATCACCCTGCACTACAACGCCGTACCCAGCACCAGCCTGACACCCGACGTGGCGCGCCGGTACGGCATCACCCGTTCGGCCAATCGCATCCTGGTGAACATTGCCCTTCGTCAGGGCGTGCCGGGCGCCGACCTGGCCGTGCCGGCGCAGGTCACCGTCGCCGCCACCAATCTCAACGGCCAGCGCATGGACCTGCGTGTGCGCGAGGTGCGCGAGGGCGAGGCGATCTACTACCTGGCCGAGGCCCGCGTGGTCGGCCGCGACACCCTGAGGTTCGAAGTGGTGGCGAGGCCGGAAGGCGGCGAACCGATCCGGGTGGAGTTCCGCCAGGACTTCTTCCCCGAGTGAATCCGGAAACCGCCGGACGGCCCGAGGTCCAGCTCGGCGCCGGCAGGCCCGGGCCGCGCCGGCGGCGGGCACTTGGCGGGATTCATTGGCGCATGCCGGCGCCGCGGGCCCACTCCCGGATGCGGGCGGCAAGCTCGCGAACCCCGTCGGTGAGCGCGGCGGGGCCGGGCTGCAGGATGAGGGACGACTTGATCTCGTACAGATGGCCGGTGCGCACGGCCGGCACCGCCTCCCAGCCGGGACGGGCGGCCACCCGGTCGGGCCGGAACTTCTTGCCGCACCACGAGCCGAACACGATCTCCGGCGCCCGGGCGATGATCGGGTCGTCGTCGGCCAGTATCCGGTCTTTCGCCAGCGGCTCGGCGGCAAGCTCCGGAAATATGTCGTCGCCGCCGGCGACGCGCACCAGCTCGGCCACCCAGCGGATGCCGCTGATGCGCGGCTCGTCCCATTCCTCGAAGTAAACGCGCGGGCGACGCGGCAGGGTTGCCGCCCGCGCGGCGATGTCCTCGAGGCCGCGCTCGAGCTCGCCCGCCCAGGCCGCGGCTCGCGCACCGGCTCCGACCAGCGCGCCGAGCCGGCGAATGTAGTCGAGGATGCCGGCGACGCTGCGGTGGTTGCTGATCCAGACCTCGACGCCACGCCGGACCAGCTCGGCGGCAATGTCGGCCTGGATGTCGGAGAAGCCGACCACGAAGTCGGGCCGCAGCGCGAGGATGCGCTCGATCTTCGCCGAGGTGAAGGCACTGACCTTGGGCTTTTCCCGGCGTGCCTGTGCCGGCCGCACCGTGAACCCGCTGATGCCGACGATGCGCTCCTGTTCGCCCAGGGCGTACAGGACTTCGGTCGGCTCCTCGGTCAGGCAGACGATGCGGCGCGGGCCGGTGCTCACGGGTACAGCATCCGTTTGGCCCACCGGCCTTCCCGGCGGGCGTATACCTGCCTTTCGTGCAGGCGGAAGGGCGCGCCGTACCAGAACTCGATCATCTCCGGCACCACCCGGAAACCGGACCAGTGCGGCGGCCGCGGCACCTCGCCGCCGGCGAACTCGCGCTCGTAGTCGGCGTAGCGGGCCTCGAAAGTGGCGCGCGAGTCCAGCGGCTGCGACTGCAACGAGGCCCAGGCGCCGAGCTGGCTCTCGCGCGGGCGGGTGGCGAAGTAGGCGTCGGCCTCGGCGGCCGTGACCGGCTCGACCGTACCCTCGATGCGGACCTGCACCTGCTGCCGCACTTGCTTCCACAGGAACAGCAGGGCCGCCTGCGGATTGGCGGCCAGCTGCCGCCCCTTGCGGCTGTCGAAGTTGGTGTAGAAGACGAAGCCGCGCTCGTCCCAGGCCTTCAGCAGCACCGCCCGTGCCGAGGGGCGACCCTTGCCGTCGGCGGTCGCCAGGACCATGGCGGTGGGTTCAGGCTCGGCCGAGGCTCTGGCCTCTTCCAGCAAGCCGCCGAACGTGTTCAAGGCTTCCCGGTACAACGCATCCATGGCTACTCGTCCTTGGGGAATGCCGCTATTGTCGCGCCGATGACGCCCTCCCCGCATCCTTCCGTCGGTCACCGCCCGGAGTTCGTGGCCGAACGCCTGGACGAGGCCCTGGCACTGTCCGGGCCGGTACCGGTCTACGGGCTGACCGGCCTGCAGGGCACCGGCAAGTCCACGCTGGCCGCCGACATGGTCCGGACCGGGCGGGCGCGCGGCCTGAACGTGGTGGCGCTGTCGGTGGACGATTTCTACCTGGGCCGGCGGGAACGCCTGGCCCTGGGCCGCTGCGTGCATCCCCTGCTGGCCACCCGGGGGCCGCCGGGCAGCCACGACCTGGACCTGGCCTGCGAGGTGCTGGACGGCCTGCGCGCCGGCGCCCGTGTGCGCTTGCCACGCTTCGACAAGATCGCCGACCGCCGGCTGCCGCCCTCACGCTGGCCATTGTCGCCACCGTCGCCAGCGCTGGTGGTGTTCGAGGGCTGGTTCCACAAGGTGCCGCCCGAGGACGATGCCGCGCTCGCCGAGCCGCTGAACGCGCTGGAGCGCCTGGAGGACCCGGACGGCAGCTGGCGCCGCTACTGCAACGATGCCCTCGGCAGGTACGCAAGGCTGTGGGCCAGGCTGGACTGGCTGACCTGGCTGCGCGGCCCCGGCTTCGAGGTGGTGCCGCGCTGGCGCTGGCAGCAGGAACGGACCCTGCAGGCCGCCCATCCCGGCCGCCGTGCCATGACCCGGCCCGAGGTCGAACGCTTCGTGCTGTTCTTCGAGCGGGTCAGCCGGCAGGCCATGCGCACGCTGCCGGCCCTGGCCGACCGGACCATCGCGCTGGACGCCGAGCGCCGGCCGCTCAGCTGACGACGAAGCTCACCCGCATGTTGACCCGCCATTCGGCGATCGAGCCGTCGTCGTCGGTGACGATCTTGATCTCGTTCACCCAGGCGCCCTTGATGCCCTTGACGGTCTTGGCGACCTTCTTCAATCCGGACTGCGCGGCATCTTCGATGCTCTTCTTCGAGGACGCCGACACTTCGATCACCTTGGTGACGGTGGAGTTGGCCATGTCCCTGCTCCGGTGACGCCGCCGGACAGCGGCCCGCAGCACTATACGCCGGGCAGCGGGCGCCGGCGGGCCGGTGCTAGCATCGCCGTCATGAATCCCGCCCCCAATCTCGTCCTGGTCGGCCCCATGGGCGCCGGCAAGACCTCGGTCGGCAAGCGCCTGGCCGAACGCCTGGGCCTGCGGTTCGTGGACTGCGACCAGCGCCTGGAGCAGCTCACCGGCGCGGCGGTGCCGGTGATCTTCGATTGCGAGGGCGAAGCCGGCTTCCGCCGGCGCGAAAGCGCGCTGATCGCCGAACTGATGCGCGAGCGCGGCTTGCTGGTCGCCACCGGCGGCGGTGCCGTGCTGGCGGCGGAGAACCGTGCCCTGCTGAGCGCCCGCGGTTTCGTCGTGCATCTGGCGACCGGCGTGGACCAGCAGCTCGAGCGCCTGGCCCGGGATCGGCAGCGACCGTTGCTGAACGCACCCGACCGGCGCGCCCGTCTCCAGGCCCTGGCAGCGCAGCGCGACCCGCTCTATGCCGAGGTCGCCGACCTGGTCTTCGCCTCCGACGGCTTGGCGGTGGCCGCCGCCGCCGACCGGCTCGCGACCCTGCTGGCCCGGCACTGGCAACGCGGGGAGGCGGCGTGACGCCGGCACGCAGGGTCCATGTCGCCCTGGGCGAACGCGGTTACGACATCCTTATCGGCCGCGGCCTGCTCGACGACGCCGAAGGTCTGTGCGCGCTCGTGCCCGGCCGGCACGTGCTCGTGCTCAGCGACGAAAACGTCGCCCCGCACTACCTGTTGAAGCTGGAGGCGGCGCTGGCCGGCAAGGCCCTGCGCGCCTGCGTGCTGCCCGCCGGCGAGCGGGAAAAGAACCTGGGCCGCTTTGCGGAGCTGATGTCCGCGCTGGCCAGCCTGGGCGCCAGCCGCGATGCAACGGTGATCGCGCTGGGCGGAGGCGTGGTCGGCGACCTGGCCGGGTTCGCGGCAGCCTGCTGGATGCGCGGCGTGCGCTTCGTGCAATTGCCCACCACCCTGCTGGCCATGGTGGACAGCGCGGTCGGCGGCAAGACCGCGGTGGACCTGCCCGAGGGCAAGAACCTGGTCGGCGCCTTCCACCAGCCGGCGGCGGTGCTGGCCGATCTGGCCACGCTGGACACGCTGCCCCCGCGCCAGCTGCGTGCCGGCCTGGCCGAGGTGGTGAAGTACGGAGCGATCGCCGATGCCGGTTTCTTCGCCTGGCTGGAGACGCAGGCGCCGGCACTGCTGGCCCGCGAACCTGCGGCGCTGGCCGAAGCGGTGGCACGCAGTTGCGGGCACAAGGCAGGCATCGTCGCCCGCGACGAGACCGAGCAGGGCGAGCGGATGCTGCTCAACTTCGGCCACACCTTCGGGCACGCGATCGAAACCGCCCAGGCTTACGGTGGACTGTTGCACGGGGAGGCAGTGGCGGTCGGGATGGTGCTGGCGGCGAGGCTGTCCACGCGCCTGGGCCTGGCGCCCGGGGCCGATGCCACGCGGCTGCAGGCGCTGCTGTCGTCCTTCGGCTTGCCGGTTGCCGTGCCCGCCGGTCTCTTGCCGGAGACGCTGCTCTCGCACATGCGGCTGGACAAGAAGGCGATCTCCGGGCGGCTGCGGCTGGTGCTCTGGCGTGGCGTCGGCCGTGCCGAAGTCTTCGCCGACGTGGCCCCTGACGCTGTGCTTGCGGTCCTCGTTTCCTGAGCGCTGCTCGCGGTTGCGCAGCAGACGCGCCCCGGCGGCCCCAGCGACGGCCGGTGCGCCGCCGGGCCAACCCGCCGCCAGGAGCCCCACCCGAGGCCCGGCACTCCACCTCCCCAAGAATCCGCCCGTCGCGCCCAGCCCGCGTTGTAGAATGCGGGGCTCATGCGCCTGTTCCTGCAGCAGAAGCCCCAGGGCACCGAAGCCCCCCGCTACGTCCAGCTGATCCTGCAGCAGGATCTGCTCGGCGGCTGGACCCTGCTGCGTGAAAGCGGCCAACTGGGCGGCAAGGCGCAACTGCGCCGCGAGCAGTACCTGGAACGCGCCGCCGCCCTGGCCGCCTTCGAAAAGGCCCGCGACGTGCAGCTGCGTCGCGGCTACCAGGTGATGTTCGCCCAGGGCGCCGACGCGCCCCGCTGACCCGAGGACGACCGTGGACCTTCGCAACGACCGCTTCCTGCGCGCCCTGCGCCGCCAGCCCGTGGACCGCAGCCCGGTGTGGCTGATGCGCCAGGCCGGCCGCTACCTGCCCGAGTACCGGGAGACACGCCGCCGGGCCGGCAGCTTCCTGGCCATGGCCAAGAATCCGGAGCTGGCCTGCGAGGTCACGCTGCAGCCGTTGCGCCGCTTCGAGCTGGACGCGGCCATCCTGTTTTCCGACATCCTGACCGTGCCCGACGCCATGGGCCTGGGCCTGTACTTCGTCGAGGGCGAAGGCCCGAAGTTCGAGCGACCGGTGCGCAGCGAGGCCGATATCGCCCGGCTGGCCGTACCGGACATGCAGGAGAAGCTCGGCTACGTCACCGACGCGGTGCGCCTGATCCGTCGCGAGCTGGACGGCGCCGTGCCGCTGATCGGTTTCTCGGGCAGCCCCTGGACCCTGGCCTGCTACATGGTCGAGGGCGGCGGCAGCGACAACCACGGCCGGGTCAAGGCCCTGGCCCTGGAAAACCCGAAAGCCATGCACCGATTGCTGGCCGTGGTCACCGACGCGGTGATCGCCTACCTGGACGCGCAGCGCCGGGCCGGTGCCCAGGCCCTGCAGGTGTTCGACACCTGGGGCGGCGTGCTGGCGCCGCACCTGTACCGCGAGTTCTCCCTGCCCTACCTCACGCGGATCGCCGCCGAACTGCCGCGCGGCGACGGGGCGCAGGCCGCGCCGCTGATCCTGTTCGGCAAGGGCAACGCGCCTTATCTCGAGGCCCTGGCCGGCAGCGGCGCCGAGGCGATCGGCATGGACTGGACGGTGTCGCTGGGCGAGGCCCGGCGCCGCACCGGCGGCAAGGTCGCACTGCAGGGCAACCTCGACCCGGCCACGCTGTACGCCTCACCGGAGGCGATCCGCGCCGAGGTCGTCCGCGCCCTGGACGACTACGCCGCCGCCAATGGCGGCTCGCGCGACGGCCACGTCTTCAACCTCGGGCACGGCATGAGCCCGGACATGGACCCCGATCGCGTCCGCATTCTCGTCGACACCGTGCACGCGCACTCCGCGCGCTGAAACGCGGGCGGAACGGAGGACACGGAGGAGGAATTGCCGACGCGGAGTCACCCCGCGTTTCCCGTGCCGTCGCTGCCGCGGGCCCAGCGGCGGACGGCGTCGCGAAGATCGTCGCCGGTGACGGGCTTGCGCAGGAAACCGGCCATGCCGGCGTCGCCGGCGGCCTGCCCGGCCTCGGTTCGGGCGGTCAGCGCCACCCGCGGGGTGTCGTCGCCACGCGCGCGCAGCAGCCGCGACAGCGCCAGGCCGTCCATGCCGGGCAGGTCCAGGTCCAGCAGCACCAGACTGAAGCCGCCGCCTTCCAGCTCGGCCAGTGCCGCCAGGCCGTGCGGTACATGGATGACCTCATGGCCGGCCGTGCGCAGCAGCTCGCAGACCACTGTCGCCACCACCTCGTCATCCTCCACCAGCAGCACCCGGCGGGCCGTGCCGGGCGACTCCGGTCCCTGCGCCTGGGCCGGCGCCTCGGCCTCGGGCAGGGGCAGCAGCACCTCGAAGCAGGCCCCATGGCCGGGCTCGCTGTAGACCAGGATGCGCCCGCCCATGGCGATCGCCAGCTCCTGGCTGATCGCCAGGCCCAGGCCGCTGCCGCCCGAGGGTGCCCGGGAACCGCCACCCTGCTCGAAACGGCGGAACAGCCTCGCCCGTTGTGCCGGCGCCAGGCCAGGGCCTGTGTCGCGCATCTCGGCGCGCAGGCCGCCGCCGGGCGCGGCCGACAGCTGCAGGCTCACGCCGCCGTGGTCGCAGAACTTCACCGCGTTGTGCCCCAGGTTCAGCAGGATCTGCCGGACCCGCATGGCGTCGCCCAGCCACCAGACCGGCGTGCCGGCCGGCACCTGCAGGCGGAAGGCGAGCCCCTTGGCCCGCGCCAGCGGCGCCAGCAGGCCGGCAACGTCCTCGGCCAGCGCATGCAGGTCGAACGGCGCCCGCTCGAGACTCAAGCGGCCGGCCTCGATACGGGCCAGGTCCAGCGAGTCGTTCACCAGGCGCAGCAGGTGCCTTCCGGCGGCCTGCAGGGCTTCCAGCCGCTCACGCTGGCGGGGGCTCAGGGGCTCGGCCTGCAACAGTTCGGCCATGCCCAGGACGCCGGTCAGCGGCGTGCGGATCTCGTGCCCGAGCATGGCCAGGAAACGGCTCTTGGCTTCGGAATGGCGCTCGGCTTCCCGCCGGCGCCGGTGCGCGGCGCGCCAGATCTCGCGCCGGCGTTGACGGCGGCGCCACACCGAGCCGCCGAACCCAAGCAGGCCGACGCCGCCCAGCACCGCCAGCACCAGCGCTTCCCGACTGTGCCACCAGGCCGGCTCCACCAGCACGGTCACCGTCGGTCCGTCCCGCCACCTCGTCGAGCCGGCCGGGGCGGCGGCGGATGTCAGCCGGTAGCGCCCCGGCGGCAGCGGCGGAAACACCCGCTCGCCCTGCGGGCCCAGCAGCACCGGCCCGGCATCCAGCCCCTCCAGTTGCACCCGGTAACGATGTCCGGACGGGTCGCCGTAGGAAAGGCGATGCAGGCGCAGACCCAGCAGCGTGTCCTCCGGTCCCAGCGACAGCAGGCCAAGACCGGCCGGCGTGGAGACCAGGCGCTCGCCGTGACGGTAGGAAAGCTCCAGGCGCAGCGGCGCCGGAACCCGCGGCGCCGAAGCCAGTCGTCGCGGCGAAATCAGCACCAGGCCCTCGGCGCCGGGCAGGACGGCCAGTCCGGCACCGTGGAGCCAGCGCGGGGCGAGCGGATGCAGGGGCATCGGCAGGCCGTCGGCGGCGGCCAGTGGCCGGAGATCGCCGGCGTCGTCGGCGGGGAACCACAGGCCACGCATGCCGGTCAGCCAGGGCCTGCCCTGTTCGTCCAGGGCCAGGCCGGCCCGCCCGAGATCCGGCATGTCCGGCCCGGCCGGCAAGGGGCGCCAGGGTGCCAGGCCGTCCCCTGTCCAGCCCGCCTGCCACAGGCGGGCGCCGTCGAACGCCAGCAGGCGGTCCGGGCCGGCGGCCAAGGCCAGCGCTTCCGGCCCGGCGTCGCCGGGCACGCGCCGCCACCGGCCCGCATCGGCCCGCCAGCGCCACAGGGCTGCGTCCGTCAGTGCCCAGGGCTGGCCGTCCGGGCCGGCGAACAGTCGCTCCACCGGCATTGGCGGGGACAAGGGACTGGGGCCGGCATCGGTATCGGCATGCAGCCGCCAGACCCGGCCGTCGGCCGCGAGCAGCCAGATCGCCTCGGCTCCGGGCAGGATCGTGGTCGAGTCCGGCACCTTCCAGGCACGGGCCGGGCCCGTCGCCGGCACATGCCACAGGCGGTTTCCTCGCAGCAGCCACGGCCGCCCCTCGGCGTCGGCCTCCAGCAGGCGGATCGGCTCGCCGGTCCGCTCCGGAGGCAGGGCTTGCCTTTGCCAGTGCGCCCGGCCTGCGCCCAGGCGCAAGTGCCACAGGCATGGACCGGCCGCGACCCAAAGCGCATCCGCCGATGCCGTCGCCACGCCCGTCGGCCTGGCATCGCAAGCCTCCGCCGCGGGCAGGGGCAGGCCACCGACGCCGCGCCAGGCCGGGGGCAGCCGGAACGCGCCATGATCGGCACTGCCGATCCAGACACCGCCCTCGCCATCCAGGGCCAGGGCGGTGACGGCCCCCGACAACTGCGGATGCGCCGACCAGTCGCGCCAATCGGCACCGGGGTCCCGTCCGCGCAGCCCGCCTGGCCCGCCGATCCACAGCGCTCCGAGCAGGTCGCGAACCCGCGGCTGGGCGCGCGGGCCGCGGGGTTCCGCCTGCCCCGACGCGGCCGGCGTGAACCGGCGCCGGTCCGCAGACAGCCAGCCCGGCCCGGCGTCGTCGAACTCGAGCCACAGCCGGCCATCCGCCTCCAGGCGCATCGCCCGCAGCTCGTTGCCGGGAAGGGCGTCACGGCCCCGCCGCCACATCTGCAGGCGGGTACCGTCGTGCCGCGCCAGCCCGTCGTCGGTGGCGACCCACATGTAAGCCTCGTGGTCGCGCAGGATCGCCCTTACCCGGTTCGAGGGCAGGCCCTGGCCGGTACCGATTTCCTGCAGGCGCGGCCACGCCGACGCCGGCATCGCCTGTGCCGACGCCGACAGCAGCCACAGGCCCAGGATCGCGCCGGCCAGCGCGGGAACGCCCATGTATCCTCTCCTCGACAGCGGCCTAGACTAGCCGCCGGGCCCCGCGGCGACAGTAGGAATTCCGATGACGCATACGCGCCTCCATGCCAGCCTGGCGCTGGCCGCCTGCCTGGCGACCGGACCTGTCGCGGCCGGCGAAACCGAGACCTTCGCCCTGGACCCCGTGCATACCCGGGTGCTGTTCCGGGTGGATCATGCCGGTTTCTCCCGCGCGCTCGGCACCTTCTCCGGCGCGACCGGCGAACTGGCCTTCGACCCGGACGACTGGCGAGGCGCCCGACTGGAGGTCGAGTTGCCGCTGGCAAGCCTGGACCTGGGCGATGCCGACTGGAACCGGCGCGTGCTCGGCCGCGGCTTCCTCGACGCCGGCCGGCATCCGGTGGCGCGCTTTCGCTCGACCCGCGTCGAGCCGACCGGCCCGGACGGCGCCCTCGTGCACGGCGAACTCGAATTGCGCGGGCAACGCCGGCCGATGGTGCTGGACGTTCGGCTCAACGCCCTGGAAAGGCACCCGATCACCTTCCGCCGCACCGCCGGTTTTTCCGCCAGCGCCCGCCTGGATCGCCGGGACTTCGGCATGGTGTCCTGGCCGAACGTGGTCGGACACGAGGTCGAACTCTGGATAGAGGCCGAAGCGATCCGCGCGCGCGGGACCGGCGAACCGGCCGGGCCCGGGCCGGCCCGGCCGGCCGGTGCCGGCCCCGGCGCGGACGCCGGGATGCCCGACCATCCCGACACCGACACCGACACGGAGCCCGGCGATGCCGATCAGAAACCTTCCTGAGCGCTGGGGCGGCCCCAGCATCGTCCTGCACTGGCTGAGCCTGATCCTGGTGCTGGCTCTGGCGATCATCGGCCTGCTGATGTCCGAGCTGCCCAACTCCGCCTTCAAGGTGCAGGTGTACGCCCTGCACAAGAGCCTGGGCCTGAGCGTACTCGGGCTGACCGCCGTCCGCCTGCTGTGGCGCCTGGCCGCCGGATCGCCCGGGCCGGTGCCGGGCACCCCGCGTTGGATGCACGCCGCGGCCCAGGCCACGCATGGCGCGCTCTACGCGCTGCTCCTGCTGATGCCGCTGAGCGGCTGGCTGTACAACTCCGCCTCAGGCTTCCCGCTGAAGTTTTTCGGCTGGTTCGACGTCCCGGCCCTCAGCGGCCGCGACCCGCAGCTCAAGGCCTTCGCGCATGAGGCGCACGAATGGCTGTTCATCGCCCTGGCGGTGCTGGTCACCGTACATGCGGCTGCCGCCCTGTACCACCATTACCGGCGCCGAGACGCCACCCTGGCGCGCATGCTGCCGCTGGCGAAGCCGCCGGCGGAAGGCGACGGCGGGAGGAACTGAGCATGCGCCTGCCCGCGAGCCTGGTCCGGTCCGGACTCCTTGCGCTCTGCCTGGCGCCGGGCCCGGCGCCGGCGGCCGATTACGTCGCCACCGGCGACGCCCGCCTGGACTTCTCCTCGAGCTACGAAGGCGAGGCCTTCGAGGGCCGTTTCCGCCGGTTCGAGGCCCGTATCGCCTTCGACCCGGATGCGCCGCAGTCCTGCCGCTTCGAGGTGCGGATCGCCCTGGCCAGCGCCGACACCGGCCTGCCCGAGCGCGACGACATGCTGATGGAGCGAGAGTTCTTCGACGTGGGCAGGCAGCCGATGGCGTACTACCGGGCCGACCGCTGCCGGGCCCTGCCCGATGGCGGCTTCGTCGCCGAGGGCCGCCTGGGCCTGCGCGGCGTCGAGCGGCCCGTGCCGCTGTGCTTCCGCTGGATTCCGGGGGAGTCGCCCGTGCTCGAGGGCGAAGCCGGGGTGGACCGCCTGGCCTTCGGCGTCGGCACCGGCGACTGGGCCGATACCGACCTGATCCCGGCCGAAGTCGCCATCCGCACCCGCGTTCCGCTGCGCCGCGCCGGGGACTGACCGGAGCGCCGCGCTTCGGCGGCGGCGATCGCCGGTGGCCCGCCGACGGCCGCCGCCGGGCGGCCGCGATTCAGCACTCGATGACGTTGACGGCCAGGCCGCCGCGCGAGGTTTCCTTGTACTTGTCCTGCATGTCGCGGCCGGTATCGCGCATGGTCTTGATGACCTTGTCCAGCGAGACCTTGTGCTTGCCGTCGCCGCGCAGGGCCATGCGCGCGGCGTTGATGGCCTTGACCGCGCCCATGGCATTGCGCTCGATGCAGGGAATCTGCACCAGGCCGCCGATCGGGTCGCAGGTCAGGCCGAGGTTGTGCTCCATGCCGATCTCGGCGGCGTTTTCGACCTGGCCAGGCGTGCCTCCCAGGGCCGCCACCAGTCCGCCGGCGGCCATCGAGCAGGCCACGCCGACCTCGCCCTGGCAACCGACCTCGGCGCCGGAGATCGAGGCGTTTTCCTTGTAGAGGATGCCGATGGCGGCGGCCGTCAGCAGGAAATCGAACACGCCCTGCTCGCCGGCGCCGGGGCAGAAGCGGTCGTAGTAATGCAATACCGCCGGGATGATGCCGGCCGCGCCGTTGGTGGGCGCGGTGACCACGCGACCGCCGGCGGCGTTCTCCTCGTTCACCGCCAGGGCGTAGAGGTTCACCCAGTCGAGCACCGTCAGCGGGTCGCGCATCGCCGCCTCGGGCCGGGCCGACAGCTCGGCGTACAGGGTCGGCGCGCGCCGCGGCACGTGCAGGCCGCCGGGCAGCGTGCCCTTCTCGCGGATGCCGCGCTGCACGCAGTCCTGCATTGCCTTCCAGATCGTGCGCAGGCCCTCGCGGATCTCCTGCTCGCTGCGCCAGGCCTGCTCGTTGGCGTACATCAGGGCGGCGATGCTCAGCCCGGATTCCTGACAGCGACGCAGCAGTTCGTCGCCGCTGTGGAAGGGATGCGGCAGCTCGGTGGTGTCGGCGACGATGCGATCCTCGGCGGCCTCGTCCTGGTTGACCACGAAACCGCCGCCGACCGAGTAGTAATCGCGGGTGGCGATCACCTCGCCGGCCTGGTCGTAGGCGCTGAAGCGCATGCCGTTGGTATGGAAGGGCAGCTTCTGCCGCTTGTTCATGATCAGGTCGTGCTTCTCGTCGAAGCCGATCTCGTGACGGCCGAGCAGGCGGATGCGCTTCTGCGCGCGGATGCGTTCCATCGCCTCCGGAATGAGGTCGGGGTCGATGCGGTCGGGCCAGTGGCCCTCCAGGCCCATCATCACCGCCTTGTCGGTGCCGTGGCCGCGCCCGGTGAGGGCCAGCGACCCGAAGACCTCGGCGCGCACCCGCGCCACCTTCGGCATGTGGCCGGGCTCGTCGAGCCAGCGCGAGACGAAACGGGCGGCGGCGCGCATCGGCCCCACGGTGTGCGAGGACGATGGCCCGATGCCGATCTTGAACAGGTCGAACAGGCTGACGGCCATGCTGCGGCTTCCATGCGGATCGCCGCTATTCTATGCCCGCCGGCCGCGTCCGGCCGGTCCGCCGGCATGGCGTCCGTTCACGTTTCCGAAACCATGCGCCTGACCCTGATCCAGCGCGACGATTGCCAGCTCTGCGACCGGGCCTGGGAAGTGCTGGCCGCCGCCGGCGTGCCCGACTTCGATCCGCTCTGGATAGACGGCGACCTCGGCCTGCAAGCCCGTTACGGCAGCCGCATTCCGGTCCTGCGCCGCGAGGACACCGGCGCCGAGCTCGACTGGCCTTTCGACCCCGCCGCCGTGCGCGCCTTCCTGTCCTGATCCACATCCTCTCCATCCGCGGCGAGCGACCGCACCGATGCTGCAGCGCGGAAGCAGCCTGCGTCACGGAATCGCACACGAAAGCTTGCGATGCCCGGAAACCGGGCGTAATAGTCGGGGCGAATGCCGACGGAGCCCGATGTGGCCGCCCTGCGCACCGTCCTGACATCCGTGCTGACGCTGGCGCTGCTGGCCGCCGCCGGCCCCGCCCCCGCGCTGGATCCGGACAAGGCCTTCCATCACTACGTCCGCAACCGCTGGAGCATCGAGGAGGGCCTGCCGCAGATCAGCGCCCTGACCATCGCCCAGGACCGGCTGGGTTATCTCTGGGTCGGCACCCAGGCCGGGCTGGCTCGTTTCGACGGCGTCCGCTTCCTCACCTACAACCCGGAAAACACGCCCGGCCTGGCCGGCATCTGGATCCATGCGCTGCATGTGGACGCGGACAACCGCGTCTGGATCGCCACCTATCGCGGCCTGAGCGTGTACGAGGACGGCCGTTTCGAAACGGTCGCCGTCGAAGGGCGGGACGGTACGCCCATGGACACCCGCGCCCTGGCCGTGCTGGCGGACGGCCGCCTGGCGGTGGCCGGCCAGGAAGGCGTCTACGTCGTGGAGGGCGATGCCGGCAAGCGTCGCCTGCGCCTGCTGCATCCCCTGCCGCGCCCGGCCTACAGCCTGCTGCAGCGCGGCGACGGCCTGTGGGTGGGCAGTCTGGGACAGGCCTACCGCATCGAGGGGCAGTGGGTCGGCGTGCTGCCGCTGCCCGAGAACGCCGGCGACGCGGTGGTGACGCAACTGGCGGAGGCGCAGGGAAGGGTGTGGGCGGGCACCAGCGCCGGCCTGTTCCATCGCGAGGGCAATGCCTGGAAGCGGCATGAAAGCGGTGAACCGCTGGCACGGGCGCCGATCGAAGACATCTTCGAGGACGGCGACGGCAATCTGTGGGTCGCCATGACCAGCGGTCTGGCCCGGCTGCAGGCCGGTCGCCTGCGCGAGCTGGTGGGCGACCAGGATCCGGCTGCCTCGGCGGTCCGGGCCATCTTCGAGGACCGCGAGGGCAATCTCTGGCTGGGCGGCCAGTGGGAGGGCATCACCCGCCTCTGGAACGGCTGGACCCGCCGCTACAGCACCCGCGACGGCCTGCAGCACCCGATGCTCTGGTCGGTGGCGCGCGGCCCGGACGGCAGGCTCTGGGTCGGCACCAACGATGGCCTGGCCGTGATGGAGGGCGGGCGTTTCCGCGAGGTGGTCGCCGGCGAGGACCTGCCCCACCCGAATGCCTACACGCTGCTGATCGAGGACGAGGTGGTGTGGATCGGCACCCGCCGCGGCGCCGTCCGCCTGCGCGGCGATCGTCTGGAACGTACGCCGGAGCTGGCGCCGCTGGGCGGCCTGCAGGTCAACGGCATCGTCCGTGACCGGCTCAACCGTCTGTGGTTCATGACCTCCGGCGGGCTGTTCCAGTGGTCGGCGGACGGCATGCGGCACTACGACTCCCGCCACGGCCTGCGCTCGCCGTTCGTCCGCCTGATGCACGAGACCCGTTCCGGTCGCCTGCTGCTGGGAACCCAGACCGGCCTGTACGAAATGAATGAAGGGCAACTGCTGCCGCTGGGCGAAGACAAGGGCCTGCAAGCCAACCTCGACATCACCGCCATCCACGAACTGCCGGATGGGCGTCTCGTGGTCGGCACGCTGTCCGAGGAGCTCTACCTGTTCGACGGCGCACGCTGGCACCGGTTCGGCAAGGACAGCGGCCTGCCGGTGAACTCGCCCTTTTTCATCAGTCACTCGCCGGACGGCTGGCTGTGGGTGGCCGGCATCCGCGGCATCTATCGGGTACCGCTCGACGACCTGACGGACATGGCGGCTGGGCGGCGCGAGCAGGTCCGCGGGCAGATGCTGCTCAACGAACGGGGCGACCGCCGCGGCGGCCAACAGGGCTTCTGCTGCAACGGCGCCGGCAATGCCAAGGGCCTGCACCTGGGCGACGAGCTGTGGCTGCCCACACGCGACGGCCTCGTGGCCATGAGCACCCGCGACATCCACACCAACGCGGTGCCGCCGCGCACCGTCGTCGAGCGGGTGCGGGTGGGCGATCGCTGGCGCCTGGCCGACCCGCGCGAGGACTGGCAACTGCCGCTGGGCCAGCGCGACCTGGCCTTCGAGTTCACCGTGCTCAGCCTGCAGGAGCCGCGCAGTGTCGAAATGCGCTACCGGCTGGTCGGCTACGACGAGGACTGGCGCGAGCTGGAGGATCCGACCCGGCGCCAGGCCGGCTACACCAACCTGCCGCCGGGCGCCTACGTGTTCGAAGTGATCGGCGCCAACAATGCCGGCGTCTGGGCCGATTCGCCGGCCCAGATCGGCTTCGTCATACCGCCGTACTTCCACGAGACCGGCCTGTTCCGGCTGCTGCTGGCCGCCTTGCTGGCCAGCCTGGTCTATGCCGGTTACCGGCGCCAGCGCGAAGCCCTGGAAAAGCTGGTGCGGCAACGTACCGACGCGCTGCAGGCCGCCAACCTGCGCCTGGAGGAAGCCAGCCAGACCGACCCGCTCACCGGCCTGCGCAATCGCCGCTACCTGACCAACCAGATTCCCGCCGACATCGCCTTCTACGAACGCGAGGTGCTGCGGCGCGAGCCCGACGAGGTGATGTTGTTCGCGCTGGTGGACATCGACCATTTCAAGGCCGTCAACGACACGCATGGCCACCATGCCGGCGACCGGGTGCTGCAGCAGTTCGCCCAGGTGCTGTCCAGTCTGGTGCGCAGCGGCGACTACATCGCCCGCTGGGGAGGCGAGGAGTTCCTGGTGGTCTTCCGGCCCATGCCCGGCCGGCATCTGCCGGTCCTGGGCGAGCGGATCCGGACCGCCATCGCCAACCACCGCTTCGAGATCGGCCTGCCCGAACCGTTGCGCTTGACCTGCTCGATCGGCCTGGTCGAGTGCCCGCTGTTCCGGGAAAGCCGTGGCAGCCTGGGCTGGGAGCAGATGGTGGAGCTGGCCGACCGGGCGCTGTACTACGTCAAGACCCACGGCCGCAACGGCTGGGCGGCGTACCGGCCGCTGCCGGGCAGCAGTCCGGAAGTGCTGATGCAGGCCCTGCGCGGCGACCATGAACGCCTGCTGGAATCGGGACGGATGCGGCTGCTGAGCTCCGGCGCCCCGGGCGAGCGGGCAGAGGCCTAGGCGGTCGGTGACCGGCGCGCCTATGCTTCCCCTCATGCGCGACCGGGCCCGACCGATCTGGACGTCCGTCCTGCTGCTGGCGCTGTACATCGCGGCCGGCGGCTATTCCACCCAGATGATGGGCGGGCCGGGCGAGGTGGTGCTGTTCTGGCCTGCGGCGGGCATCGGCCTGGCGGCGGTGGTCCGGTACGGACTGCGCTGGGCGCCGCTGGTGCCGCTGGGCGTGCTGGGCGTGCACCTGCTGTTCGACCCGGTGCCGATGCTGTTCCTGGCCTACTCGATGGCGGCGAACCTGCTGGGCGTGCTGGCCGGGGCGGCCTTGATCCTGCGAGGCCCCGCCCCGGAACCGATGAGCGTGCGTTTCGGCCTGCGCGGCGTGGCCGGCGGCGGGGTGATGTCGGCGGTCAGCGCCCTGGTCGGCACCACCGGCATGGTGCATGCCGGCATGCTGCCGCCCGGCGACTGGCCCTGGGCCGCGGGCCGCTGGCTGCTGGCCGACCTGCTGGGGGTGACCAGCATCGCCCCGGCCGTGCTGCTGGCCAGCCTGCCGGCCTCACGCCGCGGCCGCCTGCCGTCCGGCGACTACGCCCCGGAGGGCGAGCGCCTGGCCTGGAATGTCGCCCTGGCCGCCAGTTTCCTGCTGATGGGCTGGGGCGCCAGCCTCGGCGGCTACTACGCCCTCGGCCTGGTGGCGCTGCCCCTGGCGGTGCTGGTCTGGAGCGCGATCCGGTTCACGCCGCTGCACACGGCCATGGGCATCGCCGTGACCATGTTGCTGGTCTCGGCGGTGGCCGGCTTCGGCCTGGCCGGCTTTCCGCCGCCACAGGCGCCGGTGGACGGGCTGAACCTGCTCGGCTTCCTGATCGTGGTGTCGGTGCTGCCGATGACGCTCTCGGTGGCCATGTACCAGCAACGCAGCGCCAGTCATCGCCTGCAGCAGCGCGCCGACACCGATGCCTTGACCGGGCTGGCCAGCCGCGACGCCTTCGAACGGCGGGTGAAGGCGGCCCTGGCGGACGTGTCGGCGCCGCCGATGGCCCTGGCCTACCTGGACCTGGACCACCTCAAGCTGATCAACGACACCGCCAGCCATGCCGCCGGTGACGAACTGATCAGGGGCGTGGCCGGCCTGCTGGAGGCCCACCGCCACCCCGACGACCTGCTGGCCCGCACCGGCGGCGACGAGTTCGCGCTGCTGCTGCGCAACTGCGCGCCGATGGTCGCCGAAGACCGCGTGCGGGTATTGCTGCGGGCCATCGAGGGTTACCGGCAGGGCTGGGGTCGGCAAATGCTGGCCACCACCGCCAGCGCCGGCGTGGTTGCCTTCCTGCCCGGCCAGGCCGAGTACGCGCAATTGCTCTCCCAGGCCGACGCCGCCTGTTTCACCGCCAAGGAGCAGGGCGGCAACCGGGTTTGCATGGCGCGCCCGGATGCCGGCGACCTGCTCGACCGCACCGCCGCCATGCGCTGGGTGGTGCGGCTGCGCGAGTCGCTGGAGCACAAGGCGCTGGCCTTGCATTGCCAGAGCATCGTGCCGCTGCAGCCCGGTCTCGAGAGCGGTCGCCACTTCGAGGTGCTGCTGCGCATCCGCGACCCGCACAGCGGCGAGGAACTGATGCCGGGCCGCTTCATGCCGGCCGCCGAACGCTTCCACCTGGGCACGCGCATCGACCGCGAAGTGCTGGCCATGACCCTGGACTGGCTGGACGCCCACCCCGGCCAGGCGGAATCCGTTTCGACCTGCTGCATCAACCTGTCCGGTGACGCGCTGGCCGACGAGGGTTTCCTGGCCTTCGTCGCCGAACGGCTGCGGCGCAGCCGCTTCCCGGGCGGAAAGCTGTGCTTCGAGGTCACCGAAACCAGCGCGGTGCGCGACCTCGCCCGGGCGCAACGTTTCATCGGCCAACTGCGCTCGCTCGGCTGCCGCTTCGCGCTGGACGACTTCGGCGCCGGCTTCTGCTCGTTCAATTACCTGCGCTCGCTGGACGTGGACTACTTCAAGATAGACGGCAGCTTCGTCCGCGACATGGACAGCTCGCCCATGGCCGAGGCGGTGGTGCGCTCGATCAACGAGATCGCCCACGTACTGGACAAGCGCAGCATCGCCGAGCACACCGAAAGCGAGCGCCAGCGCCGCGCCCTGGCCGCGATGGGCGTGGACTACGCCCAGGGACATGCCCTGGACCGGCCGGCGCCGATCGCCGACTACTTCGCCCGGCCCTTTCCGGAGCCGGCGCGGTGAAGCCGCTGCTGCCGCTGCTGGCGCTGCTGGCGGCGACCGCGTCGGCGCCGTCGTGCGCGGCCGACTGGGCCCGGCTGGAGCTGAGCAGGCAGGGCAGCCAGTGGCAGGTGCTCGTCCGCAACCTGGCGGCGGGACCGGTGGAAGTGCAGGTGCAGGCCGATGGCCTGGAGGACCTGGCGGCCGACCCGCCCTTGCCGCAGCGACGGGTACTGGCGGCCGGCACCGGCGAGGTCCTGACCATCCTGGTGGCGACCGGCCCGGCGCCGCGGCACCGGCTGCGCTTGCTGGCCGTGCCCGGGCCGCCGCACGCGCAGGCCCGCGACGTCGTCTACTCGCTGCCGGTGGAAGAGTCCGCCTTCCGCCTGGGCCAGGGTTTCCACGGCGGTTTCAGCCACGATGATCCGGCCAACCGCTACGCCGTGGACCTGGAAGTGGCCGAAGGCACCGCCGTGCTGGCGGCGCGCGGCGGCGTGGTGATGGAGGCCGTCGGCGGCTTTCGCGAAGGCGGCGCGGACCCGGGCCTGGCCGACCGCGCCAATCTGGTACGGGTGCTGCACGAGGACGGCTCCATGGCGCTTTACGCGCATCTGCGCGAAGGCGGCGTCGCGGTCCGGCCCGGCCAGCAGGTGCACCTGGGTCAGGTGCTCGGCTACACCGGCAACACCGGCTTCTCCAGCGGCCCGCACCTGCACTTCGCGGTGCAGGTGAACACGGGCATGCGCCTGGAGTCCGTCCCCTTCCGGATGATCGGGCCGGACGGCCTGCTGCCGCTGGGCCGCTAGCCTCAGAAGGCGTAACGCAGGATCAGCTGGTAGACCGGGCCGGCCGATTCGGTTTCCAGTTCGTACTCGTCGTAGTCGCGCGCCAGCTGGTCGGCGGCATTGTCGAACTTGTGGAAAACCTCGTCCTTGCTGGCGTCCAGGAGATTGGAACCGGTCAGGCGCATGGACAGGCGCTCGCCGAAGCGCTTCTCGACGAAGACCTCGAGGTCGGCGCCGTAACGGGTGCTCACCTCCTCGGTCAGGATCCGGAACTGCGCCTCGCCCTGCTTGCGGTAGCTGGCGCCGAAGGAAACGCCGGCTCCGGGCAGGTCCTGGATGAAGCCGACGTTGTAGACGTAACGCGGCTGGTTGTTGAAGCGGCGCTTTCCGAATTCGTCCTCGGTCTCGCTGTCCATCCAGCTGTAGTTGAGGAAGACGCCGGTGTCGGGCAGGTTCAAGGCGGTCAGCGGCGCGGACAGGTCCAGCTCGACGCCCCAGACCTTGCCGCCACCAGTGTTCATGACCGTGTAGACGAAGCTGTCGGGATCGAACACCGGATAACCAGGGTCGCCCTCGACCGCCCCCGGGTTCTCGTCGAGGAACTCCTCCAGTTCGTCGGCATAGTCGTCCAGGGCGGTAGCGCTGGCTTCGCCGGTGTTCACCAGTTCGATCAGGTCATCCACCTTGCGGTAGAACAGGTTGACGCCGACCACGCCGCGCCGGCCGAGCCGGCGCTCGAAACCGAGGTCCAAGCCCCAGGCCGTTTCCGGGTCGAGAGCCGGATTGCCACGGAAGTCGTTGTCCTCGTACTCCTCCTCCAGGGTCAACGGCAGCACCTGGTCGAAACCCGGCCGGCGCACGCTGCGGCCCAGGGAAAGGTTGATGCGATCGTCCTCGCTCAGGTTCCAGCGCAGGCTGGCGGAAGGCAGCAAGGTACCGTAGTCGTTGCCGGCCGCCTCGCCGTCCGCCCGGACATCCACCTCGGTGCGCTCGTAGCGCAGGCCGGCCTGCCATTCCAGGGTTTGGCCGGCACCGGTGAACATCAGATAGGGGTCGAGCCGCCGCTCGTCTATGCGGCTGCTGCGCAAATCGAAGTCCTGGTAGGGCGGCAGCGGTTCGCCCTCGACGTCGGTGTCCACCTCGCTGACGGCCAGATCGGTGTCGCGGCGCTTGTCCATGAGGTCCAGGCCGAACTCCATGTCGGCGCCGCCGATATCGCGCGCGTGCGCCAGCTTCAGGCTAAGCTCGGTGTCGTCCACGTCGGTCAGCGTACGCACGCCTTCGAACTCGTCGAAGCTGGGCGGGGTGTCGTCATCGTCGTAGCCGACTTCTTCCTCGGTGTCGAAGATCTCGTCCCGGAAGGTGGCATAGCCCAGTTCGACCTCGCTGCGGCCACCAGCCATGTCCCACCGGTAGCCCATTGCCAGGGACAGGTTGCGCTGGTCAATGTCCACCACCTGGTCGTTCACCGACAGCAGGTTGTCGCGACTTGCCGAGGAAGGGTCGTTGTACTCGATCGAGTTCTCGGTCTGGGTGCGGTCGGTGAGGACGTAAAGCCCTTCGAGGCGAAGCCGGCCGTTGCCGATGTCGCGATTCCAGGAAAGGTTGGCGGAGTAATCGGTGCCGTCGCGAACGTCGGTCTGGTCTTCCCGGTCGGTGAAATCGCCGTCCGGGCTTTCGAAGCGGGTGCTGAATTTGGCCTTGGGGTTGTAGCGCCCCTGCACGTTGACGCCGCCCAGCAGCCGGCCGCCGGCGAATTCGCCCGAGGCGACCGCGCCGTAAGTCGGCTTCAGCTCGCCGTCGTCGAAACGCAAGGCGCCGGCGCGGACGTAGGCGCCGTCGAACTCGTAGGAGTCGCGCAGGATGATGTTGAGGGCGCCGGCGATGGCGTCGCCGGAGCGGTTGGCGGACGGCGCCCGGACGATCTCGATGCGCTCGACCAGCTCGGCCGGAATGCGGTCCACGAAGAAGCTGCGGTCCACGCCTGCGCCGGGTACCTTGCGGCCGTTGATCAGCACCTGGGTGTAGGCCGGCGCCAGGCCGCGCAGCTGGGCGCCGTCGTACTCCAGCACGTCGGAGACGAAGGCCACCGAGGGCACCCGCTTGAGCATGTCGCCCACGGTCAGGGGCTCGAAACGCTGGAAATACTCCAGGTCGTAGCTCAGGGTCGGCACGATGTCCTCGGCCCGGTCGCGGTAGCTGATCTCGCCCTGGACGACGATCACGTCCAGCTCGCGGGCGCTGTCCGGCGACGCCGGTGCCGCCAGTTGCTGCGCCAGTGCCGGCGCGATCGTCAGTGGCGCGGCCAGCGCCTGGGCCAGGGCAAGCGCGAGTGCATGCTTCTTCATCGTGGCGTTCCAGTGGAATGAGCCCCGGTGTTGTATGGCCGCGCCATGTCCGGAAGGTGACAGCGGCGCTGTCATTTCCCTGTCGCCTGGCGCGGCTACAAGGCTCGTTTCCGCCACGTTTCGCCACCGTTGCAAGGAGCCGCACGTGCACACGCGACCGCTTTCCGCCGCCCTCGTCCTGTTGCTGGCCGCCTGCTCGGCGGCGCCGGAACCGGAGCCGACACCGCCGCCCGCGCCGGCCGCCGCCCAGCGGGAGCCCGACGAGCTGGCCGAAACCGATCCGCTGCTGAGCGAAGCCGGTCTTGCCCACGCGACCATTGCCGAAGCCTTCGTCAGTGCCGCCACGCCCGAGGACAACGTGGATTCGCCGGCGGCCTGGCGCGGCCCCGACGGCCGGACCTGGGTGATCGCCACCGCCAAGGAAGGCAAAGCCGGACTGATCGTCTACGACGGCGACAGCGGCGAGCGCCTGCGCGGTGTCGGCGGCACGGGCGATGGCGAGGGCGAGTTCCTGCGTCCGAACGGCATCGCCGTGGCCGGCGATCGCCTGCTGGTGGTCGAGCGCGACAATCGGCGCGTGCAGGTCCTGGCCCTGCCCGGTTTCGAAACCCTGGCGAGCTTCGGCCGCGACCAGCTGCGCCGGCCCTACGGTGTCTGGGTCCGGGCGCCGGGTGCGGACACGCTCGACGTGCTGGTCACCGACGCCTACATGGCCGGCGAAGACGAACACGGCGATGAGATCGTGCCGCCGCTGGCCGAACTGGACCGGCGCGTGCAGCGCTACCGTGTCCGTTTCGGCGACGGCGGCGCGACGGTCGAACACCTGGGCCACTTCGGCGCCGTCTCGGCCGCCGACGCCATCCGCATTCCGGAATCGCTGTGGGGCGACGAGGTCCACGACCGGCTGCTGATCGCCGAAGAGGACATCCGGGTCGGCACGGCTCTGCGCGAGTACACGCTGGACGGCCAATCGCGCGGCCGCACGCACGGCCTCGGCCTGTTCAGGGCCCAGGCCGAGGGCATCGCGCTCTGGGCCTGTCCCGACGGCAGCGGTTACTGGCTGGCCACCGACCAGTTCAAGGACCGCAGCCTGTTCCATGTCTTCGACCGGCGCAGCCTGGAACACCTGGGCGCCTTCGCCGGCGAAACCACCGCCAACACCGACGGCGTCTGGCTGCACCAGGCCGGCACCGGCCGCTTTCCCAAGGGCGTGTTCTACGCGGTGCACGACGACATGGCCCTGGCCGCCTTCGACTGGCGCGACATCGCTGCCGCCCTGGGTCTGCGCGAGGACTGCGGGTGATCAGCGCAGACAACGCAGCAGGTCGTCCAGCAGGGCGGCGGCGGTGACACCGGCGCCGGCGCCCGGACCCTGGATCTGCAAGGGCCGCTCGCGATAGCGGCAGCTCCAGATCGCCACCCGGTTGTCGTTGCCGCGGCCCAGGGCCAGGGCGTCGTCGGCCGCCAGCGCCTCCAGGCCGGCCCGGGCGCCGCGCTCGTCCAGCCGCGCCACGTAGCGCAACACCCTGCCGGCGCAGCGGGCCAGGATCAGCAGCTTGCGCCGCACGTCCTCGCCGGTCAGGTCCACACGCGGATCGGGCTCGGCATATCCGCGCGCCACCGCCTCGCGCACTCGCGCCGAGAAGGCATCGCGGCCATCGTAGCCGTCCAGCAACCAGGCCAGGGTGCCCGAGAGCACGCCGGCGATGCCGGCGATGCGGTCGCCGCCGGCGCGCAGTTCGCGCAGGCAACGCAGCAGCGGCAGGCCGGCGCCGACCGTGGCGGCGTCGCCATAGAAGCCGCCGGCGGCGACGCGTTGCTGGATCTCCCGGGCCCGGGCCAGCGGTCCGCCCAAGGCCAGCTTGTTGGCGCTGACCACGGCCAGGCCCTGGCGCAGCCAGCGCGGGTGCCAGGCAGCGAGATCCTCGCTGGCGGTGGCGTCCACGACGATGTCGCCCGGCGCCGGCGCGAACGGCAGCCAGCCGCTGCCATCGTGCGGTTCGCCCTGCTGCAGGCGCGCCAGCGCCTCGGCCGGGGCGATGCCGTCCGGGCTGCCGACGCGGCGGCGCGAGTTGGCCAGCCAGCACAGGCGCAACCGCGGCTCGTCCAGGCCGGCCAGCCGCTCGAGCAGGGCCCGGCCGACGGTGCCGGCGCCGAACAGGGCGATGCGCCGGGGCGGACCGGGTCGGATCTTCGGCAGCGCGCTCATGCCGGCACCGCCGGGGTCGCCTGCACGGCGCGCTCGAGGGCGGCCGACAGATCCGCCTCGAGGTCTTCCAGCGCCTCGATGCCCACCGACAGGCGCAACAGCCCGTCGCCGATGCCGGCCAGGCGGCGGGCTTGGGCCGACATCGCCGCGTGGGTCATGCTGGCCGGATGCGCCACCAGGCTTTCCACACCGCCCAGGGACTCGGCCAGGGTGAAGTGGCGCAGGCCGCTCACGAACGCCCGTACCGCCGCCACGCCGCCCTGCAGTTCGAACGACACCATGGCCCCGAAACCGCGCTGCTGCCGGGCCGCCAGCGCATGGCCGGGATGCGTGGCCAGGCCCGGGTAATGCACGGCCGCCACCGCCGGGTGCCCGACCAGGCGCTCGGCCAGGGCGGCGGCGTTCTCCTGGTGCACACGCAGGCGCGCGTCCAGGGTGCGCAGGCCGCGCAGGGTGAGGAAGCTGTCGAAAGGCGCCCCGGTCAGGCCAAGGGCGTTGGCCCACCAGGCCAACTCGTCCGCCAGCACCGCGTCGCGGGCTAGCAGCGCGCCGCCGACCACATCGCTGTGGCCGTTGATGTACTTGGTGGTGGAGTGCAGCACCAGGTCGGCACCGAACGACAAGGGCCGCTGCAGCGCCGGCGAGAGAAAGGTGTTGTCCACCAGCACGAGGGCGCCGCGGGCATGCGCCGCCTGCACGATGCCGGCGATGTCGGCGATGCGCAGCAGCGGGTTGGACGGGGTTTCCACCCACACCAGGCGCGCCGGCCGCGACAGCGCCGCCGCCAGCGATTCCGGCCGGCCCAGGTCGGCCAGCTCCAGGTCGAAGCGGCCCTTGCGCGCCAGCGCGTCGAACAGGCGCCAGCTGCCGCCGTAGGCATCGTGATTGGCCACCAGGCGCTCGCCCGGCCGCAGCAAGGCCTCCAGCGCCAGGCTCACCGCCGCCATGCCGCTGGCGGTGACCACTCCGCCGGCGGCGCCCTCCAGTTCGGCCAGGGCGGCGGCGAGCAGGTCGCGGGTAGGGTTGCCGCTGCGGCTGTAGTCGTAGCGCCGTTTGCCCTCGAGGCCGGCGAAGCTGAAGGTGCTGGACAGCACCAGCGGCGGCGTCACCGCGCCGAAGGCGCTGTCGCAATCGATGCCGGCGCGCACGGCGACAGTGGCGGGACCGGGACGGCTCATGCCTTCGCCTCCCCCGACAGCGCCCGCGCCAGCACGGCGGAGATGGCGGCGTCCTCCTTCAGGAAGGCATCGTGACCGTATCGCGAGCGCAGCACCTGCAGCCTGGCCGGTCCTGGCAGGGCCTCCACCAGCGCCTGCAGGTCGGACAGCGGTACCAGCCGGTCCTGCTGAACTCCGACCACGGTCACCGGCACCCGTACCTCGCGCGGATCCACCCGATGCAGGTCGATGGATTCGGACAGACGCAGGAAGGCGGTGCTGGGGAACCTGGCGGCGTAGGCGTCGCCGCGGGCCTGCAGGTAGGCCTCCGCGGCGACCCGCGCCCGGCCCTCGCGAATCACCGGCGGCCGGTCGAAACGCTCGGCGAACTCCTCGGGCGTGCGGTACGCCAGCATCGCCAGCTGTCGCGCCAGCGACAAGGCCTGGCCGGCGGCGGCCTGGTCGCGGCCCAGGGCCAGCACCCGCCGCTGCAGTGCCCGCCAGGCGCTGGCATACGGGTGCGGCCGGTGCGCGCCGCTGATCGCCACCAGCTCGCCCAGGCGCGGACCGTGGCGGGCGGCGAACTGCAGGCCGACCATGGCGCCGTAGGAAGCGCCGATGAAGGCGCGGATGCGTGGCGCAGCCAGCGCGTCCAGGGCAGCCGCGACGGCGTCGGCCTGGTCGGCGCTGTCGAGCGGCACGTCGAGCGCGCCGTCGGCGCCCAGCCAGTCCAGGCTCAGCACCCGCCAGCGCAGCGTGTCCACCGCCTTGCCGGGCCCGACCTGGGCCTGCCACCAGCCCGGAGACGGATCGCCGGCATGCGCGGCCAGGTGCCGGCCGGCGGAGATGCCGCCGGCCACCACCAGCCAGGGCGCGCCGGGCCGACCCAGGCATTGGCCGCGCAGCACCACCTGGCGCGGACCGGCGTGGCGCAGCGGCAGGCGCAGGGCCAGGCTGAAACGCCGCGACGGGACGTCGCCGGAAGCGGGAACGGGGGGCTCGGCCGGTTCGGCCGAGGGATGCAGGCTCAGACTCATCGCAGGGCTCCTCGTGGTCGGCAGGGGCCCCAACGAGGTTCCGCGGCGAAAGCCGTGTCGCGCGTCCCGACCGCCGGCGGGAACCTCACGACCCATCTTCCGGTAGCCCGAAGGCCGCCGCAGGAATTGGCACCTTCAGGGGGCTTGCGCCCGCCTGGGTTGCCCCGGCGTCATCGGGCCCATCCCTCAGCCGGTCTCGATGGGATTGCGGAGCGGACTTTGCCGGGCACCTGCGGTGCCTGTCAATCCTTTCATGCGAATGAAGCGATGGATACGTCGCCGCATGGAGGCGGGCTGGCGATGCGGGCGCGTGGCTGCGCATACTCCGGCGCCATGAATCCGATCATCCGACTCTCCGCTCTCACCCTGTCCCTGGGTCTCGGCCTGGGCCTGGCCGCTTGCGGCAGCCTCCGGGACCCTTCCTCCAAGCCCCTGCCCAAGGTCTTCGGTGCCACTGCGGTGGCGGTACCCGAGGGCTTCGTCACCGCGCCCCGGCCCGGCGACGAAATCGATTCGGTGGCGCTCTGGCGCCGGCCCGACGGCGGCAGCTGGGTGATCGCCACCGCCAAGAAAAGCCATACCCTGGTGGTCTACGACGGTGACGACGGCTCGCTGGTGAAGGTGGTGGGACGACGCGGCCGCGGCGTCGGCGAATACGAGCGACCCAACGGCATCGCCGTGCACGACGATCTGGTGTTCGTGGTCGAGCGCGACAACCACCGGGTGCAGGTGCAGCGCCTGCCGGACTTCGCGCCGGTGGCGATCATCGGCCGGGAGCAGCTGCGCAGTCCCTACGGCCTCTGGCTCAACCCGCTGCCGGACGGCCGGCTGGAAATGCTGGTGACCGACAGCTTCATGGCCGACTACCGCACCGAAACCCTGCCGCCCCTGCACGAGCTGGACCAACGGGTGAAGCGCTACCAGCTGGATCCGCGCGCCGACGGGCTGGCGCCGGAATACCTGGGCCATTTCGGCGATACCACCGAGGCCGGCGCGCTGCGCATGGTCGAATCCATCGCCGGCGATCCGCTGCACGACCGGCTGCTGATCGCCGAGGAAGACCTGCGCGTGGGCACCACCCTGCGGGTGTACGACCTGGCCGGCCGCTACAGCGGCCGCGACATCCCGTCCGAGCGCTTCACCGCCCAGGCCGAGGGCGTGGCGCTGTGGGCCTGCCCGGACGGCCGCGGTTATTGGATCGCCACCGACCAGAATTCCGATCTCACCGTCTTCCACGTGTTCGACCGGCGCGAGCTGGGCTACCTGGGCAGCTTCACCGGCCGGGACGTGGCCATGACCGACGGCATCTGGCTGCACCAGGCCGGAACCCGCGCCTTCCCGGACGGCGTGCTGTACGCCGCCCACAACGACGAGGGCGTGGCTGCCTTCGACTGGCGCGAAATCGCCCGGGCACTCGACCTGTCGCCGCGCTGCCGCTGATCTGACCCTTTGATCTGACCCTTTGATCTGACCCTTTGATCTGACCCCTTGATCTGACCCCAAGGGGGAAAGGCTGACCTTGGCGTCAGGTTGATGACGATCGCCGGAAATCAGTTCGGTCCGGACACTGGCCCGGACCGGAACCGGAGATCCGCCAATGGCCAGGCCCACCAGGTTCACGCTGCCCGGGTTGCCACATCACATCGTCCAGCGCGCCCATCGCCGCGAGCCCTGCTTCTTCGAGGACGCCGACCGCGAGTGCTACCTCTGCCTGCTGCGCGAGCATGCGGAAAAGCAGGATTGCCAGATCCACGCCTACGTGCTGATGACCAACCATGTCCACCTGCTGGTCACACCACGGCAGGAAGGCGGGGTGGGCAAGATGATGCAGGGCATTGGCCGTACTTTCGTCCGCAAGATCAATGCGCGCCTGGAGCGGAACGGCACCCTGTGGGAGGGGCGATACCGGGCCTGCATCGTCGGGGACGAGCGCTACCTGCTGGCCTGCTACCGCTACATCGAGCTCAATCCCGTGCGGGCCGGCATGGTGCAAGCGCCTGGCCAGTACCGGTGGTCGAGCTATCGCGGCAATGCCCTGGGGCAGCCGGACCCCCTTCTGAGCCCGCATGCCGCCTTCCTCGCCCTGGGCACGGAGGCGATGGCCCGACGGAAGGCCTACCAAGCCCTGGTTCGGGAACAGATTCCGCACCAGCACCTGGAGCGCATCCGCCGCCACATCCGTACCCAGAGGCCGCTGGATCATGGCGGGCGAAGCGACCCTGCGGCTCCGGACCCGCAGGGCTCGCGGCCACGGGGCTGAATCGCGCCGGCTTGAGCCGGGCCAGCCGGTTGGTGGGGCGTGTGTGGCACTCAGCGGTGCCGGCGGTGGCGGGGTCAGAACAAAGGGTCAGAACAAAGGGTCAGATCGGGGGTGGGCGCCGGTTTTCGCCAGCGGGGGTAGAGTCTTCGCCCATGGGCCGACATCCGCAGGCGGTACGCATCGATGCCGCCGGACCATCGCCGGCGGGCGAGCCCCGCCCGCTCCGCCGCCGCCGATGGCTGCGGCGGCTGCTGATGCTGCCGGTCTGGTTCGTGCTGCTGACGCTGCTGCAGGTATTGCCGTTGCGCTGGATCGACCCGCCCACCAGCGCTTTCATGTTGGCGCGCCAGCTCGAGGGCATCGGCGACGAGGGTTTCCGGCTGCGCCAGCAGTGGCGCGACTGGGAGGAGATTTCGCCGCAGTTGCCCATTGCCCTGGTGGCGGCCGAGGACCAGAAGTTTCCGGAGCATCGCGGCTTCGACCTCGAGGCCATAGATCGCGCCCTCGAGCACAACGCCCGCGGCGGCCGCCTGCGTGGCGGCAGCACCATCAGCCAGCAGGTGGCCAAGAACCTGTACCTGTGGAAGGGCGGCGGCTATTTCCGCAAGGCGCTGGAGGCCTGGTACACGCTGCTGATCGAGCTGACCTGGCCGAAGCGGCGCATTCTGGAGGTGTACGCCAACATCGCCGAATTCGGCGACGGCATCTACGGCGCCGAGGCCGCGGCCCAGGCCTTCTTCGGCAAGCCGGCCCGTGCGCTTACCGCTGCCGAGAGCGCCCGGCTGGCGGCGGTGCTGCCCAATCCACGCCGTTACGACGCCGCCCGCCCCGGGCCCTATGTGCAGCGGCGGGCGCGCTGGATCCAAGCCCAGGTTCGGCAGTTGGGCGGCCCGGCCTACCTGGAGGGCGAATCGTCGGCAGGCGGCTGAGGTGGACGGCGGTTCGGCAAGGCGACGGGCGTCAGCCGGATCGCCCGGTTAGACTTCGCGCCATGCCGCGTACCGAATTACTGACCGTCGTCATCGCCGCCCACAACGAGGAGGCGGCGCTTCCCCTGTTGCATCCGCGCCTGATGAAGGTGCTCGATGGCCTGGACCTGGAGGCGAGCGTCCTCTATGTGGACGACGGCAGCCGCGACGGCACCTGGGAACTGCTTCGTTCCTTCGCCGACGCCGACCCGCGGGTCGGCGTGCTCCGGCTGGCGCGCAATTTCGGCAAGGAGGCGGCCCTGACCGCCGGGCTCGACCAGGTGGA
Source organism: Arenimonas fontis (assembly GCF_008386465.1). GTDB lineage: Bacteria > Pseudomonadota > Gammaproteobacteria > Xanthomonadales > Xanthomonadaceae > Arenimonas > Arenimonas fontis. The sequence goes on from NZ_VUOD01000003.1 coordinate 49,367, forward strand.
CGCCGATGCCGCCGTCGTGCTCGATGCCGACGGCCAGGATCCGCCGGAGCTGATCCCGGAACTGGTGGCGCGCTGGCGCGAGGGCTGGGAGGTGGTGTACGGAACCCGGATGAGTCGGGACGGCGAGAGTTGGCTCAAGCGGTTCACCGCGGCGGCGTTCTACCGGGTGATGGACCGCCTGTCGGATACCGCGGTGCCGCGCGATACCGGCGATTTTCGCCTGATGTCGCGACCGGTGCTCGAGGCGCTGCGGCAGCTGCGCGAGCGGCAGCGGTTCATGAAAGGCCTGTTCGCCTGGGTCGGTTTCCGCCAGCTGGCGTTTCCATACGCGCGCGAGCCGCGCCTGGCGGGCGGCAGCAAGTTCAACTACTGGCGGCTGTGGAATCTGGCCCTGGAGGGAATCACCAGTTTCTCCACCGTGCCGCTGCGCCTGGCCACCTACGTGGGCGTGCTGACGGCGCTGCTGGCCTTCGTGTGGGGGCTGTGGATCGTGGTCCGCACGCTTGCCTGGGGCGATCCGGTGCAGGGCTGGCCGACCATGATGACGGTGATCCTGTTCCTGGGCGGCCTGCAGCTGGTGGCGCTGGGCATCATCGGCGAATATCTGGGGCGGCTGTATCTGGAGGCCAAGCAGCGCCCGCTCTACCTGGTGGCGGAAATGCGGCTGCCGGCGCAGGCCAACCCCCTTCCCCACGTCTGAAGCCCGGGGCCTGGCGACAGGTGCAGGCGTCGCCGGTCGGGTCTATGATCGGCGCAGGTTCGGCGGAGGGCAGGACATGCGCAACGTGAACCAGATACTCCAGGCCAAGGGTGGGCGGCTGGTGACCGTACCGCAGGAAGCGCCGGTGCTGGAGGTGATCCGGCTGATGGCCGAGAACCACATCGGCAGCGTGCTGGTGATGCAGGGCGAAGAACTGGTGGGCATCGCCACCGAGCGCGACTACGCCCGCAAGGTGATCCTGCAGGGCCGTTCATCGGCGGACACGCCGGTGGCGCAGATCATGACCCGCCAAGTGGTGACCGTATCGCCCACCGACACAGCGCAGACCTGCATGGAGCTGATGACCAACCGGCGTATCCGGCATCTGCCGGTGGTGGAGAACGGCCGGGTGCTGGGCATCGTCTCCATCGGCGATCTGGTCAAGGCGGTCATCGAGGACCAGCAGGAAGAAATCGCCCAGCTGCAGCAGTACATCACCAGCTGAGCGCCGCCTGAGCTGATCTGACCCTTTGATCTGACCCTTTGATCTGACCCTTTGATCTGACCCTTTGATCTGACCCTTTGATCTGACCCTTTGATCTGACCCTTTGATCTGACCCCAGGGTCGCAACAAAGGGTCAGATCAAGGGGCCGAGGGATTGGGCGTGTTCGCGGGTGGCGGCGAACTCGAGGTCCGGCCAGCGCTCCATGGTCAGCTGCAGGTTCACCCGGGTCGGCGCCAGGTACACCAGCTGGCCGGCGGCGTCCAGGGCAAGGTTCGTGGCATTCTTTTCACGGAATTCCTCCAGCTTCTTCGGCGTGCCGCCTTTTACCCAGCGTGCCGTCGCCACCTGCACCGGCTCGAAGCTGGCGTCCACCCCGTACTCGTCCTTGAGCCGGTAGGCCACCACGTCGAACTGCAGCATGCCGACCGCGCCCAGGACCAGGTCGTTGCTCATCAGTGGCCGGAAGAACTGGGTCGCGCCTTCCTCGGAAAGCTGCGCCAGGCCCTTCTGCAGCTGCTTGAGCTTGAGCGGGTCGCGCAGCCGGGCGCGCCGGAACAGTTCGGGGGCGAAGTTCGGGATGCCGGTGAAGAACAGCGGTTCGCCGGCGCTGAAGGTATCGCCGATGGAAATCGTGCCGTGGTTGTGCAGGCCGATCACGTCGCCCGGCCAGGCCGCCTCGGCGATCTCGCGGTCGGAGGCCATGAAGGTGAGCGCGTTGGCCAGCTTCACCTCCTTGCCGGTGCGCACATGCAAGGCCTTCATGCCGCTTTCGTAGCGGCCCGAGCAGATCCGCAGGAAGGCCACCCGGTCACGATGCTGCGGGTCCATGTTGGCCTGGATCTTGAACACGAACCCCGAGAAGTTTTCCTCTTCCGGCATGACCTCGCGGGTGGTGGTGGCACGCGGGCGTGGCGCCGGTGCGTGTTCGACGAAGAAGTCCAGCAGCGGCTGTACGCCGAAGTTGTTGACAGCCGAACCGAAGAAGACAGGCGTTTGCCTGCCGGCCAGGTAGGCGGCCTTGTCGAAGGGATGCGAGGCGCCTTGCACCAGCTCCAGCTCGTCGCGCAGGTCCGCCAGCATCTGCGCGCCGATGCGCTTCTCCAGCTCCGGGTCGTCCAGCGAGGCGAAGATGGTGCTGTCCTGACGGGTGAAATTGCGCCCGCTTTCGTATAGGTGCACTTCGCCGCTGAGTAGATGCACCACGCCCTTGAGTCGCTGGCCCATGCCGATCGGCCAGGTCACCGGCGCGCACTGGATGCCGAGCACGCGCTCGATCTCGTCCAGCAGCTCGATCGGCTCCTTGCCTTCGCGGTCGAGCTTGTTGATGAAGGTCATGATGGGGGTGTCGCGCATGCGGCAGACCTCCATCAGCTTGATGGTGCGCTCCTCGACGCCCTTGGCGACGTCGATCACCATCAGCGCGCTGTCCACGGCGGTGAGCACGCGGTAGGTGTCCTCGCCGAAGTCGGCGTGGCCCGGCGTGTCCAGCAGATTGACGATGCGGCCCTCATAGGGGAACTGCATCACCGAGGAAGTGACCGAGATGCCGCGCTCCTTCTCCAGCGCCATCCAGTCCGAGGTGGCGTGCCGCGCCGCCTTGCGGCCTTTGACCGAGCCGGCCATCTGGATGGCGCCGCCGAACAGCAGCAGCTTCTCGGTCAGGGTGGTCTTGCCGGCGTCGGGATGCGAGATGATCGCGAAGGTGCGCCGGCGATGGGTTTCGCGCAGGTGCTCGGACATGGGTGGGCCGCGGTCGGGCCGCGACGGTTGCGAGAAGGGGCGCGGATTATACGTCCCCTCGACCCCTGTTCTGACCCTTTGATCTGACCCTTTGATCTGACCCTTTGATCTGACCCTTTGATCTGACCCTTTGATCTGACCCTTTGATCTGACCCCAGGGTCGCAACAAAGGGTCAGATCAGAAATCTGGGCCCGGCGGCTAGAATCACCGCATGGAAATGTCCCTCGAGAACGATTGCCTGACCCGCTTCCTCTTGGAGCGCTCCGGCGTGCGCGGCGTGCTGGTTCACCTGGACGCCACCTGGCGGGAGATCGCCGGCCGCGCGCCCTATCCGCCGCCGGTGGCGGCCCGCCTGGGCGAAACCTGCGCGGCCACCGCCCTGTTCACCGGCCACGCCAAGGTGGACGGGCGCCTGAGCGTGCAGATGCGCGGCACCGGCTGCCTGCGCACCCTGTTCGCCGAGTGCACCGCCGCCGGCACCCTGCGCGGCATCGCCCGGCACGCCGAGCCCGTGCCCGACCACCTGGGCCCGCGCGACTTCGGCGAGGGTTCGGTATTGGCCATCACCATCGAATCCACCCCGCCCGGCGCCCGTGAAACGACCCGCTACCAGGGGCTGGTGGGCCTGGACGCCGACACCCTGGCCGGGGCCTTCGAGGGCTACTTCCAGCAGTCCGAACAGCTGCCGACCCGGGTCCTGCTGGCCGGCCTGGGCCCGCGCGCAGCCGGCCTGATGCTGCAACTGCTGCCGGCCGACGCCGGCCGGGCCGGCGATGCCGACGGCTGGACGCGCTGCAGCGCCCTGTTCGACACCCTGGGGCCGGCCGAGCTGGCGGCACTGCCGGTGCGCGAGCTGCTCTGGCGCCTGTTCCACGAAGAGGGGGTGCGGGTGCTGGATCAGCGGCCCTTGCGATTCGCCTGCTCCTGCTCGCGCGAGCGGGTGGCCGAGATGCTCCGCAGCCTGGGCCGGGACGAGGCCGAACAGGCGCTGCAGGACGGCCAGGTGGATGTGCACTGCGAGTTCTGCGGCCAGGCCTACCACTTCGACGCCGCGCAGATCGGGGCCCTGTTCAGCCAGGCCCCCACCGCGCCGGGCCCAACCGCCTTGCAATGATGCCGGGTCGAACTCCCGCCCCCGATCCCGACCCCGATCCCGACTCCGACCCCGATCTCGACCCTGATCCCGGCCCCGCCCCGGCCCCGCCCCGGCCCCGACCCCGGCCCCGACCCCGGCCCCGACCCCGGCCCCGATCCCGGCCCCAATCCCGCCCCCGGAACCCGGTCCTACCGCCGCCCGGAGGCCGCTCCGCTTCCCCTGACCCTGCTTCCGCAAGCAGTTAATTTCTTGTAAAATCGCGGCTGCCTGACCCCCCGCGGGAACTTCCCGCGCAGGCCAGGCTCCAACCGGAGCCCTCCACAGGAACGCCCGATGAACCCCCTGCTTCGCGCCATCGCCGCTACTCTGCTCGCCCTCGCGGCGGCGGCAGCCGCGGCGCAGACGCCGCCGCCGCTGGTGGTGCCCGAGCAGGCATCCGACGATCCGTTTTCCGCCGCCCTGCCCCTGGTCAACCAGGACAACGGCCGCGTGGAAGCTTTCCTGCTGCTGGACGAGGCCCGCCCCACGCCGGCCACCGGCGGCCTGCAGCGCCTGTTGGGCCGCGACCGCAGCCCCAGCTTCGGCGCCGGTCTGGCCATTCCCCTGGACAACGGCCGCCGCGCCAGTGCCAGCCTGAGCCTGGAAACCAACCCCACCCTGGGCCTGCTGTGCGAATCCAGCGCCCTGGCCCGCCGGGTCGGCAACCTGGCCCGGCACTGCCTGGCCAGCACGCTCAGCCCCGGCCAGAACCTCGTCCTGCCCACGCCGCAGCCGCAGCAGCCCGGCCTGCGTGCCGAGGCTCGCCTGGACGGCCAGCGCGGCTCCCTGATCGCCAGCCTGGGCCTGCGCCAGCTCGATCTGGACGGGCCGCTGATGCTGCCCGGCACCCTCACCGGCGAAGCGCCGCTCAACCTCTCGCTGCTGCCCGCCGGCGCCCAGTTCGAGCAACAGGACATCGGCCTGGAAGGCCAACTGCATTTCGGCGATTCGGTCTGGGTGAGCATCGGCGGCACCCTCGCCCGCGCCCGCATCGTGCCGGCCGCGGCCCTGCCCGGTGGCCTGGTACCGCAGTGGGATACCGGCACCCTCACGCTCGGCGGCGGCGTCGGCAACTTCGGCGGCGAGATCGTCGGCCGCGTGGTCGAGGTGCCCGGCATGGACGGCCACTACCGCAACCTCGGCCTGGGCCTGACCTGGCGCGCGCCCTGGAAGGCCCGCCTGAGCGTCGGCGCCGAAAACCTCTACTCCAGCGGCAACAACCCCTTCGTCAGCGACGAAGACGAGGACACCAGCCGGGTGCCCTACATCCGCTACGAGCAGGATCTCTGAGGCCAGACGCCCCGAACGGGGACAGAACAGCTTCAAGAATCATCAAAGGCGCTCGTCCGCCACGCCCTCCGGCAGGACGTGCTTGATGTCGTAGAACACGGCTTCGCGCCTGGCCAGCGCACGCAGCGCCGCCGCGTCCAGTTCGCGGAAACACGAATGCGCCACCGCCAGCACCACCGCGTCGTAGGCACCCTCATCCGGCCGCTCCACCAACCGGAGTCCCAGCTCCGCCTCCGCCTCGGCCGCATCGGCCCAAGGGTCGTGGACATCCACCTTCGCGTTCGCCGCCTCCAACTCGCGCACCAGGTCGACGACCCGCGTATTGCGCAGGTCCGGACAGTCCTCCTTGAAGGTCAGTCCCAGCACCAGCACGCGCGAGTCCACCACGTTGATCCGCTTGCGCGCCATCAGGGCCATCACCCGGTGCGCCACGTAGATGCCCATTCGGCTGTTGATGCGGCGCGCGGCCAACATCAACTCGGGGTGATAGCCAAGCACGCTGGCCTTGTGGGTCAGGTAGTAGGGATCCACGCCGATGCAATGGCCACCGACCAGCCCGGGCCGGAACGGCAGAAAATTCCATTTCGAGCCCGCCGCCGCCAGCACGTCGCGAGTGTCCACGCCCATCTTGTTGAAGATCATCGCCAGCTCGTTGACCAGGGCGATGTTGACGTCGCGCTGGGTGTTCTCGATGACCTTCGCGGCTTCCGCCACCTTGATCGAGGGCGCGGGGTGGGTGCCGGCCCGGATGATGCGCCGGTACAAGGCGTCCACGAATGCGGCTGTTTCCGGATTGGACCCCGAAGTCACCTTCACGATGTTTTCGAGCGTGTGCTCCCGATCCCCGGGGTTGATCCGCTCCGGGCTGTAGCCGCAGTGAAAATCGCTGTTGTAACGGAGGCCGGAGGCTTGCTCCAGCACCGGCACGCAGACTTCTTCGGTGGTGCCGGGATAGACCGTGGATTCGTAGATCACGACATCGCCGCGCTTGAGGGCACGCCCTACCGTCTCGCTGGCGGCGCGGAGGGGGCCCAGGTTCGGTTGATTCGCCTCGTCCACCGGCGTAGGCACAGTGATGATGAAGACGTCGCAGGCGGCCAGGTCGGCAGGATCGCCGCTCAGCCTGAGCCGGCAGGCGGCGGCGAACCGGTCGGCGTCGGCTTCCCCGGTGTCGTCGCGACCGGCGCGAAGGGATTCCAGCCGTCGCGCATCGATGTCGAAACCCAGGGTGTCGTGCTCGCGACCGAATGCCAAAGCCAGCGGCAAGCCGACATATCCCAGGCCGATGATGGCGATCCGCGCGTCCTCGGGCTTGCGCATTCGTCCTCCGCTCACCGCCCGTACACGTCCTCGAACCGGACGATGTCGTCCTCGCCCAGGTAGCTGCCCGACTGCACCTCGATCAGCTCCAGCGGCACCTTGCCCGGGTTCTCCAGCCGGTGCTTGCTGCCCAGGGGGATGTAGGTGCTCTGGTTCTCGCTGAGCATGAATACCTTGTCGTCGCAGGTGACCCGGGCGGTGCCGCTGACCACGATCCAGTGTTCGGCGCGGTGGTGATGCATCTGCAGGCTGAGCGCCGCGCCCGGCTTCACCACGATGCGCTTGACCTGGAAGCGCTCGCCGCTGTCCACGCTGTCGTAGCTGCCCCAGGGCCGGTAGACCTTGCGGTGGATGCCGGCCTGCGGCCGGCCCTCGGCCTTGAGCCGGGCGACGATGTCCTTGACCTCCTGCACGCGTTCGCGCCGGGCCACCAGCACGGCGTCGTCGGTGTCCACCACGATCACGTCCTCCAGCCCGAGCATGGCCACCAGCCGGCGGCCGCCCCAGGCCAGGGTGTTGCGGCAGCCCATGGCCACCACGTCGCCGTGGTGGGCGTTGCCCTCGCCGTCCTGGTCGGCGATCGCCCACAGCGCCGACCAGGAGCCGACGTCGCTCCAGCCCACGTCCATCGGCAGCACGGCGGCGCGGTCGGTCTTCTCCATCACCGCGTAATCGATCGAGTTGGCCGGGCAGGCGACGAAGGGCTCGCGTGCCAGGCGCAGGAAATCGGCGTCGCGGCGGGCACCTTCGAAGGCCGCCTGCACCGCGCTCAGCATCTCCGGCGCATGCCGGCCCAGCTCGTCCAGGTAGACCGAGGCACGGAACAGGAACATCCCCGCGTTCCAGTAGTAGCCGCCGGCGGCCAGGTAGGCGCGGGCGGTGTCCAGGTCGGGTTTCTCGACGAAGCGGTCCACCGGCCGCACGCCTTCGCCCTGGCCGGCCTGGATGTAGCCGTAGCCGGTTTCCGGGCCGGTGGGCACGATGCCGAAGGTGACCAGGCGGCCCGCGGCCGCGGCCGGCAGGGCGGCCTGCACCGCGGCGCGGAAACCGGCGGCGTCGGCGATCACGTGGTCCGAGGGCAGCACCAGCAGCAGCGGATCCCCGCCTCCGGCCCGCGCCTGCAGGGCGGCGGCGGCGATGGCCGGGGCGGTGTTGCGACCGACCGGCTCCAGCAGCAGGGCCGAGGGCGTCACGCCAACCTGGCGCAACTGTTCGGCCACCATGAAACGATGCTCCTCGTTGGCGACCACGATCGGCGCGCTCAGGCCAGGCAGCCCCTCCAGGCGCTGCCAGGTGGCCTGCAGCAGGCTGCGTTCGCCTACCAGGGGCTGGAACTGCTTGGGATGGGTCTCGCGCGACAGCGGCCAGAGCCGCGTGCCCGAGCCTCCGGAAAGTATGACGGGGGTAAGGGTGTCCATGGCCGGCATTCTAGCCATTGCGCCTTGCCCTGCCCTCTCCCCCGCGCGGGGGAGAACCGGCGGCGCGCGGGCAGCGTCCGGGCGATACCCCTGCCCCTCCGCGCGCGGGTGGGTTCAAGGGAGGGCAAGCCGGGCATACTTGCGCGATGAACCTCCCCACCCGCGAAACCCTGCGCCTGGCCTGGGTCAGGGAAAAACTGCAGGACCCCGAGGCAGCCCTGGAGCGGGCCTCTTCCGATGCCAGCTTCCGCAGCTACTGGCGCGCCCGCAGCGGCGGCCGCAGCTGGGTGCTGATGGACGCGCCACCGGACCGCGAGGACATCCGGCCCTGGCTGGACATCGCCGACCGCCTGATCCGGGCCGGCCTGCACGCCCCGGACATCCAGGCCGCCGACGCCGAGCGCGGCTTCGTGCTGATGGAGGACCTCGGCGATCGCGTCCTGCTGCAGGAGCTCAGACAGACCACGGTGGACCGCCTGTACGGCCAGGCGATGGACGCGCTGCTGCGCATGCAGCTGCGCGCCGACGCCGACGGCCTGCCCGACTACGACGAAGCGCGCCTGGTGGCCGAGATGGAACTCATGCCGGAATGGCTGCTCGGGCGCCATCTCGGCTTCACGCCCGAATGCGGGCAGTGGGACGTGATCGAATCGGCCTTCCGCGCCCTGGTGGAAAATACCCGGCGCCAACGGCAGGTGTTCGTGCACCGCGACTACCACTCGCGCAACCTGCTGGTGACCGAGGTGGACAGTCCCGGCATCGTCGATTTCCAGGACGCGGTACGCGGGCCGATCACCTACGACCTGGTCTCGCTGCTGCGCGACTGCTACATCGTCTGGCCGGAAGACCGCGTGTACGGCTGGGCCGAGGACTACCGCCTGCGCCTGCAGGGGGCCGGCATCGCGGTGCCGGAGGCAGACGGCTTCCGGCGCGCCTTCGACCTGATGGGCCTGCAGCGGCACGTCAAGGTGCTGGGCATTTTCTGCCGGCTCTGGTACCGCGACGGCAAGGCCGGCTACCTGCAGGACCTGCCGCGGGTATGGAAGTACACCCGCGAGGTCGGCCTGCGCTATCCGGAAACCGAGGGCCTGGTGCGGCTGATCGAATCCGCCATCGGCGACCGCGACCTCAGCCTGCCAATCTGACCCTTTGTTCTGACCCTTTGTTCTGACCCCGGTGGGAGAGTTGTCGTGAAGGCCTTGATCTTTGCCGCCGGCAAGGGCGAGAGGATGCGGCCGCTGACGGAGCGGACGCCCAAGCCCCTGCTCGAGGTCGGCGGCAAGCCGCTGATCGTCTGGCACCTGGAGAGGCTGGCGGCCATTGGCGTGCGCGAGGCGGTGGTCAACACCGCCTGGCTGGCCGATCGCTTCGAACCGGCCCTGGGCGACGGCGCGCGCTGGGGCCTGCGCCTGCGCTACAGCCACGAGGGCGCCGAACCGCTGGAGACCGGCGGTGGCATGCTGCACGCCCTGCCCCTGCTCGGCGACGCGCCCTTCATCGCCGTCAACGGCGACATCTGGTGCGATTTCGATTTCGCCGCCCTGCCGCGCGAGCCGCGCGGCCTGGCGCATCTGGTGCTGGTGGACAACCCGCAGCACCATCCCGTGGGCGACTTCGCCCTGGACCACGAGGGCCGCGTACACCCGGCCGGCGAACGACGTCTCACCTTCGCCGGCATCGGCGTGTACCGGCCGGCCCTGCTGGACCATTGGCAACAGGTGATAGGTCCGGCACCCGGCACCGAACGGCAGCCGCCCAGCTTCAGGCTGGCGCCCCTGCTGCGCGCGGCCATGCGCGCGGACGAGGTGGATGGCCAGCACCACCGCGGCGCCTGGACCGACGTCGGTACGCCGGAGCGGCTGGCGGAGCTGCGGGCCTTCCTGGGCCAGGATGCAGTCGGCGCATAGAGAGCGCACAATCGGCCGGATGACCGCCGGTGCCAGAATCCCGACGACCCTGTGGCGCCTGCTCGAAGGCGCCGTGGCCGACTTGCCGCCGCACGAGCGGCGCGACCTCTATCGCCGACAGATCCTGGCCCTGCACGGCCCCCTGTCGAACCTGCTGCTGGTGCTGGCCGTGGTGCAGTTCCTGCACGGCCTGATCTGGCTGCTGTGGGCCGACGAGGCCATGTACAGCGTGGCCTGGCGGCTGGCCGCCGGCCTCTTGCTGGTGGCGCTCGCGCTGCGGTTCCGGGCTCTGGAATCGGTGCGGCGCCGGCGCCAGGTCGGGCTGCTGTTCCTTGCCGTGGTGCTGGCCTGCCTGGTCACCCCGGGCAGCGGCTGGCAGCAGTTGCCGCTGGCCTACCTTGCCGGCGTGCTGCTGCTACCCCTGGCCGGCCTGCCCCTGCTGGTGCGGCCGGGCGTGGCCTGGTCGGGGCTGGGCCTGTGCACCCTGGCCGTGGCCGCGATCCTGTGGCAGGTGCAGGCGACGCCCGGCGAGCGGCTGGCCTTCGCCTTCTATTTCGCCATGAGCGCCTGCGCCGGCCTGGTGCTGCGCCGGGCCCGGGCCAACCTGGCGGTGCGGCTGGACCGCGAGGTGGAATCGCTGTGGCAGCGCGCCACCCGCGACTTGCTGACCGGCCTGCTGAACCGGCACGGCTGGCTGGGCCTGGCCAATGCCAGCCTGTCGGACGCGGTGGCCGCCGGGCGCCAAGCGGCGGTGCTGTTCCTGGACGTGGATCACTTCAAGCGCACCAACGACACTCACGGCCACCTGGTGGGCGACGAGTTGCTGCGCCGGCTGGGCCAGCTGGTGCAGTCGCGCCTGGGCCCGCGGGACCTGGCCGCTCGTCTGGGCGGCGAGGAATTCGCCTGCCTGCTGCCTGACGGCGACCGCGCCCGCGCCGGCGCACTGGCGCAGCGGCTTGCCCGGGATTACAGGGAACTGGCCAGTGAATATGGCTCCACCCTGAGCATCGGCATCGCTCTGTACCAGCAGGGCGACCTGCTCAACGACCTGCTGGCCCGGGCCGACGCGGCGCTCTACCAGGCCAAGCGCGAGGGTCGCGACCGGGTGGTGTTCGCCGACGACTAACCGCCGCGCAGCTGCTCGCGCAGGAAGGGGATGGTGAGGCGGCGCTGGGCGGCCAGGCTGGCACGGTCGAGCCGGTCCAGCAGCGCCGTCAGGCTGGCCAGGTCGCGATCCACCCGGCGCAGCAGGTAGTCCAGGGCGGCTTCGTCCAGTTCCAGGCCGCGGCGGGCGGCGCGGGCGCGCAGCACGGCGCGCCGGCCGGCCTCGTCCAGCAGCGCGAGCGGCAGACGCGTGCACTGGCCCAGCCGGGTCGCCAGGTCCGGAAGGCCAAGGCCCAGGGCCGCCGGCGCCGATCGCGCCGCGTAGAGGGCGATGCCACCGGCGGCGCGCAGGCGGTTGTGGAAATGGAACAGCGCCTCTTCGTCCTCACGCCGGCCGGCGACCGCCTCCAGGCCGTCCAGACAGGCCAGGGCCGCCGATTCCTGCCCTGCCAGGGCGCCGGCAAGCTGTCCGGCCATGGCCGGCAAGGGCAGGTACAGGGCCCGCCGGCCCGTGTGGGCGGCGTCCGCGCATGCCGCCAGCAGCAGATGGGTCTTGCCGGCGCCGGCCGGCCCCTGCAGGTACAGCCAGTCCGGCCGCTCCCCCCGCGCCGCCGCCTGCACGGCCGCCACCACCGCCGGCGCATCGTGGAAGGCGTCCAGGCGCTGGTCGGAAGCGGCGCGCAGGTCGAGCGGAAGCTGCGATCCGGTCATTCGTGCCTGTCGGAACGGTCGGCCTCGCGGCCGGTCGCGGCATCTGCCCGGCCGTCATGGCCGGCAGCCATCGCCACCGGACCGGCGGCGGCCGCGCCCGCGGCTCCGCCGCCCGGCGAAGCGTCTTCCCCGGCGCCGTAAAGGCGGCTCTGCGTATAGCGCTGGTGGGCGTAGCGCAGCACCACCATCACCACCGCCGCCACCGGCAGCGCCAGCAGCAGGCCGAGGAAGCCGAACAGCTGGCCACCGGCCATCAGGGCGAAGATCACCGCCACCGGGTGCATGCCGATCCGGTCGCCGACCAGCCAGGGGGTCAGCACGAAACTCTCCAGTGTCTGGCCGACGCCGAACACCAGCAGCACCAGGGCCAGGTGCCACCAGTCCACGCCGAACTGCACCAGGCAGGCGACCAGGGCCGCGGCGATACCGACGGCGGCGCCGAGATAGGGCACGAAGCTGACCAGGCCGGCGACCAGGCCGATCAGGATGCCCAGGTCCAGGCCGACCAGCCACAGGCCGGTGCCGTAGATGATGCCCAGGGCGATCATCACGCTGAGCTGGCCGCGCAGGAAACCGCCCAGCACCGAATCCGACTCGGCCGCCAGCCGGCTGACCAGGGGCTCGACCGGCCTCGGCAGCAGTTCGCGCACGCGCTCGAGCATGCCGCGCCAGTCGCGCATGAAATAAAACGTCACCACCGGCACCAGGGCCAGGTTCGCCACCCAGCCCAGGATCGCCAGGCCCGACTTGGACACGCCGCCGAACACCGTGGCGGCGATGCCGCCGGCTTCCTGCCAGTGCTGCTTGAGCAGGCCGATGACCTGGCTCGGATCCACATAGGGCGCCAGTTCGAGGTCCAGCTTCTGCTCGATCCACGGTACCGCGGTGCCGGTCAGCCAGGCGCCGAACCGCGGCAGCCATTCGATGAATTTGCTCACCTGGTTCTCGATCAGCGGGATCAGCAGCAGCACCGCCAGCACCAGCACCAGACTCATCAGGCTGAACACCAGGATGACCGCGGTGGTGCGGCTGCGGCCGCTGCGCTCGATGCGCGCCACCAGCGGGTCGCCCAGCCAGGCCAGCAGGGCCGACAGCACGAAGGGGGTGAGGATCGGCGCCAGCAGCCACAGCAATAGGCCGAGTCCGGCGGCCAGGGCCAGCCACTGCCAGCGGCGCCGGTCGCTGAAGGGATCCGGGACGGCGGTGTTCATGCGGCGGGTTTCCTCGAATGTCGCCAGGCCATCACACCATAGCGGATGACGTAGTCCAGGCCGCTGGCGAACGTCAGCATGGCCACCACCAGCACGGCCTGGCCGGCATACGGCGCCCAGGGCAACCAGCCGACCAGTCCCAACAGGCAAGCCAGCACCAGCAGCACCTGGGCGAAGGTGGTCAGCTTGCCCAGCCAGGTCGGACGGCCGTCGTAGGGCCCGGCCAGGCGCCACCAGGCGACGGCTCCGGCCACGATCACCAGGTCGCGCAGGGCCACCAGCAACAGCAACCAGCCCGGCAGCGCCGCCACCAGCCACAGGCCCAGCATGGCTAGGCCCAGCATCAGCTTGTCGGCGATGGGGTCGAGCAGGCTGCCCAGCCGGCTGCCCCAGCCGAAGCGTTTGGCCAGCCAGCCGTCCAGCGCGTCGCTGAGGCCGGCCAGGGCCGCCACTGCCAGGGCCGCGCCCGCCCGCCCCGACACCAGCAGCCAGGGCAGCAGCGGCGCCAGCAGCAGACGCAGCCCGGTCAGCAGGTTGGGCAGGTGCCGCGCCTGGATGAGCCCGCGCCTGGGCCCGCTCATGGCTGCAGCAGGAAGCGCGGCACGTCCTCGCTGGCGAAAGGATCGGCGGCCAGCGTGCCGCCGGTGGCGACGAAGCGGCGGAAGGATTCCGCGCCGACCGCCAGGTCCAGGCGCAGGCGCAATGCCTCCGGCCGGGCTTCCAGCACCTCCAGGCCACGCACCACCGGCAGGGTCTGCAGGTAGCCCAGGGCCCGGCCCAGGTCGCCGCTGCCGCGCAGCCCGGCCAGCTCGATCTCCAGGCTCTCCGGCTCGCCGGTGTCCAGGGCGACCGCATCGCGGCGGGCGATGGCGTCGGCGGCGCCGTCGGCGCCCGAGGCAATGGCCAGCATGGCGCTGGCGTCGCTGAAGCTCCAGCGCGACAGCTCGCGTTCGCCGCCGGCCAGCAGCCAGTCGGCGGTCCAGCCGTTGCCGCCACGGTAGAGCCTGCCCAGCAGCAGGGTGCGGTTGCCGTAGCGCGCCGCCAGCGGTTGCAGGCGCTCGGCCGACAGCGACCAGACCGCGTCCACCGCCGCCAGCTCGACCGCACTGCCGGCCGGCAGGGCGAAACGAAGGCCGCGCTCCAGGCCGCGATTGGCCAGCGGCTTGACCACGTTGATCTGTTGCGCGCTCACCAGGCGCGGCCCGCGGCCGTCGTCGATGGCCAGCCACAGCAAGGGCTGCGGCCGGTCGGGGCCCCAGTACGGCAGGCCGGCGCCGGCCAGCAGCGCCTCCACGCGGCCCGGGTCGAAGTCGAAACTCATCCTGGCGCGGTACACGGGGACGCCGCCGATCGCGGTATTGCCCTGCGAGTCGCTGCTCTCGGCCTCACCCGCACCGATCACGAAAGATTCCGCCTGGGCCAGGGCCCTGCGCACCACCGGATGGGCCGGCGCCTGCGGATCGCCGCTGAGCTTCACCACCACCTGGGCCAGGGCCCGGGCGGCCGCAGCGCGGCGCTCGCCGGCGCCCTGCGACAGCAGCTCGACCTCGCCACGGTACAGGGCCGGGTCGCGCACCTGGCCCAAGAGGCCGGCGCCCTCGTCGGGCAGGGCCGGCTCGGCCGGCGGGCCGGGCTCGGCCGGTTCGATGCGGACGGCCGGTTCCTCCAGCCCCGGCCAGGCACCGGCCGGCGGGACCAGAACCAGCAGCAGCAGGGTGCCGGACAGGGCGGAACGGAGCGGGAGGCTTCGCGATCGCATGGCGGACGGGCGGGCGGAACAGCGCGCATGGTGCCGCAGCCGCGCCCTCCCCGTCCAACCCGCGGCCGGGAAGGAGCGGGCGGACACGGACGCCATGCCGCCGCCCCGGGGAAGGCCGGACCCCACCGACTGCTAGAATGCGCGCCCTTCCCGCGTGCCGGACCCCGCCGTGACCCAGCCCACTCCCCTCACCTACCGCGATGCCGGCGTAGACATCGACGCCGGCAACGAAGTCGTCGAGCGCATCAAGCCGCTGGTCAAGCGCACCTTCCGCCCGGAAGTGATGGGCGGCCTGGGTGGCTTCGGCGCCCTGTTCGACCTGGCCGGCAGGTACCGCGAGCCGGTGCTGGTGAGCGGCACCGACGGCGTCGGCACCAAGCTCAAGCTGGCCCAGCAGCTCGATCGCCACGACAGCATCGGCATCGACCTGGTGGCCATGTGCGTGAACGACGTGCTGGTGCAGGGCGCCGAGCCGCTGTTTTTCCTCGACTACTTCGCCACCGGCAAGCTGGACGTGGACACCACGGTGGCCGTGGTCGGCGGCATCGCCAGGGGCTGCGAGCTGGCCGGCTGCGCCCTGATCGGCGGCGAAACCGCCGAAATGCCCGACATGTACCCGCCGGGCGAATACGACCTGGCCGGCTTCACCGTCGGTGCGGTGGAGAAATCGAAGCTGCTGGACGGCAGCGCGGTCAGGGCCGGCGACGTGCTGCTGGGCATCGCCTCCAGCGGCCCGCATTCCAATGGCTATTCGCTGATCCGGCGCATCTGGGACCGGGCCGGCCGCCCCGCCGACCTGGACCTGGGCGGAGTACGCCTGGTGGAAGCGCTGATGCAGCCGACCCGCATCTACGTCAAACCGGTGCTGGCGCTGATGGCCGCGCACGAGATCCACGCCATGGCCCACATCACCGGCGGCGGCCTGAGCGAAAACATCATCCGGGTGATCCCGGAAGGCCTGGGCCTGGACATCCGTGCCTCCGCCTGGCCGCTGCCGCCGGTGTTCGACTGGCTGCAGCGCGAGGGCGCGGTGCCGCGCGAGGAAATGTGGCGCACCTTCAACTGCGGCATCGGTTTCGTGCTGGTGGTTCCGCCGACCGCCCTCGCCGCCGTCGAGTCCGCCCTCGACGGCCATGCGCTGCCGAACTGGCGCATCGGCGAGGTCATCCCGGTGACCGATGGCCCGCGCGTGAGGATCGGGTGACCTTCCGGCCGCGGATTTGCGCGGCTACAACTTCTCCTTCAGGAACAGGTCGAGGTAGGCATAGGCGCGGCGGGAGGCGGTCTCGTCGTAGAGGCAGTTGGGCGGGCGGTTGGCGCTGGGTTCGGCGAAGCAGTGCACGGCCTTGCCGAAGTTGACGAAGACCCAATCGGCCCCCGCGGCGCGCATCTCGTCCTGGAACCCGGCGACCTGTTCGGCCGGCACGTTGGCGTCCTCGGCGCCGTTGAGCACCAGCAGGCTGGCCTCGATGTCGCCGGCCTGCGCCGGCTTCGGCGTGGCCAGGCCGCCGTGGAAGCTCACCGCCGCGGCGATGTCGGCGCCGGCGCGGGCCAGCTCCAGCACCACGCCGCCGCCGAAGCAGAAACCGAAAGCGGCCAGGCGCTGCGGATCCACCGGCGCCCGGTCGGCGGCGGCGCGCAAGGCCTCCAGCGCGGCACCGGCGCGGCCGCGCAGGGTGTCGATGTCGGCGTACACGGCGCCCACCGCCGCCCGCGCCTCGCTGGTGTTCGCCGGGCGCACGTCCTTGCCGTACATGTCGGCCACCAGCACCACATAATCCTTGCCGGCCACCCTGCGGGCGCGTTCCAGCGCCTCCTCGCCGACGCCCATCCAGTTGGGGACCATCAGCAGGCCCGGCCGCCTGGCTTCGCCTTCATCGTCGTAGACCAGGTAGCCGGCGAACTCGGTGCCGCCGTGATTCCAGGTCACCGGCTCGGTCACGGGCCGGGCGAAAGCCGGCAGGGTGATGGCCGCCAGGGCCAGGGCAAGAAGCGTGCGCATGGGCCTTCCTCCCTCGTTGGAATGCCCGGATTCTACGCCCGCGCCGGCATGCGCCGCGTCGCCGGCGCACGACGCCGCGTGCCGCGCGGCCATCACCGGGACGGTCGGAGAGCGGAGCCGCCGCCGATGCGCGGCCGGCCTCAGGCCACGCCCAGGCCGGGGATGGCGCTGATCTGCTCGGGGTCGTAGCCGGCGGCGCGGGCGAAGTGGCGGCCGCGTTCCACGTAGTCGCGGTAACGCGGAAAGCTGGGCGCGCCGGGCGACAGCAGCAACACGCCTTCGCTGCCGAGCGCGCGCAGGCCCAGGCGCACGGCCTCTTCCATCTCGGTGGCCTCGGCCAGCACGAAGCCTTCCGCGGCGGCCACCGGCTTGAGCTTCTCGTGCACGCGCGGGCCGTTCTGGCCCATGGTGATCACGGCCGTCACCGGTTCGGCGGCGATGCGTTCGACGAATACGCCCCAGTCCAGGCCGCGATCGTAGCCGCCGACCAGGATGGCCACCGGCCGGCCGCGGAAACAGTCCAGCGCGGCGATCGCGGCTTGCGGGGTGGTGCTGATCGAATCGTTGACCGCCTCGATGCCGTTGCGCAGGCCCAGGCTCTGCAACCGGTGCGGCAGGGGCCGGAAAGCGGCCGCGGCCGGGGCCAGCGCCACCGCGTCCAGACCCGCCGCTTCGACCGCCGCCAGGGCAGCGCAGAGATTCAGGCGGTTGTGCCGGCCGGGCAGCGGCAACCCGCGGGTGTCCAGGACCGCCCGTTCGCCGCGGTGGATCACCGACTCGCGCAGGTGCCAGCCGTCGCCGTGATTGAACCAGTGCACGCGGGTGGTATCGGGCACCGTGGCATCGGCCACGCGGGCGTCTCCGGCGTTGAGCACGGCGTGGCGGGGCCGGCCGTTGCCGAGCAGGGCCAGCTTGTCGCGCAGGTAGCGCGCTTCGGTGCCATGCCAGTCCAGGTGCTCGGGGTGCAGGTTCAGCACCACCGCCACGTCCACGTCGGCCGCCTCGCCGGTCTGGTAGCTGGACAGCTCGATGGCCCAGTAGTCCGGCGGCGGCTGCACGTCCAGCAGTTCCAGCAGTGGCAGGCCGATGTTGCCGGCCAGGGCGGTGCGGTGGCCGGCGCTGCGCAACAGGTGGGCGATCAGCGCGGTGGTGGTGCTCTTGCCCTTGGTGCCGGTGACGCATATGCGTTGGCCGCTGCGCGGTTCGGCGAACCACAAGCCGGTGCCGCCGACGTAGCGCACGCCCTCGAGGGCGGCATCCACCGCCGGCGAGGTGTAGGGGCTGATGCCGGGCGATTTGATCACCACCTCGTGTTCGGCCAGGGCCGCGGCGCTGACCTCGGTCCGCACGTCCAGGGCCGGGTCCTGCATCTCGCCCAGGGCCCGGGCTTCCTCGGCCGAGCAGAACACCGTGACCGGCTGCCCCGGCAGTCGCCAGCGCAGGGCCGCCAGCGCCGCCCGGCCTTCGCGGCCGTAGCCCCAGATCGCGACCCGCTTGCCCTCAAGCTCCGAAATGCGCACGCAGCCGCTCCCACAGCCCGTCCGGAATGCCGTGATCATCCGAAGCTTCCAGCAGGGGCGCCAGTGCCCGCTCGTCCTCGGCCAGTTGCGGGCGGATCTCCCGCGCATAGCGCCGCACCAGCGCGTCCTCGCGCCATGCCGGGCTGTCGGCCAGCAGGTCCATGGCGGCGCGCGACTCCCGGCCCTCGCCCACGCATTCGAAGGGCTTGTGGTCGCGGTACTCCATCAGCGCGTCGAAACCCGGGGCCAGCTCCGGCTCGTCCAGCAGGTTGCGGCCGAAGATGGCCACCAGCCGCGGCTTGGGCATGAACGGCGCCAGCGCCAGGAACACGAACTGGCATTTCGGACAGGCGCCGCACCAGCGTTGTGCCGGCCGTTCGCCGAGGATGTGGAAGTTGCGGTTGCAGCTGGAGAAATGCTGGTCGTAGCCGTCGAGCCGGGCGAAGCGCCGGGCCACGGCCAGTTCCGAGAACGGCCGCAGCAGCGAGTAATAACGCAGGTCGGCGGCCACGTGGCTGCGCAGGTGCGCGGCGAAGGCGCGCTCGAATGCCCAGCTCTTGGACCACTGGTGGTTGACCTCGCCGGTGCCCGGAATCAGGCTGCCGTAGCTGGCGGAGCGCTCGTTGGAGAACACCACCTGGCCGGCGCCGCGCAGCAAGGCGGCCACGGCCAGGATGGCGGAGTTGACGGCGGTCACCGGGATGTGGCCGTTGAGCGCGCCGGCCTTGTTGAGCTCGAACAGCCGCGGCGACAGCGCGCGCTGCACGTTCAGCGGCGGCAGGCCGGTGCGCTGCGCGCAGGCGGCGATCAGCGGCGAGGCGCCGACCCAGGCCACGGTCTGCGGCACGCCCAGCTCGCGCAGCGATTCGATGCTGACCAGGGAATCCTTGCCGCCGCCGATGGCGACGATGGCCTGGCCGGACAAGCCCAGGGCGGGTGCCACCGGCGCCGCCGCCTCGCCGCGCGGGAACCGGATCTTCCCGCGCAGGCTCAGACCGTTGCGATAGGCGAACTCGCCCAGGCCGTTTTCATAGACATCGGTCAGCAGGTCCGCGGTGCCGGCATCCAGGGGCTCGCCCTCGACCACGATCTCCGGCGGCACGGCAGCCTTGTAGTAGCTGACGCCGGCGATCAGGTGCAACAGGCGCAGGGCCCGCCGCACGGCCGCGGCGCGCTCGCCTTCCAGGGCGAAGGGCGCGCCGGGGAAGCGCAGCGTTTCGGTCATCACCGGGCCGCCGTCGAAGGCGTAGTCCAGGCACGCCTCGCCGGTAGCGGCGTCGAAGCGGCAATCCAGGAAGCGGAAGGCGCGGATGGCGCCGCGGTCGAACTCAGTCATCCAGCACCTCCTCCCGCGGCAGCTCACGCAGGTTGTAGCGATTGGCCATGACCGCGCCGTAGGCCCCGGCATGGTCCACCAGCAACACGTCGCCCTCGGCGGTGCCGGCCGGCAGACGGCGGCCGCGCGCCAGCACGTCGCCTGTCTCGCAGATCGGCCCGACCACGTCGGCCGGCGGCCCTTCGGCCTCGTCCATCCGGCCAAGGTTCACCACCTCGTGCCAGGCGTCGTACAGCGCCGGCCGCAGCAGGGCGTTCATGCCGGCGTCGGCACCGACCCGGCGCAGGCCCTGCTTGGCGACCACCTGGGTGACCGACAGCAACAGCACGCCGGCCTCGGCCACCAGGTAGCGACCGGGTTCGATCCACAGCGCGTACTGCGGCCAGGCCGCCCTGGCCTCGGCCAGCACCCGGCCGTAAGCCTCCAGATCGAAAGGGTCGGCCTCGGGATCGTAGGCCACGCCCAGGCCGCCGCCGACGTCGATGAATGCCACCGTGCCGATGCCGTCGGCCAGGCCTGCCAGCCGGGCATGCACGGCGCGCCAATGGCCCGGATCATGGATGCCGCTGCCGATGTGCGCATGCAGGCCGACCACCCGCGCCCCGGCCGCGCGTGCCGCCTGCAGGAACTCGCCGAGCTCATCGGCGGCCAGGCCGAACTTGGCCGCCCTGCCACCGGTGCGGACCTTCTCGTGGTGGCCCTGGCCGAAACCCGGGTCCACCCGCAGCACCAGGTCGCGGCCGCGGAACAGGTGCGGCCAGTGCCGCAGCGGATAGGCGCTGTCCACGGTGACATGCACGCCGCGGGCCAGCGCCGCCTCGTATTCGCCGCGCGGGGCGAAACTGGGCGTGAACAGCACCCGGTCGGGTGCCAGCCCCGGCAGGACGGCGAACAGGTGCGCCAGCTCGCCGGCGGAAACGCATTCGAAGCCGAACCCCTCGGCCTCCAGTGTCCGCAACACGGCCGGATGCGGATTGGCCTTGAGCGCGTAGAAGCGCCGGTCCACCGCCGGCAGGGCCATCAGCTCGCGGGCGCGCTCGCGCACCGTCGGCAGGTGGTACAGGTAAAGCGGCGTACCGCGCGCGGCCGCCTCCAGCACCTCCCGGCGTCGGCGCCGCCACCAGGACGGCGGGCGCGGCTGCGCCGGCAGGCCGAGCCGGCGCCAGCTGGGGCCGAACACGCCCGGTTCGTGCACCGGCATGGCGCCGGAGCGGGCAAGCAGCGCATGCAGGCGCGGCAGCATGTCCTCGGCTAGGTCCTCGTCGACGACGAAGGTGAGGTTGAGGTCGTTGGAAGACTGCGAGATCAGGTGCACGCGCTCGCGGCCGAACTCGGCCCACACATCGGACAGCTTGTGCAGCAACGAACGCATGCCGCGGCCAACCAGAGTGATGGCGGCGCAGGGAGCGATCACCTTGACCCGACAGACCTCGGACAGGTCGGCGCACAGCGCGTCCAGCACGTTGGTGCTGACCAGGTTGTCGCTGGGGTCGAGCGAAACGGTGACGTTGGATTCGGACGAGCCGATCAGGTCCACCGAAAGACCGTGCGCCTTGAAGCGCTGGAACACGTCGGAAAGGAAACCGACCTGCTGCCACATGCCGATGGTTTCCATGGACACCAGGACGATGCCGCGGCGCGAACTGATCGCCTTGACCCCTGGCACGGTGGCGGCGGAAGCGTCGATGATGGTGCCTGGCATGTCCGGCCGGCCGGTGTCGCGGATCCACAGCGGCACCCGCGCCTCGCGGCAGGGATGGATGCAGCGCGGGTGCAGCACCTTGGCGCCGGTGGTGGCGATTTCCTGCGCCTCGGCGTAGTCCAGGCGCGCCAGCAGGCGCGCGTCCGGCACCTGGCGCGGGTTGGCGCTGAACATGCCGGGCACGTCGGTCCAGATCTCGACGCGGCGGGCGCCGAGCAGCGCGCCGAAGTAGGCGGCGGAGGTGTCGGAGCCACCGCGGCCGAGGATGGCGGTGCCGCCGTCCGGCGCGCGGGCGATGAAGCCCTGGGCGATGCGCAGCGCCGGACCGGCGGCGGCGAAGCGGGCACGCAGGGCGGCATCGCCCTCGAAGGCGCAGGAGGCGGACAGGCGCTTGCTCCAGTCGTTCTGGTTGGGCAGCGGCTGCGCCTGCAGCCAGTCGCGCGAATCCAGCCAGCCGACGGCGAAGCCGCGACTGCCCAGGTAGGCGGCGCCGAGGGTGGAGGACAACAGCTCGCCCTGGGCCAGCACCTCCGCCTGCCAGGCCAGATCGCCGGCGGCGCGGCGCGGGTCGTCGGCCAGGGCCAGCAGTTCGGCCAGGCGCTGGCCGAGCACGGCCTCTGGATCGAGGCCGAGTTCATCGCTGCAGAAGCGGCGGTGCAGCTCGGCCAGCTCTTCCAGGCGGGTACGGGTCCCTTCGCGGTCCGCATGGCCGTCGGCGACCGCCTGCAGGGCGTTGGTGACGCCGGTGACCGCCGAGACCACCACCAGGACGCGGGCGCCTTCTTCCCCGGCACGGCGTTTCATCAGGCCGCCGATCGTGTCCCAGCGTTCGCGTCGGGACACGCTGGTGCCTCCGAACTTCAGGACGATCCAGTCCGGCGTCTCGGCGCCGGCGGCGGGGGCGGCTTGGCTCATGGTCTCGGGGGGTGGCGGACGGCACCACGCGGCGCGCGGTCGGGGCAGTTTACGGCAAGCGCGGCGCGGCGGACTGGTATCCTTGGCTGCCCCCGTTCCCCCCGTGCGCCGGGCAGGAAGCCCAGATGTCCCGTCCCTTCGTGCAGCTCGACGTGTTCGCCGCCCGCCCGGGCGACGGCAATCCCCTGGCCGTGGTCCTCGACGGCCGCGGCCTCGATGACGCCACCATGCAGGCCATCGCCCGCTGGACGCGCCTGCCGGAAACCACCTTCGTGCTGCCGCCGACGGTGCCGGAGGCCAGTTATCGCCTGCGCATCTTCAGCCCGCGCCGGGAGGTGCCCTTCGCCGGGCATCCGAGCATCGGTTCGGCGCATGCGGTGCTGGAGGCGGGACTGGCCAGGCCGCGCGAGGGCTTCCTGGTGCAGGAATGCGCGGTGGGCCTGCTGCCGATCGAGGTGCGCGGCGACGGCCGCGAGCGCCGGCTGGCGGTGCGGGCGCCGCGCGGGCAGGTGGTCGACGTGGCCGACGCCGGCGATGCGCGCCTGGCGACAGTGCTGGCCGGCCTGCCGCTGGGCGCGCTGCCGCCGGTGCTGATGGATGGCGGCCGCCGCTGGTGGATCGCCGAGATCGCCGACGAGGCGACGCTGCGCGGGATGACACCGCCGTGGGCGGACATCGCGCGATTGGCTTCGGATACCGGGGCGATGGGCCTGTGCGCCTTTGCCCGCTGCAATGGCCGCGACTACGACCTGGCGGTGCGCGCCTTCGTCGGCCAGCCGGCGCAGGTGGAAGACGCCGCCTCCGGCGCCGCCAACGCGACGCTGGCCGCCTGGCTGGCCGAACGCGGCGCCCTGCCCCGCGCCGACGGCCGCTACGTCGTCAGCCAGGGCCGCGAGGTCGGCCACGACGCCCGCCTGGAACTGCGCGTCGACGCCGAGGGCGAGGTCTGGTCGGGCGGCCAGGTCCAGACCGTCATCACCGGCCACCTCCACTGGCCCTGATCCGACCCTTTGTTCTGACCCTTTGTTCTGACCCCGGGGTCAGACCCCGGACTCTGACCCTTTACTCTGACCCCGGTTGGGTGAAGGTGGGTTTGCCGTCGAGCCAGGTGGAGAGGATGGGCAGACGCGGCAGGTCGGTGGGGTCGATGGCGAAGGGATCGGCGGCGAGGACGACGAAGTCGGCGCGATAGCCGGGGTGCAGCTGGCCCAGTTCCAGCTCGTCATGGGCGGCGTAGGCGGCGCCCCAGGTGAAGCCCTTCAGCGCCTCGGCCAGATCCAGCCTTTCCTGCGGACGCCAGCCGCCCGGCGGTTGCCCGTGGGTATCCTGGCGCGTCACCGCGGCGTAGAGGCCCAGGCGCGGATCCACCGATTCGACCGGGAAATCCGAGCCCAAGGCCAGCACCACGCCCATGCCCCAGAGCGAGCGCCAGGCATAGGCACCCTGCAGGCGCGCCTCGCCGACACGGTCGCCGGCCCAGGGCATGTCCGAGGTGGCGTGGGTGGGCTGCATCGAGGCGATCAGCTGCAGCTCGCCGAAGCGCGGCATGTCCTCCCTGGCGATCACCTGCGCGTGCTCGACCCGCCAGCGGTGGTTGCCGCGCATGGCGTCGTCGCCGAGCACGCGCGCATAGGTATCCAGCACGACGCGAACGCCGCGGTCGCCGATGGCGTGGCTGGCCGGCTGCAGGCCACAGTCGCGGGCGCGCTGCACGGCGGCTTGGAATGCCTCGGGCGGGGTGATCAGCAGGCCGCGGTGGCCGGGTTCGTCGCTGTAGTCGGCCAGCAGGGCGGCCCCTCGGCTGCCCAGTGCGCCGTCCACATAGAACTTCACCCCACGCATGCTCAGGCGTCCACCCGGATGCTCGTAGGGGCCCATCGCGCACAACGCCTCCATGGCGGCCCCGGCGCCGTCGGCATAGGCACGCACGCGGACTTTGAGCAGGCCCTGGTCGGCGAAGCGGCGCATCAGCTCCAGGTCGGCCAGGGACACGCCCATGTCGTGCACACCGGTCAGTCCGTGCGAGGCGGCGGCGGCCAGGGCCCGGCGCAAGGCTTCCTCGCGCATGGACCGGTCTGGCGGCGGCACCACCGCGTCCACCAGGGCCATGGCCGTGTCCACCAGGACCCCGGTCGGCTTGCCGGTCGCACCGCGCAGGATGCGACCGCCTTCCGGCTGCCAGTCGCCGCTCAGGTCGCGGCCGACGGCGCGCAAGGCCGCCGAATTGGCCCAGCCAGCGTGACCATCCACGCGCTCCAGCCAGACCGGGCGATCGGGGAATGCCGCATCGAGATCGGCGGCGGTCGGGAACGCCGCCTCCGGCCAATCGTTCTGGTCCCAGCCGCGTCCCAGCAGCCAGGTGCCGTCCGGGAGGTTGCGCGCGAAGGCGCGCAGGCGGGCGATGACCTCGGCCTTGTCGGCGGTGCCGGCGAGGTCGGCGCGCAGCAGGGCGATGCCGAGGTTCATCAGGTGGGCGTGGCCGTCGATCAGGCCGGGAATCACCGTGGCGTCCGGCAGCTCGATGCGCCTGGCGCTCGGATGGCTGCGCAGCAAGCGCGCACGATCGCCGATGGCCAGTATGCGACCCTCGCGGTCCCAGGCCATGGCCTCCACGGCGGGCCGACCCGGAACCCCGGTATGAATGCGCGCCGCACTCAGCACCGTCACGTCGGCAGCGGCTGCCATCCCGGCCATGAGCCATCCCGCCAACACCATCCCCTGCCTGCCCATCACGCGCCTCCCCGAATGTCGTCCCGGACCAGAGTAATGGCTCGGCCGCATCAGGTCGCGAATCGACCGCTCCACCCTCTTAGGCCCTACCGACGGGTCGGACGGGATCCCGGACCAGAGTCCAGGATTCGACCCCATGGCGTGGGAGTCCGGGGTCCGACCCCCAAGGAATTCATGGACTGCAGCGTATCGGAAAAGGAAAAGGCCCCGACAGGGGCCCTTTCCAAAGCGGTGACCGGGGGAGAGAGAGGTGCCCGGCCATCGATGGTTAACGCTGCCGGCATGGGGAAACGGCCGTCCGCGAAACGCGGTCATATCATCGGCCGGATGGCCGCAACCTCCCCTTAATCCGCCCTTCTCCCGATGGCGTCATCGCCAAGGTGTTCATCCACTCGACAGCTTGAGCGGCGATGCCTGCCGCCCCTCGACCCAGGAGCGGCCCCACATGGCTGCCGGGCACTCGCAACACGCTGGCGCCCAAGCGCCCGGCCAACGCCACCGAAACGGCCGTCGGAACATCCGGGTCCTGCGCCGACGCGATCACCAGCACCGGACACACCGGCACCTCGCAATCCCGCCCTGCCCGCGCTTCCGCCAGCACTCGCGCCGATTCGTCCCGCCATCGCCGCCAGGCCCAGGCGCAGGTCGCGGCATCGGCATCCGGCAAGGCGCGACGGGTGCCGGCCGGCGAGGCGGTGCGGCCCCAGGGAACCCGGCCGGAACGCTCACCGGCCACCGCCCCCGGCAAGCCCTCCGGCGGTATCGGGTTCACCAGCACCAGGGCATCGGCCAGGGCGGCCCGCATCAGCGCCAGCAGCCCGCCCAGGCTGGCGCCCGCCAGCAAGCGGGGCCGGGGCGCGGCCCGCAGCCACCGGTCCACCTGGGCGGCGTAGTCGTCCAACGCGGTCGCCACCAGGCCATCCGCCCGCGGCTGCAGGTCCGGGGCGAGCACCTCCATCCCCGCCGCGGCCAGCACCCGCCCCCAGACCGTCCATTCCCAGCCCCCGCCGCCGGCGCCGTGGACCAGCACCGCGGACCGAAAGCGGAGCTCAGGCCAGGGCCGCATCCAGGGTGATCGGCAGGGACAGCGCCTTGGAGATCACGCAGTTCTCCTTGGCGGTGCCGGCGATGCGGGCGAACTCCGCGGCGTCCAGCCCAGGCACCTTCGCCCGCACGTGCAAATGCACGCCCACCACGTGCGGCCCCGGCGAAGTCTCCATGGCCACCTCGGCCCGGGTTTCGATGCGCTCGGCGACGTGGCCGGCCTGTTCGAGCAGGAAGCCCAGGGCCATCGAATAACAGCCGGCGTGCGCGGCGGCGAGCAGCTCTTCCGGATTGCTGCCCTTCTCCTCGCCGAAGCGGGTGCCGAAGGAATAGCGGGTCTGGTCGAACAGGCCGCTCTGCGGCGTGCTCATCCTGCCCTGGCCCTGCTTCAAGGTGCCTTCCCACCAGGCGGTGGCGTGACGCTTGAATCCCATGGCGGTTCTCCCGATGGCGGACCGAACGCGGCCCGCCGCCAGTCTAGCGCCGCCGCCCGGCCGCGGTTGACCCGGCCCGGCCGGGATGGAAGGCTAGTCGGCCCCGGCCCCCGGCCGGGCCACCGCCATGACCGACGCGCGGTCGCGCCGCGACCGACGAAGGCTGCGCCGCCGCGCCGCCGACCATGACGGCCTGCCACCCGAGCCATGGGAGGAACGGCCTCATGTCCCACAGCACAGCGCAGATCCGCAACGTGGCCCTGGCAGGCCACTCCGGCGCCGGCAAAACCACCCTGTTCGAAGCCCTGTTGCATGCCGGCGGCGCGATACCAGCGGCAGGCAGCGTCGAACGCGGCAACACCGTCTCCGACTTCGACCCGATGGAGAAGGCCCGCGGCCACTCCCTCAATACCGCCATCGCCAGCACCGACCACGGCGGCATCCACGTCAACCTGATCGACACGCCCGGCTATCCCGATTTCCGTGGCCCCACCCTCTCGGCCTTCTCGGCGGTGGAAACGGTGGCGGTGGTGCTGAGCGCCGCCGCCGGCATCGAATACGGCACCCGCCGCATGATGGACTACGCCCGCCAGCGCAACCTGTGCCGGGTGCTGGTGGTCAACAAGATGGATGCCGATCCGGCCAGGCTGCCCGCCCTGCTGGAGGAGATCCGCGATGCCTTCGGCCCCGAGTGCCTGCCCATCAACCTGCCGGCCGACGGCGGCACGCGGGTGGTGGACTGCTTCTTCAACCCGCAGGGCGAGTCCGATCTGGGCCCGGTGGCCGAGGCGCACCAGCGCATCATCGACCAGGTGGTAGAGATCAACGAACAGGTGATGGAACGCTACCTGGAGGTCGGCGAGGAAGGCCTGAGCGGCCAGGCCCTGCACGACGCCTTCGAACAATGCCTGCGGGAAGGCCACCTGGTGCCGGTCTGTTTCGTCTCGGCGCGCACCGGCACCGGCGTGAAGGAGCTGCTGGAGCTGGCGGAGAAACTCTTCCCCAGCCCGCTGGAAGGCAATCCGCCGCCGTTCGAGAAGGCCGGACGACCGATCGTCGCCAGGCCGGACCCGAAAGCGCACGTGATCGCCGATGTTTTCAAGATAGTCAACGATCCGTTCGTGGGAAAACTCAGCGTGTTCCGCGTGTTCCAGGGCACGGTGCGCAAGGACAGCCAACTGTTCGTGGACGATGGCCGCAAGCCCTTCAAGGCCGGGCACCTGTTCAGGCTTCAGGGCAAGGACCACGTCGAGATCGACCAGGCCATCCCCGGCGACATCGCCGCCGTCGCCAAGGTCGAGGAGATCCATTTCGACGCCGTCCTGCACGATAGCCACGACGAGGACGACATCCGGCTCAAGCCGCTGCAGTTCCCAACGCCGATGTTCGGCCTGGCCATCGAGGCCGCCACCCGCGGCCAGGAACAGAAGTTGGCCACGGCCCTGCACAAGCTGGCCGAGGAGGACCCGGGTTTCCAGGTCGAGCACGACGCCGAACTGAACCAGACCGTGATCCGCGGCCTGGGCGAGCTGCACCTGCGGGTGATGCTGGAACGCATCCGCGAACGCTACGGCGTGGACGTGAACACCCGGCCACCGCGCATTGCCTACCGCGAGACCATTTCGGCGCCCGCCGAAGGCCACCACCGGCACAAGAAGCAGACCGGCGGCGCCGGCCAGTTCGGCGAAGTGTTCCTGAGGGTGGAGCCACTGGAACGCGGAGCCGGTTTCGAATTCGTGGACGCCGTCAAGGGCGGCACCATCCCCGGCCAGTTCATCCCGGCAGTGGAGAAAGGCGTGCGCCAGGCCCTGCAGGGCGGCGCCATCGCCGGTTACGTCATGCAGGATCTGCGGGTGACCGTCTACGACGGCAAGCACCACAGCGTGGATTCCAAGGAAGTGGCCTTCGTCGCGGCCGGCAAGCGCGCCTTCCTCGATGCCGTGCGCAAGGCGAAGCCGCAGGTGCTGGAACCGATCGTGGACCTGGTGGTGGCAGCGCCGGAAGCCAACGTCGGCGACGTCACCGGCCAGCTGGCCGCCAAACGGGCGCGAATCCACGGCACCGACGCGGGCCGCGACGGGGAGATCGTCATCCGCGCCCAGGTGCCGCTGGCCGAACTGAACGACTATGCCGCCGAGCTCAAGGGCGCCACCGGCGGTCGCGGCCGCTACGAACTGGAGTTCAGCCACTACGAGCCGGTGCCGGCGCAGGTGCAGAAGCAGCTGACCGAGGCGTTCAGGCCCCACCACGACGAGGACTGAAGGGCGACGCACGGCGGGTCCGCGCGCCTACTCGTAGCTCAGGCCGCCGCTGCGCCCCCAGAACACCCGGTACACGTACACCGTGTAGGCCAGGATCATCGGCAGGGTGATCGCGGCGCCGACCAGCATGATCAGCAGCGACTCCGGCGCGGCCGCCGCCTGCCACAGGGTCATGCGGTCGCTTACCAGGTAGGGGAACAGGCTGTAGGCCAGGCCGGCGAAGGCGAGCACGAACAGGCTCACGGCGCCGGCGAAGGGAATCCAGTCGCGGCTGGTCTCGCCCTTGCGCAGCCTGCGGATGCCACCTTCGGTGGCGGCGAACACCAGCGCCGTCAGTACCGGCACCGGCAGCAGGAACAGCAACTGCGGCAGTGCGAACCACTTCTCGAAGATGCGCGGGCTGACCCAGGGCGTGGCCACCGACACGGCAGCGATGCCCAGGCCGGTCAGCCACAGGTTGGCGTAGGCCCAGCGCAGCGCCCGCCGGCGCAGCTCGCCTTCGGTCTTGAGTACCAGCCAGCCGGCGCCGAGCAGGGCGTAACCGGCGCACAGGCACAGGCCGATCAGGGCGGCGAAGGCCAGGCCGATGCCGTCGTCGCGGAAGCCGATCACGTAACTGCCCAGCATCCAGCCCTGGGCGAAGGCGGCCAGAAGCGAGCCGGCCCAGAAGGCCAGGTTCCAGGCCTGCTTGTGCTCCGCCCGCGCCTTGACCCGGAAGTCGAAGGCGACCCCGCGCAGGATCAGGCCCACCAGCATCGCCGCCACCGGCAGGTACAGCGCGCCGAGGATGAGGCCGTGCGCCAGCGGGAAGGCCACCAGCAGCAGGCCGATGCCCAGCACCAGCCAGGTTTCGTTGGCGTCCCAGAACGGACCGATCGAAGCGATCATGCGGTCCTGGTCGGCATCGGCCTGGCCGCGCACCAGAATGCCCACGCCCAGGTCGTAACCGTCCAGCAGCACGTACAACAGCATCGCCAGCGCCATCAGCGCGGTGAACACCAGCGGCAGCCAGGTCTCCATGCTCATGCCTCCATCAGCCCGGGCGCGGCCGGCGCAGGGTCGGGCCTGCCGGCGCGCCGGGCCAGATGGAACAGCACCGACACGTAGGCCGCCAGCAGGACCGCGTAAAGCAACAGATAGGCGGCCAGGCTGATGCCGACCATCGGCGCCGGCGTGGCCGACACGGCGTCGGCGGTGCGCAGCACGCCGGTGACCAGCCAGGGCTGGCGGCCGATCTCGGTGACGTACCAGCCGGCCAGGGTCGCCACCCAGCCGGAGAAGCTCATGGCCAGCAGGGCCCGGGCCTGGCCGCGGGTCGGCTCCGCCCGGCGGCGCAAGCGCCAGGCGGTCCACCAGGACACCAGCAGCATCAGCAGGCCGACACCGACCATCAGCCGGAAGCCCCAGAACACCGGTGCCACCGGCGGGTGTTCGCCACGGAAGGAATCCAGGCCGCGGATCTCGCCGTCCGGATCGTGAGTCAGGATCAGGCTGGCCAGTCTCGGGATGCCGATGGCGTAGTCGTTGCGCCGGGCCTCTTCGTCGGGCAGGGCGAACAGCAGCAGGGGCGCGCCCCGTTCGTCCCGCCAGACCCCTTCCATGGCGGCGACCTTGGCCGGCTGGTGTTCGAAGGTGTTCAAACCATGCAGGTCGCCAACGAAGATCTGCACCGGAATCAGCAAGGCCGCCGACATCACGCCGGTGCGCAGCGCCGCCAGCACGTCGGCGCCGCGGTCGCCGCGCAGCCAGCGGTAGGCCGACAGACCGGCCACCAGGAAACTGGCGGTCAGGCCCGAGGCCAGCAGCATGTGCGCGAAGCGGTAGGGAAAGGACGGGTTGAAGACGATCGCCCACCAGTCCGTGGCGTGGGCCCGGCCGTCCACCATCTCGAAGCCGGCCGGGGTCTGCATCCAGGAGTTCAGCGCCAGGATCCAGAAGGCCGAGAAGGTGGTGCCCAGGGCCACCAGCACGGTCGCCAGGGTGTGGATGCGTTCGCCCACCCGCTTGCGGCCGAACAGCATGATGCCCAGGAAGCTGGCCTCGAGGAAAAACGCCGTCAGCACCTCGTAGGCCAGCAAGGGCCCGGCGATGTTGCCGACCGTTTCCATGAAACCCGGCCAGTTGGTGCCGAACTGGAAGCTCATGGTGACGCCGCTGACCACGCCCAGGGCGAAACTCAGCGCGAACACCTTGACGAAGAAGTAGTAGGCATCCAGCCAATGCGGTTGCCCGCTGTGCAGGAAGCGCAGCTTGAAGTACAGCACCAGCCAGCCCAGGGCGATGGTGATGCTGGGGAACAGGATGTGGAAGCTGATGTTGGCGGCGAACTGGATCCGCGCCAGCAGCAGCGGGTCGAGTTCGCTCATGAGGCCTGCTCCTGCGGCGGCTCGTCCGCGCCGCGGCCGAGGCTGCGCACCTTGTCGGCGAACTGCAGCAGGGTCGTGGCCTTGGCGCCCAGGGACATCAGCTTCTCCAGGGTCTCGGGCGAGAGCTTGCGCACTTCGGCGAACCAGTCGGTCAGCTGCTCAATCAGGTCGTGCATCTGTCGCATCCGTTCCTGGGCGTGGCGATCCTCGGCCGAGCCCGGGGTCTCGAGCATGGCGTCACGCAGCATGGACAGGGTGGGCTCGACCTCGCGCCGCTGCCGCTCCTCGGCCAGGGTCTTGAAGATGGTCCAGACGTCTTCGGGCGCCGAGTAGTAATCGCGGCGGTCGCCGGGCTGGTGGCTCAGGCGCACCAGGCGCCAGGCGCCCAGCTCCTTGAGGCCCATGCTGACGTTGGAGCGGCTGACACCCAGCTTTTCGGTGATCTCGTCGGCAGTCAGCGGCCGAGCCGAGATGAACAGCAGGGCATAGATCTGCCCGACCGTGCGGTTGATGCCCCAGCGACTGCCCATCTCGCCGAAATGCAGGACGAAGGACTGGCTGAGCGGAGGAAGGTCCATGCTTCACCTCGCGCCGTAATTTCAGAAAATTCTGAAATATTAGATGGCACGGACCGGAGAAGCGCAAGTGCCGGGTCACGCCGGCACGCCCGGACTCCCCGGACAGGGCCGGGCGCCTCTGACGCCCTCCTTCAGTTGGCGAAGCGGTAGCTCAGCTTGACGAGGACCTGTTCGGCGTCGCGCAGGGACGTGGCCTCGCCCAGCAGCTCCGCCAGCGGCCGGCTACCCTCCTCCACCGCCAGGCCGCCCCGGCCGTAGACGAGGTACAGGTCCGACAGCGGCGCCAGCTCGTAGCGCCAGCGCACCTGGAAGCCGAGGTTGCGCAGGTTGAAGTCGGGGATGGGGTCGGCGGTGGGCAGCGGCTCGCCGCTGGCCGCCACCCGCCAGGCCTGGCGCAGGCGGGCATCCAGAGCGATGGTCTCCAGCTTCACCCGCAACTCCTGGCGACGGCCCATCTGCCACTGCAGGCTGGCGCCGACCCGGGCGGTGTCGGCGCGGAAGCTGCCGAGCCGGTCGCCGCCGCGCCAGAGCAGCCAGTCCGGCTGATGCTGCAAGCCCAGGCCGAACTCGATGGCCAGGTCTTCGCCCAGGTGCAGGGTCGGCTCGAAATACAGCTCCGGGCCGAGCCCGGCGGCGCCCTCCAGCCCCTCGCCGGCCAGCCGTACCGAGCCGTACAGCGACCAGGCGCCACGCTGCGGCCGGAAACGCTCCCAGAACAGGTACAGCTTCTCCGGCACCCGCACCACGCCGTTGCCGCGGGTGAGGCGGTCATCGTGGCCGGCGCTCCACATTGCCGCTTCCCAGAACTCGTTGCCGCCGTCGCGCAGCTCGCCGGCGCGCTGGATGGCCGCGGCCTCGGCAATGCGCAGGCCGCTGGTGTTGCGCCGGGTCGAGGCGGCCCAGCGGGTCTCCCACGACGCGAACCGCGAGCCCTCCGGCGGCGTGTCCTCGCGCCGGGCCAGCTCGTAGCGCAGGTAGTTGAAGTCGTTGCGGTCGAGGTAGCCGATGTCGTTGAGCTCGAGCCGCTCGCCCAGGTGCAGCAGGTACAGCTGCTGGCGCCAGCCCTTGCCCATCAGCCAGTCCAGCCGCGACTGGAAACCGAGGTCCTCGCTACGCCGGCCGGCCTGCAGCACCGAGGACGCCACCAGCTGGCTGCGCACCGTCCAGGCATCATCCGGGGTCCACAGGTGGTCGGTCGACAGCACCGTGGCGCTGCGGTCCAGGAAGGGGCGTTCGACGTGACTGGCCATGGCGCCGAAGTCATGCGCGCCGAAGTCGCGGGTGGCCCGCAGCGCGTAGAAATCCCGCCCTGCCTCGCCCTTCTCGCTGGCCACCAGCAATCCATAGCGCACCTGGCCCAGGCTGCCGTTGAGCTTGATCGCCGCCGCCACGTCGCCGGCGCCGCTGCCGTCGTCGGCCGGGCCGCCGATGCGGCGGGTGTAGAGCAGGCGGCTGTTGCCGCTGCCGAAGGGCACGTCGAACAGGCCCTGGTTCTCGGTGAAGAAGGGACGCTTGTCGCCGAAGAAGCTCTCCACGGCGCTGAAGTTCACCACCAGGTCGTCGCTTTCGACCTGGCCGAAGTCGGGATTGAGCGTGGCCGCCAACTGGAACTGGCCATTGGGCTTCCAGAACAGGTCGGCGCCGGCGTCGAACTCGCTGTGCCCGGCAATGCGGTCGTGCACGGCCACCACGTAGGGCGTCACCGCCAACAGCGGCTGTTCGTAATCCGGCACCTCGATCCGGGCGAAATCCGACAGGAAACGCGGCCGCTGGAAGCTGGCCGCCGGCCAGGCCACACGTTCGCCGGTATGCGCCACCACCCGGTCCAGGTAGACGCCGAGCGTGCGTTTGCCGCCTACGCCGCGCGCCATCGGCGCCACGTGCCAGGGCACCAGGATCTCGGCGTACCAGGCCTGGGCGTCCTGGGAGGTGGCGTGGTGCCAGTGGCCGTCCCAGTCACTGTTGAAGTTGCGTTCGCTGGTGATCACCTCGTCGGCGATGCCGCCGGCCAGGCTGAGGGTGAAGTCGTAGCCGGTGCGGCCGTCGCCGTCGAAATCCACCATCAGGTTGACCCGGTCCAGCTGGCCCATCCGGTCGCGCCGGGTCCGCTGCAGCGTGCGCGGCACCTCCGGCGGCTGTTGGTTGCGGAAGGCCACCGCCAGGCCCTGGGGCGTGGCCTTCAGCCAGGCCTCGGTGCGCAGGCTGCCGGGGGCGCCGGTCATGGGCTGCACCTGGACGAAGGTGGTGATGTGGCGGGCGCCTTCCCACTCGCCCGGCGCCAGCACGCCGTCTATCCGGATGCCTTCGGCGCCGGGCCCGGCACCGGCAGCGGCATCGACGGCCAGGGCCGGCAGGCCGGCCAGGATCAGCAGGGCAGCGTGGAGCGACGGGGCCATGGCGGGTCCGGGGCTGGGGACGCGGCATTCTCGGCAGGCACGCCGGAACCGCCGAGACCCATTGGTCATGGCGGCCCTGGGGCCACCGGCGCCTCAGGCCCGGGCTCGGGACCGACGCTTGGGTTGCAGCATGGTCCCCGTGCAGCGCGGTGAACCGCAATGGCAGGCCCAGAGCTTCTTCGCCCGGGCGGTATGCGGTTCGTCCAGGACGATGCCGTAGTTGTAGGTCAGCTCCTCGCCCGGGGCGATGTCGCGCAGGGCTTCGATGTAGATGCGGTCGTGCCGCTTCTTGCCGGTGTCGCTTTCCTCGTACACGGCCTCGCAGTTCGGCTCGCAGCTGTGGTTGATCCAGCGGGCGACGTTGCCGTCCACGTTGGCGTCTATCACGTACTTGTCGTTGAGCGTGAACAGGAAGGTATGGCCGGTTTCGGGCACCTCGCCGTAGATCCGGTCGGCCTCGTCATGGGTGCGCAGCTTGCCCCTGTAGCGGACGATGCGCTCGCCTTTGGCGATGGCTGCGGTGGCGAAGACGCCGTTGCCGTGGATGGCGGAACGGCGGGCTTCGATCTTGCGGGGCATCAGCGCTTCCTGCAGCAGGCGGGGGCGACATTGTGGCCGATTTGCCCGATCCGGTCAGCCGCGCCGCCTCCGGGACGAGGCGTTGCGACGCCGTTCACGCCGCACCGTTGAGCGGGCCCCGGCAAAAACGTACAATTTCGGTCCGGATTCCAGCCAGGCCGGCGCCATGCTCCGCGTCACCAAGCTCACCGATTACGCCACGCTCGTGCTGGCCGCCCTGGCGGCCACCCCGGACCGGCGTTGCTCGGCCTCCGAGCTGGCCGAGCAGGCCCGGCTGGAGGCGACCACGGTGGCCAAGGTGCTCAAGCCGCTGGCCCACGCCGGCCTGGTCGAAGGCCTGCGCGGCCCCGGCGGCGGCTATCGGCTGGCGCAGCCGGCGACGGAGATCACGCTGTTTGCCATCGTCGAGGCGATCGAAGGGCCGCTGGGCATGACCGAGTGCTCGGGTGAACACTCCAACTGCGAGCTGGAACCGCATTGCGGCGTGCAGAGCCACTGGCGCCGCGTCAACGACGTCATCGCCGATGCCCTGAACGGCATCACCCTGGCCGAGATGCTGCCCGGCGCCCCACGCCCGCGCCGCACCATCCCGGCCCGTCTGGCCACCGTCTGAGGCAATCCCATGGCCACCATCGAAAACGCCGAAATCCACCAGCGGCTGTCGCGCCGCTACGAAGCCGGCTTCGTCACCGACATCGAATCCGACTCGCTGCCGCCGGGCCTGGACGAGGACACCATCCGTGCGCTATCCGCCCGCAAGGAGGAACCGGAGTGGATGACCGAGTGGCGGCTGAAGGCCTACCGGCACTGGCTGACCATGCCGATGCCGCAATGGGCCAGGTTGCGCATCGCCCCGATCGACTTCCAGGCGATCAGCTACTACAGCGCGCCCAAGGGTCCGAAGTACAAGTCGCTGGACGAGGTGCCGAAGGAGCTGCTCGACACCTACGACAAGCTGGGCGTGCCGCTGCACGAACGGGCCAGGCTGGCAGGGGTGGCGGTGGACGCGGTATTCGACTCCGTGTCGGTGGGCACCACCTTCCGCAAGGAGCTGGCCGAGAAGGGCATCATCTTCTGCTCGATGTCCGAGGCCATCCGCGAGCATCCCGAGCTGGTGCGCAAGTACCTGGGCAGCGTGGTGCCGCAGGGCGACAACTTCTTCGCCGCGCTCAACTCGGCGGTGTTCTCCGACGGCAGCTTCGTCTACATCCCGAAGGGGGTGCGCTGCCCGATGGAGCTCAGCACCTACTTCCGCATCAACGCCGGCCATACCGGCCAGTTCGAGCGCACGCTGATCGTCGCCGAGGAAGGCAGCTACGTGTCCTACCTCGAGGGTTGCACGGCGCCACAGCGCGACGAGAACCAGCTGCACGCGGCGGTGGTCGAGCTGGTCGCCCTGGACGACGCCGAGATCAAGTACAGCACGGTGCAGAACTGGTACCCGGGCGACGAGGAAGGCCGCGGCGGCATCTACAACTTCGTGACCAAGCGCGGCGAATGCCGCGGCGCCCGCAGCAAGATCAGCTGGACCCAGGTCGAAACCGGCTCGGCCATCACCTGGAAGTACCCAAGCTGCGTATTGCGCGGCGACGACTCGGTGGGCGAGTTCCATTCGGTGGCGCTGACCCACCACTGCCAGCAGGCCGACACCGGCACCAAGATGATCCACCTGGGCGCCCGCACCAAGAGCAAGATCATCAGCAAGGGCATCAGCGCCGGCCGCGGCCAGAACACCTATCGCGGCCTGGTGAAGATCGAACGCGGCGCCGCCGGCGCCCGCAACTACACCCAATGCGACAGCCTGCTGATCGGCAAGCGCTGCGGCGCCCACACCTTCCCCTACGTCGAGGTGAAGAACCCCGACGCCACCGTCGAGCACGAGGCCACCACCTCCAAGATCAGCGACGACCAGCTGTTCTATTGCCGTAGCCGCGGCATAGGCGAGGAGGACGCGGTTTCGATGATCGTGGACGGCTTCTGCAAGCAGGTGTTCAAGGAGCTGCCGATGGAATTCGCGGTGGAAGCCAAGAAGCTGCTGGAAGTGTCGCTGGAAGGCGCGGTGGGCTGAGCCGCGACCGCGCCCCACCCTGCCGCCCGGCGGGGAAGGAATACCCAAGGAAACGAAGATGCTGAAGATCGACAACCTGCATGCCCGCGTCGCCGGCAAGGACATCCTCAAGGGCCTCAGCCTCGAGCTCGGGCCGGGCCAGGTGCACGCCATCATGGGGCCCAACGGCGCCGGCAAGTCCACCCTGGGCAACATCCTGGCCGGGCGCGAGGGCTACGAGGTCACCGCGGGCACGGTCAGCTTCGAGGGCCGCGACCTGCTGGCGCTGGCGCCGGAGGAGCGCGCCGCCGCCGGCCTGTTCCTGGCCTTCCAGTACCCGGTCGAGATTCCGGGCGTGAACAACACCTATTTCCTGCGCGCCGCCCTCAACGCCCAGCGCAAGGCGCGCGGTGAACCCGAGCTGGACTCGATGCAGTTCCTCAAGCGCGTGCGCGAAAAGCTGTCGGTACTGCACCTCAAGGACGAGCTGCTGCACCGGGGAGTCAACGAGGGTTTCAGCGGCGGCGAGAAGAAGCGCAACGAGATCTTCCAGTTGGCCCTGCTGGAACCGAAGCTGGCCATTCTGGACGAGACCGATTCGGGCCTGGACATCGACGCGCTCAAGGCGGTGGCCGACGGCGTCAACCTGATGCGCTCGCCGGATCGGGCCTTCCTGGTGATCACCCACTATCAGCGCCTGCTCGACTACATCGAACCTGACCGGGTGCACGTGCTTGCCGATGGCCGCATCGTCGAGAGTGGCGGTCCGGAGCTGGCCCTGGAGCTGGAGAAGCACGGCTACGCCTGGATCCGCGACCGGGTCGTGCCGGAGGCCGGAGCCCCGGCATGAGCGCACTGCTGGAGTCGCTCAAGGCCGGGTTCGAGGCCCTGCCGGCCGACCGGGTCGAAGCCCTCGGCCTGGGGCCGGCGCGGCGCGCGGCCCTGGCCGACGCCCTGGCCGCTGGCCTGCCCGGCGCCCGCGTCGAAACCTGGAAGTACACCTCGCTGCGGGCGCTGGCCAACCGCTCCTTCGCGCTGGCGCGCGGCGGCAAGCTGGCCGCGGACAGGCTGGCCGGCATTCCCGCGCCGCGGCTGGTCTTCGTCAACGGCGCATTCGACGCCGGGGCATCGGACCTTTCCTCCCTGCCCCGCGAGGTCGAACTGCGGCCGTTCTCCCAGGTTCTCGCCGAAGGCCATCCGCGCGACGCCGCCGTGCTGGGCCGGCGTTTCGAACGCACCGACGAACCCTTCGCCCGTTTCAACGCCGCCCTCGCCCTGGACGGCGCGCGGCTGGCGGTACCGGCCGGCATCGCCGTGGACGCTCCGGTGCATCTGGTCTTCGTCGGCGCACCCGCCGGAGAGGATCAGGCCTGGCACCTGCGCCATCTGATCGAACTGGGCAAGGGCGCCAGTGCCACCGTGCTCGAGCATCATCTGGCCACCGGCGCACATCGCCATCTCGGCAATCACGTGATGCACGTGCATCTGGCTGCCGGTGCCAGGTTGCGCCACGCCCGTCGCCAGCAGGAGGACACCGGCGCCACCCTGCTGGCCCGCACCGATGCCGTGCTCGGCTCGGACAGCGAGTACCGGCGCGTGGACCTGGAACTGGGCGCCGGCCTGGGCCGGCACGAACTGAACGTGCAGCTGATCGGCGAAGGCGCCGCCCTGCACGCCGGCGGCGTGCTACTGGCCGATGGCCGCCGACACCTGGACACCCGCCTGGGCGTCGAACATCGCGCCCGCGACACCCGCTGCGAGCTGCCCTGGCGCGGCCTGGCCGATGGCCGCGGTCGCGCCGTCTTCCATGGCGGCATCACCATCCAGGCCGGCGCCGACGGCAGCGCCGCCGAGCTGTCCAGCAAGAACCTGCTGCTGTCGGACCAGGCCGAAGTGGACACGCAGCCGGTGCTGGTCATCCATGCCGACGAAGTGAAGGCGGCGCATGGCGCCACCGTCGGCCGCCTGGACGAGACGGCGCTGTTCTACCTGCGCAGCCGCGGACTGCCCGGGGCCGAGGCCCGCCGCCTGCTGGTGCAAGCCTTCCTGCGCGAACCGTTGGCCGTGCTGGACGACAGTGACGGCCGCGAAGCCCTGTCGGCGGCGATCGAACGGCGATTGCTGCAGGAGACGCCGGCATGAGCGAGACCGCCCGCCCCGACTGGCTGCGCATCCGCGCCGATTTTCCGGTGCTGACCCGCCAGGTGCACGGCAAGCCGCTGATCTACCTGGATTCGGCCAATACCTCGCAAAAACCGCAGCAGGTGATCAAGGCGGTGGATGCCTTCTATCGCGAGCACAACGCCAACGTCTCGCGCGCCGTGCATGCGCTCGGCAGCGAGGCCACCGAGGCCTACGAAGGCGCCCGGCGCAAGCTGGCGGCGCGCCTGAACGTACCAGCGGACGAGCTGGTGCTGACCAGCGGCACCACGCTCGCCATCAACCTGGTGGCCTACAGCTGGGCCCTGCCGCGCCTGAAGCAAGGCGATGCGATCCTGCTGACGCGAATGGAACACCACGCCAACATCGTGCCCTGGCAGCTGGTCGCGGAACGCACCGGTGCCCGCATCAAGGTGGTCGAGATCACCCCCGAGGGCGCACTCGACCTGGACGACCTGCGCGCCAAGCTGACGGCGGACGTGAAACTGTTGGGGGTCACTCACGTATCCAATGTGCTGGGCACCGTCAACCCAGTGGAGGACATCTGCCGGGAGGCGCGCCGGCGTGGCGTCGCCACCCTGATCGACGGCTCCCAGGCGCTGCCGCATCGGGCGGTTGACATCAGGGCGATCGGTTGCGACTTCTACGCCTTCACCGGCCACAAGATGCTGGGTCCGACCGGCACCGGCGGCCTGTGGGCGAAGCGCGAGCACCTGCAGGCCATGCCGCCTTTTCTCGGCGGCGGCGAGATGATCAGGGAGGTGCGTTTCGAGGGCACCGTGTTCAATGATCCGCCGCACAAGTTCGAGGCCGGCACGCCCAATATCGCCGGCGTGGTCGGCCTGGGCGCGGCCGCCGACTATCTGGACGGCATCGGCATGGCCGAGATCGAGGCGCGCGAGCAAGCCCTGCTGGCGCTGGCCACGGAGCGCCTGCAGGCCATTCCCGGCCTGCGTATCCACGGCACGGCGCCGGGCAAGGCGGCGGTGATCAGCTTCCAGGTGGAAGGCGCGCATGCGCACGACCTGGCGACCTTGCTGGACCTGGAGGGCATCGCGGTCCGCTCCGGTCATCACTGCGCCCATCCATTGATGGCCTGGCTGGGCGTGCCGGCCACCTGCCGTGCCTCGCTGGCCTTCTACAATACCCATGCCGAGATCGAGCAGCTGGCGGCCGGCATCGAGAAGGTGCGCAGACTGCTGGCCTGACCCCATGAACGACCGTGCCTTGAATTTCCGCGCCGCCACCGCCGCCGACGTGGACGCGATCGTCGCCCTGGTCGAATCGGCCTACCGCGGCGAGGCCAGCCGCGCCGGCTGGACCACCGAAGCCGACCTGCTGGACGGCCGGCGCACCGGCGCCGACGACGTTTCCGCACAGATCGGCCGCCCGCAGAGCCGCATCCTGCTGGCCGAGCGCCAGGGCCGGCTGGTCGCCTGCGCCCACGTCGCGGTAGAGGACGGCGCCGGCTACTTCGGCATGTTTGCGGTGGCGCCCTGCCTGCAGGGTGGCGGCATCGGCCGGCAGGTGCTGGCCGAGGCCGAACGCATCGTCCGCGAGGACTACGGCCAGGCGCTGATGCGCATGACGGTAATCGACCTGCGCGAGGATCTGATCGCCTGGTACCAGCGCCGCGGCTACCGGCGTACCGGCGTCCACAAGCCCTTCCCCTACGGAGACGAGCGCTTCGGCCTGCCGCGCCGCGGCGACCTGCGGTTCGAAGTCCTGGAGAAGGCCCTGTGAGCGACTGGGTTCG
The DNA here is from genome assembly GCF_008386465.1 of Arenimonas fontis. GTDB lineage: Bacteria > Pseudomonadota > Gammaproteobacteria > Xanthomonadales > Xanthomonadaceae > Arenimonas > Arenimonas fontis. Next base: position 89,995 of record NZ_VUOD01000003.1, read on the forward strand.
CGTCTGCGCCACTGCCGAGCTGTTGCCGGGTGAGTCCACGGTGGTCTGGGACGGTGACACGCCTATCCTGGTAGTGAACCTGGAGGGCGAGTTCCATGCCCTGGAGGACCGCTGCAGCCACGAGGACTTCGAGCTCAGCGCCGGCATCGTCGATGGCGACCAGATCGAGTGCACCCTGCACGGCGCCCGCTTCGACCTGCGCAGCGGCGAGGCCTTGTGCGCGCCGGCCTACACGCCGGTACGCAAGTTCCCGGTCAAGGTGGAAGACGACGTCGTCTACACCCGCGACGACCGCTGATTACTCAGGCGGGCGCGTCTCCGACCTGCGCCAGCCGCGCCAGCAGCAGCTCGCCGGCGCCGCTGAGGATCAGCCGCGATGGCCCCTCGGCATCGGCCTGCAACAGCACGCTGTCGCCGGCGGCCAGGTGCAAGGGGCGTGGCAGGTCGCGGAACGCGGCCTGACCGGACAGCAGGTATGCCAGCCAGCTCACACCGGGCTCCTCGAAGAAGACCATCGGCCCGACCAGCGGCCGGTGCAGCATCGTCGCGGTCACCCGGTCGCGGCGCCAGATCAGGTTGAAGTCGTGGGTGGAACCGGACACCAGCTCGGCATGCAGTTCGCGCTCGCCGGCGAAACGGTGACGCTGGTGCGGAGGTCGCAAGGGCACACGCTCACCGTCGGCAAACACCAGGTCCATGCCCTCGCCGGCCACCAGCACCAGTTCCCGGTCGCAGTCGGGGAAACGGGAGAAGGGCGCATCCTGGTCCACCTCGGCGATCGAGGCCCGCCAGGTCCAGTCGGCGCTGCCTTCAGGATCCCGGTGGATCTCCCGGGTCCAGCCGCGCTGGTTGCGCCAGCGCTCGCGACGGTATTCGTTGGCAGGTAGCGACAGCAGGCGCATTGGCCGACCGGCAGGCAGCGGAACAGGCCCGCAGTCTACCCCGGCGCCGGCAGCCACTGGCTGTTCCACCACGGCCAATCGCCCGGGCGGGCGACCAGCCGCTGCGCGCAAGGCAGGTGAAGCAGGCGCTCCGCCTCGTCCTCCAGCCGCGCCGTGGCCGGCAGCATCCGGTCCCTGAAACCGCGACCCCAGAGCCAGCCGTTGATCCGGTGGTGACCCTCGACGGCGCGGGAACTCAGGGCCTTGAAGCGGCCTACCAGGGTGCGCAACGAATCGCGTTCGCCCAGCACCAGCAGCGCCTGCCAGCCGGCCGGCAGCAAGACCCAGGCCAGCAGCCGCGAGTCGCGCCATAGCCAGCCGGTGCCGACGACCCGGCAGACGGCCCGGGCCGCCTCGGCATCATCGAACACCGATCGGCGGTAGAGGGTGTCCAGCTCCAGCAGGTAGGGCCGGCCAGGCCGGGAGCGCTGCTCCAGCCTCTGCCGGCGCAGATCCGCCAGCGACGCATGCAACCTGAGCGGTCGGTTCATGGCGATCCCCGCGGCCGGCCGGTCCGGGACGGGCGGACCGGCCGGCGGACCTCACTGTCCGGGCGGCTGCGCCGGCGGCGCCTTGGCGGCGGCAGCGGTAGCGCCTACCGTGATGCGATCGCGGTTCTGCTCGATCAGGGCCAGGCCGATGCCCTTGACCTCGGCCAGTTCCTCGGCGCTGCGGAAGGGGCCGTGCTTGTCGCGGTGGGCGACGATGGCGGCGGCCTTGGCCGGGCCGACGCCGTCGAGCACCCGATCCAGGGTAGCGGCATCGGCCTTGTTGATGTCCACCTTCTCCTGGGCGTGGGCGCCGGCGGCCAGGAAGACCGACAGCAGCAGGGTGGACAGGACGGTCGCAAACGGTTTCATGACGGGTTCCTCCTGGGAATGGCGCCGCGGACCTCGCGGCCCGGCCAGTCTCCCGTCACGCCCCCGAGCGCTCGTATCGCCGGACCACCCGCGCCGGGCTCGGAAGCCGGCGTCCACACGGGTCGGCGGCTTCCTACCCGGCACCGCCCGGCCCGGCGGCGGCCCTGCCGATCGGAGTAGAATCGAAGGCCGTTTTCCGCAGGATTCGCCATGGACGCCGCCAAGACCGACCGTTTCATCGCCGAGGCCTGGGACGAAGACATCGTCCCGCAACTGGTCGAGTACATCCGCATCCCGAACAAGTCGCCGCTGTTCGACCCGCAGTGGAAACGGAACGGCTACATGGACGCGGCGACCCGGCAGTTGGCGGACTGGGCCCGAGCCCAGCCGATCGCAGGCATGAGCGTCGAGGTGGTCGAACTGGAAGGCCGCACTCCCCTGATCTACATCGAGGTGCCGGCCAGCGGCGCTTCGGCCGGCGACGGCACCGCCGAGGACACCGTGCTGCTGTACGGCCACCTGGACAAGCAGCCTGAGATGACCGGCTGGGCCGACGGCCTCGGCCCGTGGACGCCGGTGATCAGGGGCGACAAGCTCTACGGCCGCGGCGGCGCCGACGACGGCTATGCCCTGTTCGGCTCGCTGACCGCGATCCGCTCGCTGCGCGAGCAGGGCCTGCCGCATTGCCGCTGCGTGATCCTGATCGAGGCCTGCGAGGAGTCCGGCAGCTACGACTTGCCGTACTACGTGGACCATCTGGCCGATCGGATCGGCAAGCCCTCGCTGGTGGTGTGCCTGGACTCCGGCTGCGCCAACTACGATCAGCTCTGGTGCACCACCTCGCTGCGCGGCCTGGCCGGTGGCAACCTGAAAGTCAGCGTGCTGGAGGAAGGCGTGCACAGCGGCGATGCCTCCGGCATCGTCGCCTCCAGCTTCCGTATCCTGCGCCAGCTGCTTTCGCGCCTGGAGGACGAGCTCACCGGCCGGATCGTGGTCGAGGACCTGCACGTGGAGATTCCGGCGGAACGCCGCCGGCAGGCGCAGCGCGCCGCCGAGGTGCTGGGCACGGCGGTGTGGGACAAGTTCCCCTTCCTGCCGGGCATGCGGCCGATGGCCGACGACCTGGCCGAGCTGGTGCTCAACCGCACCTGGCGCCCGGCGCTGTCGGTGACCGGCGCGGACGGGCTGCCGCCGCTGAGCAGCGCCGGCAACGTCCTGCGGCCCTTCACCGCGGTCAAGCTGAGCCTGCGCCTGCCGCCGACCCTGGACCCGAAGAAGGCCAGCGAGGTGCTGCGGCGCGTGTTGCTGGACAAGCCGCCCTATGGCGCCCGGGTGGAGCTGGAACTGGAGAAGGCCAGCACCGGCTGGAACGCGCCGGCCCTGGCCCCCTGGCTGGAACAGGCCATCGACCGCGCCAGCCGCGAGACCTTCGGCGCCCCGGCCATGTACATGGGCGAAGGCGGCTCGATCCCGTTCATGGGCATGCTCGGCGACAAGTTCCCGGGGGCGCAGTTCATGATCACCGGCGTACTGGGACCGCATTCCAACGCGCACGGCCCGAACGAGTTCCTGCACATCCCGACCGGCAAGCGGGTCACCGGCGCGGTGGCACGGGTGATCGCCGCCCACTTCCACGCCAGCGGCAAGGGCCTGACCCGGGGCGTCGCCGCCCAGGCCGGGCAGGCGCAGTTCGGCGATCACGGTTGTTGCTGAACGCCGTCACACCCTAGCGGCGAATCCGGATCGCCCAACCGGCGATCCGGTTGCCGTCGAAACGGAGAACCTGCAGTTCGGGTTCGGTACTGCCGACGCAGGCGCACAGACCGCGCAGGGCCGCTTCGTCCAGCGCAGCGTCCACTAGTTCGCGCTGCCGCAGCCGCGTCCGGCTCAGCTCTTCCCGCAGGTTCGCCATGGCCGCGCGGCCAGCGGCCAAACCGCCCGCCCGCGCCGTCTGCAGAACGACAAAACTCGCCTGCCCGACTTCGTGCAGGACATCCGGATGGGAGGCGCTGGCGGCACGTCGCCGAAGCGCTTCCTGGCAGGCGTTGAATGCGCGCCGCGAGGCGTTGGCCGCTGCATCCGCGCGCAATGCCGGCGCGGCAGCGGGATCTGCCGACCGCGCTACCGGCTCGATCATGGCCTCCGTCATGGGCAACAGGCCATCGGGGCGCTCGAGCCAATCCAGGTGCTCGAGCTCCTCGTGGGCGATCTGCACCGGCAAAGCGTCGACATGGTGCAGTACCGCCGCCAGTTCGCCCCCCGATCTGAGTACTCGCGCCGCCTCGCGCCATGCCTGGAGGCCGGCGTATTCGATGCCGAACTGGCTCATGCACAGGTCAAGGCAGGCATCCGGAAAAGGAAGCGCGGCCGCATCCGTTCCGGGATGAACCCGCACCATTTCGCGCTGTCCTGGCGGCAGGGCCCGAACCCAGGCAGGCGCGACCTCGGCGGCATCCACCGCCTCCAGATGGACCAGACCGCGCAGATCGCCGCGTTCCTCCAGCAACATCTTCGACAGCGGCGCGTTGCCGCAGCACAGGTCCAACACCTTCGCACCGGCGGCGAGCCCGGCGAACACCTCTCGCCAGAATTCCCGGTAGGGCGCCCCGTAGTTGCCGGCAAAGCTGCCGGCGCAGGAATGCAGGACGCCGCTGGCCCAGTAACTGGTCCAAGCCTGGGCCCGTTGCCTGCCGGGCGGGGCGGGCTTCGGCTCCGGGAAAGATTTCGACATGGCCAGACAGATCCGCGTTCATGCCGGCTCGATCCGGCCCCCCGCAGTATACTGCCGGTCATGACCCGAACCGATGCGCCCTCCCGGCCCGTGCAGGCCATTGACGAACTGGAAGCGTCCAAGCTCCGCCGCCTGATGCGCCGGGCGGAATCCTACCGTTCGGCAGGTCAGGACGAGGCCGCTGCGGACGCCCTGCAAAGGGCGCTGGGCGTGCGCCCGGACCACGTCCCGGCATTACTGATGCTCGCGCGCCTGCACCTGGACCACGAGCGCCATGGCCCGGCGCGAGCGGCGATCATGCGGGCGCTCGGCGGTCATCTGGAAAGTCCGCGTGTCGCACTGGACCTCATCCACATGCTCAATCAGCTCAGCGAGTCGGGGCTGATGGCCGAGGTGGCGAAGCAACTTCCGCCACCGCTATGGGATTCGGCGACCTCGCTCACCGAGCTGGCGCAGGAGCTGGCCCTTGCCGGCGTACTCGCGCCGGCCCGGGTTTTCGCCAGGGCCGCGCTGGAGCGGGACCCAAATCATCCACCGGCCTTGGCCATGAACGCCACCCTGGATGTCTTTCACGGTGATCTGGCCGCCGCCGCCGAACACGGCGAACGCTGCTTGCGATTCGTTCCGGATGACCCTGGCACGCACTGGCTGCTGTCACGGTTGCGCCTGCCCGAACCGCAGCGGCGTATCCCCCGCATCGAGAAGGCACTAGCCCGAAACCCGAGACCGGAAGACCAGGCTTACCTGGGTTATGCCCTGCACAATGAACTGCACGAGCTGGGCGATTACGACCGAGCCTGGCATGCACTGGAATCGGCTTGCCGGGCCAAGCTGGCGACCTTGCATTACCGCCGGAACGACGCCGACGCACTGTTCGATGCCCTGCTTGGCTGGCAGCCTGAAGAACTGATCAGGGAAGACGGCTGCGACGACCCGGGGCTGATCCCGGTGTTCGTGATCGGCCTGCACCGCTCCGGCACTACCCTGGCGGAGCGGATTCTGACTGGACATTCGCGGGTCGCCGCCGGTGGTGAGACCTACGACATCCGTGCCGCGCTTCGTCGGGCCAGCGGCCTGCATTTCTCCAGCGAGCTGGACCTGCGCGTGGTCCAGGCCCGTCATGCCCTGGACTACCGGGCAATCGGCGAGAGCTACCTTCGTGGCATGGCCTGGCGCACCGGCGGCAAGCCGATCGTGTCGGACAAGCTGCCCTCCAACTACTACAACGTTGGTTTCATCGCCAGGGCAATGCCCCGGGCGCGCTTCATCCACCTCAATCGCGATCCCCTCGACGTCGGCCTCTCCAGTCTGCGGACGCTGTTTTCCCATGCCTGCCCCTATTCGTACGACCAGCTCGACTACGTCGCACATTGGCGCAACTACCGGCGGTTGATGGAACACTGGCGACGCCTGCTACCGGACCGGATACTCGATGTGGACTACGATGCATTGGTGAATGACCCCAGCGGCCAGGCCGCGCGCATGGCGGCATTCTGTGGCCTGGAGTTCGAACCGGCCATGGTGGACATCGACCGCCGCGATGACGCCGTTTCCACCGCCAGTAGCGTGATGATGCGCGAGGGAATCCGGCGCGACCGCGGCCACCTCTGGGAAAGGTATCGGCAGCACCTGCAGCCGATGATTTCCGCATTGGCCGGCGGCGGTCAGGCAGGCATCTGAACGGCCGCCGGGGCGCCGGACCGGCCTCAACCGACCGGCACCTGGGCCGGCGCGACCCCCTCCAGCTTGAATCGCGCATTGAAGGCCACGGTGATCCGGACACCATCGCCCTCGTACGGCAGCACTTCGTGCAACAGCCAAGACGGGAAGATCAGCAGATCACCTGGCGAAAGTCGAATCATGCGGTTGGCCATGCTATAGGGCGCCTTCATCCGGAAGTTCGCCATGTCCACGTACATGGTGGACATGGCGTGCGGATTGATGAGAGCCAGCTTGCCACTATCGCTCTCCGGGTCGTCGCCCTCCTGGCAAACGCAGTAGACCCCGGACCATGAATGCATCGGATGGTTGTGTGGGCCGAAATATCCACCCCTGTGGGTCACGTGGAACCAGGCTTCGGTGGCAATATGCAGGCGCCTCAGCGTTTCGGTGTCGTAGCCGCTGAGCTCGCGGATCGTCCTGTAGACGTTGGCGAGGCAGAAGTCGCGCAGCCTGGTGACGCAAGGCTGCGGCCAATCGAACAAACGGAAGTTGCTTTCGAAAAGCGCTGCGTTCCGGTGCGTGAACGGTTCCGGGTTGCGGTATTTGTCGCCCTCGGCCGCCTTGACCAGGAACAACTCACGGAGCTCGCGGTTGAGCTCGGCGCAATCGGGCATCTTCGCGAGCGCCGCAGGCACCGCGAACATCGGACTCAGGGTGTACATCGGCATTCCTTCCCCTTGGAATCGCCGCTGGACTGAACAACCCCGATTTCAGCAAGATCGCCTTCCCAGGTCAACATGGCTGCGATCCATCGCGGGCCAGCGCCTTCGACCGCGCCCGCACTCACCGCACCACGCTCCCGACCTGATCTTCCCCGATCGGGCAGGTCGGAGCCGGCAGAAAAGGAAAGGGCCCCGAAGGGCCCTTTCCAATCCGTCACCTCTGTTCCCGACGGGATCAGAAGGTCTGGGTGTAGCGGATGTACGGCACGCGACCATAACCATCGTACAGGTTGAAGTCGAAGCCGCGACCGGTCGGATCGAACGGATCCAGCACCGGGTCCTTGTCCAGGACGTTCTGCACACCGACGGTGATGCGGCCGTTCCACGGAGCATTCCACGTCGCCTGCAGGTCGTGGGTCGTCCACGACGGCAGGGTGTGGGAGTAACCGTAGTCGTTGCCGCCACCCCGCGCCACGACACCAGCCGTCGACAGCGTGCTGTCGATGTGGTTGATGTTCCAGGCGAAGGTGAAGTCGCCGATCGTCCAGACGTTCTGCAGCGAAGCGCGGAACTCCGGCAGGCTCGGATCGCCGATCAGGTTGGCACCGCCGTCGAAGCTGAAGTCGCGGACATGGCTGACCGCCAGCCAGTTGTTCAGCGTGCCCCACGAACCGAAGTCGAAGTTCGTACGGACGTTGAGGTCGAAACCGGAGGTCTCCAGGGTACCGCGGTTGATGAAGCCACGCTGGGCGTACAGGATCGCCCCGGTGACCGGGTCACGCGCAATACCCAGACCCAGGCTCGGATCCGGCGGGCTGACGTTGGCCGGCAGCGAGCTCACGCCCGGCGGGCAGGCCGTGCCGCCGCTCAAGCAGGTGATCATCAGGCCGACGCTGATGGGCGCGATACGATCCTCGATCTTGATGTCGTAGTAATCGAGCGTGAAGTTCACCCAGTCGGCGGCGTCCCAGGCCAGGCCCACGCTCCACTGGTCGGACTGCTCCGAGCTCAGGTTCGGGTTGGCGATGACATAGGCGGTGATCTGGGTCGAGCAGGTCGGCGGCTGACCGAAGGCGGCGCAGGTCTGCGGGTCGGTGACCGTGTCGGCCGAGAAGGCCGGCTGGGCGGTCACGATGTCCAGGGTCGGAGCGCGGAAGCCCTGACCGTAGGAACCACGCAGGGTCAGCGTGTCGAGCGGCTGCCAGCGGAAGGCGATCTTCGGCGAGAAGTCACTGCCGTAGTCGCTGTAGTCGTCGTAACGGCCGGCCAGGGTCACGTCGAAGTTGCTCATGAACGGCATGAACAGCTCGAAGTACATGGCCTTGACGTCGCGGCCGCCACCCGCCGAGTTGCCGGCGGAACCGACGATCTGGCCGGACTCCTGCAGGGAGTCGTAGATGTCGGCGAAGTCCTCGCTGCGGGCCTCGGCGCCGATGGCCAGGCCGGCCGCGCCACCGCCCATCTCCCACAGATCGAAGTTGGCATTGCCGTAGATCTCCTCGATCTTGGCGATGGAATCGCGGTTGATCGTGGCGATCATCGCGCTCATCACATCCGGATCGTTGTTGAACGGATCGTAGATGTCGTAGGTGCCGTCCGAGATGTACTGCTGGGCGATGTTGCCCACCACGTAGTTGCGGCCCAGCTCAATGTACTTCGACTCGGACGAACGGTAGCCGAAGTCAACGTAGACATCGCCGATACGGCCTTCGGCGCCGACCAGCAGGTTGTACACGTTGTTTTCGGTGAAGTTGTCGCGCGGACCCAGCGCCGCGAAACGATGGCGCAGGAAGAACGGCTGGTTCGGGTCGTAGCCGGTGCCCGGGAAGCGCACGCCCGGGTGGTTCGGCGAGTTGGCGGGAATGAAGATACCGCCGCCCGGCCACGGCGAGGACGGCACCGGGGCATAACGGCCGAACGACTTGACGCGGTTGACCGAGGCGCTCATGTACAACGACCAGTCGTCGTTGATCGAGTAGGTGCCACGGCTGAACAGCGACTCGTTGCGGATCTCGGCTTCGTCGGCCGCGACGAAGGTGAAGTCGTAGAAGCAGCGGCGGGTGGCGCCGGAGCCGCCGGAGAAGAAGCCGTTGGAATCGCAATCGAAGCCCGGCAGGGCCGAACCATTGGTCGGATGGTTGAAGAAGGCGCCCGGAACGAAGCCGTACAGGGTGCCCGGCGCCGGATTGGCGAAGAACAGGTTGTTCGAGAACGTGGACACGCCGCCGGCCGACCACGGACGCTCGCGCTGGAAGATGATGCCGCGGTTGGCGTAAGAGGCGCCGGCCATCATCGAGCCACGGTCACCCGAGGCACCGAAGATGACGGACCCTTCCTCGGTCTCGCCGCCGCCGGAGCGGGTCGGCTCACCCATGCCCAGGCTGATCTCGACGCCGTTGAAGTCCTTGCGGGTGATGATGTTCACCACGCCACCGATGGCGTCGGAACCGTAGATGGCCGAAGCGCCGTCGGACAGGATCTCGATGCGCTCGACCGCAGCCAGCGGAATGGTGTTCAGGTCCTGGACCGAGCCGGTCATCGGCGACACCGGGGCGCGGCGACCGTCGATCAGGACCAGCGTGCGGGAGCCGCCCAGACCGCGCAGGCTGACTTCGGCCAGCGCCTGGGCCGAGGAGCCGGACTGCGGGCGGAAGGAGCCGAAGCTGTTGAAGGTGGCGTTACGCAGGAAATCGGCGACCGAGATATCGCCCGACAGCTCGATGTCCTGGCGGTCGATCACGGTGACCGGCAGAGCGCCTTCGATGTCGGCGCGCTTGATGCGGGAACCGGTGACCTCGATTCGCTCCAGGGTGGTGGTGTCGTCTTCCGACTCCTGCGCGAAAGCCGGGGCAGCCAGCATGGAGGCGGCACCGGCAAACAGCGCGAAGCGGATCGCATTCGACAGCTGATTAAAGTTAGACATTTACTCTCTCTCCAACGTCAGAGTGTGGTGACTCTAGAGTTCGGGACAAAGCCGAAAGGCGGCCACGGGACAGAGACCGCCTTGGCCGGCCGAGCATAACGCAATCTTTACGGTCCGCAAACAGGGTTAAGGGCGGGTAAAGGCAGATCCGGCTGACCGAAGCGGCGCCGCCCCGGAGGGCCTGCCCCCCCGAGGCGGCAAATTTATTTATGAATCAATGTTTTATCTGATGACGATCCGGACATTGCCGGAGAAGGACTCCGCCCGGATCTCGCCTTCGCCTGCCCCCAGCCTGGTCTCCAGGCGGCTGCCGGGCCCGTACTTCTCGGTCTTGACCTCTCCGACCGGGCTGCTGATGCGGCCCGAAAAGCTCTCGACCTGGAGCCTGGCCGAGGTGGCTGCCGGCAGGACCAGGTCCAGCCGGCCGCTCAGGGTCTCGGCCTGGACGCTGCCGCCCCTGGCCAGCGCGAGGGCCAGACGGGCGTCGCCGGACACCGAACTGAAGACCAGGCGCTCCAGCATGCCGGCCTCGACGTCTACGTCCCCGGACACCGACTCGATCTGGACCCGGCCCTCGACCCGGCCGCGCAGGCCGATGTCGCCGCTGACCGTCTCCGCGCGCAGGTCCCGCGTGTCCAGCGCCGCCTCCAGGTCGCCGCTGACGCTGGCCAGCCTGGCTTCGCCGGGACGGGCATCGCGCACCATCACGTTGCCACTCACGCTGTCCACCTCCAGCCGCCGGCCACCGACGCCGCCGACCTCCACCGTCGCACTGACGGCATCCACGTTCACCGAGGCCCCCGCCGGCACCCGGACGCGCAGCTCGGACGGCTCGCCGCCATCGCCGCCGCCCCAGCCAAACCAACCGCCGCCGCGACGCGGGTAGCGGACCCGGATGCTCAGCGCGTCCTCGTCGCCCTCCAGCTCCAGCCCTTCCACGCCCTCGCCGAGACTGCCGGTGATGCTGACCTCCGGCCGGTCCCAGGCCTCGACCTGGATGCGGCCCTTGACGTTGTCGATGCTCACCTGGCCGTCGGCGGCAAGCGGGCGGGTTTCGTCTATCGGGGTGGCAGCCAGGGCCGGCGCGGCAGCCAGGCACAGCAGCGGGGCGATCAGGCGGGGCGACATGGCAATACTCCGTGACGTTTGCATGTTTACGTATGCGTGGAACCGGTTCAGCCGAGGGCGGCCCGTTGGGTCAGGGACAGGCGGCGCGCGTAAGTGCGGCGCAACTGGTCCAGCAGCCTGACCTCGCCCGGGTCCTGGGCCAGGGCACGACGGATCTCCAGGGCGCTGGCGTCCAGGGTGTCCAGGGCCGGCGCCAGCTCGGGCGGGACCGGCACCGCTTCCAGTTCGCGCAAGGCCGCCTCGTATTCGGCCACCAGCGCCTCGGCCTGGCGCTGGACGAGGTCCGCCCGCAAGTCCGCGATCGGGTCGCCCCGGGCCGGGCGCAGTTGCCAGACCAGGCCCGCGACCAGCGCCAGGCTGGCCGCCAGGGCCAGGCCCGTCCAGCGGAACTGGCGGCGCCGGGGCCGGACCGTCAGGCGCCTGGCGATGCCGGGCCAGAGATCCCGTGGAGGCTCCATTTCCCTGGGCAGCTGCCGCAGCTGCCAGCGCAGTTCATTCTCGCCCATGGCCTTCTCCCAACCGGGCCCGCAACAGATGGCGGGCGCGGTGCAGTTGCGCTTTCGAACTTCCGACCGCCATGCCGAGTTCGGCGGCGATTTCCTCGTGCTTCCAGCCTTCGACGTCGTGCAGCACCAGCACGGCCCGCGCCCGCGGCGGCAGGGTCGCGATGGCCCGTTCCAGCTCAAGGCCGGAGGCGGCGCGCTCGACATCGTCACCAGCCGGGTGATGCAGCAGGGCCTCGTCGCCGGTTTCCAGGTCTTCGTTACCGCGCCGGGAGCGCAGCTCCATCAGCGCGGTGTTCACCGCCAGTCGGTGCAGCCAGGTCGAGAAGGCGCTTTCGAAACGGAAACCCGGCAGGGCCTGCCAGGCGCGCACGAAGGCGTCCTGGACGAGGTCCTCGGCCCGGGCCTCATGGCCGCAGATGCGCCACAGCAGGGCATACACCCGGCGCACGTGGCGGCGGTATAGCGCCTCGAAGGCATGCCGGTCGCCGGCTCCGGCGGCGCGGACCAAGGCATGGTCCTCCTCGCGCGCCGAGGCGTCGGCGGCGGAAGCGGGCGGCAGCGTATCGGTGGCCACGGCGAGGTTCAGCATATCCGCTCCGATGCCGGGCGGACGCGGAGGGTTTAGCCGGCGCCGACCGGCTGCCGCGCGAAACGCGCCGCAACGGCCACGGTGGCAGCATGGATATCCACGATGTCCTCGATCTCGGGCGCATAGCCACCGGCCATGCACACGGCCACCGGCAGGCCGCGCTCGCGGCAGGCGGCCAGCACCCGCCGATCACGCTCGGCCAGGCCGTGGGCCTGGGCATGACGGGCGGCGATGACGGCATCGTTGAATACGCAGTAACCGCCGCCGCGGGCCCGGCCGGCATGGTGGGTGCCGCCGGCCAGGTTCACCGCCACCCCGTCGCCGGCCAGGGCCGCGCGCAGGGCCTGCAGCGTGCCTCCGGCGGAACGGCGTGAGCGTTCGACCATCGCCGCCGACCAGGGAAAGCCGATCCGGCGCATCTGCTCCGGGCCGATGCTTCCGTCCAGCATCGCCCGAACGTATTCCCGGTCGTGCACCCGCAGCAGGTCCCGTTCGCCGACCGCCGGCGGTTCAAGCAGCTCGATGCCCCACAGGTCCGCCATCGCCGCCACCCGCCGGTACAGGCGGGCGTACTTGGCCATCGGGAAACGATGGCCGTCCGGCAAGGGCAGGACGAACCGGTGGCAATAGAAGGCCTTCATCGCCGGCGAGCATAACGGCCGACCCGGCAGGGCCGCGACGCGGCCGGTCGTCGCCGGGCGCGAAAGAAAGGCCCGCGCGGGACGGGCCTTTCGGGAGAGCGCCGATCCGGACGAGCGCGGGCCCGGGCGTGCCCGGTTCAGCCGAGTCCTGCGGCGATGCGGTCGCGCTCGGCCTTCAGTGCCGCCGGGGTACGGTCGCCGAACTCGTTCAGGTACTCGGCGATCGCCTCCATCTCCGCTTTCCAGCCCTCGCGATCCACCGCCAGCAGCTCGGCCAGTGCCGCGGGGGCGATGTCCAGGCCCTCGGTGTTGATGTCCTCCGGACGCGGCAGGTTGCCGACCGGGGTCTCCACCGCGCCTGCCTGGCCGGTGACGCGCTTGAGCATCCATTCCAGCACCCGCAGGTTGTCGCCGAAACCCGGCCACATGAATCGGCCGTCGGTGTCCTTGCGGAACCAGTTGACCTGGAAGATCTTCGGCAGCTTCATGCCCGGCCTGTCGAAGCTCAGCCAGTGCGCGAAGTAGTCGCCGAAGTTGTAGCCGGCGAATGGCTTCATCGCCATCGAGTCGCGCCGCACCACGCCAACCGCGCCGGTGGCGGCGGCGGTGGTCTCGGACGCCATCGAGGCGCCGACCAGCACGCCATGGGTCCAGTCGCGGGCTTCCAGCACCAGCGGCACCAGCGAAGCGCGCCGGCCGCCGAACACGATCGCGCTGATCGGCACGCCCTGCGGATCCTCGGCCTTGTCGGTGTAGCTCGGGCACTGCCTGGCGCTGACCGTGAAGCGGGCATTCGGGTGCGCGGCCGGACCCCTGGCGCTGTCGTAATCGCGGCCCTGCCAGTCCTTGGCCGGCGCGCCGGAACTCATGCCCTCCCACCATGGCTGGCCGTCGGCGGTGACGCCGACGTTGGTGAAGATCGCATCCCGGTTCAGCATCGCCATCGCGTTCGGGTTGGTTTTCTCGCTGGTGCCGGGCGCCACCCCGAAGAAGCCGGCCTCGGGGTTGATCGCGTAAAGGCGCCCGTCGGCGCCCGGGCGCATCCAGCAGATGTCGTCGCCCACGGTCCAGACTTTCCAGCCGGCGCGGCGGTAACCCTCCGGCGGGATAAGCATGGCCAGGTTGGTCTTGCCGCAGGCGCTGGGGAAGGCGGCGGCGACGTAGTGGATTTCGCCCCGCGGATTCTCGATGCCGACGATCAGCATGTGCTCGGCCAGCCAGCCCTCCTGGCGGGCCTGCCAGCTGGCGATGCGTAGCGCGTGGCACTTCTTGCCCAGCAGGGCGTTGCCGCCGTAACCGGAGCCGTAGCTCTGGATGCTCAGCTCCTCGGGGAAATGCATGATGAAGCGGCGGTTCGGGTCAAGCTCGCCGATCGAATGCAGGCCCTTGACGAACGAGCCCTCGCGCTCGATCCGGGCCAGGGCCTGCGCGCCCATGCGGGTCATGATGCGCATGTTGGCGACCACGTAAGGGCTGTCGGTGATCTCGACGCCGCAGCGCGACAGCGGCGAATCGATCGGGCCCATGCAATAGGGCACCACGTACATGGTGCGGCCGCGCATGCAGCCGGCGTAGAGCGCGTCCATCTGGGCATGCGCCTCGGCCGGATCCATCCAGTTGTTGTTCGGGCCGGCGTCGGCCGGGTCGCGGGTGCAGACGAAGGTCAGGTGCTCGACCCGGGCAACGTCCTGGGGATTGGAGCGGTGCAGGTAGCAGTTCGGGTGGGTCTGCCCGTTGAGCTTGATCAGGTCCCCGTTGGCCAGCATCAGCTCGACCAGGCGGGCGTTCTCGGCATCGGAGCCGTCGCACCAGTGGATGGCGTCGGGCTGGGTGAGTTTGGCGACCGAGGCGACCCAGTCGTTGAGGGCGGGAAGATGGCTGGACATCGAACGGGCTCCTGTCGGGGCCGGGGCTGGGGAATGCGGGAAGGCGACGCCGGACATCGGCGTCAGGCGGGGATCAGTGTGGCCATGACGTGGCCGACGTAGGCTTCGAACTCGTCATGGTGCAGGCGCGGCTGGCCCAGTTGCAGCGAAAGCTGCAGGAAGCCGACGTAGGCCGCGTAGGTGAGCCGGGCCCGGTTCTGGGCGTCCTGCCGGTTCAGGCCGGCCTGGCGGAAGCTGGCGGTCAGGTAATCCAGCCGCCGCTGCGAAACCCGATGCAGCACCGGCTGCACCACCGGATGGTCGAGGGCCTTGAGCAGTTCGCTGTAGATGATGTGCGGCTTGAGCTCGTGCGCGACCAGCTGGAACAGGGCGCGCAACCGGGCGCGCGGCTCGGGGATGGCCTCGAGCTGGCCGAACACCGTTTCCTGCTCCATCGCCTCCCAGCGCTCCAGCGCCGCCACCAGCAGGGCCTCGCGCGACGGGAAATGCCAGTAGAAACTGCCCTTGGTGACGCCAAGGCGCCTTGCCAGCGGTTCGACCGCCACCGCTGCCAGGCCCTGTTCGGCGATGACGTCCAGGGCGGCGACGGCCCAGTCCTCGGCCCTGAGGCGGGCCGGGCGATCGGTTTTGGGGGCGGCAGCAACCATACGGTGGCGAAGTGTAAAGGATGGAGGGAGGGCATGAAACCGCCCGTGGAACCGAATCTTGCACCATACGGACCGGTATTGACAGCTTGACCGGCGCCTGACGATACTCAGCCGTATGGATAACCGCGCCCAGCCGCTACCGGCGACGCCCGCGCCGCTTTCGCTCAGGGCCGGCGACGGCCTGCCCCTGGCCGCCCAGGCCCTGCCCGGCGGCGGCCCCGGCGTGCTGCTCTCGCATGGCTTCGGCCAGACCCGCCAGGCCTGGTCGGCCACACAGGCCCGCCTGGCCGGCCAGGGCCTGGCCAGTCTGGCCTGGGATGCCCGCGGCCATGGCCAGTCGGCGCGGAATCCGCCGGATCGCCCCTACCGCGGCCAGCAGTTCGTGGACGACGTGCGGGTGGCCGCCGCCGCCGCCGGCCGGGCGCCGGTGCTGATCGGCGCCTCCATGGGCGGCCTGACCGGACTGCTGGCCCAGGCAGCGGCGCGCCCCTTCTCCGCCCTGGTATTGGTGGACATCACGCCGCGCTGGGAAGCCTCCGGCGTGGAGCGCATCCTCGCCTTCATGCGCGCGCATCCGGACGGCTTCGCCTCCTACCACGAAGCCGCCGAACGGATCGCCGACTACCTGCCGCACCGGCGCGGCCGCAAGTCGCCCTCGCAACTGGCGCACCTGCTGGTGCCGCGCGGGGACGGCCGGCTGGTCTGGCACTGGGACCCGCGCCTGCTCGACGAGTTCATCCCGGACACCGCCGGCCTGCACAGTCGCCTCGAAGACGCCTGTCGCGCCCTGGATGTGCCGGTGCTGCTGGTCAGCGGCGGGCGCAGCGACCTGGTCAGCGATGAGACCGTGGCACATTTCCTGGACCTGGCGCCGCACGCCCGCCACGTCCGCCTGCCCGAAGCCACCCACATGGTGGCCGGTGACGACAACGACGCCTTTACCGATACCCTGCTGGAATTCCTGCATGACCTGGCCGTCCCGCCGGCGGCCGCTTCCGGAGACTCCCGATGAGCATCCTTGCCCTCCTCGCGCCCTTCCTCGCCCTGCTGCTGGCAGCCTTGCTGGCGGCCTACCAGCGCTGGCGCCTGGCCGTGTTCGCCGCGCTCGCCGGCAGCCTGCTGGTGCTGGCCGGCCTGGCCGGCGCCGACCTCACCGCTACCTGGGTGGCCGCTGGCCTGCTGGCGATCACCACCCTGCCACTGCTGATCACCCCGCTGCGGCAGGCGCTGATCACCCGCCACGCACTGCGCTTCTACACGAGGATCCTGCCGCCGCTGTCGGATACCGAGAAGACGGCGCTGGAAGCGGGCACCGTCGGCTTCGAGGGCGAGCTGTTCTCGGGCATGCCGAGGTGGGAGCAACTGCTGTCGCAGCCGAAGCCGGAACTGAGCACCGAGGAACAGGCGTTCCTGGACGGCCCGGTCGAACAGCTCTGCCGCATGGTCAACGACTGGGAGGTGACGCACGTGCGCGCCGACCTGCCGCCGGAGATCTGGGACTTCCTCAAGAAGAACCGGTTCTTCGGCATGATCATTCCGAAGGAATACGGCGGCCTTGGCTTCTCCGCGCTGGCCCACCACAAGGTGATCCAGAAGCTGGCCTCGGTATCGGCCACGCTCAGCTCCACCGTCGGCGTGCCCAACTCTCTGGGTCCGGCCGAACTGCTGCTGCACTACGGCACGAAGGAGCAGAAGGAGCACTACCTGCCACGCCTGGCCGACGGCCGCGAGGTGCCCTGCTTCGCCCTTACCGGTCCCTTCGCCGGCTCCGACGCCACCTCCATCCCCGACTACGGCATCGTCTGCGAGGGCGAGTGGAACGGAGCCCGGGTGCTCGGCGTCAGGCTCACCTTCGACAAGCGTTACATCACCCTGGCGCCGGTGGCGACGGTGATCGGCCTGGCCTTCCGCCTGTACGACCCGGACCAGCTGCTGGGCGACCGGAGCGACCGCGGCATCACCCTGGCCCTGGTGCCACGCGACACGCCGGGCCTGGAAGTCGGCCGCCGCCACTTCCCGCTCAACTGCGCCTTCCAGAACGGCCCGGTGCGCGGCGACGGCATCTTCGTGCCGCTCAGCCAGCTGATCGGAGGCGAGGATTACATCGGCCACGGCTGGCGCATGCTGGTCGAATGCCTGAGCGTGGGCCGCGCCATCACCCTGCCCTCCACCTCTTCCGGCGCTTCCAAGATCGCCGCCGTGGTCAGCGGCGCCTACGCCCGCATCCGCAAGCAGTTCGGCCTGTCCATCGGCCGTTTCGAGGGCGTCGAGGAAGCCTTGGCCCGCCTGGCCGGCAATGCCTACGCCTGCAGCGCCCTGGCCCAGGCCACGGCGGCGGCTGTGGACCGCGGCGAGAAGCCGGCCGTGCCCTCGGCCATCGCCAAGTACCACACCACGGAAATGGCCCGGCAGGTGGCCTGCGACGCCATGGACATCCACGGCGGCAAGGGCGTGATCCTGGGGCCGATGAATTACCTGGGCCGCGGCTGGCAGGCGGCGCCGATCTCGATCACGGTCGAGGGCGCCAACATCATGACCCGCTCACTGATGATCTTCGGCCAGGGCGCGATCCGCTGCCATCCCTGGGTGCTGAAGGAAATGCAGGCGGCCACCCACCCCGACCCGAAGGTGCGCCTGCGCGAGTTCGACGCCAACCTGTTCGGGCATATCGGCTTCGCCATCTCCAACGCGGTGCGCAGCTGGGTGCTGGGTCTGGCCGCGGCGCGCATCGGCAGGGTGCCGGGCGATGCCTACACCCGCCGCTACTACCGCAAGCTCAACCGCTACTCGGCCAACCTGGCCCTGGTGGCCGACACCTCGATGCTGATGCTGGGCGGCAAGCTGAAGTTCAAGGAAAAGCTGTCCGGCCGCCTGGGCGACGTGCTCAGTCATCTGTACATCGCCAGCGCCATGCTCAAGCGTTACCAGGACCAGGGCTGCCCGGCCTCGGAGCGGCCGCTGCTCGCCTGGGCCTTCCACGATTCGGCCTACAAGATCGAGAAGGCGCTGTCGGGCGCGCTGCGCAATTTCCCGATCCGTCCGGTCGGCTGGCTGCTGTGGATGCTGGTCTTCCCCTGGGGCCGCCGGGCCCAGGAGCCCAGCGACCGCCTGGGGCACCGCGCCGCCGCCCTGCTGATGTCGCCTTCCGATGCCCGCGACCGCCTGGCCGAGGGCGTGTTCCTGACCCCCTGCGCCAACAATCCGGCCGGCCGGGTCGACAGCTACCTGCCCAAGGTGATCCTGGCCGAGCCGGTCGAGCGCAAGTTCCTCAAGGCGCTGAAGAACAGCGACATCGAGGCCCTGGATTTCTCCGCGCAGCTGGACGAGGGCGTGGCCGAGGGCTGGATCACCGCCGAAGAACGCGCCCAGCTCGAAGAGCTGCGCGCCATGACCCTGGACGCGATCACGGTGGACGACTTCGACCCGGCCGACCTGGAATCGGCAGCGCTGTACCGCCGGCGCCAGGAAGGCAGGCAGCGGGTTGCCTGAGCCGTCGCCGCCGGGAACCACGTCCGTGGATGACACCCGTTGGGTGGTTCTCGGCGGCCCGCACAGCCTGGCCCGCGGGCTGCGCCACCCGGCCGTGCACCTGCTCACCGTGGCTTTCCTGGCCGGCGCGGCGGTGTTCGCGCTTCCCCTGTTCAACTGAGGCCACCATGTCCGACGCCCCGCTGCTGCGCCTGTACCGCAAGTTCCTGCGCTGGCCGGGCGGCCGCTGGCTGTTCAGCCGCGCGGTCTGCTTCAAGGCGCCCTACTTCGCCAGCATCCGTCCCAGCTTCCGCCTGCTGGAGCGCGGCCGTTGCGAGGTGACCATTCCCGACCGCCGCGCCGTGCACAACCACCTGGGCACGGTGCACGCCATCGCCCTGTGCAATCTGGCCGAGCTCGGCGCCGGCGTGATGACCGACGCCTCCCTGCCGGCAGGCATGCGCTGGATTCCCAAGGGCATGACGGTGTCCTACCTGAAGAAGGCCAGCGGCACGATGCGCGGCGTCGCCACGCCGATGCGCGAGATCGTCGCTGCCGAGACCGGCTACGAGCTGCCGGTGAACGTGGACGTGTTCGATCCGGCCGGCGACAAGGTCTTCAACGCCCTCATCACCATGTGGGTCAGCCCGAAGAAGTGAGCGCTCAGAGGTAGTGCACGGCGACCGCGGCGAGCAATCCCGGCAGGGCCTGCACGTACAGGATGGTGCGCTTGACCGTGGCGGCGCCGAACAGGCCGGCCACCACCACGCAGCCCAGGAAGAACAGGCAGATGCCGCGGGCGTCCAGCCACAGCCCCCAGAGCAGGCCCGCGGCCAGGAAGCCGTTGTAGAGCCCCTGGTTCATCGCCAGCCGGGCCGAGGCCCGTGCGAAGCCCGGATCCAGACGGAACACCCGCCGGCCCAGCGGACGCGTCCAGAGGAACATCTCCAGCACCATGAAGCCCAGGTGCAGCAGCGCCACCAGCAGCACCAGCGATTGCGCGATCGTGGACATGACAGGCTCCTCCCTCCAGGCCGACAGGCTAGCGCCGATCGGGGTCGGCCGGCAGTCTGGCCTGCTCGCGGACAAGCCTGAACGCGCCCAGACCCAATCCCGCCGCCACCAGCGCGCCGACGCCGAACACCAGGCTCGAGCCGAAGACGGCCAGGGCCTTGTGGCTCCAGACGAAGAACAGGTCGCCGAAGCGGTAGACCGCGGTATCGACGACGGCCTTGCCCTTGTAGCGTATCTCCCGGCCCACCCGGGTGTAGATGGTCTCGCGCGCCGGCTTGGCCAGCGAAAACTCGCCCGCCCGGGTCAGCACCTGCACCACCGCCACCAGCATTGGCAGCGGCGAAGCACTCAGCAGGGCGAAGCCGCCGAGGATGGCAAAGGCGGGAATCAGCAGCGCCGGTTTCACGCCGAACCGGACCAGCAGCGGCCTGGTGACGAAGAGCTGCACGAGGATCGTGACCAGGTTGATGGCCAGATCGATGCTGGCGTAGTAGGCGGTACGGTCGCCGTCCTCCGGGAAGAAGGCGCGGGCGATCGCCGCCTGTTCGTTGTACAGCAGGGTTCCAACGCCCACGCCGAAAAACATCACAACCGCCATGGCCCGCAGCAGCGGCTCGTCCCGGAGCAGGCGCAGGCCGGCCAGGACGCTGCCGCCCATGGCCTGCTCGGCGCCACGCCAGCCGCGCTCGGTCTCGCGCAGGCGTGCCCAGCGGCCCAGGCGCAGGATGCAGACGACACACAGGCCCAGCAGTACCGCCGATACCAGCAGCAGGTTGGCCACGCCGACCTGCCCCACCAGCAGGGAGGTCAGGGACGGACCGGTGAAGCCGCCGACGGTACCGCCGGCGGCGATGAAGCCGTACAGGCGGCGTGCTTCCGGGTCGCTATAGATGTCCGCCATGAACGACCAGAACACGGAGACGGCGAACAGGTTGAACACCGCCACCCAGATGAAGAAAGCCGCGCCCCGGCCCGGCGCTTCGCGCTCGAACAGCAGATGGAAGCCGATCAGGCAGACGATGAAAAGCAGATACAGCACCGGCAGGAACACCCGCCGCGGGAAGCGGCTGACCAGGGCCCCGTAGACCGGCTGCAGCAGCAGCATGGCGACGAAGGTGCCGGTGAACAGCAGCTGCAGCGTCAGCCCGCCCAGATCCCAGCCGCGCTCGCTCGCCCATCGCACCAGGGCAGCCGGGAACACTGCCTGCACGTCGGCCGAGGCCCCCATCGCATCCCGCACCGGCCGCAGCACGTAGTAGCCGGTCAGCAGGAAAAAGAAGTACAGGAAGGACCAGATCAGCGGCGGAAACTCGCGCAGCGTCAGGCGCAGGTGGTCCAAGCGTCCGGCCTTGGCGGGCATGTCGGGGCTCATGCGGGCGGGCGTCCTGCGGGCTGCGCGCACGATAGCCAACCCGGCCGGGCATCGCCAGCGGCGCCGGCGACGATCCCGCATCGCCGACATGCCCGAGGCTGCTCCCGAGTGTTTGCTCTAGACAGGGGGCCTACCGTCGGCCGGTCATATAGGAATGAGCCGCTCGTGTACGACTACATCATCGTGGGAGCGGGTTCGGCCGGCTGCGTGCTGGCCAGTCGCCTGAGCGAGGACCCGGACTGCCGTGTGCTGCTGCTGGAGGCGGGCCCACGCGACTGGCACCCCTTCATCCACATGCCGGCCGGTCTGGCCAAGCTGGTCAACCGCAAGGGCGTGAACTGGGATTACAGCACCGCTCCCGAGCCGGCGCTCGACGGCCGCCGGCTGTGGTGGCCGCGCGGCAAGGTCCTGGGCGGGTCCAGCTCGATCAACGCCATGTGTTACATCCGCGGCCATGCCCGGGACTATGACGAGTGGGCGGCCATGGGCGCCGAGGGCTGGCACTGGGACAACGTGTTGCGCTATTTCCGCCGGAGCGAAGGCAACAGCCGCGGCGAGGACGCCCTGCATGGCGGCCACGGTCCGCTGTCGGTCACCGACCTTCGCCACCGCAACCCGCTGTCCGAAGCCTTCCTGGAGGCGGCGGCGCAGGCCGGTCATCCGGCCAGCGACGATTTCAACGGGCCGCGCCAGGACGGCTTCGGCTGGTACCAGGCCACCATCCGTGACGGCGTCCGTTGCTCGGCGGCCACCGCCTACCTGCGACCGGCCCGCAGCCGCCCCAATCTCAGCGTGGTGACCGGCGCGATGGCGCGCCGGGTGACCATCGAGCGCGGGCGCGCCACCGGCGTCGTGTATACGGCCGGCGGTCGGGCCTTTCACGCGGCCGCGGGCCGCGAAGTGCTGCTCAGCGGTGGCGCCATCAACTCGCCGCAATTGCTGATGCTGTCGGGCATCGGCCCGGCGGACGAGTTGCGGCGACACGGTATCGGGGTGCTGGCCGACCTGCCGGGCGTCGGTGGCAATCTCCAGGACCACCTGGACATCTGCACCCTGCAACGCTGCACCCGCGGCCTGAGCTACGACAGCGCCAGCGACCTGGCGGTGGCCTTCCGCTACTACCTGATGGGCCGGACCGGCCCCGGCGCCAGCAACATCGCCGAAGCCGGCGGTTTCCTGCGCAGCCATCTGGCCGAGGACGAGCGGCCGGATCTGCAGTTCCATTTCGTGCCGGCCCAGCTCGACGACCATGGCCGCAACCGCCTTCCCGGCAACGGCTATACGCTGCACGCCTGCGGCCTGCGGCCGCGCAGCCGGGGTCGCCTGAGCCTGGTCAGCGCCGATGCCGCCGACAAGCCGCGCATCGAGGCGCGTTACCTCAGCGATCCCGAAGGCTTCGACCTGAAGGTACTGCTGGAAGCGGTACGGCGCTCGCGCGAGATCCTGGCGCAGCCGGCCTTCGCGCCGTTCCGTGGCGAGGAAGTGCTGCCCGGCGCCCAGGTATGCGACGAAGCCGGACTGGTCGCCTTCATCCGCCGCAAGGCCGAAACCATCTACCACCCCGTCGGCACTTGCCGAATGGGCCGGACGGACGACCCGGACACGGTGGTGGACCCGCAGCTGCGGGTGAAGGGCATCCAGGGGCTGCGCGTGGTGGACGCCTCGGTGATGCCGAGACTGATCGGCGGCAACACCAACGCACCCACCATGATGATCGCCGAGCGTGCCGCCGACCTGATCCTGGGCCAGGCCGCCTGAGCCGGGCGTCGCCGCTCAGGGCTCCTGCAGGAGCCGCTCCAGCAGCGGCGGCAACGGACAGTGCAAGGCAGCGCAGACCACGCGCAGCAATTCGGCCTCCGCGACACTCATGCGGCCGTCATGACCGGCGGCGGCGACCAGCGCCTCCAGCAGCAGCTCCTTGCCCGTCGGCTCCAGCCGATCCAGTACCGGCCAGGCCTCGTCCAGCGCCCGCTGCCAGTCGGTCGGTGGCCGATACGGCGCGTCCAGGCGCGGAAAGGCCCGGTGCACGCCGGCCAGGTAGGCCCGGCGCGCCTCCGCTTCCTGATCGTGGCCGGCCTGGGCGAGGATGGACAGCAAGTCCAGGGCCGGGGCGGTCGCCGACATCAACCGGGCCTTGCCCGGTACCCAGGCCGAAGCCGGCGCCAGGGCATCGTGCACCTGCACCCGCAACAGCCGGCCGAGACAGTACTCGAACAGGCTGATCCGGCCGTCGGCGTGACTGAGCGCGAAACAGGTATCCATGAACCGTTCCAGCTCCGGCCGGGGCCGCTTCCGCAAGGCCGGCATGGCCATCGCCGCCAGCGGCAGGTGCAACAGGCGCGGCAGGTCCAGCAGCCGGTCGGCGTAGTCCGCGGCCTGCCGCGAAAGGCGCTCGTCGTGGCGGGCGGCCAGCTCGAACAGTTGCCGCTCGCGGACCTGGCCCGGCGGCGCCAGCAGCAGGCCGAACAGCAGCGGCACCGCCTCTTCGCGCTCGTGCGCAGCGGTACGCAGCACTTCCGGCAGGGCCTGCAGCAGGCTGCCGGCACGGGCAAAATCACCGCCGTCCGGGCGCGCCACCCGCGCCACCACCTCAGGTGGCGTGACCCGCAGTTCGACCTCGTCGCCCGGCAAGGGCGGCGGCCGCACGTCGGTACTGGCTGTCGCCACCTCCGGTCCCGCCAGGCCGAGGGCGAGATCCTCGTCCAGGCCGGAGGGAGGATGCATCTGCCATCGCGCCTTCAAGTCCTCGAGGGCCTGCGGTCTGAAGGCCGGCTCCAGCGCCTGGATCCGCTCCAGCAGCGGCGGATGGGTGGCGAACAGGCGCGAGTAGCCGACACCGTCACCGAACAGCATGTGCGCCACTTCCTCGGCGTCGCGGCTGCCCAGTTTCGAGCCGTCCTGCAAGCCGCCGATCTTCTTCAGGGCCCCGGCCAGGCCGCGGGTCTGGCGGGTGAACTGTACCGCCGAGGCATCGGCCAGGAACTCGCGCTGCCGGCTGACGCCGGCCTTGATCAGCCGGCCGAAGAACAGTCCGACATAACCGACCAGCACCAGGCCCAGGGCGGCGACCAATACCGGCGCCGACCCGCGCGAACCGCTCCCTCGCCCGTGCTGCAGGATCTTCCGGCCGATCAGCGCCATCGCCAGGATGCCGAACAGCACGCCCATCAGGCGGATGTTCAGCCGCATGTCGCCGTTGAGGATGTGGCTGAACTCGTGGGCGATCACGCCCTGCAGTTCGTCCCGGTTCAACCGGTCCAGGGCACCGCGCGTCACCGCCACTGCGGCATCATCGGGCGACCAGCCGGCGGCGAAGGCATTGATGCCCGGCTCCTGTTCCAGCACGAAGATCTGCGGCACCGGCACGCCGGAGGCGATGGCGATCTCCTCGACCACGTTGCGCAAGCGCCGGTAATGGATGTCGCGGCTGTCCTCCGGCACCGGGGTAGCGCCCAGTTGCATGGCGACCGCGGCGCCGCCGGCGCACAGGCTGGCGACCCGATACAGGGAAGCGACGCCGATGATGCCCAGGCTGACCAGGCTGGCCAGCGCCAGGCCGGCTGCCAGCGACCCGGACGGTGTCTCTTCCCGGCCAAGGCCGCCGAAGGCCAGCAGGAAGATCAGGTCCACCGCCAGCACCACCGCCGCCACCGCCAGCGCGAACAACACGACCAGCCGCCGCGACTGGCGCCTGGCCCGCTCCTGGCGCTCGAAGAAGTTCATGCCCGCCTCCCGGCTGCCCCGCCCGAGAGCGGGGCCTGGATCAGAAAGCGACCTTGGGTGCCCCACGCTTGGCCGGTTCGTCTATCTCCAGCAGCGCGGCCGGCGCGAAGTTGAACATGCCGGCGACGATGTTGGAGGGAAAGACCTCGCGCTTGTTGTTATAGGCCATCACGCTGTCGTTGTAGGCCTGGCGGGCGAAGGCGATGCGGTTCTCGGTGGAGGTGAGCTCCTCGGTCAGCTGCATCATGTTCTGGTTGGCCTTCAGGTCCGGGTACGACTCGGCCACCATCATCAGCCGGGACAGGGCACCGGCCAGGCCCGTCTCGGCGCTGCCGAGCTGGGACATGGCGGCGGCATCGCCCGGAGCGGCCTTGGCCGCGGCCAGGCCACTGACCGCGGCGGCACGCGCCCGGGTCACCGCCTCCAGGGTCTCCCTTTCGTGCTTCAGGTAAGCCTTGGCGACCTCGACCAGATTCGGGATCAGGTCGTAGCGTCGGGTCAACTGCACGTCGATCTGGGCGAACGCGTTCTTGAAGGCATTGCGGGCGGTGACCAGCCCGTTGTAGATGCCCACGGCCCAGAAGGCGGCAAGGACTGCCAGGACGGCCAACACCACCAGCATCGTCATCGTCGGATTCCCCCTCTCCGGTTCAGGCCGCCGCGGCGGACAGCGCGCTAGAATGCGGCTGCCTCCAAGCCTACCTCGGTCATGCCGCGCAAGAAAGACAAAGCCGCCAGGCATCGGCATCGCCCGCTCCGCCGCCTGGTGCTTCTGCTGGCCTGCACCATCGCCCTCGCCCTCGCCGCATCGGCTGCCGAACCGGCACGGCCGGCATTGCGACTGACACCGCACCTGCCCGAACTGGAGCGCCAGGCGGGCGAGCTGCATGCACGCGCCCGCATCCCGGCCCTGGCCATGGCCATCGTCGAGGACGGCGAGGTCGTTTCCCTGCGTGCCTGGGGCGTGGTGGACAGCAAGACCCTGGAGCCGGCGACGGTGGACACGTCCTTCCGGATCGCCTCGCTGTCCAAGGCCTTCGCCGGCACCCTGACCGCCCTGCTGGTGCGCGAGGGCGCCATGTCCTGGGACTCGCCGATCAGCCAGCAGCTGCCAACCTTCCGCCTGCGCGACATGCAGGGCGCGCGCCGGCTCACGGTCAGGGAACTGCTCAGCCACCAGGTCGGCCTGCCCTACAACACCTACGACCGCGACCTGGAGGCCGATCAGCCCTATCCGCTGCTGGCGGAAAAGCTGGCCGAGGCACCGCTGACCTGCAGCCCCGGCGAGTGTTACGCCTACCAGAACATCGCCTTCAGCCTGGTCGGCGACCTGGTGTTCGCCAGTACCGGCGATTTCTACGAGCACCAGGTCGCCAAACGCATCTTCCACCCCCTGGGCATGACCGGGGCCACCTTCGGCCGCGACGCGCTCGAGTCCAGCCCGAGCTGGGCGCGGCCGCACGTGCGCAGCGGTGGCACCTGGGTACCGGTGCGGCCGAAGGAAAACTATTACCGCGTTCCGCCCGCCGCCGGCATCAACGCCAGCGCACGCGACATGGCGCAATGGCTGATCGCCCAGATGGGTCACCGGCCCGAAGCGTTGCCGCCCGAGGTGCTGGCCGAGATCCAGGCGCCGCAGGTGGAGACGCCCGGCGAGATCCGCGGCAGCAACTCCTGGCGCAGCGAGCGCCTGCGCGCCGCCCACTACGGCCTGGGCTGGCGCATCTACGACTACGCCGGGCATCGGCTGATCTTCCACGGCGGCGCCGTGCAGGGCTACCGGGCCATGATCGGCTTCCTGCCCGATGAGGGCGTCGGCGCGGTCGTGCTCTGGAACAGCGAGAGCAACATGCCCTGGGGCCTGCTGCCGACGGTGCTGGACCGGGCCCTGGGCCTGCCGGCCCGCGACTGGCTGACGCCGCAGGCGCCGCCGCGCCGCCGCCGCTGAGACGGCCACCGCCGGCACGGTCCGGGCGGGAAAGGAGAACCGGAAAGAACGAACGCCGGCACGGGGCCGGCGTCGGAACAGGTGCCTTTGGAAAGTCTCCCTCCCCGCCTGGGCAACACGGGGAGAGAGCCCATACCTACGTGGTCGTCGGCGCCTTACAGGGCCGGGGCAACCGGGGCGGCCGGCATCATCGGCGCCGGCTTCTTGGCGGCCGGCTTGCGCGCGGCCTTCTTCTTGGCAGGCTTCTTCGCAGCCTTCTTGACGGCCTTCTTGGCCGGCTTGCGGGCCGCCTTCTTGGCAACCTTCTTCTTGGCGGCCTTCCTGGCCGGCTTGCGGGTGGCCTTCTTGGCAACCTTCTTCTTGGCGGCCTTCCTGGCCGGCTTGCGGGTGGCCTTCTTGGCCGCCTTCTTCTTGGCAGCCTTCCTGGCCGGCTTGCGGGTGGCCTTCTTGGCGACCTTCTTGGCCACCTTCTTCACGGCCTTTTTCGCCTTCTTGGCGACCTTCCGCACTGCCTTCTTGGCGGCGGCCTTCTTCACGGACTTCTTGGCGGCCTTCTTGGCCGGTTTTTTCGCAGCTTTCTTGGTAGCCATGGTCAACTCCTCGTCAGTTGGCTCGGACTGCCCAGTCACAAGTCACAAAGGCACCGCCACGGGATCGGTCCCGTGGCGCACCGCCGCCTGGCGCGGGGCAAGACGGACGGATTCGAACCGGCGCGGGGCGGCACCGGAAAGACGAACGCCCGGGCCATGACTGGTCCGGGCGTGGGAATCGGGGTGGAACGTGGTGCGAGGGTCGGGGCGGACGTCGCGCCGGGAACCGGAACGGCCATCGGCGGCGGGAGCGGATTTCGCGGAGGGATGTGTGCCCAGGCCCGGCATCTTCTCTTCCGGGATGATGACCTGTTTTGCAACCCGCGATTTCGGTTCGCTCTTGATCACTCGCTTCCGCGATTGGCGTCTGCTTGGCGAAAACTAATCACGGGATTTTCCGATGTCAACAACCTTGCGGAAATTATTTCAAGCCCCGGAACCGCGACGACGGCGTCCGTCGTTCGGAACGATGACCTGGAGATTCATTGAAGGCTTCGCCCCGGAAATGCGGCGCCGAGAAAAAACCCGGGAAAAAACGCTGCGAAACGCAAACGCGGAAATCGTCATGGGGCGTGCGCCGCTTGCCTTCGAACCTTGCCGGCGGGCAGAGGACAGCCGCCGAACGGTCCGGAAAAAAAATGCGCCCGGACTACCGTTCCGGCACCTCGCAGGGGCCGAACTGCGCGGATTCCACCCCAGGCCGGCGGGGCCGAGGCCGCCGTCCATGACCGGCGATCGGGCCGGAAACGACACCGGCCGCACGCGGCGGCCGGTGTCCGGATCGTTTCCAACGGCGTGCCGTCAGCCCCCATCTTCCTCAAGCAAGGCGGCGTAGTCGTCCGGCGTCAGCAGTTCGGCCAGCTGCTCGGCATCGGCCGGCTCGAGCACGAACAGCCAACCCTCGCCGTAGGCGTCCTCGTTGATGGTCTCGGGCTTGTCCGCCAGGGCGGCGTTGACCTCCACCACCTTGCCGCCGACGGGGGCGTAGACGTCGGAGGCGGCCTTGACCGACTCCACCACCGCCACTGCGGCGCCCTGTTCGACCTGGTCGCCGACCTCGGGCAACTCGACATAGACCAGATCGCCCAGCAGTTCCTGGGCATGGTCGGAAATGCCCACCCGGACACGGCCGTCGTCTTCGACGCGGGCCCACTCGTGGGACTTCAGGAACTTCAGGTCGCCTGGGATCTCGCTCATGTTGGTCTGGCCTCGGGAATGGGCGGCGGGAAGGGCGGATAGTCTAGCGGGGCCATGTCCGGCCGGCATCAGCCGAGCACACCCGGCTGGGCCTGGCCCTCGCGCACGAACGGGTACTTCACCACCCGCACCGGAAGCTGCCGGCCGCGCACGTCCACGCGGACCTGGCCGAGCTCGCCGGCCGGCACGCGCGCCAGGGCGATGGCCTTGCCCAGGGTCGGCGAAAAGGTGCCTGAAGTGATCTCGCCGGCGCCGGCCGCGGTGAGCACGGACTGGCCGTGGCGCAACACGCCCTTCTCGTCCAGCACCAGGCCGATGGTCCGGCGCGGTACGCCGGCGGCTTTCTGCGCTTCGAGCGCCGCGCGGCCGATGAACTCGCGGTCCTCGTCGAGCGCCACCGTCCAGCCCAGGCCGGCTTCGTAGGGGCTGACCGACTCGTCCATGTCCTGACCGTACAGGGCCATGCCGGCCTCCAGACGCAGGGTGTCGCGCGCGCCCAGGCCGGCCGGCTTCACGCCGGCAGCCAACAAGCGTTGCCACAGATCCACGGCGCCGTCCTCGGGCACCATCAGCTCGAAACCGTCCTCGCCGGTGTAGCCGGTGCGGGCGATGAAGAGCCCGTCCACCTCGCCGGCGGCGAAACGCGCCAAGGCCAGGGCCGCCTGCGAGGCCTCCGGCGACAGCAGGCCGGCCACCTTCGCCCGGGCATTCGGGCCCTGCACGGCGATGATGGCCAGGTCGCGGCGTTCGAGGATCCGCACGTCCGCGCCTTCCGCCCTGGCCTGGATCCAGGCCAGGTCCTTGTCGCGGGTGGCGGCGTTGACCACCACCCGGAAGAAGTCCTCGGCCAGGAAATAGACGATCAGGTCGTCGATCACCCCGCCCTTTTCGTCGAGCATGCAGGCATAGAGAGCCTTGCCGGGCGTCTTGAGCTTGTCCACCGAGTTGGCCAGCAAGCGGCGCAGGAAGGCCCGGGCGCCGGCACCGCGCACGTCCAGCGGCGTCATGTGCGAAACGTCGAACATGCCGGCGTCGCGCCGCACCTGGTGGTGTTCCTCGATCTGCGAGCCGTAGTTCAGCGGCATGTCCCAGCCGCCGAAGTCCACCATGCGGGCGCCGAGGGCGCGGTGGCTGTCGTTGAGGACGGTTTTCCTGCTCATCGCCTGGCCTGTAGTCGGGGAAAGGCCGGCATTATCGCAGGTCCGGCGTTGCCGGCGCCGGTGTCAACCCTGCTGCCGCACCAGCCACCACACCGGCAGCAGCCCCACCAGGCACAGCCACAGGCCGGGCCAGGCCGCCTGCTGCCACAGGCCTTCGCTGGTGTAGGCGTACACCTTCACCGCCAGCGTGTCCCAGCCGAACGGCCGCAGCATCAGGGTGGCCGGCAGCTCCTTCACCACCTCCACCAGCACCAGCAGCGCGGCGGCGATCAGCCCCGGCCGAAGCAAGGGCAAGGCGACGCGCAGCAGGCGCCGGCGCGGCGGCGCTCCCAGCAGCCGGGCCGACTCCAGCAAGGACGGCCGCAGCAGGTCGAAGGCAGCCTCGGTGGCCTCATGCCCGACGCGCAGGAAGCGGGCCGACAGGGCCAGCAGGATGCCCGCCAGCGAGGAACTCAAGGCCAGCGTCGCCAGCCAGGGATGGCCGCGCTCGACCGCGACCAGCCACCACATCGCCCCGACCGCCAGCACGGTGCCGGGCATCGCATAACCCAGCCCGGCGGAGAATCCCGCGGCACGCACCCATCGGTCGCCGCCACTGCGCCGGCCAAGGACCACGAACAGCAGGGACAGCGCCAGCACCAGCAGCGTCGCCATCATGGCCAGGCCGGCAGTGTTGCGGGCAGCCTCGCCCACGGCGGGCAGGTCCGCCCGCATCTGCCAGGACCACCAGGCCAGCTGCGCCATCGGCAACACGAAGCCCAGCAGCAGCACCGCACCGGCGAAGGAGGCGACCACCCAGCCGTGCCAGCCGCGCAACCGCCGGCGCGGCGGCGGCAACGGCTGCCGGTCGGCGTGGCGGGCACGGCCACGTCCGAGCCGTTCGAGGACCAGCACCAGCGCCACCACCCCGACCAGTCCCAAGGCCAGCTGCGCCGCCGCCGGCAGCGAGTACAGGCCGAACCAGGCTTTGTAGACCGACGTGGCCAGGGTATCCACGCCGAGGATGCTGACCGCGCCGAAATCTGCCAGCGCCTCCAGCAATACCAGGCTCAGGCCGGCCACCCAAGCCGGACGCGCCAGCGGCAGCGCGGCGCGCAGGAAGGCGGATCGGGGCGAATGCCCGAGCATGCGCGCCGCATCCATCGCCGCGCTGCCCTGGCGCAGGAAGGCGGCGCGGGTGATCAGGAACAGGTAGGGATAAAGCACCAGCGCCAGCACCAGGGCCGCGCCAGGCACGCTGCGCAGTTCGGGAAAAGCCCCGGCCGGCAGGCCAAGTGCGCGCCAGGCGCCCTGCAGCGGGCCGGCGTAGTCGGCCAGGCCGACATAGACGAAGGCGACCACGTAACCCGGAAGCGCCAAGGGCAACACCAGCGCCCAGTCGAAGAAACGCCGGCCGGGCCACTCGTAGCGGGCGCTCGCCCAGGCCAGGCCGACGCCGACCGGCAGCGCGATGCCGGCGATCAGCGCCAGCAGGCCCAGGGTGTTGACCGCGGCCTGCGGCAACACCTCCCGCCACAGGTGCGGCCAGACCTCGGGCGCCGGGGTGCCGCCGGCGCTGGCCAGCCACAGCACCGGCGCCAGCACCGGAAGTGCCAGCACCCAGGCGCAAAGGCGGAACCCGATGCGGCGCAGCGGGCCGGGCTTCATCGCCTCACTGCCAACCGGCGCGATCCATCAGGCGCACCGCCTCGGCCTGGCGGCGACCGGCCACGGAAACGTTCACCGGATCGGGCCTGAACGGGCCCCAGGCCTGCACCACCGGATCCAGGGCCACGCCCTCCCGGGCCGGGAACTCGTAGTTCACACGGGCGAAGTCGGCCTGCACCTCGGCGCTGGCCAGCCATTCCAGGAACGCCTGTGCCGCCGCCTTGTTTTTCGATGCCGCCACCACGCCGGCGCCGGATACGTTCACGTGTACGCCGGCGTCCTGCTGGTCCGGCCAGAACACCCGCACCGGGAAGGCCGGGTCTTCGGCCTGGAGACGACCCAGGTAATAGGTATTGATGATCCCGACATCGCACTGGCCGGCGGCGATCGCCCTGGCCAGCTGGGTGTCGTCGGCGAAAGGCCGGGCGGCCAGGTTGGCGACCCAGCCGCGCACGACCTGCTCGGTGCGTTCGGCGCCCAGGCGCTCGATCATGGTCGCCACCAGCGACTGGTTGTAGACCTTCTTCGCCGAGCGCAGGCACAGCCTGCCCCGCCACTGCGGCTCGGCCAGGGCTTCGTAGCTGGACAGCTCTTCCGGCCGAACTCGTTCGCTCGAATGGACGATGGTGCGGGCGCGCTGGGACAGTGCGAACCAGCGCCCATGCGGGTCGCGCAGATGGGCGGGAATGGCCTGTTCCAGGGCAGGCGAGCGCACCGGCGCCAGCAGGCCGCGCTCGGCCGCCTGCCAGAGGTTGCCGGCGTCCACCGCCATGAAAATGTCGGCGCGGGTGTTGGCGCCCTCGGCCGCCAGCCGCTCGATCAGCACCGCGGCGCTGTCGGACAGCACCCGTACCGTCGTGCCGGTTTCCCGGGCGTAGCGGTCGAACAGCGGCTTGACCAGCGGTTCGCGCCGCTCGGTGTAGACGACCAGTTCGGCCGCCCGTACGGCGGGCACGGCCAGCAGGACGGCGAGAACCAGCATGCTGAAGCGCTTCATCGCGGACTCCGGTGAGGATCGGGGCCGCAAATGATAATGGTTCTCATGAAAAAGGGGCAAGCGGCCGGCCGGATCAGGCCGGCTCCACCGCCAGCGCCATGTTGCGTGCCGCCACCACCCGCACGCGGGTGCCCTTGGGCAGGTCCGGTCCTTCCGCCACCCAGAAGGCGTCGCCGATCTTGAGGCGGCCGCGGCCGTTGACGATCGCCTGCTCGAGTTCGAACACCTGGCCGACCAGCTGCTCCCCGCGCCTGTTCAGAAGCGGCTGCTCTCCCGGCGACTGCCGGGGCCGGAACCAGCGGATGTAGATCCCCACCGAGACGAAACTCAGCAGCACGAACACCACTACCTGCCAGGCAGGGCTCAAGGGCAACGCCCACAGCAGCAGCCACAGCGCCGCCGCCGCCAAGCCCAGCCAAAGCAGGAAGGCTCCCGGCACCAGGGTCTCGGCCGCGATCAGGGCCAGGGCGATGCAACCCCAGACGATCAGTTCGGTGCGCATGGCCTCAGCCCTCCGCCTTCGCCGCGCCCTTCAGGCCCAGGCTCTCCTTTGCCAGCTCGGCGATGCCGCCCAGGCTGCCGACGATGCCGGCGGATTCCATCGGCATCATCACGAACTTCTGGTTGGGCGCTTCGGCCAGGGCCCTGAATGCCTCGATGTACTTCTGCGCCACGAAGTAGTTGATGGCCTGGACGTTGCCCTTGGCGATGGCGTTGCTGACCAGCTCGGTGGCGGTGGCCTCGGCCTGGGCCAGGCGCTCGCGCGCCTCCGCCTCGCGGAAGGCGGCCTCGCGCTTGCCCTCGGCCTCGAGGATGGCGGCCTGCTTCTCGCCCTCGGCGCGCAGGATCTCCGCCTGGCGGTGACCCTCGGCCTCGAGGATGTTGGCGCGCTTCTCGCGCTCGGCCTTCATCTGCCGGGCCATGGACTCGACCAGGTCGCGCGGCGGGGCGATGTCCTTGAGCTCGATGCGGTTGACCTTCACGCCCCAGGGATGGGTGGCCTGGTCGACCGCTTCCAGCACCTTGGCATTGATCTCGTCGCGCTTGGACAGCGACTCGTCCAGGTCCATCGAGCCGATGGCGGTACGGATGTTGGTCATCACCAGGTTGAGGATGGCCAACTCCAGCTGCGCCACCTCATAGGCGGCCTTGGCTGCCTCCAGCACCTGGAAATAGACCACGCCGTCCACCTTCACCACGGCGTTGTCGCGGGTGATGACGTCCTGGCTGGGCACGTCCATCACCTGCTCCATCATGTTGATCTTGCGGCCCACTGCCTGGACCACCGGCACCAGCAGGTGCAGACCGGGCGTCAGGGTGTGGGTGTACTTGCCGAAGCGCTCGACCGTCCACTCGTAGCCCTGCGGCACCATCCGCACGGCCTTGAACAGGACGATCACCGCCGCGACCAGCAGGACGATCAGGAAAAACTCCATGGCTTGCCTCCCGGCTTGTCGAAGGCGGCCAGTCTAAGGCCAGTCCAGCCCGGCGGGTGGCGTCCGCCCACGCCGGGCATGCCCGCCCCGGCCGGCTTGCCTCCCCGTCCCGCTTGCCCGGCCCGGCCACCGGGTCCAGGCTGGCTGCGACCTTTTCCGGCCCCGGGGCATCCATGTCCGGTGTGAGCCAAACCTCGTCCTTCGCCATCGACGTGCCAGACAGCCTGGTCGCCCGCGCCCGCCGGGGCGAAGCCAGCGCATTCGAGCAGATCTACCGGAAGTTCGAGCGGCCGGTGTTCACACTGGCCCTGCGCCTGACCGGCGAACGCGAGGAAGCCCAGGAGGTTCTGCAGGACACCATGCTCAGGCTGCTGGACAGGATCGGCGAATTCCGCGGCGATGCCCCCTTCTGGGGATGGCTGCGGCAGATCGCCGTGAACGAAACCCTGATGCGCCTGCGCAAGCGGGGGCGGCTGCCGCAAACCGAGGAGGCCGACGAAACCCGGCTGGAGGCGCACGAAACCCTGTTGCCGCCCGTCGCCGCCGACGCCGCCGTGCTGGCCCGCGCCCTGGCCGCCCTGCCGGATGCCACCCGCAGCGTGCTCTGGCTTTACCACGCCGAGGGCTACACCCACGAGGAAATCGCCGGCCTGATGGGCCGCACCGCCAGTTTCTCCAAATCCCAGCTGGCGCGCGGTACCCGCCGCCTGCGCCAGCAGCTTGGCATCGCACAGGAGGCCAATGCCCATGCCTGACATCCGCCTGCCCGAATCCGAACCGCTGGAGATCGGCGCGGCCCTGGCGCGGCTGCCGCTGGAATCGCCCGACCGCAGCGCCTGGCCCCTGCTGGCCGAACGCCTGGCTGCCCGGGCGGCAGCGCCGCCGCCGCGGCCGCGCTGGCCGTTCGCCCTGGCCGCGGCTGCCGCTTTGGCCCTGGCGATCGCCTTGCCGATGCTGCGATCGCCTGTGGACGACCCCGTGCTTCCCGGCCAAAGCGGCAGCCTGGTACAGGCCACACCGGAAAGCCCGGAAAGCCGGCTGCAGACCCTGATGGCCGAATCCGCCCGGCTCGAGCACGTGTTGGCGGCGATGCGCGACGACGGTCGGGCCGGCGCCGCCACCGGCCTGCTGCTGGACCTGGAGTTCGAGGATCAGCTGCAGGGCCTGGACACGGCGCTGGCCCGCGAGGACCTGGCGCCGGAACAGCGCCTGCTGTTGTGGCGGCAGCGCGTGGACCTGCTGCGCGACTACACCGGCCTGCAGGGCACCCGGCAGTGGCTGGCCGCGGACGGCGGCCAGCTGGAAGGCGAACTGGTCGCCGTGTTCTGAACCCTCACGAGGAAACCCCATGAAACTGCGAATGCTTTCCCTGATGCTGGCCGCCGCCTTGTCGGCGCCGGCGCCGGCGGCGGAAACCGGCGCCGACGCCGGAATCGAGGCGCGCCGCGCCGAACTGGCCGAAGCCCGCGAGCAGCTGGCCGAAGCCGCCCGCCGGGTCGCCGAGCTGCAACGACAGCTGATCGAGGAGGGCGCCACCGGCGAGGGTTTCGCCTACGGCTTCCGGGCGGCCTTGCAACGCCCTGGCATCGGCGTGGTGCTGGCCGGCAACGACGAGGCCGAAGGCGTGCGCCTGGCGGCGGTCA
The DNA here is from genome assembly GCF_008386465.1 of Arenimonas fontis. GTDB lineage: Bacteria > Pseudomonadota > Gammaproteobacteria > Xanthomonadales > Xanthomonadaceae > Arenimonas > Arenimonas fontis. The sequence goes on from NZ_VUOD01000003.1 coordinate 125,426, forward strand.
CGCCCGGCGGCCCGGCCGACAAGGCCGGCCTGCGCGCCGGCGACGTGCTGGTATCGGTGCAGGGCCGGAAGATCGCCGGTCGCGGCGAAACCGCGGTGGACGCCGCCCGCGAGCTGTTGTCCGGCCTGGAAAAAGGCCAGACGCTGCGCTTGGGCTACCGGCGAGACGGCAAGGCCGGCACCGCCGAGGTGGTCGTGGACGACATCGGCCGCATCGCCCTGCTGCGCGCCGAGGAAGCCCGCGCCCATGCCGAGGCCATCGCCCGGGCCATGCCGGTGGTCGCGCCGGCGGTGGAAATGGAGATCGCCCGCCTTGCCGCTGCGCCCTGCGCCCCCGGCGACGAGGACTGCCGAATGCCGCGGCTGCTGGAGGCGTTCCGCTGGAACGGCCTGAACCTGGCGTCGGTGGACGCCAGGCTGGGCCGCTACTTCGGCACCGATCGCGGCGTGCTGGTGCTCAGCGCCGGCGAACTGCCGGAACTCGAACCCGGCGACGTGATCCAGCGCGTCGGCGGCGAGCCTGTGGACTCCCCGCGCGAGTTGATGCGTGCCCTGCGCGAAGGCAAGGCCGGCGACAAGGTGAGCGTGGACGTACTGCGCGACCGCAAGCGCCGCAGCATCGAGCTGACCGTGCCCGAGGCGCCGAACTTCCGCTGGTTCGCCCCGCCGCCGCCACCGGCGCCACCGGCGCCGCCCGCTCCCCCGGCGCCGCCCGCGCCTCCGAAGACCACGACCGGCGTGCCGGCAGCTCCGCCGGCACCTCCTGCGCCGCCGGCGCCGCCCGAGGATGCCGCCCTGGTGTTCGCCGACGGCGTGGTCGGCCGCATCGTTTCCCGCCAGCGCACCACCGCCGCCGACGGGTCCGTCACCGAGTACGCGATGATCGAACTGGCGCCGGCAGACTGAAGGCAGGCCGGGCGCGCCCTCTTGCCGGCGCGCCCCGCCATCGTCTCAGCGGCGGCCCAGGCGGGCGTCTTCCGGAGGCAGCACCTGGACGTAGCGGTCGAAGATGGCCGCGATCTCTCCGTCCGACACCGACTCGCCCCGGGCGACGCGGTCGGCCTGGCGGAAGGTCGCCTCGATCACCGGCATGCCGTCCACCGCCGTGTCCAGGCGAACGCCGCCGGCGGCCAGACGCCGGTTCCACTCGGCACGCACCCGTGCCCAGTAGCCGCGGGTCGCCTCCCAGTAGCGATAGGCGGGCCCGAAATCGACCGCGTCGGTGCGCCGGTAGTCGTTGAAGCCGAACTCGCGCACCAGGGTTCGCATGCCGTCGGCCGTGCGCACGGTCTTGGTGTTGTCCTGCTCGTGGGTCCACCCGCCGGGCACGACGGTGTGGCGGTTCTCAACATTCAGGGCGTTGTAGTCTTCGCGCTTGCTGTATTCGCGCCGCGGCAGCGGCCGCCAGCCGCGGTCCGAGGTCCAGGTGGAGACACCGTAGCGGTGGTTCCAGCGGCCGGTGCCGCAGTAGCGCGGCGCGTCGCTGACCTCGAACACGCACTGGGTCCAGCTGCCGGCGATCCGCTCGGCCGGCACCGCTCGCAGCCGCCAGGTCTGCTCGTCGCTGAACTCGAAGCGCTCGCCGGCCTGGTACTGCCAGTCCTGTCGCCAATGCTTGGTGACGTGGCCGTCGCGCGACACCAGCAGGTGCTGCAGGACGATCCGGTCGCCACTGTCCTCGACCAGGATCACCACCTCGTTGCCGCCGCTGTGCTGGTCCGGCTTGCGCTCGTAGGCGGGCGCCAGGATCACGGTCTCCCGGAAGTCGAACTGCACGCGGTACTCGCCCAGCATGCCGAGGATGGCCTTGCGGTCGGCTTCGAAGGCCGCCGTGTCGGCCACCGTGTCGGACGCCGGTGCCGGCAGGGCGGTTTCGGCGTTGACGGCACCCCGACTGGCACAGCCGGTCAGGGCCGCCAGCAGCAGCAACGGAAGGAAGGTCTTGCTATTCATTGTCGGTCTCCGGAGGTCTGGCCTTGACGGGAAACCGGCTTCACCACTGCAGCCTCAGGCTGAGGGCGGCGTGCCGGCCGGGTCGGGTGTAACGGTCCAGTACGGGGCTGTCGGCGGCGACGCCGGGCACGTCGGCCCAGTCCCAGTAACGGCGGTCGGTCAGGTTGAACAGACCGATGTCGAGGCTGGCGCCGGGCGCGAAGTTCCAGTGCGCCAGCAGGTCGAGCACGCCGTAGCCCGGCGGCGCGAAGGCCGGCTGACCGGGAGAGAGGTCGGCCAGCCGGTCCTTGCGCCGGGCGAAGTTGCCCACCAGTTCCACGCCCCACAGCTCGGCCTCGTAGGCAAGACCGAGCACGGCCCGGGCCGGATCCACCGAACGCAGCGGCTCGCCGCTGGTCCGGTCGTCGCCGTGCTGCCAGGACGCCGCCGCCCGCAGCGACCAGCCCTCCAGCGCATCCGACACGAGCGCGAGGTCCAGCCCGGCCTTGAACTCGGCGCCCTGGATGCGGGCACGGGACAGGTTGCGCGACTGGAACACCATCAGGCCCTGCTGGTTGAAGCCGAGAAAGACCAGGGACTCGATGAAGTCCTCGTAGTCGTTGCGGTAGGCGGCCAGCTGCAGCCAGCCGTAGTCGCCGCGATGGCGCAGGCCGAGCTCGTAGCCGCGGCTCTTCTCCGGCTTCAGGTCGGGGTTGGGGATGGCCGTGTAGCCGAAGGCCAGGTTGGTGAAACCGAGGTTGACGTCGCTGTAGGGCGGCGCACGGAAGCCGTGCGCGTATCCGGCGTACAGCGACCAGCCGGCGCCGAGGTCCCGGACCAGACCCAGTTTCGGCGAGACGGCCGTGTCGCTCAGGCCGGCGACGGCGATGCCCGGATTGTCCGCATCGAAGATCGCGTCCGGCTCGGGATCCAGCTCGAAGCGATCTATCCGGAGGCCCGGCACCAGACGCAGCCGGCCGTCGCCAAAGCGGATTTCGTCCTGCAAGAACAGCGCCGCGCCGGTGACGGTGCTGATCGGGAAATCGCGCACCGGGAACACGTCCGGCGGCACCACCGGCGTGGCGATGCCGGTGGCCGGATCGATGGCCAGGCCGTCGCGCTTCTGCCGCACTTCCGTGCGGGTCAGCTCCAGGCCCCAGGTCAGGTCGTGGTCGAGCTGACCGGTTTCCACCGCCTTGCGTGCCACCATCTCGAGGCCGTACAGGCGCTGGTCGAAATCGAAGCGGCGCTGGCGAAGGGTTCCGTTGCCGCGCGCTTCGAAAGTGTCCTGGACGGTCTGGCTGTCCTGGCGATAGAGCTGCCACTCCAGCGAGTCCATCAGCGGCGAGCGCATGCCCCACCATTCGTGCTGCAGGGACAGGCGCGCGCGTGTCTGCAGGTCCTCGCCGCTCAGGGAGCGGGTGAGCGCGCTCACGGCGGTGAGCACGTCGGTGTCCACCCGATCCTCGTTGCCTTCGACGGTGAGGCGGAACCGGTGGTCTTCCGCCGGATCGAACACCAGCTTGGCCAGCAGCGACTTGCCCCGGCTGTCCTGGGGGTTGGGGCGGGTGCGGCCGGCGCCGACGCCGCCGTCCTCGCCCATGTTGTCGGTTTCCTGGCCCTTGCGGCCGCCGACCGCGAGCAGACCGGACCAGCGTTCGCCGGCCCAGGCGCCGGTGGCGCCGGTGAACAGGCCGCGGGTATCGCCCTGGTAGCCGAACTTGAGCCCGATGTGACTGTCTCCGTCGTCGCCAAGGTAGTCCTCCGGATCCTTGGTGACGAAGGACACCACGCCGCCCAGCGCATCCGAACCGTACAGCGCGCTGGCCGGACCGCGAACGATCTCGACCGCCTTGAGCGTGTCCAGATCGACGAAATTGCGGTTGGCGTTGGAGAAGCTGCCGATCGAGAAGGCATCCGATACCGGAATGCCGTCGGTCTGGATCAGGACGCGGTTGCCGTCCAGGCCGCGGATACGGAACCCGCCCAGGCCGAAACGGCCGAACGAGGACGTCACCGATACGCCCGGCTCGTAGCGCACCAGGTCCTTGATGTCGCGCGCCAGCTGCCGGTCCAGCTCTTCACGGGTGAGCACGCTGACCGTGGCCGGAACTTCGGCCAGGGCTCGCTCGTTGCGTGTGGCGGTGACGGTGACGGCGTCGAGTGTGGTCGCGTCGACGCCCGCCGCCGGCTCGGGCGAGGCGGTCGCGATCGCGGGAAAGACCAGGGCGGTGGCCAGGGCAAGCGGATGCAGTCGCAAGGTCGGTGTCCTCCGGGAAGGCGCGCAAGACGCGCCTGGGTACGCAGCGGGGAGGCTGGCGTTCCGGGGAACCGGTCGCGGGGCGACGGGCCGGCAAGCTGGCTTCGGGGCGAGAGATGATAATAGTTCTCATTTTTGAGTCAAGCCGGGCAGGGCCCGCCGGTTTGCCGATACAATGCCGCCCGCTTTCCCTGGCTTCGGGGAGTAGCCCGGCCCTTCGGGGCCTCCGCGCGTCAACACGCTTGGCAACCGCCATGGCGCACGGGCAAGGCAGGGCCTTGCGGGCAAGACCGAAGGCCGGCGTTCCGCCACCCGGGCCGGGTCGCGGCGCGCCCGCCTTCCCTTGCCCTCGACCCGGCCCCGGAGTTCTGCTTGGACGCGCTGCTTCTCTCCACTCTCGCCGTCGCCGTCGCCGAGATCGGCGACAAGACCCAACTGCTGGCCCTGCTGCTGGCCGCGCGCTACCGGCGCGCGCTGCCAGTGATTGCCGGCATCCTGGTCGCCACGCTGCTCAACCATGCTGCCGCCGCCTGGGTCGGCGCCTGGGTGGCAGCCTGGCTGGATCCGGCCTGGCTGCGCTGGATCGTCGCCGCCTGTTTCCTGGGGGTGGCGGTCTGGGCGCTGATCCCGGATCGTCTGGACGCGGACGGATCGGCGGCGGCGCCACGGCTCGGGCCGTTCCTCGCCACCGCATTCGCCTTTTTCCTGGTCGAGATCGGCGACAAGACCCAGGTCGCGACGGTGGTACTGGCAGCGCACTACGAGCCGCTGTGGCAGGTGATCGCCGGCACCACCCTCGGCATGGCCCTGGCCAACGTGCCGGTGGTGCTGCTCGGTTCGCGTTTCGCCGCCCGCCTGCCCTTGCAGGCGGCGCGCCGGATCGCGGCGGCCTTGTTCGTGGCGCTGGCGCTATGGGTGGCCCTGGCCGGACCGGGGGCCTGACCCGCGCCGGCAAGCGCCTCGCCCTGACAGGAACCCGGGGCGACCGCTATGCTCGCCTGCCCGTGCCAAGGCCACGACCCCCCGCGTGAGCACCCTGAGCGAAACTCTGGCCGACCTTTCCGCGGCGCTGCGCGAGCGGCCCGACGACATCCTGCTGGAGGTCGCCGCCGGCGGCGAACTGCTGGTGGCCCGGTTGCGGGTCTTCCTGTCGGCGCTGCTGCTCGGACTGCCACTGCTCAACCATCTGGCCGGCGGCACCCCCGGCGAAACCCTGGCCGGCCTGGCCGGCGTCGTCCTGGTGCTGTTGCTCAGCCAACTATGGCTGCATCTGGCCGGCAGCGAGCGCCGGCGGGCCTGGCTGCCCAGCGTGTCGTCCGCCTTCGACGTGAGTGTGGTCAGTTTCGTGCTGGTGCTGCTGGCCTTGAACGACCCGGTGGCCGCGCTCAACAGCACCGTGGTCTGGTCCTGCTACCTGCTGGCGGTCTTCGCCACGGCCCTGCGTCACGACCTTCGGGTCACGCTGCTGGCCGGCAGCCTGGCCCTGGGGCAGTCGGCGCTGATCTGGCTGGGCGTGGTGGCGATGGCGGACGGGCCGCTGGTGTCGGCCACCTACGGCGAGGTCAGCACCGGCACCCAGTTGCAGCGCATCGTCCTGCTGGCCGCCGTCACGATCGTAACGACCTTGACGGTGTTCCGTACCCAGCGCCTGACCCGCATCTCGGGCACCGATGGCCTGACCGGCCTGCCCAACCGCACCTACCTCAACACCCGCCTGCCGCACTTGGTGGCACGCGCCCGGGCCCGCGGCGAGACCCTGAGTCTGGCCATCGTGGACCTGGACAACTTCCGCCACATCAACACCGAACTCGGCCACCTGGCCGGCGATCGCGCCCTTCGCCATGCGGTCCGGGTGCTGCGGCAGCAGCTGGCGCGCGAGGAACCGATGATCAGGGCCGGCGGCGAGGAATTCGTGCTGCTGTTGCGCCTGCCGACCGGCGCCGCCTGGGAGCGTCTCGAAGCCCTGCGCCAGAAGCTCGAAGCCGAGCCGTTCGTGCCGGAACCGGGGGCGGAACCTCGCAAGCTGACCCTCAGCGCGGGCGTGGCCAACTGCCCACAGGACGCCAATGACCTGTCCGGGCTGATGAAACGCGCCGACCTGCGCCTCCGCCTGGCCAAGCGCGCCGGCCGCAACCGGGTGGTGGCGCGGGACGAAGCCTGAGCCGGCCGTCCTTGCCGGGGCTCCGGGCCTGCTCTACGCTGCCGCCATTTGCCCAGGGGACCGCATCCGCATGATTTCCAGCATCTTCTTCGGCCTGTTCGGACTGGCCGTCCTGATCGGTATCGCCTGGCTGTTTTCCGGCAACCGGCGGGCCGTGGACTGGCGGCTGGTGCTCACCGGCGTGGCCCTGCAGGTCGGCTTCGCCGCCCTGGTGCTGGTGGTGCCAGGCGGTCGCGAGGTATTCGACTGGCTGGGCCACGGCTTCGTGAAGATCCTGGCCTTCGTCAACGAAGGCTCGAAGTTCATCTTCGGCGGCCTGATGGACACCGACACCTACGGCTTCATCTTCGCCTTCCAGGTACTGCCGACCATCATCTTCTTCGCCTCGTTGATGGGCGTGCTCTACCACCTGGGCGTGATGCAGGCGATCGTGCGGGCCATGGCCTGGGCAATCACCAAGGTGATGCGCGTTTCCGGTGCCGAGACCACCAGCGTCTGCGCCAGCGTCTTCATCGGCCAGACCGAGGCGCCGCTGACGGTGCGTCCCTACATCGCCCGCATGACCGAGTCGGAACTGCTGACCATGATGATCGGCGGCATGGCCCACATCGCCGGCGGCGTGCTGGCGGCCTACGTCGGCATGCTCGGCGGCGGCGACCCGGAACAGCAGGCCTTCTTCGCCAAGCACTTGCTGGCGGCCTCGATCATGGCCGCGCCGGCCACCCTGGTGATCGCCAAGCTGCTGGTGCCCGAAACCGGCGAGCCGCTGACCCGCGGCACCGTGCGCATGGAAGTGGAGAAGACCACCAGCAACGTCATCGACGCTGCCGCCGCCGGCGCCGCCGACGGCCTGCGCCTGGCCCTGAACATCGGCGCCATGCTGCTGGCCTTCATCGCCCTGATCGCGCTGATCAACTGGCCGCTGACCTGGATCGGCGAGGTGACCGGCCTGCAGGCCGTGCTCGGCAAGCCCACCGACCTTGCCACCCTGTTCGGCTACCTGCTGGCGCCGATCGCCTGGGTGATCGGCGTGCCCTGGCAGGACGCCACCACGGTCGGTTCGCTGATCGGCCAGAAGGTGGTGATCAACGAGTTCGTCGCCTACCTGCAGCTGGCCGACATCGTCAACGGCCGCGTCGACGGCGTCGAGCTGAGCGAGCAGGGCCGGCTGATCGCCACCTACGCGCTCTGCGGCTTCGCCAACTTCAGTTCGATCGCCATCCAGATCGGCGGCATCGGCGGCCTGGCCCCGAACCGGCGCCAGGACCTCGCCCGCTTCGGCCTGCGGGCGGTGCTGGGCGGTTCGCTGGCCACCTTCATGACCGCCACGATCGCCGGTGTGCTGACCAGCCTGGGAGCCTGAAGGCATGGGCGGGCGGGTGCTGGTGGTCGGGTCCTACAACCAGGACCACGTCTGGAGCACCGACGCCCTGCCCGCCCCCGGCGCCACCCGTCTTGGCCGCTACGCCACCGGCCCGGGTGGCAAGGGCTTCAACCAGGCCGTGGCCGCCGCCCGCGCCGGCGCCAATACCGTCTTCATCGCCGCCCTGGGTGACGATGCCGCGGCCGCGCAGGCGCGTCGCCTGGCCACCGCCGACGGCATCGATCTGCGCGACCAGGTCTGCCCCGGGCTCGCCACCGGCTGCGCCGGCATCTACGTGGATGCCGACGGCCGCAACATGATCCTGGTGGCGCCTGGCGCGAACGCGGCGCTGTCGGCGGATTTCGTTCTGGCCCAGCAGGATGCGCTGGACAGCGCCGGGGTTCTGCTGGCGCAGCTGGAAGTGGCGCCGGAAGCGGTGCTTGCGGCGCTGCAGGCTGGGCGGGAACGCGGTGCCCTGACCCTGCTCAATCCCGCACCCGCCGACGCGCCGACCAGCGCCGCCCTGCTGCAGGCCGCCGACCTGCTGACGCCCAACGAAACCGAGTTCGCCGCCCTGCTCGCCCGCCACGCCGGCCGCGAACTCGCGGCGGAGCAACTGGCAACGCTGGACGAGGGGGCGCTGCACGATGCCTGTCGCGCCCTTGCGCCCCAGGCCAGCGTGGTGCTGACCCTGGGCGCCGATGGCGCCTTCGTCTCGCACGGCCATCACCGTCATGGCGACACGCGCGGGTACTACCGCGCGCCGGCCGCGCCCGCCGACACCGTGGACACGACCGGTGCCGGCGATGCCTTCAGCGGCGCCCTGGCCGCCGCCCTGGCCGGCGGCATGACGCCCTTCGCCGAAGCGGTCGCCTTCGCCAACCGCTACGCCGCCCGTTCCACCGAGCGTGCCGGCGCCGCCCTGGCCATGCCGCGCCTGGACGAGTTGGACGGCTGAGCGCTGCGGCGTTCGACCCCCGGCAACACCGCCGCTCCCGGCCTGGCATGGCGACCGCCCGGCGCAGACGGCCGCGGCCGGTACAATGCCGGCCATGCGCATCGGCCCCTACCCGATCGAGCCGCGCGTGCTGCTGGCGCCGATGGCCGGCGTCACCGACAAGCCGTTCCGGCTGCTGTGCAAGCGGCTGGGTGCCGGCCTGTGCGTGTCGGAGATGACCACGTCGGACCCGCGCTTCTGGAACACCCGCAAGTCCCAGCGCCGCATGGACCACGCCGGCGAACCGGACCCGGTCAGCGTGCAGATCGCCGGCACCGTGCCCGAGGTGATGGCCGAGGCGGCGAAGTACAACGTGGACCACGGCGCCCGCATCATCGACATCAACATGGGCTGCCCGGCCAAGAAGGTGTGCAATGCCTGGGCCGGCTCGGCGCTGATGCGCGACGAGGCACTGGTGGCGCGCATACTCGAGGCGGTGGTGAAGGCCGTGGACGTGCCGGTGACCCTGAAGATCCGCACCGGCTGGGCCCCCGACCGCAAGAACGCCCTGGCCATCGCCCGCATCGCCGAGGCCAGCGGCATCGCCGCCCTGGCCATCCACGGGCGCACCCGCGACCAGATGTACACCGGCCAGGCCGAGTACGACACCATCGCCGAGGTGAAGGCGGCGCTGCGCATCCCGGTGATCGCCAACGGCGACGTGGATTCGCCGGAGAAGGCCGAGCAGGTGCTGCGCCGGACCGGCGCCGACGCGGTGATGGTCGGCCGCGCCGCCCAGGGCCGGCCCTGGATATTCCGCGCCATTGCCCGTTACCTGGCCACCGGCGAGCGCCTGCCCGAACCCGGCCTGGCCGAGGTGCGCGACATCCTGCTCGGCCACTTGCAGGCGCTGCACGCCTTTTACGGCGAGGAGCAGGGCGTGCGCATCGCCCGCAAGCACCTGGGCTGGTACGCGAGGGACCGGCCCGAGAACGCCGCCTTCCGCGCCGTGGTCAATCGGGCCGGGGACGCGGAAAGCCAGCTGCGCCTGACCCGCGACTACTTCGACGCGCTGCTGGCCGGTGTCCCACCTGACTTCGCCGCCGCGGCCTGAGCGACCGGCGCTGCCCGGTTCCGCTCCACGGCCCGATCCGTCGGCACTGCCCGGCCCTGCGCCGCCGACGGACCCGCCGGCGCCGTCCAGATCCGCTGCCACATCCACGCCAGACGCCGGCGCGCCTGCCAGGGCCAGGCCAGCCGCTCCGGCCGGATTTCCCGCCAACGCTCGCCATCCCATCGCGCCACTGCGAAATTGAAGCTGTAGTCGGGCTCGGCACCCATGCGCAGGTCGCTGAGCACCAGCCTGTCCTCGCGCAACTGCGCCTTCATGAAGCCGCGGTTGAACCAGCGCAGCCGGGCCACCGCCGGGTAGTCGGCCACCGCCGCCAGCGCCGCCGCGTCCGAGGGGTACGACCGGAACTGCATCGGCCCGCGGTCGGCCACCAGCGACCGCTCGCCTTCCAGGAAGCCCGAGGGCGTCATCACCACCACCCGCCAGAGGAGGGTGTTGAAGGGCATGGGCACGGAGAAGCGCGGCGCCTGCTCCAGGCCGGTGCCGGCCAGGCTGCGTTCCACTTCGCGCTCCACCAGGGCCTTGGCCGCCAGTGACCAACCCAGGTAGGCCGTGCTCAGCGCCAGGCCGAGCGCCAGCGCCGTACGGGCCGAAGGCCGCGCACCCGCCGCCAGCGCCCATGCGAAGGCCAGCAGCAGTGGCAGCGTGTACAGCGGATCGATGATGAAGAGGCTGGACCACATCGCCGGCGGCAGCGGCAGCGGCCAGAACAGCTGGGTGCCGTAAACGGTGAAGGCGTCCAGCAGCGGATGGGTGAGCAGGGCCAGGGCGATCGCCGCCAGCCAGGCGCGCGGCGCCTCGGCCACACGGCCGCCGCGGCGCCGGTACCAGGCCCAGAGCAACCAGGCCAGCGGCGCCAGCACCAACAGCGAATGCGAGGGGCCGCGGTGCCAGGTCATGTGGGTCACCGGATCCAGGTCCAGCAGCCACATCGGCACGGAATCCAGGTCGGGCAAGGTGCCGAGCACGGCGCCGGCACCCAGGGCGGCGCGCCGGTGGCCGGCCGGAACGCAGGCAGCGGCGACGCTGCCGCCGAGCAGGATCTGGGTCAGCGAATCCATGCCCGCATCCTAAACCGGTCGGGCGTGAGGGAAGGCGCAAGATCCGGATGGCCGGCCCGCCGCCACCGGTGCAGGCTGGGTCCACGCCCCACGAGGACCACGACCATGAAGATCCGCATCCGCGGCCTGTCCCCCGAACCCTTCCGCGCCTTGCTCGATGCCCCGCGCGATCGCCCCCCGGCACCACGCGCCGTCTGGCGAACGGTGAACGCCATGCCGGGTTTCCCCTGCCGGATAAGCCTGGCGGACGCCGAGCCAGGGGAAACAGTGCTGCTGACCAATTACCTGCACCAGCCCGCCGACACGCCGTTCCAGGCCAGCCACGCCATCTACCTGCGCCCGGGGGCGGCACGCTGGGATTCGCTGGACGAATTGCCGCCGGTATTCCTGAACCGGCCAACGCTGGCGCTGCGCGCTTTCGATCGCAAGGGCTGGTTGCGCGGGGCCGTGCTGACGGCGAACACCGACCTGCTCGACACGGCCCGCGAATTGCTGTCCGAGCCCAAGGTCGCCTACCTGCACGCACACTATCCCGCCCTGGGTTGCTACGCCGCCTGGGTCGGTCGCGCCGACGAGGACGATCAGGCCGCCTGAACCAGCGCCGGTGGCGCCGGCCGGGCCGGCAGCGCCGCCAGCTCGCTGCCGTCATGGCGCAGCAGCAGCAAGCGGCCCGTGGGATCCTCGACCAGGGCGCTCAGGCTCTCCACCCAGTCGCCGTCGTTGGCGTAGACCAGGCCTTCGCGCTCGAACAGGGCCGGCCGGTGGATGTGCCCGCAGACGATGCCGTCCAGGCCACGCCGACGGGCATCGTCCAGACCGGCCTGGACGAAGCGCTGGATGTAGCGCTCGGCGGCACCGCTGCGGCGCTTGAGGAAATCGGCCAGCGACCAGTAGCGCAGCCCCAACCGGCGCCGGACCCGATTGGTCATGCGGTTGCCGGCCAGGATGCGTTCGTAAAGCCAGTCGCCGAAACGCTCCTGGAAGCCGCCAAACTGGGTCAGGCTGTCGTAGTCGTCGCCATGGGTGACCAGCAGGCGCCGGCCGTCGGCCAGCGTGTGCAGCGCGCGCCGGCGCAGGCACAGGCGCGGTAGTGCCAGGCCACAGAAGCCGCGCAGCGGCCGGTCGTGGTTGCCCGGGACATAGACCAGCTCGGTGCCGCCGCGGGCTAGGGCATGCAGGGCATCCACCGCCCGCTGCTGGGCCGGCCCCCACACCGCGCGCCGCTGCGCCAGCCACCACAGGTCCACGATGTCGCCAACCAGGTACAGGCGCCGCACCCGCAGCCGGCCGAGGAATTCCGCCAGCTCGGCGGCGTGACAGTGGCCGGAACCCAGATGCAGGTCGGAGAGGAAGGCGGCCCGGTGCGCGGCCGCGGCCATCTCAGGCAGCCTCCGGCCGGGCCAGGGTCGGCACTGCCGCGCCGGTCAGATAACGTTCGCGCTTGCGCGGCCGGATCCGTGCCAGATCCAGTTCGACCAGCCCGTCGACGGAGTTGCTGAATTCCGGGTCGACGCCGAAGGCCAGAAAGCGCGCGCCGCCCGGTTCGCACAACTCGGTGTATTGCTTGTACAGGGTCGGCACGCGGGCGCCGAGCGCGCCGAGGTTGTCCTTGAGCAGCCGGAACGCAGCCTCGGCATCGAGTTCGCCGAAAGCCGGCGGCGTCGCCAGGAAACGGAAGGGCCGCAGCGCCCGCACCGGCGATTCCGGCACGCCGTGGTAGCGCTGGTAATAGGCCACCAGCTGCTCGCGGGCGGCGATCGGCAGCGCCGCGCTGATGGACACCGGACCGAACAGGTAACGGATCTCCGGGTGCCGGCGCAGGTAGGCGCCGATACCCAGCCACAGGTAGTCCAGGCTGCGGCCGCCCTGGTAGGCAGGCGCGACGAAACTGCGGCCCAGCTCCATGCCCTGGGCCAGGCGCGGCAGCAGCTCGCAGGGATAACGGAACAGCGAGGCGGTGTAGAAGCCGTCCAGGCCGCGTTCGGCCAGTACCCGCTCGCCGAGGGCCACGCGGTAGGCGCCCGCGACCTCCAGCCGCTCGGGATCCCACAGCACGATGTGCTCGTACCAGCTGTCCCAGGCGTCCACGTCCAGACGCTTGCCGGTACCCTCGCCCACGGCCCGGAAACTCAGCTCCCGCAACCGGCCCAGCTCGCGCAGCAGGGCCGAATCGCTGGCCAGCGGGCCGGCGTGGATGCGCTTGCCGTCCGGGGTCTGGCCCAGGAGGGGGAGCTCGGCCAGTTCCCGCAGCAGGGCCCGGCGGTCCACGGCGTGGATCAGCGGTTCGGGTTCGTGGGCGCCGGCTTCGCGACGGGTGCCGATCGCATACAGGGCCTCGCGCACCGCCACCAGCGCCCGTTCGGCTGGCAACTGTTCCGGTACCCGTTGCGGCCGGCCGACACGCAATTCGATGCGGGCGCGGCGGCGGGCGAACAGCTCCCGCGGCAACAGCGCGGTGCCGGCGGGCGGACACAGCGCCGCCGCGCCGTAAAACAGGGCCGAGTTGCGGGCCAGCACCCGTACCGGCAGCACCGGCGCGCCGGTGGCACGGGCGAAGTTGACGAAGCCGCGGCGCCAGCGGCCGTCGCGCAGGCCGCGCAGGCCAAGGCGCGAGACCGCCCCGGCCGGGAATACCACCACGCACTCCTCGCGTTCCAGGGCCGCGCGGACGGCATCCAGGCTTTCCGGCGTCGGTCGGCCACCGAGGATGCGCAGCGGCAGCAACTGGCCGCGCAGTGGCTCCACCGCATCCAGCAGGTCATTGGCCAGGATGCGCACGTCCCGGCGGACGCCGAGCAGGAAATGCAGCAAGGCCAGCGCGTCCAGGGCACCGGAGGGATGGTTGGCGACGACCAGCAGACGACCGGTCTCCGGCACCCGCTCGCGCTCGACCTGGTCCACGCTGTAGCGCACGTCCAGATAGGCCAGCGCCGCCTCGATGAAGGCGCGGCCCTTGAGGTGGGCGTGTTCGTCCAGGAAGGCCTCGATCTCGCCGAGGCGGGCGATGCGGCCCAGACCGCGAAGCAGCGGCCGGGCCAGGCGGGCGCGCCGGCCCTGGAACCAGCGGGGATAACGTTCGGCCAGTCGGCGCTCGAGATCGATCATGGGGCCCCCGGTCTGCGGCGTCGCCACACAGGGTGGCGGCGCCTGCTTGCAGACCGGTTACCCGCAGGCGTCAGGCCGGTGACAGGCCGGGCCGGCGCCAAGCCCGTCCGCGGTTCAGCGGGCGGCGACCGCCTCGACGAAATCGATCACCAGGGCCACGCGGCGGTTGGCCAGACCCGCTTCGCCGGTGGCGCCGACACGGATCTGCCGGTTGCGGTCCTCGCCGTAGCTGACCGCGCGCACCTGCCCGGCCGACAGGCCCTGGCCGACCAGGTAGTCGCGCACCGCTTCGGCCCGGCGCTGGCCCAGGCGCTTGTTGTAGGCAGCCGGACCGGACGGGTCGGCGAAGCCCTCCACTGTCACCACCACGCCGGGGTGGTGCTCGCGGATCACCCGGGCGAAGTCGTCCAGCATGGGCTTGTCGGCATCGCGCAGGGTGGCGTCGTCCACCGCGAAATGGGCGGTGGTCTCGACGTGCAGGCGGCCCTCGAGCTGGGCGATCCTGGCGTCGTACCGGCCGAAGCGCTCTTCCATCATGGCCTGCAGCCGGTCCAGCCGTTGCTGCTGTTGCTGGTCGGCGGAACGCAGCTCGGCGATGGCGGCGTCGAACTCGTCGCGCTTGACGTAGCCGGCACAGCCGGCCAGCCCGACGATGACGGCGGCGGTGGCAAGGTGACGCAGGATGGGCATCCGGGTTCGCATCAGGCGTTTCCTCCTGGTTGATGCGCCGGGCCGGTTCGGCAGTGGTGCGGGCCCGGCGGGGGACGAAGGCTGCACACTGCAAGCGGACGGTAACCCCATTGGCCGGGTCGTTCAAAACTCCGGACGCTGCATCGCGGCGCCGCAACGACGGACCGGCGGTCGCCATCCCGCGAAACCCGGCCGTTGCGCCTGTTCCGGGCGGCTTAACGAGCCTGCAACGCCCCTGCCGCGAGGATGCAGGGATGGCCCCTGGGGTGTATCATGCGCGCCCTCGAATCATCCTTTCATCGCAATCAAGGGATATAAGAAACGATGTCCAGCTACCTCTTCACTTCCGAGTCGGTCTCCGAAGGCCACCCGGACAAGATGGCCGACCAGATTTCCGATGCGGTGCTGGACGCGATCCTGAGCCAGGATCCGAAGGCGCGCGTGGCCTGCGAGACCCTGGTCAAGACCGGCGCCGCCATCGTCGCCGGCGAGATCACCACCAGCGCCTGGGTGGACATCGAGGCACTGGCCCGCGAAGTCATCAACGACATCGGCTACGACAACAGCGACGTCGGCTTCGACGGCCACACCTGCGCCATCATCAACATGATCGGCAAGCAGTCGCCGCACATCGCCCAGGGCGTGGACCGCAAGAAACCCGAAGAACAGGGTGCCGGCGACCAGGGCCTGATGTTCGGCTACGCCTGCACCGAAGCCCCGGAATACATGCCGGCGCCGATCTACTACTCGCACCGCCTGGTCGAGCAGCAGGCCAGGGTGCGCCGCTCGGGCAAGCTCAAGTGGCTGCGCCCGGACGCCAAGAGCCAGGTGACCCTGCGCTACGCCGGCAACGACATCGTCGGCCTGGAGGCCGTGGTGCTGTCCACCCAGCACGCGCCGGGCGTGAAGCACAAGGAGATCGTCGAGGGCGTGATGAAGCACATCCTCGAGCCGGTGCTGCCCAAGGCCTGGCTGAAGGCGCTGCCGAAGTCGCGCATCCACATCAACCCGACCGGCAAGTTCGAGATCGGCGGCCCGGTGGGCGACGCCGGCCTGACCGGCCGCAAGATCATCGTCGACACCTACGGCGGCATGGCCCGGCACGGCGGCGGCGCCTTCTCGGGCAAGGATCCGTCTAAGGTGGACCGCTCGGCGGCCTACGCCGCCCGCTACGTGGCCAAGAACGTGGTCGCGGCCGGCCTGGCCGAGAGGTGCGAGGTGCAGGTGAGCTACGCCATCGGCGTGGCCGAGCCGACCTCGATCTCGGTGACCACCTTCGGCACCGGCAGGATCGGCGACGAGAAGATCGAGAAGCTGATCCGCCAGCACTTCGACCTGCGCCCCTACGGCATCGTCAAGATGCTGGACCTGCTGCACCCGATCTACCGCGCCACCGCCGCCTACGGCCACTTCGGCCGCAAGCCGAAGGAAATCACCTACGTGGACGGCCAGGGCCGCAAGCAGAAGGCCACCGCCTTCTCCTGGGAGAAGACCGACAAGGCCGAGGCGCTGCGCAAGGCGGCTGGCTTGAAGAAGTGACACAGGAGGCCGGGGGTATAATCGCCCCCGGCCCGCAAGGCCCACCCCACCGAGGGGCGCTGCAAGCCCGGCCCGTGCAATGCGGATCCGCCGGGATCAGGCTCGGTCCGGGGTTTCCCGTATCAACGGCGCCCGTTAACGCGCGAACCGCGGCCCCGGCCCGGCCTCGCCAACCAACGGAGCTCAATCCATGAACGCTGTTACCCCCCTGAAGCACGACTACAAGGTCGCCGACATTTCCCTGGCCGACTGGGGCCGCAAGGAGATCGAGATCGCCGAGCACGAGATGCCGGGCCTGATGTCCATCCGCCGCAAGTACGCCAAGGAAGCCCCGCTCAAGGGCGTGCGCGTGACCGGCTCGCTGCACATGACCATCCAGACGGCGGTGCTGATCGAGACCCTGAAGGACATTGGCGCCGACGTGCGCTGGGCTTCCTGCAACATCTTCTCGACCCAGGACCACGCCGCCGCCGCCATCGCCGCCAGCGGGGTGCCGGTGTTCGCCTGGAAGGGCGAGACGCTGGAGGAGTACTGGGACTGCACCCTGGACGCGCTGAGCTTCCCGGACGGCAAGGGCGGCTTCCTCGGTCCGCAGCTGGTCGTGGACGACGGCGGCGACGTCACCCTGCTGATCCACAAGGGCTACGAGCTCGAGCAGGGCGACGAGGGCTGGGTCAATTCGCCCTCGGGCAGCCATGAGGAGCAGGTGATCAAGAACCTGCTCAAGCGCGTGGCCAGGGAGCGCCCTGGCTTCTGGAGCACCGTCGTGCGCGACTGGAAGGGCGTCTCGGAAGAGACCACCACCGGCGTGCACCGCCTCTACCAGCTGGCCCAGGCCGGCAAACTGCTGGTACCGGCGATCAACGTCAACGACTCGGTCACCAAGAGCAAGTTCGACAACCTGTACGGCTGCCGCGAATCGCTGGCCGACGGCCTCAAGCGCGCCATGGACGTGATGCTGGCCGGCAAGGTGGCGGTGGTCTGCGGCTACGGCGACGTCGGCAAGGGCTCGGCGCACTCGCTGCGCGCCTACGGCGCCCGCGTCATCGTCACTGAGATTGACCCGATCTGCGCCCTGCAGGCGGCGATGGAGGGCTTCGAGGTCAAGACCGTCGAGGACACCCTCGGCACGGCCGACATCTATGTCACCACCACCGGCAACAAGGACATCATCCGCCTCGAGCACATGACGGCGATGAAGGACCAGGCCATCGTCTGCAACATCGGCCACTTCGACAACGAGATCCAGGTGGACCGCCTGAACAACCTCGAAGGTGTGAAGAAGGTCAACATCAAGCCGCAGGTGGACCGCTACGACCTGCCCAATGGCCGCTCGATCTTCCTGCTGGCCGAGGGCCGCCTGGTCAATCTGGGCTGCGCCACCGGCCACCCGAGCTTCGTGATGTCCAACTCCTTTTCCAACCAGACCCTGGCGCAGATCGACCTGTGGGCCAACAGGGACGTGTACGAGCGCAAGGTCTACATGCTGCCCAAGAAGCTGGACGAGGAAGTGGCCCGCCTGCACCTGGAGAAGATCGGCGTGAAGCTCACGAAGCTGACCCAGGAGCAGGCCGACTACATCGGCGTGCCGGTGGACGGCCCCTACAAGCCGGAGCACTACCGCTACTGATGCCGCCGGCGCCGCCTGGCGCCGTATCGGGAACGACGACGGGCGCCTTCGGGCGCCCGTCTTCTTTCGGGGGGCGACGTCGCGGGCCTGCTCACCGCCAGTTCGCGTGCTTCTCCCAGAAGTCCACCGAGCGCAGGTAAGCCTCGCGGTCCAGCGGCACGCCGCTTCCGCCCTCCTCCACGCCCAGGGCATTGCGCATCATGGTGATGGGCGCCATCGGGATCTCCGCCGCTTCCATGGTGTACAGGCAGCCGACGACGCCCCAGTCGGCCTCGATCGCCGTGCCCTCCTTCGCCAGTTGTTCGCGGCTGTAGAGGATGGGCACCAGGTAGTTGGCCACGGGCGGCTCCACGCCCTCGAACCAGCGCACCAGCACCGGCAGCTCGGCCGGGGTGCGGGCTTCGTAGGCGGTA
Organism: Arenimonas fontis; assembly: GCF_008386465.1. Classification (GTDB taxonomy): domain Bacteria; phylum Pseudomonadota; class Gammaproteobacteria; order Xanthomonadales; family Xanthomonadaceae; genus Arenimonas; species Arenimonas fontis. The sequence continues at coordinate 143,648 of NZ_VUOD01000003.1, forward strand.
CGCAGCCGGTGCCGGTTCTCCTCGGTGATCGGCACCACCGAGCAGCGGGTCGAGGTCCAGTTGCGGTGCACGTGCAGGCGGCAGAAGGGCGCATAGCCTGGCAGCACGGCCACCGGCACCTCGGCGTTCAGGCGCTCGACGAACTGTTCGGCGGTGATGTCCTGGATGGCGGTGCGGCGGCCGTCGCCGGGGAAGAGGCGGCGGCGGGCGAAATCGGTCATCTGGATGCTCATGCCGGAATTGTGTCGGCGAACCGATGGGCCGGGAACCGGCTCGGGCCGACTCTCCCGGCTTGCCGATGCCCGGACGGACCACCGCCGGGCAGGCAAGGGCCGCCGGCGCCGGCCGGCGGGGGAATCCCTTGACTCCGCCACTTCCCCCTCTTGCTCCCTTCACGTTCATCCGGATGAAAGGATATAGTCGGCCGGACTCCGTCGTTCCCGCCCGCCCATGCCCCGGATCAGCCTAGAGTTCTACCCGCCCAAGGACGAAGAGCAGCGCGCCCAACTGGACCGCACCGTCGCCCGGCTGAAGTCCCACGCGCCGGCCTTCGTCTCGGTGACCTTCGGCGCCGGCGGCTCGACCCTGAGCTACACGCCCGAGACGGTGCGACGGCTGCGCCAGGAGCACGGGCTGGACGCGGTGCCGCACCTGAGCTGCATGGGTGGCACCCGCACCGAACTGCGCGAACTGCTGAAGCTGTACCGGGCCCTGGGCTGCCGCCGCATCGTCGCCCTGCGCGGGGACCTGCCCTCGGGCATGGCCCGCACCGGCGAGTTCCGCCACGCCCGCGACCTGGTGGCCTTCATCCGCGAGGAACATGGCGACCACTTCCGCATCGAGGTGGCCTGCTACCCGGAGATGCACCCCCAAGCCGAGGACGCCTTGGCCGACCTGCGCCACTTCAGGGCCAAGGTGGAGGCCGGCGCCGACGGCGCCATCACCCAGTACTTCTTCAATGCCGACGCCTATTTCCGCTTCGTGGACGAGGCGCGCCGCGCCGGCGTCACGGTGCCGATCGTGCCGGGCATCATGCCGATCGCCAACTTCGCCCAGCTGCGCCGCTTCTCCGAGGCCTGCGGCGCCGAGATCCCGCGCTGGATCGCCAAACGCATGCAGGCCTACGGTGACGACGCGAAGGCGGTACGCGAGTTCGGCGCCGACGTGGTAGCAGCGATGTGCCGGCGCCTGCTCGAGGGCGGCGCGCCCGAGCTGCACTTCTACACGCTCAATCTGGCCAGGCCCACCGAAGCCGTGCTGTCCCGGCTGGCCTGAGCCGCGCTAGGCTGGCGGGCATGCGTCCGGCCCCAAATCGTCCGCGCCCGCCTTGCTCCCGCCGGATGCAGGCAGGTGCGCTGCGGGCACGCGTGTCTCGGGCCTGCCTGCTTGCGGCCTGCCTGCTGCCGCTCGGCATGCCGTCGTCCGGCACGGCGCCTGCCGCCGCGGCGGACGGTGTGCATCGCTGCCTGGATCCGCGCGGCCAGCCGGTCTACAGCGACCAGCCCTGCGAGCATCTGGGCGCGCTGCCACGCGTCCGGCCCGGTGCCGGGATGGACGCGGACATCGGCAAGGTCGGCCCGCCCGAATGCGCACGCAGTCCGGAGCGCCTGCTGGAGGGCGTGCGCGCGGCCCTGGAAACGCGCGACGTCAACCGTCTGGCCAGCTACTACCACTGGGCCGGCACCAGTGCCGGCGGCGCCCGCTTCCTGATGGACGAACTGGAAGCGCTGGTACGGCGACCGATGATGGCCCTGGACTGGCTGCCCGCGCCGCATCGTGGCGATGCCCCTGCGACCGAAGCGACGACGGCAGCGCCCGTCGGGCCATCGGGCGACCGGGCCCGGCACGCCTCGTCCGCGGCATCCCGCGGTCCTTCCGGCGACTCGTCCGGAGGCGATGGCGGGCCTGGGCCCGCCGACGGCTCCACCGATTCCCTCCACCCGCCCGCCGGCCTTCGGTTGCAACCGGGGATCGGCCCGACGGAGGCGGGCGCAGTCGCGGTGGAGTTCCGCGTGCGCCAGCACGCCGGATGCTGGTGGATCGAATTCTGAGCGGACAGGGCCGGGCCTGACGACGCCGGCGCTCCGGACCGCGCCCCAGCGCAGACGGATCGAATCCCGGGACCACGGGCACCGGCTAGAATTCCCGTTTCTCCCGGAGTCCGCCATGACCCAGTCCTACCCCAGCCAGATCTGGCACAACGGCCGCATCAAGCCCTGGGCCGACGCCACCGTGCACGTGATGGCGCACGGCCTGCACTACGGCTCCTCGGTGTTCGAGGGCATCCGCAGCTACCCCACTCCGAACGGGCAAGCCATCTTCCGGCTGGATGACCACCTGCGCCGCCTGTACCAGTCGGCCAAGGTCTACGACATGGTCATTCCATACGACCAGGCCACCCTGGCCTCGGCCTGCCGCGAGGTGATCCGCGCCAACGGCCTGGAACGCGCCTACCTGCGCCCGATCGCCTACCGCGGCCTCGGCGGCTTCGGCCTGTCGGCGGAAACGCCGGTGGAGGTCGCCGTCGCCGCCTGGCACATGGGACCCTACCTTGGCCCCGGCGTGCTGGAAGCCGGCATCGATGCCTGCGTGTCCAGCTGGCAGCGTTTCGCACCCAACACCATCCCGGCCGGTGCCAAGGCCGGCGGCAACTACCTCAGCGGGCAACTGGTGGCGCGCGAGGCCAGGCGGCTGGGCTTCGGCGAGGGCATCGCCCTGGCCAGCACCGGCCTGCTCAGCGAAGGTGCCGGTGAAAACCTGTTCCTGGTGTTCGACGGCACGCTGCACACTCCGCCGGTAAGCGCCGCCCTGCTCAACGGAATCACCCGCGACACCATCATCCGCCTGGCCCGCGCCAACGGCATCGGGGTAGTCGAGCGCGACCTGCCGCGCGAGTACCTGTATCTGTGCGACGAGCTGTTCATGTGCGGCACCGCCGCCGAGATCACCCCAATCCGCAGCGTGGACGGCCGCCCGGTCGGCGACGGCAAGCCGGGCAAGCTGACCCGCCAGATCCAGGACCTCTTCTTCGGCATCTTCACCGGCCGGACACCGGTCCCGGAAGACTGGCTGGATTACGTCTGAAGGTTCTGGCCGCTTTCATCGGCGTAATCCGCGGCCAAATCATCTCCCTCCGGCGCGAAGCGGAGAGTGGCGACGGCGCCGCGTTCGGGGCGTGGCATGATGCTGACGCGCCAGCCGTAGAGTTCGCAGAGGCGGCGGACGATGGACAGGCCGATGCCGCCGCCGACGGTGCCGGTGGCGCCGGAGCCACGGTAGCCGCGTTCGAACAGGCGCAGTGCGTCTTCCTCGCTCAGGCCGGGGCCGGTGTCCTCGATGCGCACCACCCCGGGCTCGATCATGATCGCCACCTCGCCTTCGGCGGTGTATTTGCAGGCGTTGCCTATCAGGTTGCCCAGCGCCACCGACAACACCGCCTCGGGCGCGTCCACGAACACCCCTTCTCCGCCCTCGACCCGGATGTCCACCGGCTTGTCGCCGATCTGCGCCCGGCTGGCCTCGGCCAGCTGCAGCGCCAGACGTCGCAGCGGCGTGCGCCCGGTACCGCGCTCGTTGCGCGAAAGCATCAGCAGGGCCGTGGTCAGGTCAGCGCACTGCTGCGCCGCACGATCGATGCGGAACAGGCGCTGGCGCATCTTCTCCGGCAGGTCCGGGTTGGCCAGCATCAGTTCGGTGGCACCGCGGATCACCGCCAGCGGCGTCCGCAGCTCGTGACTGACGTCGGAGTTGAACTCGCGGTCGCGCTTGACCAGCGAGGTCATGCGCTCGGCGTAGTCGTCCAGCGCCGCCGCCAGCTGACCGACCTCGTCATTGGCGAAGTGCAGGGCCAACCGCTCCGGTCGCTCCCGCCCGGCCATGTCCTCCAATCGCCTGGCCAGCTCGGTGACCGGACTGATCACCCGCTTGGACGACCACCAGCCCACCAGCAGGGAAAGCAGCGAAAACAGCAACACCGCTCCCACCAGCGCGTAGCTCAGTTGCTGCTGGCTGGCCCGCTCCTGGGCGATGTCGTAGCTGAGAAAGAACCAGTAATCCTCGTCCTTGCGCACCGCCAGCTTGTAGGTGCGGACGCGGCCGTCGGCCTCCCTTTCGCTCACCTCGTGCACGCCGTCGGGCAGGTTGCGCCAGGCGAAGGGTACGTTGCCGAACCGGCGCTTGCTGTAGACGCCACCACGGATCTTGTCGAAAGCGATCAGGTCGGCATTCTCGGGATCGCGGTAGAACTGCTCGGCATAGTCGGCCACGTTCTGCAACAGGGCCTCGCCGATCAGTTGGTCCTCCAGACGTTCGCGCAGCAGCACCGTTGCCGCCGCGAACAACCCGGTCAGGCCGAAGCCCAGCAGGAAGAAGGACAGGATGATCCGGCTGCGCAGCCGATGCCGATAGCGCATGGGCGCCTCAGCCGGCGTCGGGGTCGGCGATCCGGTAGCCGATGCCGTGGCGGGTCTGGATCAGGGCCTTGTCGAAAGGTTTGTCCACCGCCGCGCGCAGGCCGTGGATGTGCACCCGCAGGGAATCGCTGTCCGGCAGCTCCTCGCCCCAGACCCGGGTCTCCAGCTCCTGGCGGGTGACCACCGAGGGTGCGGCCTCCATCAGCGCCTGCAGGATCTTCAGCGCGGTCGGATTGAGTTGCAGCAGCTTGCCGGCGCGCCGGACCTCGAGCGTGTCCAGGTTGAACTCGAGGTCGGCGACGTTCAACACCCGGGGCTGGGCCGCCTTGCCACGGCGGGCCAGCACCGAAAGCCTCGCCTCCACCTCCTGCAGGGCGAAGGGCTTGACCAGATAGTCGTCGGCACCGGACTCGAAGCCCTCCAGCTTGTTGTCCAGGGAGTCCCTGGCGGTGAGCATCAGCACCGGCGTCTGCTTGCGGCCCTCCTGGCGCAGCTTCCGGCAAACCTCCAGGCCGTCCATGCCCGGCAGGTTCAGGTCCAGGACGATCGCGTCGAACTCGTTGACCACGGCCAGGTGCAGGCCGGTGACGCCGTCGGCGGCGTAATCGACCGTGTGGCCGCGGTCTTCGAGGTAATCGCCGAGATTGGCGGCGATGTCGCGATTGTCTTCGACGACCAGGATGCGCATGGTCAGTTGTTTCTGTCCGGCATGACCGCGCGCTGCATGGTCTGCAGCCGCCGCTGGTCGTCTTCGCGCCGGCGACGACGTTCGGCAACGGTTTCGCAGGTGGTGGTTGCCCGGTGGCTGCCGGTCTCGCGCCGCCGCTCGCAGATCAGCCGGCTGTCTTCCGCCGCCTGGGTGAGGATGGTGTTGACCACCTCCTGCTCGTTGAACAGCGCCACCTTCTGCGGCTGGCTGAGCTCGTCCACGGAGGCAACGCCCTCGAGGGTCGCAGCCATGCGTTCGAGCGACTGCCTGACCCGGGCGCGGTCCTCCGGGGCGATCTCGACATAGGTCTTTCCGTCGGCCAGATCCTTCTCGATCTTCGCCCTCTGGGCCGAGAATTCGCCTTCGGCGATGGACAGCTGCTGCGGCTGGGCGAGGGCAACGGAGGCGGCGGCTGTCAGCAGCACGATGGCCGCGCTCCGGAACATGGCGGTCCTGCGATGGTTCATGGGTGGAGGTCTCCGGATACTGGTGCCTGTCTGCGTCCCCGGCCTCCGATGATGCCGCAATCCAGGGCAAAGGGAACATGGGCCATTCGGCCAGGCCGTGGGCCATCCTGCCAATCGTTGCGGCGGGCAAGAAAACGGCCCGGGGACGGTCTGACCGCCACGCCGGGCCGAAAGGTTGCTACTGCCCCGATTGCCGTAAATCCGCGGGAACCACCCTGACGAGGAGGACCGATGGCTTTACCGGCCCGGCTAGCCTAGGTCCGGAGGTATTAAGGAGCCGTTAAATCGGCTTCACCCTTTGGTTAAGCCCGGTGCTTCCGGCGGGGGCGGCGGGGTCGGCCCCGGCCGGCTTCCAGAACCCGGGCCTCGGCCAGGGAGACGATGGCCGATGCCACGTCCACCCCGGAGGCCGCCTCGATGCCTTCCAGGCCGGGACTCGAGTTCACCTCCAGCACCAATGGCCCTCGCTTCGAACGCAACATGTCCACGCCTGCAACGCCGAGACCCATGATGCGGGCCGCCCTGACGGCAGTCTCCGTCTCCACCTCGCTGAGGCGTACCGGGCTGGCCCGCCCACCCCGGTGCAGGTTGGCCCGGAACTCGCCCTCTCCTGCCTGCCGCTTCATGGCCGCCACCACCCGGTCGCCGACCACGAAGGCGCGCAGGTCGGCGCCGCCGGCCTCGGCGACGAACTCCTGCACCACGAAGTTGGCGTAGAGGCCGCGGAAGGCCTCGATGAGGCTGCGGGAAGCGCTGGCAGTCTCGGCCAGGACCACGCCATTGCCCTGGGCGCCCTCGTTGAGCTTGACCACGTGCGGCGGCTTGCCCAGCAGGCCGATCAGGTCCTCGGTGTCATCCGGATTGTCGCCGAATACCGTCAGCGGCAGGCCCAGGCCCTCGCCGGCCAGCATCTGGTGGCAACGCAGCTTGTCGCGGGCGCGCAGGATGGCGTCGGAGGGGTTCGGGCTGTAGGCGCCCATCAGCTCGAACTGGCGAAGCACGGCAGTGCCGTAGAACGTCACCGAGGCGCCGATGCGGGGAATCACCGCATCCACGCCGCTCAGCTCCCTGCCCTTGTACCGCAGCCGGAACGCGCCCGGAGCGATCGCCATGTAGCAGCGCAGCGGATCCAGCACCCGCACCGTGTGGCCGCGGGCGCGCGCCGCTTCGACCAGGCGCTGGGTCGAGTACAGGCGCGGATTGCGCGAGAGGATGGCGATCTTCATGAGGTCGGCGGTTCCTGGCCATGCAGGAAGGAAGCGGCCGGGTCCACGACGAATCGCCCGGCCAGGGCGGTCCGTCCCAGGAGCATGGGGAATAGCATGTTGCGGCGTCGGGTCAGATTGATGTCCGCCTCCCACTCCTGGCCAGCGAGCCTCAGGCTCGTGCGGATGAATACCCGTTGCGTGCTGTGGCCGCCGGAGTCCGTGACCGAGCGGCGGTCCAGCACCGGTGCCTCGGCCAGGCTATCGCCGAACCCGTGCACGCCGGTGGCCACGGCGAAGCGCACCCATTCCACGCCCTCGCGCCGGAAGCTTTCCTGGAATTCCACGTGCAGGGCCGAGGAGCGCGCGCCGGTATCCACCTTGGCGCGCATGGCCACGATGCCCAGGGCGGGCAGGGCCACCCACTCGCGCCAGCCCAGGCAAACGGGCTGCGGCATGCGGACCTCCATGGCGTCGGCCGGAGATGGCGACGGCGGCCGCAGGGCCGCCGTCGGGTCATGGAGCGGGTGATGGGAATCGAACCCACGTCATCAGCTTGGGAAGCTGAGGTTCTACCATTGAACTACACCCGCGTTCGGGGCCGATTATGCGGAGGCCGGCCCGGCCGCCGCAATCTGCCGCGCCCCGCGCCTGGGCTACCATGTGCGCATGCGAGTCCTCCTGAACGGCGAAGCCCGCGACGTGCCGGCGGGCACCACCGTGGCCGGCCTGCTGGAACTGGCCGGTTATGCCGGCCGCAAGGTCGCGGTCGAGCTGAACCTGGCCGTGGTGCCGCGCAGCCGGCATGCCGAACAGGTCCTGAGCGAGGGCGACCGGATCGAGGTCATCCACGCCATCGGCGGCGGCTGAACGCCGGCCTTAAGAAAGGGTTAACTCAGACGCGCCGGCGGGCCATAATCGCGACCATGGAACCCGCCGCTGCCGCCCCGTCCGCCGATCCCCTGGTGATCGCCGGCAAGACCTACCGTTCCCGCCTCCTGACCGGCACCGGCAAGTTCCGGGATCTCGAACAGACCCGACTGGCCACCGAGGCCGCCGGTGCCGAGATCGTCACCGTCGCCATCCGCCGCAGCAACATCGGCCAGAACCCCGGCCAGCCCAACCTGCTGGACGTGCTGCCGCCGGACCGCTACACCATCCTGCCCAACACCGCCGGCTGCTACACCGCCGAAGACGCCGTGCGCACCTGCCGGCTGGCGCGCGAACTGCTGGACGGCCATTCCCTGGTCAAGCTGGAGGTGCTGGGCGACCAGAAAACCCTTTACCCCGACGTCGTGCAAACCTTGAAGGCGGCCGAGATCCTGGTTGCCGAGGGCTTCCAGGTGATGGTCTACACCAGCGACGACCCCATCCTGGCCAGGCGCCTGGAAGAGATCGGCTGCGTGGCGGTGATGCCGCTGGCGGCGCCGATCGGCTCGGGCCTGGGCATCCAGAACCGCTGGTCCATCCTCGAGATCGTCGAGAATGCCAGGGTGCCGGTGCTGGTGGACGCCGGTGTCGGCACCGCCTCCGACGCCGCCATCGCCATGGAGCTGGGCTGCGACGGGGTGCTGATGAACACCGCCATTGCCGGCGCGAAGGATCCGGTGCTGATGGCCGGCGCCATGCGCAAGGCGGTGGAAGCCGGACGCCAGGCCTTCCTGGCCGGGCGCATCCCGAAAAGGCGGCACGCCGACGCTTCCTCGCCGCTGGACGGGCACTTCCTGTGAGCGCGGCCGCGGCCATGTCCGACGCCCGCGACCACGACCCCTGCCAGGACGCTCCGCGGCAACGCCCGATCCGCAGCTTCGTGCTGCGTCAGGGCCGGCAGACCGAGGCCCAGAAGCGCGCCCTGGAGCTGCACTGGCCGGCCTACGGCCTGGACTACACCGGCCGGGTCCGCGACTTCGACGCCGTGTTCGGCCGCCGCGCCCCGCGCGTGGTCGAGATCGGCTTCGGCAACGGCGAGCAGCTGCTGTTCGCCTGCGGGCGCGAACCGGACCGGGATTTCATCGGCATCGAGGTGCATGGCCCCGGCGTCGGCCGCCTGCTCAACGGCGCGGCGGCCGCCCGGCTGCGCAACCTGCGTGTCTACCAGCATGACGCGGTCGAGGTGTTGCGCGACGAGATCGCGCCCGGCTCGCTGGACGAGGTGCGCATCTACTTCCCGGACCCCTGGCCCAAGAAGCGGCATCACAAACGGCGGCTGCTCCAGCCGGCCTTCGTCGCCCTGCTGTGCGAGCGCCTTCGCCCGGGCGGCCTGCTGCACCTGGCCACCGACTGGCAGCCCTATGCCGAGCACATGTGGGAAGTGCTCGATGCCGAACCGCGCCTGCGCAACCGTGCCGGCCCCCGGGGGGCCTTGCCGCGCCCCGACTGGCGCCGGCAGACCCATTTCGAGGCGCGCGGCCTGAAGCTCGGCCACGGCGTCTGGGACCTGCTGTACGACCGCCTCCCGGAGTAAGGCGCGCACCATGGAGACCGGCCTGGCCCTGACCCGCGACATGGTGATCGTGCTGGGCCTGGTCGGCTTCACCATTGGCATGTTCATGTTCGAGCGCATCCGCGCCGATGCGACTGCCCTGGTGGTGCTGGTGGTGCTGGGACTGACCGGGCTGGTGCCGGCCGGCCAGATCTTCGACGGCTTCTCCGGCAATGCCGTCATCAGCGTGATGGCCACCATGATCCTCGGCGCCGGCCTGGACCGCACCGGCGCCCTGCACCGGGTGGCGACCTGGTTGCTGCGCGTGTCCAAGGGCATGGAAGAACGGCTGATCCTGCTGGCCTCGGCCCTGGCCGGTTTCAGCTCGGGCTTCATGCAGAACCCCTCGGTGATGGCCCTGTTCCTGCCGGTGGCCTCGCGCCTGTCCGGCCGCACCGGCATCGGCCTGGGCCGGCTGCTGATGCCGGTGGCGGCGGCCATCGTGCTGGGCGGCAGCCTGACCATGATCGGCAGCTCGCCGCTGATCCTGCTCAACGACCTGCTGGTGGCCGCCAACCGCAACCTGCCCTCGGGCGCGGCCACCCTGGAGCCGCTGGAAATGTTCTCGCCGCTGCCGGTGGGCGCGGCGCTGTTGCTGGCCGGCCTGGCCTATTTCCGCTGGTTCGGCCGGCGACTGCTGGGCCGCGAGGTGGGCGAGGAAAAAGGTGTCGCGCCCGGCCGCACCCAGAGTTATTTCGCCCGTGCCTACGGCATCGAAGGCGAGGTGTTCGAACTGACCGTCACCTCCGAAAGCCCGCTGGTGGGCATGAGCGTCGGCGAGGCCGAAGCGCAGAAGGACGCTCCCCTGCTGCTGGCCCTGCTCAGCGGCAACGAAGCCCGGCTGGCGCCGCCGGCCGACCAGATGATCTGGGTGGGCAGCGTCCTGGGCGTGATGGGCAAGCGCGAGGAAGTACAGGACTACGCCCAGAAGAACCTGTTGCGCATGTCGGCCCGGCTGCGCAACTTCGCCGACCTGTTCAATCCCAGCCGCTCGGGCATCTCCGAGGCGGTGATCCCGCCCACCTCCTCTTTCATCGGCAAGACCCAGGCCCAGCTGCAGTTGCGCAAGCGCTTCGGTATCAGCCTGCTGGCGATCAACCGCGAGGGCCAGGTCTGGCGTGAAGACATCCGGCGCATGCCGCTGAAGGCCGGCGACATGCTGGTCTTCCACAGCATCTGGACCGACCTGGCCCAGGCCAGCGGCGGCCGCGACTTCGTCGTGGTCACCGACTACCCCAAGGGCGAACAGCGGCCGCACAAGCTGTGGTGGGCCCTGGGGGTGTTCGTGGGCGCCATGGTCCTGGCCCTGACCACCCTGGTGCCGGTACCGATCGCGCTGATGACCGGGGCGGCGGCGATGATGCTGACCGGCGTGCTGAACATGGACGAGGCCTACGCGGCAGTGAGCTGGAAGACCGTGTTCCTGATGGCCTGCCTGATTCCGCTGGGCTGGGCCATGGATTCGACCGGCGCCGCCGCCTGGGTCGCCCAGCAGCTGCTGGAACGGATCGGCCCGGACGTGCCGCAGTGGGTACTGCAGGCGGCGATCGGCCTGCTGGCCACCGGTTTCGCCCTGGTCATCGGCAACGTCGGCGCCACCGTGGTGATGGTGCCGATGGCGATCAACGTCGCCCTGGTATCGGACGGCAGCCCGCTGGCCTTCGCGGTCCTGGTGGCGCTGTCGGCCTCGAACAACTTCCTGAGCGTGTCCAATCCGGTACTGGCCATGGTGACCGGTCCGGCCGGATACGGGCCGCGCGACTTCTGGCGGGTCGGGGCCCCGCTGACCGCGATCTATCTGGTCATCGTCCTGCTGATGGTGAACCTGCTGTTCTGACCAGGCCGAGGCGGTCAATCCAGGCTCACCGCCACCGGCAGCAGCGAAGCGCCCTTGCAGGGCCCGGCCACGCACTCGCCACGGCCCAGCTCGAACGTGGCCCCGTGCGCGGCGCAGACCAGATGCCCCTGCTTGTCCACCAGGAACCGGCCTGGCGCCCAGTCCAGGCGGCGGCCGGCATGCGGGCAGATGTTGAGCCAGGCACGGACCTCCGGTCCTTGTCGCAGCACGATCAGCGATTGCGTCTCGCCCTCGAGCTCGACTTCGCATTCGGACAAGCCCTCGGGCGGCTCGCCGGCCAGGCGGATTAACGTTCCACTTACACTTTCCACGGGCAGGCTCGCCATACTGCGACCCCCGTAGTCTGCCATGCAGCCGATGACCTTCGTCTTCCACCGCCTGTTCGCCTATCGCCCCTGCAAGCCGCGCAATCCGCTGCTGCGGGCGCTGCTGGGCCTGCTCGGCCTGGTCCTGCTGCTGGTGCTGGTGGCCTTCGGGGTGGTGATCGGCCTGGGCATGCTGCTGTTCGCGGCGCTGCGCCGCCTGCTGCGCAACCGCCGCGAGGACGCGGTCCGGCCGTCGCCAGCCGGCGACGTCATCGAAGGCGAGTACACCCTGGTACGCAAGCCCGGCAGCCGGCTCGGCCTGCGCTGAGGCGCCTTCCGTCGGGCAGGCGCGACCGCCTTCCCGACGAACGAGGGCACGACGGGAGGCCGGGGCGAACCGATGGGGCGAACCGATAAGATCGGAACCCCAGCCGAAACCTCCCGAGCGCGATGACCCAGACCGTCTTTCCCGCCCCCGTCCCGCCCAGCCTGCCGGTGCGCGGCACCGGGGCCCGGTTCCCGGTGCACCGCATCTACTGCATCGGCCGCAACTTCGCCGACCACGCCAAGGAGATGGGCGCGGCGGTGGACCGGGGCAATCCGGTGTTTTTCGCCAAACCCGCCGACGCGGTGGTGCCGGGCGGCGGCCTCCTGCCCTATCCGCGCGGCACCTCGGACCTGCATCACGAGGTCGAGCTGGTGGTGGCCCTGGGCCGGAACGCCGAGGGCGTGGTGCCGGTGGACGGCGCCCCGGCTCTGGTATTCGGCTACGCCGTCGGTCTGGACCTGACCCGGCGCGACCTGCAGGCCAGGGCCAAGGCCGGCGGCTTGCCTTGGGACACGGCCAAGGGCTTCGACCGGTCCGCACCGGTCAGCGAGATAGTGCCGGTCGGCCTGGCCGGAGCAATGCCGCCGCGCCGGCTCTGGCTGGACGTCAACGGCGAGCTGCGCCAGCAGGCCACTCTCGACCAGATGGTGTTCTCAGTCGCCGAGGTCATCCACGAGCTCTCGAAACTGTACGACCTGCGCGCGGGCGACCTGGTGTTCGCCGGCACCCCGGCCGGCGTCGCCGCGCTGCAGCCAGGCGACCGGTTCCGTGCCGGACTGGACGACCTGGTGGAACTGGCCGGCGGCATCACCTGAGCCGGCTGGTGTAAATTCCGGCAGGCGGCGACCGGCCGCCTGGCCATGGGAAACGACACGATGGGCATGATCTCCGAGTTCCGGGAATTCGCGATGCGCGGCAACGTCGTGGACCTCGCCGTCGGCGTGGTGATCGGCGCCGCTTTTGGCAAGATCGTCTCCTCGCTTGTGGACGGGGTGATCATGCCCCTGGTCGGGCTGATGGTCGGCGGTGTGGACTTCAGCGACCTGGCCATCGAACTGCGTGCCGCCGGCGTGGACGCCGCCGGCCAGGCCGTCCCGGCGCTCACGCTCAACTACGGCGCCTTCATCCAGACCATCGTCGACTTCCTCATCATCGCCTTCGCCATCTTCCTGTTCATCAAGGCGATGAACTCGCTCAAGCGCAAGCAGGAGCAGGCCGCGGCGGCGGCGCCCGGCCCCAGCGAGGAAGTGAAGCTGCTCACCGAGATCCGCGACGCGCTGAAGTCGCGCTGATCCCGCTCCGTTCCACGCCGCCGGCCCCGGGCCGGCCTCCCTCCGCAAGGACACGAAAGGATGCGCGCCCTCCGCCGCTTGTTCGCCGCTTTTCTCGCCCTCTCTACCTTTCCCGCCAGCGCCGGCGACACCGGCCTTGACGCCGCCGCGATCGCCACTGCCGAGCGCCTTCGCGAACAGGCCCTGGCCGGCAATGCTGCCTGGGACTTCGTGGCGGGGCTGACCACCGAGATCGGCCCGCGCCTGGCCGGCACCGAGGCCGATGCCCGCGCCGTCGCCTGGACGAAGGCACGCTTCGAGGCCATGGGTTTCGACCGGGTCTACCTGGAACCGGTGACCTTCCCGGTCTGGTTGCGGCACCGCGAATCCGCCGCCGTGCTGGCGCCCTTCCCGCAGCCGCTGGTGGTGACGGCGCTTGGCGGCAGCGTCGGTACCGATGGGCCGCTCGAGGCGGAGATCGTCGAGTTCGCCACCCTGGATGCACTCAAGGCGGCGCCGGAGGGCAGCCTGCGGGGCAAGATAGCCTTCATCAGCAACCGTATGCAGCGTTTCCGCGATGGCCGTGGCTACGGTCCCGCCGTCGGTGCGCGTAGCAACGGCGCGGTGGAAGCCGCGCGCAAGGGCGCGGTCGCCGTGCTGATCCGTTCGATCGGCACCAGTAACGACCGCTTCGCCCATACCGGGGCGATGCGTTATGTCGCGGACGTACCGCGCATCCCGGCCGGCGCGCTGTCCAACCCCGACGCCGACCAGCTGGTGCGCATGATCGAAGCGGGGCATACGGTCCGCCTGCGCCTGGACATCTCCGCCGAGACCGTCGGCCAGTACACCTCGCACAATGTCATCGCCGAGGTCACCGGGCGCGAACTGCCGCAAGAGGTGGTGACCATCGGCGGGCATCTTGATTCCTGGGACCAGGGCACCGGCGCCATCGACGACGGCGCCGGCGTGGCCATCACCGCCGCCGCCGGCGCCCTTATCGCCTCGCTTGAGCAGCGCCCGCGCCGCACCGTGCGGGTGATCGCCTATGCCAACGAGGAGCAGGGCCTGTACGGCGGCAAGGCCTATGCCGAGGCGCGCGCCGCCGAGGGTGCCGTTCCGCTGCATCAGCTGGGCGCCGAAAGCGATTTCGGCGCCGGCCGCATCTATGCGTTGCGCGCCGGGGTCGACGATGCGGCCTGGCCGGTGATCGAACGTATCGGCCAGGTGCTGGCGCCGCTTGGCATCACCACCGAGCGCGGCGTCGGCGGTCCCGGACCGGATGTGGGCCCGATCGTCGCCAAGGGCGCCCCCTGGGCCCAGTTGGCCCAGGACGGCACCGACTATTTCGACTACCACCACACGCCCAACGACACGCTGGACAAGATCGAGCCGGCTGCCCTGGACCAGCAGGTCGCCGCCTATGCGGTGCTGGCCTGGCTGGCGGCCGAAACCACGGTGGACTTCGGCAGCGCGCCCGCGAAGGCGGCGGAGTAGTCGCGCCGCCTCAGCGCAGCAGCGCGGTGTCCAGCACGCGGGAGGGCGCGCCGGTCAGGGCTTCGAATTCGCCGGCCAGATCCTCGCGGGAGACCTCGCGCAGGGGCAGCAGGCGGATCACCAGGTCGTCCAGGTCCCGCCTGCCGCCGCTACGCTCGCCGATCTCGGCGTCCAACTCGCGGAACAGCTGCACGGCGCGGGCGGTGACCGGACCCCGCGAGCGATCGGTATCCAGCGACGTCACGCCGCGGCCGTGACGGCGCATCCAGCGGAAGGCCCTGTTGGCCCGGTCGGGGCTGATCAGGCCGGCCCGCCGCAGCAGCTCGATCGAGTAGTACTCGGCCAGGCCTTCGGCGATCCAGTCGTCGCCATCGGCACCGCGGATGCGGGTGATGACGTGGAACAGTTCGTGGGTGAGCGTGCTGGTACCGTTCTCGCTGATCAGCGGCCGATCGGCATGCATCCACAGGGAACGGGGGCCGGACAGGCCGCCGCGCCACATCGGATCGCCGGCGCTGACGATCAGCAGCTTGCGCGGCACCTCGCCGAAGGCCCGCTGGAACTCCGGCACCAGGTTGTACAGGAAGGCCAGGGTGTCGTTGCGGCGGATGACATCGCCCTTGGGGCCGGCCACGCTGATCTCGGTGTCGCCGACCCGTTCGCGACGGGTACCGACCGAGCCGGCGATGATCCAGCCGGTCGGCCGGTCGAAGCGGCGTTCCGGATTGACGATCACGAAGGACTTGCCATCGCGGCTGCGCAGGTAGGGCGTGTCCGCATTGGTCCAGCCTTCGGGCAGCACGAAGCGCAGTCGCGCCCTGGAGTCGGCGCCCCGGGTGGCGCGCACGGTGGCGCGCGGCACCAGGTCGTCGCCGCGGGCGATCACCCAGTCGGCAGTGATGCGGGCATCATGACCGCCGTCGCGGCGACGATGGTCGATCAGGTGCCGGTAGCGCAGCCGGGCCGGCTCGCCGCGTGGCGGCGTCCAGTCGATGTAGTCGCCGTCCCGGACCACCTCGCCATCGCCGTAGACGCGCGGATAGCGCGCCTCGGGCATGTACAGGCGCATGTGCCGGACCTCGCCGGTGCCGGGCTTCAGCCGGATGGAAACGTCGGCCTGAGCCTCGGCGGGCAGGAAGCGCACGACGTACTCGACGCCGTACTCGGTGCGGGCCTGGGCGGACACGACCAGCCCCAGGCCCAGGATCAGGGCAAGCAGGAAGCGTTTCATGGGGCCGAAGTATGCCCGGCCCGGGCTGAACGGGTTCAGGTGCGGTGCTGGCGCCACCACTCGCCCAGGAATACGGCAGTGGCGGCGGCGACGTTGAGGCTTTCCACCGCGCCCGTGCCGGGAATGCCCAGGCGCATGCCGGCGACGCCGGCCAGGGCCGGATCCATGCCCTCGCCTTCGGCGCCCATCATCAGCAGCAGGCGCTCCGGCAGGACGGTGCCGTACAGCGGCTGGCCACCGCGGACGACGGTGGCGGCGGCGACGAAGCCGGCGGCTTCCAGCCGCACCAGGCTCTCGTCCGGCCGGCCCAGGCGCACCAGCGGCACCTGCTCGGCGCCGCCCTCGGCCACGCGGGCGGCCGCGCCCGACAGGCCCAGCGACGAGCCCTGCGGCAGCAGCAGGCCGGCCACGCCGAAATGCGCCGAGGAACGCAGGATGGCGCCGAGATTGTGCGGATTGCCGACGCCGTCCAGCCACACCGCCAGCACCGGCCCGGCCGGCAGGCCGCGCAACCAGGCGTCCAGGCTGCGTTCGACCGGGGCGAGGGCGGCGAACACCACACCCTCATGGTGCCCGCTGCCGGAGAGGCGACGCAGATCCTCGTCCCCGACCACCGAGTAGCCGATCCGCCGGGCCACACACCAGGCCAGCACCGGCTTCAGGGCCGGAAGGCGCGATTCCAGCAGCCAGACCTTGCGCAGGTCCTGTGGCCGCTGCCGGAACAGGGCCAGGCAGGCATTCAGGCCATACACCCTCTGCTCGCGGACAGCAGCCGGACCAGGGCGACCCGGGGGCAGCGCCTGAACGGAGCGGCGCCGATCAGGCATGGCCGCCCACCGATGGGGTTTCCCGCTCCAGCTTCTCGAGCCGGCGCGCCACCGCTTCCGGCGAGCGCGTGTAGGGCGCCAGCAGCGCATAGAACGCCGGAATCACGAACAGCGAAAGCAGGGTGGAGAAGGCCACGCCGAAGATCACCACGATACCGATGGTGACCCGGCTGGCCGAACCGGCGCCGCCGGCCGTGACCAGCGGCACGGCCCCGAAGATGGTGGCGATCGAGGTCATCAGGATCGGCCTCAGCCGGGTGGCGGACGCCTCCAGGATGGCCTCGCGCACCGCCCGGCCCTCGTCGCGTAGCTGGTTGGCGAACTCGACGATCAGAATGCCGTTCTTGGCTGCCAGGCCCACCAGCATGATGATGCCGATCTGGCTGAACAGGTTCAGCGTCGAGCCCATCAGCCACAGGCCGATCAGGGCGCCCAGTACCGCCAGCGGCACGGTCAGCATGATCACGATCGGATGCAGGAAGCTCTCGAACTGCGCCGCCAGCACCAGGTAGACGATGAGCAGCGCCATCGCGAAGGTGAACAGGACGGTGCCGCCGGCGCGCTGGTATTCCAGCGATTCGCCCTTGTAGTCGAGCTGGGCGTAGTCGGGCAGCTCCTCGGCCGCCACCTGGCGAACCCAGTCCAGGGCTTCGCCAAGGGTGTAGCCCGGGGCAAGGCCAGCCTCGAGAGTGATCGCGCGCAGGCGGTTGTAGCGATTCAGCGTGCCTGGCTCGGCCACTTCGGTCAGCGTCACCAGGCTGGACAGCGGTACCAGCTCGCCGCTGCGCTGCGATCGCACGTACAGGCTGCTGAGGTCGGCCGGGCTGGCGCGGTCGGCCTGGCGCGCCTGCAGGACCACGTCGTACTCCTCGCCGTCGTCCACGAAGGTGGTGACCCGGCGGGAACCCATCATGGTTTCCAGGGTTCGACCGATCTCCTGGGCGGAAACGCCCAGGTCCGCTGCCCTTGCCCGGTCCACCTCGATGCGCATCTGCGGGCGCGTTTCCTTGTAGTCGGAGTCCACCGACAACAGGTTGGGGTTCTGTTCCATGCGCGCGACCATCCGGTCGCGCCAGCGGGCCAGCTCCTCGTAGCTGGGTCCGCCCAGCACCACCTGCAGCGGCTGGCCCGAGCTACGGACAAGGCCCTGGCGCACGATCGGAACCGCGCGCACGCCGGGCACGCCGGCCAGCTCGCGCCGGGCCTTGGCCACCACCTCGTCGGTCGTCTGCTCGCGTTGTCCCCAGTCGCTGAGGATGACGATGGCCTGGCCGGTATGCATCTCCTCGCTGCTGCCCCAGCCGGCCGGTGCCCGGCTGATCACCCGGTGGATGGGCTCGCCGCCGTCGCGCATGGCCAGCAGGCGTCGCTCGATCTCCTGCAGGTTGCCCACCGTGTAATCGAAGCCGGCACCCTCGGGCCCGGACACGCTGACGAAAAAGGAGCCGCGATCCTCCGGCGGGGCCAACTCGCGCGGGGCGGCGGCGAACAGCAAGGCGGTCAGGGCGAAGGTGGCCAGCATGGCGACGATGAACAGCACCGGCCGGCCTACCGTGTGCTCAAGCAAGCGACGGTAGGCTTCGGTAAGGCGAGCTAGCCGACGGTGCACCCAGGCATCCAGCCCGCGCGGGGCGGTATGCGGCCGCACCAGCAGCGAACACATCATCGGGGTGAGGCTCAGGGCCACGAAGGCCGACAGGGCGATGGCGCCGGCCATGGTCACCGCCAGCTCGCGGAACAGCCGGCCGTTGTTGCCCTCCATGAAGGCCACCGGCAGGAACACCGAAATCAGCACCGCCGTGGTCGCGATCACGGCAAAGGCCACCTGGCGGGTGCCGCGCCGCGCCGCCACCAGCGGCGGCTCGCCCAGGTCGGCGCGGCGCTGGCAGTTCTCCAGGACGATGATGGCGTCGTCCACCACCAGGCCGATGCAAAGCACCAGGGCCAGCAGGGTCAGCAGGTTGATCGAGAAACCGAACAGGTACAGACCCAGAAAGGCGGCGATCAGGCAGACCGGCACGGTAACGGCCGGAATCAGCGCGGCGCGGGCACTGCCAAGGAACAGATAGATCACCACCAGCACCAGCAGGATCGCCTCCAGCAGGGTCATGTAGACCCGGTTCACCGCCGACTGGATGAACACGGTGGCATCGTAGGAGACGTCCAGGGTGGTGCCCTCGGGCAGGGTCTCGGCGATCCGCGCCATCTCGGAACGGATGCCCTCGGCCACGTCCAGGCTGTTGGCGGTGGAGGTCTTGATCACGCCAAGGCCCACCTGCGGCAAGCCGTCGCCACGGTAGTAGGCGCGCCGATCGGCCGCCTCCAGCGTGACGTCGGCGATTTCGCCCAGGCGGACGATGTGGCCGTCCGGGCCCTTGGCCACCGCCAGGCGTTCGAAGTCTTCCGGACCCTGGTAAGCACGTTCCACCCGCAGGGTGAAATCACGGCTGGCGGACTCCAGCCGCCCCGCCGGCAGCTCGACGTTTTCGCGCCGCAGGGCCTCCTCGACATCGGCCACGGTCAGGCCGCGCGCCGCCATCGCCTGCCGGTCCAGCCAGATGCGCATGGCGTAGCGCTGGGCGCCGCCGACCCGGACGTTGGCCACGCCGTCCACCACCGACAGCCGGTCCACGATGTAGCGCTCGGCGTAATCGGCCAGCTCGAGCTGGTCCATGGTCCGGCTCTGCAGCGCCAGCCAGAGCACCACCTCGGCGCCGGCGGCCACTTTCTCCACCTCGGGCGGGTCGGCCTCCTGGGGCAGGCGATCCAGCACCCGACTGACCGCGCTGCGCACGTCGTTGGTGGCGCTCTCGATGTCGCGGTCGAGGCTGAATTCGATGGTGATGTCGAAGCCGCCGTTGCGGCTGCGCGACTCCACGCTGCGGATACCCTCGATACCGGCGATGGCATCTTCCAGCACCTGGGTCATTCGGGTTTCGACCACCGCGGCCGAGGCGCCGGTGTAACTGCCATCGATCGAGACGATCGGCGGATCGATGTCGGGCAGCTCGCGCAGGGTCAGGCGGCTGAAGGAGATCAGGCCCAGGGCCACCAGCATCAGGCTCATCACCGTGGCCAGGACCGGCCTGCGGATCGACAGATCGGAAAGCACCATGGCGCGCTCCTCAGCCTGCAGCGGCCGGTTCGGGATTCGCCTCGGCCACGCGCATGCCCGGGCGCAGCTTGACCACGCCATCGACGACGATGCGATCGCCGGCCGACAGCCCTGCGGCGACCTCGACCTCTCCGGCCCGACGCGCGCCCAGGGTTACCGGAACCTGCTCGACCGTGCCATCCTCGCGCACCCGGAACACATGGGCGTCGCGGGCCACCTGGGTGACCGCGATCTCGGGCACGACCAGGGCCTGCCGCTCGGGCTGGAACAGCCGCAGCGTCAGCAGCATGCCGGGGCGCAGCAGCCGGTCCGGGTTGGGAAGTTCCGCGCGGACGGTGACGGCGCGGGTCACCGGATCCACCCGGGACTCCACCGTGGCGACCCGGCCTTCGAACTCTCGCTCCGGCCAGGCCGCGCTGCGGGCACGCACCGTCTGGCCCGGTGCGACCGCCGAAAGGTAGGTTTCCGGGATGGTGAAGTCGAGCTTGATTACCGATATGTCGTCGAGACTGGTGATGGTGGTGCCCGGCGTCACCAGGGTACCTGGGCTGACCTGGCGAAAGCCGAGCACGCCAGCGAAGGGGGCGGTGATGACCCGGTCGGCCAGGCGGGCACGGGTGGCGTCCAGGCGCGCGCGCGCCGACTCCATGGCGGCACGCTGGGTGTCGAGCTGGCCGGCGGAGATCAACTTGCGCTCGGCCAGCTCGCGCTGGCGTTCGTACTGCTGCCGGGCTTCGCGGTAGGCGGCGGCGGCCTCTTCCAGGCCGGCCAGTTCGGCCTTGCCCGACAGATCCACCAGCACATCGCCGGCCTCGACCTCGTCACCGTCTTCGAAGTTCACCCGCACCACCGTCTCGGTGACCTTGGCGGTGATCAGCACCGACTCGTTGGCCCGGGCGGTGCCCAGGGCCTCGATGGTGTCGCTCCATGGCTGCGGCTGCACCACCGTGGTGGTGACCACGACCGCCGTGGGTGGTCCGCCGTCCGCCGTTTCCCGGCCGCAGGCGGTCAGGAGGAGGACGAGCAGGAGGACGGACGGCGGGCGCAATCGGATCATGGGGCGGGGACTTCCTCGGTCTGGGGCCCGCGGCCGCGGGCGGGTCCAGGCATGGACCCGGGGTCCGGGCAAAAAGTTCGCAAGGGCCCGATTCTACGCCGCCCCCGACCGCCCACGGGTGACGGCGGCGCAAAAACGCGAACGCCGGCACGGGGCCGGCGTCCGCGGGTCCACATGGCTGGCCGGCTCAGGCGGCCGACTTCCAGCGGCCGAGCGCGGCCAGGCCGTTGTCCTTGGCGCGGGCGTACACGGTCTGCTGGGCGGCAGCGTAGTTGCCGCTCATGTCCCTGGCCCAGAGCTTCAGCGCCGCCGACTGCATGGCGCGGCCGTAGCTGAAGCTCAGCGGCCAGGGCTTGGGACCCATCTGGTTCATGGCATTGAGATGGGCGGTGGCAGCCTCGTCGCTCTGGCCGCCGGAAAGGAAGACGATGCCCGGCAGGGTGGCCGGCACCGAGGATTTCAGGCAGCGCAGGGTCAGTTCGGCGACCTCCTCGATCGAGGCCTGCTCCGGGCAGCTCTTGCCAGGCACGACCATGCTGGCCTTGAGGATCGTGCCCTCGAGCATGACGTTGTGCTCGTACAGGGCACCGAACAGCGAACGCAGGGTGACCTCGGTGACCTCGTAGCAGGTGTCGATGTCGTGATCGCCGTCCATCAGCACTTCAGGCTCCACCATCGGCACGATGCCCTGCTCCTGGCACAGCGCGGCGTAGCGGGCCAGGGCGTGGCTGTTGGCCTCGATGCAGGTGCCCGAGGGCATGTCCTCGCCGATGGTGATCACGGCGCGCCACTTGGCGAACCTGGCGCCGAGCTTCGCATACTCCTTCAGGCGGTCGCGCAGGCCGTCCAGGCCTTCGGTGACGAGCTCGCCGGGGAAGCCGGCCAGCGGCATGGCGCCCTTGTCCACCTTGATGCCGGGAATCACGCCGGCGTCCGCCATGACCTTGGTGAAGGGCACGCCGTCGCGGGTGGACTGGCGGATGGTCTCGTCGTAGAGGATGGCGCCGGAAATGTAGTCGCCCAGGCCCGGGGTGGTCAGCAGCATCTCCCGGTAGGCGCGCCGGTTCTCCTCGGTGCTCTCGATGCCGACGGCCTCGAAACGCTTCCTGATGGTGTTGGTGGACTCATCGATGGCGATGATGCCCTTGCCTGCGGCCACCATGGCCTGGGCGGTCTCGGCGAGTTGGTCGATGCTCATGGGACGATTCCGGGGGTGTGGCTGGGAGCCGGGCATTATACCCGCCCATCCCCGGCCAGGCTCGGATCGGCCCGGGGACCGGGCCAGGGGCAGGATCGGGATCGGCCCGAAACCGCCTCCAGGACACGCCTCAGAGCTCGCCCAGGCCCTCGGCCTTGCCGCCGGTCCCGACCTGCAGCAGGCGCAGGGTGTTGGTGGCGCCGTGCAGCTGCATGTGGTCGCCGCTGGTCACGATGACCCGGTCGCCCTCGGCCAGCAAGCCGGCGCCAAACAACTGGCCGATCGCCCGGGCGGCGGCCTCGCGGCTGCCGAGGCCGTGACTGTCGAAGTCCACCGGAAACACGTCGCGCACCAGGGCCATGCGCCGGCGCGCCGGCGCATGCCGCGACAGGCCGTAGATCGGCACCTGCGACCGGAACCGCGACAGGAAGCGGGCGGTCCCGCCGGATTCGGTCAGGGCGACGATGGCCCGCACCTGGATGTGCTCGGCCAGGAACATGCTGGCCATGGCGATGGCCTGATCGGCCCGCTGCAGGCCGCGCGGCGCCTTCTCGAAATCGGTGTCGCGGTCGAACTGGCGTTCGGCACCCAGGCAGATGCGCGCCATCGCCTCGACCGCCTTGACCGGGTGCTGGCCCGAGGCGGTTTCGGCCGACAGCATCACCGCGTCGGTACCGTCAATGACCGAGTTGGCCACGTCCAGCACTTCGGCCCGGGTCGGGATCGGGTTGTCCACCATGGACTGCAGCATCTGGGTGGCGGTGATCACCACCTTGTTGTGCTCCAGGGCCGTGCGGATGATCTTCTTCTGCAGACCGGGCAGCTCGGCGTCGCCGATCTCCACGCCCAGGTCGCCGCGCGCCACCATGACCACGTCGGCGGCGGCGGTGATTTCCTCGAGGTTGGCGATGGCCTCGGCGCGCTCGATCTTGGCGACGATGGCGGCGTCGCTGCCGGCAGCCCGGGCCAGGCCTCGTGCCTGCTCGATGTCGGCGGCATTGCGGCAGAACGACACCGCGATGAAGTCCACGTCCAGGCCGGCGGCGGTGACGATGTGGGCGCGGTCGGCCTCCGACAGCGCCCCCAGGGACAGACCGCCGCCGAGCCGGTTCAGGCCCTTGCGGTCGGCCAGCACGCCGTCGGTCAGCACCTCGGTGCGGACGGCGTCTGCCTCGACCGCGACGACACGCAGGGCGATCAGGCCGTCGTCCAGCAGCAGCACGTCGCCGGGAGCGACGTCGCCGGTCAGGCCGAGGTAGCTCACGCCGACCCGGGATGTGTCGCCGGGCGGAGCATCGGCGCGGCAGTCCAGGGTGAAGGCCTGGCCTGCCTGCAAGGTCACCCGGCCCTCGGCGAACCGCTCGATCCTGATCTTCGGGCCCGGCAGGTCGGCCAGCACGCCCACTTCGCGGCCCTGGCGCTCTGCCGCCTCGCGCAGCGACGCCACCCGGGCCGCATGCTGGTCGGCGCTGCCGTGCGAGAAGTTCAGCCGCACCACATTGACCCCGGCCCGGACCAGGCCGTCCATCACGCCCGGCGCGTCGGTGGCCGGTCCCAGGGTGGCGAGTATCTTGGTGCGGCGCTGGATCGGGTGGCTCATGGCGGCGGCCCGCGGTCGGTGTCCCGGTTACGCTAGCACGGGCCCGCGACCTTGCCGTGACGTCCGCGCCGTTTCAGGCCGCGCGCGCCTTCAGCGCCGCCACCGCCGGCAGCTCCTTGCCCTCGCAGAACTCCAGGAAGGCGCCGCCGCCGGTGCTGATGTAGCCGATGCCGGATTCGACCCCGTACTTCTCCACCGCCGCCAGGGTGTCACCGCCGCCGGCGATCGAAAACGCCGGCGAGGCGGCGATGGCCCGGGCCAGGGCCTCCGTGCCCTTGCCGAAGGCGTCGAACTCGAACACGCCGACCGGGCCGTTCCAGATCACGCTGCCGGCCTTGCCGATCAGCGCCGCGTAAGCCGCGGCGGTGTCCGGACCGATGTCCAGGATCATGTCGTCGGCGCCGACTTCGGACACCTTCTTCACCGTGGCCGGGGCGTCGGCGGCGAAAGCCGGCGCCACCACCACGTCGGTCGGCAACGGGATCTCGGCACCCCGGGCCCTGGCGTCGGCCATGATCGCGCGCGCGGTTTCCAGCAGGTCGGCCTCGCACAGCGACTTGCCGACCGGGTGTCCCATGGCGGCGATGAAGGTGTTGGCGATGCCACCGCCGACGATCAGCTGATCCACCCTGGTTACCAGGTTGGACAGCAGCGCGAGCTTGGTGCTCACCTTCGAGCCGGCGACGATGGCCAGCAGCGGCCGCGCCGGCGCATCCAGGGCCTTGGCCAACGCGTCCAGCTCGGCCATCAGCAGCGGCCCGCCGCAGGCCTGCTTCGCGAACCGGATCACGCCGTGGGTCGAGGCCTGGGCGCGGTGGGCGGTGCCAA
This sequence comes from Arenimonas fontis, assembly GCF_008386465.1. Lineage (GTDB taxonomy): Bacteria > Pseudomonadota > Gammaproteobacteria > Xanthomonadales > Xanthomonadaceae > Arenimonas > Arenimonas fontis. Next base: position 168,038 of record NZ_VUOD01000003.1, read on the forward strand.
AGGCATCCATGACGAACACGTCGCACAGGGCCGCGTACTTTTTCGCCAGGGCCACGTCGTCGGCCTTCTCGCCGACGTTCATGCGGCAGTTCTCCAGCAGCACGATCTGGCCGGGCTGCACCTCGACACCGTCCACCCAGTCCTTCACCAGCGGCACCTCGCGGCCCAGCAACTCGCCCAGGCGCGCCGCCACGGGCGCCAGCGAATCCTCGGCACTCCACACGCCTTCTTTTGGCCGGCCCAGGTGCGACATCACCATCACCGCCGCACCCTTCTCCAGGGCCAGGCGCAGGGTCGGCAGCGCCGCCTGGATGCGCTGCTCGGAAGTGATGCGGCCGTCCTTGACCGGCACGTTCAGGTCTTCGCGGATCAGGACGCGCTTGCCGGCCAGATCGAGGTCGGCCATGCGGAGGATGGACATGGTGCGGCTCCAGAGGAACGGAAAGGCGGCATTTTCCTCCCTGCGGCCGGGTGGCGGCAAACCTCCGGAGGGCATGGGACAATGCGCGCCATGACCACCCACGACGCCACGATCGAGGAAGCACTGGCCGCGCTGCGCCGCGGCGAGGCCATCGGCCTGCCCACCGAAACCGTGTATGGCCTGGCCGCCGACGCCGGCAACCCCGTGGCCGTGCGCCGGGTGTTCGATCTCAAGGGTCGACCGGCCGACCATCCCCTGATCGTGCACATCGCCGGTCCCGAGGCCATGGATGCCTGGGCGCGCGAGGTGCCCGACGGTGCCCGTGCCCTGGCCCGGGCATTCTGGCCGGGGCCGCTGACCCTGATACTGCGCCGCCAGCCGCATGTGCCCGACGAGGTCACCGGCGGCCAGGACACCGTCGGCCTGCGTTGCCCCGACCATCCGCTGGCGCTGGAACTGCTGCGCGCCTTCGGTGGCGGCCTGGCAGCGCCCTCGGCCAATCGCTTCGGCCACCTCAGCCCGACCAGCGCCGCGCATGTGCGGGCGGAGTTCGCTGAGGCCGTGCCGGTGGTGCTGGACGGCGGCGAATGCCGGGTCGGCATCGAGAGCACCATCGTCGACCTGTCCGGCAAAACACCGCGCATCCTGCGACCGGGAATGCTCGGCCGCGAAGTCATCGAAGCGGTGATCGGCCCGGTCGCCGAGGGCCCTGCCGGCGACAGCCCGCGCGCATCCGGCACTCTCGAGGCGCACTACGCGCCGCGCACGCCGCTGCTGCTGCTGCCGCGGGAGGCCTTGCGGGTCGAGGCCGAACAGCAGCAGACACTGGGCAAGCGTGTGCAGGCGCTGGTGCTGGACATGCTGCCGGAAGGCCTGCCGGGCCTGGCCCTGCCGGCGGACCCGGCCGCCTACGCGCACGGCCTGTATGCCGCCCTGCGCGAGCTGGACGCCCGCGGCGCCAACCTGCTGCTGGCCGAACGCCCGCCCGCCCACCCGGACTGGCTGGCCATCCACGACCGCCTGCGCCGCAGCGCCGCCGGCAGTGTCGCTGGCGACTCCACCTGAGGTTCTCGACGCGGACGAAGAAACCCCGGCACGAGGCCGGGGTCTTTCCGGTTCGGGCAAGCGGCGAGGGCTTACCTGGCCGCCATCAGGGCGATGGTGGTGTCGAGCATGCGGTTGGAGAAGCCCCACTCGTTGTCGTACCAGGAGCAGACCTTCACCAGCGTTCCGCCCATCACCTGGGTGAGCGTGGCGTCGTAGACCGAGCTGTGCGGGTCGTGGTTGAAGTCCACCGATACCAGCGGCCGGGTGTTGTAGCCCAGGATGCCCTTGAGCTCGCCCTCGCTGGCGGCCTTCACCACCGCGTCGATCTCGTCCTTGCTGGTCGGACGGGCGGCCACGAAGCTCAGGTCCACCACCGAGACGTTGATGGTCGGCACGCGCATCGAGAAGCCGGTGAGCTTGCCGTTGAGTTCCGGCAGTACCAGGCCGACCGCGGCGGCGGCACCGGTCTTGGTCGGAATCTGGCTCTGGGTGGCGGAACGGGCACGGCGCAGGTCCTTGTGGAAGACGTCGGTCAGCACCTGGTCATTGGTGTAGGCGTGGATGGTGGTCATCAGGCCGTGCACCATGCCGATCTTCTCGTGCAGCACCTTGGCCAGCGGCGCCAGGCAGTTGGTGGTGCAGGAGGCGTTGGAAATGACGGTGTCCGAGGCCTTCAGGGTGTGGTGGTTGACGCCGAACACGACGGTGTTGTCCACATCCTTGTCGCCCGGGGCCGAGATGATCACCTTCTTCGCGCCAGCCGACAGGTGGGCCGAGGCCTTGGCCTTGGACGTGAACAGGCCGGTGCACTCCAGCACCACGTCCACGCCCAGCTCGCCCCAGGGCAGCCTGGCCGGGTCGCGCTCGGCGCAGACCTTGATGCGGTCGCCCTGATTCTGGCCGGGCATGCTCACGATCAGGTCGCCGCCGTCCACCGACACCGTACCCGGGAACCTACCGTGGGCGGTGTCGTACTGGGTTAGGTGGGCGTTGGTTTCGGCATCGCCCAGGTCGTTGACGGCCACCACCTGGATCTCGTGGGTGCGCCGGGACTCGTACAGCGCGCGGAGGATGTTGCGGCCGATGCGGCCGTAGCCATTGATCGCGACCTTGATGGGCATGACGTCTCCTGGGCCGGCGTCGGGCCGGAATGGGTGGGAAAGCCCGGCATTTTATCAAGCCCGGCCAGCCGGCCCAAACCGGCGTCCGGACGCTGCGTTTGACCTGGCTCAAGCGATGACCTGGCTCAACACCGGCGACCGGCGACGGCGGGAAACTGGCGACAGTGCAATAACCACGGAGTCATCCCATGCGCGCCTGTCTGCTGTTCGCCCCGATCGCCCTGGCCCTGGCCGCCCCGGCCCAGGCCATGGAAGCCGGCACCTGGACCTTCGGCCTCGGCGCCCATGGCGTCGTCCCGGCTTCCGACAACGGCCGCCTGGCCGGCGGCGCCCTCGCTGCCGACGTCGGTGACGACTGGCGGCCGACCGTCACCGCCGAGTACTTCTTCCGCGACAACTGGGGCATCGAGGTTCTGGCCGCCCTGCCCTTCGAGCACCAGATCGAACTCAACGGGGCGCGGGCCGGCTCGGCCAGGCACCTGCCGCCGACCATGTCCCTGCAGTACCACTTCGCCGGCGCGAGGGTTTCGCCTTTTGTGGGGCTGGGGCTGAACTACACCCGCTTCCTCGACGAGGACACCACCGGGCCGCTGGCCGGCGCCCGGCTGGACCTGGACGCGTCCTGGGGCCTGGCCGCGCATGCCGGTCTGGATTTTGCCGTCGGTCGGGGCAAGTGGCTGCGCGTGGACGCCCGCTGGATCGACATCGACACCGAGGTGAAGGTGGACGGTGCCGACGTCGGCACCGTGAAGATCGATCCGCTGGTCTACGGCGCCGCCTTCGTCTGGGCGTTCTGAGCGGAGATAGCGCAGTTCATGGTCGCTGACGTACAGTCCGCGGCCATGAACCGCCGCCACGATCCGCCGGCCCGGCCCGGCCGCCTTTTCCCACTGCTGCTGGCCCTCGCGCTGGCCGCCCCCGCTGCCCAGGCCTGGAGCCGCCAGGGCCACGAGCTGGTCGCCGAGCTGGCCGAAGCCGACCTGAGCCCGGCCGCCCGTGACGCGGTTCGCGACCTCCTGTCGGACGAGCCGGTACCGACGCTCGCCGCGATCGCCGCCTGGGCCGACGACATCCGCGCCGAGGGCGGTGCGCTGGGCGAGGCCAGCAAGCACTGGCATTACGTCAATATCCCGGGCAGCGCTTGCGACTACGTGCCGGCCCGCGACTGCCCCGACGGCGATTGCATCATCGGCGCCATCGCCCGCCAGCGCGCCATCCTGGCCGATGCCGGGCAGCCGAGGCGGGCGCGGACCGACGCCCTGAAGTTCCTCGTGCACCTGGTCGGTGACGCGCACCAGCCGATGCACGCCGGCTACCCGCACGACCGCGGCGGCAACGACTACCAGATCCAGTACCGCGGCAAGGGCGCGCCCGAGGGCGAGGGCACCAACCTGCACCGCGTCTGGGACTACTGGCTGCTGCGCAGCGCCAACCTCGATACGCCGACCTACGCCGCCCGGCTGCGCCGGCTCGCGCTTCCCGAGGCGCCGACCCCGGACCCAGAACACCCGGCCCGTGACTGGGCACTGGAGTCCTGCCGCCTGATCCATGCCGAGGGCCTGTACCCGAGCGACCATGACATCGGCGACGACTATCTGGACCGCCACCGGCCGCTGGCAGAACGACGGATCCGCCTGGCAGGCGCGCGCCTGGCCGCACTGCTCAACGAGGTCCTCGACCCGGCACGCTGAGATGGCAAGCCCGGACCATGCCGCCTGGCTTCTGGCGGGCCTGTTTTTCCTGATCGCCACGCTGTATTCCTCGGTCGGCCACGCCGGCGCCAGCGGCTACCTGGCGGCGATGGCCCTGCTGGGCCTGGCGCCGGAACAGATGCGGCCGACCGCCCTGGCCCTGAACCTGCTGGTCGGCGGTATCGGCCTGCTGCGCTTCCACCGTGCCGGTCTGGTGCCCTGGCGCCGCTTGCCGCCGTTCGTGCTGGCTTCGGCGCCGGCCACCTACCTCGCGGCGCGGACCCCGGTGCCCCAGGAGACCTATGCGCTGGTCGTGGGTGCGCTGCTGCTCGTGGCCGCCTTGCTGCTGTTGCGCAGCGCGCTCCGGCAGCACGGGACGGGCGACGAGCGGCCGCCGCGACAGGTGCGTTGGACGTACGCGCTGCCGGTCGGGGCCGCGATCGGAACCCTGTCCGGCCTGACCGGCACCGGCGGGGCGATCTTCCTGACTCCGCTGCTGCTGTTCGCGCGCTGGGCGCCGATCCGCGAAGCGGCCGGCCTGTCGGTGGCCTTCGTCTGGGTCAACTCGGTCCTGGGCATGGCCGGCGTCTGGCAGGCCACCGGGGCCTTGCCGACGGCATTGCCCTTGTGGCTGGCGGCGGTGGCGCTGGGCGGCATGCTGGGCAGCTGGCTGGGCGTTCACCGTCTGCCGCCGAGGGGGCTGCGCATCGCCCTGTCCCTGGTCCTGATGATCGCGTCCGGCAAGCTCCTGCTCGCCTGATCGGCGCATCGCCTGCCGACGGGGCCGGCGGCAGACGACAGACAGGCATAATCCGGACGGAACGGCTGCCGGGAGACAGGCGATGAGCGGAGCGCGCGTCCTGCCGCATTACCATCCGGATACGGGCACCTGGTCCTACGTCGTGGCCGATCCGGCCAGCGGCCGGGCCGCCCTGGTGGATCCGGTGCTGGACTTCGACCTGGCCTCCGGCCGCACCGGCACGCGCTCGGCACAGGCGCTGCTGGACGCGGTCGCCGACGGCGGCTGGCAGGTGGACTGGATCCTGGAAACGCACGCCCACGCCGATCACCTCAGCGCCGGCCACTGGCTGAAACGGCGACTGCCCGGCGCCCGCCTGGCCATCGGCGAGGGCATACGCCAGGTGCAGAAGACGTTCCGCACGATCTACAACCTCGGCGAACACTTCCCGGTGGACGGTTCCCAGTTCGACCAGCTGTTCGGCGACGACGAGGCCTTCATGCTGGGTGGCCTCCCCGGCCGGGTGATTCCGGTGCCGGGGCATACCGGCGACAGTGTCGCCTACCTGATCGGCGATGCCCTGTTCACCGGCGACTCGCTGTTCATGCCCGACGGCGGCACCGCCCGCTGCGACTTTCCAGGCGGCAGCGCCGCATTGCTGTACCGGTCCATCCGGCGCCTGTACCGGTTGCCGGACGAGACCCGCGTCTTCGTCTGCCACGACTACTGCCCTGGCGGGCGCGAGCCGCGCTGCGAAACCACGATCGGCGAGCAGAAGCGCGGCAACGTCCACGTCCGCGAGGGCACCACCGAGGCCGAATTCGTCGCCCTGCGCGAGGCCCGCGACGCCAGCCTGGTCATGCCCAGACTGCTTCTGCCGGCCATCCAGGTGAACATCCGCGCCGGCGCCCTGCCCGAGCCCGAGGACAACGGCGTGCGTTACCTCAAGTTGCCGGTGGACCGGTTCTAGCGGCCACCAGTTCGTCGAACGCGCGCAGGGTTTCGGCAGCGTAGATCATCGAAGGCCCGGCGCCCATGTAGATGGCCATGGCCACCGTCTCCAGCAGTTCCTCCCGGCTTGCCCCGGCGCGGATTGCCGCCTTCACGTGGAAACCGACGCAACCGTCGCAGCGGGTGGCGATGGCGATGCCGATGGCCAGAAGTTCCTTGATCTTGAGGTCCAGGACGCCGGGCGCCAGCGCTTCGCGCGCCAGGCTGCCGAAGGCCTTCATCGGCCCGGGCGCGCCCGCCCGCAGTTTGCTGATAGCGGCGTTGAGGTCGTCGATCAGGTCGGGATAGGACTGGCTCATGGGAGTTCCTTCCCGGCGCTGGCCCGGGTGCCCAACTGCTGGCGGGCCCGGCGGGCGATGTGGTTGGCGTCCATGGCGCCGGCCTCCTTGCGCCTGGCACGGCGGCTGAGCAGGGCGAAGTACAGCAGCGGGATCACCACCAGGGTCAGCAGCGTGGATACCAGGATGCCGGACACCAGCGATATCGCCAGGCCATTGAAGATCGGGTCGTCGAGGATGAAGAAGGCGCCGGCCATGGCCGCCAGCCCGGTGAGGGCGATCGGCTGGGCGCGCACGGCGCAGGCCTCGATCACCGCGTCGGCCAGGGCCTGGCCGCCGGCAACGGCATGGTTGATGAAGTCCACCAGCAGGATGGAGTTTCGGACGATGATGCCGGCCAGGGCGATCATGCCGATCATGCTGGTGGCGGTGAACTGGGCACCCAACAGGGCGTGCCCGGGCATCACGCCGATGACCGTCAGCGGGATCGGCGCCATGATCACCAGCGGCACCAGGTAATCGCGGAACTGCGCCACCACCAGCAGGTAGATCAGCAGCAGGCCGACCGAGTAGGCCAGGCCCATGTCGCGGAAGGTCTCGTAGGTGATCTGCCACTCGCCGTCCCACTTGATGGCGAACTTCGACACCTGCTCCGGCGCCGACAGGAAGCGCTGCTCGACGGCGATGCCGCCGAGCGGCCCGGTCGCGAGCTGGCCGACCAGGTCGAACATGCCGTACAGCGGGCTGTCGAGGGCACCGGCCTCGTCGCCGGTCACGTACACCACCGGCAGCAGATCCTTGTGGTGGATCACCGGTTCCCAATCCACGCGCCGCACCTCGACCAGCTCCGACAGCGGCACCAGCCGGCCGTCGCCGGCGCGGACGCGCAGGGCCAGCAGTTGCTCCAGGCTGGCCTGGTCGCCCGCCGGCAGGCGTAGCCGCACCGGCACCGGGTACTTGGAGGCGCCGTCGCGCAGCCAGGTGACATCGCGGCCCTCCACGCCCAACTGCAGGGCCTGGGCCACCGCCGCCTGGCTCACTCCGAGGCGCGCGGCACGGTCGCGGTCGATCAACACCAGGTCGCGTCCGGCACCGGCCGCCTCGACGCTGGAATCCACGTCCACGATGCCCTCGGTGGCCTGGAAGCGGGCCTGCAGCTCCCGCGCCAGCTCGCGGGCGCGGGCCTGGTCGGGACCATAGATCTCGGCCACCAGCGGCGCCATCACCGGCGGCCCGGGCGGCACCTCGACCACCTTGACCGAGGCGCCGTAGCGCGCGCCGATCTCCGCCAGGGTCGGGCGGATGGTGCGGGCGATGTCATGGCTCTTGCGCTTGCGCGCGGCCTTGTCCAGCAGATTCACCTGCAGGTCACCGACGTTGGCGCCGCTGCGCAGGTAGTACTGCCGCACCAGGCCATTGAAGTTCACCGGTGCCGATGTGCCGGCGTAGCCCTGCATGTCCCTGACCTCGGGGAGGCCCGAGACCGCCGCCGCCATTTCCTGCAGCAGCGCGTTGGTGCGTTCCAGCGGCGTGCCCTCGGGCAGGTCCACCACCACCTGGAACTCGGACTTGTTGTCGAAGGGCAGCATCTTCAGCACCACCAGCTGCAGCACGGTCAGGCCGGCCGCCAACACCATCGCGCCCAGCACGCCGAGATAAAGCCAGCGGCGCCGGCGTGGGCCATGCACGCTGTGCAGGAACGGTCGCAACAGCCGCTCGAACACCGCGCGCAGCTTGCCTGCCAGCCCCTCGCCGTGGCTGTGCCCATCCTGTTCCACCCCCTCGGCCAGCTTGCGCGACAACAGCCGGTAGGACAGCCAGGGGGTCACCGTCAGCGCCACCATCAGGCTGAGCAGCATGCCCACCGAGGCATTGATCGGGATCGGCCGCATGTACGGACCCATCAGCCCGGATACGAAGGCCATCGGCAGCAGCGCGGCGATGACGGTGAACGTGGCCAGGATGGTCGGGCTGCCGACCTCGTCCACTGCCGCGGGAATGGCCTGCAACAGGCGCTTGCCGCCCATGCGCATGTGCCGGTGGATGTTCTCCACCACGACGATGGCGTCGTCCACCAGGATGCCGATCGAGAAGATCAGAGCGAACAGCGACACCCGGTTCAGGGTGAAGCCCATGGCCCAGGATGCGAACAGGGTGATGGCCAGGGTCAGCACCACCGCCGAGCCGACCACGAAGGCCTCGCGCCATCCCAGCGCGAACAGGACCAACAGCACCACCGACAGGGTGGCGAACACCAGCTTCTGGATCAGGGTCATCGCCTTGTCGCTGGCGGTGGCGCCGTAGTCGCGAGTGACCAAGGCATGCACGCCTTCGGGAATATGGGTGGCGCGCAGATCGTCCAGCCGGCCGACAATCGCGTCGGTGATGTCGGAGGCATTGGCGCCCGGCTTCTTGGCAACGGCGATGGTCACTGCCGGATACGTCCGGCCATCCGGGGTGGCATGCCAGGCGTAATGGCTGGGCAGATCGGCGCCAGGCCGGATTTCCGCCACGTCGGAAAGGTACAGCGGCCGGCCCTCGGCCAGGCCGATCACCAGCTCGGCGACCTGCTGGGCATCGGCCAGGTAGGTTCCCGCGGTCAGCGGCCGCACCCCTTCGCCGGTGACGCGTTCGCCGGCCTGGGTGACCACGTTGGCGGCGGCCAGGGCAGCGGCCAGGTCGTCTGCGGTCATGCCGTAGCTGGCCAGGCGGGTGGCGTCCAGCTCGACCACCACGGCCCGCTGCGGCGCGCCGATGGTGTAGACGTCGCGAGTGCCGGGCACGCGCTTGAGTTCCGCTTCGAGGGTATGCGCGACTTCTGCCAGCTCGATGCCGCCGCGGGCGGGATCGGCGGTCCACAGTGTCACCGACATCACCGGCACGTCGTCGATGCCCATGGGCCGCACCAGCGGTTGGCCGACGCCCAGGCCGGGCGGCGCCCAGTCGGCGTTGGAGTACACCTGGTTGTACAGACTCACCAGCGCATCCTGGCGCGGCACTCCGACGGCAAACTCGACGGTGATCAGGGCCAGGCCAGGCCGGCTGACCGAGTAGACGTGCTTGACCCCCTCGATTTCCGACAGCAGCTGCTCCAGTGGCCAGCTGACCAGGTTCTCGACATCCTCGGCCGGCGCGCCAGCGAACGGCACGATGACATTGGCCATGGTGACGTCGATCTGCGGCTCTTCCTCGCGTGGCGTGATCAGGGTTGCCGCCAGGCCCAACAACAGGCCGGCGATGGCCAGGATCGGGGTCAGCGGATTGGCCTGGAAGGCGCGGGCCAGGCGCCCCGACAGACCCAGGCGCGGCTCAGCCATCGCCGCGCTCCGCGCTCAGGTGTGCCAGCGCCGCCAGCGGATCGGCGGCGATGCGCTCGCCCTCGGCCAGGCCGGCCAGCACCTCCACCCGATCTTCGATTCGGCGGCCGAGGCGCACCTGGCGCAGGCTCACCCGATTGTCGGTGCCGACGACGTAGACGGCCGTCACCTCGCTGCGCCTGACCAGCGCAGAGACCGGCACCATCAGCCGCGCCTGCTCGCCCAGTTTGAAGGCGGTCTTGACCGTCATGCCCGGCTGAAGGCCGGTCTCGGCCTCGGGCAGCTCGACCCGGACCCGGAAGCTGTGGGTACGCGGGTCCGCGTAGGGAAAGACGACCACCCGTTCGGCCTGCAGCCGCCGGCCGCCGGGCAGCAGGACCGCGGCCTGCAGGTGCTCGCGGATGGCGTTGACGTCGGACTGGGGCACTTCCACGTTCACCCGCAACCGGTTCAGGGACAGGCCCGACACCAGCGGCTGGCCGGGTCGCACCGCCTCGCCGACTTCGACGTGGCGCTCGGTCAGGATTCCCGAATAGGGCGCACGGATGACGGTGTAATCCACCTGTTCGCCGGCTTCGCTCAGGCCGGCGCGGGCGGACTCGAGGGCGGCACGGGCAGCATCGCGGCGGGCGCGGGCCTGGTCGAGCGCGGCGCGGGCCAGCAGCTGTTTCTCCACCAGCTCTTCGGTGCGGCGGAAGGCGGCTTCCGCCTCGGTGTAGTCGGCCTGGGCGGCATTGAGGGCGGCTGCGGCCCGCCGCTGGGCCGAGAGCTGTTCGACGTCGGTGAAGCGCACGACCACCTGGCCGGCCTCCACGTAGTCGTTGACGTCGAAGGGCAGCTCAACGACCCGCCCGGCGGTCTGCGCCGAAAGCGTCGCCTGGTTGACCGCCTCGACCACGCCATCCCAATGCCGCTCGCGCACCGATGTTTCGGCGCCGACGACCAGCGTCTCGAACTGCACCGGCGGCCGTTCTGACGGGGCCGGTGCAGGCTCGGCGCATGCAGACAGCAGGGCCATCGCCAGCAGGGCCGGCAGCGGGAACGCACGCATCGCCGTCCCGCTTACTTGAAGGCGCAGCCGGACTTGATGCCCAGCTTGCCCAGCAACATCGCCGCCGGGCAGAAGCCGGTGAACGATGCCTGCAGGAGGTTCAGGCCGACGAAGGTGGTCAGCAGCAGCCACCAGGGCGAAACGAAGTAGGTGAGCGCCACGCTCACGAGGATCATCACGCCGGCGAAGGCCATGACGGCACGGTCCAGATTCATTTCTGCACTCCTTCTGGTCTTTGATCGGATCATTTCAGCCGCTCGATGCCGAGCGCCTTGAGCACGTACTTCTCGTAGACAGGCTCGCTGTTGCCCGAACGCATTTTGGCCAGGAAGTACTTCTCGAAAGCCCTCTTGGCCACGCGAACCCACTTGCCTTCCCTGGTCCAGGTGAGGTTGCGCGGCGGGTTCTGCGGCAGGGCGACGAAGGCCATGCCGGTATCGCCGAGATCGGCCAGGCAGATCGCGTTCCATGTCGCCACCGCTTCGGCGGGCTGGCGGGCCAGCTCGTCGGCAATGTTGTGGGCGATGGCGGTGACCATGGATTCGATCATGAAGCCGGTCTTGGGCGCCCCGGCCGGCACCGGCGTCGGTTCGACCGGCGGAATCGCCACGCAAACGCCGGCCGCGAACACGTTGCGATGGGCCGGATTGCGCTGATGCCGGTCCACCTGGACGAAGCCGCGCGGATTGCACAGGGACTTTGCCGCGCTTACCGCATCCACGCCGGTGAAGGCCGGCAGCACCATGGCGTAGCGGAAATCCAGAGCATGACCGGCTTCGGGCTTTCCGTGCCTGTCCAGCTCCTCGACCTGCATCCTGCCCGGTTCCACCGAGACGATGCGGGCATTGGCGATGGCGCGGATGTGACGTTTGCGGAATTCCGCTTCCATCAGCCCGCGCGAGTCGCCGACTCCGCCCAGACCCATGTGGCCCAGGTAGGGCTCGGGGCTGACGTAGGTGATCGGCACGCGATCGCGCAGCTTGCGCTTGCGCAGGTCGGCGTCGAGGATCATCGCGAACTCGTAGGCAGGGCCGAAGCAGGAAGCGCCAGGCGCGGCACCGACCACGATCGGGCCGGGATCCTCCAGGAAGGCCTGATAGGCCAGCCAGGCCTTCTGCGCATGCGCGGTGGTGCAGATGGACTGGGTGTGGCCGGCTTCCGGACCCAGGCCCGGCACCTCGTCGAAGGCCAGACGTGGGCCGGTGGCGATGACCAGGTAGTCGTAGTCCATGCGCCGGCCGTCGCGCAGCAGCACCTGGTTCGCGTCCGGCAGCACTTCGGCGGCGCCCGCCGGCTCGAAGGCGATGCCGCGCCGCTCCAGGTAGTCGCGCGCCGGCAACTGGATGTCCTCGGGCTTGCGCCAGCCCACCGCCACCCAGGGATTGGAGGGCGTGAAGCTGAACCGCTCGCCCTCGCCGATCACGCTGATCGCGTGTTCACGGCCCAGCCGGTCGCGCAGTTCGTAGGCGGCGCTCATGCCGCCGAGTCCGGCGCCGAGGATGACGATCCTGGCCATTGCTGTCTCCGCCTCCGGGCGGGCCGCCCGGGTTGCCATTTATATTAGTAGTTGCTTATTTAGATTTCAAGCATGAAAATACGCCTCCCGACAGGAGCCCCGCATGACCAGGATCAAGTCCGGTGCCCGGAATGGCCGCATCGCCGCCCCCGCCCGCCCCGCGCCGGGCCTGGCCCTGCAAATGCAGGCCCAGGCCGAGGCCGCTGCCGAGCTGCTCAAGGCCATGGCCAATCCGCAGCGCCTGCGGGTGCTGTGCCTGCTGATCGAGGGGGAGATGTCGGTGGGCGAGCTGAACGCGCTGGTGCCCTTGAGCCAGTCGGCACTGTCACAGCATCTGGCGGTGCTGCGGGAGAAGCGTCTGGTGAAGACCCGGCGCGAGGCGCAGACGGTCTACTACTCGGTCGCCGACGGCACGGTGCACGATCTCATCAAGACCCTGCACCGCAACTTCTGCGCGACCGGCCCGGACGACTGACGCGGCGGGCGAGATCCTCTCCGGAAGGGAAGCAATGGCGTACCTGACGCGGATTCGCGCGGATGGGCGCGGATCCTTTCCGGTTCGCGGGTCGCGGTTTCGGTCGTTTGGGGCTTGCCATCGCCTGTCGTGCCGCCGCCAAGGTGACCTTGGGGCCTGGCAGCCGGCGCCGCAAACCGCAGGCGTTTGTCAGGCTCGCAGCGACCTCGCCGCCGCGACGACCGCCTCGACGGTGATGCCGAAGTGCCGGAACAACTGGTCCGCCGGCGCCGATGCACCGAACCGGTCGAGGCCGACGACGGCACCGTCGAGACCGACGAACTGGCGCCAGTAACCGCTGACCCCGGCCTCCACCGCCACCCGCTTCCGGCACCAGGAAGGCAACACCCCCTCGCGCCACTCCAGCGGCTGCCGTGCGAACACCTCGGCGCTGGGCATGGATACCACCCGCGCGGCGATACCGTCGCCGGCGAGGCGGCGCATGGCCTCCATGGCCAGCTCCACCTCGGAGCCGGTGGCGATGATGATCAGGTCGAAGCGACCTTCCGGCGGATCCGACAGCACGTAACCGCCCCGGGCGATGTCGCCGAGCTGTTGTTCCATGCGCGGCTGATGCGCCAGGTTCTGCCGGCTGAACACCAGACAGGTCGGTCCCTCGCGGCGCTGCAGCGCCGCCTGCCAGGCCACGGCGGACTCGACCGCATCGCAGGGACGCCAAACGTCGTTGTTCGGGATGTAACGAAGGGACGCCAGATGTTCCACCGGCTGATGGGTGGGGCCGTCCTCGCCCAGGCCGATCGAGTCGTGGGTGAACACGTGGATGCTGCGGGTCGGAATCAGGGCCGACATGCGCAGCGCATTGCGGGAGTAATCCGAAAACACCAGGAAGGTGGCGTCGTAGGGAATGAAGCCGCCGTGCAGGGCGATGCCGTTGCCGATGGCGGTCATGCCGAACTCGCGCACCCCGTAGTGGATGTAGTTGGCGGCCGGGTCGTCGCCGGTGACCGGCTTGCTGCCCTTCCATACCGTGAGGTTGGAATGGGCCAGGTCGGCCGAGCCGCCGATCAGTTCCGGCAGGTGCGGGCCGTAGGCCTCCAGGGCCATCTGCGAGGCCTTGCGGGACGCCACCACCGGCCCCTCCTGCTGCAGCCTCGCGGCAAAGGCGCGGGCCACGTCGTCGAATCCCTCCGGCAGGTCCCCGCGGATCCGGCGCAGCAGCTCGGCAGCCGGTTCCGGATACAGGCGGGCATACTCTGCCAGGCGGTTCTTCCACTGCTCTTCGCGCACCAGACCGGCGTTGCCGGCACGCCATCCGTCGTAGATGGCCTGCGGAATCTCGAAGGGGGCATGCGGCCAACCCAGATGCGCGCGGGCAGCGGCCACCTCGTCCTTGCCCAGGGGCGCGCCGTGGGTGGATTCCTTGCCCTGCTTGTTGGGTGCGCCGTAGCCGATGGTCGTGCGGCAACAGATCAGGGTCGGGCGTTCGCCTTCGGCCTGGGCGGTGCGAATGGCCTGGGCGATCTCCTCCGGGTCGTGGCCATCCACCTTGCGGATGACCTGCCAGCCGTAGGCTTCGAAGCGGGCGGCGGTGTCGTCGGTGAACCAGCCGGCGGTGTCGCCGTCGATGGAGATGCGGTTGTCGTCCCAGAAACAGATCAGCTTGCCCAGACCCCAGGTGCCGGCCAGTGAGGCTGCCTCGTGCGAGACGCCCTCCATCAGGCAGCCGTCGCCCAGGAATACCCAGGTGTAGTGATCGATGATGTCGAACTCGGGCCGGTTGAAACGCCGCGCCAGCAGCTTCTCCGCCAGCGCCATGCCGACGGCGTTGGCGAAACCCTGGCCGAGCGGACCGGTCGTGGTTTCCACGCCCGGGGTATGGCCGAACTCCGGATGGCCGGCGGTGCGGCTGCCCAGCTGGCGGAAGCGGCGCAGTTCGTCCATTGGCAGCTCGTAGCCGCTCAGGTGCAACAGCGCATAGAGCAGCATCGAGCCGTGGCCGTTGGACAGGACGAAGCGGTCGCGGTTGAACCAGGCCGGGTTGTTCGGGTTGTGGCTCAGGAAGTCGTTCCAGAGCACCTCGGCGATGTCGGCCATGCCCATGGGCATGCCCGGGTGGCCGGATTTGGCGGTCTCCACGGCATCCATGGCCAGGACGCGGATGGCATTGGCGAGTTCGCGACGGGTCGGGCGGGCGGCGTTCATGAGGGGCGGCTACGGTTCCGGGAGTCGCCCACGGCATCGGCGGGCGGCGCATTTTCCCCTACCCGGCCGGCGCTTGTCGCGGTTGCGCGGGCCGAGAGAGGGTGTTAGCCCGCGGCAGAGCCCGTATCGGCTCTCGCCATGTCCCGGACCGCCGGCAGGAGCGAAGCCCCGGCGCCGGCAGGCCAGACGGCCAGGCCCAGTCCGGGCGCTGCCGGATCCCTTCCCCGTCGCCCGGCAGCGGTCCTGGCCGCCGATCCTCAGGCGGACTCTTCGGCGGCCTGTTCGGGCTCGTAACGGGCGATGACCACCGAGCCGACCATGTCGCCACCGACGTTGACGACGGTGCGGCACATGTCCAGCAGCCGGTCCACGCCCAGGATCAGGCCGATACCCTCGGGCGGGATGCCGAACATGGCCAGGATCATGGCGATCACCGGCAAGGAGCCGCCCGGCACGCCGGCAGCCCCGATTCCGCCCATGAGACACAGAACCAGCACCAGGGCCTGCTGGAACAGGCTCAGCTCGACACCGAAGAACTGTGCCAGGAACAAGACCGTCACGCCCTCGAACAGGGCGGTGCCGTTCATGTTGGCGGTGGCACCCAGGGTGCAGACGAAGCGGGCGACCCGACGCGGCACGCCCAGTGCCTCCTCGGCCACCTTCAGGGTGGTGGGCAGTGTGGCGCTTGACGACGAGGTGGAGAAAGCCGTCAGCAAGGCCGGCTGGGCGCCGCGGAAGAAGGCCAGCGGCGACATGCCGCCGAACAGCCGCAGCAGTAGCGGGAACACGACGAAGAAGTGGACGGACAGGGCCAGCAGCACCGTACCCACGAACCAGGCCAACTGCCGCAGCACGTCGAAACCCAGTTTGGCGGTGATGCCGAACAGCAGGGCGGCCACCGCCCAGGGGGCCAGCTCGATCACCCAGCCGATCAGCTTCAGGCAGATGTCGTACACGCCCTGCATGGCGCCGACGAAGCTGCGCGTACCCTCGCTTCGCACCACGGTGGCGGCGATGCCGAACATCAGGGCGAAGAACATGATCGCGATCAGGTCGCCGTTGGCGGCCGCCGCCACCGGATTGCGCGGCACGATGTTCAGCAGTACCGCCAGGCCCGACACCTGTTCACGGCCGGCGGCGATCTGGCCGGCGCGGTCACCGGACTGCTCGATGAGCTCGCGACCCAGCTCCGGCGGGATGCCGTGGCCGGGTTTGAGCAGGTTCACCAGCACCAGACCGATGGTGACGGCAACCAGGGTCACGGCGAGGATCCAGACCAGGGTGCGGCCGCCGATCCTGCCGAGGGAACGCGGGTTGCCGATTTCGACCACGCCCAGCACCAGGGCCGAGAACACCAGCGGAATCACCAGCATGAACAACAGGCGCAGGAACAGCTGGCCCACCGGGTCGGCGACATAGGTGGTCAGCACGTCCAGCCAGCCGGCGTCGGCGAACCAGAGGTTCGCTGCCAGGCCGAGCACGGTGCCGGCCACGAAACCAACCAGCATGCGGGAATGCAGGGACATGGCTGCCATCGGAACGGTTCTCCCCTCACGAACGCAGCGAGCTTACACGAGCCGGTCGGCCGCGGTCGCCGGTCAGGTAGAACGGTGGCGGCAC
The DNA here is from genome assembly GCF_008386465.1 of Arenimonas fontis. Taxonomy (GTDB): domain Bacteria; phylum Pseudomonadota; class Gammaproteobacteria; order Xanthomonadales; family Xanthomonadaceae; genus Arenimonas; species Arenimonas fontis. Next base: position 184,527 of record NZ_VUOD01000003.1, read on the forward strand.
TTGTCGCGGAGACGGGCCTGAAGGGGGGTCAGGGCCCGATCCGGGGTCGGCTCAGGATCCGGAAAAGTGACAGGGCCGCATTCGCGGCCCTGTCGGCAGGAGGTTTGCGCAGGCAGGCTTGCCTCAGCCGCGATGGGCCACCTGCAACACCCGCGGGGTCACGAAGATCAGCAGCTCCGCCTTCTCGGCCTCGCGACTCTTGTTGCGGAACAGGTTGCCCAGCACCGGGACATCGCCCAGCCAGGGCACCTTGCGCAGGTCCTCGCGGTTCTTGAACTCGTAGACGCCGCCGACCACCACGGTCTGGCCGTTGTCCACCAGCACCGCGGTGCTGACCTCGCGCTTGGCGATCTGCGGCACGAAGCCGCCGGCCGGGTTGGCGATCAGCTCGCTGACCTCGTCCTTCTTCACCATCAGGTTCAGGTAGACGCGGCCGTCCTGGGTGATGGTCGGGGTGACCTTGAGCTCGAGCAGCACTTCCTTGAACTCGACCTCGGCTGTGACCACACCGCCGGCGGCCTGAGCCGGCTGGATGGTCAGGTAGCCGACCTCGTCGCCCTGGCGGATGACCGCCTCGCGCTGGTTGGCGGTGATCACGCGCGGGTTGGACACGACCTCACCGCGTCCCTCTTCCTCGAGTGCAGACAGCTCGAGGTCCAGGGCGATGTCGCTGCGCAGGATGCTCAGGTTCAGCACGCCGGCCGGAGTAGTGGCCGGAAGGTCCACCAGGAAACCGGAGTCGCTGGTGCTCTCCCCGGCGGCGGCGGCGGCTGGCAGGGTGCCGACCCGGTCCTGGATACCGAACATGGCACCCAGCTCGCGGGCGAACACCTCGGTGGCGATCACGATCCGGGCCTCGATCAGCACCTGGTCCACCGGACGGTCCAGGGTGGCCAGCAAGGTGCGGATCTCGTCGATCTTGCGCGGGATGTCGATGATCAGCAGGGTGTTGGTGCGGGTGTCGGCGGTGACGCTGCCACGCGGCGAGAGGAAGCCGCGGGTGATCTGGCCACCCGTGCTCGAGCCGCCGCCACCGCCGGAGTTCTTCGCGCCCTCGGTCAGCAGCTCGGCGATCTCCTGGGCATTGCCGTAGTTGATCGGGATGTACTCGGTGACCAGCGGCTCGCGATCCTCGAGTGCGATGCGGGCGTCCGCCAAGGCCTTCTCGAAATCGGCGATTTCCTTCTGTGGCGCCACCCAGATCACGTTGCCCTCGCGGCGCTTGTCCAACTGCTTGGCACGCAGGACGATATCCATCGCCTGGTCCCAGGGAACGTTGATCAGGCGCAGGGTAACGTTGCCCTGCACGGTGTCGGCGGCCACCACGTTCAGGCCGGACTCCTCGGCGATCAATTGCAGCACCGTGCGCACCGGCACGTCCTGGAAGTTGAAGGTCACCGGGCGGCCGCGATAGGTCCTGGCCTCGGCCTCGCCGGCCACCGCGCCGGCAGCCCGGCCCGGGGCGCCGGCGATCATCGGGGCGGCGCCGCGCTTGGGCGCGATCTCGATCACGTACTCGTTGCCGGTCTGATAAGCCATGGATTCGAAAGCGCCATTGGTGTTGATCACCAGACGGGTCGATCCGGCGTTGGCACGGGGCTCGAGACTGGTCACCGGGGTGGCGAAATCGGTCACGTCCAGGTGCCGGCGCAGGGACTCGGGAATGCTGGCATTGGGCACGTCCACGACCACGCGGGAGCCCTCGTTGCGCATGTCGGCCGTGGCGCCATCGCCACTGAAACGCAGGATGACCCGGCCCGAGCCGTTCTCTCCGCGGCGGAAGTCGATGTTGGCCACTTCCAGGTCAGATGCGACCTTCTTGGTCGGATCGGAGCCGCTGGCCATGGCGTTGGCGGCGCTGGTCTGGGCCACGCCGGCGTCCACTGTCAGCACCAGCAGGTTGCCGGCGCTGCGGGCCGTGTAACCGGCCGGGCGGAACAGGTCCACCACCACCCGGGTACGGCCGCCGGATTCCACCGCCGACACCGCCGAAGCGGCCCCGCTGCCTATCACCACCCGGCGCTGGGCCAGGGCGTTGGTCGTGTCCGGAAGGTCCACGGCGATGCGCGGAGGCGTGTCGGTCGTAAAGGCCTGTACGTCACCCACCGGTTCGGCGAACTCCAGGGTGATGTCGACCTTCCCGCCGGCCGCCTGCGCATAGCGCACGTCCTTGAGGACATTGGCCGCCAGTGCCGGCAGCGACATCGTCATGCCGACGGCCAGCGCCGCCATGGCGAGCCAGCCAATTCGCTTGGCGCCCATCCCCTCGCCGATCTGCTTGTTCGCGGTCATCGTGCATTCCCCCAATCAATTGTCTTCAAGGGCGATCCTGGCCGGGCGCTCCAGCCAGCCACCGGCCCCGTCAGGTACCAGTTCGACGAGTTCGATGCGGTCCTCGTGAACCGCGGTGATGCGACCATTGCTCAGACCCATGTAGTTGCCCACCCGGACCCGGTGCGTGACCCTGTCCGGCCCCATGACCAGACCGACGACCCCGTCGCCGGAACCGATCGTGCCCACCATGTCCAGGCTGTCGAGCGGAAAGGCCTCCAGCACTTCCTTGCGCCGGTTCGGGTCGGGCCGCAGGGCATTGCTGGCGGCGCTGTCCGGACGCGGCTGCGAGAACGGATCACGCAGGTCCTGCGCGGCGTATTCGAAGGTCTCGAACTGCTTCATCACCGGCAGCGGGTCCAGCGGCGGCGCCGGCCGGGCCTTGACTTCCGCCACCCAGGCCTCCAGGTCCCGGCTTCCCCGGGTGCAGCCGCCGAGAGCGACGGCCACCACCGCCACCACCAGGCCGGTCACCAACCTTCTGCTCATCCTTGCCTCGCTCACTGCGCGCCTCCCGAGGCCGCGGCCTCTTCTTCCGCATCGAGGTAGCGGTAGGTCTTGACGGTACCCTCGAGAACCAGCGTCGCGTCGCCCTGGCCACGCGGCTTCAGCGAGATGTCGTGCATGGTCATGATCACCACGCGCGGCAGGGAAGCCACGCCGCTGACGAAGGCGCCAAACTGGTGGTAGGTGCCGACCATGCGCAGCGCGATCGGCTTCTCAGCATAGAAGTCGCGCTGGACCTCCGCGCCGGGCTGGAACAGCTCGTTGGTGATGCCCGCCGCCAGCGCCGTCTGGGAAATGTCGACGATCAGGTCGGGCATCTCGTTCTTGCTGGGCAGCTGGCGCAGCATCTGCTGCAGCATCACTTCCATCTGCGCCAGCTGCTGCTTGAGCGGCTCGAGATTGGCGGCCCGGCCCTGCTTGCCCTGGAATTCCTCGCGCAGCTTCTGTTCGGTGGCTTCCTCGTTGGCAAGGACGTCACGCTTCTCGGTGACGAAGAACCACCAGGTGAAGGCGATGATGACGGCGGCCAGGATCACGCAGGCGGCCATCTTCACCTGCATCGGCCAGGCGCCGGAGTTGTTGAAGTCGAGGTTTCGCAGATCGACCTTCTTGCTCACTGGACACCTCCCGCAGCCGTGGCCTGGGCCGGCGCGGCGCCGCCTGCGGCGCCTTCCCCTTCCTCTTTCGGCGTCTGCAACCTGACCTTCAGCGAGAACATGTTGGGCAGGCCGCGGTCGTCACCCTTGGCCTCGATGATGGTGAGGTCGGGATCGGCCATCCAGCCGGACTCCTCGAGGTTGCGCATGTAGGAGCTGACCCGGGCGTTGGACTGGGCCTGGCCTTCAAGCGTTAGCTGCTGGCCCGACTGCTTGATCGAATTCAGCCGGACGCCCTCGGGAATGGTGCGGACCAGCTGGTCGAACAGGTGCACCATCTGCGAGCGGCTTGCCTGCAGCTCCTCGATGACCTGCTTGCGGGCAAGCAGGTTGGCCTTCTTCTTGTCCAGCTCCTCTATCTCCCTGATCTGCTGGTCCACCAGCACGATCTGGTCGCGGAGGTACTGGTTGCGCAGGAGCTGGCCCTCGATCTGGCCGTTGTAGTACATGACGATCAGGAAGCTCACCAGTACGCCGACGCCGGCCGCCAGGCCCAGCATGGCGTAGAACTCCTGCTGCCGCTGCTTGCGCCGTTCGGCGCGCCAGGGGAGTAGATTGATTCTGGCCATCAGTCGAAGCTCCTCAGGGCCAGGCCGCAGGCGATCATCAGGGCGGGGGCATCCTGGGCCAGGGCATGGGCCTGGACGCGACCACCCAGCTGCATGTTGGCGAGCGGGTTGGCGATCACGGTGGGCACGCCTAGCTGCTCTTCCACCAGGCTGGCGATACCGGCGATGGAGGCGCAGCCGCCGGCCAGCACCACCTGGTCCACGCGGTTGAAGTCGCTGCCCGCGTAGAAGAACTGCAGCAAGCGGCTGACCTGCTGGACCAGGGCTTCCTTGAACGGCTCGAGCACCTCGACCTCGTAGCTCTCCGGCAGGCCACCCTGACGCTTGGCCAGGCCGGCTTCCTCGTAGCTGAGGCCGTAGCGGCGCATGACCTCGTCGGTCAGCTGCTTGCCGCCGAACACCTGCTCGCGCGTGTAGATGCTGCGCTGGTCACGCAATACGTTGAGCGTGGTCATGGTGGCGCCGATGTCCACCAGGGCCACGATCGCGTCCCTGGGCACCGACAGCTGGTCGGCGACCAGCCTGAAGGCGTTCTCCATCGCGAAGGCTTCGACGTCCACGACCTTGGCGGTCAGCCCGCCGAGCTCGAGTGCCGACTGGCGCAGCTCGACATTCTCGGTGCGCGAGGCGGCCAGCAGCACCTGGACCATTTCCGGGTTGTTCGGCACCGGGCCGAGCACCTCGAAGTCCAGGCTGACCTCCTCGATCGGGAACGGGATGTAGTTGGAGGCCTCCAGCTGGACCTGGTCCTCCATGTCGTCCTCGTCCAGGTCGCCCTGCATCGGGATGACCTTGGTGATCACCGAGGAACCGGACACGGCGGCGGCCGCGTGCCTGGCCCGGGTGCCGGAGCGGGCGACGGCCCGCTTGATGGCCTCGCCCACCGCCTCGACCTCGACGATGTTCTTCTCGACGACGGCGTTGGGGGGCAGCGGTTCGACGGCGTAATGCTCGACCTTGTAGCGGCCGCCGGACTCGCTGAGCTGAAGAAGCTTGACGGCCGTGGAGCTGATGTCCAGGCCGACGAGCGGTACCTTGGCGTTTCCGAAAAGACCCACGGTTTCTCCCCTTCCGACGGGCGCTTACACACGAATGGTGCGCCGTTACATTAAATAACGAATTTTTGCCGAATGGCAATGCCTCGGGCCATCGCCCCGTCACCCTTCGGCGTTCCGCCCCCCGCGTACCCCCCAAAGTACGCAATCCGGCCCCCCTTCCGGCCGTGCCCCGGCCCGGGCCCTTCGGCCGTTCTATACTCCCTGCCCCATGTCGGTGTAAACCACGGAGAGGCCCTGGATGGCCCGTTTCCTACGCCTGCTGAAGCGGGCGCTGATCGTCCTCGCCAGCCTTGGAGTGCTGGGCCTGCTGGCCATCGGGGTGCTCTACTGGCTGATCTCGCCCCGCCTGCCGGACGTGCAGGAACTGCGCAACGTCGAGCTGCAGGTTCCCCTGAGCATCTATACCCGCGACGGCAAGCTGATCGCACTGATCGGCGAGACGCGGCGTTCTCCGGTCCGGATCGAGGAGGTGCCCTTGCGGGTCCGCCAGGCCTTCATCGCCATCGAGGACGCCCGCTTCTACGACCATCCGGGCGTCGACTGGCGCGGCATCACCAGGGCCGTCTGGCTGCTGGCCACCACCGACGACCGCCGGGTGCCGGGCGGCAGCACCATCACCCAGCAGGTGGCCAGGCAGTTCTACCTGAGCTCGGAATACTCCTACACCCGCAAGCTCACCGAAATCTTCCTGGCACTGAAGATGGAACGCGAGCTGAGCAAGGACGAAATCCTCGAGCTCTACCTCAACAAGAGCTTCTTCGGCAATCGCGCCTACGGCATCGCCGCCGCCGCCGAGTACTACTACGGCAAGTCCCTGGACGAACTGAGCCTGGCCGAGGCCGCCACCCTGGCGTCCATCCCGAAGTTCCCCTCCAGCGGCAACCCGATCGTCAACCCGGAGCGCGCCCTGGTACGGCGCAATTACGTGCTGCAGCGGATGCGCGAGGAGGGAATGATCACCGAGGCCGAGGAGCAGGCGGCCCGCGCCGAGCCCGTGAATGCCTCGCCGCACGAGCCCGAGCCCGAAGTCGAGGCGCCCTACGTGGCCGAGATGGTCCGCGTCGAAATGGAGCAGCGCTACGGCGCCGAGGCCACCACCAGCGGCCTGAGGGTCTACACCACCCTGCTGGCCGACCACCAGGCGGCGGCGACCCGGGCCGTGCAGCAAGGCCTGGTGGAATATGACCGTCGGCACGCCTGGCGAGGCCCGGAGGCACAGCTGTCCCTGGCCGAGGACGAGCCCGTCGAGGCGCTGCGCCGGCGCCTGCGCGACCATCCTTCCCGGGGCGGTCTGGCCGCCGGCCTGGTGCTGGGCGAGGCCGGCGGCCGAACCCGCGTCATGCTGGTCACGGGCAGCACCATCGAACTGGAACCGGCGGCCCTGCGCTGGGCCGGCCGACAGGTGCCGCTGAAGCGTGGCGATGTCATCCGGTTGCAGGTGGACCCGGAGTCGGGAAAGCCGCGCCTGGCGCAGATCCCGGAAGCCCAGGCCGCCCTCGTATCCATGCAGCCGGAGGACGGCGCCATCCGCGCCCTGGTCGGCGGCTTCAGCTACGGCCTGAACAAGTTCAATCGCGCCACCCAGGCGCAGCGCCTGCCGGGATCCAGCTTCAAGCCTTTCGTGTACGCCGCGGCCTTCGAACGCGGCTTCTCGCCGGCCAGCATCGTCCTGGACGCGCCGGTGGTGTTCCGCGACCGCGCCGGCAACGTCTGGCGGCCGCAGAACGATGCCGGCAACTTCGCCGGCCCCATGCGCCTGCGCGAAGCCATGGTGCAGTCGCGCAACCTGGTGTCGGTGCGGCTGCTGGACGCTATCGGCGTGGACTTCGCCAGCCGCTACATCACCCGGTTCGGTTTCAGCCAGGAAAGCCTGCCGCCGAACCTGTCCATGTCACTGGGCACCTCGTCGCTGACTCCCTTGTCCATCGCCCGCGGCTACACCGTGTTCAGCAACGGCGGCTACCTGGTCGAACCCTGGTTCATCGAGAAGGTGGTGGACCGGCGCGGTACCGTGGTCTTCCAGGCCGATCCTGTCCGGGTCTGTCGGGGCTGCCAGGGCAGGCAGCCCGAATCCGGGGGCGAGCGTTCCACCCTGGTGGACGGGTTCGACTTCAGCGACACCGGGCCGGCGGCACGCCCGGACGGACAGGCGGAATCGGCACCGGCCGGAGACGGCCCGGTCAGGCTGGCGCCGCGCGCGATCGACGAACGCACCGCCTGGCTGGTCCGCTCCCTGCTGCTGGACGTGGTCAACCGCGGCACCGGTGTCCAGGCCAGGGCGCTGGGGCGGCCCGACGTCGGCGGGAAGACCGGCTCCACCAACGAACACCGCGACGCCTGGTTCTCCGGGTTCGGCGGCGATCTGGTCACCACCGTCTGGGTGGGCCGGGACGATTTTTCCACCTTGGGTCGGGGCGAATACGGCGGTCGTGCCGCCCTGCCGATCTGGATCGACTACATGCGGGCGGCGCTCGAGGGCGTTCCGCCCCACGAGCCGCCGCCACCGCCGGGCGTGGTCAGCGCCTGGGTGGACGCGGTTTCGGGCCGTCTGGTGCCGGAGGGCACGCCGGGGGCGGTGCGCGATTGGTTCAAGCGCGAGGACTACGAGCGCATCGCGACCAGCGGCTTCGATCTGGAGCCGGTGCTCAGTGATGAAGAGGCCTTCGACATCTTCTGAGCGCCTGCGCATGCAGGTGGCGCGGGAAGCCGCCCGCCTGCTGGCCCAGGGCGCGCCCGACGCCGCCACCGCCCGCCGCCGCGCCGCCGCACGCCTGGGGGCGCACGTTCCGGCCGAGCTACCTGACGGCGAGGAGATCCGCCTGGCCTTGGCCGAGTACCGGGCGCTGTTCGGCGGTGGCCTGGAACCCGCCGAGCTGCGCCGTCGCCGCGTCGCGGCCCTGGAAGCCATGACGGCGCTGGCCGCTTTCGATCCGCGCCTGACCGGCCCGGTGCTGGACGGCAGCGCCGGCGACCACGATCCGGTGCTCCTGCATCTGCACACCGACGAACCCGAAGCCGTCGCCCGCCATTTCATGGACCGGCACATTCCGGTCCAACCCGGCCGCGCCCGCGCTTTGCTGCCGGGCCGCCGTCCGCAAGACTTGCCCTGCTGGCGGCTCGAGGCTGGCGGCATCCCATTCGAGCTATGGGTCCTCCCTCTGCATGCCGCCCGCCAGGGCCCCAGCGACCCTCTCGACGGCAAGCCCCTGCTGCGTGCCGGCACCGCCGCTGTCGCCCGCCTGGTTGCCGGCTGAGCCACGCACGGGCAACCAAGCCAGGTCGGCTCCCCGTGGTTCGCCAGCACCTGTCGTGGCGAGATCGTGGTGCCTGCGCTGCGAGCGAGATTCTTGGTGTCGGCGGAGGGCAGGAGGCCCGGAGCGGGCCGGCGTTCGCCGCCACGGATGGCGCTTGGCGAAACCGCCGGCCGGCGCCTCCCCCTTCATGACTTGGCGGCGCACCCGCCAAGCCCCATTGGCCGCCAGGCCACGCCCTTACGAGCGCCGGCGACCCCAGGGAAGGCCAAGACTGCGACCCGCGAACCTGGAAAGATCCGCGTCCATCCGCGTCGAAAAAGAAGCCCACCCGCAAGGCAGGTCCGGAAACGGGAACGCCCCGCACAAGGCGGGGCGTTCCGGGATACCGCCAAGGACCGGGGCTCAGCGCTTGTCCATCGGCACGTAATCGCGCGAGGCAGCGCCGGTATAGACCTGGCGCGGACGGCCGATCTTGGCTTCCGGATCGGTCTGCTGCTCCAGCCAGTGGCTGACCCAGCCGGCGGTACGGGCGATGGCGAACATCACCGTGAACATCTCGGTCGGAATCTTCAGCGCCTTGTAGATGATGCCCGAGTAGAAATCCACGTTCGGGTACAGCTTGCGCTGGATGAAGTACTCGTCCTTGAGCGCAGCCTCCTCCAGGCGCATGGCGACCTCGAGCAGCGGGTCGTTCACGCCCAGATCGGCCAGCACCTTGTGGCACATCTCGCGGATGATGGTCGCGCGCGGGTCAAAGTTCTTGTATACGCGGTGACCGAAACCCATCAGGCGGAAGCCGGACTCCTTGTCCTTGGCGCGGGCCACCGCCTTGGACACGTCCTCGGGCCGGCCGATCTCCTCCAGCATTTTCAGCACCGCTTCGTTGGCACCACCATGTGCCGGTCCCCAGAGGGCGGCGATGCCGGCGGCGACGCAGGCGTAAGGATTGGCGCCGGTGGAACCGACCAGACGCACGGTCGAGGTGGAGGCGTTCTGCTCGTGATCGGCATGCAGGATGAACAGCAGGTCCAGCGCCTTGGCCGCGACCGGCTTGAGCTGCAGCGGCTCGCTCGGCACCTCGAACATCATGTGCAGGAAGCGCTCGACGTACTCGAGGTTGTTGCGCGGGTAGCGGATCGGCCAGCCGATGGAGTGGCGATAGCAGGCCGCGGCGATGGTCGGCACCTTGGCGATCAGCCTGATCGCCGCCAGGCGGCGCTGCTCCGGATCGTCCAGGTCGAGGGTGTCGTGGTAGAAGGCCGCCAGCGAGCCGATCATGCCGCACAGCATTGCCATCGGGTGGGCATCGTGGCGGAAGCCGTGCAGGAAGCTCTTGAGCGCCTCGTGCATCATCGTGTGATGGGTGACCTCGTGCTCGAACCGGGCGAACTGTTCCCGGTTCGGCAGCTCGCCGTTCATCAGCAGGTAGCTCACTTCCAGGAAGCTGGAGCGCTTGGCCAGCTGCTCGATCGGATAGCCGCGGTACATCAGCACGCCCTGGTCGCCGTCGATGTAGGTGATGGCCGATTTGCAGCTGGCAGTGGCGGTGAAGCCCGAGTCGTAAGTGAAAAGGCCGGTTTCCTTCGGCAGCCTGGCGATATCCACGCAGGGCGCCCCGAGGGTGCCGTTGTGGACGGGAAGCTCGACATTCCTGCCGGCGGCGCTGAGCTGCACGCTCTTGATGTCGGACACGGGCGATCTCCTTGGTACGGCGCGACGCCCGCCCGGGACTGGGGAGGCGCGGCAGTCGCATATGGGGTCGGAAGGCCGCGCCCGAGGGGCGCCACCATGCGGCCAAGTATCGCACAGGGCGCCGACCGGAGTCAGTGACGGACGCCTGCAAACAGGCCCGCAACGCAGCCTTGCGCCGATGCTGCGACCCGGAAGGGCGGCCCGGAAAAGCGGAAGGCCGCCCGGAGGCGGCCTTCGTCGGCGCAGCCCGGCACGCCGCCGGGGAGGGCCCGAACTTACTTGGCGTAACGCTTGCGGAAGCGGTCGACGCGGCCGCCGGTGTCCACGACCTTCTGCTTGCCGGTGTAGAACGGGTGCGAAGCCGAGCTGATATCCACCTTGATCAGCGGATACTCGTTGCCGTCCTCCCACTTGACGGTCTCCTTGCTGGTCAGCGTGGACCGGGTCAGGAAAGCGAAGTCGGACGACAGGTCCTGGAAGACGACCGGGTGGTAATCGGGATGGATGTCGGCCTTCATGGCTGGAAGCTCCGCCGGGTCTGCATGGGAAAAGACGTGCATTATAGCCACGGCCGAACCCGGCCCGCAAGCCGGAAAAGCCCGGGATTCAGGCGCCGAGGGCCTGCCGCAGGCGGGCCTGGAAGGCCTCGCGGTCGTAATCCATCAGGATCCGGACCTTGTCCGGCAGGCCGGTGCGACGCTGCCAGTCCACCACGGTCGCGCCCCGGCAGTGCCGGCCCGCCAGTTCCACCGCCAGCGGCCGGGCTTCGACCCGGCGGGCCGCCCCGGGCTCCAGGGCCAGGGCCATGGCCAGGGCGTCGGCGCTGTGCCAGTCGCTGCCGCGACGTGATTCCGACCAGGCCCGGGTCCGGGCGGAAATGCCGGCATAGAAGCGGGCCCGATGGTCGCCCGCCGCCAACCAGCTTTCGAAAGCCCGGTGCGGAAAGCCGTGCCGCAGCACCGCCTCCCAGTCCACCAGTTCGAACACCGGGAAGGCCCTGAACACCACCTCGGCCGCCTCCGGGTCGAAGGCGATGTTGAACTCGGCCGACACCGAGGTGTTGCCCTGCCCGGTCACCGCCCCACCCATCACCACCAATCGGGCCACCCGCGCCGGCAGCTCCGGATCCAGGCGCAGGGCCAGGGCCAGGTTGGTCAGGGGCCCCAGGGTGACCAGCAGCAGCCGGCCGGCATGCTCGCGGGCCAGGCGGACGATGGCCAGGGCGGCGTGCTCGCTCTCCGGCAGCCGGGCCGCCGGCGCATAACCGGTGTCGCCGAATCCGTCCTGGCCGTGCACGTGGGCCGCGTCCTCGGCCGGGTGCACCAAGGGCACCGGGCAACCGGGGTAGACCGGCACGTCGACGCCGGCCACCTCGCATAGCTTGAGCGCGTTGGCAAGGGTGTGGCTCAGGCCGACGTTGCCGGCGGCAACCGTCAATCCGAGCACCCGATGCGCGGGATCGGCGAAGGCCATCAGCAAGGCCAGGGCGTCGTCCACGCCCGGGTCGGTATCGATCAGCAGGGGAATGCGGCGGTCCATGCCGGGATTATGCCCGCGCCGCTCAGGCACCGGCGTAGCGGGCGGCGCCGCCGACCCAGCGCTCGACCAGCCGATCGGCCAGGCGCGGATCGCTGGCCAGCAGCCCTTCCGCGGCACGGTGCACCTCCGGCAACAGCGCGGCATCGCGTATCGGGTCGGCGATGCGGAAGCTGGCCAGACCGGTCTGGCGCGTGCCCAGCAACTCGCCCGGGCCACGCAGATCCAGGTCCTTCTCGGCAATGACGAAACCGTCGCCGCTGGCGCGCATCACTTCCAGCCGTTCGCGCGCCATCTGCGACAAGGGTGGCTTGTACATCAGCACGCAGCTGGAGGCTTCCGCACCGCGCCCGACCCGCCCGCGCAACTGGTGCAACTGCGCCAGACCGAGGCGCTCGGCGTTCTCGATAATCATCAGGCTGGCATTGGGAACGTCCACGCCTACCTCAATCACCGTGGTGGCCACCAGCAGCTGCAGCTCGCCGGCCTTGAAGCGGGCCATCATCTCCTGCTTCTCGGCCGGCTTCATGCGTCCGTGCAGCAGCCCGATGCGCAGGCCGGGCAACTGCGCCTGCAGTTGCTCGAAGGTGGATTGCACCGCCTGCGCCTCCACCTCGTCGCTGTCCTCGATCAAGGTGCAGACCCAGTAGGCCTGCCGGCCTTCGGCGCAGGCGGCGCGGATGCGCTCCACCACTTCGCCGCGACGTTCGGCGCTGACCGCCGCCGTCGTCACCGGCGTCCGCCCGGGCGGCATCTGGTCGATCACCGAGACGTCCAGATCGGCATAGGCCGACATCGCCAGGGTGCGCGGAATCGGTGTCGCGGTCATCACCAGCTGATGCGGCACCTGGCTGCCGGCCAGGCCCTTGTCGCGCAGCGCCAGGCGCTGATGCACGCCGAAACGGTGCTGTTCGTCCACGATGACCAGGGCAAGACTGGCGAAGGCGACGTTTTCCTGCATCAACGCGTGCGTGCCCACCACCACCTGGGCCCGACCGTGGGCGATGTCGTCCAGGGCGGCCGCCCGCGCCCTGCCGGCCACCTTGCCGGCCAGCCAGGTCACCCGCACGCCCAGAGGTTCAAGCCAGACCCGGAAGTTGCCCAGGTGCTGTTCGGCCAACAGCTCGGTCGGCGCCATCAGCGCCACCTGCCGACCGGCCTCCACCGCATTGGCCGCGGCCAGCGCCGCCACCACCGTCTTACCGCTGCCCACGTCGCCCTGCACCAGCCGCAACATCGGCTCGGGCCGGGCCATGTCGCGGCAGATCTCGTCGAACACGCGCTGCTGCGCGCCGGTCAGCGCGAAGGCAAGCCGCTGGCGCAGGGCGGCCGCCAGCTTGCCGGGCGGTCGCACCGGCATGGCGCCAGACCGGCGCAAGGCAATGCGCTGCCGACGCAGGCTGAGGTGATGGGCGAGCAGCTCCTCCAGAGCCAGCCGGCGCTGAGACGGATGCCGGCCCATGGCGAAGTCCGCCATTGACACGTCCGGCGGTGGCCGGTGCAAGGTCAACAAGGCGTCGCGCAGGGTCGGCAGCCCGAGGCGTTCGCGCAGGCCGGCCGGCAGCAGCTCCAGCTCTTCCGCCGGCGGCAGCCGTTCCAGGGCCTTGCCTACCAGCTTTGCCAGGCTGGCCGGGCCGATGCCTTCGACCGCCGGATAGACCGGATCGAGCCGGTCCCGCCGCACCGGCCCTTCGTCATCGGCCAGCAGACGGTAGCTGGGATGGATCATCTCCAGCCCGCGTTGGCCAGGACGCGGTTCGCCATAGCAGACGATGCGCCGGCCGGGCAGGAACTGCGCGGCCTGGGCCCGGTTGAAGTGAAAGAATCGCAGCACCAGGGTCGCCCGCGAATCGTCCGACACGGCCACCCTCAGCATGGGCCGATAACGGAAGCCGCGTTCCACCGCCTCCACCCGCCCTTCGATCTGGGCCGGCCGACCTGGCGCCAGGTCCGCGATCGGGCTTACCCGGGTGCGGTCTTCATAGCGTCGCGGCAGATGCAACCACAGGTCCTGCAGGCTGGCCAGACCCCTGGCGGCCAGCTTCTCCGCCAGCTTCGGGCCGACGCCGGGCAGCCCGGCCACGGGCTCGGCGCCCGACGCGGCCAGCACCGGCGTCGCGGTGGTCCGGCGACGCGGCGACCCGGCCATGCTCAGCCCAGGACCAGGACCGCGTCCACCTCGACCCGGGCGCCGCGCGGCAGACCGGCCACCTGGATGGTCGAGCGGGCCGGGTACGGCGCCTGGAAGTATTCCGCCATCACAGCATTGACAGCGGCGAAGTCGGACAGGTCGGTGAGGTAGATGCCGACCCGGACCACGTCGTCCAGACCGCCGCCGGCCGCCTCGCATACCGCCTTGAGATTGTCGAACACGCGCCGCGCTTCGGCGCCGATATCGCCGGTGACCAGCTCGCCGGATGCCGGGTCGAGCGGAATCTGGCCGGACAGGAAGACGGTGTCGCCGGCGCGCACGGCCTGCGAATAGGGGCCGATGGCGGCGGGCGCGCGGTCGGTGCCGATGGCATTGCGGGGCATGGCGGAAAGCCTCGGTGCGGAGGGATGCCGCGATTGTAGGAGCGCCGGCCACGGCCGGGCCAGTGCGGATCAGACCCGCTGCACGCCGTGAACCACGCCAAGCCTGCGGATGCGCCGGATCACGTCGGCCAGGTGCTTGCGGTTGCGCACCTCGATGGCGAACTCCATCACCGACACCGTGACGTCGCGCTCGCGATACTCCACCGCGTCGATGTTGGAATTGCTCTCGGCGACCGCTGCCGCCACCTGCGCCAGCACGCCCGGCTTGTTATCCACCTCGATGCGCAGGGCCACCCGGTAGTCGCCCTGCACCTCCCGGTCCCAGGCCATCGGCACGCAGCGTTCGGGCGACTTGCGGTACTCGGCCACGTTCGGGCAATCGTTGCGATGCACCACCACGCCCTTGCCGGCGCTGAGGTAGCCCATGATCTCGTCGCCGGGAATCGGATGGCAGCAGGCGGCGAAGCTCAACACCCCGCGCTCGCTGCCGGTGATGAAGATACGCTCGCTGGCCGCCGGCACCGGCGCCGCCGGCGCGGCGGCGGCCTCGTCCTTGCCAAGCACCAGCAGGCGCGCCACCTGCACCGGCATGCGGTTGCCCAGGGCGATGTCGGCCAGCAGCTCCTCCAGGCGCGGGTAGCGCAGCTCGGCCAGCAGCGCCTCGAGGCGCTGGGCCGGAACCCGGTCCAGCGAACTCTCCAGCGATTCCAGCGCCCGGTCGAGCATGCGGTGGCCCAGATCCACCGCATCCTCGTGCTCCAGCCGCTTGAGGTAGTGCCGGATCGCCGTGCGGGCCTTGCTCGAGACCACGTATTCCAGCCATTGCGGCCCGGGCGCCGCCGAGGGCGCGGTGATGATCTCGACGCTCTGGCCACTGGCCAGCTTGGTGCGCAGCGGCACCAGCTTGCGGTCCACCCGGGCCGCCACGGCGTGGTTGCCCACGTCGGTGTGCACCGCGTAGGCGAAATCCAGGGCCGTCGCATTGCGCGGAAGGGCCAGGATGTCGCCCTTGGGCGTGAACAGATAGACCTCGTCCGGGAACAGGTCCACCTTCACGTTCTCCAGGAACTCCAGCGAGGAACCGGCCGCCTGCTGGCTGTCCATCAGGCTGCGGATCCAATCCTGGGCCCGGGCGGTGGCGGCGCTGCCGCCGGCGCCGCCGATCTTGTAGACCCAGTGCGCGGCGATACCGCGCTCGGCCACCAGATCCATGTCCTCGGTGCGGATCTGCACCTCCACCGGCGCGCCGTAGGGGCCGAACAACACCGTGTGCAGGCTCTGGTAGCCGTTGGCCTTGGGAATGGCGATGAAGTCGCGGAAGCGGCCGTCCAGCGGCTTGTACACCGAGTGCACCGCTCCCAGCGCCTGGTAACACTGACTGACCGTGGACACGACGATGCGAAAGCCGAACACGTCCAGGACCTGCTCGAGGCTTTTGTGCTCCTGGCGCATCTTGGTGTAGATGCTCCAGGGCGATTTCACCCGACTGACCAGCGTGTGCTTGAGGCCCTCCTGGGTCAGCCGCTGCGCCAGCTGGGCCTCGATGGTGGCCATGGCCTCGCGCCGCATCACCGGTTGCGAGGCGATGCGCCTGGCGATGGTGGCATGCCGGAACGGATACAGGGCGCGGAAGCCCAGATCCTGCAGCTCTGCCTTGATCCGGTTCATGCCCAGGCGCTGGGCGATGGGGGCGTAGATCTCGAGGGTCTCCCGGGCGATGCGCCGGCGCGATTCGGGCGCCATCGCGTCAAGGGTGCGCATGTTGTGCAGGCGGTCTGCCAGCTTGATCAGGATGACGCGCAGGTCGCGCGCCATCGCCAGCATCATCTTGCGGAAACTCTCGGCGGCCGCCTCCTGGCGATCGCGGAACTGCAGCTTGTCCAGCTTGGTGACGCCGTCCACCAGCTCGGCCACGGTCGGGCTGAAGCTGCGTTCGATCTCGCTGCGCGGAAGCGCCGTGTCCTCGAGCGCATCGTGCAATATGGCGGCGCACAGGGTCTCGGCGTCCAGCCGGAGCTCGGCCAGGATGCCCGCGACCGCCACCGGATGGGTGATGTAGGCTTCGCCGCTGCGGCGGATCTGCCCTTCGTGGGCGCGCGCGCCGATCTCGTAGGCGCGGCGCACCTGGACGATCTGCTCTTGCGTCAGGTAGTCGGCCAGGCGCGCCTCGAGCGCGCGCACGGCCTCCGGGCACGGGTCCGGGCACGGTCCGGCTGCGGCGAGCTGCGGCGGCGAGAACGAAGACATGACGGCAGCCTACGCGGCCGCCCATGCGCCATCAATGCGGGCCTACGTCGCCGGGCGCCGATACCCGGGCGCGCCCGATTCGGGTCGCCCTGCCCGCGGTCGCCAGCCGTCGGTGGAAGGGCCGTCCGCCGGCCGGCCCGGGGCGATCAGAGATCGTCGCCGCCCTTGGACAGGTCGTCGTCCACAACCTCTGCGGCGGCCCACTCCAGGGCCTCGCGCTCGGCGCGCTCGCGCTCGATCCGGTCGACCTCGTCGATCATGGCCTGATCGACCTTGCGGGCGGCGATCTCGCGCAGGGCCAGCACGGTCGGCTTGTCGTCGTTTCCGCTGTTGTCCAGGGCCGGCTCGGCGCCCTTGGCCAGCTGGCGGGCACGCCTGGACGCCATCAGGACCAGCTCGAAGCGGTTGTCCACCACGGACAGGCAGTCTTCAACGGTGATACGGGCCATGGGGCTCTCCTGCCGGGCCGGCATCGGGCCGGTCACGGCAAATCAATGGGTTACGCGAACCGCGCATTTTACGCCCCGGCACCGGCCGGGCGCAACGGCCCGCCGTTCAGGCCAGCAGCTCGCGGATCAGGGCGGCGTGGCGCCTGGCCTGGACGTCCCGGCGCAGCCGGGTGGCCACGAAGATGGCGCGCAGCTCCTCGGCGGCGGTATCGAAATCCTCGTTGACGATCAGGTAGTCGAACTCGCCGTGGTGGGACATTTCCTCCCGCGCCGCGGCCAGGCGCCGGGCGATGGTCTCCTCGCTGTCCTGGCCGCGCTTGCGCATCCGGGTCTCCAGGGCCTGGCGCGAGGGCGGCAGGATGAACACGCTGACGCAGTCCGGCACCTTCTCCCGCACCTGGCGCGCGCCCTGCCAGTCGATTTCCAGCAACACGTCCTTGCCGGCGGCCAGTTGCGGCTCCACCGACTGCCGGGCCGTGCCCTTGTAGTCGCCGTGCACCAGCGCGTGCTCGAAGAAATCGCCGGCCGCGACCATGCGCTCGAACTCCTCCTTCGATACGAAATGGTAGTGCTGGGCATGCCGCTCGCCCGGACGCGGCGGCCGCGAGGTGAAGCTGATGGACAGGGCGATGCCCGGCTCCTTCGCCAGCACGGCGTTGACCAGCGACGACTTGCCGGCGCCGGAGGGCGCCGCGACGATGAACAGCGTACCGCGGGTCGGGTTCATTCGAGGTTCTGCACCTGTTCGCGCAGCTGTTCGATCAGCACCTTGAGCTCGACCGCCGCCTGGCTGGTGCGCGCGTCCACCGACTTGCTGCCCAGGGTGTTGGCCTCGCGGTTGAACTCCTGCATCAGGAAGTCCAGCCGCCGGCCGACCGCCTCCGGCAGGCCGAGCACGCGACGGGCCTCGGCGACGTGGGTCTGCAGCCGGTCCAGCTCCTCGTCCACGTCCATCTTCTGCAGGTTCAGCACCACCTCCTGCTCCAGCCGGCCCGGCTCCAGCGGCAGCTTGAGGTCGGCCAGACGGCTTTCCAGCCGGGCGCGCAGGGCGACGCGGATATCCGGCAACCATTCCCGGACCTGGACGGTGATGCGCTCGATCATGTCCAGGCGCTCGCGCATCAGCGCGGCCAGCTTGGCGCCCTCGCGCTCGCGGGCAGCGACGAACTCGGCCAGGGTTTCGTCCAGCAGGGCCAGCGCCTCGGCCTGCAGCCCGGCCTGGTCCAGCGGCTCTTCCTCGACCACGCCGGGGTAGCGCAGCAGCTCGATGAAGTCGGTGCGCAGACCCGGGAAACTGGCATTGGCCCATGTCGCCAGCCGGGACAGTTGGTCCAGCAGGGGCTCGTTCACCCGAAGCTCGGTGCGGGCGCCGGGGTTGGGCCGGAAACGCAGCACCAGATCCAGCTTGCCGCGCGCCACCTTTTGCGCCACCCGTTCGCGCAGGGCCGGCTCGATGGCGCGCAGCTCCTCCGGCAAACGCAGTCCCAGCTCGTGGAAACGGTGGTTCACTGCGCGCAGCTCGCAGGTCAGCGTGCCGCCGGTGGCGGCGCGCTCGCGGGCGGCGAAGGCGGTCATGCTGCGGATCATGCGGATTCCCGGTCGGGGCAGGGGCGAATGGTAATCTAGCCGGCCGAGAATTGCCGGAACCGCCCATGCCCGCATTCACCCGTCCGAGCGGCCGCGCGCCCGACCAGATGCGCGAGGTCAGCCTGCAACGCCGTTTCACCCGGCACGCCGAAGGCTCGGTGCTGGTCAGCTTCGGCGACACCCGCGTGCTGTGCACCGCCAGCGTCGAGGACAAGGTGCCCGGTTTCCTGCGCGGCAAGGGCGTGGGCTGGGTGACCGCCGAGTACGGCATGCTGCCGCGCGCCACCCACACCCGCGGCGAGCGCGAGGCGGCACGCGGCAGGCAGGGCGGCCGCACCCTGGAGATCCAGCGCCTGATCGGCCGCGCCCTGCGCGCCTGCGTGGACCGCGGCCTGCTGGGCGAGCGCACCATCACCCTGGACTGCGACGTGCTGCAGGCCGACGGCGGCACCCGCACCGCCGCCATCACCGGCGCCTACGTGGCCCTGGTGGACGCGGTGCAGGGCCTGCTCGACGCCGGCGCGATCAGGCCGCCGGCCGGCCGCTCGCCGGTCATCGGAGCGGTGGCGGCGGTCTCGGTCGGTCTTTACCGCGGCGTGCCGGTGCTGGACCTCGACTATGCCGAGGACAGCGATTGCGACACCGACATGAACGTGGTCATGAACGACGGCGGCGGTTTCATCGAGCTGCAGGGCACCGCCGAGGGCCACGCCTTCCGCCGCGACGAACTCGAGGCCCTGCTGGGGCTGGCCGAAAAGGGCGTAGCCGAGCTGATCGCGCACCAGCGCGCCGCCCTGGCCGGGGGCTGAATGTCCGGGCGGCTGGTCCTGGCGACCTCGAACACCGGCAAGCTGGCCGAACTGCAGCCCTTGCTGGCCGAAGCCGGCTTCGCCCTGGTGGCCCAGGGCGAGCTCGGCGTTCCGGACGCCGAGGAAACCGGCCTGAGCTTCGTCGAGAACGCCCTGCTCAAGGCCCGCCAGGCCTGCGAGGCGACCGGCCTGCCTGCCCTGGCCGACGATTCCGGCCTGGTGGTGCCGGCCCTGGGCGGTGCGCCGGGTCTGTACAGCGCCCGCTACGCCGGCGGCCACGGCGACCACGCCGCCAACATCGCCAGGCTGCTGGCCGAACTGGCCGGCCGGAGCGGCGCCGACCGGCGCGCGCATTTCTACTGCGTGCTGGTTCTGCTGCGACACGCCCGCGATCCGCAGCCGCTGATCGCCGAGGGCACCTGGGACGGCCGGATCCTGGAAGCGCCGCGCGGCACCGGCGGCTTCGGCTACGACCCGGTATTCCTGCCGGACGGACACGAACGCTCGGCGGCGGAACTGGCGCCGGAACTGAAGAACCGGATCAGCCACCGCGGCCAGGCCATCGCCCGCCTGCGCGAACGCCTGCGCGAGATCTGACCGATGCTGGTCCCGCCGCCGCTGGCCCTGTACATCCACATTCCGTGGTGCGTGCGCAAATGCCCGTACTGCGACTTCAACTCGCACGGGCTGAGCGGCGAACTGCCGGTGCGCAAGTACGTCCAGGCTCTGGTGCGCGATCTGGAACAGGACCTGCCGCTGGTCTGGGGCCGTAGCGTGCACAGTGTGTTCTTCGGCGGCGGCACGCCCAGCCTGTTCCCGCCGGCCGCCATCGCCGAGATCCTCTCGGCCTGCTCGGCCCGACTGCGTTTTGCGCCTGACGCCGAGATCACCCTGGAATGCAATCCGGGCACGGCCGAACACGGCCGCTTCGCCGCCTATCGCGAGGCCGGCGTGAACCGGATCAGTTTCGGCATCCAGAGCTTCGACGACGGCTGCCTGCGCCGGCTCGGCCGCATCCACGACAGCGCCGAGGCCGAGGCGGCGGTAAAGTCGGCCCAGGACGACGGCCTGGACAACCTCAACCTCGACCTGATGTACGCCCTGCCCGGGCAGGACCTGGGCATGGCCCTGCGCGACGTCGAGCGCGCCGTCGCCCTGGCGCCGGCGCATGTCTCGCACTATCACCTCACCCTCGAGCCCAACACCGTGTTCGCGGCGAAACCGCCCGAGGGTCTGCCCGACGAGGACGCGGCCTGGGACATGCAGGACGCCTGCATCGCCCGCCTGGCGCATGCCGGCTACGCCCAGTACGAGGTCAGCGCCTACGCCCGGCCCGGCCGGC
Organism: Arenimonas fontis; assembly: GCF_008386465.1. GTDB lineage: Bacteria > Pseudomonadota > Gammaproteobacteria > Xanthomonadales > Xanthomonadaceae > Arenimonas > Arenimonas fontis. The sequence continues at coordinate 205,099 of NZ_VUOD01000003.1, forward strand.
AATGCCGGCACAATCTCAACTACTGGCGTTTCGGCGACTATCTGGGCATCGGCGCCGGCGCCCACGGCAAGCTGAGTCTGGGCGCCAGCGGCGAGATCCGTCGGCGCTGGAAAGTGAAGAACCCGCGTGACTATCTGGCGACCGCCGGCACCCCGGCTTCGATCGGCGGCGACGACCCGATCGCTCCCGAGGACCGTCCCTTCGACTACATGCTCAATGCCCTGCGTCTGGTGGACGGATTTTCCCTGCATGACTTCGAGGCGCGCACCGGCATGCCGCGCTCCGGCATCTCCGCCGAACTGGACACCGCCATCAGCCGCGGCTGGCTGCAGGTCGAGGGCGATACCGTGCGGCCGACCACCATGGGCCGGCGCTTCACCAATGACGTGATCGGCCTGTTCCTGCGCGGCTGAGCCTCGCGCGGCGGACCCCTGCAACGCCAGTCCCTCCGCCGATGCCGCACCTGCGGTTTCCGCGCCGCCGGGCCAGCCCTGCCACCGGCGCCCGTCTTCATCTACACTTCCCCTGCCCCAGGTGCTCGGGAAGCCGGTCCGAATCCGGCGCTGCCCCCGCAACGGTAGGCCTGCGAAACCGTCCAACACGCCACTGTGCTCCGGCATGGGAAGGCGGACGGCCCGGCGCGAGATTCCGCGCCCGCAGGCAAGCCCGGAGACCGGCCTGGGGTCTGGCGGCCGCCCCCGCGCGGCCGTCCGCAGGCACGTCGCGGAGGGCGACGGGGCAGCGATGCCGGCGCGTCCGCGCTGGTCTTGCGCCTCTCCCTTCCGCGCACTGCCCCGAGCCGCGGGTGAGCGAACCAGGAGAGCCGCAACGATGCACCATGCCCACCGACCCGCCGCGCTGGCCGCGGCGATCGCCCTGTCCCTCCTGCCGGCAACCGCGCCGGCCCAGGACGCACGCACCCTGGACGCCGTCCAGGTCACCGCCAGCCGCGTCGAGCGTCCGCTGGCCGATACGCCGGCCTCGGTCACCGTGCTGAGCAGGGCCGATATCGAGCGCAGCCAGGCTCCCGACCTGATCGACCTGCTGGCCCGCCAGGCCGGCGTGGACGTGGCCCGCACCGGCGGCCCCGGCAGCGCCAGCACGGTGTTCCTGCGCGGCGGCAATGCCACCCATGCGCTGGTGCTGGTGGATGGCATCCGGGTGTCCTCCACCGGCCAGGGCGTGTTCGATTTCGCCCACCTGCCCCTGGACCTGATCGAACGCATCGAGATCGTGCGTGGCCCGCGCGCGGCGATCTGGGGTTCGGACGCCATCTCCGGCGTGATCCACATCTTCACCCGCGACCCGTCCGAAGCCTCGGCGCGCCTGCACGCCGGCAGCTACGGCCGCTACGGCGCCAGTGCCGGTTTCGGCGTCGGCGACGACGACCACGGCTTCGGCGCCAGTGCCGGCTACGGGCGCCTGCGCGGCTTCTCGGCCACCAACGCCCGCGCCTTCGCTTTCGATCCGGACCGCGACGGCTACGAGAACCGCAATCTCGGCCTGCGTGGCCATACCGCCCTGGGCGGCCAGCGCCTGGGCTTCAGCGCCGTCCTCACCGACGCCGACGTGGAGTTCGACCAGGGCGTCACCGCCGCCCGCAACGCCTCCGGCGGCCTCACCCTGGGCGGCCCGCTGGGCGGCGGGCGCTGGCGCCACCTGCTCACGCTCGGCCACGCCCGCGAGGACCTCGATTCGCAAGGCGGCTTTCCAAACGGCTTCCACAGCCGCAGGCACAGCCTGGACTGGGTCAACAGCCTGGACGTCGGCGGCGGCGTGCTCAATCTCGGCCTGAACGCCCAGCGCGAGCGCGGCGAATCCTGGGACGGCTTCAATGGCCGGGTGTTCGACCGCGAACGCGAAAGCCGGGCCGTGTTCGCCGGCTGGGGCGGCCGGTTCGGCGCGCACGTGCTGGACCTGTCAGTCCGCCACGACCACAGCGACCAGTACGGCGGCGCCGGCACCGGCCAGCTGGGCTGGGCCATGGATCTGGGCGAACGCTCGCGGATCCGGCTGTCCTGGGGCGAGGGCTTCCGGGCGCCCAACTTCAACGAGCTTTACTACCCGGACTTCGGCTTCGGTTTCGCCGGCAATCCCGACCTCGAGCCCGAACGATCGGAAACCTGGGAAGCCGGCTGGGATGTCCGGCCGGCCGACGGGCACCGGCTCGGGCTGTCGCTGTTCCGCACCCGGGTCCGCAACATGATCGCCTTCGCCGCCCCCGGCACCAACAACGCCATCAACATCGCCCGCGCGCGCATGGAGGGCGTCGAGCTGGACTACCGCTTCGAGCGCGGTCCGTTCAGCGCCGGCGGCAACCTGGCCTGGCTGGATGCGACGGACGCGGACACCGGTCTGGCGCTGTTGCGCCGGGCCAGGCGCAAGGCGCACGTCGAGCTGGGGTATCGCCTTGGCAACGGCCTGGAGCTGGGCCTGGACGGCGACTACGTCTCTTCCCGTCGCGACGTCGGCGGCGACGTCGGTGCCTATGCGCTGGCGCACCTGCGGCTGAGCTGGCCGATGACCGATGGCTGGCGGCTGGAGGCGCGGCTAGAGAACCTAACGGACCGGGACTATGAACTGGTGCGCGGTTACGAGACGCCGGGTCGCAGCGGCGTGCTGAGCCTCGTCTGGAACGGCAGTTGAGCCCCTGACCGGCCAGGCGGAGTGCGGGCCGGCTGACCGGCCCCGCCTCCGAGGTGACGCCGGCAAGCCGATTTCGACACCCTGCTAGGCGCGGGCGGCGTGCTGTGCCTAGAATCCGGTCGGGGAATCCTTCCGGAGCGCAGTATGCCCGCATCGGCCCAACCGCCGGCCGCGTCCGCGCCCACCCTGGCGTCCAGGCCGCTGCCCGACCGCGTCCGCAGCCTGCTCGGCGGGATTCTCGAGTACGCCTCGGACGAGCTGGAACGGGTTCTGGTCTCCACGCTCAACGAATTCGAACAGCAACTGTTCAAGTACGCCGAGCAGGCCCGCAGCAACCTGGTGCAGACCCGCTGGCTGGAGGCGCAGCGCCTGGTCAAGCGCACCCGGCCCGACCTGGTGCCGCGGTTCCTGATCCTGCTCGAGGCGGAACTGGCCTGCATCAGGGACACTACCGGCCAGCGGCTGGCGCCAGGCGCCCTGCGCACGGGCGGCGAACTGAGCCTGGTGGAGAACGTCGAGCTGGACGAGGCCACGGTGCTGACCGAGATCTCGGGCCGCGCCGAAGTCCGCAACAGCCTGCCGCTGTACCTGCTGGGCCAGCGCTTCGGCGTGCTGGCCGGCAAGCCGGCATTCGATGCCGAAAACCTGCCGATCGGCCCGCAGGCCCTGTGCCGCATGATCCGTCAGGCATCCGAATGCCTGGAGCTGGGCGGCGAACACCGCCTGTTGCTGTTCCGCACTTTCGAGCGTCACCTGATGCCGCTGTACGGCAGCTTCGTCGAATCGGTGAACACCTACCTGGCCCGCAACGGCGTGCTGCCGAACCTGCAATACGTGCCGGTGCGGGTCCGGCCGGGCAGTCCTGCCGCTGCCGGCGCACCACCGGCGACACCGCGGCGCCCCGCGGCCAAGGCCGGTGCCGAAGACGCCGGAGGCGTAATCGGCCTGGGCGGCGCCGCCGCGGCCGGACCGGGCGGCAGCCCGGCCGGATACGGCGGCGGCGGCGCATACCGGGGCAGCGGGGTGGGCGGCGCCGGCGGCAGGCCCGCATCCGCCGGCGACGGCGTCCCCGGCGGCGGCGCGATGCCCGCAGGGTCGCCGGCCGCCGGTGCCGCCGGCAGCGACGCGGCCGGCGACGCCTTCCAGCAGATGCGCCAGCTGCTGGCCGGGCGGCGGCAGTTGCTGGGCAAGCTGACCGGTAGTCGCACCGTGCCGGGAGACGCCGGGATCCCGGTCGCCACCGACCTGGTGCAGCAGGCCCTGGGTGTCCTGCAGCACAAGGCACCGGCCACGGTGGTGGTCGACGGCAAGCCGGCGCCGCGCACCGTCAACCACCTCAAGCAGGACCTGCTGGCCCAGCTCCGCCAGGCCGTCCCCGACGGCAAGGCCCCGGCCCTGGCCGAGGAGGACGGCGACGCCATCGACCTGGTCGGCATGCTGTTCGACCACCTGATGAAGGACGTCAGGCCCAACAGCCCGGCGGCGCTGCTGCTGTCGAAGCTGCAGGTGCCGCTGCTGCGCGTGGCCCTGCAGGACAAGGCCTTCTTCACCCGGCAGCAACATCCGGCCCGGCAGATGCTCAACGCCATCGCCGAAACTGGCGCCTATTGGCTGGGCGAGGACGACGCCGACAAGCAGCTGATCGGCAAGATGCAGACCGTCGTGGACCGCACGGTGCGCGAGTTCGACGGCAACCTGGACCTGTTCAACAACCTGCTGGAGGACCTGAGCGCCCACCTGCAGACCATTTCCCGAAAGGCCGAGGTCGCCGAGAAGCGGCATGTCGAAGCGGCGCGCGGCAAGGAGCGGCTGGCGTTGGCCCGGGAGCGCGCCGCCAGTTCGGTCGAAGCCCTGCTGAAGAAGCAGAACCTGCCCCGGTTCACCCACACCCTGCTCAGCCAGGCCTGGACCGACGTCATGGCGCTGACGGCATTGCGTCACGGCGAGGATTCCGAGGCCTGGACGCAGCAACTGGAAATCGCCGAACGGCTGATTTCGGTTGCCAAGGCGCCGCCCGGACAGTCGCCTGTGTCCGCTACCGAGGCCGCCAGCCTGCGTCAGGAAATCGAGACCTCGCTGTCCCAGGTCGGCTATCACAACGAGGAGGCGGCGGCGATTGCCCAACGCCTGGTCGAGCCGCAGACCAACACCGAGGACGACAACGCCGCCAGCCGCACCGAGCTGACCATGCGGCTCAAGGCCAGGGCCCGGCTCGGCGAGGAGCTGCAACAGGCGCGCAAGAAGAAGGTGACGCTGTCGGCCGAAGAACAGGCCCGGCTCGACCAGATCAAGCACCTGCCCTTCGGCACCTGGTTCGAGTTCAGGACCAGCCACGGCGAGAAGGTCCGGCGCCGGCTGTCCTGGTTCTCCACCGTCACCGGCCACGTGCTGTTCGTGAACCACCGTGGCCAGAAGGTCGGCGAACACACCCTGGAGGGTCTGGCCAAGGCCATGGTCAAGGGCGAGGTGCGCGTGGTCGAGGAAGAAAAGGGGACACTGATCGACCGCGCCTGGAACGCCGTCATGAATGCCCTGCGCTCTTTCGCCGGACAGACGCCGGCCGAGGTGCCCGCCAGATGAACCAGCCCAGCACCGATTACCGCCGCGCCAAGCGCCGCAAGGTCGGCTTCAGCGTGGACGTCACCGACACCATGACCGGCGAGGTGGTCGGGAAACTCAGTAACCTGTCCGAGACCGGAATGCTGCTGGTGCTCGGCCGGCCGCTGGTGGACGACGCGCTGTACCAGATGCGCTTCTTGCTGCCGGTCGAGGGCGGCGGCATGCGCAGCATCGAGGTCGGCGCGCACGAGCTGTGGTCGGACGATGCCGCCGCGCCGGGCCAGGTCTGGACCGGATTCCGCTTCATTGACGTGGCGCCGGACGATGTCGCCTTCATCCGCGAGTGGGTGGATGCGCCAGGCAGCCAGTACGTCTGAGTCCCGCCGGTCAGTCGGGCTGGTACTGCTGCTGGCCGTCCTGCTGGCAGCCTGCCGGCCGTCGCCCGAGGCCCGCTTCGAGCGGCTGCACGTGTTCGGCACCCTGGCCGACATCGAGATTCGCGACGCCGACCCGGCCGCGGCGCAGGCGGCGCTCGCCGAGGCGTCGGCGCTGCTGCAGCAGTACGAGCGTGAATGGCATGCCTGGGAGCCGTCCGACGTCACCCGCATCAACGAGGCCTTCGCCCGCGGCGAATCGGCCCGCGCTCCGGCCTCGGTGATCGCCCTGGTCGAACGTTCTCGCCCCCTGGTCGAGGCGACCGGCGGCCTGTTCGATCCGGGCATCGGTGACCTGGTGGAGGCTTGGGGCTTTCATACCTCGACTTTCCCGGTGCACACGCCGCCGCCGGCCGAGCCGGTCCTGGAAGCCTGGCGCCGGTCGCCGCCGAGCCTGCGGTCGGTACGGGTGCAGGCAGACCGGCTGTCCAGCGGCGATCCCCGCGTACGGCTGGACTTCGACGCCATCGCCGAGGGCGCGGCCAGCGAAGCCCTGCTGGACATCCTGCGCCGGCACGACATCCGCAACGCGCTGGTGAACCTCGGCGGCGACATCGTCGCCCTGGGCGACGGTGCGGGCAGGCCGTGGAAGGTCAACCTGCGCGACCCGTTCGGCGGCGTCCTGGGCGGCCTGGAGCTGGGCGACGGCGAGGCCCTGTTCTCTTCCGGCAACTACCACAAGTTCCGCAGTTCGCCCGCCGGCTCGCGCTGGCCGCACGTGCTGGACCCGCGCACGGGCTACCCTGCCCGCGGCGCCGCGGCCGTCGCGGTGCTGCACCCCGATCCGGTGCTGGCCGATGCCGGCGCCACGGCGCTGTTCGTGGCCGGGCCCGCCGGCTTCGCGGACATGGTACGGAGCCTGGGCCTCGGCTGCGCTTTGATGGTGACCGAGGACAACGAGTTGCTGGTGACGGCGGCCATGTCCCGGCGGCTGCGCCTGTTCCGGCAACCGGTCCCGCTGGGCGAACCGCTGGACCTGGGCCCGGACTGCGCCGCGCCGGCCGTCCTCAGTCCCGCTTCCTGAAGCAGGCCGCCGGCTCCGGCCGGTGCACGGCGAACCCCTGGGCGTAGTCCACGCTCAGGCCGCGCAGCAGGTCGCGAGCGCGCTCGTCGGCCACCCATTCGGCGATCACCTGCAGACCGAGCTGGTGGCCGATGTCGGTCACCGCCCGCACGATCGAATAGCTGACCGGGTCGGTCTCGATGTTGCGGATGAAGCTGCCGTCGATCTTGATGTAGTCCACCGGCAGGTTCTTCAGGTAGCCGAACGAGGCCATGCCCGAACCGAAATCGTCCAGGGCGAACCGGCAGCCGGCCGCGCGCAGCCGCTGCATGAACTCCACCGCCCGCGCCATGTTGCTGACCGCGGCAGTCTCGGTGATCTCGAAACATATCCGCTGTGGGGACACCCCGTAGTCGTCCAGCGCCCGCAGCACGAACTCGGCGAAGGCATTGTCCTCGAAGGTCGGCCCGGACAGGTTGATGGCGCATAGATGCACCGGGCGATCGGAGGCATGCAGGTGCCCGAAGTTGGCCAGCGCGGTCTCCACCACCCAGCGGTCCAGCTGCGGCATCAGCCCGAACCGTTCGGCGGCCGGGATGAAGGCGCCCGGCGGGACCATCGCGCCGCTTTCGTCGCGCATCCGCACCAGCATCTCCACGTGCACGCCCTCGGCCTGCTCGCCGTGCCAGAGCGGCGCAAGCTCCTGGTAGTGCAGCTCGAAACGGCCATCGGCAAGCGCTTCGCGGATGCGTCCGGCCCATTCCATCTCGCTGCGCCGCTTGCTGGTCTCGGAATCCTGCTCGGAGAACAGGTGCACCCGGTTGCGGCCGCGTTCCTTGGCCATGTAACAGGCAGTGTCGGCATGCGCCAGCAGCGAGCGCTGGCTCAGGCCCGGACCGCGCATCATCACCACGCCGATGCTGGCGCTGATGCTGTAGTTGCGGTCCTCCCAGCCAAACACATAGCCGTCGATGGTGGACCGCACCTGTTCGGCCAGGGCCATGGCCGCGGCTTCCTCGACACCCTCGGCCAGCACCGCGAATTCGTCCCCGCCCAGACGGGCCATGAGCACGCCCTCGGGCAGGATGCCGGCCAGCAGGCTGGCCAGCTGCGCCAGCAGCTGGTCGCCGGCGTAGTGCCCGGAGGTATCGTTGATGAGCTTGAACTGGTCCAGGTCGAGGTAGAGCAGCGCGCAGCTCGGCCCGCCGGCGTCGAGGGCGGCGATGGCGGCATCCAGCCGGCGTTCGAACTCGCGGCGGTTGTACAGGTTGGTCAGCGAGTCGTGGCTGGCCTGGTAACTCAGCTCCTCGCTGAGCACACGCAACTCGGTGATGTCGTTGGCCACCGCCAGCAGGTGCGGCCGGCCTTCCAGCTGGATCAGCGACACCGACAGCGTGGCCCAGAACGGCGACTGGCCCGGCGCCCGCAGCCTGGCCGTCTCGTTGACGATGCTGCCGGGGCTACGGGTGATCGCGGCCACCCGTTCGCGCAAGGCCGGCTCCTCGATCAGCTCGAGCAGGGGCAGATGCGGATTGGCGTCGGTGCCGAAGCGATCCCTGAACGCCTGGTTGGCGTACACCAGCGAACCGTCCTCCGCCCTGGCCAGCACCACCAGGGCCGGCAGCAGTTCGTTCAAGGCGCGGAAGCGCTCCTCGCTCTCGCGGTACTGGGCGGACAGTTCCCCCGCCAGGGCCAGGGCCCGCGAGCGGGTGCTGGCGATGGACCAGGCCAGGGTGGCCATCAGGGCACTGGCGAGCACGCCGATGGCCAGGGTCAGCCAGGGCAGCCACGCCGCCGCCGCCGGATCGGGCCGCGCCACCGCCTCCAGGCGCCAGGTGCGGCCGCCGAAGGACAGCTCGCGCGTGTAGAACATCGGCTGGTCGCCGGCAACCGTATCCAGGTCCTCGTCGGCGAACAGCAGGGCGGGCTCCGCCTCGCTGATGTCGGACACCCGCAGGGCGAAACGTTCGCGCGCTTCCGCCGGCAAGGCGTCGCCGATCAGGCGGCTGACCCGGAAGGAAGCCGCCAGGGAGCCAATCTCCCGGGCGCGGCGCTCGGCGAGGTCACGCGGCCGCGGCCCCGGGCTGAACACCGGCAGGCGGATGGTCACGCCGTCATTGGGACCGGGCATGCCGGCCCGCTGGATCAGCTCGAAGGGGCCCGACATCACCGCCCGGTCCGAATCGCGAGAGAACCGCAGGGCGGTCAGGTTGGCGGGCTGGCTGCCCACATCCAGGCCGAACAGGCGATCGTTGCCGGACCGGGGCGCCGCGAGCACCGTGATGTAACGCACGCTGCCCTCTCCCTCGCCGCCGGCCAGCACCCGCTTCTCGGCGTAGGCGACGGCCTGCAGGCTGGGGAACTGTTCCCGCGGCCGCAGGTTGTCGTACATGGCCTGGAACTCCTGGTCGGTGACCCGTTCCGAGGCCAGGAACAGTGCCTGCATCGAGCGCACCAGCAGGCCGCAGGTGAGCAGTTTGGCTTCGACCGCGTCGAAGGCGCTCGCCGCCAGGCGTTCGAGGCGGACCCGTTCGGCCGTGGCCAGCGAATCGCGATGGGTCGCCGCCGCCATCAGGCTCAGCGCCAGGCCCAGGCCCAGTGCCGCAAGGCTCCACCACCAGGCCGAGCGGCCCGACGACGCCCCCTCCTTGTGCCGCCGCGTTTCCATCCGCTCTCCTGCGTCGGGGCCGCCGTTGCGGCACAATCCGGGCCTGCTTCCCTGCCCGGTACGCGTCATGTCCAACCGCGAACTCGCCACTCTATATCGCGCCCACCTCGAAACAATCAAGGCGCGCGTTGATCGTGCGTTGCAAAAAAGCGGGTTCGACCACCTGCTCGTGACCTCGGGCGTGGAGAAGCACGAGTTCCTGGACGACCGGCCCTACCCCTTCAAGGTCAACGCCCAGTTCAAGGCCTGGCTGCCCCTGACCCGGCATCCGCACTGCTGGCTGGCCTACACCCCCGGTCGCAAGCCGGTGCTGGCCTACTACCAGCCGGACGACTACTGGCACGTGCCGCCGGCCGCCCCGGAAGGCGTCTGGCTGGACGAGTTCGACATCCGGGTGGTCCGCGATCCGGCCGAGGCGGCGCAGCACCTGCCGCGCGAGGGCCGCCGCGCCATCATCGGCGAAGCCGATGCCGCCCTGCCCGGTTTCGAGCCCAACAACCCCAAGGCCCTGCTGGACTACCTGCACTACCACCGCGCCTACAAGACACCCTACGAACTGGACCGCATGCGCGCCGCCCAGCGCCGGGCGGTGCCGGGCCACCGGGCTGCGCGCGAGGCCTTCCTGGCTGGCGCCTCCGAGGCGCAGATCCACGCCGCCTACCTGGCCGCCACCGGCCACTCCGACCTGGACCTGCCCTACAACAACATCGTCGGCCTGAACGAGCACGCTGCCACCCTGCACTACCAGTACAAGCAGACCGGCGCGCCGGCGCGCTCGCTCAGCCTGCTGATCGACGCCGGCGCCGAGGTGGACGGTTACGCCAGCGACATCACCCGCACCTGGGGCAACGGCGACGGCGGTTTCGCCGAGCTGCTGCAGGCGGTGGACGCCGAGCAGCAGGCCCTGTGCGCGGGGGTGCGGGCCGGCACCGACTATCGCCAGCTGCATCTGCAATGCCACCTTCGACTGGGCGGCGTGCTGCGCCAGTTGGGCATCGTCGCCATGGACCCGGACGAGATGCTGGCCACCGGCGTCAGCGCCACCTTCTTCCCGCACGGCCTGGGCCACCCGATCGGCCTGCAGGTGCACGACGTGGCCGGCCTGAGCGACGAGGACGGCCGGCCGATTCCGCGCCCCGAGGGCCATCCCTTCCTGCGCATGACCCGGACGCTCGAGCCGGGCATGGTCGTCACCATCGAACCGGGCCTGTACTTCATCCCTACCCTGCTGGCGAAGCTGAAGCAGACGCCGCAGGCGAGGCACGTCGACTGGAACCGTGTCGAGCAACTGCTGCCCTACGGCGGCGTCCGCATCGAAGACGAAGTCCACTGCACCGACGGCGACCCGGAAAACCTCACCCGCGCCGCTTTCGCCGGCGCTTGAGGCGGGGGGATGTCGGCGGCGTGAGCCGCGGCTGGAACCCGATCCTGACGCCGGCGATCATTCCCCGAGCCGCGCGCGCTGGGCGGAGAGGGCGGTGTGCTGGGCGGTCCAGTCGGCCAGGCGCTGGCGTTCCTGTTCGACCACGGCGGCCGGTGCGTTGTTGACGAAGGTCTCATTGCCCAGCTTGGCCTCGCACTTGCCGATCTCGGCGGCGATGCGCCTGAGCTCCTTGTCCAGGCGCGCGCGCTCGGCGCCGAGGTCGATCAGGCCCTCGAGCGGGATCAGCAGCTTGAGCGCGCCGAGCACGGCCGCCGCCGCCACCGGCGCCTCGCCCTCGATCCACTCGATGCCGTCCAGGCGGGCCAGGAACTTCAGCGCCGGCGTGTGCCGGACGATGCGCTCGCGGTCGGCCGGCTCGCCGTCCTGCAGGCGCAGCGGCACCGCCTTCGAGGGCGCGATGCCCATCTGGCTGCGGATCGAGCGTATCTGGCTGACGGCCGACTTCAGCCATTCGATGTCGGCGGCCGCCTCGGCCTGGTCGAAAGCCGGCTGCGGCTCCGGCCAGGCCTGGGTGCTGATGCTGTCGCCGCCGCGGCCCAGCTTCGGCGCCACCGCCTGCCAGATCTCCTCGGTGACGAAGGGGATGATCGGGTGCAGGGCGCGCAGCAGCTGCTCGAGCACGTGCAGCAGGGTATGCCGGGTGCTGTCGGCGGCGGCCGCATCGCCGCCCTGCAGGGCCGGCTTGGCCAGCTCGACGAACCAGTCGCAGTACTCGTTCCAGGCGAACTCGTACAAGGCCTGGGCGGCCAGGTCGAAGCGGTAGTCGGCATAGGCCGCCTCCAGCTCGCGCAGCATTTGGTTGAAGCGGTGCAGGATCCAGCGCTCGGCATCGCTGCGCGGCTGCGGCAGGCCTTCCGCCTGGAAACCCTCGCAGTTCATCAGGGCGAAGCGGGCGGCGTTCCACAGCTTGTTGCAGAAGTTCTTGTAGCCCTCGCAGCGGGCCAGGTCGAACTTGATGTCGCGGCCATGGGTGGCCAGCGAGGCGAAGGTGAAACGCAGGGCGTCGGCGCCGAAGGCCGGGATGCCGTCCGGGAACTCCTTGCGGGTGGCCTTTTCGATCTTCTGCGCCATCTGCGGCTGCATCAGGCCGGCGGTGCGCTTGGCCACCAGCTCCTCGAGCGAGATGCCGTCTATCAGGTCGATCGGGTCCAGGATGTTGCCCTTGGACTTGGACATCTTCTGGCCATCCTTATCGCGCACCAGGCCGGTGATGTAGACGTCGCGGAAGGGCACCTTGCCGGTGAAGTGGTCGGTCATCATGATCATCCGGGCCACCCAGAAGAAGATGATGTCGAAGCCTGTCACCAGCACCGAGGTCGGCAAGCGTTGGTGGAAGCCCCGCATTTCCATCGCTTCCGGGTCTGGCCAGCCGAGCGTGCTGTGCGACCAGAGCGCCGAGCTGAACCAGGTTTCGAGCACATCGCTGTCCTGCTGCAACCAGACGTCGTCGCCGAGGCCGTGTTCGGCCCGCACTTCCGCCTCGCTGCGGCCGACGTAGGCCTTGCCGGCGGCGTCGTACCAGGCCGGGATGCGGTGGCCCCACCAGAGCTGACGGCTGATGCACCAGTCCTGGATGTTCTGCATCCAGTGCCGGTAGGTGTTGATCCAGTTCGGCGGCACGAAGCGCACCTGGCCACTTTCGACCAGCTCCAGGCCGCGCCTGGCCAGCGCGTCCATCCTCACGAACCACTGGTCGGTCAGGTAGGGCTCGATCACCTGGCCGGTGCGGTCGCCGCGCGGCACCATCAGCCGGTGCCTTTTCTCCTCGAGCAGCAGGCCGGCGGCCTCGAGGTCGGCGACGATCGCCTTGCGGGCGGCGAAACGGTCCAGGCCACGGTACCGCTCCGGAATGCCTGGAATCACCGTATCGTCGGCAATGCCGGCCTCGAGCGCACTCATCGCGGAGGCCGCGACGCTGCCCGCCGTCACCGCGTCCGGGTCGGTGCCGCCGACGACACGGGCGTCCGGCGTGAAGATGTTGATGAGGCCACGATTGGGCAGCCCGTCGAACACGCCGGACTCGACGTGACGCTTCCAGACCGCGTAGTCGTTGAAATCGTGCGCCGGCGTCACCTTCACCACGCCGGTGCCGAATGCGCGGTCCACGTAGGCATCGGCGATGACCGGGATCTCGCGATTGCTCAGCGGCAGTTTCACCGTCTTGCCGACCAGGTGGGCGTAGCGCTCGTCCTCCGGGTGCACCATCACGGCGCTGTCGCCGAGCATGGTCTCGGGACGGGTGGTGGCCACCACCAGTTCGCCGCTGCCGTCGGCCAGCGGGTAGCGGATGGACCACAGCCGACCCTCCTCCTCCTCGTTCACCACCTCCAGGTCGGAGATCGCCGTCTTCAGCACCGGGTCCCAGTTCACCAGACGCTGGCCGCGGTAGATCAGCCCCTCTTCGTACAGGCGCACGAAGGTTTCCGTCACCGCCCGGCTTGGGCCGGGATCCATCGTGAACGTTTCACGGCTCCAGTCGGCGCTGGCGCCGAGGCGCCGCATCTGCCGGGTGATGGTGTCGCCGGACTGGCGCTTCCATTCCCAGACCTTGGCGACGAACCTGTCCCGACCCAGGGAGTCGCGGGTCTCGCCCTTGCCCTCGCGCTCGAGATTGCGGCTCACCACCATCTCGGTGGCGATGCCGGCGTGGTCGGTGCCCACCTGCCAGAGCGTGTCGTGGCCCTTCATGCGGTGATAGCGGATCAGCGCGTCCATCAACGTGTGCTGGAACGCATGCCCCATGTGCAGGGTGCCGGTGACGTTCGGCGGCGGCAGCATGATGGTGTAGGGCTTGCCCGCGCCCGAGGGCCGGAAGCAGCCGGCGGCCTCCCAGCGCTGATACCACTTGGTCTCGAAGGTGCCGGGTTCGAAGCTCTTGTCCATGGGCCGGAAACGATGCGGGCCCGGCGCGGGCCGGGCGGAAAAATGGGCGGAAACGGGGCGGGAAAGGCCGCAAATCCTACCAAATCCGCTCTCCCGCGCGGTCCGGCGCCACCTCGCCGGGGCTGAGCAGGGCTCAGCGCGGCAGCAGGGCCATGGCCATGACGATGGCGTCCTCGCGCCCCTTCGCGGCCGGGTAGTAGTTCGGCCGGCGGCCGATCTCGTTGAAGCCTTCGCTGTGGTAGAGGGCGATCGCCCGCGGGTTGGACGGCCGCACCTCCAGGAAGACCTGGTGGGCATGGTGCCAGCGCGCCAGGTCCACCAGCCGGCGCAGCAGGCGGCGGCCATGGCCCTGGCCCTGCAGCTCCGGCGCCACGCAGACGTTGAGGATGTGCGCCTCGCCGGCCGCCGCCGACAGCACGCCGTAGCCGATGATTCCCTGCGCCGATTCCAGCACCCAGCAGTGATGCCCGGCACGCAGGCAGTCGCGGAAGATGCCGGCCGTCCAGGGAAACGGATAGGCGCGCGACTCGATCGCCATCACCGCCTCGATGTCGGCCTGGCGCATCGGTCGCATCCGGGCGGCGTCGCTGGGCCGCGCGTTCATGCCGGCTCAGTGCAAACGACGCAAGGCGCGCAGGACCGGCCAGAAGGCGCGCTTGGCGGCCGGACTGGCGCGCAGCTCGGCCAGGGGCGGCAGCACGTGGGCCAGCTCGCGGCCGCGGGCGGCGCGGCGCAGGGCCGCCTCCAGCCGCTCGAACCCTCCCGGCCGGGACGGCCCAGTCGCCGGCCGCAGACCCGCCGGCGGCGCGGCGGTCGCCGGCGAATGCGCGCGGGACGCCGGCGTATCGCCGAGCTGCACGCCGCCTGCCGGCGCGGCTTCGGCCAACCCGTCGCCCGGCCGGACATACAGGGTGTAGCCCATGGCCTCCAGGATCGCCCGCTGGGATTGGCTCCAGCTCATGTCGCGGGTCTGCGCCGGATCCGCGTCCAGGCCCACCAGGCCGGCCCGGACAGGGCGTAAAGCAAAGCAATGGCGAACAGGCCCTTGGCCTGGGCGATGAACAGCACCGCGATCACCAGCACCACCAGCGCCATCACGTAGAAGGGTACCCGGTCGCCCCTGGGAAAACCCTTGAAACTGAAATAGCGGATCCGGCTGACCATCAGCAGGCCGGCTGTCACGGTCACCAGCAGGGCCGACCAGCGCAGGGCCTGGCCGGCATAGCCGAAGCTGGTCATGGCCCAGACGAAGGACACCACCAGGGCCGCCGCCGCCGGGCTGGCCAGGCCGATGAACCAGCGCTTGTCCACCGCCGCCACCTGGGTGTTGAACCGGGCCAGGCGCAGGGCCGCGCAGGCCGCGTACAGGAAGGCCGCTGCCCAGCCCACCTTGGCCAGCACCGGCCCGTCGGCCCGGAAGCCGACCAGGGCCCAGTGGTACATCACCAGCGAAGGCGCCATGCCGAAGCTGACCAGGTCGGCCAGGGAGTCGTACTGCACGCCGAACTCGCTGGTCGTGCCGGTCAGGCGGGCCACCCGGCCGTCCACGCCGTCGAACAGCGCCGCCACGAACACCGCGATGCAAGCGTTCTCGAAATGGCCGCTGGCCGCCGCCAGGATGGCGTAGAAACCCGCGAACAGGCCACCCGTGGTGAGCAGGTTCGGCAACAGGTAGATGCCGCGGCCGCGGGCGGCGTTGTGGTCGTCGGTGGGCTGCATGGCGGAAGTGTAGCGGCTCCCGGGCCGGGCCAGCAGCCTCCGCCTTGCGGGGCTTTGGCCCTGGTGGTATCACGGGGCTCCCGCCGTCCGGAGCACTGCCATGAACCGCATCGTCCTGATCGCCACCCTGGCCCTGGCCCCGGCATCCGCGCTGCTGGCGGCCGAGGACAAGGTCACCGTGTACAAGACCACCACCGAAGACGGGGTGAACGTCTACTCGCAAACCGAACTGGAAGGTTCGCAGGCGCGCCAGGTGAGCGGCGACACCGGCGAAGCGCCGCCGGCCGGCGAGCAGGCCCCGGCCAAGTCGCCGGTCGAGCAGGCCTGCGAAAAGGCCCGGGCCAACTACGAGCTGCTCAGCTCGGACAAGCGCCTGCAACGCGACAAGGACGGCGACGGCGTGATGGAGGAATACACGGCCGAGGAGCGCGCCGCGGAGACCGACATCGCCCGCCGGCAGATGCAGGCCTACTGCGCGCAGGAACCCGAATCCTGAGCCGCTGGCCCCGGCCCTGGCCGGGGTCCGGCCCGCCTGCGCCAGCCGGAACCGGCGCCGCAGGCGCCCGGGTGTCGTCCGGGCCCGCCGGCGGCGAAGGCCCGCCCGCCCTGCGTGCCGCCCGGGCATGACGGCCGGGCCGGCGCCGGTACAATGGCCGGCCCTGTCCCCGTGCCTGGCCTGCCGATGCGCCTTTCCCGCTTCCACCTGCACACCAGCAAGGAAACCCCCGCCGACGCCGAGATCGTCAGTCACCAGCTGATGCTCCGCGCCGGCATGATCCGCAAGCTCGCCGCCGGTCTCTACACCTGGACGCCGCTGGGCCTGCGGGTATTGCGCAAGGTCGAGGCGATAGTGCGCGAGGAGATGGACCGGGCCGGCGCCATCGAGATGCTGATGCCCTCGATCCAGCCGCGCGAGCTCTGGGAGGAAACCGGCCGCTGGCAAAAGTTCGGCGGCCAGTTGCTCAAGATCAGGGACCGCAAGGACGGCGAGTTCTGCTACGGCCCGACCCACGAGGAAGTGATCACCGACTTCGCCCGCAACGAGCTGCGCTCCTACAAGCAGCTGCCGGTCAACTTCTACCAGATCCAGACCAAGTTCCGCGACGAGATCCGGCCGCGCTTCGGCGTGATGCGCGCGCGCGAGTTCCTGATGAAGGACGCCTATTCCTTCCACCTGGACGCCGACAGCCTGGCCGAGACCTACCGGGTCATGTATGAGGCCTACGCGCGCATCTTCAGCCGCCTGGGCCTGCGCTTCCGCGCCGTGGCCGCCGACACCGGCGCCATCGGCGGCAGCGCCTCGCACGAGTTCCACGTGTTGGCCGATTCCGGAGAAGACGCCATCGCCTTCTCCGACGGCAGCGACTACGCCGCCAACGTCGAGATGGCCGAGGCCCTGGCGCCGGGCCCGCGCCCCGCCGCCACCGAGACCCTGCGCGAAGTGGAAACGCCAGCCCAAAAGACCTGCGAAGAGGTGGCGGCCCTGCTGGGCATTCCGCTTTCGCGCACGGTGAAATCGGTGGCGCTGGTGGGTGAACAGGGTTTCGTGCTGGCCCTGGTGCGCGGCGACCATGCGCTCAACGAGATCAAGCTGGCCAAGCTGCCCGGCCTGGGCGAATACCGCCTGGCCACCGAGGCCGAGATCGCCGAACACCTGGGCAGCGAGCCCGGCTTCCTGGGCCCGGTGAAACCCGCCAGGCCCGTCACCGTGATCGCCGACCGCAGCGTCGCCGCCATGGCCGACTTCGTGGTGGGAGCCAACCGCAGGGGCTGGCACCTGGCCGGCGTGAACTGGGGCCGCGACCTGACCGAGCCCGACCTGGTGGCCGACATCCGCAACGTGGTGGAAGGCGACCCCTCGCCGGATGGCCGGGGGACGCTGCGGCTAGCCCGCGGCATCGAGGTCGGCCACGTGTTCCAGCTCGGCCGGAAGTATGCCGAGGCCATGGGCGCCACCGTGCTGGACGCCGAAGGCAAGGCGCAGGTGATGCACATGGGCTGCTACGGCATCGGCGTCTCGCGCATCGTCGCCGCGGCCATCGAGCAGAACTTCGACGGCAACGGCATCTGCTGGCCGGAGCCGATGGCACCCTGGTCGGTGGCGGTGTGCGTGATCAACCCCAAGGGCGACGCTGCGGTGACCGAGGCCGCCGAGGCGCTGTACCGGGACCTGCGCGACCGCGGAGTGGACGCGGTGCTGGACGACCGCGGCCTGCGCCCCGGCCAGATGTTCGCCGACGTCGAGCTGATCGGCATTCCGCACCGGGTGGTGGTTTCCGGCCGCGGACTGGACGCGGGCACCTTCGAGTACCGCGCCCGCCGCGCCGCCGACAGCGAAAACCTCGACCGCGCCGCCCTGATGGCCCGCCTCGGCCTGGCCTGAGAAAACGCCGCCGATACCCGTGCGCGAAACCGGATGCGCCGCCCGCGGGGTTTCGCCGGCGGCGTCATGCTGGTTACCATCGGCGTTTCCCGGGCTGTTGTCCCGGACAACCGCTCCAATCGCAGCAGAACACCGAGGAAAGCATGGGCATCAATCTCGAAGGCCTTTCGGCCAAGGAACTCCAGGCCCTGATCGCCGAAGCCGACAAACGCCGGAAGGCGCTGGCCAAACGCAAGCCGGCGGCCACCGTGCGCAAGAAGATCGTTTCCCTGGCCAGGGCCGAGGGTTATACCGTCGAGGAACTGTTCGGCACCGCCCGCCTGGTCCGGGCCAAGGCGGGAGTGAAGGCGGCCGGCAAGCCGGCGCGCAAGTCGGCACGCAAGTCGGCGCAGAAGGGCCGCAAGGTTCCGCCCAAGTACCGTCACCCCGGCGACGCCAGCAAGACCTGGGCCGGTCGCGGCATGCCGCCCAGGTGGCTGTCGGCCGAACTGGCCAAGGGCAAGAAGCTGGAAGACTTCCTGATCAAATGAGCCGGACCGCCGCGACACGGCGGTACATGCTTGGAGGGACCTGAGCCCAAGGGCTTCAGGCCGGGCCCGGCATGGGGTCTGACCGCAAGCGGCCAGACCCCGGATCCCGGCGACATGGCACCAGCCCGGCGGACCAGACCCGGGCTTTCGCCGGCGCTCTCACAGGTTCCGCCTGGACGGCACCAGGAGATTGCCGAACAACAGGCCCGCGACCAGGGCCACCAGCGCCGTGACCAGGGCAAAAGCGGTATCCAGGCCCAGGAACACGTCCCGCTCCATCACGAAATTCAGGCTGCGGAAACCCACGCTGCCGGGCACCAGCAGGATGATGCCCGGCACCCGGATCAGCGCTCCGGGCCGGTTGCGCCAGCGCCCGTAAGCGTTGCTGACCGCGGCGATGCCGATGCCGGCGAAAAAGGCGCCACCGGCGAAGTTCTCCGAGGCCAGCCCCAGCCACTCGCCGCCGATGCGGGTCAGGGCGTAGCCCAGCAGCACCGACGCCATCACCAGCGGATAGTCACGCAGGCCGGCCCGGAACAGCACCGCGAAGGCGAAGGCCGCCAGTGCCAGCGCGCCCAGCTCCAGCGGCAGGGACGGGAACACCGCCGGTGCCTCCTGCAGCGGCCAGCCCAGCAGCCTGACCAGCTGCGTCGCCGCCACCGTGCCGAAGGTGAGATTGAGCAGGCTCATCATCGCGCCGGCGAAGCGGGCCGTACCGGCCACCAGCTGCTGCGCCGCCAGTTCGCTGACGGCGTTGGTCAGCATCAGGCCGGGCATCAGCACGATCAGCGAGGCGATCACCACCGTCTTGTAGGCGATGGGCGCGACGAAGCTGGCCACCGCCGCCACCAGCAAGGTGGCCACCGCCGCCGCCAGCGCTTCCAGACCCTCGCTCAGGCGCGGGCGATTCTCCGCCGCAACCGCCAGGCTGCCGGTGACCAGGCCGGTGGCGGCCGCCGTGATCGCGCCGGCCACCCCTGCCCCCAGCAACACCGCCACCGCGCCGGCCGACAGGCCGAAGCTGACCGCGGTGAGGGTCCGGGCCCGGCGCGTGCGCGGCCGGTCCAGGGCCCGCAATGCCGCCATGCCGTCGGCCGGGGCCAGCCGGCCGGCCAGGACGTCCTCGGCCACGGCATCGGTGGCCGCCAGCCGGCTCAGGTCCTGTTCGCCCGGCGGCAAGCGCAGCACCCGGGTAATGCCGTTGTCGGCCCCGCGCACCGGGTCGGCGAAGCTCAGGATGATGCCGGTAGGGTTGGCCCAGATTTCGCAGTCTATGCCCAGCCGTGCCGCCACGCCCTCCACCGCCGCCTCCAGGCGCTGCGCGGTGGTGCCGTAGGCGTGCAGGCGCGAGGCCAGTTCGGCCAGGAAGCCGGTGCGGGCCTCGAAACTCGCCCGGGAGTGGCTGGCGGCGTCGTCCATGGCGGGCAAGCATGGCACGAAAACCGGCTATCCTGAGCCCCGGCCTAGCATCCGCGGAAGCGATGAGCCAGACGCCCAGCATCGAACCCAGCGAAAGCCACCCGGGCATCCTGCGCGCGCGGGGCGAGTGGACCCTGGCGCATGCCGCCGAGATGCTGGCACTGGTGGAATCGGCGCCGCGGCGTGCCCAGGACATCGATGGTCGCGACATCACCCGGCTGGATTCCGCCGGCGCCATGATGCTGTCGCGCTACGCGGTGAAAGCCGGGCTGGGCCTGTCCACGGTCGAAGTCCGGCCCGAGTTCCAGGCCCTGACCGCCGCCGTGCGCGACCTCTGCGAGGCGCCGCCGCGGCGCCGGCGCAAGGATTACGGCGTGCGCGAGATGCTGGCACGCATGGGCCATGCCGTGGACGACGTCACCCGCGAGGTGCTGGCCCTGGTCGGCTTTCTCGGCCTGAGCCTGAAAACCGGCCTGGGCGTGCTGCTGCGCCCGGCCCGCTTCCGCCTGACCCCGACCGTGCACCACATGGAGCAGGTCGGCCTGGACGCGGTGCCGCTGGTGCTGCTGCTGAGCTTCATGGTCGGCGCGGTGATCGCGTTCCTGGGCGCCAGCGTGTTGCGCGACTTCGGCGCCGAGATCTTCGTGGTCGAACTGGTCGGCATCGCCTTCCTGCGCGAGTTCGCCGTGCTGCTGACCGCCATCCTGCTGGCCGGCCGCACCGCCAGCGCCTTCACCGCCCAGATCGGCGCCATGCAGAGCGGCGAGGAGATAGACGCCATCCGCACCCTCGGCCTGGATCCGGTCGAACTACTGGTGCTGCCGCGCCTGTTCGCCCTGCTGGTGATGCTACCGCTGCTGACCTTCCTGGCGATGATCGCCGGCATCGCAGGCGGCATGGCGGTGAGCGTGGCCAGCCTGGGCTTCACACCGGAGATGTTCCTGACCCGGCTGCATGAAACCATCGAGATCCGGCATTTCTGGGTCGGCCTGTCCAAGGCGCCGATCTTTGCCATGGTGATCGCCCTGATCGGCTGCCTGGAAGGCTTCCAGGTACAGGGCACGGCCCAGTCGGTGGGCGAGCGCACCACCTCCAGCGTCGTGCAGACCATCTCGCTGGTGATCCTGATCGACGCCTTCGCCGCCATGTTCTTCATGGAGATGGACTGGTGAGCGCCGAACCGGACTTGGCCATCCGCGTGCGCGGCCTGCGCAACAGCTTCGGCAGCCAGGTGGTGCACGAGAACCTCGACCTGGACGTGCGCCGCGGCGAGATCCTGGGCGTGGTCGGCGGGTCCGGCACCGGCAAGTCGGTGTTGATGCGCGCCATCCTGGGCCTGCGGCCGCCCCAGGCCGGCAGCATCGAGGTGTTGGGCGTGGATGCCTTGTCCTGGCAGGCGCGCGAGTCGGGCCTGATCGAGCGCAACACCGGCGTGCTGTTTCAGGGCGGCGCCCTGTTCTCCTCGCTGACCGTGGCCGAGAACGTGGCGGTGCCGCTGAAGGAACACTATCCGCAACTGCCGGCCGACATGGTGCACGACCTGGCCATGCTGAAGATCCGCATGGCCGGCCTGCCCGAGGACGCCGGCGCCAAGCTGCCTTCGCAACTGTCCGGCGGCATGCGCAAGCGCGCCGGCATCGCCCGCGCCCTGGCCCTGGACCCGGCCCTGCTGTTCCTGGACGAGCCCACTGCCGGCCTCGACCCGATCGGCGCCGCCGCCTTCGACGGGCTGATCAAGTCGCTGCAGCGCGCGCTCGGCCTGACCGTCTTCCTGATCACCCACGACCTCGACACCCTGTACGCCATCTGCGATCGCGTGGCCGTGCTCGCCGACCGCCGGGTGCTGGTCGCCGCCCCGCTGGCGGAGGTCGAACGTTTCGACCATCCCTGGGTGCAGGATTATTTCCACGGGCCGCGCGGCCGCGCCGCGCAGGCCGCAAGGGCCCAGGAGGCTTGAGCCATGGAAACCCGCGCAAACCACGTACTGATCGGTGCCTTCACCCTGGCGGTGTGCCTGGGCGCCGTGCTGTTCGCGCTGTGGGCGGCGAAATACACCAGCGAACGCGCCTACGGCGAATACGAAGTCGTATTCGAGGAAGCGGTGACCGGCCTGAGCGTCGGCAGCCAGGTGCTGTACAGCGGCATCAGCGTCGGCGCCGTGCGCGAGCTGCGGCTGGACCGGGACGATCCGCGCAAGGTGATCGCCCGGGTGCGGTTGCATGCCGACACGCCCGTGCGCACCGACACCCGGGCCAAGCTGACCCTGACCGGCCTGACCGGCGTCGCCGTGATCCAGCTCACCGGCGGCAGCCCCGGCGCGCCGCTGCTGGAAGGCGGTCGCGGCCGCGAAGTGCCGCGTATCCAGAGCGAGCCTTCGGCCCTGCAGAACATCGCCGCCACCGCAAGCGAAATCGTCGACCGGGTGAACCGGTTGCTCAGCGACGCCAATGTCGAACGCGTGACCCGCACCCTGGAGCAGCTGGATCAGGTGACCGGCGCCATCGCGGAAGAACGCGAGGAAATCGCCGCACTGCTGCGCAACGCCCGCAGTGCTGCCGAACGGCTGGACCAGACCCTGGCCCGCGCCGACCGGGCCGTCACCGGTATCGACGAGGGCCTGGTGCAGGAGCTGCCCGGCCTGGTCGCCCGCCTCGACCGCACCCTGAACCAACTCGAGTCGGCCAGCGGCAGCGCCGCCGTCATTCTCGGCGAGAACCGCGAGGCCATCGCCCAGTTCAGCCAGGATGGCCTGAGCCAGGTCGGCCCGACCATGCGCCAGTTGCGCGGCCTGATCCGCGAGCTGGACGAGCTGGTGGAACGTCTGGAGAACAACCCTGCCGGCTACCTGCTCGGCAAGGAACAGCCCGAGGAGTTCGAACCATGATCCGCCGCCTCTGCGCCTTCGCCCTCGCCATGCTGCTGACCGGCTGCCTGGGCCTGGGCGGGCCCAAGACCGTCGTGCAGGTGTACTCGCCGATGGCGCCGGTGCAGGCCGATCCGGCCTGGCCGTCGGTGGACTGGTCGGTGGCGATCGGCACACCGATGGCCAGCCAGACGATCGACTCGACCCGCATCGCGGTGCGGCCGACGCCCTACCAGGTACAGGCCTACAAGGGCGCGCGCTGGGCCGACACGGCGCCGGAAATGTTGCAAACCGCGCTGGTGCAGGCCTTCGAGGACAGCGGCCGCTTCCGTTCGGTGATGCGCCTGGGCAGCAGCGGCCGCGGCGATGTCCTGCTGCTGACGGAGATCCGTCATTTCGAAACCGTCTACGCCGACGGCCGGCCGACGGTGGTGGTGGACGTGCAGGCCAGGCTGATCCAGCGCAACGCCGGCCGCGTCGCCAGCCAGCGTTTCCGCCGGGAAGTGGTACCAGCCTCCCCGAAAGTCGTGGACATCGCCCCCGCCTTCGGCCAGGCCATGTCAGCGCTCGCCGCCGACCTGATCGCCTGGACCCTCGTCCAAGGCAACCCGGGCTCAGAGTAAGGGGTCTTCCCTGGTTCCCAGCGGCCAGCGGCACTGGGGCCAGGATGCCGGCCAGGCAGGGCTCGATGTGGCGGACGAACACCCACACACGGCCGCGATCTCACGCCTGCCGAGGTCGGCCAGCAATACGAGGAAAGTTCTACTTTTGCGTGGTGTGCTTGACGGGGAAGCTTACGCCCGCGGTCCGCTTGAACGCACAGTTATACCGTTTCATGGCACGCGCACGAGCCATGATGACGCCGAGACTCGGATTTGCTCGTCGTAGCCGCCAAGCACAAGGACTTCTCCACTGGGCAGCAGGCTGGCCGTTGCAAACTCTCGCGGCCCGCTCAATTCGCCTTCTACAGGTACGAAGGTTTGGCTGCCAGGAGCATAGAGTTCCAATCTGGCGGCCCCTCCGGCCACGAGGACAGCGCCGGATGGAAGCACCGCGACGGCGTGAGGTAGCTTGAAGCGCGGCCAGCTCATATCCGGGCCATCCGTAAATTCTCCTGTCGCTGGGTCGTAGATCTCACTACTCCGATAGCGACCGCGTTGGTCGCGAACATCGGATCCTCCAACCACAAGCACGCGACCATCCGGCAGTAGTGCCGCTGCATGCTTGTGGCGCGGTGAGGACATGTCGCCAGTCGGCTGGAACTGGTTGGTGGACGGATCAAAAATCTCAGCCGAGTACAGGATTTCACCGCGACGAGCAATCCGGCCGCCGGTGATCAAGACCCTTCCATCTGCTAGGGAAACGGCAGCATGACCGACTCGCGGCACACTCATAGATGCCGTTGACGAAAAACTGGAAGAACTCGGGTCAAACAGCTCTGCGGATGCCAACGGTTCGAATTCCGAAGTCTGCCCCCCTGCTATCAATACGCGGCCGTCAGGTAGCCGAGAGGCCGTGGGAGCTGCGCGCTCGACAGTCAGGCCACCCGCAGCGACAAAACGATTGGATCCCGGGTCATAGATTTCCGCGCTACGGGTTGCCCTCCTTTCCGACCATCCGCCAGCTACCAGCACACGTCCGTCAGTGAGCGGAACGGCTACATGGCTGCTCCGAGCTGTCGCCATTGCAGCAGCGGGTCGAAACACCCGCGTACTTGGCTCGTATAGTTCGGTCGATCGTAGATTGGTATCGCAACCACCGGAGCAGCCTCCGGTAATCAGTACCTCACCAGACCCGAGCAATACCGCTTGATGAGCCGCCCGGGCAGTAGACATTTCGTCGATCTGAACGACGCGGAGGAGGTTCCGGTCGGCTTGCACCGATTCCTGCTTCGTCACAACCGCCGTACCGATCACCGCGATCACTCCCGCTGCTGCCAAAACTAAGGTTTTCATCGTCGTCTCAAAGACCCCGTCTGTTGGCTGGCGGTATAACACCCGAGTTAAGCCGCGCCGAAGGCGTCGGCTTGAATGATGAAATGGACCCCCGCGTCGCCACGCGGGGGGAGTCCATACATGAATTGCTAGCGCTCAATCCAAGTCGAGCCACTTAACAACGCCTGTTGCAACTATGGTGGCAACTATGCCGCCTATCCAAGCCAGAGCCTTCTTCGACGGCTCCCACTTGCCAGCCCTGAACCCAGGAGGGCCTTTGATTAGGTCTTGTGTGACATCAAGGCCTACCTCCGCAATATCCTGTGGCTCATAGCCGCGGCCAAGACTGATGAAGTACACGCCTGAACGTGAGTCATTGAGGCGGTCAATGCTCTCCCTGTCCATACGGTTGATCTCATCTCGCTCCACCTTGCTTGGACGATCTGTCCGGATGATCTGGACAGATCGAAGATTGGCCGGGAAGATCAGATCATTGCCAGAAAAGAATGCTCGGCCCATCTCATACGGTCGGATGAAGCGCTCTTTCAGCTCATCCGCGCTGAGATCGGTGAAGAGGGCTCGCAGCTCGTCTTCAGCACCTACTTTGGCAATGACGTGGTGGAAAGACATGATCTTTGAGCGCTAACTACCAGTAGTGGTCTGTAAGCGAGGATAAACCAACTCCGCGCCCCTGCCGCAACCGGCCGGCGAGGCGAATTCTCACGTCCGATCAATGCCTTGGCCGATGCGGCGAGCGTGGCAGCCGGCGCAGGCTTTGCCGGTATGAACGGCAGGCGGCGGCATAGCGGCGGTACTGGGCGGACGGCGGTGCGGCGCCGGCCCCCGGCGCGCCGCCGCCGCGTGGTTTGTCGGAGGCCGTTCGCGGCAAGTTGCGCGCCAGACACTACAGCCTGCGCACCGAGATGGCGTATGTCGGCTGGATGAGACGATTCATCCAGGGGCATCGCGGATGCCATCCGCGGGTGCTGGGCGGCAAGCGGGTGCGGACCGCGAGTGGCTGATGGCTTCGCTGCCCCGTGGCTGCGGCCTGCGCCTGCTGGAGTGCGCGCCTGCTGGCCGCCGAATCACCAGGGCTCAGTGGATGGTTCAGAGCTTCCCCAGGTCGGATCCAGAGTAAAAGGGCGGATCAAGGGGCAGTGGAGTCTGGGGCGAAGCCCCGGGATCGGAGCGGTGCCTCGAGCCTCGCTCGCGCGGCTTACGCCGGCGCGGCGGTGCCGCGGATCCAGCGAAAGGTCAGGTTGATGCGCGGCCCTACCGGGCGGACGGTTCGCGCAAGCGCGTGTTGCCAGTTGGCCTGGGTGTCGCCGGACATCAGCAGCAGGCTGCCGTGCGGCAGTTCCAGCGCCAGTCGCCGCCCGCGCTCGCGCCGGTGCCGCAGCAGGAAACGGCGGGTCGCGCCCAAGCTGACCGAGGCGATCACCGGGCGAGCCCCCAGCTCGGGCTCGTCGTCGGCGTGCCAGCCCATGGCGTCGGCGCCGTCGCGGTAAAGGTTGGCCAGCACGCTGTTGAAACGTGCGCCGGTCTCGCGCTCCAGACGCAGGCGCAGTTCCTGCAGCGCCGGCAGCCAGGGGCGCGGTTCGAAGCGGGTACGCGAGTACACATAGCTGGCGCCGGAATCGCCGATCCAGCAGCTCAGCCGCGGCGACTCCACCTCGCGGCCGAAGAGGCGGATCCGGTGCACCTCCCAGGGCACCTGGGCGCTTAGCCCTTCGAACAGCGCGTCCGCCTCTTCAGCCCCCAGCCACCCGGCCACGAAGTGCAGTCGCCCATCGGGCAAGGGAAGGCGTTCGAAGCGCGCAGGAAGCATCGGCACGGGACAAGCGGTCGGCACCGCGGCACCGGGGTCAGAACAAAGGGTCAGATCAAAGGGTCAGATCAGCAATTCGGCGTCGGCGACGGAGGCGATGATCTGACCGAGCTGCAGCAGGCGCAGATCGCTGCCGGGAGCGCCGACCAGCTGCAGGCCCTGGCCGCCGGACAAGGGCAGGCTGAGCGCCGGGCAGCCCGACAGCGAGGCCAAGGCCGGCAGATCGGCCAAGTTGGCCGGCTCCTCGGCGCCAAAGGCCGGCGGCGGCGCGGCCACCGTCGGCAGCAGCAGCACGTCGAACTGTTCGAACAGGCGGCGGACCTGCACCACATAGGTATCCAGGCGACGATGCGCTCGCGCCGCATCGGCCGCCGACTTGCGGGTGGCGAATTCCAGCAGGCCGCGCAGCCGCGGCGAGGCGCCGGCCAGGCGGGCCTCGTGCGCCGCCAGGATCTCCGCCTCCATCAGCAACAGCGCCGCCCGCCGGGTCGCGGCGATTTCCAGCGGCGCCACGTCCAGGGCCACCGGCAAGGCGCTGCCGAACACCGGTGCCACCCTCGCCATCAGCAAGCTGAAGGCCTCGGTCACCACCGGATCCACGCCCAGCTGGGCCAGATCGGACACCACCCCGGCCTTCAACTCGCCGGGCACCCAGTCCGGCGTCGCCATCGGCACCCGCCGCTTGCGCGAACGCGGGTCACCGGCGTCGTAACCGGCCAGCACCGGCAGCACCAGGCCGATGTCCTGCACGGCGCGCGCCATCAGGCCCGGGCAATCCAGCCGGCGCAGGCCGGCGGCCATGCCGCGGGTGCTCAGCTCGCCCAGGGTCGGCTTGTGCCCCACCAGCCCGCAGAACGCCGCCGGGATGCGCGAGGCGCCCAGGGTGTCCACGCCCAGCGCCACCGCGCAATGACCGGCCGCCAGCGCCGCCGCCGAACCGCCCGAGGCCCCGCCGGCCGCCCGGCCCGGATAGCGCGGGTTGCCGACATCGCCGAAATGCGGATTGCGCCCGACCGTACCGAACGCCGCCTCGTCCAGATTGGTCTTGCCCAGGAACACCGCGCCGGCCCCGCGCAGGCGCCGGACCACATGCGCGTCCTCCGCCGCCAGGCCGGGATGTCCGGGCAGGCCGAGGCCGGTCGGCATGCCGGCCACGTCGAAAGCGTCGGTGATGGCCACCGGCACGCCGTCCAGCCGGCCCAGCGGCTTGCCCTCGGCCCGACGCTGATCGCTGGCGCGGGCAGCGGCCAGGGCGGCGGCATCGTCCACCCAGGTCCAGGCGTTGAGACGGCTGTTTTCGCGAGCGATCGCCGCCAGGCAGGCGCCAGTCAGGGCCTCGCTGCTGACCTCGCCGCGGGCCAGCGCGTGCAGCACGAGGTAAAGCGGGGCCTGGCGCAGTTCGTCGGGGCTGGCGGACATGCGGGCTTCCTTCTGTATCGCGCCGAGTGTGCTGGATTGCCCCGTCCCGGGCAAACCGGGGACAATCCGCACCTCAGCGTACGGAGCCCGCCGCCATGACCGAGCGTGACGTAATGGAGTACGACGTCGTAACCGTGGGCGCCGGCCCGGCGGGCCTGGCGTTCGCGATCCGCCTCAAGCAGCTCAAACCCGAGCTGTCGGTCTGCGTCATCGAAAAGGCCTCGACCGTGGGCGCCCACATCCTGTCCGGCGCCGTCATCGAGCCCGGTCCGCTGGATGCCCTGCTGCCGGGCTGGCGCGACAACCCGCCACCGGTCTGCGTGCCGGCCAGGGAAGACGAGTTCTGGTTCCTGACCAAGACCGGCGGCTTCCGCTTCCCGATCGTGCCGCCGCAGATGAGCAACCACGGCAACTTCATCGTCAGCCTGGGCGCGCTCTGCGCCTGGCTGGCACCACAGGCCGAGGCCCTGGGCGTGGAGATCTACCCCGGCTTCGCCGCCGCCGAGCCGCTGTTCGACGACAAGGGCGCCGTCGCCGGCGTGCGCATCGGCGACATGGGCGTGGCCCGCGACGGCAGCCACAAGCCCGGCTACACCCAGGGCATCGACATCCGCGCCCGGGTGACCGTGCTGGCCGAGGGCGCCCGCGGCCACCTCACCAAGCAGCTGGTGCGCAAGTTCGGCCTGGATGCCGAGTCCGACCCGCAGAACTACTCGATCGGCATCAAGGAACTCTGGCAACTGCCGCCGGGCCGGGTCACGCCCGGCAAGATCGTCCACAGCATGGGCTGGCCGGCCGACAGCAGGACCTACGGCGGCAGCTTCCTCTACCACCTGGACGGCGACCGCGTTGCCATCGGCTACGTCTCGGGCCTGGACTACCGCGACCCGAACTACCAGCCCTACGAGGCCTTCCAGCAGTGGAAGCACCACCCGACGGTGAAGCCGCTGCTCGAGGGCGGCAGCATCCTCAGCGCCGGCGCCCGCGCCATCGTCACCGGCGGCTGGCAGAGCCTGCCCAAGGTGGAAATGCCCGGCGCCCTGCTGATCGGCGACGCCGCCGGCCTGCTCAACGTGCCCAAGATCAAGGGTACCCACCAGGCTATCCGCAGCGGCATGCTCGCCGCCGAACACCTGGCCGGACAGGAAGCGCCCTCGCCGGCCGGCTTCGACGCCAGGCTGCGCGCCAGCGCCGCCATGCGCGAGCTGAAGAAGGTCCGCAACATCAAGCCCGGCTTCAAGAAGGGCCTGTGGTTCGGCCTGCTCAACTCGGCCTGGGAAACCGTTACCGCCGGTTTCTCGCCCTGGACCTGGCGCTGCAAGCCGGACTGGAACTCGCTGCAGAAGCTGGCCGAGGCCGAGCAGGTCAGGCGCGACTACGTCGAGCGCACGCTGCCGCCGCGCGACCGCCTGGCCGGCGTCTACTTCGCCGCCACCGAGCACGACGAGGACCAGCCGGTGCACCTGCAGGTGGCCGACACCAACATCTGCGTCACCCGCTGCGCCGAGGAATACGGCAACCCCTGCACCCGCTTCTGCCCGGCCGGCGTCTACGAGATCGTCCAGGACGCGGCCGGCAAGCGCCTGCAGATCAACGCCGCCAACTGCGTGCACTGCAAGACCTGCGACATCAAGGATCCCTACCAGATCATCAACTGGGTGACGCCGGAAGGCGGTTCCGGTCCCAACTACCAGAACCTCTGAGCAGTACGCCGTGAAGATCGCCCTCGCCACCGCGGTGGCCGCCTTCGCCCTGGACGAGGACCTGCCGCCGCTGCTCGACGCCTGCCGGGCCGCCGGCCTGGAGGCCGAGGCCCTGGCCTGGGACGACCCGACGGTGAGCTGGCGCCGCTTCGACGCGGTGCTGCTGCGTTCGACCTGGAACTACATCGGCTGCCTGCCGGAGTTCCTGGCCTGGTGCGAGCGCATCGAACTCGACGGCCGGCTGTGGAACCCGCCGGAAGTGGTGCGCTGGAACACCGACAAGCGCTACCTGGCCGACCTGGCGGCGCGCGGCGTGGCGGTGGTCGAGAGCCACTTCCTGGCCCCGGGCGACGCGCCCGACGCCTTCCCGGACCTGGCCGAGTTCGTGGTCAAGCCCTGCGTCGGCGCCGGTTCGCGCGATGCCCGCCGCTTCCTGCGCGCCGACCGCGCCGAGGCGGTCGAACACGCGCGCGGCCTGCTGGACGCCGGCCGGCACGTGCTGGTGCAGCCCTACCTGGCGGAGGTGGACACGCACGGTGAAACGGCGCTGATCTTCTTCGAGGGCCAGTTCAGCCACGCCATCCGCAAGGCACCCCTGCTGCAGCGCGGCGAAGCCCCGACCTCCGCCCTTTTCAAGCCCGAAAGCATCCAGCCGCGCCAGCCCTCGCCGCAGGAGTTGGCGGCGGCGGAGCGGACCCTCGCGGCGCTCTCTTTCGGCCCGCTGCCGTACGCGCGGGTGGACTTGCTGCCCTCCCCCGGCGGCCCGCGCCTGCTCGAACTCGAGCTCACCGAGCCGTCGCTGTTCCTCTCCCAGGCGCCGGGCAGCGCCGATCGGCTTGCCGCCGCCCTCCTCCGCCGCCTCGCCTGACGGGCCTCCCCCTTGCCACCGGCGAGGGGAACAGACCCCCGGAGCCGCCGCGGACCGTCTGCAACGAGGCAACGGCCGCCGACCGGAAAACCCGGCCGCGAGCATCCACATCAAGCCGCGGCCGAACCCCCCGGGCGACAGTGGCACTTCAGCGTTGCAGTCGGAAAACTTGACGCAAGCCCGGCTCCGGGCGCGTCATGGAGGGCCTTTCCCCGCGAGGCGACGCCCATGGCCCTGTACGACAGCATCCTGGACACCGTCGGCAATACGCCCATCGTCCGCCTGCACCGGCTCGCGCCGGCGCACGTGAGGATGTACGCCAAGGTCGAGGCTTTCAATCCGGCCGGCTCGGTCAAGGACCGCCTGGCCCTGGCCATCATCCTGGACGCCGAGCAGCGCGGCCTGCTCAAGCCGGGCCAGACCGTGGTCGAGGCCACCTCGGGCAATACCGGCATCGCCCTGGCCATGGTCTGCGCCGCCCGCGGCTATCCCTTCGTGGCGGTGATGAGCGAAACCTTCTCGGTCGAGCGGCGCAAGCTGATGAAGGTGTACGGCGCCAAGGTGATCCTGACTCCGGCCGCCGAACGCGGCAGCGGCATGGTGCGCAAGGCGCAGGAGCTGGCGGAGAAGAATGGCTGGTTCCTGGCCCGCCAGTTCGAGAACCCGGCCAATCCGGCCTACCACCGCTCCACCACCGGCCCGGAGATCCTGCGCGATTTCGCCGGCCGTCGCCTGGACGTCTTCGTCACCGGCTGGGGCACCGGCGGCACGCTCACCGGCGCCGGCCAGATGCTCAAGGCGGCGCGACCCGATCTGGAGGTGGTGACCTGCGAACCGGCCGGCGCCTCCCTGCTGCAGGGCAAGGAATGGCAGCCGCACAGGATCCAGGGCTGGACCCCGGACTTCGTGCCCGCCGTGCTCGACCGCAGCGTCGCCGACCGCATCATCCCGGTGGACGACGTGCTGGCGCGCGACACCGCCCGCCGGCTGGCTGCCGAGGAGGGCCTGTTCGTCGGCATCAGCGCCGGCGCTACCGCCGCCGCCGCCCTGGAGGTGGCCAGGGATGCGCCCGAGGGCTCGGTGATCCTGACCATGCTGCCGGACACCGGCGAACGCTACCTCAGCACCTTCCTGTTCGAAGGCATCGGCGAAGGCAGCGACGACGATTGGCTGGCTGGCCTGCCCTGAACCGCCTCAGCGCAGGTCACGCAGCAGGCGCTCGACCAGCTGGTCGGCCAGCTGCTCGGGCCCGGCCTCGGCGGTGCGCAGGTGGATCTCCGGCGCCTCCGGCACTTCGTAGGGCGAGTCTATGCCGGTGAAATTCCTGATCTTGCCGGCGCGCGCCTTGGCGTACAGACCCTTGACGTCGCGCTGCTCGGCCAGCGCCAGCGGCGTGTCCACGTAGACCTCGAGGAACTCGCCCTCGGGGAACAGTTCGCGCGCCATCCGCCGCTCGGCCCGGAACGGCGAAATGAAGCTGACCAGCACGATCAGGCCGGCGTCGGCCATCAACTTCGCCACCTCGGCCACGCGGCGGATGTTCTCTACCCGGTCCTCGTCGGTGAAGCCCAGGTCCTTGTTCAGTCCGTGGCGCACGTTGTCGCCGTCCAGCACGAAGGTGTGGTAACCCAGCGCGTGCAGGCGCTTGTCCACCAGGTTGGCGATGGTGGACTTGCCGGCGCCGGACAGGCCGGTGAACCACAGGCAGCGCGGCAGCTGGCCCTTGATGCGGGCACGGGCCGTGCGATCCACGTCCAGGTGCTGCCAGTGGATGTTGGCGGAGCGGCGCAGGGCGAACTCGAGCGTTCCGGCGCCGACCGTACCGTGGCTTTGCCGGTCGATCAGGATGAAGGCGCCCAGTTCGCGGCTGTCGGCATAGGGCTCGAAGGCCACCGGCTGGTCCAGGCTGAGGTTGCACCAGGCCACCTCGTTCAGGTCCAGGTGCTTGGCCGCCAGGTGCGCCTGGGTGTTCACGTCCACCTTGTGCTTGATCTCGGTGACCTGGGCGCCGACGGTGCGGGTGCCGATGCGCAGCCAGTAAGGCCGGCCCGGCAGCAGCTGCGCCTCGCCCATCCACAGCAGGTGGGCGGCGAACTGGTCGGCCACCTGGGGCGGATCGCCGGCGGCGGCGATCACGTCGCCGCGGCTCACGTCCACTTCGTCGGCCAGGGTCAGCATCACCGCCTGGCCGCGGGCGGCGCGGTCCAGCTCGCCCTCGGCGGTGACGATGCGCGCCACCCGCGAACGCCGGCCCGAGGGCAGCACCACCACCTCGTCGCCGGGCCTCACCTCGCCGGCGGCAAGCGTGCCCGCGAAGCCGCGGAAATCCTGGTTCGGCCGGCACACCCACTGCACCGGCATGCGCAAGGCGCGCCGATCCTGGCCGGCCGATACATCCACCGTTTCCAGGTGCTCGAGCAGGGTCGGACCCTGGTACCAGGGCATCGCGGGCGAGCGCTCCAGCATGTTGTCGCCCTTGAGCGCCGACAGCGGTATGGCCTGCACGTGGGCGATGCCGAGCTGGCTGGCCAGTTCGGCGTAGGCGCCGGCGATGCTCTCGAACACGGCCCGGTCGTAACCGACCAGGTCCATCTTGTTCACCGCCAGCAGCACGTGCCGGATGCCCAGCAGCGAAGCGATGTAGCTGTGCCGGCGGGTCTGGGTCAGCAAGCCCTTGCGCGCGTCCACCAGCACCACCGCCAGCTCGGCGGTTGACGCGCCGGTGGCCATGTTGCGGGTGTACTGCTCGTGACCGGGGCAGTCGGCGACGATGAACTTGCGCCGTTCGGTGCTGAAGAAGCGGTAGGCGACGTCTATGGTGATGCCCTGTTCGCGCTCCGCCGCCAGGCCGTCCACCAGCAGGGCGAAGTCGAGCTCGCCGTTCTGGGTGCCGTGGCGCTTGCTGTCCGCCTCCAGCGCCGCCAGCTGGTCGTCGAAAAGGCGCTTGCTGTCGTGCAGCAGGCGGCCGATCAGGGTGCTCTTGCCGTCGTCCACGCTGCCGCAGGTGATGAAACGCAGCAGACCCTTGGTCTCGTGCTGGTGCAGGTAGGCGGCGACGGCCTCGGCGTGGTTGCGCGCGTCCATCAGAAGTAGCCCTCCTGCTTCTTCTTCTCCATGGAAGCGGAGGGATCGTGGTCTATCACCCGTCCCTGGCGTTCCGAGGTGGTGGCCACCAGCATCTCGGCGATGATCGCCTCCAGGGTGTCGGCCGCGGATTCGATGGCGCCGGTCAGGGGATAGCAGCCCAGGGTGCGGAACCGGACCTTGCGCAGGGCCGGCTGCTCGCCGGGGCGCAGCGGCAGGCGCCCGTCGTCCACCATGATCAGGGCACCGTCGCGCTCCACCACCGGCCGCTCCCGGGCGAAGTACAGCGAGGGCACCGGGATGTTCTCGCGGAAGATGTACAGCCAGACGTCCAGCTCGGTCCAGTTCGAGAGCGGAAACACACGCACGCTCTCGCCCTTGTGGATACGCGTGTTGTACAGGTTCCACAGCTCCGGACGCTGGTTCTTCGGGTCCCAGCGGTGCTGGGCGGTGCGGAAGCTGAAGATGCGCTCCTTGGCCCGCGACTTCTCCTCGTCGCGGCGGGCGCCGCCGATGGCGGCGTCGAAACCCCAGTGGTCCAGCGCCTGCTTCAGCGCCTGGGTCTTCATCACGTCGGTGTGCACGGTGGCGCCGTGGGTGATCGGATTGATGCCCTGGGCCAGGCCTTCCGGGTTGGTCCAGGTGCGCAGTTCGACCCCTGTTTCCGCGGCGCGGCGGTCGCGGAAGGCGATCATCTCGCGGAACTTCCAACCGGTGTCCACGTGCAGCAGCGGGATGGGCGGCCGCGCCGGCGCGAAGGCCTTGACCAGCAGGTGCAGCAGCACCGAGCTGTCCTTGCCCACCGAATACAGCATCACCGGGTTGCGGAACTCCGCGGCGACCTCGCGCAGGATATGGATGCTTTCGGCCTCGAGGCGGTCGAGATGGCTCAGGCGGACTTGGGAACTCATCGTCTTGGGCTTGGCGGCAAGCGCAGGATTATAGGGGCTGCCCGGCTCAGAAGGGCCAGAACCGGGGGATCGTCCACAGCACGGTGACCCCCACCAGCAACGACAGTGGCGCGCCCAGACGCACGTAGTCGAGGAACCGGTAGCCGCCGGGGCCGTACACCATCAGATTGGTCTGGTAGCCGATGGGCGTGATGAAGCCGGCCGAGGCGCCGATCATCACCGCCATCACGAAGGGCATCGGGTCCACCCCCAACTGGCGGGCGGCCGCCAGGCCGATCGGGAACATCAGCACCGCGGCCGCGTTGTTGGTCAGCATCTCGGTGAAAAGCACCGCCATCGCGTAGACCAGGACCAGGGTGAGGAAGGGGTCGGAACCACCCAGCCCGCGCAGTTCCGCCGCCACCGCCGCGGCGGCGCCGGAGCGGTCCATGGCCGCGCCCAGGGCGAAGGAACAGGCGATCACCGCAATCAGGCGCAGGTCCAGGCTGCGGCGCAGCTCGGCCAGGCCGACGCAGCGGCCCAGCAGCACCGCCAGCGCCGCCGCCGCGGCCGAGGCCAGGATCGGCAGTCCGAACACCGTATTGGCCAGCACCATCGCCGCCAGGATCGCCAGCGTGGCCAGGGCCTTGCCCGGCTGCACCGGCCGCTCGCCGTCCACCAGGCTGACCAGCAGGAAATCCGGAGAGTTGCCGAACCGGGCCATGAAGTCCGGCGCCGTCTCGGCCAGCAGGGTATCGCCGGCTTGCAGCACCACGTCGCCGGGTTTCTGGTCCAGACGGCGGCCATGCCGGGATACGGCGATGACCGCCGCGTTGTAGCGATTGCGGAAGGCCGATTCGCGCAGGTTCTTGCCCACGGCCGGCGAAAACCGGCTCAGCACCAGCTCGACCAGGTTGCGGCGGCGTTCGGCGCCGTCGAGCTTGAAGAGTTGCTCGGTGGCCGGTCGCAGGCCCTCGATCCGCCGCAGTTCGCGCACGGCGTTGGTGACGCCGACGAACACGAGACGGTCGCCTGCCCGCAGGGCGGTATCAGGCGCGACCGCCGTCAACAGTTCCTGGCCCCGGACCAGCTCGACGAGGTAGGAACCGGACAGATGGCGCAGGCCGGCCTGATCCACGGTCCGGCCCACCAGCCGGCCTGCCGGTTCCACCACCATCTCCACGGCGTATTCACGAGCCTCGGCGGCCGCCTGTTCGATGGCGCCGCGGCGTTCGGGCAGCAGCCAGCGCCCGGCCACGGCGAGGTAGGCCAGGCCGACCACGACCGCCGGCAAGGCCACCGGCAGCGGGTCGAACATGCCCAGCGGCGCCATGCCGGACGTGATCACCAGGCCGGCCACGATCAGGTTGGTGCTGGTGCCGATCAGGGTGCACATGCCGCCCAGCACGGTGGCGTAGTTCATCGGCAACAGGAACCTGGACGGCGACAGCCCGCGGGCACGGGCCCAGTGCTCGACCGCCGACGCCAGGGTCGCCACGATCGGCGTGTTGTTGATGAATGCGCTCAGCACCGAGGCGATCGCGGTCAAGCGCAGCCGGGCCGGGAATTCCCGCGCCGTCCGTCCCAGTACCCAGGCGCCCAGCCAGCGGATCGCGCCGGTGGTGCGCAGCGCCGCCACCAGCACGAACAGCAGGGCCACGGTCAGCACGCCGGGGTTCCAGAACCCGGCCAGCGCCTCGGCCGGCTCCAGCACCCCGGTCACCACCAGCACCACCACCGCCCCGGCCAGCACGCGGTCGGGTCCCAGCCGCTCCCTGAGCAGCAGGCCCAGCGTGGCCAGCACCACGCCGATGGTCAGCCATCCCTGCCAGCCAAGCCCTGCCAGTTCCATGTCCAAGCCATTGTTTCCCGGGGGTTCCGGTCCAGGGCCCCGCCCCGGGGCATACGGTAGAATGCGCGATTCTACAGGGCGCCCGACCCCCGGGGCCCACCCTTCCGGAGCGATTTCTCCCATGAAGATCCTGGTCGGATACAAGCGGGTGGTGGACTACAACGTCCGCATCCAGGTCAAGCCCGACGGCTCGGGCGTGGTCACCGAGGGCGTGAAGCTCTCGCCCAACCCCTTCGACGACATCGCCCTCGAGGAAGCCTTGCGCCTGCGCGACAAGGGCATCGCCACCGAGGTGGTGGTCGCCACCATCGGCCCGGCCGACTGCCAGGCGCACCTGCGCAACGGCCTGGCCATGGGCGCCAACCGCGCCATCCACGTGGTCGCCGACCAGGCCGTGCAGCCGCTGACCGCCGCCCGCGCCCTGCTCAAGCTGGCCGAGAAGGAGCAGCCGCAACTGGTGCTGCTGGGCAAGCAGGCCATCGACGACGACAGCAACCAGACCGGGCAGATGCTGGCCACCCTGTGGGGCCGTCCGCAGGCCACCTTCGCCAGCAAGCTGGAGATCGCCGGCGACAAGGCCACCGTCACCCGCGAGGTGGACGCCGGCCTGGAGACCCTGGAGGTGGACCTGCCGGCGGTGGTTACCACCGACCTGCGCCTGAACGAGCCGCGCTTCATCAAGCTGCCGGACATCATGAAGGCCAAGTCCAAGCCGATCGAGACGATCGCCTTCGCCGACCTGGGCGTCGAGTCCGGCGACCACCTCAAGACCACCGCCTACGCCCCACCGCCCAAGCGCAGCAAGGGCGTGATGGTGAAGGACGTCGCCGAGCTGGTCTCGGCCCTGAAGGCCAAGGGCCTGGTGTAAAGGAGAGCCGAGACATGAGCAGGATCCTGATCGTCGCCGAACATCTCGACGGCAAGCTCAACCCCGCCACCGCCCGCTGCGTCAGCTGCGCCCAGGCCATCGGCGGCGAGATCCACGTGGCCGTGCTGGCCGAGGCGCCCGAGGCCGTCGCCGCCGAGGCCGCGAAGATCGCCGGCGTGGCCAAGGTGCTGACCGTCGCCAATGCCGCCAACGCCAAGCCCGTCGCCCAGGTGCTGGCGCCGCAGGTCGCCGCGCTGGCAAAGGACTACAGCCACGTGCTGGGCCCCTCCACCACCTTCGGCAAGGACCTGATGCCCTGCGTCGCCGCCCTGCTGGGCCTGGCCCAGGTCAGCGACGTCATGGCCGTCGAGGGCCCACACACCTTCAAGCGGCCGATCTACGCCGGCAACGCCATCATCACCGTCGAGGCCCCGGCCGGCATGACCGTGGTGGCCACGGTGCGCACCGCCTCCTGGCCGGCGGCAGGCGAAGGCGGCGACGCCACTGTCGAGGCCGCCGCCGTCGAGGTGGCGCTGCCCGCGCACACCCGTTACCTGGGCCTGCAGCAGGGCAAGAGCGACCGCCCCGACCTGCAATCGGCCGGCAAGGTGGTGTCCGGCGGCCGCGCCCTGGGGTCGGCCGACAACTTCAAGCTGATCTACTCGCTGGCCGACAGGCTGGGCGCCGCCGTAGGCGCCTCGCGCGCGGCGGTGGACGCCGGCTACGTGCCCAACGAGCTGCAGGTCGGCCAGACCGGCAAGATCATCGCTCCCGAGCTGTACATCGCGGTGGGCATCTCCGGCGCCATCCAGCACCTGACCGGCATCAAGGACGCCGGCACCATCGTGGCGATCAACAAGGACCCGGAGGCGCCGATCTTCGAGGTGGCCGACTACGGCCTGGTCGGCGACCTGTTCCAGATCCTGCCGGAGCTGGAGAAGGCCCTGTGACCCAGGCGGAGGCGCCCGCCGCCAGGCGGGTGATGGTGGTCTTCGGCACCCGGCCGGAAGCGATCAAGATGGCGCCGGTGGTGGAGGCCCTGCGCGCCACCCCGGGCATCGAGACCCTGGTGGCGGTCACCGCCCAGCACCGGCAGATGCTGGACCAGGTGCTGGAGCTGTTCGGCCTGGTGCCGGACGACGATCTCGACCTGATGGCGCCGGGCCAGGCCCTGCCCGACCTGTTCGGCCGCATCCTGACCGGGATGACGGAGGTCTTGCAGCGGCGCCGGCCCGAGCTGGTGCTGGTGCATGGCGATACCTCGACCACCCTGGCGGCCGCGCTCGCTTCCTTCTACGCCAAGGTGCCGGTAGGCCACGTCGAGGCCGGCCTGCGCACCGGCAACCTGCAGGCCCCCTGGCCCGAGGAGGCCAACCGGCGCCTGACCGCGCCGCTGGCCAGCCTGCACTTCGCTCCGACCGAGCGCTCGCGCCGGAACCTGCTGGCCGAGGGCCTGCCGGATTCGGCCATCCACGTCACCGGCAACACGGTCATAGACGCCCTGCTGTCGGTGGTCGGGCGCATCGAGGCCGATCCGGCGCTGGCGGCCGGTCTGGCGGCCCGGTTTCCGTTCCTGGACGCCGGCAAACGCCTGGTGCTGGTCACCGGCCACCGGCGCGAGAACTTCGGCGACGGCTTCGAACAGATCTGCCTGGCACTGCGTGACCTGGCTTCGCGCGACGACGTGCAAGTGCTCTACCCCGTGCACCTGAACCCGCAGGTGCAGGAGCCGGTGAACCGGATCCTGGCCGGCGTGGACAACGCCTTGCTGATCCCGCCCCAGGACTACCTGCCCTTCGTCTACCTGATGTCGCGCGCGCATCTGATCCTGACCGACTCCGGCGGCATCCAGGAGGAAGCGCCCTCGCTGGGAAAACCGGTGCTGGTGATGCGCGAAACCACCGAACGGCCGGAAGCGGTGGAGGCCGGCACCGTGCGCCTGGTCGGCACCGACCGGGCGCGCATTGTCGCCGAGGCCAGCCGCCTGCTCGACGATGCCGAGGCCCACGCCGCCATGGCCCGCGCCCACAACCCCTACGGCGACGGCAGGGCCGCCCGCCGCATCGCCGATATCATCGCCTCGGCGGCCTGAAGTCCTCCGCGGCCCGCTCGGCCGCCTCGATGCGCTCGCTGCCGGCCGGATGGGTGGACAGCCAGGTCAGCGGACCCAGCTCGCGATCGCCGTGCGCCTGCTGCAGCCGGCGCATGGCCTCGGCGAAGGCGCCCGGCGACACGCCGTGGCGCGCCAGCAGTCCGAAGGCGAAAGCATCGGCCTCCGATTCGCTGCGGCGG
Organism: Arenimonas fontis; assembly: GCF_008386465.1. Classification (GTDB taxonomy): domain Bacteria; phylum Pseudomonadota; class Gammaproteobacteria; order Xanthomonadales; family Xanthomonadaceae; genus Arenimonas; species Arenimonas fontis. The sequence continues at coordinate 244,388 of NZ_VUOD01000003.1, forward strand.
GAATAGCCCGATTCCAGCAACAGCACCGGCACCGACACCGACAGCGACCCGGCACCGGAAAGATCGCCGAACAGGAAGCCCGCCACCACCACCACGGCCGAGCTCTCCAGGGCCTGGCGCATGCCGTGCCGGTGCTCGTGGTGGCCGGCCTCGTGCGCCATCACCGCCAGCAGTAGCTCGTCCCGGTCGCCGGCCAGTTCGACCAGTTCGTCGGTCAACACCACTTGGCCGTCCGGCAGGGCGAAGGCATTCGGACCCAGGGACGGCGCGCGCCGGAAGGCCAGTCGGTAGTCCCGTTCGCGCGGCAGCCCCTCCACCAGGGCGTGGAAACGCGCCTTCAGGGCCTCGCGCCGCTGCACCGGCAGCCGGCTGGCCTGGAAGTGGGTGCGATCGAGCAGGGCCATGGCCTGGCGGCCGATCATCCCCTCGATCGGCGCCGGGATCGCCGGTGCCAGGCGGTTGGCCATCCAAGGCAGGGCGACCTGGAAGAAGAACACGACCCCGGCCACCGTCGCCACCGCCGCCGCCAGCGCGGCCGTTCGCCGCCGTTCCAGCCAGTCGGCGACGGCCTCGACCCGGCTGGGCACGGGCAACCAGGCATCCAGCAGCGGCGAATCGGCCAGCTGCAACTGGCCCCTGCCCTCGGGCAGGCGCAGGGTACGCGGCATCCGGCCCAGGCGCGGGCTCAGCTCGGCCTGCCGGGCGGCGAACTCCAGCACCTCGCCCTCGCTGTCCAGACGCAGGCGGCCGGGCGCGGGGCAGCTCAGCAGGGCCGGCCGGCCGCGGCTGCCGCGGCCGTCGTACCAGATGGCCTGCAGCGCCTCGCCCACGTCAGAGGCTCAGGTCCACGTCCAGGTCCAGGGCATCCACCAGCTCGGCGCTGGCGGCGCCCTCCTCGCGCTGGGCTTCGGCCACGAAGCTGTCGAGGTCGCCCGCGGCCAGCAGCGCCCAGTGCCGGGCCCGGTAGCGGGCGATGCGCACCATCGCCCAGGGCACGGCCAGGCCCAAGCTGAAGACGATGGCCAGGCCGTTGCTGAAGTAGATCCAGATGACGTCGCGGGCACGCAGCGTGCACTCGAAGCGATGGCCGCCCAGCCAGCTGCTGGCCCACATCAGGTTGGTCCAGCGCGTGCGCAGGAACACCGGCAGGGCCAGGAACACCAGATAGATGGCGATGATCGGCACCAGCACCATCGCCAGGGCGGTGCCGGAGGGCCCGTCTCCGCCTTCGCCGCCGGCCAGCGCGGCCGCGGCCACCGCGCCCAGGCCCGCGGCGACGATCATGGCGATGTAGGCGCCGAAACCGATACCGATGCAGATCAGGAAGGGGATGAAATAACTGCCCAGGTCGCCGCGAAAACCGAAGCGCTGGCCGCCGAAGCGGTGGCCGGTGACCACGTAGTCGTGCTGATGCAGGCGCACCCAGGGCGCAAGCAGGTACAGCGTGGGCAGTTGCAGGGCCGGCCGGAACATGAAGTTCAGGTAGGCGTCGAACACGCCGTGGTCGAAGCGGAAGCGCAGGCCGCGCCAGGCCGAGTACCGGGCCCGGAAGCGCAGCGTGCGCTGCAACAGCCAGGGCAACAGCAGCAACACCAGCAGGATCAGCGGCAGATAAACCACCCAGACCTGGAAATGCGCGCTCAGGCCCAGGGCGATCGCCACCGCGTAGGCGATCAGCCGGCCCTTGAGGATGGCGATCGGGCTGGCCAGGTATTCGAAGGGCGCGCCGGCAAGCCAGGTGTTGCCGTAGAAATAGCGCTCGGTGCGTACCTTCGCCCAGGCCGAATAGATGCCCAGGGTCAGCACGCTCAGCACCAGGTTGACGAACCAGATGCCGAAGAACTCACCGGCGCGGCCGGTGAACTGCAGGGGATACCGGGTCGGCTGCGGCAGCGGCGGAAGGGGCGGCGGGCCGGGCGGCAAGGGCGGCGGCTGCAGCGTCGGCGGAGCGGCCGAGGGCGTGGCCGCGGTGGTGTCCAGATCCATTCGATCCCCTGAAGCGATGCCGGCTCGCCGCCGGCCCGGCCCATCTTAGCGGCGGCTCAGTGCGGCCGCACGCCAAGCTCCTCCAGGGCCGCCAGCATCGCGGCCTGGGCCTTCTCGCTCAGCCTCTCGTGGTCGAGGGCGAAGCGGATGGTGGCCTCGATCAGGCCCAGATGGCTGCCGCAGTCGAAGCGGGTGCCCTCGAAGTGGTAGGCGTCCACCTGACGCTCCGCGGCCAGGGCGGCGATGGCGTCGGTGAGCTGGATCTCGCCGCCCTTGCCCGGCGGGGTGTTTTGCAGCAGATCGAAGATGCGCGGCTCCAGCACGTAGCGGCCGACCACGGCCAGGGTGCTGGGCGCGTCCTCCGGGGCCGGCTTTTCCACCAGGGCACGGATGCGGCCGCTGCGGCCGCTGAAATCGGGCGCGTCCACCACCCCGTAGCTGCCGGTCTGTTCGCGCGGCACCTCCTCGACAGCGATCACGCTGCCGCCGGTGCGTTCGGCCAGGTCGGCCATCTGCCTGAGCGCGCCGGCGCCGGCGCGGTTCCAGATCAGGTCGTCGGGCAGCATGACCGCGAAGGGTTCGTCGCCGACCACGGGCCTGGCGCACAGCACCGCGTGGCCCAGGCCCAGGGCCTCCGCCTGGGTGACGAACACCGCCCGCACGTGCGGCGGCAGCACCCGGCGCACCAGTTCCAGCTGCTCGCGCTTGCCGGCCTTTTCCAGCTTCTGCTCGAGCTCGTAGGCCTTGTCGAAGTAATCGGCGACCGCGTGCTTGTAGCGGTTGGTGACGAAGACCAGGGTGTCGCAACCCGCTTCGATGGCCTCGTCCACCGCGTACTGGATCAGCGGCTTGTCCACGATCGGCATCATTTCCTTCGGCACGGTCTTGGTGGCGGGAAGGAAGCGGGTGCCGAGGCCCGCGACGGGGAACACGGCCTTTCTGATGCGGCGCATGGTCTCTCCTGATTCAGGGCGTGGCCGCGCATTGTAACGCAGGCAGCAGAACCCTCCCGGCGCGGTGTCCGCGCCGGGAGTTGCGCGTGGCGGATCAGGCGCGCCCGACAGCGCCGTTGCCGTCGCGTCGGCGCAGCGCCTCAGGCGCGCCGGAACGGCACGCCGGTTTTCGCCCGGAGCTCGTCCTCGCCGACAGCCGGTGCCAGTTCCACCAGCACCAGGCCATCGTCGGTGACGTCCAGCACCGCCAGGTCGGTGATGATGCGGTTGACTACGCCGACGCCGGTCAGCGGCAGGGTGCACTTGGGCAGGATCTTGGGCTCGCCGGTCTTGGTGGTGTGCTCCATCAGCACCACCACGCGCTTGACGCCGGCCACCAGGTCCATGGCGCCGCCCATGCCCTTGACCATCTTGCCCGGCACCATCCAGTTGGCCAGATCGCCCTTGTCGGTGACTTCCATGGCGCCGAGGATGGCCAGGTCTATGTGGCCGCCGCGGATCATGGCGAAGCTGTCGTGGCTGCCGAAGTAGCTGGCGCCCGGGCGGGCGGTGACGGTCTGCTTGCCGGCGTTGATCAGGTCGGCGTCCACCTCGTCTTCGGTCGGGAAGGGGCCGATGCCGAGCAGACCGTTTTCGCTCTGCAGCCACACGTCCATGCCCTCGGGAATGTGGTTGGCCACCAGGGTGGGCAGGCCGATGCCGAGGTTGACGTACATGCCGTCGGCCAGTTCGCGGGCGGCGCGCGCCGCCATCTGGTCACGGTTCCAGGCCATCACTTGCCTCCTGCGCGCACGGTGCGCTGCTCGATGCGCTTCTCGGGATTGGGGTTGTGCACGATGCGGTCCACGTAGATGCCGGGCAGGTGCACGTGATCGGGATCTATGGCGCCCACCGGCACCACTTCCTCGACCTCGGCCACGCAGACCTTGCCGGCCATGGCGCAGGCCGGGTTGAAGTTGCGGGCGGTCTTGCGGAAGACCAGGTTGCCGGCCTCGTCGGCCTTCCAGGCCTTGACCAGGGACAGGTCGGCCTTGAGCGCGGTCTCCAGCACGTACCAGTGGCCGTCGTCGAACTGCCGGGTTTCCTTGCCCTCGGCCACCACGGTGCCATAGCCGGTGCGGGTGAAGAAGGCGGGGATGCCGGCGCCACCGGCGCGCAGGCGCTCGGCCAGGGTGCCCTGGGGGTTGAACTCCAGCTCCAGCTCGCCGGCCAGGAACTGGCGCTCGAACTCCTTGTTCTCGCCTACGTAGCTGGAAATCATCTTGCGGATCTGCCGGGTGGCCAGCAGCAGGCCCAAGCCGAAACCGTCCACGCCGGCATTGTTGGAGATCACGGTCAGGCCCTTCACCCCGGAGTCGCGCAGGGCGGCGATCAGGGCCTCGGGGATGCCGCACAGGCCGAAACCGCCCACGGCCAAGGTCTGGCCGTCGGCGACGAGGTCGCGGAGGGCGTCGGGGGCGGAGGGGTAGAGCTTCGGAGATTTCCGGGGAGATGAAGGCTTATCTGCTTGAATCTGGTGCATAGCCCGGGAAAGTGTGATTGGCAGGGGCGGCAGCTTACCCCAGGTATTGGCTTCTGGGCATGTGCTTTCGGCCACACCCCATCCCCACGATGCGCAGTGAGCGGGCACCGCCTCTCAAGAGCAGCCCGGACCTATCTCGCGCCTGATGCCTTCCGTAGATTCAATGTCTGCTCGTATCCAGGCCGTACCGCATAGACCAGCAGGTCGTACGACCCCGCCTGCTCTCCTCGTACGGCAACTATGCGAGACCTGGGAAGATCTGCGGAGATACCAGCCAGAAAGACATCGGCCCACTCGTATGCGGCCCCTTCACTACCGAATCGCGCGACCACTCGGCACATCCCTTGCCGACACTCCACTTCGTATGCTCCCGGCGTGCGCCCCTGCACAGCGGGAATGTCTGTCGATATCACTGACACAATGCTTTCTTCCAAGGCCTTGTCACCGGCTGTTCCTGGCAGCATCCCCGAGAACCTTGTCTCCATGACATCGGCAACCGCACGGTTTTCAGCATCGACCGCTTCATATGGGATGCCCTCAGGAAGCAGGCTTCGCTTTGCGGCTGGCTTCGCTTCCTCATCCACCAAGAATGCGTCCCGACGGGTGGGGGAGTCGTCGCTGTCGACATCCATCCCAAGGCTCTCAACTTTCTCCTCGAGCGCCCGCAGACGCTCTACAAGGTCGCTGTCGATAGCGGCACCCCGCTGCTCCTCACCTCCAAAGGCTGTCCGCTCTTGCGTCCGGTTCAACGCGAGAGCAGCCAACACGAAGGATATAAGTGACACAATCAACGCTACGCGGTTCACGGAATATGACCTCAGATGATGAGGGCCAATCGGCGGCTGAGGTTCTGACTCTCGACCTCAGCCGCCTCCCGACTTGAACAACCCTGTAGCAGCCGAACGCTCAGGCTTCGGGTACGGGCTCCGCTTCCCAGGCAGCCATCACATCCAGAGCAACCTTTGGCGGCAGCACACAGTTGAAACCGAGCACCGCATACTCGTTGTTTCTTTCAATGTCGTTAAACTGGTTGACCACCGGTTCACCTCCGGCCGGGACAGTGACCACGTTGCTGACGGTCACGTAACCGCCACCATAAGGCTGCCCAACCTTTGCCGTACACGTCACATCCCTATCCACGGTTCCATAGTTACGAAGTACGATCTGGAACAACGAATAGGAGGGCGATGCAACATTCTCCGGCGACAATACGCAGTAAGCAGTACGATTCGAAGACGCTTCATTGCGGATCTGGGTAACGGTGTAGATCATGCCGCTAGCTGAAGACGGTTGGCAGCTCACGCCGTTGGACACGGTGACCCCATCCTGAGCCATCGCCACTGGCAGCATCAACAGACCTGGCAACATTAAACCCAACAAGATTCCAGAAATTTTCATAGGTCCTCCGACTCCCAAGTTTGGGCTGTAGTTCGCCCCCTAGCCGGTTCGCTTCGAGGGTGAGGCGGACCATCCGCCTGGCTATGAATACGGCAATTTGCGCAATTGCGGGCCAGACGGACGCCATACGGCACCCAATGGAGTCTCAGACAGGCCGGAGATGCGGCCCATCGCGGGCAACCCGCCCTTCGCTGTCGCCGCCGGTGTGGAATCCAGGCAGGGCGCCGCTTTGCGGCGACGCAGCAGACCGCGAAAACCGATCGCCTGTCGAGCTAACCGGCCGGGTAGAAATGCCGGGCTTATCGGGAATTCCGGTATTCGGCCAGGACGGCTTTCCCGGCACGAGGTTTTCCTTGAAGCGCTGGTAGAACGCCGCCACCCGCGGTGTCGAACCCTGGTCGTTCACCTGCGTTAGCAGGACAGCCCCCCGAACCCAGGAAATCCGAAGGGCGCTGACTCAGCCCTAGGCGCCCCTCTGGCTTGCCTCGAAACTGCCGTGCCTGGCCACCTGCCGTGTGAGCGTCTTCACATTGATCGAATGCACGTCGAACTTGCTGAGTCCGGGCGCATCCGGAATCGAGCAGTACACCGACAAAGAGCCACTCCGTCTCAAAGTTCACCCTCGGCCATACCCGACGTCAGCTCGTCGTCCGTGCCTGCATCCGCACCAGACAGCGGCGGAGACTGCGCTGCGGTCGCGAGCAGGCATCGTGTCGACTCGAGATGGGCGGTCGGACCGAAGAGGCCGTCGATCTTCCGGCGCCAATCTGCCACCTGTTCGGGGCTGGCCGGTACGGCCTCTGCAAGGGGACGTCCGTCACCGAACCTGCGCACCGGCAGTCCGTGCCCGCGCAGGAAGTCGCAGATCGGGTTTTGCTCGCGCAGGTACACCGTCGCGCCCAATTTCAGCATGTGCAGGATGTTGCCGAAGCCCTGCTGGCGGAAATGGCCCATGACCACGGCAGAACACTGACGGATGATCGCCATGTACTCGTGGAAGGGCAGGAAGCTGCGTAGGGCGATGAAGCGATCTCCGAACAGGCGTCTGCCCTCCTCTTCCACTGCGTCGGCATAGGCATCCGCACCGTAACTGAGCGGGCAGATGATCCGGCGGCTTCCGCCCCAGGAGTTTGCCAGTTCCCGGAAGGTCTCCAGGTGGTTGTTAGTCGGCGCGGCGCTGTTGCCCACGAGAATGGATTGTCCGGAGGCAAGCTGGTCGTCCTCCTCCACAGCCGGCCCGAGCGGATAGTTCCAGCGGACGTAGGCGGGAAGGAAGCCGGGGTTCGCTGTTCGTACCAGCTCGTAGTCCTGGCGCAGCACCGGGCCGAACAGGCGGAACCGATTGAGGAGGCCGATCTCGTCGCGGCCGCCCGGACCGATGGCCAGGCGGCGAACCCGCACTCGGAGCTCCGCCCCGCTTTCGTCGCGCTCCGGAGGTTCTTCCGGCACCGACCGGGCCAGCTCCCTCCGCTCTTCCTCGCTGACCGTCGGCGATGTCGCTTCGACCAGCTTCCGTGTCTCCGGCAGCAGCAACTGGCAGCGCTCGCCGGCCAGGTGGTAGTAGTCGCCGCCCCAGCCTATCCATACCAGATTGACTTTGCGGGTACAGGCGTTGACCAGCAGCCGGGCACGGTCGTCCAGGTAGTGGATGAATACCGCGGTGTAACGCTCCAGCCCCGCCAGGAAATCAGCCGACAGCGCTTGTCGCAGCCCAAGCCGCATGACCTGGCCTGAACGCAGGTAGCGGAAGCTGGTGGGACAGGCCAAGTGAACATACGCATGGGCGCCCGGCGCCACCTGCTCGAAGGACTCGATGGCGAGATCGATGAATTTGTCGTCGGGTACGACGTGGAGAAACCTCCCGCCGTCGGCCGGGTGCGCCGCCGAGCTCATCGGCACCTCAACGCTTCCTCACCGCCGGCACACCCGCGACCATGGACTGCGGTTCGACATCGTCGGTCACGCAGGCGCTGGCAGCGATCACCGCGCCGTCGCCAATGATCAGCGGTTTGTGCGCCGTGCCGTTGATGATCGTCGCGCCGGTTCCGATGTAGACACCAGTGCCGACATGCACGTTACCTGACACCCGCACTCCAGGCGCCAAGGTCGAATGGTCGCCGATGACGACGTCGTGGCCGATCGTGCAGGCCAGGTTGACGTGTACGTGCCGGCCGATGTCAATGTTGGTGGTCAGCAAACTGCCGGCGCAGATGATTGAGCCGCCGCCGACACGAACACGCTCGGAACGGAGGACACCGGGATGGACCAGCGTCCACGCCGGCACGTTGACCTTCTCCAGCAGACCGGCAACGCGCTTCCTGGCGTTGCAATCGGCGATGGCGACGACCGCTGCACGCCCCTCCTCTGGAGCGAGTTCCTCCAGTCTGAGAACCGGCAGGTCGTCGATGGTGTATTGGGCGATGTGCGCCGATTCCGCCGCGAAACACAGGCGTACGCCTTTGGGAAGCGCCGAACGCGCAAGCCAGGCGACCTCGCGCCCGAATCCACCACAGCCAACGATCACCAGTTCCTGCACATTGCGCTCCGTGTTCGCTACCTGAATGCCCGCCCGTCACTCAGACAGCACCCTGAAGATATCAGCCTGGAGGCCGACGGCTCCATCCGGAAGAGAAGTACCAGTCGGCAGCACCAGTACCCGCTCGGACACGGCCTCCGTCACCGGGAGATGCGCACCTTCTCCGGGATAAATCTCCCGGTACGGCATCATGCGGTGACAGCCCGGCCAGAAGTACTTTCGGGCCAGGATGCCCTCGGCGTGCAGGGCTTCCACCACGCGGTCACGCCCGACCGGAAAACGCTCGTCCAGTTCGACCACCACATACTGGTAGTTGTTGCGCTCGTTTTCGTCATAACGGAGCACATTGACGCCGGGAATCTGTGCGAAGGCTTCGACGTACTGCTGGTGGATCTGCCGGTTCCTGCCGATGAATGCCGGCAGCGCGTCCAGGTTCACCAGACCCATGGCTGCGCAGACCTCGTTCATCTTGCCGTTTGTGCCCAGCGACATCGTGTTGTCGTAGCCCGAGAAACCGAAGTTCCTTAGCAGGCGCAGCTCCCTCGCAAGCGCTGCGTCGTTGGTGACCACGGCCCCACCCTCGAGGGTGTTGAAGAACTTGGTGGCGTGAAAGCTCAGCACTTCCGCCGCGCCGAAGTTTCCGATCGATCGGCCTTCGAAGGTGCAGCCGAAGGCATGCGCGGCGTCGAACACCAGGGGAACCCCCAGTTCCCCGGCCAGGTCCTGCAGCTCGCGCACTGGCACCGGCCGTCCCCAGAGGTGCACGGCCACGATTCCACTCGTCCGGCTGGACGCACGCGCGCGGGCCGCCTTCGGATCGATGTTGTGCGTCGCCGGGTCGATGTCGACGAAGATCGGCTTGATACCGCACCTGAGCAGGGCGTGGGCGGTGGCGATGAACGTGTAGGATGGAACCAGGACTTCCCCAGCCAAGCCGAGAGCATGGAAGAGGATCTCCAGACCGATTGTCCCGTTGCAGACCGCCACACAGTGCTCGACGCCCAGCTGTTCGCCGATCCGGCGCTCCAGCTCCCTGACCAGCGGTCCGTCATTGGTCAGCCACCGCCGATCAAGCGCCTCCCTGACCAGGCGGTCAAACGCCTGGCGGTCGCCTATATTTGGTCGCCCGACATGGATGGCCGGGTCGAACGCCGGCGACCCGCCGAACAAGGCAAGGTCCGAGCGGCGCTTGACTCGCTTCATCGGCGCCTAGCCGCCTACCCGGTTGCACATCGCCAGGTACTCCCGCTCGATGCCCTCGATCCACGGATGGATTTCCCGCAGCCGCTCGATTCGCGGCGGCAGGTGCCTTCCGTGCTGACCGCCGTCGTGCTTTTCCTGCTGATAGGAAAGCGTGTTGACGGGCTCCCAGCCGGTTACGATCTCCCTGGCAGCACGGGTAACCGGAGCGCCGATGAACCTCGCAAAAAGCTCCAGGTCGAAGCCCGCCGGATCGTCCACGTTCACCATGTACAGGCGTCCGCGCTCGAACAGGCGACGGTACAGGTGCAGGGATGCGCTGAATTGGTAGATGACGTCGGCCTCGCGGTGACCCCAGTGGCGGATGCTGTGGTGGCTGATGATGACGTCTTCGATCTTCCGGTAGCTGGTCACCGCCTTGGCTTCGGGATACGCCTCCAGCAGGTCGAGGACGAAATCGTCCTTGCCCGGGTCCTCGTACTTCATGGCAGCGATACCGTTGGCCTGGACGTACTCGGTGCCGCGCCCCTGCGCCAGCATCTCGGCGAAGACGCCGATGGTGTTCTCGTCCTGGGTGGTGTCGCGCCTAGCGCCATTGATCAGCGCCACCTTGCCCAGCATCGAGCCGAACAGGGATCGCGTCAACTTGACGACGAACTGGCTACCGGTTCGGCTGCGGGTTGGCCAGATCAGCTTGAAAGTCATTGTGGTCATTCCGGGCTATTGATTTCAGGTCCAGGCCAAGCACAACGCGCAGGAATCGAGCAGGCGGCGCAGCCGCTCCGCCTCCTCCCCGCCAGCCTGCTGCACCATTTCCTTCGGAAGCAGGACCCTTCCGATCATCAGGTCTTCACAGAACAGTACCGCTACGCCGATCTTCGGCAGCGCCTTCCTGAGCAACGAGGGCTCGCCGATCGTCAGCATGCCGGCATTGCTGGAAACGGAAATCTCGTCCGATGACGCCATCGAGCCAACCAGCTGATCCATGTTGCCAATGCGTATCGCGCAGGCGCACTTCTCCGCGCCGCCGCGGCTGGCTGTCACTCCAACATCCAGCTGGCCGTCGCGTTCGCCAACCGCCTTCCGCTGCGGCACCGTATTGACCGGGAAAACGTGTACCGCGACCGGCTCCAGGAAACGCTGGATTGCCGAGGCCACATGCGGCGAACAGCCATTGCCAGGCATCTTGAATACCCCGGAGATCGAGTTTCCGAACAAGAGGCACAGCGCCACCGCCAGCCGGTCCGGATGCTGGTTCAGCGGTACAGCCGAAATGTCGACCTCGCTGACCACCGGAATGGCGTCGTAGTCGCCCGGCAAGGCCACCAGCTTCAGCGTGCCTTCCGCCGCATCTTGGGTGATATTGAATTCCATCTGTCAGCTTTTCAGGACGTCTCAGCTTGCACGCTGCAGCACCATCGGCTCCATGTCGGAGGCGACAGGACGGGTAGATTCTGCATATTCCAGCGCTTCAGCCAGGGTCTCGAAAGCCTTGACGCCAACCATGTACGGCCGCCGGTCGGCGACGATCAACCGATACCCCTCGGCCCCGATGTCCCAGAACCGCCCCACACCGTCCCCACCGCCCGGTACCGCCACGAAGCAGTAGAACCGCTTCCCGGACGGCATCAGATCCGCGGCCTGCTCCACCAGGGTGTTCCGCAACACCGAAACCCGCGGCTGGGCACCGTCGATGCGCGCCTGCAACACCGGCTCCGCCCGGACGCCAATGGCAGCCGCCCGCAGCGCCTGCAGGTGGTCCAGGCTCACGTCGAACAGCCAGACCACGGCCTCTACGATGCTGCCGTCGCGGCCACGCACCTCGTGGACCTCGTTGCGCACGCCGTGGCCTTCGGCAAAGCCGACGACCTTGCTGATTGCCTCAGGGTCGCGCAACCTCACTGAGGCATCGCGCGAAGTCAAACGGTCGGGCAGGTAGGGGCCAACCGAGGCCTGCAGGTTGCCGCTGCCGCTGCAGTTCACGAAGGCGACATTACGGGCGAGGTCGCGCAGCTGCGTTTCCTTCTGCGGGGAGAAGTAGCGGCGGAACAGGCTGGTGGTCCGGCGCGCCGACTCCTTCTGATGATCGGAGATGATGTCGGTAAGGTTGCCACCGTGGAACCTGCGCAGGATATGGAACTTGCCCGTGTGCTGCAGCCGAACTCCGGACATCGTCATCCTGATGGCGAGGTTGTAGTCGGTACCGGCGCGGAGGCCAGGGTCATAGCCAAAGGCGCGGATGACGTCGGTGCGGATCATCAGCGTGCCGTGCGCCATCACCCCTCCGCTGTACATCATCTGGGCAACGCCAAACTCCTTGCCCGGCCTGGCGACTAGCTCACCGGTATCGTCGCGGAAGTCCACCCAACCGCCATAAGTGCCGTGCACGCCTTCTGTCAGTTTCTCGAAGTGCGCCTCGATCCGCCAAGGCAGCATTATGTCGTCATCATCCTGGACTACGATGAACTGGGCCCTCGCTTCCGCCAGCGCCCGGTTTCGGGCCACAGACACGCCCTGGTTTTCTTGGCGGAAATAACGGATCCGAGGGTCGGCGAAGGAGCGGACGGCATCCTCGGTGTAGTCGGTGGAGCCATCGTCGACGATGACGATCTCGAAGTCCTGCACGGTCTGCATCAGTACAGAGCGGATGCAGTCGCGGAGATAGCTGGCCCGGTTGTAAGTGGCGATGGCCACGGTGACCAGCGGGGCGGCGCCAGGACGTGCATATTTCCAGTCCAGATTCCGCACCCAGGTCTTGTCTGACAGCATGATCTCGCGATTGAGCGTGATCGCCGCCCTGCCCTCCGGCGTGCTGTCGGCGGCCTTCCTGCTGCTTTCGTGCCAGATGTGGAAGATCCGGCAGGCCAAGTCGTCGATCCAGTTGAGCTTGAGGCCGAACCGGCGCAGGCGGTTGGCGAAGTCGATATCCTCGCCACCGTAGATCTCCATCCGCTCGTCGTAGCCACGAATGGCTTCGTAGGCGCGGACGTCGAAGGCGATCATGCCGCCCATGCCCCACCTGGGCCGGAGTGTCGAGTTCTTCTCGAACGCATCCCAGTTGAAGTCTTTGATCGTCTCGGCATTGTAGTCGGGCGACAGGTCACGGCACTGGAGCAATTGCGCAGCCCCCGAGTCCTTCTGCAGCAGGCCGCAGATGACGGCGTGCGCTTCCGGCGTGAACAGCATGTCCGCGTCGGTGGTGATCACGTACTGGCCGCGGGCAGCGGAGACGCCGGCATTCAGCGCCCGCGACCGGCTCCAGGGGCCGTTGGTCTCGGTCCGCACGTGGATTGCGCCGTTACCCTCCACCACCGAACGGACCGCTTCCACGTCGGCTGAGCCGTAGTCAGACACGATGATCTCCACCGCGTCGCCGAGGCTGGATTCCCGGTGCGACCTTATGGCAAGCGCCAGGCGGTCAAGACCCCAGTCGCGGAAGCAGATGACGACAGACAACCTGATCATGATTGCAGCTCCAGCTGCTCCAGCCTCCGGTAATGGACGAACTCGCCGGATCCCACAACCAGCCTGTCTTGGACCAGGCAGGTGCGGATCCGGATACTCGACGCTGCGTCCTTCCGGTTCCACAGACGGACATGCAACGCTGCCGCCGCGAAGGGCACGCTGCTGCGGAACACGTCGAGCCGCACCTGTTCCGAGCCGTCGATGGCCGGCAGGTAATGATACGGCGCCTTCAGGCCCTCCGACACCGGCCAGTTGCCCTCCGCCACCAGCGGCTTGCCGTCGGCGCCGTATAGTCTGATGTCGCAAAGGAGGTCCTTACGCTCGAACCGGCACATCGTTTCGACTTCCAGGATGATCGCCATCTCGTTGGTCGGCTCATCCGGAACGTAACAGTACGCGACCAGCCCCGCCGGCCGGGCGGACTCCGCCATCGCGATCTTCTGGAGAAGCTCCTGCATCTGTTGTCCCTTAGTTCCTGGCAGCCCTCGCCGACCACCACGTGTACAGCGAGGAGGCTATCCGGTAGGCGGTCCTGCCATCCCAGAGCGGTATGTCGGGCCGTGTCGCGCGCCTGTCACTCTCCGCAAGCACGGAATCGATCATCGCCCTGGCATCGTATCGGTTCACAAGCATATTCGTCCCCGATCGCACGGTGACCGGCCGTTCGGTGTTCTCCCGATAGGTCAGGCAGGGAACGCCGAGGTAACTGGTTTCCTCCTGTATACCACCGGAATCGGTGATGACCAGCGCCGCCGGCAGCGCCAGCAAGTTGATGAATTCGCGGTACCGCATGGCTGTAACGTCGCGGATGGCAGCATTCGCGGCGATGCGCTCCCTCAGACCGGTTCTCGCCAATGCCGCCTCGGTACGCGGATGCAGGGGGAATACGACCTCGAGTCTTTCCGCCAGATACTCCACCAGGCCGATCACCTCCAGCAGGCCGGCTTCGGTATCGACATTCGAAGGCCGGTGGAAGGTAGCCACGGCGAACTTTCCGGCCGAGACCCCCAGCCTGGCGGCGATCTCCGCTTTCGCCCGTTCATCGAGCGCAGCCGCCAGCGAGTCGATCATGATGTTGCCGGCCAGGCAGACCGCATCGGCGTTCTTCGCCTCGCCGAAGACCAGGTTGTTGAAGGCATCTTCCGACGGCGCGAAGAACAGGTCGGAGATCGAATCGACCACCACCCGATTGATCTCCTCCGGCATGCTGCGATCGCCGCTGCGCAGCCCGGCCTCGATATGCACCAGCGGCAGCAGCGAGCGCTTGGCAGCCAGGGCCGCACCCAGGGTCACGTCGACGTCACCGAAGACGACGACCATGTCGGGCGTCTCTTCGGCCAGCAGCCTCGAGTAGGTCGATATGATCTCGCCCAGGCGCGCGCCGAAACCAGCGCGCTCCAGCGGCAGGTAGCGGATGATCGACTGGTCGACGCCGAGGTCCTCGATGATTTCGTCGCTCAGGCTCGGCGAGGTGTGCTGGCCGATGAACACGATCCGCGGCTCGCACCAGTCCTGCGACTGCAACACCCGCGCCAGCGGCGACAGTTTGACGATGTTCGGTCGCGTGCCGACGACCAGGTCTATCATGCAGGTCTTCACGGATCGATCTTCCCCGCCCTTCGCTATGCCCTGCCCGCCAGCCGGCGCAGGCCGTCACTCACCACCGTCGCACAGCGGATCCCCAGGACCCGCTGCAGGCGGGCAGGCGATCCGATCGACACATGGATGTCGCCCGGCCGCTCCGGGCCGTAGCTCGGCTCGATGCGGTTTCCCACCGCCTCGCTGATGTACATGTGCAACTCGTCGATGCGGGTGGCCCGCCCCGTGCAAACATTGAGGATGTCGAAGTGGCCAGAACCGCGACCGGCCTTCTCCAGCAGCCACATCGAGGCGATGACACAACTGACGACGTCATCGACGTGGACGAAGTCGCGCGACGCGGAGCCATCCCCGTTGATCACGGCCTGTGCGCCCTTCAGCGCGCGCTCCATGAAGATCGACACGACCCCGGAATACGGGGAAGCAGGATCCTGTCCCGGGCCATAGACGTTGAAGAACCGGAGCCCGATGTTAGGTACGCCGAACAGCCGCGCCGCGACCTCGCCATGCAGCTCGCAGGCGCGCTTGTCGGCGCCGTAGGGGGTACGCGGGCTTGGGATCGCCTGCTCGTCAATGGGCTGCCGCTCCTGATCGCCATAGACGGCGGCGGAGGACGCCCAGACCACTGGCAGCGACAGGTCGCGCGCGGCTTCGAAGACGGCAACGGTTCCGGTCAGGTTGACCGAATGAGATTCCACCCACTCGCGATTGCAGCGTTCGACCGAGGCGACGGCGGCGAGATGGAAGACACCGTCGCCGCCGGCGGTGAGCTCGCGCAGCAGGCGGCCATCGCGCACGTCCCCCACCACCAGGCGTACGCCGGACGCCAGCCT
Organism: Arenimonas fontis; assembly: GCF_008386465.1. Lineage (GTDB taxonomy): Bacteria > Pseudomonadota > Gammaproteobacteria > Xanthomonadales > Xanthomonadaceae > Arenimonas > Arenimonas fontis. Next base: position 259,880 of record NZ_VUOD01000003.1, read on the forward strand.
GTTCCGGTCGCCGGTGCTGAGATTGTCCAGGACGGTCACTTCATGCCCATTCGCCCGCAACCTTTCTACAAGGTGGGAGCCGATGAACCCGCAACCTCCGGTTACCAGGTACTTTCCCATTACCACCCATGCTCAGGAGCCGGCCATGCCGGCAGGCGCTGCGGCGCGACGCCGGCATAACCAAACTTGGCTTCCAGCCATCGGGACACCCCCAGCCGGATCCCCTACCCAGTCCTCGACTGAGGGCGCCATAATACCTGCCCACGTGGGCCGCATCCATGCATTTTTCCGGCCCAGACATCCGGAGATTCCCCCAGATGGCCATCCACGACCTCGGCGTCGTCGCCCGCCGCAAGCGGCCCGGTGATTTCGAGAACTGCACCAACATCTCGCTGCGAAATCGTTACGTCTACTTCGCCGTAGACAAGGTGGCCAACAGTTCGATCAAGAACGCCCTGTACACCATCGAGCTGGAGCCGGTGAAACGGCCGCCGCCCTCGCCCTTCGACAAGCGGCTTTCACCCCTGCTCTCGCCGTTCCAGTTGCCGCCCGATCTGCTTGACGAGGTGCTCAACAGCGGCCGGTACTTCCGCTTCGCTTTCGTGCGCAATCCCTATTCGCGCACGCTGTCATGCTATCTCGACCGCATCCTGAACCCCACGGCCAAGCCCCGGGCGCACCTGCAGCGCATCCTGGCGCGCAAGGGCCGGCCGACCGAGGACATCAGCTTCGAGACCTTTGTCCGCGCCATCTGCGAGCAACCCTCGGCGGAGCAGAACTCGCACTGGCGCGTGCAGACCGACGACATCCTCTGGGGCGACATGGAGTTCGATTTCATCGGCAAGTTCGAACGCCTCTGGGAAGACATGGCGGTGGTCAGTACCCGCATCTGGGGCGAGGTGCTTCCGCCCATGGCGGCCTCCGAGGTGAACAAGTCGCCGAAAGTCACCAATGCCGGGTCCAAGTTGCGTCAGTACTACACCCCGGAGCTGGCCGATCTGGTCTACGAGCGCTTCCGCAGCGACTTCGACACCTTCGGTTACGACCGTGAGCTGGACGCCGCCTAGAACTGGAAGTAGATGAAGTTGTTCACCTCCATCGGCATAAGCATCACCAGCAGCGCCAGCACCGCCCCCAGGCACAGGCCGACCGCCCAGGCCGGCAACCGCAAGGGCGCCGCCTTCAGCCAGCGACGTTCCGATTGCATGCCCAGCGCCAGGGTGTCAAGCAACACGGGCAGAATCACTGCCAGGTAGGGGATGGCGGCCCGGGCCAACCCCTGGTCCGGGCGCAGGCCGGTGAAGGCCGCGAACACCTGCAGCGAGTCGCCGAAGCCCTGGGCCCGGAACGGGATCCAGGCCAGCAGCACGAACAGCTGGGTGAGCGCCCAACCGGCGGCGGCCCAGGCCACCGCCGCCACGGCGCCGCGACCGACTCCGTGCAGCAGGCCGGACATGCGCTTGTGCATCACCAGCGCGGCTCCGTGCAACCCGCCCCAGAGCACGAAGTTCCAGCTGGCGCCGTGCCAAAGGCCACCCAGCAGCATGGTCAACATCAGGTTGCGCTCGCGCTTCAGGTCCCCGTCGCGGTTGCCGCCCAGCGGGATGTACAGGTAGTCGCGCAGCCAGGTGGACAGCGAGATGTGCCAGCGTCGCCAGAAGTCGGTGATGCTGGCGGCGATGTAGGGGAAGTTGAAGTTCCGCGGCAGGTGGAAGCCCAGGGTCCTGGCCACGCCGATCGCCATCAGCGAATAGCCGCAGAAGTCGAAGTAGATCTGCGCATAGAAACCGACGGTGGCCATCACCAGGCTGTGGTTGTCGTGCCCCCGCACATCGGCGAACACGCCGTCCACGAAGGGCGACACGTTGTCCGAGAACACCGCCTTGTAGATGAAGCCAACCGCAAACAGCTTCAGTCCTACCTGCAGGTCGCGCGCGGTCGGCGCCCGGGGCCGGGCCAGCTGCGGCAGGAAATCGGAGGCGCGGATGATCGGGCCGGCCATCATCTTCGGGAAGAACGAGATGTACAGGGCCGTGTGCAGCAGCTTGCGGTCCGCGGCCAGGTCGCGCCGATACACGTCCACCACGTAGCAGATCGCCTCGAACACGAAGAAGCTGATGCCCACCGGCAGGATGATCGCCAGCGCCGGCCAGGACAGGTGCACGCCCACCGCCTCGGCCAGGGCGGCCAGGGACCCGGCCAGGAAGTCCAGGTACTTGAACACCGACAGCACGCCCAGCAGCAGGACGATGGCCGCGGCCAGCACCAGCCGCGGCCGCCAGCGCGCCTCGATCAGCAGCACCGCTGCGTGGCAGATCGCAATCACCAGCCACATCAGGCCGAGGAAGCGCCAGTCCCACCATGCGTAGAAAACCTGGCTGGCCAGCAGCAGCAGCCAGTTCTGCGCCTCCCGGCCGCGCAGCAGCCAGTAGGCACCGAACACCAGCAGGTAGAACAGCAGGAAGGCGCCGGAGGTGAAGATCATCGGCCGACCTCCCCGGCCAATGCCGCCGCCAGTCGTTTGGCGAACCAGGGCGCGAAACGGTCGGCGCCGGCCGGACGCATGTGGCGGGCGTCGTTCCAGTACTCGCGGCCGTCCAGGGCGTCGATCAGCGCCGGATCTTCGTAATCCAGGCAGAAGTCCGCCGGCCATTTCGCGCAGAAAGCGGCGACGTGGTAGATGTCGTCGGCGTCGGCGCTCGCGACCGCGTAGAAGCCCGCCTGATCCACCAGGTCGCCGAGCAAGTCGCGAAAGCGGGCGATGCGCACCGGCCCGATCCAGTCCAGCTGGCGGTCCGCCGCCGCGAAACCGCGGCCGGTGGCCCGCCAGGCGTCGGCATGGCGCAAGGCGGCACGGACGCGGTCCATTCCCTGGAAACGATAGCCGCGCTTGGCGACGTCCAGTGGCATGTAGCCTGGCCTGATCCGGATCCCGTCCAGCGAGACGACACGACGGAAGCCACCCAGGTTGCTCAGGTTCACCGCCGCGTGCTCCAGCACCGCCACGGTCCTGGCTCCGTCCAGCCCGCCACCGATCGCCACCGCTCTCAGCGCCGCCAGGGCGTTGCCGAGCGTCATGTAGGCATAAGCCCGGTAGGTTCGCTCATTGCGGGTGAAGTTGTTCAGAGGATCCAGATCGTACCGGTTCTGCATCTCCATCAGCAGGACCACCTGCTTCCGGCGCAAGGTCTCGCGCTGCCGGTCGTCCAGCCGTTCGATGGCGATGGACAGCATCCAGTAGCGTTCGAAGTGATTGGAGCCGTCGAGGGAAAGCTGCACCGCGGCCGTGCCGATACCGGTGCTTTCGCTCATCCGGCTGGCCACCTGCCGGGCGTCCAGCCCGCGCGCCGAGTAGCTGCTGCCCTCGAACACCAGGATGCGCCCGATCTGCGGATCGGCGATGGCGGCGTGCAGTTCCCGCTCGACGCCCGCCACCAGGCGCAGGGCATTGGTGGAAGGGTAGTAACCGGCTTGCTGGCTAGCCCAAGGCACTGCCGCCGTCGCCAGGACCATTCCCGCGACGAAGCCGGCCAGGACGGCGCGCGTTCTCCCGTTTTCGGTCGAGCGCAGGGCGCAGACGAACGCGAGCAGGATCAGACCGGCAAGGATGAACACACTGCTGGAGTCCATTCGGGCGACGCTTCAATCCTGGGTCCAGAGAGAGGCGTAGGGCGCGAAGCGGGCCCGCAGGCCGTCGAGCAGCGCCTCCGGCAAGGCGTCGGTCGAGACCGGCGGCAGTCCGGGCGCGTGCGCCGCCCGCTGGGCGACGACCCGCCGCAGGCGGTCCGTATCCAGGGGCGCGCCGGCGATCTTGCAGATCGCCGCCACCGCCGCGGCCGGATCCCGGAGCACCTGCGCGGGCGTGAATCGCAGCGCGAAGCGCTGACGCAGCGCCCAGCGCAGGATGCGCTCGGTCCGCAGGGCCACACTTTCCAGGCGCGCCGTCAACGGTTCCGGCACCTCCGCGCTGCCCATCTCGCTCCGCGGCAGCTGGCGCAGGCAGTGCTCGACCGGATCGCCGCAGATCAGCGCCAGCACGGCCTGCGGCTCGATGCCGAGCGAAAGGTCCTCGCGGACCAGTGGCTCGACGCGCACTACGTTCGCCCGCAGCGGGTCCTGGCCTTCGCTGCCGGCGTAAAGCAGATGCACGGCATCCAGCAGGATGGCCCGGTCACGGGCCGGCAGCGTCAGCGCCTTGCGGACCAGTGGTCCAGGCACGCCGATCCAACTGGCGCCCACCATTCCGGCGGCGCGCGTCAGCAGTCCTTCCAGCCAGCTGGCGACCGCGCCGCCGGTACCGGTGAGGTAGACCGTCGGCCGCCGGCTGCGCTGGCGGAGCACGGCCAGCGCATGCAGTTCCTCGGCCAGCCGCGCGGGATCGCCATCGCGGCGGCGCAGGTGCAGGTCGCGGGCCGCTGTCACCCGCTCCGGCGCCTTCCTGACATCTTCCGGCCACCACGCATCCGGGTTGCGGCAGTAGCTACGGAAAAGCTGCCGGCCGAGCTCCTCCGGATCGAGCCGCTCAGCGCCGCGGTGGTCGATCAGCCTAAGCCCGAGCCGCGCCCGCAGCGCCGGTCCGGGAAAACGGAAGGCCAGCAGCTGGGCGGGCTCCAGCTGGTTGGTCTCGCGCGAGGCCACCGCGCCGGCCTGGCCCGGCAAGCCGGGATCGAGCAGGCGGATGCCCTCGCAAGCGCCGTCCAACACCTCGATGCGCAACTCGCGACCGGCCGCCAGGTCGAGCAGGCGGGCCTGGCCTTCGCCAATCACGATCTCCTTGTCCGCTGGCACATGCCAGAGCGACAGGAAACCTTTCGCAGACTCCACCCCGGTCTCGCCTTCCGGTTCCAGACTGTCTTCCACCTCGAAGCGGCGCTGGGCCAGATCCAGCCTCAGCCGCCGCCGGGCACGGAAGCCAGGCCAGGAGGCCGACCACGCTTCCGCCAGGGCATGCGCCTCGCCCGACTCCAGCAACTTCAGTCCGCCCTCGGCATCCGAGGCCGGCCGCTTCCAGTCCGGATCGAAACCCTCCGGCACCGGCACGTTGTGCGCCCACTTCGAGCGCAGGTAACGACGTACCGGCTCGTGTTCGACGTAGTTGAACATGCCCGAATCGAGCAGCCAGTCGCCACCCCAGTACAGGCACAGTGACAGGTCGTCGTCGTGCCGGTGGTAGCGCGAGCGGAAGCCGCTGCGCAACACCAGATGGAAGGCCGACGCCGGCGGCTCGCCAGCCGACCAGTCGCTGCGCGCCACCAGATAGCCGCCGTCCTCGAAGGCGCGCAGCCAGCCCTCGGGCCTCTCGCCCTCGCGGCCGCCGCTGGTCACCCAGTCCAGGCGGCGGTGCGCCGGCGTGCCGGCCAGGCGGCGGAAGACGTTGCCGGCCGGGCGCTGCTCGGTGTCGCCGATCGCCGGCAACAGACCGTCGGGGCGCACGATCCAGGCCATGTACTCCAGCGCCCTGGGCAGGGTCCTCTCCAGGGCCGGGCCCAGCGGGCCGAGCTGTTCCGGCGTGAAGGCCGATGCGATCTCGTCGAACAGGTTGCCGACGAACTGGTGGTAGGCCGGGCTGTTTTCCACGTGCACGCCGTCGGCGCCGAAGGCGAACTCCAGTTCACCGGCGAGCCGCGCCATCGCCGTTTCCAGCCAGCGACCGGCACCGGGCCGGCCGGCCAGGGCGAGGCCCAGCAGGCCCAGCACGCGCGATTGGTCTATGCCGTGGTTGGTGTGCCGGGTGTACATGCCTTCCTCGGCCAGCCGGTCGGCGTGCCGGGCCAGGAAGGCCTCCAACATGGCCTGCGCTTCCGGCATGCGCGCGTCCAGGCGCAGGTGGCAGAGCAGCCACAGCGCGTTCAGCGCGCGCATCGCCGTGGCGTGGTCGTGCCAGGCGAACTCGAAGCCGTCATCGCCGTCGGCGAAGCGTGCCGACCAGGACCGCACCGCCTCCAGCGCATGCGCCATCGCCCGAACGTCGGCGGACGCCGCATCGTAGGCGATCAGCCAGGGCATGAAGTTGAACGAGGCGATCTGCCATTGCCAGCTGCGATGTCCGAGCGGATCGGCAGTCCAGTCCCTGAACAGGTCCAGCGTTACCGGGGGAAAGCCACGAAACTGGTACAGGTTCTCCTGCACCAGCCGACGCCCGGCGCGGGCGGCAGAAGGATTGCTCCTGATGGCCAGGACGCGCTGGCGCAGCGCTTCCGGCAGTCCGGCGTTCCCGTCCATCACGCCTCCCCGGAACCGCCGGGCAGCAGCCCTTGTGCCACCAGCGAGCGGCGTACCGCCTCGAAGGTGAAGCGCTTCGCCACCTCGCGCACCCGTTGCCGCGCCTCGCGCCGCAGTGCCGGCTCGCGCGCCAGCCGGCGCAGCAGGGCCAGGGCCTCGGCCTCGCTGTCGGCGTACAGCGGGTAGGCCTCGCCGAAGACCTCGCGGTTGACGGCGTTGCCGGCCAGGATCGGCGGCACGCCGCAGAGGGCGTACTCCAGCACCTTGGTGGACAGCTCGTGCGTGTGCGCCTCGAGGCTTGGATGGCGCCAGGCCCAGCCCACATCCATGCCGGCCAGTTCGCGCAGCAGCGCTTCCCGTTCGCTCGCGCCGTGCCAGTGCAGGTCGGGCAGCTCGCGCAGGGCCGTGCGCACCTCATCGCGGAAGGCCGGATCCTCGGGCGGGTTGTGGATCTTGTCGCCCCAGGCGTGCAGCTCCAGGGCCAGACCTTCTTCGCGCAGGCGGCGATGGGCGGCGAACAGTTCGCGGATGCCCCACAGGGGTGCGAACTTGCCGGCATAGGCCAGACGCAGCGGCCGATCGCCGCCGGCGGCAGCGTCCGCCGCGGGCGGCGCGGCAAGCAGCGTCGCCGCCAGCTCAGGAATCATCGGCGGCAGCAGGCGGGTCTTGCCCCGTGCCTCCGGCAACAGGCGTTCCAGGTAGTCGCGGAACTGCGGGGTCTGGCACAGCAGCACCGACGCGGCCGTCGCGATGTCGCGCAGGCGGGCGAGGAGGTCTCCGGACACGTCCTCGGCGCGCTGCGGAAGGTCGGTGATGTAGACCCAGAGGCGGCCGGCCAGCGACGGTCGCCGCGCGGCGCGATGGCAAAGTTCGAAGCCGCGCAGCACCACGGCGTCATGACGCCAGCGGATGTCGTCGGCCTCGATCCTGTCCAGGGCCTCGTCCGGCGTCAGGGCCTGGTGTGCCTCGATGTCCGGTTCCGCCAGGCGCAGGCTTTCGATCGACAGCAAGGGCGCGATCAGATGTGGCGAGCGCACGCGCGCCTTCAGGTACAGCGTGGCGTGCACGCCGGGCTGCCCGGCCAGCACCTGCGCCAGCGATGCCGCCCAGACCGCCGAACCGTCGGTGACGTTCAGGTTGACGTCGCCGTAGAGGGCCAGGCGCCGGCGCACCGGCGTCGGCTCCGGAATCGGCGGCGGCAATGTCCCGCCGGCGATCAGCACCAGCTCCCTGGCGATAGTGGCCTCGTGACCGGACAGGCGGCGCGCCTGGGCGGCGGCGGCGGCCGACATCGCCAGGAAACGGTCCGGGTCGCGGTAAAGCGTCCGGATGCCCTCGGCCAGGCCATGTGCGTCCTCCGGGCCCGCCAGCCAGGCGCAGCCCTCGTCCACGAACTCGGGAATCGCCGCCACCCGGTTGGTCACCGGCACCAGACCCGAGGCCATGGCCTCGTCGCGGGAAACGCCCTGGCTGTCCATGCGCGAGGGCACCAGGAAGATGCCGTAGTCGGCATGCAGTGCGGCGATCTCCTGCTGCGACAGGAAACGCTGCTCCAGGCGCACGTTCGGGAAGTCGCGCAGCGGCGCCACCGTCTGCTCGAACAGCGGGCCGTCGCCGATGAGGTGGAAGGACAGCTCGCCGAAGAAGGGTTCGCGCGAGAGCTCCAGGATGGCGGCGACGCCGAGGTCGTTGCCGTAGGCGGCGGAGGCGAAGGGCCGGATGGAAAGGATGCGCAGGCGGTGTTCCGCCGTTTTCGGCCGGTAGCGGAACAGCTCGCCGTCCACGAAGTTCGGGATCACCGCCAGCTGCGCCGGCGGCACCTGCACGCCCAGGTCGCGCAGCGCCTCGTGCGCCAGGTGCCTGGACACGAAGACCAGGCGAAGGTTGGGATGCGGATGCGCGAGCATGTCCATCCACATTGCCCGCCGCCGTTCCCAGCCCTGCCGGGCCCGCTCCTGTTCCTGGGCGGTGGGGAAGTTGAAGCTGCGCCGGTACCAGGGCTGGATCTCGGCGCCATGCACCCAGACCACCACCCGGATGCGGTCCAGCAGCGGCTTCACCGCCTCCCACATCTGCGGATCCATGGCGTGCACCAGCAGGCAGCGGTAATCGTTGCCGGATACCAGCAGGTCCAGGTGTTCGGCCTGACCGGCCACCACGTCCACGCCCTGGAACTCGCTGAACTCCAGCGCCTGGTTGCTGAAGCGGAACACGTCCACGCGGGTGCCGGCGGCGCCGTAGGCGAGCACACGCCGGTGCACGAAGCCGTAGCGGTACAGGTTGTCGTAGCGCGGGTAGTCCTTGGTCAGCAGCAGGGCCTGGCCGCGCCCGGCTATCTGCTCCAGGGCCGGCGAGACCGCGCCGCGCACCAGGGCCAGCAGCTCGGTGTCGCCGGCGCCGATGACCCGCAGGCCCAGCTTGATCCACTCGGTGCCGGGCGGCAGCGGGATGGCCTGATTGGTGTCGGAAGAAACGATGGCATGCGACAGCCGCTCGCGGTTGGCATTCATGAACACCAAGGCCACGTTCACGTACAACCCGGCCGAGGTGCGCAGGTGGAAACGCGCGGCCCCGTCCTCCGCCAGCTCCTCCGGCCGGAACTGCCGACAGGCATACACGTAACCGTGTTTGCCGTCGTCCAGGCGCGAACTGACCAGCACCCGGTCGCCGGAATGGCGGACATGCAGCCGGCCTTCGGCATGGCTGGAGGGTGGGAAGAGCGCACGCAGGAAGGCCAGCTCGGCCTCGTCGCGGTCGGCACGGTCGCCTGCCGGCGCGTCGCCGGCGAAACGGGCCCCGCCGCGCTCCAGCAGTGCGTCCATCGCCAGCCCGGTGTCCAGGGGCAGGTCGTCCACGACGGCGGCGACCGCCGCGCCGGCGCCGTCCCGGCAATAGTTGAACTCGTCGGTGGCGAGGATCTCCAGGTCGCCGACCGGGGCGTCGCCGTCCAGCAACTCGGCCAACACGCGCCCGGCCAGGGCCTCGCAGCGCACCAGCGCCTGTCTCAGCGGCGCTGCGGCGGCCGGCCGGTACTGGGCGCCGTCTTCGCCCAGCACCGGCAGCCCGGAAACGAGGCGGTAATGACTGCGCTTGGCCAGGGCGTCGGCCTTCGCGTACGCGGTGCCCAGGGCCAGGTCGGTGAGGTAGTTCGGCCCGTAGTGGTCCCTGCCGTCCAGCCTGGCCAGCCAGCATCCCGGCCAGGCGGCGGCAGGCGCCAGCGTGCGCGCCTGGGCGGCGCCGACCAGGCTCAGGTCGCGCCGCCCGGGCGGAGTCTCGGGCACGAAACCTTCGGCGGCGACCAGCACCAGGCGCTTCTCCGGCCAGCGCTGGGCGTCGAAGACCCGCAGGGCGGCTTCCACCTCCGCCTGATCGGCGACGTGAGCCAGGGCCAGCACACGGGCCCGGTCGGCCTGCAGACGCTCGCCCAGGGCACGGCCCGCCAACCAGGCCAGCCGATGCGCGTAGGTATGCTCGGAAAGCACCTTGCGCAAGCCCGCCAGGCGGAACCGGCGCAGGCGTTGCTCGTCGGAAAGCAGATCGGCCAGCCGCTCGCGCAGCGGGCCGGCATCGCCGGCGGAGGGTACCAGCTCGCCGAGCATGGTCCTGAGACCGCGCGAGTAGTTGCTGATGGTGAGGGTGTTGCAGGCCAGCAGTTCGAAAGCGCGCCGCGCGAACATGCTCTGCGACTGCTTGACCGTATTGATGGTGATTGCGTACCGATAGCCCTTGTAGGCCCGGTCAATCTCCGAGAAGGGCAGCGAGCCCTGGATCATCGGCTGGTAGCGCTCCGGGAAGCTCAGTCCCGGATCGCCGGAACCGTGGTTGCGGTCGTAGATCTCCACCGGCCGGAAGGCCAGGGCGGCATCCACCAGCATGTCGAAATCGGCGCGCCGCTCCGGGTACTTGGCGTAGTAGGAGCCGGCAAAGCAGAAAGCATCCTTGCGCGGGTAGCGCTCGATCGGGTGGTGCACGCGCGGCTGCGCCGCGAAGGGCAGCAGGTGCACCCGGGAGTGGCCAAGGTCCTCCCGGTAGGCCTTGATCCTGTCCATGTCGGTGGTGAACACCACGTCGAACAGCGAGGCCGCGCGCAGGAAGAGGGCGTAATGGACCGGGTCCTCCTTGTTCCAGAAGGCGGTAGGGATGCCACGAGCGCGGCAGTAGGCCACCAGTTCGCGCAGTTCGTTGCTGCACTGGGGCACCTTCTTCTCCCACTCGCCGCGATAGCCCTTCCAGGCCGACTCCACCAGCAGCAGGTGCGGCTGGCAGGCATCCATCTGCGCCTTCCAGGTATCAATGCCCAGCGGCGTGAGCTGGCACTCCGGCTCGAAGCAGGCCTGGGTGAACTCGTCCATCACCGCCGCCACCCGCAGCGCGCGCAACCCGTCGGAGAAGCCGCTGCGCGGGCCCGGCATCGCGGCCGGGGCGCCTGTGCCCTCGGTCGCCGACTGGTCCCGCAATATGCGATACACGACCGCCACTTCGTCAGCAACCCGGTCCCAACCGCGTTCGGCAAGCAACTTGCGCCGTGCCGCTTCGCCCATGCGGCGGGCCAGGTCGGGCTGCGCCGCCAGATCCGCCAGACAGCGGGCCAGCGCATCCGGGTCGCCCGCCGCGTGAATCCGGCCAGTGCTGCCGTCCTCGACCAGGCGGCGCAGCGGGGCCACGTTGGACACCAACAGCGGCAGGCCCATGGCCATCGCTTCCAGCGGTTTGAGTGGCGTGACCAGCTCGCAGACCCTCACCGGCTTGCGCGGCAAGGCCACGCAGTCGCAGAGCGCCAGGTGCGCGCGCACCCGCGCCGGTTCGACCCGGCCGGCGAAATGCACGCGCGCCTCCAGCCCCAGCTCCCGCGCCAGCGCCTCGAGCTCTGCCTTCGACTCGCCGCCGCCGACCAGCAACACGTGCAACTGCGGAACCTCGTCGGCGACGATCGCCAGTGCGCGCAGCAGGTCGTCCAGACCTTCGTAACGGGTCAGGGAACCGGCGAAGCCGACCACGAAGGCCTGCTCCGGCAGGCCCAGCGAGCGCCTCATGTCCGGATCGGGCAGCGGGCGTTCATCGGGATACGCGGCGTTGGGCGCCAGCGAGATCCGCTCGGCCGGCACGCCACGCTGCCGCAGCTCGGCCGCGAGCTCCTCGTTGATGGCCAGCACGTGGTCGGCCTGGCGCGCCACCAGGGTCTCCAGATCGCGTTCGAGGGCGAAGCGCTGCTCCTGCTCGTAACCCGGCATGCGGCTGGCGGCGGTGTATTCCCAGAGCCCGCGCACTTCATAAACGAAGGGCAGGCCGCAGCGGCGGGCGGCGATCAGCGCCGGCAGTGCGTTCTCGTAGTTGGAGGCGGCGTGGACGACGGCGACGCGACGTTCACGCAGCACCTCCTCGATGGCGGCAGCGGCGCGGCTGATGTACTCGTCCGGCGGGCTGAGCTGGCGGCTGCCGGGCGCGCGCAGGTAATCAATGCCGTCCACGTTCACCGGGTCCAGCGGGCCGGGCCCGCGATCCGGGCGGTCGGCCGGGTAGCCGGGCCGGGTCAGGCAGGCCACCTGCAGGCCCTTGCCGCGCAGCGCCTGCAGCAGCGCCTGCGTGCGCAGGGTATAGCCGCTGACGTGGTTGGGCAGAGCCGAGGCGGCGACGTAGAGCACGCCCTCGCGGTCACGCGCCGCCGCCGGTGCCCGCGGCGGCACCACCGGCAGGCGATGGCGCAACCTGACCAAGGCGCGCAGCTGGGCCGCCTTTTCCCGCTCCTCGTCGCTTAGCGGATGATCGGGCGGCAGGCGCTCCAGGGTCGCCAGCGCCTCGTCGAGCTCGCCGGCATCGAACCTGAGGAACGCCAGCCAGAGCGTCCGGTAGGGTCTGGGCTCGAGGGCATCGGCGATCTGGCCGTAGCGGCAGGCATCGCGCGGGCCGAGCGGGAACACCCGCTTGGCCAGTTCGGTATAGACGCGCGCCCGTTGCTCCACCGTCAGGTAGAGCGAGCTGACCTCGACGTCGGCGGCGACGAAACCCTCGCGCGCGTAGGTCGCGCAGGCGGCGTCCGCCATCGCCTCCAGCCTTTCGTCCGGGATGTGGCCGGGGCCGGCACCGCGGCGGAAGCGGCGGGCCACGCCGAGCAGGCGCCTGGGCACCGCGAGCAGGCCGCGCAGGGAACGCAGCGCGTCCACCTGCAGGGCGCCCAGTTCCCGGACTGCGCTGTTCTCGTGCAGGCCGAGGCGGTAGGCGATGTCGGCCAGGGCACGGCGCATCCGTGCCAGGTCGGCTTCGTGCGCGGCATCGCGGGCGGCATCGCGGGTATCGGCCGCCCGGTCGGACCCTTGCGGCGGCGGTGCGGGGTTCTTCATCGCCATCAGGGCCGTCGGCCGCTCACCGGCGCCACAGGCCGACGGTGTCCATCACCTGCTTGCCAGCGCCCGGCGCCAACCGCCTGAACGCCTTGTGGCCGACCAGCAACAGGACGATGTCCGCGGACTGCACCGCCTCCTCGGCCGGCACCAGCTGCAGATCGAGCTCCCCCAGGCCGGCGTGCGGCAGCGCCGCCTCGAAGGGATCGGCGCAAAGCACGCGACCCGGGTAGCGCTCGCTGAGGGTGCGGGCGATCTGCAGGGCCGGGCTCTCGCGGAAGTCGTCCACGTCCGGCTTGTAGGTCAGACCCAGGCAGGCGATGCGGGCATCGGGCCGCCCGGCCAGCGCCTGCTCCACCTTGGCGATCACATGCAGCGGCTTGTGGTCGTTGACCTCGCGCGCCTGGCGGATCAGCCGGGCCTGCTCCGGCGCGCTGGCGACGATGAACCAGGGATCCACGGCGATGCAGTGGCCGCCCACGCCCGGCCCCGGGTTGAGGATGGACACGCGCGGATGCCGGTTGGCGAAGCCGATCACGTCCCAGGCGTCGATGCCGAGCCTGTCGCAGATCATGGACAGCTCGTTGGCGAAGGCGATGTTGACGTCGCGGTACGCGTTCTCGGTCAGCTTGACCATCTCCGCGGTGCGGTCGTCGGTCAGCAGGCACTCGCCCTTGACGAAGCGCTGGTAGAGGCCGGCGGCGCGCTTCGCGCACTCCGGCGTCATGCCGCCGATGATGCGGTCGTTGTCCACGAGCTCGCGCAGCATCTGCCCGGGGATGATGCGCTCGGGACAATAGGCCAGGTGGACATCGGGACCACGATCGCCGCCCGGGAACGCCAGGTCGGGACGAAGCTCGGCCATCACTCGCGCCAGCATGCCGGTGGTGCCCACCGGCGAGGTGGATTCGAGAATGACCAGGTCACCCTTCTTCAGCACCGGCGCCAGCGAGCGGCCGGCGGCCTCGACGTAACTGACGTCGGGCGCGTGATTTTCGTCGTGCCCGACCGGCGTCGGCACCGCGATGATGAAGGCGTCGGCAGGCTGGGGATCCAGGTGGGCGCTGAGCCGGCCCTCCTTCACCCCGCGCTCGACCAGCGCGTCCAGATCGCCCTCCTCGATGTGCGCGCGGCCCTGATTGACGCTGTCCACGGCCCGCTGGCTGATGTCCACGCCGTATACCCGCAGACCGCTGGCGGCGAACATGGCGGCGGTGGGCAGGCCGATGTAGCCCAGGCCGATCACTGCCAGGCTGGCGATCTCCGATCCGGAGGGCGGGGCGTCGCGTCGCATGCTCATTCTCTTGTCGTTCCTCGGTGCGGTCGATGGGGGAGGCGTACGTTCCGATCCCGCCTCCGGCCGGTGCCGGGCGCGGATTATCGCATCCAGTCGCGCGGCGATGGCCGGCCAGGCATGGCCGGCGGCCGCGTCGGGAGTCGGCACGAACGGAACAGTGCCGCCGGCCTGCTTGAGGTCCCGCCAGGCGCGCAGGACGCGGGCGATGTCCCTGGCATCGTTGCGGCAGGCAACGCCATGCCCGGTACCGGCCAGCAAGGCGGCCGCGGCGTCGGCCGGATCGGCCGGATCGGGGCACAGATGCAGGATCGGCTTGCGCGCGCCCAGGTACTCGTACAGCTTGCCCGGCACCTGGCAGGGATCGTCGTTGGCGATGTTAACCAGTACGTCCACAGCCCGCTGCGCCTTGAGCGCCCGCAGGTGCGGCATGAAGCCCAGCAGGCGGATCGCGCCCGGCGAACGCCGAGCGACCTCGGCGATGTCGTCCGGCACCTTCACCGAGGCGATGTTCAGGCGCGTGCCCGGCGTCGCCAGCACCGCCTCCATCAGAGCGTCGTGCCGGCGGAACCCGTAGAAGCTGCCGGTGTAGAGCAACTCCAGCCGGCCGGTATCGAACCTCGGGTCCTGCGGGCCGTCCGGCGGCAGCGCCGGGGCCGGGTCGTATCCCTGGGTGAGCACCGCGCAGCGGTCGGCCGGCAGGCCGTGGCGCCTTGCCAGCAGCGCCGCCGCCCGATCGGTGGTGACCAGCACGCATTCGGCGCGCGCGCAGACCTCGCGTTCCAGCGCCTCGGCGCGGCGGTGCCAGCGTCGTGGCGTGTACGGCGCCAGCACCGGATCACCCAAATCGGCGACCCAGCGCACTCCCCGGCGGGCAGCCATCAGGCCGAGCTCCAGGGTCGTGGCCGGCTCGTGCGAGCTGATCACCACGTCGGGCCGGATCTCATCGAGCAGGGCCTGCATGCGCCGCTTCGCCCAAGGCTTCCATTCGCCGCGCAGGTCGGGGAACAGCAGCCATTCCATCAGCCGCTGCGCGCGCAAGAACATCCGGCCCTTCCAGTTCAGGCCGGCATGCCAGAGCCTGCCCTTCCAGTTGAGTTCGACCTCGGCCGCAACCGCAGCGCCACCCTGCCCCTGCGGTTCCGCCGGCGGGCCGGCGCTGCGCCGTCGCCTGCGCGCGCGCGCCGCCAGAAAGCCCATCAGCGGACCGGCAAAACAGCGGTGCACGGTCAGTCCGGGTGGAATGGCCGGCAAGCCCAGACCGTCGGCGGGATGGTCGGGGGCCAGCACGTGCACGTCGTGGCCCAGCGCCACCAGTTCGCGGGTCAGATAGGACCAGCGCAGCGATTGCGGGGACGGGCTGGGCGGAAATTCGTAAGCGACCACCAGGAGGCGCAGCGGCTTCTCATCCGCCATCGCCGCCCCCTTCCCCTGCCGCCAGCCGGCGCGTGACGGCCTGGCGGGCACGCCGGGCACGGTACTCGGGCGTGGACTGGTAGATCGCCTTGTAGGCGTCTATGGCCTCACGGATCGGGCCAAAGTGCACGACGCGGCCGAAGTCCAGCACCAGGCCCAGATTGCAGACCTCGCGCAGCATCTGGAAGTTGTGGCTGGCCAGGACCACGATCTTGCTGCCGCGGACGCGATCGGTCATGCGCGCCCTGGCCTTGTCCACGAACTCGGCGTCGCCGGCGCCGAACCACTCGTCCATCAGCATGATGTCGTGCTGCACGCTGGTGGAGATGGCGAAACCCAGCCGCATCCGCTGGCCGGACGACAGCACCGCCAGGCGATGGTTGGCGCAGCTCTCCAGGCCGGAGAACTCGAGAATGGACGGCAGCAGCCCGGCCGTTTCCCGCCCGGACAGGCCCATGGCGGCGGCGCGCAGGAAGACGTTCTCGCGGACCGTCGCTTCCTGGTGGAAACCCAGGCCGAGATTCAGCAGGGCCTGACGCGAACCGCGCACTTCGACCGTACCGCGGGTGGGCTGGAAGGCACCGGAGAGCACGCGCAGCAGCGTGGTCTTGCCGGCGCCGTTGCGGCCTAGCAGGGCCACGCGATCGCCCTCGCGGGCCTCCAGGCTTACGTCCTCGAGGATGGTGCGGAACTCCCGGTGCGGCCGCGAGGTCGCCGCCGCCAGCAAGGTGCTCAGGAAGGACTTGGCGGAGCGGTCCGCCGTGACGTAGTTGGGCACGTCCAGTCCTACGCCTTGGGCAAGGATGTAGCTGCTCATCTCCCGCCCTCAGACCCACAGTGGCACATATCGGGCATAACGCCGATACAGCAGGATGGTGAGCGCCCAACCGGCCGCCGCCAGCAGGCAGACCACCAGAATGGAAGCCGTCTCCGGATGGCCGCCAAGCAGGGGCGCGCGCACTACTTCCAGCAGATGGAATGCCGGATTGAAACGCACCAGGCTGCCGCGCAGCGTGTCCGGAGGAAACCGGTCCACCTGCCAGAGTATCGGCGTCAGCAGGAAGCCCAGCATCAGCACGGCGCCGATCAGTTCCTGGGTATCGCGGAAGCGGGCTCCGATCAGGGCGATGCAAACGGCGATCCAGCCCAGGTTGAGCAGCAACAGCGGAAAGCTCAGCAGCAGGGTCCAGAGGTGCCCGAGATGGGTTTCGGGCGACCACATCAGCACCGCCACCACCACTGCGCCGCCGAAAAACAGGTGAAAGAACGCCTTGGAGAACGACACCAAGATGAAATCGGTCAGCCGGATCCGGCCTTCCATGATGTTGGCCTTGTGCGACGGCAGGGCACCGGCGACGTCGGTGACGACCTGGATCATGAACCGCCAGGTCACGTAGCCCACCGCCAGGTAGGGCAGGTAGCGCTCCAGCGGATAGCTCATCAGGTGCGAATAGACATTGCCCAACACCAGCACGAACAGTGCCACCGGCAGCGCCAGCCAGAGCAGGCCGAGGCTGGTGCGCCGGTACTTGGTGGTGATCTCCAGCCAGCTGGAATAGGCCCAGTACTCCGGCCGGCGCAGGCTCTGCCACAGGTGGGCCAGCAGCGCCGGTCCCTGGTCGGAACGATAGGTGCCGCCCGCGTTCATCCGGCCAGCGCCTCCTCCAGCTCCGCCCGCAGGTCGGCCAGGTCCTCGACGCCGACGCTCAGGCGCACCAGGTTGTCGCCGATGCCGAGCTGGGCGCGGCGCTCCGGCGGCACCGAGGCGTGGGTCATCACCGCCGGATGGTTGACCAGGCTTTCGACGCCACCCAGGGACTCGGCCAGCGCGAACAGTTCGGTGCGCTCGCAGAAGCGCTTCGCCGCCTCGAAGCCGCCCTTGAGCAGCAACGTCACCATGCCGCCGAAGCCGTCCATCTGCCGCCTGGCCAGCGCGTGCTGCGGGTGCGAAGCCAGACCGGGGTAGATCACCCGCTCCACGGCCGGGTGCCTCTGCAGCCATTCGGCCAGGGCCTGGGCGTTTTCGCAGTGCGCCTTCATGCGCAGGTGCAGGGTCTTGAGGCCGCGCAGGGCCAGGAAGCTGTCGAAGGGGCCCTGGACGCCGCCGACGGCGTTCTGCAGGAAGCTCAGCTTCTCGGCCAGCTCGGCGTCGTCGCCGACCACCACCATGCCGCCGACGATGTCGCTGTGGCCGTTGAGGTACTTGGTGGCCGAATGCATCACCAGGTGGGCGCCATGTTCCAGCGGCCGCTGCAGGATCGGCGAGCTGAAGGTGTTGTCTACCGCCAGCAGGATGCCGCGCTTGCGGCAGAACTCGGCCAGGCGGGCGATGTCCACGATCTTCAGCAACGGGTTGGTGGGCGTCTCGCACCAAACCAGGCGGGTGTTGGGCTTCACCGCCGCTTCCAGCGCCGCCATGTCGTTGAGGTCTATGAAGCTGAAATCCAGCCCGGCGCTGCGCCGGCGTACCCGCTCGAACAGGCGGAAGGTGCCGCCGTAGACGTCGTCCATGCAGATGACGTGGCTGCCGCTGTCCAGGGCGTCCAGCACGGTGGCGGTCGCGGCCAGGCCGCTGGCGAAGGCGTAGCCGCGGCTGCCGCCTTCCAGCGCCGCCACGCAGCGCTCGTAGGCGAAACGGGTCGGGTTGTGGCTGCGGCTGTATTCGAAGCCCTGGTGCACGCCCGGGCTGGACTGCACGTAGGTCGAGGTAGCGTAGATCGGCGTCATCACCGCGCCCGTGCTCGGGTCGGGCGACTGGCCGGCGTGGATGGCCCGGGTGCCCAGGCCGTGCTTGTCGTGCTCGCTCATGTCCGTTCCTTAGGGCGGCGGCTCAGCCGGCGCGCCGACGCAGATAGTTCAACAGGTCGATGCGGGTGATCAGGCCAAGGAAACGCGAACCGTCCATGACGATGGCCACGTGACCGCGATCGAACACCGGCAGCAGCGCCTCCATCGGCGCGGTCACCTCCAGCACGTCCAGCTTGCTGACCATGGCGGTGGCCACCGGGTCGCGGAAGCGCTCTTCCTGGCCGTAGACATGCAGCAGCACGTCGGATTCGTCGAGAATGCCGACGATGTTCTCGCCGTCCATCACCGGCAGCTGCGAGACGTCGTACATCTTCATGCGCTGCCAGGCCACGTGCAGGGTGTCGTTCGGGCCCACCACCACGGTGTCGCGCTGGGCGTAGGGCCGCATGATCAGGTCGCGCAGGTCGCCGTAACGGGGCCGGTCCAGGAAGCCCTGGTCCAGCATCCAGTAGTCGTTGTACATCTTCGAGAGGTACTTGTTGCCGGTGTCGCAGACCAGGGTCAGCACCTTCTTCGGCGCGGTCTGCCCGCGGCAGTACTTCAGCGCGGCCGCCAGCAGGGTGCCGGTGGAACTGCCGCCGAGGATGCCCTCCTTCATCAGCAGCTCGCGGCCGGCCAGGAAGCTTTCCCTGTCGGAAATGGCATAGGCCTTCTTCACCCGGCTGAAGTCGGAGATCGAGGGCAGGAAGTCCTCGCCGATGCCCTCCACCAGCCAGGTGCCGGACTTGCTGCTGAGCACGCCCTCGTTGATGTACTGGGCCAGGATCGAACCGACCGGGTCGGCCAGCACCAGTTCCAGCTGCGGCGCCACCCGGGCGAAGTACCGCGACAGGCCGGTCATGGTGCCGGAGCTGCCGCAGCCGAAGACGATGGCGTCCAGCCGGCCGTCCATCTGCCGCCAGATTTCCGGACCTGTCACCTCTTCATGGGTGGCGGGATTGTCCGGGTTGCCGAACTGGTTGATGAAGTAGCCGCCCGGGGTTTCCCGGGCGATGCGCTCGGCCATGTCCTGGTAATAGTCCGGGTGGCCCTTGGCCACGTCCGAGCGGGTCAGGATGACCTCGGCGCCCATGGCGCGCAGGTTGAATATCTTTTCCCGGCTCATCTTGTCGGGAACCACCAGGACCAGGCGGTAGCCCTTTTGCCGGGCCACCAGGGCCAAGCCGATGCCGGTGTTGCCGGCGGTGCCCTCGACCAGGGTGGCGCCGGGCCGGATGTCGCCGCGGGCCTCGGCGGCCTCGATCATGCGCAGGCCGATGCGGTCCTTGATGGACCCGCCCGGGTTCATGCATTCCAGCTTCAGGTACAGCTCGCAGGGCCCGGTGTCCAGGTGCTGGGCCTTGACGATGGGAGTTTCGCCGATGAGCTCGAGGACGTTCTGGTGGATCGGCATGGGGGGCTGGGACGGGCGGAAACCGCCTGGAAGGGCCGCGGATTCTACCAGTCCGGCCGGTACCCGACATCCGCGCGGAGCGGGGAAGTGCTCGGACGGCGACGGCCCGACGAGGGAGGCCGCCGCCGTCCGGCGGGAACCATCAGTGATGCCGTTGCGCGAACATCCGCGTCAAACGGTCCTTGGCGTACAGCTTTTCCTTCTTCATCCGCGCCAGCGTGGCGTCGTCCACGGGCAGGACGCCCAGCTCGGCATCCAGGACCTGTTTGTCCAGCTCCCGGTGCCGGTGGTAGAGCTGCCGGAATTCCGGATCGCTCTTCATCAGCGCGTCGAGTTCGTGCTGTGGTTGCCCTTCAAACATCGGTTTGACCTCCTCCGGAAAC
This sequence comes from Arenimonas fontis, assembly GCF_008386465.1. Lineage (GTDB taxonomy): Bacteria > Pseudomonadota > Gammaproteobacteria > Xanthomonadales > Xanthomonadaceae > Arenimonas > Arenimonas fontis. Next base: position 279,734 of record NZ_VUOD01000003.1, read on the forward strand.
GCGAACGCCCCGGCCGGGGCCAGGGCGTACGGATTGAAGACAAAGGTCAGGTCGCTTTCGCGGGCGGCGCCCCCCATCGGCCCGCCCGCCTCGGTCTTCGAGGGGGTGGACTCGGCGGGGGCGAGGTCTGCTTTCATCGGCCTGGCTCGTGTATCCCGGGGGCGTCGGGAGGCCCCGGGACTCCGAAGCTACTCCCCTGCTCCAGGGCCCGCAAGCCCGCCTTCAAGCGATTGATTAAAAAGACATTTACTCGACGATGATCTCCACCCGCCGGTTCCGGGCGCGGCCCTCGGCGGTGCCGTTGTCGGCCACCGGTTCGGCCTGCCCCTTGCCCACCGCGGTGATCCGGCCGGAGGCGATGCCGGCCTGTTCCAGCAGCCGCCGAACCGCCTCGGCCCGGCGCCGCGACAGGGCCAGGTTGGCGGCCTCCCCGCCCTGGCTGTCGGTATGGCCTTCGACCGTGATGGCGCCGCTGCCCGGCAGCTGTGCCGCCAGCGCGTACAGGCTGGCCTGGGCCGCGGCGGTCAGGGTGGCGCTGCCGCTGGCGAAGGCATTGCCGGCCAGGGTGTAGACGGTGCGGCCGCCCTCCCGGCGGGACGGCGGCGGTGCCGCCTCCATCACCGCCGCCGCCAGCTCGGCCTCCTTGCGGGCCAGCTCGGCCTCGCGGGCGCGGGCGGCGGCCAGCTTGCGCGCCTGTTCGGCTTCGGCGGCGGCGGCCTTCACCGCCGCCTCGCGTTCGGCTTCGGTGCGCTCCAGTTCGCGCTGCAGGGCTTCCTCGCGGGCCAGGGCGGCCAGGCGCAGCCGCTCGTTTTCCATCCGCACGCGCTCGGCCTCGCGGCGACTGGCTTCCAGCAGGATCTGGTCACGCTCGCGGTCGAGCTGGGCGGCCTGCTGCTCGTACAGCTCGGCTTCGGCGGCCAGCCGGGCAATCTGGATCCGGGTCCTGGCCAAGGCCAGGGCGTGCTCACGATCGCTGCGTTTGGCCCCGGCGGCCGCATCCAGGGCTTGGCGGGCCTTCAGGCGCTCGACCCGCCCCAGGCTGGCCAGGGAGGGATCGCCGTCCAGGCTGCCAAGCTCGGCGCGCAGGCCGGCCACGGCCTGTTCGTGTTCGCTGGGCGCCGCCGGCGCCATCGGCGCGGTCAGGGCCAGACCCAGGGCCAACAGCAGGGAAGACCAGGGATTCCGGCGCATGTCAGCGGCCCTCCGGGTTCAGCAGCAGCTGCCGCCGCAGGTCGGCATTGCGGGCGGCGCGGCTGTCCACCTCGGCCCGGGCGGCATCCAGGCGGGCCTTGACCCGGGCCAGGTCGGCATTGGCGGCGGCCGCCTCGGCATAACGCTCGGCGTCGCGCTTGCGGCGTTTGTCCAGGGACTCCCGGGCCTGCTGCAGCTGCTGGCGGGCGGCGGCCAGGACATCCGCGGCCGGGCCGCGCGGATCGGCCTGTTCGGCGGCGGCCAGCGCCTGCTCCGCCTCGGCGATGGCGCGGTCCGGATCGGCCAGGGCCGGCGGCGAAAATCCCGACGCAATCAACAGGATGGCGCTGGCGAGATGGATTTTTCGCGGCGTTGGTGTCATAAGACGCATACTGTTGGGCAGGGGTTCCAAGGATATACGCACATGGACATCGGCTACTTCCTGAAGCTGATGACGGAGAAGAACGCGTCGGACATGTTCCTGACCACCGGCGCGCCCGTCTACATCAAGGTGGAGGGTCGCCTCTACCCGCTGGGCAATACCGGCCTGCCGGCAGGCATGGTCAAGAAGATCGCCTACTCGCTGATGGACGAAGGCCAGGTTCCGCAGTTCGAGCGCGACCTGGAGTTCAACATGGCCATCGCCGTGAAGGACACCGGCCGCTTCCGCGTGAACGTGTTCAAGCAGCGCGGCGAGGTCGGCATGGTGATCCGCGCGATCAAGAGCGAGATTCCCAGCATCGACCAGCTCAAGCTGCCGGCGGTGCTCAAGGACATCGTGATGGAACAGCGCGGCCTGGTGCTGGTGGTGGGTTCCACCGGCTCGGGCAAGTCCACCACGCTGGCGGCGATGATCGACCACCGCAACAGCAACTCCACCGGCCACATCCTCACCATCGAGGATCCGATCGAGTTCCTGCACAAGCACAAGAAGTCGATCGTCAACCAGCGCGAAGTCGGCCTGGACACCCACGCCTTCCACAACGCGCTGAAGAACGCCATGCGCGAGGCGCCCGACGTCATCCTGATCGGCGAGATCCTCGACGCCACGACCATGGAGTCGGCGATCGCCTTCGCCGAGACCGGCCACCTCTGCCTGGCCACCCTGCACTCGAACAACGCCGACCAGACCCTGGACCGCATCCTGAACTTCTTCCCGGAATCGGCCCACAAGAACGTGCTGATGAACCTGTCGCTGAATCTCAAGGCGGTGATCAGCCAGCGCCTGGTGGTCGGCAAGGACGGCAAGCGCCTGCCGGCGGTCGAGATCCTGATCAACACGCCGATGATCCGCGACCTGATCCGCCGCGGCGAGGTGCACGAGATCAAGGAGGCGATGGACAAGTCGCTGCAGGAAGGCATGCAGACCTTCGACCAGTCCCTGTACCGGCTCTACAAGGAAGGCAAGATCGAGCTGGAGGAGGCGCTGCGCAAGGCCGATTCGCGCGATGGCCTGGCCCTGAAGATCCGCCTGTCCGAGGGCGCCAGCGGCGAGCACGACCCCTACGCCGACATGTACGGCGGCGAGAGCGGCCAGGGCAGCTTCTGATTTCCCGCCGGCCGTGAACCACCGGCGCTGCGGGTGGCGGCGGCTGCCTTCGGCCGCAAGGCCCCGGCGGGCGGGAGCCCTCAGCGCTGGGCGTCGGGCTGGTGCTCGGGGCGGGCCTTGTCGAAGGCATCCAGCGCCAGGCATTCGCCGACGATCCGGCGGATGGTCGGATAGGGCGTCATGTCCACCTTGAAGCGCTCGGCGTTGTAGACCTGCGGTACCAGGCAGCAGTCCGCCAGGGTCGGCACCTCGCCGTCGCAGAAGGTGCCGGTGGACGGGTTGTCCTCCAGCACCTGCTCCACCGCCGACAGCCCGGCCGCGACCCAGTGCCGCACCCAGGCATCGCGCGCTTCCTGGGCCAGCCCCAGGGTGTTCTCCAGGTACTGCAGCACCCGCAGGTTGTTCAGCGGATGCACGTCGCAGGCGATCATCTGGGCGATGGCGCGGACCCGTTGGCGATCGCGGGCGGTGGTCGGCATCAGCGGCCGGTCCGGCCAGGTTTCGTCCAGGTACTCGATGATGGCCATGGACTGGCGCAATATCCGGTTACCGTGCAGCAGCACCGGCACCAGCTCCTGCGGATTGAGGTCGGCATAGGCTGGCTTGTGCTGTTCGCCCCCGTCCTTGAGCAAGTGCACCGGCACGATCTCGTAGGGCAGCCCCTTGAGGTTGAGCGCGATGCGCACCCGATAGGCGGCGCTGGATCGCCAGTACGAGTACAGCCGGATGGAGCCGGTGTTCATGCCGCTTCCCCCTTCGCCTGGACTCCCGGCACCACCGCCGGGCCGGCTCCAAGCATACGCCCGGGCGCCCTGGCTTCACCATGCCCGGGCGGCTGACCGACCGTTCAGGGCCTGGCGATCACCTGTTCGATGGCGCCGAAGATGCTGCGGCCCTCGCGATCCAGCATCTCGATGCGGACGACGTCGCCGAAGCGCATGAAGGGCGTGCTGGGCTTGCCGTCGCGCAGGGTCTCCACCGTCCGCTGCTCGGCGAAGCAGCTGGCACCCTTGCTGGTGTCCTCGTTGGCCACGGTGCCGGAGCCGACGATGGTGCCGGCCACCAGCGGCCGGGTCTTCGCCGCGTGCGCCACCAGCTGGGCGAAGTCGAACTGCATGTCCACGCCGGCCTCGGGCGCGCCGAACCATTTGCCGTTGATGTGGGTCAGCAGCGGCAGGTGCACCTTGTTGTCCCGCCAGGCCTCGCCCAGCTCGTCGGGAGTGACGAACACCGGGCTCAGCGCCGAGCGCGGCTTGGACTGCAGGAAGCCGAAACCCTTGGCCAGCTCGGCCGGGATCAGGTTGCGCAGGCTGACGTCATTGACCAGGCCGACCAGCTGGATGTGCCGCGCGGCCTCCTCGGCGCTGACGCCCTGCGGCACGTCATCGGTGACCACGACGACCTCGGCCTCCAGATCGATGCCATAGGCCTCGTCGGCCACCAGCACCGGGTCGCGCGGGCCGTAGAAACCGGCGCTGGTCGCCTGGTACATCAGCGGGTCGGTGTAGAAGGTCTCCGGCACCTCGGCGCCGCGGGCCTTGCGTACCCGTGCCACGTGCGGCAGGTAGGCGCTGCCGTCCACGAATTCGTAGGCGCGCGGCAGCGGCGCGGCGAACTGGCGGAAATCCACCTCGAACACCGGTTCGCCGTTGATGGTCTCCGGCCGGCCCTGCTCCAGGGCCTGGTAGACGCCGTTCAGGCGCGGCGCCGCGCTCGACCAGTCGTCCAGGGCCGCCTGCAGGGTGGCGGCGATGCCGGTGGCGCGCACCGCCCGGCCCAGGTCCTTCGACACCACCACCAGGGTGCCGTCGCGGCCGCCTTCCTTGAGGGATCCGAGTTTCATCCTGATGCTCCTGAATGTCCGGCTCAGCCGCGCTTGCCGGGGTCGAAGTGCTTGCGCAGACCGGCCCAGCACTGCCGGTAGTCGCGCTGGCGATGGCCGGCCTCCAGAGCCTGGGCGGTCGGCCGGATCACGTGCCGGGATTCGAACATGAAGGCCATGGTGTCGGTGATCACGTCCGGCTTGCTCAGGTCGGCGTTGGCGGCCTTCTCGAAGGTGGCCGCGTCGGGACCGTGGCCGCTCATCGAATTGTGCAGCGAGGCGCCGCCAGGCACGAAACCCTCGGCCTTGGCGTCGTAGGCACCGTGCACCAGGCCCATGAACTCGCTGGCGATGTTGCGGTGGAACCAGGGCGGCCGGAAGGTGTCCTGGGCCACCAGCCAGCGCGGCGGGAAGATGACGAAATCGATGTTGCTGGTGCCTGGGGTGTCGCTGGGCGAATGCAGCACCAGGAAGATGCTCGGATCCGGATGGTCGTAGCTGATCGAGCCGATGGTGTTGAAGCGGCGCAGGTCGTACTTGCAGGGCGCGTAGTTGCCATGCCAGGCCACCACGTCCAGCGGGCTGTGGCCGATGTCGGCGCGCCAGAGGCCGCCCTGGAACTTGGCCACCAGCTCGAAGCCGCCCTCGCGGTCCTCCCAGGCGGCGACCGGGGTGAGGAAATCGCGCGGATTGGCCAGGCCGTTGCTGCCGATCGGGCCCAGGTCCGGCAGGCGGAAAAGGGCGCCGAAGTTCTCGCAGACGTAACCGCGGGCCTGGCCGTCCGGCAGCGAGACGCTGAAGCGGATGCCGCGCGGGACCAGGGCGATCTCCTGCGGCTCGACCTCCAGCACGCCAAGCTCGGTGGCGATGCGCAGGCGGCCCTGCTGCGGGACGATCAGCAGTTCGCCATCGGCGTCGTAGAAATAACGACCGTCCATGTCCTTGTTGGCGGCGTACACGTGCACGCCCATGCCACCGGCGGACGGGCCGCCGTTGCCGGCCATGGTGAACAGGCCGTCGAGCCAGTCGGTCGGCGCCTGCGGCAGCGGCAGCGGGCTCCAGCGCAACTGCTCTGGCGTCACCGGACCATGGCCGAAATCGTTGTGGAAACGCGAATGCGCCAGGGGCGAGAAGGAACCATGCATGGCCGCCGGCCGGATCCGGTACAGCCAGCTGCGCCGGTTGGCCCCGCGCGGCGCGGTGAAGGCCGTGCCGGAGAGCTGTTCGGCGTACAGGCCATAAGGACACTTCTGCGGCGAATTCCGCCCGACCGGCAAGGCACCAGGCAGCGCCTCGGTCGCGAACTCGTTCCCGAATCCGCTCATGTACTGGAGACTCATCTGGGACTCCGTTGAGGGCTTACAGCACGCCGCGGCGCATCTGGTCGCGTTCGATGGATTCGAACAGGGCCTGGAAATTGCCCTCGCCGAAGCCTTCGTTGCCCTTGCGCTGGATGATCTCGAAGAAGATCGGGCCGAAGGCGTTCTTGGTGAAGATCTGCAGCAGCTTGCGCTGCTTGGTCTCCGGGTCGGCGTCGATCAGGATCCTGTTCTTCGCCAGCCGCGGCACGTCCTCGCCGTGGTTGGGGATGCGCTGGTCGATCACTTCGTAATAGGTGTCCGGCGTGTCAAGGAACTCGACCCCGGCCTTCCGCATGGCTTCCACCGTGCCGTAGATCTCGTCGGTGAACAGGGCGATGTGCTGGATGCCCTCGCCCTTGTACTCGCGCAGGTATTCGTTGATCTGGCTCTTCTCGTCGCTGGACTCGTTCAGCGGAATGCGGACGATGCCGTCGGGCGCGGTCATGGCCTTGGACAGCAGGCCGGTCTTGGCGCCCTTGATGTCGAAGTAGCGGATCTCGCGGAAGTTGAACAGCTTCTCGTAGTACTCCGACCACTTCTGCATGTTGCCCACGTACAGGTTGTGGGTCAGGTGGTCTATGAAGGTCAGGCCGAAGCCCTTGGGATGCTGGTCGACGCCGGGCAGCGGCTCGTACTCGGCATAGACGTCGTCGCGGCCGTCGTCGATCAGGTACAGCATGCAGTCGCCGATGCCCTTGATCACCGGCGCCTTCACCGCCGCGGTCTCCGGCCGGTGCTCCACCTTCTCGCCGCCGTTGGCCAGCACGTGCGCCAGCACCTCGCCGCTGGGGCGCTTGAAGCGGATGGCGAAGCCGCAGGCGGACTGGCCGTGCCTGGCGGCGAAGTCGGCGGCGAAGGAATCCGGATCCTCGTTGAGCAGGAAGTTGATCAGGCCCTGGCGGAACAGGGTGACCGGCCGGGTGCGATGCCGGGCCACGGCGGTGAAGCCCAGCTTGCGCAGGTAGTCGGCCATGGCCGCGCCCTGGCCGGCCGGCGCGGCGAACTCGACGAACTCGAAGCCATTGATGCCCATCGGGTTCTCGAAGGTGGTGGGCGTCATGCCCAGGTTCGGGGCGTGGGTCTGGGGTTGCGCGTTCATGGGGACCTCCGGGTCGCGGCGGCTTGCCAAGGGAAGACCATCGTTATAGTTTCATCTGAAACCATTTGCAAGCCGCGAGGCCCCGATGGCCGAGCAAGACCTGCTGGACCTGGAACATTTCCTGCCCTACCGGCTGTCGGTGTTGTCCAACCGGATCAGCCAGGACATCGCCCGCCTCTACGCCGACCGCTTCGGCCTGGCCGTCACCGAGTGGCGGGTGCTGGCGGTGCTGGGCCGGCACCCCGGCCTGTCCGCCCGCGAAGTGGCCGAGCGCACCGCCATGGACAAGGTGGCGGTCAGCCGGGCGATTGCCTCCCTGGTCGAAGCGGGCCGGCTGCTGCGCGAGGTCGATCATGGCGATCGCCGCCGCGCGGTGCTGCGGCTCAGCCCCGCCGGCGAGGCGATCTATCGGCAGGTCGCGCCCCTGGCGCTGGCTTACCAGTCGCGACTGCTCGAGGGCCTGGGCGAGGACGAGCGTGCCGCACTGGATCGCCTGCTGACCCGCATGGAGGAACTGGAGCTGGCGACGCGGCCGGGCTGAGCCTGTCAGGCGCCTCCGCTCAACGGTTGCTGCCGACCGTGATGGTCTCCAGGCCGTGGCCGCCCTGACCGCGCTCGGCCCGCCACAGCCGCCAGGCGAAAAACAGCCCCAGCGAGGACAGCGCCGTGTAGAACCACATGCCCGGGGCGTACCCGGCCGGATTCTCCGGCCCCGCCAGGTAGCGGTCGTTGAGCGCACCCACGACCAGCGGCACGGCGATCCAGCCCAGCTGCTGGCACAGGGTCATCAGGGCGTAGGCCGAGCCGAGCCGCCGGTCGTCGACGATGTAGGCCACGCTGGGCCACATCACCGCCGGGATCAGCGAGAAGACCCCGCCCAGCAGCAGGATCACGCACAGCAGCGTCAGCGGTACCTCGCCGCTTCCCACCAGCGGGATGGTGACCATGACGTCCGGTCCCGGCGGCAGATAGGTCACTGCCAGGAACAGCGGCAGCATCACCAGCGAGCCGATCGCCATGAACAAGGACCGGCGACCGACCCGATCCACCCACAATCCGAACAGCGGAGTGGCGAAGATCGCCGCCACCGGCAACAGGCTGCTCAGGATGCCGGCCGCCTCGCGCTCCAGCCCGTGCGCCTGCTGGAAGTAGTCGATGGCGAAACTCCGGAACGGGAACACCGTCGAGTAGAACACCACGCACAGGGCGACGATGTACCAGTACGAAGCGCTGAAACGGTAGAGGCTGCGCAAGTCCAGCCGGTCGGTGGCCGCCGCCTCGCCCAGGTAGAAGCGGCCTTCGGCCCGCCGTTCCAGCATCCAGTACAGCAGCGCCGCGCCCAGACCGGCCGCCATCACCCCGGTGGACAACCAGAGCGGATCCTGCCAGTTCGAGTACAGCGGCGCGGCGAAGGACGTGGACCAGTCCGCCGAAGCAGAACCCAGGCGGGAGATCGAAAGGTTCAGGCCGAAGGCGAAGCTCAGCTCCTTGCCCTTGAACCATTTCGCCAGCACCGCCGTCACCGCGACGATCAGGGGTTCGGCGCCCATGCCCAGCAGGAAGCGACCGGCCGCCAGGGTCGGAAAGCTGCTGGCGGCCGCCGACACCGCCGCCGCCAGCACGCACACGGCGGCGAAGGCGACGATCGCCCGGCGGGCGCCGAAGCGATCGATCACGTAACCGCCGACCAGCAACACCAGCAACGCGGCCAGGTTGTAGGCCGAGGACAGCATGCCGATCTGCCGGTAGCTGAAACCCTGCTGCTCGCGCAGCAGGTCCACGACCGGATTGAGGGCGTCGTAGACGTAGTAGTTGCCGAACATGGCCAGGCTGGCGAACACCAGCACCAGCCAGCGGTAGGCGGGAGTCGGCCTCGGCAAGGCGCCGGCGCCCGGTATGCTCATCGCCCCGACCTCACTTGACGCCGTGCATCAGCCTGTTGATCAGCGGCGCGACCAGGAACAGCAACACGCCCGAGCCCACCAGGGCCCAGAAGCCGAAGGTGTAGCCGGCGTAGGCCGAGGCCACGGTCATGCCGGTCTCGCCGCTGACATGCCCGGCGAAAATGCCCGACAGGTTGTTTCCGATCGCCGTGGACAGGAACCAGCCGCCCATGCCGAAACCGACCAGGCGCACCGGCGCGAGCTTGGTCACCATGGACAGGCCGATCGGCGACAGGCACAGCTCGCCGGCGGTCTGGATCACGTACACCATGAACAGCGTCCAGAACGGAATCTTGCCGGCATCGTCCACCAGGCTGGACAGGGCGAACATCAGCAGGGCGAAGGCCAGGCCATTGCCGATCAGTCCCAGACCGAACTTGCGCGGGATAGACGGGTTGGCCGGTCCCAGCGCCACCCACGCCCAGGCGAACAGCGGTCCCAGCACCAGGATCGCGATCGGGTTGACCGACTGGAACCAGCCGACCGGGAAGATCCAGCCGCCGAAATCGCGGTCGACGATGTTCTGGGCCAGGAAGTTGAACGAACTGCCGGCCTGCTCGAAGAACATCCAGAACAGCACGTTGAACACGAAGATGATCAGCATCGCGATCGAGCGGTCGCGCCGGACCGAGCCCTCGCGGACTCCTTCCGCCAGGATCAGCGCGCAGAGACCGGCGAAGAGCACGCCGAGGATCCAGGCCAGGACGCTGGCGTCGATGGTCAGCAGGGCGAACGCCACCGGAATCGCCGCCATCGTGCCGAGCGCGACCCACAGCGAACGCATGTTGCCTTCGCCGCCCTCCGGCGGTCGCCCCACGCCGCCGAGCTGGCGCCGGCCGAACCAGAACCACACCAGGCTGAGCAACATGCCGATACCGGAGGCGATGAAGACCACCTTGTAGGCCGGCATGCTCTCGCTTCCGAACACCCGCTCCGCCAGCCAGCCGGTCAGCACCGGCGCAACCGCGGCACCGGCGTTGATCCCCATGTAGAAGTAGGTGAAACCCGCATCCCGTCGCGGGTCGTTCAGGCCGTAAAGACTGCCGACCATGGTCGAAATGTTCGGCTTGAACAGGCCGTTGCCGCAGATGATGGTCGCCAGCCCGATCTTGAAGACCTGCTCGTTGGGCACCGCGATCAGGAACAGGCCGGCGGACATGACCACCGCGCCGATGAGGATCGAACGCTGATAGCCGATCAGGCGATCGGCGACGTAACCGCCGAACAGCGCGGCGGCGTAGATCAGGGCCAGGTAGGCGCCGTAGAGGGTGTTGGCGGGGGCCTCGCCGGTTCCCGAGCCGTCGTAGAACTGGGCGACGATGTACAGGGTTAGCGCCCAGCGGATGCCGTAGAAGGCGAAGCGCTCCCAGAATTCGGTCATGAACAGCATCCACAACGGCTTCGGATGCCCCAGGACCTGCTTGAACTCCGGCACGCCGGCCGTGGTTTGCTCTGTGACGCCGCCCATGCGGTCTCTCCCCTGGCTTGTCTGTCGTTATGTGGTTTCCGGCGCCCGGTCCGGCCGGAGGGCCGGCCGCGGGGCCGGCAAGGTGTAACCGCCCCGCCATGCGTCCGTCAAACGCGACACGCCCCGGACCGGGCCGGGGCGCATTCAGGTGACTGAACCGGCCGGATCAGCGGCCCGGCGGCAGGTACTCGTAGCTGGCGCCCCAGCCCAGGGGGATCTCCAGGGCCCAGAAGCCCAGCAGGAAGGCGCTCCAGCACACCAGCAGGGTCAGCGAATACGGCAGCATCAGGGCCAGCAGGGTACCGATGCCGGCCCCCTGCACGTAGCGCTGGCAGAACACCACGATCAGGGGGAAATAGGGCAGCAGCGGCGTGATGATGTTGGTGCTGGAATCGCCGACCCGGTAGGCCGCCTGGGTCAGGTCGGGCGAGACGCCCAGTTCCATCAGCATCGGCACCATGATCGCGCCGATCAGGGCCCACTTGGCCGAGGCCGAGCCCACCATCAGGTTGACGAAGGCCGACAGCAGCACGATGCCGACCAGGGTAACCCCCAGCGGCAGGCCGAGCGCGCGCAGGCCGCTGGCGCCCTCGACCGCGATCAGCGCGCCCAGGTTGCTCTGGCCGAAGGCCCAGATGAACTGGGCGCAGAAGAAGGCCATCACCACGTAGTAGCCCATGCCGGACATGGCCTTGGACATGCCCTTCACCACGTCGCGATGGTTCTTCACGCTGCCGGCCATCATGCCGTAGATCACGCCCGGCACCAGGAAGAAGATGAAGATCAGCGGCACGATGGACTGCATCACCGGCGCCTGCATCACCAGCAGGTCGCTCTGGCCCGCCGCCACCGGCGTGCCGGCCGGCGCCCGCCAGGGCGAGCCCTCCGGCAGCAGGCTCAGCACGAACAGCAGGCCCAGCACCGCCATCGAGGCCAGGGCCCAGGCGAGGCCGCGCTTCTCGGCGGCGTCCAGGGCTTCGAGCTTCGGCATCTGCGAGGGGTCGCCGTCCACCGGCGTGCGCCGCAACCGCGGTTCGATCACCCGGTCGGTGAGGAACCAGCCCACCAGCACCACCAGACCGGTGGAAGCGGTGGTGAAGAAGTAGTTGTTCAGCGGGCTGACCACCACGGTCGGGTCTATCAGCTGGGCGGCGCTGGTACTCAGGCCCGACAGCAACGGGTCGAGGCTGCTGGGCACGAAGGTGGCGGAAAAACCGCCGGAGACGCCGGCGAAGGCCGCGGCGATGCCGGCCAGCGGATGCCGCCCGGCGGCGTAGAAGATCACCGCGCCGAGCGGGATCACCAGCACGTAGCCGGCGTCCACCGCCACATGGCTGAGCACGCCCACGGCGATCAGCATCGGTGTCAGCAGCATGCGCGGGGTGACGGTCAGGGCGGCGCGCAGGGCGGCGGAAACGAAGCCGGTGTGTTCGGCCACGCCCAGGCCCAGCATGGCCACCAGCACCACCCCCAGCGGCGGGAAGGTCACGAAGGTGTTGACCATGGCCGCCATGAAGCCGGTCAGGGAGCGGCCTTCGAGCAGGTTGCGGATGACGATGGGCTCGCCGGTGCGCGGGTCCACCGCGTCGAAGCTCAGGCCCGACAACCACCAGGACAGCGCCCAGACCACCAGCATCAGCAGCAGGAACAGCACCGCCGGATCCGGCAGGCGGTTGCCCACGCGCTCGACCAAGTCCAGCGCGCCTGCGACCAGGCCGCGCCGGGCAGGGGTTTCCTGGGGGGTTGCGCTCATGCCTTCGCTCTCCTCGGGACGAAATCAGCCGGCATCCTAGCAAGCCCGGGCGCCGGGCTCAGCCGGGCGTGCCCAGCACCGTGCGCACCTCGTACAGCTCCGGGAAGAAGGTCAGCTCCAGCGCCTGCTTGAGGAAGCCCACCCCGGAGCTGCCGCCGGTGCCGCGCCGGTAACCGATGATCCGTTCCACCGTTTTCATGTGCCGGAAGCGCCAGAGCTGGAAGCTGCTTTCGATGTCCACCAGCTGCTCGCAGGTGGCATAGGCTTCCCAGTGCGTGTCGGTGTCCTCGTAGATGGCCTTGAACACCGGCACCAGCCCGGCCTCGCGGGCGTGCGGCCGCGACCAGTCGCGCTCGACGCAGCCGGCCGGCACCGCATAGCCGCGCCGGTGCAGGTGGCGCAGGAACTCGTCGTACAGACTGGGCGCCTCCAGCGCCGCCCGCAGCCGGGCGGTGGCGTCCGCGTCGTGGGCGAACACCTTCACCATGTCGGCGTTCTTGTTGCCCAGCATGAACTCGACCAGGCGGTATTGCAGCGACTGGAAGCCCGACGCCGGGCCCAGCACCTCGCGAAACTGCAGGTAGTCGGCCGGCGTCAGCGTCTCCAGCACCGACCACATCTCGGTCAACTGGCGTTGCACCTGCTTGACCCGGGCCAGGATCTTCTGCATCGGATCCAGCTGGTCGCGCTGCAGGCAGCCGATGGCGGCGCCGAGCTCGTGGATGATCAGCTTCAGCCACAGCTCCGAGACCTGGTGCTGGACGATGAACAGCATCTCGTCGTGGTGCGGCGGGTCCGAGAGCGGCTTCTGGGCCGACAGCAGGGTGTCCAGCTGCAGGTAGCCGCCATAGCTGAGCCGGTCGCGCAGATCGGTGGTGATGCCCTGCTCCAGGGCGCGCTGGTTGGGGGTTTGGCTCATGAGGCCGGCTCCGGTGCGAAAGGGGGAAGTCTGTCATGCCGGTGCAGCATTTTCCGATATAGACTGCCAACTCCGTCACGGTTCGGCAGGGGACCCCTCGAAGGGCCGGGCCGGCGGCGCCCCCGTTCGATCCACTCCTCGGTCCACTCCGTTCCTACCCACTCAGGCAGACACCATGCGCAAGCGCACGCGTCCGTACGCCCGACTGGCCCTGCTGGCCCTGGCCCTGGCGGGCCCCGCCGGCGCGGCCGAATTGTTCCTCTCCGAAATCGTCGAAGGTTCCAGCAACAACAAGGCGGTCGAAGTCTTCAACGGCAGCGGCGCCGAGGTCGACCTGGCCGCCGGCGGTTACCGCCTGCAGTTCTTCTTCAACGGCAACACCAGCCCCGGCCTGACCATTCCCCTGGCCGGCACCGTCGCCGCCGGCGACGTCCATGTCGTCGCCCACAGCAGCAGCGTCGCCGCCATCCTGGCCGAAGCCGACCAGACCAATGGCTCGAGCTGGTTCAACGGCGACGACGCCATCGTCCTGCTCAGCGGCGACACCATCCTGGACGTGGCGGGCCAGATCGGCTTCGACCCGGGCAGCCAGTGGGGCTCGGGCCTGAGCTCCACCGCCGACAACACCCTGCGCCGCAAGGCCGGCATCTGTGCCGGCGACACCGATGGCAGCGACGCCTTCGATCCTGCGCTCGAGTGGGACGGCTACCCGAACGACACCTTCGACGGTCTCGGCAGCCACACCGCCACCTGCGCCGGCGGCGGCACGCCCACCGATCCGGCGGCCAGCGGCGGCGCCAGCCCGGCCAGCCTGGCCGCCGGCGACCCGACCCTGCTGACCGTGGACGTCACGCCCGGCGCCAATCCGGAAAGCACGGGTCTGAGCGTGACGGCCGATCTCGGCGTCATCGGCGGCAGCGCCAGCCAGGCCCTCTACGACGACGGCAGCCACGGCGACGAGACCGCCGGCGACCTGCGCTTCTCCTTCCTGGCCACCGTGGCCGAGGGTACCCCTCCGGGTCCGAAGAGCCTTCCGGTCAGCGTAGAGGACGGCGAAGGCCGCAGTGCCGCCGCCAGCATCGCCCTTTCGGTGGTGGCGAAAGTCGCCATCGCCGAGATCCAGGGCAGCGGCGTCGGCTCGCCCCTGCCGCTGGGCACCGAGCTCGTCACCGAGGGCATCGTGACGGCGCGCCGCGCGAACGGCTATTTCATCCAGAGCGCGCCGGGCCAGGAGGATGGCGATCCGGCCACGGCCGAGGGCCTGTTCGTGTTCACCTCGGCACCGCCGCCGGCCGCGGCCGCGGTGGGCAGCCGCGTGCGCGTGGCCGGTCGGGTCGGGCAGTTCCGGCGCACCCCGCACGGTTTCCCGCTGACCCAGCTGACCAACAGCAGCCTCACGGTGATCGCCACCGGCGAGGCGCTGCCGCCGCCGGTGCTGCTGGACGCCAGCGTGCTGGCGCCGGACGTGCCGGTGGACGCGCTGGGCCGTTACCAGGGCATGCGCGTGCAAGTGCCGACGGCGGTGGTGACCGGGCCGAGCAATGGCTTCGGCGACTTCCACGTCACCCTGGCCGGCGTGCCGCGCCCGGCCCGCGAGCCCGGCGTGGCAGTGCTCGACGCGGTGCCGCTGCCGCCGGAGAAGGCCATCCCGCGTTTCGACCGCAACCCCGAGCGGCTGCGGGTCGAAAGCCGCGGCCTGGCCGACGCGCCGGCCGACAACCTCAACCTCGATGCCGGCGCGCTGGTAGAGGGCCTGTCCGGCGTCCTCTACTACGACCGCGGCGATTTCACCCTCCTGATGGGCGAGCGCAGCGGCGTCAGCCACAGCGGCGGCGCGCAGGTGCGGGCGGTGCCCGCGGCCGGCAAGGAGGACGTCCGCGTCGGCAGCTACAACATCCAGAACCTGTCCGGCGGCGCCGCGGTGGATCCGGCCCGGCTGGCCAAGCTCAGCGAAGTTTTCTGCCAGTACCTGCGCCTGCCCGACGTGGTCGGCCTGATCGAGATCGGCGACCTGGCCACCGCCCAGCGCCTGGCCCAGGCCATCAACGACGACGAGTTCGGACACTGCCCGGACGACCCGCAGTACCAGGCCCACCTGTTGGCGGCCAGCGGCAGCCAGCGCCTGGGTTTCCTGGTGAAGACGGCGCCGGCCGCCACCGGCGAGCCGCGCGTGCAGGTGCTGGACGTGGTCGAGCACTTCGTCGGCGAGCCGCTGCTGGACCCGCAGGGCAATGCTTCCAGCCTGGTGCTGTTCGACCGCCCGCCCCTGCACCTGAGCGCGGTGGTCAACGGCGACAACGGCGAGGACTATCCGCTGGAGGTGCTGCTCAACCACACCCTGTCGCTGCTGGACGTCAACAGCCTGAACGGCAACGCCACCTGGGGCACGCTCGGCGAGCGCGCCCGGCAGAAGCGCCGGCAGCAGGCCGAGCGGCTGTCGCAGCTGGTCGAGGCCATCCAGTCCGCCGATCCGTCGCCGCCGCTGGTGCTGATCGGCGACTACAACGCCTTCGAGTTCAGCGACGGCTACGTGGACGTGATCGGCATCATCTCCGGCAAGCCGGCGCCGGCCAATGAGGTACTGGTGCCCGGCGACAGCGCCGTGACCGTGCCGCTGACCAACCTGCTGGAGACGGTGCCGGCGGAGCAGCGCTACTCCTATGTGTTCGAGGGCAACACGCAGTCGCTCGACCACGCCCTGGTGAACGCCGCGGCCCTGGCCAGTGCCGACGCGCAGCTGTACCACGCGCGGGTGAACGCCGACTTCGCCGCCGACCTGGCCGCCGATCCGACCGTGCCGGTACGCAGCTCCGACCACGATCCGCTGGTAGCCGAGCTGATGGTGCCGCGCTTCCTCGACGCCGACCTGGCGGTGAAGGTGGAAGGCCCCTTCCTGCCGGTGCGCGACGGCCAGCTGGTGCCTTTCCTGGCCCTGGTTCGCAACCTGGGCGCCGACCGGGCGGTGGATGCGGTGCTGGAGCTGCGCCTGGACGCGTTGGCCGACCAGCTGCGGCTGGTCTGGGCGCCGGGCTGGACCTGCGAGCCGCCGGTGGCCGACGGCGATGGCAGCCGCCTGAGCTGTCGCCGCGACGCCGACCTGGCGGCCGGGGAAAGCGACCTGCTGGGGCTGATCCTGGAGGCCCGGCGTCACTCGGCGCGGCAAACGATCGGCGTCGCCGCCACGGCCGACACCCGCAGCCGCGACCTGCGAACCGACAACGACGCCGACGCCGACGGCACCCGGGTGGTGGGCAAGCCGCGCCGCTGAGCGCCGCCGCGAACCCTACGCACGCGAACGGGCGCCTTCGGGCGCCCGTTTCGCTTCCGGACGAACGGACCGGCTATCATCCGGGTTCGTTTCCCGTCGGAGGGACACGATGTCCCGGGTTGCAAGTTTCGAGATCGAATACCTGCAGTACCTCGGGCCGGACGGACGTCCGGCCGGCGAGGATCTGCCTGCCTTCGCGCGGGACCGGCGCCTGCTGGTGGACCTGCTCAAGCAGATGCTGCGCGTGCGCAGCTTCGACACCAAGGCGGTGGCCCTGCAGCGCACCGGCAAGCTGGGCACCTATGCCAGCTGCCTGGGCCATGAGGCCGCGCACGTCGGCATCGGCAGCGCCATGCAGTACGACGACGTGTTCGCGCCCAGCTACCGCGAGTACGGCGCCCAGTTCATGCGCGGAGTCAAGCCGCGCGAGGTGCTGATGTACTGGGGCGGCGACGAGCGCGGCAACGACTTTTCCGGTCCGCCGCACGACTATCCCTGGTGCGTGCCGATCGGCACCCAGTGCCTGCACGCGGCCGGTGCCGCCCTGGCCTTCAAGCTGCGCGGCGAGCCGCGGGTGGCGGTGGCCTGCGTCGGCGACGGCGGCAGTTCCAAGGCCGACACCTACGCCGCGATCAATTCCGCCGGCGCCTACACCCTGCCCTTCGTGCTGTGCATCATCAACAACCAGTGGGCGATCTCGGTGCCGCGCAAGGCGCAGACCGGTGCCCAGACCCTGGCGCAGAAGGGCATCGCCGGCGGCCTGGACTGCGTGCAGGTGGACGGCAACGACGTCATCGCCGTGCGCGCCGCCATGGACCACGCCATCGCCCGCGCCCGCAACGGCCACGGCGGCAGCGTGCTGGAGCTGGTCACCTACCGCCTCAGCGACCACACCACCGCCGACGATGCCCGCCGCTACCGCGACGACGCCGAGGTGAAGGCGGCCTGGGAGCGCGAGCCGATCGCCCGCCTGCGCACCTGGCTGATCGCCGAAGGCGCCTGGAGCGAGGCCGAGGAAGCCGAATGGAAGGAGGCCTGCGCGGCCGAGATGGATGCCGAGGTCAATGCCTACCTGGAAACGAAGGTGCAACCGGTGGAGGCGATGTTCGACCACCTGTACGCCGAGATGCCGGCCGACCTGGCGGCGCAGCGCGAACAGGCGCTGAAGTGGGAGGGCCGTTGAGATGGCGGCCATCACCCTGATCGAAGCCATCACCCAGGCCCTGGCCTGGGAAATGGCCCATGACGAATCGGTGCTGGTGCTGGGCGAGGACGTCGGCGTCAACGGCGGCGTCTTCCGCGCCACCGCCGGCCTGCAGCAGCGCTTCGGCGACCAGCGCGTGCTGGACACGCCGCTGGACGAGACCACCATCGCCGGCCTCACCGTCGGCCTGGCCTCGCAGGGCATGAAACCGGTCGCCGAGGCGCAGTTCGACGGCTTCGTCTACCCGATGGTGGACCACATCGTCTGCCATGCCGCCCGCTTCCGTTACCGCACCCGCGGCCGGCTCAGCTGCCCGATGGTGCTGCGCGTGCCCTGGGGCGGCGGCATCCGCGCGCCGGAACACCACAGCGAGGCCAACGAAGCCATCTTCACCAACGTGCCCGGCCTGCGGGTGGTGCTGCCGAGCAGTCCGCAGCGTGCCTACGGCCTGCTGCTGGCGGCGATCCGCGATCCGGATCCGGTCATCTTCATGGAGCCCAAGCGCATCTACCGGCAGTACAAGGAGGAGGTGCCGGACGACGGCGAGGCGCTGCCGCTGGACGTCTGCTTCGTGCTGCGCGACGGCAGCGACGTCACCCTGGTGACCTGGGGCTCGCAGGTGAAGGAAACCCTGGAAGCCGCCGAGGCCCTGGCCGCCGAAGGGATCAGCGCCGAAGTCATCGACGTGGCCACGCTCAAGCCGCTGGACTTCGACACCATTCGCGAATCGGTGGCCAAGACCGGCCGTTGCGTGATCGTGCACGAGGCGCCGCGCACCGCCGGCTTCGGCGCCGAAATCGCCGCCCGCCTGGCCGAGGAATCCATGTACGACCTGGTGGCGCCGGTCGAGCGCGTCACCGGCTACGACACCCATATCCCGCTGTTCCGGCTGGAGATGAAGTACCTGCCGAGCGTGGAGAAGATCGTCGCCGCCGCCAAGCGCACGCTGGCGGCCAGCTGAGGTTGCAACGATGAGCGAGAAAAAGCTGTTCCTGCTGCCGGACCTGGGCGAGGGCCTGCCCGACGCCGAGATCGTCGAATGGCTGGTCAAGGTCGGCGACGTGGTGAAGCTGGACGAGCCGCTGGTGTCGATGGAAACCGCCAAGGCGGTGGTCGAGGTGCCCTCGCCCTACTCCGGCAAGGTGCTGCGCCTGGCTGGCGGCCCCGGCGACGTGATCGCCACCGGCAGCTGGCTGGTCGAGATCGAGCTCGACCCCTCGCTGCCGCAGCGCGCCGAGGCCCAGGACACCGGTCACTCGCACGGCCACGGCCACAAGGGCGCCGGCCGGCCGGTGCCCAACGAACCGGCCCGCGACGACGGCGATGCCACCACCCTGGTGGCTTCGGACGAGGGCGGCGAGCTCCTGGAGGAAGGCACCGGCGGTCGCAAGGCCTCCGCAGACGCCGGCACCGTGGTCGGCGCCATGCAGAGCTCCGACGCGGTGCGCAGCGAGCAGGCCGTCGCCATCGGCGGCGTCAAGGCCATGCCGGCCGTGCGTGCGCTGGCGAAGAAGCTCAAGGTGGACCTCGGCCGGGTGACGCCCACCGGCGCCGGCGGCGTGGTCACCCTGGCCGACGTGAAGAGGGCGGCGGCCGAGGGCACGGCGCCGCTGGGCGCGTCTCCCGCTTCCCCGGCCGCTCTTCCGCGTGGGGCGAGGGCAGCGGCTTCGGCGAGTCCGCAAGCGGCGCCGGGCAGCCCGGCGAAAAGCCCCTCTCCTTTCGCCGGAGAGGGGCCGGGAAGAGGGGGTGCCGGCCCCGGCCCCGGCGTGGCCTTCGACGTGGACGAACCCATCCGCGGCGTCCGCCGCAACATGGTGCGCTCGATGTCGCAGGCGCATGCCGAGGTGGTGCCGACCACGCTCATGGACGACGCCGACATCGCCGCCTGGGCCCCGGGCGAGGACATCATGGCCCGGCTGATCCGCGCCATCGTCGCGGCCTCGGCGGCCGAGCCGGCCATGAACGCCTGGCTCAATGCCAAGGAAGGCACCCTGCGCCGGCACGCGCGCGTGGACGTGGGCATCGCCGTGGATTCGCCCGACGGCCTGTTCGTGGCCAACATGCGCCATGCCGAGCGGCTGGAGCCGCACCAGGTGCGGGCCGCGCTCAACCGTATCCGCGAGGGCGTCAAGAACCGTAGCCTGCCGCCGGAAGAACTGCGCGACTACACCATCATGCTGAGCAACTTCGGCGTCTTCGCCGGCAAGTACGCCACGCCGGTGGTGGTGCCGCCCTGCGTGGCCATCGTCGGCGCCGGCCGGCTCTACCACGCGGTGGTGCCGGTGCTGGGCGGCATCGAGACGCACCGGATGATGCCGATCTCGCTGACCTTCGACCACCGCGCCGCCACCGGCGGCGAGGCGGCGCGTTTCCTGCGCGCACTGCTGGACGACCTGCAGAAGGCCCGCTGACGTGGCCCACCACAGTCGCCTGGCGGGCTTCATCATCGACTGTGAAGGCGGCTCGCTGTCCGAGGCCGCGCGCTTCTGGTCGGCGGCCCTGGGCCTGCCGGTGCTGGATCCGGACGAAGGCGGCGAAGGCCGTTACGCCCGCCTCGACGGCAGCCGGCACGGCCTGCACATCGAAGTGCAGCGGGTCGAGCACCCCTCGCGCGTGCACCTGGACATCGAAAGCGACGACATCGAGGCCGAGGCCAGACGTCTCGCCGCCCTGGGCGCGAAGGAAATCGCCCGGCCGCGCAACGGCCGCTGGATCGTGCTCGAGGCTCCGACCGGTCACCGCTTCTGCGTGGTGCGGGCGCGCGAGCGCCTGCACCCGGACAACGCCAACGTGCACCCCTGAGGCGGCGCGCCCCTGGGTGCGGCGGGCTCGGGCTCAGTCCGTCGCCGGCACGAATCGCGCCCGCCGCCAGAACCAAGCGACGATGACCGTCAGCAGGAAGGCCTTGTAGGCCAGCAGGCAGGCCAGCACCTGGCGCCAGATCGGCCCGGCTTCGATACTGCGGTCGGCGAAGCTGTAACCCCAGCGCCCGGCGATGAACGCGGCGACGAAGGCCAGCGCCAGCGCCAGCAGATCGAAGCGCCGGCGCGCCGGCGTCACCGGCAGATCGCGCGGCAGCCACCAGTAGACCGCGCCCAGGATCAGGAACCAGGGCAGGAACAGCAGCATGGCCAGGTCGGCGATGTCGGCGCTCATCAGGCCTCTTCCATCAGCCGGGCCAGAGCGTCGGTGACCTGCTCCAGGGCCACGCCCTCGGCCAGGTCGCCGACCAGTTGCTCGCCCAGGTGCAGGCCCACGCCCTCGACGTGACGCAGCAGGGCGGCGCCCTCCTGCTTGAGGCGGGCGACCAGGCGGCCGGCCTCGCGCGGCGATTCGTGGCCGGCGCTGAGCAGCAGCTCGCGGCCCTCGCCGTCCACCAGCTTGAAATGGAAGCGGCCGTCCTTCTCGCGGTACTGCTTGAACTGCGGCAGCGCGGCCCTGGCCTTGGCGGCCTTGCCGCCGCCGGCCGGGGTCGAGCGCAGGTCGCGCAGGCCGACGGCGGCGCGCAGCTCGGCCAGGAAGGGCGTGGCCAGGGCCCGGGCCTTGGCGGCGCCGGCGCGCAGGATGTCCTCGATCTCGCCCGGCCGCGCCATCAGCGCCTCGTACTTCTCGCGCAGCGGCGCCAGTTCCGCCTCCAGGCGCTCGTACAGGGCCTGCTTGGCCTCGCCCCAGGCGATACCGGCGGCGAAGGCCCCGGCGAACTCCGCCGTCTCCTCCGGCGTGGCGAAGGCCTGGTAGAGCTGGAACAGGGCCGAACCCTCGGTGTCCTTGCGCTCGCCCGGCGCGCGCGAATCGGTCAGCACCGAGAACACCAGCTTTTTCAGCTCGGCCGGCGGCGCGAACAGCGGGATGGTGTTGTCGTAGCTCTTGCTCATCTTGCGGCCGTCGAGGCCCGGCAGGGTCGCCACGTTCTCCTCGATCGCCGCCTCCGGCAAGACGAAGTGCTCGCCGTAGAGGTGGTTAAAGCGGGCGGCGAAGTCGCGCGCCATCTCGATGTGCTGCACCTGGTCGCGGCCAACCGGCACCGACTCCGCCTTGAACATCAGGATGTCGGCGGCCATCAGCACCGGGTACATGAACAGGCCGGCGGTGACGCCGGCATCCGGGTCCTCGCCCGCCTCGACGTTCCTGTCCACCGCCGCCTTGTAGGCGTGGGCGCGGTTGAGGATGCCCTTGCCGGCCACGCAGCTCAGCAGCCAGGTCAGTTCGGTGATCTCGGGGATGTCGGACTGCCGGTAGAACCAGACCCGGTCCGGATCCAGGCCGCAGGCCAGCCAGCTGGCGGCGATCTCCAGGGTGGAACGCTGCACGCGGGCCGGCTCCTGGCACTTGATCAGGGCGTGGTAGTCGGCGAGGAAGTAGAAGCTCTGCACGCCCGGGCGACGGCTGGCGGCGATGGCCGGACGGATGGCGCCGGCGTAGTTGCCCAGGTGCGGGGTGCCCGAGGTAGTGATGCCGGTGAGGACGCGGGTGGCTGGCATGGCGGAACGGCGTGTGAAAGGCCGCCATTCTAGCCTCCCGCGCCGGCCAACCCCGTCGCGCCCGTCGGGACGTTCCATCGCAGGCCCCCACCCCGAGGAGTGCGACGATGAAAACCCCGTTTCCCTCACCGATTCCCGCATCGGCCCCCGCGCCGGCGCCAGCCCGGGCCTTCGCCCCGAGCTGGCGGATTCCCGCCCTCGGCCTGCTGCTGGCGATGCTGGCGGCGGCCCTGTGTCCGCCCGCCCAGGCCTTCGCCCGCCGGCCCCCGTCCGGGGACCTGGTGGAGCTGCAGGTCCGCGACCTGGACAGCGGCCGTCTGCTGGAGCGGCACTACCACCGCGGCCGCTGGCACCTGGCCGGCGAACCGGGCCAGCGCTATGCCCTGGTCCTGCGCAACCTCACCGGCGAGCGCGTGCTGGCCGTGCTGTCGGTGGACGGCGTGAACGTGGTCAGCGGCCAGACCGCCGCGCCGAGCCAGTCCGGCTACGTGCTCGAACCCTGGCAGCAGATCGAAGTGCGCGGCTGGCGCAAGAGCCTGGAGCAGGTCGCCGAGTTCCACTTCACCGCCCTGCCCGACAGCTACGCCGCCCGCACCGGCCGGCCGGAGAACGTCGGCGTGATCGGCATGGCGGTGTTCCGCGAGCGCCGGCCGGCGGCGGTGACGCCGCCGCCCTACTATCGCCGCGACGGTGTCGCCGGGGCCGAAGACGCGGCGAAGGCGGGCGCGCCTGCCGCCGGCACCCGGGAGGCCCTGGCCGCGCCGAGCCACGCGCCGGAAGCCCGCCAGGCCCTGGGCACCGGCCACGGCCAGCGCCGCTGGGACGCGGCCCGGACGACGCATTTCGAGCGGGCCTCGTCCCGGCCCGAGCAGGTGCTGAGCCTGTACTACGACAGCTACGAGGCCTTGGCCGCCCGTGGCGTGCTGCCGTCGCGCCGGCCGGCCTGGCGGGAACCGCAAGCCTTCCCCGTTGGCTTCGTGCCCGACCCCTGAGCCGCGGCAGGCCCAGGCCCGGGAACTCGGCGGGGCCGGGCCGGAACGCCCAAGGGCGACGACCGCTTGGCCGAAGGCGCCGGGCCGGGAGCCGGAAACGGCGGGGGCCGGGCAAGGCCCGGCCCCCTCGCCGCGATCGCCAGGCCTCAGTTCTTGGCGCGCTCGGCGGCTTCTTCGAGTTCGCTGCCGGCCTTTTTCACGTCCTGGCCGAAGCCCTTGACGGTGTTGCAGCCGGCCAGCGCGAAGGCGGCCAGCAATGCCACCAGGATCAGTCGCTTGCGGGTCATGGCGGTCTCCTGAACGCGTGCGGATCGAAACGCCCGCCGAGTCTAAACCCGGCCGGCGGCCTGTCAACGCGGCCCGTTCAGTCCCGCATCAGGGTGGACTTGCCGAACAGGCTCTCCACCAGGTCCACCGCCAGCCTGCCGGTGCGATTGTGTTCGTCGAAGGCCGGATTGAGCTCGACGATGTCGATCGAACCGACCCGGCCGGTGTCGGCGATCATTTCCATCACCAGCTGCGCCTCGCGGTAGTTGGGGCCGCCCGGCACGGTGGTGCCGACGCCCGGCGCGATGGACGGGTCGAGAAAGTCCACGTCGAAGCTGACGTGGATGTGGGTATCGGCATCCACCCCGTCCAGGGCCATCTCCATCACCCGCTTCATGCCGACCTCGTCTATGAAGCGCATGTCGTAGATGTCCAGGCCGTATTCCTTCACCAGGCGCTTTTCCCCCTGGTCCACCGAGCGAATGCCGACCTGGCGGATCTGCGAGGGTTCGATGGCCGGCGCCGAACCGCCCAGGTGGGTCAGCTCGCGCGGACCCAGGCCGCACAGGCAGGCCACCGGCATGCCGTGCACGTTGCCCGAGGGCGTGACCTGGCTGGTGTTGAAGTCGGCATGCGCGTCCAGCCAGAGCACACGCAGCTTCTTGCCCCGTTCACGGCAGTGGCGGGCGACGGCGGTGATGCTGCCCAGACCCAGGCAATGGTCGCCGCCGAGCAGGATCGGCAAGCGGCCGGCCTGCAGCTGGGCGTACACCGCCTCCATCACCGTCCGGTTCCAGGCCGCTACCTCGGGCAGATGCCGGTAGCCGTCCACCGGCGGCTGCCAGGGATTGACCGGGCCCGACAGGTTGCCGGTATCCACGACCTGCAGGCCGCGCTCGCGCAGGGCATCGGCCAGGCCGGCGACGCGCAGGGCTTCCGGGCCCATCGAAGCGCCACGATGGCCGGCACCGATGTCGGTGGGCGCGCCGATCAGGGCGACGGTGCTGCCGAGATGGCTCATCGCGCCGCCTCCGCGCCCGGCCGCGCGACCGGGCGGCCCTCGGCCTGCCAGCGCGGGAAATGCCCCTCCAGTTGCCGGCTTTCGATGCCGGCGCCCGCCAGCACCCGCTCGGCGATGTCGGCGCGGCGGCCGCTGCGGCAGTACACCAGCACCCAGGCCGGCTCGCCCAGCTCCGGCAGCCGCTCGGCCAGCTCGGCATGGGGGATGTTGATCGCGCCGGGGACATGACCGGCCGCGTATTCCTCGCGGCTGCGCACGTCCAGGATCAGCGGCGCGTCCGCGCGGCGGGACAGCTCCGCCACCGCCGCCGGCGCGACGTCCGGCCGGCCGGCCGCGGTCGGCAGCGGCGCCAGCAGGGCCAGCGCCAACAGGCAGGTTCGCAGGTTCATGGCGTCCCTCGGTTGCGGCATGGGCCTGTCAGGATACGCCGGCGGCCGAACCCGCATCCAGCCGCGGCGACGCCCGGTTCAGGCCCGTGGCAAGCGCGCCTGGATCTCCGCCGCCGGCGCCGGCCGGCCGAAATGGTAGCCCTGCAGCTCGTCGCAGCCGATCCCGGCCAGGAAATCGGCCTGTTCGGCGGTCTCCACGCCCTCGGCCGCCACGGCGATGCGCAACTGGTGGCCCATGGCGATGATGGTGCGGGCAATGGCGGCATCGTCGGCATTGCCGGGCAGGCCCATGACGAAGCTGCGGTCTATCTTCAGCCGGTCGAGCGAGAACTGCTTGAGATAGGCCAGGCTGGAATAGCCGGTGCCGAAATCGTCCAGCGACAGGCGCACGCCCAGCGCCTTGATATCGGCGAGATGGCCCTGCACGCGATCCACGTGCTCCATCAGCGAGCTTTCGGTCAGCTCGATCTCCAGACGCCGGCCGGGCACGCCGTGCCGCGCCAGGCTGTCGCGCACCTGGCGGACGATGTCCGGACGTTGCAGTTGCAGGGCGGAGACGTTCACCGCCACGGTGAAGCCGTCGAGGCCGGCGTCCTCCCAGGCGCGCAACTGCCGACAGGCTTCGTCGATCACCCATAGGCCGACCTCGGGCATCAGGCCCAGGGCCTCGGCGATCGGGATGAAGCGGCCCGGCGGTACCCGGCCCAGTTCCGGGCTGTTCCAGCGCACCAGGGCTTCCAGACCGGTGACGACGCGGCGGCCGGCGTCGAGGATGGGTTGGTAATGCAGTTCCAGCTCGCCGCGCGGGATCGCCTCGCGCAGGCGCGCGCCCAGCACCAGCCGGTCCTCCAGCTCCTGCATCTGCTCGACCGAGAACATGCAGGCGGCGTCGCGGCCCTGGCGCTTGGCCCGGCCCATCGCCGCTTCGGCCCGGCGCAGCAGCTCCATGGCGCTCTCGCCGTGCTCCGGCGCCCGGGCGATGCCGACGCTGGCGGTCAGGAACAGGCGGTAACCGTCGCCTTCGATGGGCTGCGCCACCGCGGCCCGCAGGCGCTCGGCCAGGGCCACGGCCTGGTCCGGCGTCAGCACCGGCGCCATGGCCACGAACTCGTCGCCGGCGAAGCGGGCCAGGCGCGCGCCCTCGTCCAGCTCGGCGAGCATGCGGTCGGCCAGCAGGCGCAGGGCCTCGTCGCCGATGACGTGGCCCATGGACTCGTTGACGACGTGGAAGCGGTCCACGTCCAGGAACAGCAGCGACAGGGCCGCGCCTTCCTGCTCCAGAAAGGTGGCCGCCTCGTTCTCGAGCACCGGAAAACGCGGCAGCCCGGTGACCGGATCGTAGTTGGCCGCATAGGCCAGGCGTTCCTCGGCCTCGCGCTGCTCGGTGATGTCGTTGCCGATGACCATGCGGCAGGCGCGGCCGTCCATTTCGATTGGATGGGTGGCGATCTCGACCCAGATCAGGCTGCCGTCCTTGCGCCGGTGCCGCCAGACGCCGCCGCGCTGCCGGTCGTCGAAGGTGGCCAGATGGGTCTTGAGCCGCTCGGCCTCGTCCGGTTCGCGCAGGTCGAGGATGCTCATGCGCAGCAGTTCCTGCCGGCTGTAGCCGTAGTTGTCCACCATCGCCTCGTTGACGGCCACCAGGCGCAGGGTCTCGACGTCGTAAACCCAGGTCGGAAACGGATTCAGCTCGAACAGCAGGCGGTAGCGCTGCCGGCTGTCCTCGAGTTCCGCCAGCTGGCGGGCATGCCGGGCGGCATAGCGCAGGGCCCGGGCCAGGGTTTCGGCGTCTATCCGGCCCTTGACCAGATAATCGGCCGCGCCCGCCTCCAGCGCCCTGCGGTCCAGTTCCGGATTTCCCTGCCCGGTCAGCATGATCACCGGCCGGCGCGGCCGGCCGGGCGCCAACGCCGCTTCCAGCAGGTCCAGGCCGGAATCGGGACCGAGGTGATAGTCCACCAGGTAAACGTCGTGGCGGTCATCCGCCAGCGCCTGCAGGCCCTCGGCCAGGGAGCCGGCCCAGTCGAGCTCGAACTGCATCTGCGGCAGGTCCGACAACAGGTCGCGCAGGATCAGGAAATCCTCGCGGTCGTCGTCCACGACCAGTACCCGCAGGACACGGGATGCCGGCATCATGGCAGGCCGGGGTCGCCCGCCGGCGGCAGGTCCACCGTTTCCAGCCAGTACCGGCCCAGGTTGCGCACCACCTCCAGCATGCCGGCGAAGCTGGCCGGCTTGGTGATGAAGGAGTTGCCGCCGTCGCGGTAGCTGCGCAGCACGTCCTCCTCGGCGCTGGAGGTGGACAGCACCACCACCGGAATGTGCCGCAGCGCCGGGTCGGCCTTGATCTCGTGCAGGGCTTCGCGCCCGTCCTTGCGCGGCATGTTCAGGTCGAGCAGGATCAGGCCCGGTTCCGGATGGTCGGACGCGCCGGAATAGCGCCCGCGCCGGCGCAGGTAGTCCATCAGCTCCTCGCCGTCGCCGACGAAATGCAGCGGGTTCTCCATCCGGCACTCGCGAAAGGCCTCTTCCGCCATCAGGCGGTCGTCCGGATCGTCCTCGGCGATAAGGATCGTGATGTCTTCGCGCACGGTCATCGGGGCAGGAATCGTCACCTGGCTAGGTTAACCCCGGGTCACGGCGGTTTTCCGCCACGGAAACGTGACCGGTGTCCGGATTTTGCCGCTCCGGCAACTGGATAACGAAACAAGCGCCTTCGCCCGGCCGCCCTTCGGCCCGGATCTGGCCGCGGTGCCGTTCGACGATGCGGCGCACGATGGCCAGGCCGATGCCGGTCCCCTCGTAGTCCTGGCGGCCGTGCAGGCGCTGGAACGGCGCGAAGATCTTGCCGGCGTGGCGCGGTTCGAAGCCGATGCCGTTGTCTTCCACCCGCAACTCCCAGGCCGGTTCGCCGTTGAGGCTGACGGCCGTCGCCGAGATCCGGACCCGTGGCGGCCGCTCCGGCGCCCGGAACTTCAGCGCGTTGGCCACCAGGTTCTGCAGCAGTTGCCGCATCTGGGTCGGGTCGGCATCCATCGTCGGCAGCGGGCCGGCCTCGACCAGGCCGCCGCTGCTCTCCAGCCGCGCCCCCAGATCCTCGAGCACCGTCGCCAGCGTCTCGTCCAGGGCGACGCGGACGAAGGGCTTGCCGCGGGTCACGCGGGAATAGGCCAGCAGGTCGTCGATCAGGCGCTGCATGCGTTCGGCGGCCTGCCGGCTGCGCTCCAGGTAATCCGCCGCTTCGGCCGACAGCTCCGCAGCGTAACGGTGCCGCAGCCGATCGGCGAAGGCGCGGATCTTGCGCAGCGGTTCCTGCAGGTCGTGCGAAGCGATGAACGCGAAGTCCTGCAGCTCGCGGTTGCGCGCATCCAGGTCGGCCAGGGTCTGGCGAAGGGCGTCCTCGGCGGCCCGGCGCTCGGTGATGTCGCGGCCGACTGCATACACCAGACCGTCGTTGCCCGGCGAGGACAGCCACTCGATCCAGCGCACGCCGCCGTCGGCGCGCACGTAGCGGACCTGGACCGCCTGCTCGATGGTCTCGCCCCGCGCCATCCGGTCGGCCCGTTCCAGGATCCGTTGGCGATCGTCCGGATGCACGAAGTCGGTGAAGGTGCGGGCCAGCAGCTGCTCGCGGTCGTAGCCGGTCACCTCGGACATCTTCGGGTTGACGGCGACGAACCGGCGGCTGGCCGGCTCGAAGATCACGAACAGCTCAGCCGACATCTCGAAGAAGCGATCCCGCACCCGCAGCCTTTCGATCAACCGGCCCCGTTCGATGGCGTCGCTGGCCATCTGGGCGAACTGCTGGGTCACCAGCTGGTCTTCCTCGCTGAACTCGCCGACGTACTTGTCGCTAAGTTGCAGCAGACCGATCACCCTGCCCTCGGCGCCGATCATCGGCACCGCCAGCCAGCCGCGCATCGGCGGGTGCCTGCCGGCTTCGGCGCCGAAGCCGCGCCAGCGCGGATGCGCCTCCAGTTCGGCCTGGCTCATGCGCACCGGCCTGGCCGTTTCCACCACCATGGCGTAGATGCCGCTGCCGTCCGGCGGCGTGTCGTAGCCGCGCCACTGTCCGTACTTTTCCGACAGCGACACCGCGTGCACCTGCTGGGCCGGGCTTTCGTCCACGTTCAGGCTGATCACCGCCTGATGGGCGCCGATGGTGTCGCGCAGGCTGTCCACCAGTTGCTGGTACATCTCCTGGTCCGGCAGCTTGCGATTGAAACGGATGGCGGCATCGCTGAGCCGGCGCAGCTGCCGGCTGGTGGTCTCGGCGGCGTTCAGGGCTTCGCCCAGTTCCTGCTGATGCCGCCGCAACACGGTGATGTCCTGGGCGATGCCGAACACGCCGGCCACCCTGCCCTGCACCATCATCGGCAGGTTGGTAATGCGCATCTCCAACCGTCGCCCGGCCGGCGTCACCACCCCGATCTCGTACTGGCGGGCCTCGCCCAGGCAGACCGCCCGGAAATGCTGGCGGGTCATCTCCCTGTGCTCGGGTGCCACCAGGAAATCGAAAGCTTTGCCCAGCACGTCGCCGGCAGTCAGGCCGGTGACCTCGCTGTACTGGCGGTTGACCGCGGTGAAGCGCCCCTCGAGGTCCATCGAGAACACCGCGTCCGGGTGCTCTTCGAACAGCGACCGGAACCGCTGTTCGCTCAGGGCCAGCTCGCGGTAGGCCTTGTCCTGCTCGATCGCCACCGCGGCGATGGCGGCCATGTTCTCCATCATCTTCAGCTCGTCCGGCGACGGCTCGCGGACGCTGCGGTAGTAGTTGGCGAAGGTGGCCAGCACCTTGCCATCGGCGGACTTCACCGGCACCGACCAGCAGGCCCTCAGGCCATGCGCTGCCGCCAGGTCGCGGTAGTCCTCCCAGAGCGGATCGCTCATGATGTCCGAGACGATCACCGTCTCGCCGCGCCAGGCCGCGGTGCCGCACGACCCGGCCTTGGGCCCGATCTCCGCGCCGTGGATGGCCAGGTTGTACGCCGCCGGCAGGCTGGGCGCCGCCCCGGTCAGCACGTGCCGCCCGGCCTCGTCCAGCAACAGCACCGAGCTCAACGAGCCGGGGAACTGCTGTTCGGCCAGCCGGGTGACGGCTTCCAGGCTCTCGGTCAGCGGCCTGCGCGAAGCGATGCCGGCCAGGATTTCCCGCTGCCCCTGCTCCATTGCCCGCGCCCGCCTCGCCTCGGTGACGTCGCGCATGAAGCTGGTGAACACCGGCGGGTCGGCGTCCGGGAGGCGGATGATGGTGAGCTCGACCAGCAGTTCGCTGCCGTCGGCCCGCAGCGCCGGCAGTTCCACGCGCTTGCCCAGCAGCTTTCCGCGCCGTTCCCGCAGGTAGGTCGCCAGGCCCTGGCGATGGCCATCGCGGAGGCGCTCGGGCGCCAGCAGGTCCGCGAGATCCCTGCCCAGCACCTCCTCGCGGCGGTATCCGAAGGTGCGCTCGGCCGCCGGATTGAAATCGAGGATGCGGCCGTCCGCCGACATCGTGACGATGCAGTCGAGCGCGCTCTCGACCGTGCTGCGCATGCGCGCCTCGCTTTCGCGCAAAGCCCGCGCCTGCGCTTCCAGGGCGGTCACGTCCCTGGCCACGGCGAAGGTCATCCGGTCGCGTGGCGACCAGCGCAAGGACCACTGGGTCACCCGCACGACCCCGCTTCGGTGCACGCAGCGTATGCGCAGGTCGCTGGCCGGATTGCCCGCCATCACCGCCGCCGCCGCCCGCAGTGCCTTGCCGCGATCGTCCGGATGCACCAGGTCCACCCAGGCCCGGCCGATCAGTTCGTTCGGGCCGTGGCCCCAGATTTCCCTGGCGGCGTGGCTGACCTGCTGGAACCGGCCGTTGGCATCCAGCACGCAGATGGCGTCCAGGGAGTGCTCCATCACCTGCCGGTTCACCACCAGCGAATGCTCGAGCCGCTTGGCCATCTCCCGAAGCCCGTCCTGGGCGGCGCGCTGCTCGGTGACGTCCTGGATGGCGCCGGTGGCGGCGGCAGGATTGCCATCGGCGTCCCGCAGCAAGGTGCCTATCTCCCGCACCACCCGCTGTTCGCCGTCCGGGCGCAGCACCCGATATTCGAGGTCCAGGTCGCCTTCCCCGGCGTGCAGGCGCCGTTGCGCCTCCTGCAAACGGGCCCGGTCCTCGAAGTGCACGCGTTCCAGCAGCGCCGGCAGGCCGAGCCGGAGCTGCCCGGGCTCCATGCCGAAGATCCGGAACACCTCGTCCGACCAGCTCAGCTCGCCGCTGGACAGGTCGTACTCCCAGCTTCCCAGGCGGGCCAGGCGCTGCGCATGCGCCGAGGCCGCCTCGGCCTTGAGCCGGACCGCCTCCGCCCGCTTGCGGTCGCCGACGTCCTGGAAGTACACGGCGATGCCGTTGGGATGCGGGAACACCCGGGCATGGAACCAGGACCCGAGCGGCGGATAAAAAACCTCGAACTCGACAGTGCGACGTTCTGTCTGGGCAGTCCGGAAACTGCTCTCGACGATCGTGCCGCGCGTCTCCGGGAAACACTCCCATAGCGGGCGGCCCAGCAGCTCGTCCCGGGGCCGCCGCATGAGCTGCTCGGCGCGCGGATTCACCAGCACGAAGCGCCACTGACTGTCGAGCACGTAGAAAGCGTCGCTGATGCTGTCGAATACCTCGGCAAGCTCCCGCTCGACGGCCTGCAAGGCCTGCCGCGTTCGCTCCGATGTCTCGATCTGCCGACGCAGCAGCTCGCTGGCATGCTCGGCTTCGCGTGCTCGCCGCTGCCCCAGCGCGGCCAGGCGCAGGGCCAGCGTCAGCAGGCCGCCGGCGGTCAGCCCTCCCAACAGGACCAGCCCGGAGAAACTCGCCCTTACGCCCGTCTCCGGGATCGGCCACAGCTTGACCCGGGCATCGTCCATGCCGTCGAGCGTCCGTGCCGGCACCGTCTCCCGCCCCGGCTCGCCGCGCTGATACAGCACCCTCGCGCCCTGGATCACCTGCAAGGATTGTCCTGCAGCGGCGTCATGGGTCAGATCGCTGAAAAGCTGCTCGATGTCCACCACCGCCATCAGGAAGCCCGCCGGCTCCGGACCGGCGCCGGCCGCGGCGGGCACCGGCACCACCAGCAACTCCCCCAGCCGGCCCGTGAACAGCGGCATCGCTCGCGACCAGGCTGCCTTATCGGCCGCGGCCCTCGCCAGCAAGGCGGCATGTGCCGGATCCGCATCCATACGGTCGCCGATCCGGTCGACCAGTGCCGGCCCGCGCCAATGCACCTGGCGCAGGTCCGTGTCCGGACCCAGCCAGGCGAGGGCCGAAAAACTGGCGAAATCGCCCAGGTAAGCCTCGGCGCCCCGGGCGAATACCTGCTGCTGGGCGCTGCTGTCCTCCAAGGCAGCCAGGCGCTGGGCAAGCCGCGCCAGCGCCTGGCGCCGCTCCCACATCCCCTGGTCCAGTGCCCTGGCCACCATGTCCGCCTGGCTGCCCAGCAGGGCCTGCCCCAAGCGGCTCTGCTCGCGCTCCAGCCGGAGCCACAGGCCAAGCGACAGCATGACCGCCGCCAGGCCCACGCCGATGGGCATCCAGACGCTGCGCTGGACGTCCAGATCACGCTGGCCCGAGGCACCGGCGAAGACCAGCGCCAGGCCCAGCAGGCACATGGTCACGCCGGTCGGCAAAGCCATGGGCGTTTGCGCGCCCCAGCCGTGAAGCACGGTGAGGCTGGCCAGATAACCCAGCCATTCCACCCCCGCGATCACAATCAACACGAGCCCGCAGGCCCAGGTCGCCGCCCATCGGGAGGCCGACCGACCCTCCCGCTCCGGAGCCAGACCGATGCCCAGGGCGGCCAGCAGCCAGGCGAGGGCCTCACTCGGCGGCATGTGCCCGGGCGATCCTCCTGCAGTGGCCAGGCCGTACCGCGGCAGCCATTCGACGCTTCCCTGCGGCCAGCCCAGGTAGGACCCGCTCAGGGCAGTGATGGACAGCACTCCCACGGGGACCAGCAGGAGCAGCGCCCATCCCTTGTGCCTGGCCAGCAAGGCCGACAGGGACAGGGTGACCAGGAAACCGCTGAGCGCGGCGTCCAAAGGCATCGGGGCCAAGGAGGTTCCAGCCCGGACGATGGCATCGCTATCCAGGGCCCAACCGATCATCACCAGCAGGCAAAGACCGGCCGTGAGGGCGATGCAGGTGCGTGCGAAGGGCTGGTGGCCAGCGCGCAGGCCGGTGCCCAGCAACCGCAGGCCCAGCAGTAAGGCGGCGAACCCGACCGACAGCCCCATCGGCAGTGGCGGACTCCCCTGCATCCGCCAGGCACCGAGCGCGAAGGCGGCCAGCGACACCAGGAAACCACCGGCGAACCGGCTCAGCCGGTCGGTCAGCGCCGTTCCGGACAGCGCGCTCATCGCCAGGCCGAGCGAGGCGGCCGCGGCGGCCAGTGCCGGCGCCGGATTGCCGGCCTCCGGCCCCGGCCAGAACACCAGGGCGACGAACACCGCGCCGCTCGCCCAGGCCAATCGCAGGCGCCAGAGCGGCGAGTCCGCCGCCGGTCGCCACAGCCAGGCCAGGGCCAGCAGCACCGGAAGCGCCAGCGAGATGGGACCGGGCCAGGCCTGCGGCGGCCCGGCGGACCAGAGCAGCGCGTCCAGGACGGCCAGCAACAACACCATCGCTGCCGACAGGCGGGCGATCATCCTGCCGGGCCCCTTCGCCTGCACACCGGCCAGACCCATCCTGTCGTCGTCCGCGGTGTCGCCCATGCCACTCCCCCGGTCGCCTTCGAGGCGAGGCCGTCATGGAACCGCAATCCGCACGGCTTGCCAATGCCGTGGGCGGGAACCCCGGTGCCTGGTGCCGGCTGTCGGATTCGAACCGACGACCTATCGCTTACAAGGCGATTGCTCTACCTGCTGAGCTAAGCCGGCCAGGAGCGGATTCTAGCTTGTCGGCGGCACCAGGCCGGCGCAGTCCGCCGGCCGCCCTTCCAGCCCGGGTTCGCCGCCGAGTGCGGCGCGCCAGTCCAGGTCGGGACCGGCGGCCAGATCTATCCACCACTGCGGCACCTGCTCGGTGCGCGGCTCCAGCCGGGCCGGAAATCCCAGTGCCAGCAACTCGTCGCGGCGCGCCTCGGCATTGCCCAGGTCGCGGAACAGGCCGAGGGACACGGTGTTTTCCTGGTCGCCGGCGGTGACGACGTAGTAGTCGCGCACGCCGCGCGCGGCCAGCTCGCGGGCGCTGGCCAGCGCCTCCTCGCGCGAAGCGGCGGCCGGCAGGTACACCCGGTAGCCGCGCAGGCTGCCGGCCAGGACTTCGCGGTACTGGATGCGGGCCACCCACGGCGTCAGGGCGGACATGGCGGCCCGCAACTGGGCAGGGGTGCCGAACGGTCCGATGCTCAGGCAGACCGGCGCTTCCGGCAGCGGCAGGGGCACGCTGGCCAGCTCCGCCTGATCGGCCGAGGGCGGGGCTTCGGCCTCGCCCAGCAGCACCAGGCTGCCGACGCCTGGCGGCAGCGGCGGCGCGGCCGGCGGCGGCGGCGTGTGCAGCCACCACCACAGGGCCACCGCGAGATTCATGCAGGCCAGCAACACGACCAGGCCGCGCAGGATCATGCCGGTTCGTCCTCCCCGGCCCGGGCCGCGTACACGGCCAGACCTTCCAGCACCAGGGCCGGCGCCTGCTCGCTGTCCAGGTCCAGGCATTCGCCCAGGCGCTCGCCATCGCCGCCGGCCAACAACACCCGCGGCGCCGTGCCGAGCAGGCGGGTGGCCCGGCGGTGGCTGCGCTCGATCAGGCCGGCCGCCGCACCCAGGCTGCCACCGGCCAGGGCGTCGGCGGTATCGCTGCCGAAATCGCAGGCCGCGCCGCCAGCGAAGGCCAGGGCCGGGAACCGGGCCGCCAGGGCCGAGCGCATGTGCGCCGGGCTCGGCGCGATCAGGCCGCCCCGATGCCGACCCTCGGCGTCCAGCAGGTCCACCGTCAGGGCGCTGCCGGCCGACACCAGCAGCCAGGGCCCGGGACCGCGCGCGTGCGCGGCCAGCAGCGCCAGGAACCGATCCACGCCCAGGCGCGACGGATCCGCGTAGGCGATGCTGACACCGGCGCACCGGGCACGGGTCCTGGCCCGCCGGGCCGGATTGCCGTGCCCGGCCAGGGCGCTGGCCACCTGCGTGGTCACTGCGGAAGCCGCCACCGAGGCCAGCCAGCAGACGTCGCCCGGGCGCACCCGCGCCAGCCAGTCCTGCAGGCGGTCGGCGAAATCGCCGGCCTCGTGCGCGAGCGCCTGCACTTCGCCCAGACTGTCGCCGTCCCAGGCCGCCAGCTTCAGGCGGGTGTTGCCGAGGTCGAACAACCAGTTCATGCGGCACGCAGACTGGCTTCGCCGGCGTGGAAACGTCTTTCGACGCCGCCCACCTCCAGGCGCAGGGCGCCGTCGTCACTCAGGCCCAAGGCGGTGCCTTCGTGGACCTCGCCGGCGCAGGCTACCCGCACCGGCCGGCCGGCCAGGCAGTCAAGGCGCGGCCAGCGCGCCAGAAACGGCGCCGGTCCTTCCCGTTCGAATTGCGCCAGAGCCGGCAAGAGCGCATCCAGCAAGGCCGAGGCCACCATCGGGCGCGACACGGAGCCGCCCGCCAAACCGGCCAAGTCCACCCAGGACTGCTCGATCGCCCGGCCCATCGCCGACGGCATCTGCACGTTCACGCCCAGGCCGACCACGGCGCGGACCGGACCGGCCGCCTCGCCGCCGACCTCGACCAGGATGCCACCCAGCTTGCGGCCGCGGGCCAGCAGGTCGTTCGGCCACTTCAGGCCGACGTCGGCGAAACCCAGGGCGCGCAACGCCTCGCAGGCGACCACGCCCACTGCCAGGCTCAGCCCCTGCAGGGCGGCGATGCCACCCTCGAAGCGGCGCGACACGCTCAGGTACACGTGCGCCGCCAGCGGCGAAACCCAGGCCCGGCCACGGCGGCCGCGCCCGGCCTGCTGCCGCTCCGCCAGCCATACCGCACAGCCCCGGGCCGGCGCCGGTTCGCGCAGGGCCACGGCATTGGTGGAATCGGTGTCGAACAGCACCGTCAGCCTCGACAGCTGCCGGCGCGCCTCCGGCGACATCGCCGCCGCCATGGCCCGGGCATCGAGAAGCTCCAGCGGTCGGGCCAGGGCGTAGCCGCGGCCCGGTCGGGCGTCTATCTCGACGCCCGCCTCGCGCAGGGCCTGCACGCGCTTCCACACCGCCGCGCGGGTGATGCCGGCCTCGCGCGCCAGTTCCTCGCCCGAGGCCGGTCCACGGCACAGCCGGGCCAGCAGCGCGCGCTCGATCACGCCGCCCTCCGGCGCGCGAACAGGCGCACGCGCTCGAACCGGTTCTCGGTGCCGGCCAGCAGCCGCCGCAGGTTGTCCCGGTGCGTGAACAGGATGAATGCCGCCATGGCCAGCGCGAACGACCAGCGCTCGGGACCCGCCTCGGCGAACAGCGCCGTCGGCACCAGGCTCGCCGCGGCGATGACCGTGGCCAGACCGACGTAGCCAGTCGCCACCAGCACCACCAGCCAGGTGCCGATCACCACCGCCAGGGCCAGCGGCCACAGCAGCAGCAGAGCGCCGACTAGGGTGGCGGCACCCTTGCCGCCGCGGAAGCCGTGGAACAAGGGCCAGACATGACCCAGCACCGCCGCCGCCGCCGCCGCGTACGGCAACCAGGCGACGCCGGAACCGAAGCGTCGCGCCAGCCAGACCGCCAGCACGCCCTTGCCGACATCCACCAGCACCGTGCCCAGGGCGAAACGCCAGCCACGGGTCCGCAGGGCATTGGTGCCGCCGGCATTGCCGCTGCCCAGCGTGCGGATGTCCACGCCCTGCAGGCGGCCGAGCAGCAGGCTGCCGGACAAGGAGCCCAGCAGGTAGGCGACGACGACGAGTACGGGGTCGATCAACGGCATCGGCGCATTATGCGCCCGGCCTCGCCGCCACGGGCTGAAGCGAACAGACCAGGGCGCCGGGGCCGGCGTGCGCGCCGATCGCCGAGCCGGTTTCCAGCAGCCAGCCTTCGGCGATGTCCAGCCGATCGCACAGGGCGGCCAGCAAGGCTTCGCCGTCGGCCGGCGCGTCGCAATGGCCGACGATGGCGCGGTAGCGCTGCCCGTGCCGACAGCGTCTGGCCACGTAGGCGGCGAAACGTTCCGGAATGCGGGCACGGCCGAACAGGCCGCCGACCACCTTCAGCCGGCCGTCGTCGCGGATCCGCGCCATCGGCGTCAGGCCGAGCCATTCCGCCAGCGGGCCGGCCCAGGCCGGCACCCGGCCGCCGCGCACGGCGTGGCGCACGTCGCGGGCCAGGGCCCAGGTGCGGGTCAGGGGTTTGAGCCTGGACAGTTCGGCCAGGATCTCCGTCGCCTCGGCGCCGGCCGCCGCCAGTTCGGCGGCGCGCAGCACCAGCAGGCCCTGGCCGCAGGAGGCGTTGCCGGTGTCGAACACGTGCGCCCGCGCCGGGTCGGTGCGCTGCGCCGCGGCCTCGCCGGCCTGCAGGGTGCCCGACACCGCCCGCGACAGGCCGACGTAGACCAGATGCGGATGGTGCGACAACAGGAACTCGAACTGCCGGCGGAAATCGCCTGGCGGCGGCTGGCTGGTACGCGGCAGCAGCGGTTCCCGGCGCAGCATTTCGTAGAAGGCGGCGGTGGACAGCCCGACCTTGTCGAGGTAATCGCGTTCTCCGAAGTTCACCCGCGCCGGCACCATGTGGATGTTGTAGCGCTGCATCAGCGCCTCGGGCAGGTCGGCCGCGCTGTCGGTGATCACCGCCACGCCGACCGCGCCGGCGGCGGTCCGGGCCTGGGCCTGCATGTCGTCGGCCTTGGCGCCCTCGACGCGGCCGAAGCCGGCGGCCAGTTCGAACAGCGCGCCCGGATCGGCCACATGCGCATGCAGGCGCAGGCGGCGGCGATTGCCCGCCAGCACGACGCAGGAAGCCCCCATCGCTGTCACGGCCGCGCGCAGGGCGGCGCGGTCCATGTCCTCGCCCACCAGCAGGCATTCGCTGCACCAGCGGTGGTCCGGGTCGCCGTCGGCGAGTTCGCCGTGCGCCTCGGCCGCTTCCAGCCCGGCCGGGCCCTCGTCGGCTACACCGGCGGCGTCCACGGCGCCGGAGGCGATGAAGTCCTGGATGCCTTCGAGCAGATCCACGAAGCCCTGGGCGCCGGCATCCACTACACCGACCCTGGCCAGCACCGGCAATTGCCGCGGCGTGTCCGCCAGCGCCTGGCGGCTGCGCTCCAGGGCGCGCCGGAACCAGTCACCCGGATTGCCGGCCGGACCGGCGTCCAGACCCTCGGCGAAGGCGCCGATGACGCTGAGGATGGTGCCCTCGCGTGGCTCCGACAGGGCCTGTCGGGCGGAAGCGGCGCCGGCCCGAACGGCTTGCGCCAGGGCCGCGGCATCCAGGGCGCGGGCATTGCCCGCCGCCTCGGCGACGCCGGCGAGGAACTGGGCCAAGATGGCCCCGGAGTTGCCGCGGGCGCCGTCCACCGCATCTTCGCCCACCCGTTGCAGCAGCTCGCCGACGCCCCGGCTGCGCCGGCTGAGGGCGCCGGCCAGCACACCGCCCAGGGTGAAGGCCAGGTTGCTACCGGTGTCGCCGTCGGGCACCGGAAAGACATTGATGCGATCGAGCGTTTCCCGCCGGGCGATGACCCTGCGGGCGCCCGCGATGAGGGCTCGGCGCAGGGCGGGGCCGCGGACCAGGGGGCGGCTGGGTTCGGACGCGGCAGTGCTCATGGGCCGCCGGAGTCTGCCCGAACCGGCGCCGGGCTGGCCATGCTGCATTGCCGCATACAACGGTGCCGGGCGGGCGTATCATCGGCCTGCCCTCCGTTGCCAGTCTGGCGCTCACGGCCAGGTCACCGTTTTCAGGCCCGCATGTACCGGATTCCCCTCCTGCTCAGCCTGCTCCTGCTCATCGGCCCGGCCTGGGCCGAGGAGAGCGTGGCCGATCCCGGCCGCAAGCCCGCGTGCCCGCAGGCCGAGCAGGCCAACGGCGACGAGGCCGGCAAGGACGCCCACCCGGGATCCGGCCGGCCCGGCGATGCCGCCCCGGTGCGGCCGCGCGCCTCGTCCGCCGGCCGCTCCGGGCCACGCTGGCACAGCCTGCTGCCTGGCATGATGCGCTGAGCGGGGGCTTGCCCCGCACCGGCTGTGCCCGCACCCTGCGGGCATGTTCTCCCTGCTGCGACACTTCCGCTCGCGTCCGGCTCCCGAACTGCCGGCCGACCGCGCCGCCGACCTGGCCCGCGACCTGCCCTGGCTGGCGCGGCTGAGGCCGGAACGCCGGCAGCGCCTGCTGGCCTTGACGGCCCGTTTCCTTGCCGAGAAGACCATCACGCCGGTGCAGGGCCTGAGCCTGTCGCCGCGGCAACAGGCCATGATCGCCGCCCTCGGCTGCCTGCCGCTGATCGAGTTCGGCGCCGAGGGCCTGCACGGCTGGTCGCAGGTGCTGGTCTACCCGGGCGCCTTCCGGGCCCATCGCAGCCACCACGACGCCGACACCGGCGTGGTCACCGAATGGGAAGACGAGCTCAGCGGCGAGGCCTGGGAGCAGGGGCCGCTGGTGCTGAGCTGGGACGACCTGCTGGCCGATCTGGCCGAGCCCGAGGCCGGCTACCAGCTGGCGGTGCACGAGATGGCGCACAAGCTCGACGCCCTGGACGGCGCGATGGACGGCACGCCGCCCCTGCCCGCCGCCTGGCAGCGGCAGTGGGCGCGCGACTTCCAGGCGGCGTACGACAGCTTCCGCGCGCGCGTGCAGGCCGGGGAGGAGACGGCCATGGACGCCTATGCGGCGGAAGCGCCTGAGGAATTCTTCGCCGTCGCCAGCGAATACCACTTCTCGGCGCCGGCGCTGCTTTCGGCGGAAATGCCCGCCGTCGCCGACCACCTTCTCCGCCTCTACGGCCCTTCGCCGATTCCCGGGGGGAAGGAAACTCAATAGGCGGGCGGGAAGCTGACCTGGAAGCGGGCGCCACCGAGCTCGGGGGCGCGGCCAACCTCCAGTTCCCCGCGGTAGGCGGCGACGATGTCCTGGACGATGGACAGACCGATGCCGTGACCCTGCACGCGCTCGTCGCCGCGCACGCCGCGTTGCAACACCCGCTCGACGTTCTCCGGGGCGATGCCGGGTCCGTCGTCCTCGACCGTGATGCGGACGCCGGGGCGGCGGCTGCCGACCGCGGGCAGCACCGCCACGGTCAGCAGCACGCGCCTGCAGGCCCACTTGAAGGCGTTCTCCAGCAGGTTGCCGAGCAACTCCTGCAGGTCGCCCAGTTCGCCATGGAAACGCGCCTCGGGGTCGATCTCGAATTCGCACAGCACGCCCTTGTCGGCGTATACCTTTTCCAGGCCGGCGACTATTTCCTCGGCCCGCTGCGCGATCTCGATCGGTGCCGCGTACAGGCTGTGGCCGCTGCGGGCCGCCCGCGAAAGCTGGTAGCTGACGATTTCGTTCATGCGCTGCACCTGGGCCTGGACCTCGGCGCGCAGTTCGGCGCAACCGGCGTCGGCATCGAGCCGCGAACGCAGCACCGCCAGCGGTGTCTTCAGGCTGTGCGCCAGGTCCGACAGCGTGTTGCGGCTGCGCTCCAGATGGCTGCGCTCGCTTTCGATCAGGTTGTTGATGGCCTCGGCCAGCGGCTCCAGCTCGCGCGGATGGCGGCCGGACAGGCGTTGGCTCAGGCCCTTGCGCACGCGATCCAGTTCCCGCTCGACATGCACCAGCGGCCACAGGCTCCAGCGCAGCACCAGGGTCTGCACCAGCAATAGCACCAGCGCCGCCAGCGCCAGGTAGCCCCAGAGCGCACGCCGGTAAACGTTCACCTGCTCCTGCACCTGGGCGGCGTCCTCGTAGACGCTGAAGGTGAGCGGGTAGTCGCCGGCGAGCTCCCAGATCACGCCGATGGAATACACATAGACCGAGTTCTCCATGCCGTAGGCATCGACGATGCGCAGCGGCCCTTCGAAGCTGCTTTCGCCCGGCGCGAGGAAAGGCACCGGCGGCAGCGAGCGGCCCAGGGCCGAGGCCGACTCCCAGCGCAGGCCTTCGCCGCGCACGGTGGCGTACAGGCCCGATCCCGGACGCAGGAAGCGGTGGTCGGGCGGAACCTCGGGTGAGATGAAGGCGCGGCTGCGGTCCAGTTCGCTTTCAGCCAGATAACCCTCGGCCAGGGCGGCCAGGCGGTCGCGCAGGGCGTTCTGCGCGGTGTCCACGAAGGCGCGGTCGAGCGCGTAGCCGGTACCGCCCAGAAAGGCCACCAGCGCCACGCTGGCGGCCGCCAGCTGGCGGGCCTGCAGCGAAAGCGTGCGCCAGGCCCGCAAGGTTTACTCGTTGCGCGGAATGGCGAAGCGGTAGCCGCGACCGCGCACCGTCTCGATCGGCTTGAGCACGCCGTCCGGGTCCAGCTTCTTGCGCAGGCGACCGATGAAGACCTCCAGCACGTTGGAGTCGCGGTCGAAATCCTGCTGATAGATGTGCTCGGTCAGGTCGGCCTTGGAGACCAGCTCGCCGGCGTGCAGCATCAGGTACTCCAGCACCTTGTACTCGTAGCTGGTCAGGTCCACCGCCTGGCCGTTGACCGCGACCGTCTGCGCGGACAGGTCCAGGCGCACGGGGCCGCAATCCAGCACCGGCTTGCTCCAGCCGGCGGCGCGACGCAGGAGCGCATTCATGCGCGCCAGCAGCTCTTCCACGTGGAAGGGCTTGACCAGATAGTCGTCGGCGCCGGATTTCAGGCCCTCCACCTTGTCCTGCCAGCTGGAGCGGGCGGTGAGGATCAGGATCGGGAACTTCTGCCCGGCCTCGCGCAGGGCTTTCACCAGATCCATGCCCGAGAGCTTGGGCAGGCCCAGGTCGATCACGGCGATGTCGAAGGGAACTTCGCGACCGTGGTACAGGCCTTCCTCGCCGTCGGCGGCGGTGTCCACGGCGAAGCCTTCGCGCTTGAGGCGCGCGGCCAGGGTCTCACGCAGGGGGGCTTCGTCCTCGACCAGCAGTACGCGCATGTCGTCTCCTTCGAAAGGGGCGGCCCGCGCGGGGCCGGGAATCAGTCGTCGCGGCGGCGGGGCTCCGGGCGGGAAGGCGGCGGCACCCGCACGCCGTCACCGGTCGTCGCGGCCTCCGCACCGTGTCGGGGCAGGGCCCGGACCTGGTCCCGTTCGCGCTGCATGGCCTCCCGGGCGCGCATGCGCTCCCGCAGCAGACTGCCGGATCGCGGGTATTCGTCCGGAAGCCCCGGCTGCGCGCGCGCTCTGCCGCCGTCACGCTCGGGCTCGCGCGGTGCGTCGATCACCCGCACCCGCCCTTCCGGGGTCAGCACCTTGAGGCGGTAGGTTTCGCGATCGCCGCGACGCATCGGCTGGGCCTGCAACACCCGGCCGCCGTCGCGCTCGACCTGGCGGACCCTGTCGCCGGCGTCCTCGCGCAGGGCGGCGCGCCGGGCGTCGTCCTCGGCCACGGCCTGGCCGCACACGGCCAGCGCAGCAATCAGGACCAAGGGGCGGAAGGCAGCGGACATCGGCGGGATACTAGTCTTCGGGAAGGCGGCCGGCTAGCCGGGCCATGCGGGGCGCAGTCTGGTCCCCGGGCAGTGAATCCGGTCTGAATTCCAACCACATCAATCACTTGCCGCTTCCCGGGTTCACCCGCCCCTCAGCAAGCCACCGGGGCGATCCTCGACTCCGGCTCTCGACTCCGGCCCCGGCTTGCCGGGTCAGAAGATCTCGGCGACGCAGCAGCGGAGCGAGCCGCCGGCCTTTTCGATCTCGTCCAGCGGCACCTCGGCCACGGCCAGGCCGGCGCGGGCCAGGATGGCGTGCTGATCGGGGCGCAGGGCGGCGGCGCCGGCGGCGCTGAACCAGGCCCGCCGCGGCGACAGGGCGATGCAGTTGCCGGCGAAGGCGGCCTTCTGGCCGGCGTCCAGCTCGATCACCGCCGGGGCGTAGAGCCCGGCCAGGGCGGCCGGCACCGCCGGGTCGGCGAAGCCGGCCGGGCACAGCACCAGGGCCTGCCCCGCCAGCACGCTCATCACCACATTGGTGTGGTACTCGCCCGGCGCCAGCTCGGAAACCAGGGTGGCCCGCAGGCCGAAGGCGGCGTGCATGGCGACGGCGCCGGCCTCGTCGCAGCGTTCGCTCAGGCCGCAGAAGCCGAGGCCACGGGCGCGGTCGATGACCAGGGCGCCGGTCAGCTCACAGATGCCGGGCTGCCCGCGCAGGTCCACCACGTCGTAGCCCAGCACGCCGGTGAAGAAGGCGCGGATGTCGGCGCGCTCGGCCTCGCGCCGGCGTACCGGGTGGCGCATGTGGCCGATCACCAGCCGGCCCGGCGCGGTGCCGAAGACGTTGTTGGGGAACAGCCCGTCCGGCGCGGCCGGATCGCCGGGGAAGCAGGGCACCGGCAATTCCTCCGACAGCGCCGCCTGCAGGGCGCGGTGCTGGGCCAGGGCGCGCCGCGGATCCACGGCCGCGTTCATGGCCATGTAGGCGTTGTCGCGGGCCGACTGCTCGGCCAGGGCGAAGCCCTCGGGCGCGACCAGGAAGGCGGCCTTGGCACAGGCCGGCAGGTCGGCCGGCGCGCGGCGGAAGGCGTCGGCGAAGGCGGCGGGGTCGCGGGTGATCACGCGGCTTCCCCACGCAGGCGCGTGCGCTCCAGCGCGCGTTCGACCACGTCCCAGCCGGCGCCGGGCCGCACCGCCTCCTGGCTGAGCACCTGGCGGAAGGCGCGGCCGCCGGGCTGGCCATGGAACAGGCCGAGCACATGCCGGCTGAGGTGCTTGAGGGCGACGCCGCGCGCCAGGCAGTCCTCGAGGTAGGGCCGCAAGGCCAGCAGCAGTTCCTCACGCGACGCCGGCGGCCGCTCCGGCTCGAAGATCGCCCGGTCCATCAGGTGCAGGCGGTAGGGCTCGTGATAGGCGGCACGGCCGATCATCACGCCGTCCACCTGCGACAGCTGCGCCAGCGCCTCGTCCGCGCTGCCGATGCCGCCGTTGATCAGCACCTGCAAGTCCGGCCGTTCGCGCTTGAGCCTGTGCACCCAGGGATAACGCAGCGGCGGGATCTCGCGGTTCTCCTTCGGGCTCAGGCCCTGCAGCCAGGCCTTGCGCGCGTGCACCACGAACAGCCGGCAACCGGCCGCGGCCACCGTATCCACGAAGGCGCGGAAGACCTCGTAGTCCTCCTGCTCGTCCACGCCCAGCCGGCATTTCACCGTCACCGGCACCTGCGCGGGCGCGGCGGCGATCATGGCAGCCACACAATCGGCCACCAGGGCCGGTTCCTTCATCAGGCAGGCGCCGAAGCGGCCGGCCTGGACGCGGTCGCTGGGGCAGCCGACGTTGAGGTTGACCTCGTCATAACCCCAGTCGGCGCCGATGCGGGTGGCCTCGGCCAGGTGCGCCGGGTCGCTGCCGCCCAGTTGCAGCGCCACCGGATGCTCGACGGCATCGAAGCCCAGCAGCCGCTCGCGGTCGCCGTGGATCACCGCCTGTGCATGCACCATCTCGGTGTACAGCCGCGCATGCGGCGCCAGGAGGCGATGGAAGACGCGGCAGTGCCGGTCGGTCCAGTCCATCATCGGGGCGACCGACAATCTGAAGTCGGCTGGATTGTAGGCCTGGCGCGGCTCTTGGCCTGATTCCATGGGTCTCGCGGGCTCCGGATTGCCGGTGGATTCTCTGGGGTTTTTGGCTATTGCCTGATCCCGAGTGCTACATTCGGTGCTACGCAAGAAGGCTTGTAGCACCAATGGGAACGATCACCGCGCGACGGCGGGCCGACGGCTCGACAGGATACACCGCACAGATCCGGCTCAAGCGCGACGGCAAGGTCGTCCACTCGGAGGCCGAGACCTTCAGCTCCCGAGCCTTGGCCAAAGAATGGCTGAGCCGGCGCGAGGCTGCCCTGGAGGGCCAACGGGCCCGGGGAGAACCCGTCGGTCGCCGCGTGACCCTGGGCGAGCTCGTGGCCTGGTACGAGCAGCGAGAGCGCGCCGACCAACCCTGGGGAAGGTCCAAGCGGGCTGACTTGGCTAGACTCAAGGCTGGTTCCCTGAAAGATCGCAAGGTGGAGGACCTCTCCCGTCCGGACTTTATCGCCTATGTCGAGACCCGCCGCGCCGCCGGCGCCGGCCCGGCCACGGCCGGCAACGACATCATCTGGCTGCGCTCGGTCTTCAA
The DNA here is from genome assembly GCF_008386465.1 of Arenimonas fontis. Classification (GTDB taxonomy): domain Bacteria; phylum Pseudomonadota; class Gammaproteobacteria; order Xanthomonadales; family Xanthomonadaceae; genus Arenimonas; species Arenimonas fontis. The sequence continues at coordinate 324,651 of NZ_VUOD01000003.1, forward strand.
GGCCGCAGCCGCCGTCCTGGGCGTACCCGTTCCGCTGGCAGCGCTCGATGAGGCGGCCGAATATCTTCGCTCGGCCCGGGTCGTGGCCAAGTCCCGCAGCCGCGATCGCCGACTCACGGCTGACGAAGAGAAGCGGATCCTCGAGCACCTATCCAAACGTGACCGCCGTGGCGAGATCCCGATGACCGATATCGTCCAGTTCGCGCTACTGACCACCCGGCGTCAGGAAGAGATCACGCGCCTGCAGTGGGCCGATCTCAATCGGGACAAGGGAACGGCATTGCTTCGCGATGCGAAGCATCCTCGGCAGAAGATAGGTAACCACCGCACCTTCCGGATGCCGGCAGGCGCCTGGGAGATCATCGATCGGCAGCCGCGGATTACCCTTGAGGACGGGACAGAGGATCCGCGGGTGTTCCCATTCAACCCGAAGTCCATCGGTGCGGCTTTCACGCGAGCCGTGCGGTTCCTTGGGATCAACGATCTGCACTTCCACGACCTGCGACACGAAGCCACGAGCCGCCTATTCGAACGCGGCTATTCGATCCAGGAAGTGGCTCAGTTCTCGCTTCACGAGTCATGGGCGACACTGAAGCGGTACACGCACCTCAAGCCAGAGAACGTACCTGAGCGATAAGAGAAGGGCCCGCAATTGCGGTCCCTTCTGGTGGAGGCATCTCTATTTTAGATGCCCGTCTGCGTCTTGGGCTCCTAGAGCGCGGCACCTGCAGCAGCCGCCTGCGCCTGCCGCGGCGCAGGCCAAGCTCGAGCGGGCGCGCGTGGCGGCGCCGGCACGGCTGCTGCCGCACCTGGAACGGCGGTGGAAGGGGATCGGGGTCAACACCGGGCGGCGCAAGGACGGCCGACGGCGTGGGCCGGCTTCGGCCGCCCTCTGCGTTCACCCAGGGATGAGCCCGATCCCCTACCGCCCCGAGATCGACGGCCTGCGTGCCGTTGCCATCCTCGCCGTCCTGTTCTACCACGCGGTGCCGACCTGGCTGCCGGGCGGCTTCGTTGGCGTCGACGTCTTTTTCGTGATCTCGGGCTACCTGATCACCTCGATCCTGGCGGCCGAGCACGCCGCCACGGGCCGGATCGACCTGCCCGGCTTCTATGCCCGGCGGGCGCGGCGCCTGCTCCCTGCGCTGGGGCTGGTGGTCGTGGCCACAGTGCTGCTGGGCTGGGTGCTGGTGCCGACCGGCCCCTTCGTGCACGACCTGCTGGAGTCCGCCGGCGCCTCGCTGCTGTTCGCGGGCAATGTCTACTTCCAGTTCACCAGCGGCGGCTACTTCGACGGCCCCGGCGACGAAATGCCCCTGCTGCACCTGTGGTCGCTGGGCGTCGAGGAGCAGTTCTACCTGGTCTTCCCGCTGATCCTGCTGGCGGCCGGTCGGCTGGGCCGGCGCGGCGCGACCTGGGGCCTGGGCCTGCTCGCGCTGGCGTCGTTCGGCCTGGCCGAGCACCTGATGGGGCGCGCGCCGAACACGGCCTTTTTCCAGATGCCGCCCCGGTTCTGGGAGCTGGCCGCTGGCGCACTGGTGGCCCTGTCGGTTCCGCGCACTAGGTCGCCGTGGCTGGCGATCGCTGGTCTGTCGCTGATCGCCTGGGCAGCCCTGTCGCCGGCGGGCAGCTTCCCGGGGATCGGTGCGCTGCCGCCGGTGCTTGGCGCGGTGCTGGTGCTGGTGCCGGTGCACGGCGGCCTTTCGGCCCGGCTGCCGCGGCCGGTGGTGGCCATCGGGAAGTGCTCGTATTCGCTCTATCTCTGGCACTGGCCTCTGCTGGCGCTCGAGCGCGCGACGAGCATCGGCGAGCCGCCGGCGTGGCGCATGCTGGCTTGGTGTGCGCTGGCAGTTCTGCTGGCCGGCATCTCCTATCGGTATGTCGAGCGTCCGGCATTGGCCAGGCTGGGAAGGCGGCCAAGCCGCTACGTCCTGACGCTAAGCGCTGCGACCGTTTCGCTGGTATTGGTCGCGGGGCTGACCGCGCACGCGCTGCACCGCCCCCGCGAGGGCGCCGCAGAGCTGGCAGCCCGGGCCAAGCTCGACCGACCGCCATACCACGATGAGTGCCATTTCGCCTTGGATGAAGACGTCGAGCAGCTGATCTGGTGTCGGTCAGCAGCAGGCGATCCGCGCATCGCCGTCTGGGGTGACTCGCATGCGCTCGCCTGGTCGCCGTTCGCATGGGAGATCGCCGACCGGCGCGGCACCGTGGCCACGCTGGTGAGTATGGACGCATGCCCGCCGGTGGTCGGGTTCGCGACCGAACGCGCGGACTTCCCGACCCATCAGGCGAACTGCGGGCGGCTCAACGATATGGCGCTTGAGGCCCTGCCGGCGTTCGACACGGTCGTGCTCGCCGCCCGCTGGGCGAGTTACATGGCGCCGGGGGCCGAGCCGGAATTTGATGAACAACTAGATCGCGCGATTGCCGCGCTGGGCTCGGTCCCCGAGATCCTGATCATCCTGCCGGCGTACGAGCTCAGGGAGCCGGCACCGAAGTGCATCCTGGCCGAGATGGAGAGCGCCTGCAGCCTGAGCCGGGATGCGGCCGAGGCGGCCCGGGCGGACACCGTAGCCAGGCTTCGCGCCGTCGCTGAGCGGCACCCGAACGTGCGCCTGGTCGACCCCCTGCCCTATTTCTGCGGCACCGGCGAGTGCCCTGTCCGCAAGGGCCTGGACGCCCTGTTCTGGGACGACGACCACGTCAGCACCTCGGCCGCGCGCGGATTCGCGCATTGGTTCAATGCGACGGCTCGGCAGGGCGCTGCAGCGCCCTGATCCGGATAGCCATCGAGTCAATGGTCATGGCCCGTTGAGGAATGGGTAGCTCGGGGTGTAGTTACCGTTCGGTCCGCTGAGTGCGCTCACGCGCACCTCGTCAATATGACCGGTGTATGGGTTGTTCCCGTTCGAGTCCGCGCCGATGCGGATCACGCTCGACGGATTCGGCAGCGTGCCTGTGTAGCTGCCCGTCGTGCCGGAGCGAGTGCCGTTGAGCCAGACGTAGATCGTGTTGCCGATTCGCCCGCAGGCCACGTCGTGCCACGCGTTCGCGGTTACGCCGTTGGCCGACGCGAACGCTGGGCCAGGCCAAACCGCCAACGTCAGCGTCGACCCGTTGACATAGAAGGTCCAGGCTCTGTCACCGGTCGCGGTACCCCACTGACTGATGATCGTCTTTGCGCCGGTGGTATTCGGGATGCGAATGCTAGCCTCGACAAAAAAGTCGCCAGAGCCAAAGGCCCACGCGGCGGTGTGCGAGGTTTCCACCCAGTCACCGGTGCCGTCCAGCAGTAGCGACGCCCCACCGTATCGGCTCTGCGCCGTGCTGATCTGGGCATTCCCACTGCCAGACCAGTTGCCACCCAGTTTCTCGTCGGCGAAGCTGGTGGAGCCGTTGGCGCCGTCGAAGTGAAGCAACGCGACGCGCGAGGCCCAGTCGGGGTCGACGGCGCCGCCGCCCGCCCGCGGGGTTGCCGCCCCGAGCAGACCCATCGGGATCACGGCGCCGCCTCCAGGTTGCCCTCGAGGTCCCAAGTGTCAACGGCTCGCTTGATCAGCGTCGCCTTTGCCCACCGCTTACGCAGCTTCAAGGTCTCGGGTGTGCGGATGGTGACGTCACCGTCGACCGGCGCAATTGTGGTCTGGCCGGATCCGTCTTGGCCAAGGTCAATCCGCGTGCCGACTGGGAAAGCCACCACGCTGTTTTTCGGCACGATCAGCGTATTGGCGGCAGCGTTGTCCATCGTCACCAGCCTGAAGGCATCGGACAGCGCCAAGGTGTAGCTGGTGCCCGACTGCGCGTTCACGGGGCTGGTGAGTGCGTAGGCACGCAGAATTGCCAGCGCCACCTTGCGGCTGCGCGTGCCTGCGGCCTCCCCCGGCTGCTCGAGCTCGGCCAGGTCGGCGTCGGCCAACGGTGCGGCATCGTCGAGGTCCGAAATCTTAACGTTAGGCATGTTACTGCTCCTTCACGCGGCGTTCGCCGCCGTCAGTAATCCGGGTGTCACCGGCGTCGGTTGTGCGCGCGCTCGATGGGGAGGTGAGGTACGCAAACTCGGCAACGGCGGCTTGCCAGCTGACCAGGCCATCGCGCTGGGCCTCCACTTCCACACGGGCCGTGCCGTTTCCGGTGAGGGTGTAGGGCGTGGAGCTGGTGCCGCTGATCCCGCTCTCGGTGTGGTCGAGGACGCCGTTCAGGTAGATCCGCACCGTGTAGCTGGTACCCAGTTCCGGGCCAATACTGGCCTCCGCCTCATCCGCCAACACGTCCTGCTGGAGCAGGCGATCTCGGTGCGCCCAGGTCACCGTGAGCGCACCCACGGCCGAGGCCGGATAGGCCATGTCCGTCGCCAGTTCGTCGGAGATCCGAAGGCGGCCCGGCGCATAGGGGCGAGCAGCTCGGCCGGCCAGCGGGACGCTCTCAGCGGGCGAGGCATCTTCCTCCAGCAGTCCGGCTGAAGTGCGGGTCAGGACCTTCACGTCCACGACCTCACCCTCGCTGTACTCGGTGGGGTCGGCCGACGCCCACAGATCGAATGCCCAGACCCGGGTCCCTGCAGGCCAGGCCCTGGGCGGTGTATCTGCGCAGCCTCGCCCCAGCGTTATCGTGCCGGCGACCTCATCGATCGCATCGATGCGGCAAACCTCGCTGCCAAGGAGAACCGCGCTGCCGACTTCGAATCGGTCGGCATCCACGATGTCCACGACATCGATCACCAAATCCATCGGCCCCACATCAGTGGCCAGCTTCGCGCTGGGACACCAGTCTCCGTTGCCAGCCTGCGCGTAGCTCGACGGCGAGACGCGGGTCCTCATCTCGTAATTGAGGCTCGCACCCGGCGGCCGCGCGGCGACGACAGCGACGAAGCCTGCGTCCGCGGCCAGCGCCGCAGTCTCGGCCGTGCCGAGGTTCCCAAGCAGCTCCCGATACGGCACCTCGAACGCGACCACCGCCTGACTTGCCTGAGGGGTTAGATCAGGCTCGGTCCAACCGATCGGCTGCGCGCTGATGTAGCCCGTGGCGGGCAGGCCGAATACGTCCTCCACGGCCTCGATACGGATCCGCCCGCTGGTGAGCGAGCCATAGTCGACCTTGCCGATCCGCAGAGCCATCTGCGCGACGCCGAGCTCAGGCCAGACGAACTTGATGACGTCGCCTGGCTGGAGGCCGTAGCCCTCCCGGTTAACCGACAGGCGCACCCGCGCGAGCGCCGAGGCCGACGCACGGAGATCGCGCAATGCGGTGCGCACTGCCAGATCGATCGTTGGCAGGCCCGGATACGATCGAGACTGCGGGACCACAGCCCCCTGGGCTTGGATGTTCGCCAGCTGCTGGACCGTAACCGAACCGGTCTTGCCGGTGCTCACGTCCGTGTAGGCCACGGTGAGCTCGTTGATTGTCTCGGTAAGGCTCGCACGCTCGAACCCCTCGAGCTCGATCGTGTTGCCCACGGAAGAGCCGAACACGGGAAGCTCGTCGATGTCGTAGTCCGCGCGAATCGGCTTGAGGCGGAACAGCCCGGTCCGAGGGTCCTCGCCGCAAGCAGCGCCGGCATGGTCCATGACCGTCTGAATGAAGGACTGGATCGCGTCCTGCTGCGTCCATTGCATGCACAAGCCGAGCCCTTCCGCATGGAAGGTGTCCGCTGCCGCCGTGAAGCTCGCCTCGTCGATCTTCGTCGGCGGGTAGCCGAGGCCCCACTGGGTGTTGGTCAGGCACTCGTAGACGATGTGGGCGGGGTTCATGGCCTGGCTCTCGGGGTCGATCACCGCGAGGGTCACCTCCACGTTGGCCATCTTGACGCGGCCATCCGAGCCAACGCTCACCTCCTTGCGGAAGACCTGCGTGACGATGTTCGGAGGCGAGCCCAGCGTGACGAACTCCGAGCCAAAGACCTCCTGGGTCGCCTCGTTGACGATCGAGACGTTGAAGCCGGTGGTGCCGTTGTACTCGGCGGTGAAGACGAACCACTCCCCCAGCGGCACCTTGTCCTCGCCCAGGTAGACGTCCGGGCTGATCTCCACGCCGGTGCTGCGGATCGAGAAGGACGGGCGCTGCAGCGCGTCGATCGTATAGTCGCGGGAGGGAATGAACGTCAGCACGTAGCTGGTGGTCGGCTGGTCCCACAGGTCGAAAGTCGCAATGTCGTCGGTGCCGTAGGCCTCGACCTTGAAGCGCAGCCGCACGGACTTGAGCAGCCCCGGGCCGATCGGCTTGGTGACCACGCCAGCAGTGGTGCCCTCGAAAACCAGGCACGAGCCGCCGTCGAATCCGGCAGTGAACGAGGCAGCCGAGCCGCTGTAGATGTCGTAGCCGGAGACGCCGGAAGCGAAGTTTTCCGTGAAGACCTGCCCGCTCGAAAGCGGGTCGAACAGGCCGACGACCGCCTTCTCGGGATACCAGGCGCTCCCACCCTCCCAGCCGGCCAGAATCCGTCGCACCCGGACCGCCCACGGCTTGATGTACGGGTTGTTTGCGGCGATTCGGCCGCGGCGGAATACCAGCCCGAGGATCCCTCGATAGGCCGGCTGGGGCGTGCCCTGCTGCGCCGCCAGGTAGTCATTGGCTGCCTGGCTGGGTCCACCCATCATGACGTCGGCCGTGCCTTGGATACCGCCCTCGCGCTCTTCGCCACCAAACAGCTCCGGGGCGTTGATGCTGATCTGGGCGTTGTCCGTGATGCTGCCGGACCACGCCGTGCGATCGCCGCCCCGGATCTCGCTCACCTCGTCGACAGGGCCATGGCACAGCCCGAGATGCAGGCCCATCTCGTACCAGTACCCGACGGTCTGCTTCTTCGAGCTACCCACGGGCGGCCGCCTCCTCGCGAGCCAGCGCGCACACACGCGCGGTCAATGCGTCCCCCGTGGCCTCGAGCTCGTCGGCCGGGATGCCGTCCCGAAGAAAGCCCGTCCAGTCCAGGCCATAGCGCAAGAAGAATGCCCTGGCGCCGCGGGCGCAGAGCCTGGCCTGACGGATGTGGACCATAGTCACGCGCGGTTCATCCGTCACTTCTTTCCGCCCTTCTTCTTGATCGGCACGCTGCGCAGGTCGCCGTACCAAAGCACGTTCGGCCCCTTGATCCAGACTGTCCCGAATACCACCGGGATCGGCCGTCCCTCCTCGGCAGTCGGGGCGTCGAAGTCGGCCAGGGCGGCCGGCTTCGGCGAGGGAGGCTTCGGCGCTAACGCGTAGCTGATGATCGCCGAGACAATCATCACGGCCAGCTGCACCCAGAAGTTGAACACCGCCATCACCACGTCTGGACCGGTGCGCGCCGGCACCAGTTGCTCGAGCAGCCACGCCACCGCCACCAGGGCTGCGAGCCAGATCGGATGGAGGATGATGTCGCAGTTCTTCCGATTCATCAGTACACCGGGTCGGAGCCGTAAGGATTCTTAGTGGGGATGTAGGGCATGCCGCCGTAGCCAGGCGCGTTGTTGAACTTGCTGTCGCAGGTGGCCAGGCTGTGGTCACAGCCCGGATAGAAGTTCATCGTCATCGACGGCGACAGGCCGATCGGCGAAAGATCGACGCCCACTGCAGTCCCGGTGTGACCGAGGATGAAGCGCCGCTCCCACACGCCTGTTTCGATCTCGTACTCCAGGTAGCCGCCTTCCCAGTAGCCGTCCGGCTGCCCGGCGAATTCCGCCGCGCTCACCTGCAGGCCCGCGACAGCCGTGACGGTCGCCACCACCTTGTGGTCATCCGCGTTGACGCCACATCGGTAGAGCACATGTGGACACTGGCGCTGGTACGTCCGGCGCAGCCCAGGGCGGCGCATGCTGACCGAAGACGGCTCGAGGCTGATTTCGGCTTGGGACCCCACGCCAAAGCTGCAGGACAGCACGGCGCCGCTCCATAGCACGGCGAGCTCGCCGTCGCCGGCGTGGTACTGCTGCAGCGTGAGCGCCAGGCGACTCGAAGGCGCGCCAGCCTGGTAGAGCGCGGCGATCTCGAAGTCCCGGGGAACGGAGAGCTTCAGGCCGGACCGGTTGAGCTCCGCGCCCTGCTCGATCGAACCTCGCCGAATCACCCGCGGCAGGAAGGTGTTCCCGCCCACCGCAACGGCGCGGTCGGCCGACGTGAAGCGATACACCTTCGCGTCCCGGTGGAAGGTATAGAGCTCGACCGGGCGGCCCTGGTCGGCGCTGCGCTCGGTAGCGTCATACGTCATGTCGGAAGCCCCGGAAGCTGCAGGTCGTTTGGGCTACGTCGCCCGACCACCAGGCAAACTCCGCCACGTCACTCTCCTGGCGCGTCAGGCTCAGCCACGAGACGAGCGCGAACCCCTCTGGCGCCACCTCGACGCCGAGCGCGCTGTCGAGCGTCAGCCGCTCCACGCTCGCACTAAGCTCGGAAACGGCCGTGACCCGGCGGTAGAGCACCGTCCCGTCGATCAGCTCGATCCGCAGGTCTCGACGCATCGGATCGCCGGCCAGATTGGCCGCCACCCCGCACCAGTGCACGTCCAGCGTCGTCGATCCGGCCGCGATGGTGGCCGCGGGCAGAAGATCCTCGGACCAGCTGGGCACCCAGATCGCGCCACGCCGCCCGTCGAGGGCGAACAACTGCGATCGCCAAGCGGCGATCTCCGATCGGCTCAGCAAGGTACGCCGCGCCCTGAACAGCGGCAGCGGCGCGCCCACGGGGTCATCGACCAGCACGGGGCCAGTGCCGGCATCGATGGTCGTGCTGCGGCGATCAAGCTGGACCAGGGGATCCTCGGCCCAGTCGATGGCCTCCTCGAGCACCGGGTAGCCGCGGTAGGCAGCCGCCCCGATTTCCTCAGGCCAAGCCGCAGGACGGTCCATCTCGAAGCGAAGGCGAACCGAGGCCACCTGGCCGGTGAACCGCGGCAGGGCCGCAGGCACATCCAGGCGAGCCACAGGGGCCGGGATCACCTGCGTGCCGGCCGGCCAAGCCTGTGCGGTCGCGCCCGCAAGGGTCACCACCCCGCCGGCCACGGATGCCACCTCCGCTAGCTCGATCTGGCGGGGAGAATCGCCGAGCAGTGCAACTGGCTCACCGGCAGCGAACTGGCGCCCCTGCGGGTCCACGGGAACGACCGTGGAGCCGCTCGGCAGGGCCGCCTCGAGCGTCAGCGCGTCCGGCCACAGCGGCACGGCGAAACGACCATTGCCATGTCGCCACAGCACCGACTCCAGCCAGGCCCGGTCGGAACCCTGCGCCAGGACCCGGAACTCAAACTGCTGGCGCGGCCCGAGGCGCAGGCTTCGGCGCTGCTCTTCGCCGCCGTGGGCCGGCAGCGTGTCGGTGAGCCACTCCAGCCACTCGCGGATGCCAGAGCCCCAATCTGGCGCCCAGCCCCAGGGGATGATGCCTTCCAGGCTCATCAGGCCATCCCCAGCAGCTGGCGCACGCGGCCTGGGTTCCGACCGATGTGATTCATCACGACCTTCTCGCCGTCCGGCCCACCCATGGAGTCCGGAACGAAGCTCGGGTCGAAGATGTTCAGGATGCGGTAGCCAGGCGCCGGGCGACCGCCCTCGCTGTACCGCGCGTTCTCGGCCCGGCTCAGCACCCGCTCACCTTCCTGTAGGATCGCGGGGATCTCCCCGGCGCGCAGGTTTACGCCTTCGTGGAAGCGCGGCGCCTGACCCCAGTAGGCGGCGAACGTACTGCGCGGAATCATGCGCGTCGTGCCCTGCCCCGCCATGCCGCCACCGTGGTTCACGCCCACCGGAACCGGCGACGCGCCACCGCCGCCACCGAAAGCGCTGAACATGGACAGGATGATGCGCTGTGCCAAGGCCTGCGCCGCCATGCGTGCGAGTCCCTGGATGAAATTGACCACCATGTCCTTGAAGGCGTCCTTGAACGACTTAGCCCCGGTCGCCAGGTCAGTGAAGAACCCGGTGAGGGCATCGACAGCGCCCTGTTTGGCCTCGTTCTTGAACCGCTTCTGGCTCTCGGTGATCTGCAGTATCTCCGTGTCCAGCTCGCGAAGCACCGCCAGGGTCTCAGGCGTTGGCGCCTGGTTGTAAGCCGCCGCAGCCTCGGCCCGCAGCTTGCGAAGCTGGACCAGCGTTTCCTCGCGCACGCGCTGCAGGGCGCGCTCGGCATCAACGGGCGACGTTCCGCCGAGTTCCACCTGGCTATTCAGGTAGTCCGTCTCCGACCGCAGCGACGCAAGCGCGGCCGACGTCCTGCTGCTGATCGAGTCGAGGCGCTGCTTCGCCAACTCGGCGTTGAATACCCGGTCGACCAGCTCCACACCGAGGGAATTCCCCTCGCGCAGGAGCTTCTCGCGCAGGGCCGAGAATTCCTGACCCAGCCGGACGGCAGCCGCGGCTTCGACGTTGCCCTCGAGCTCGAGCATCCGGATGCCGAGGTTCTGGAGCTCGTTGGCGAGCTCGCGCTCGGCCGAGGCCTGCTCCCGGGCAATGCGCGGGCCGATCTCGGCGCGATCGCGCTGGAGCTTGATGATGGTGGTCAGGGCCTTGCCCTGGGCCTCGACCGAGGTTGCGGCCTGCAGGTCGGCGTGGGCCGCCTGGAGGGCCAGATCGATGGACTGGCGCTCCAGCTCGGCCTTCTTCGTGAAGAAGTCCCGCATGCTGATCTCGCCGTCTTCGTACGCCTGTTCCAGGGCCCGCATGGCGCGCTGGGTGGCATCCTGGAGCAGTTCCAGACTGTCGGCGGCAGCGCGAGCAGCTGATCCACCGTCCCCTTGCAGTCCGGCCGAACCGGGCGTACTGGCGCTACCAGGTTCCTCGATAGAGAACTTGCGGTCGATTGCCGCAGCCGCCAGCGCATCAAAGTCGGCGCGAATCGCCTCAACACGATCCTCAGTCTCAAGTGCTGCGGTCGTTACCTTGTCTTTGAATTCGTCCCACGCAGATCCGCTCGAGCGCACCGTGTTGGCGTACTCCCGGAGCTTCTTGGCCGCAGCAGCATTGAGCCCGAACGCGTCGGTAGCCTCCATCGCGGCTGCGTAGTTCGACAAGCCCGCCGCCAAGTTGTCACGCAGCAGATTGAACGCCCCCTTGAACGCCGCCTTGATTCCCTCGGCGGCAACCATGGCTGCGAGCTTGGTTCGTTCGAATCCAATCAGGAGGTTATTTACAAAAGCGATACCTGCCAGCTCCACCTCAAGAAATTCGTTCTTCAGGTAAGTACCGATCTCCCATCCCACGAAGGCGGCAAACACCGTTCCAGCCGCGGCCTTCAGCCTCGAGGCCCACGTCACTGCCGTTTTGATCCCAAGGGTCTGGGCGAGACTCGTGGCGATGACCTGCTGTTTGTACAGGGCCAGAGCGGCGGTCGCTGCCGCGATGGTCGCGGGCGCAGCCTTGAACACCAGAAAGTATGCGACAGCAACCTTCGTGGCCGTGATCATCGTACTGACGATCAGCGGCAGGTTCTCCGCGATCGCACGCAGGAAGCTGATGATTCCTTGTGCAGCGGTGTTGGCCTCGTTCGAGTCCTGGATGAAGCGCAGCACCGCGTTTGAAAGTTGAGAGAAAGCGCCGGCGATGGTCTGCGGGATGTTCTTCGCCTCCTCCGCGAGCCGATCCTGCTGCGTCAGGATCGCGTTCACCAGCAGCTCCGGCGTCAGCTGGCCCTCCTTGGCCAGCTTCCGCAGGTCCTCCGCCCCCTTGATCCCCAACTCCCGCAGACCGTCCTGGATGGCCTGGGCCAGCCGCGGCGTCTGCTCGAGCACCGAGTTCAGCTCTTCACCGCGCAGCTGACCCGACGCCAGGCCCTGACCAAGCTGCACGATGGCCGCGTTCAGCCCCTCCTCCGAGGCAAACGAGAGGCGGCCGGCCTGCAGGATGGCCTCCGTCAGGTCGGACTGCTGCTGCCCCCCGAGGCCCAGGCGCTGCGTCGACCGGCTCAGGCGCGCGTAAAGGTCCACCGTGGTGGCCAGCGACACCTGGTTCCGCTGTGCGATCGCGAAGGTGTCGCGCTGGGCTTTGTTGAAGCCCTGCTGGTCCTTGGTGGCCAGCTTCAACCGGCCACGCAGGAGGTTCGCCTCGTCGGCGAGCCGAGCGAAGGTCTGCACGCCCTGCAGCGAGGCGTAGCTCGCCACAATCCCCACCACCTGAGCACGCACCGCCTTGAGCCCGGCGACGAAGCGGTTGTTGTCCGCGCTCAGCGCCTCGCGGGCGCCGCGCTTGACACCCTCCAGATCCTTGCGCAGGGCAAGCAGGCCGTTCTTGATGTCGGCCAGGTCGGCGCTGATGCGGACGCGGAGGTTGGTTTGCGGGGTGGCCATGTCAGCGTCTCAGGGCTCGTAGGTAGGACTCGAAATGGTTCTTCTCGTACTTGCTTGCCACGCGTACATCGATCAGCGCCTCGGCTCGATCCCGGTTCCGGGCCCTCACCGCAGCTTCGGTGAAGAGCCGAAGCTGCCGAAGGGTGTAGCGGCGGATATCCTCGAGGCGATGTCCGCGGCTGATCAGGAGCTGGATGGCGTCGGCCCACCCCCACTGGCCGGCGGGCTCTTTCGGCCCGCGCCCAGGAGCGGCGCGAGCCTCTGGACGAAAAAATCCCGATTGACCTCGAACACGGCCGTCGCCAGCACCACGAACTCGTCGAGCTTGCCCTTGGCGATCCACGCGGGCTCCCTGCCCACACAGATGGCCACACCCTCGTACAGCTCTTCGCCATGCGAGCCGATCAGGTCCATCAGCAGGTCGAGGAAGCCCAGCTCGTTGGTGTCCGGCAGGGAGTCCATCGCCAGCACAACGTTCACAGCCCCCCGGCACTTGCGCACCAGCTGTGGCACCTGACCGATCTCCAAGGGCCGCACCTCGATTGCTTCGCCCAGGTACGGGATGCTGGAGCCTGCGGGCTCCAGCACTTCGAGTTCATCGGACATGGTCGATCAGTCCTCCATCTCGATCGTGGCGTACTGGCTGATGCCCACGCCCGTCTTCGCCGTGTCGGCCAGGAGCGCGCCGTTGACCTCGCCGGCGCCGTAGTCCTCGCCGAGGGCCGCGAAGGCCTGCAGCACGCCGCCCGAGACCTTGTGGCAGGTGATGCGGGTGCGCTTGCCCGACTGGGCTTCGTTCAGGCCCATGAACACGATCTCGTACTGCTTGTTCGGGTTGACCAGCGCCTGCACCCTCTTCTGTGCCGCGTAGGTGTAATCCACCGCGATGTTGGCAGCGCCGGCGACCGGGTCGGTGATGGCGCTGCCGCTCGGGATGTACAGCTGGCCATCGCGCAGCTCGTAGTCGTCACCGACGGTGTAGGGCGTGCCGCCACCGACCGGCTCCACCGAGGAGATGGCCGTGGCGATCCTCGCCAGGGGCGCGTAGCCGCCCTTGTAGGCCACCACTGCCTCGGCGGTCGCACTGCCGGCAGTGATCGTCTCGATGGCGGCACGCAAGGCGCGGGCGAAGTTCTCGGCGGCGAAGTCGTGGAAGGTGTAGGCGATGTCCACGCCGGTGACACGGCGCACCTGGTTGCGCAGGCCGCCGCCGGGCTTGGTGAAGTCCTGCTGCTGCAGCACGTTCTCCTGCGGCGAAAGGGTGAGGGCCGAGCAGTTGCCCACCTCCACGAACGGCGCGGCGGCGCCCTTTTCGCGGATCAGGATGTTGCCGGAGCCGATGTAGCTTTTGTCTTCCATGGTGGTGTCCTCGGGGTGGTGGGTTAACGCAGCACGTGCGCGGAGTAGATGACCGTCAGGCCAAGCCACTTCACGCCGGGCTCGGGCTCGATCGGGCTTGCGGAGACGAACGTGGGCAAGGCACGGCCTGCGCCGAAGCGCGGCGCCTGGCCGTCAATCGCCCGGGTGATGTCGTCCAGCAGGTCGTGAAGTCGTGCCTGATCATTGGTGCTGTCGACGGCGATCTTTCCGACGATCACGATGCTGGCCTTGCGATGGGTGCGCGCCAGGCCAGGCTGGTCCGGCGGCTCGAGCCGGCCGAGCGCCAGGCCGATCACCGCGGAGTCGGACTCGGGGACGCGCGACGGCTCGCGCGTGACCGCGAGCCCCGCATCGGTGCGGAACCCGTTGGCCACCGTGATGCGCTGCAGGCAGGCCTCGACGTCACCGAGCAGCTGCCAGGTGGTGGGCTCAGCCATGGGTCACCACCCAGCGCGAGATCGACTGGTCGCGCGACTCAGGGATGTCGAGGGTGTAGGTCGTTCCGTCGACGAGCACGGTGGCGCCACGTACCGGGTCCGGGACCTGTCGCAGGAGCAGGCTCACCATGGTGCGGCGACCGACCACGGTGGCCAGGTCTTCGCCGAACTCGGCGATCCCCTCGTCCACCATCACATCGCAGGAGATTGGGTCTCCGCCGGGCGGGGTATACACGGCGTCGTCGGCCAGGCCAGCGGCCTTGAAGGCAGCCAACAGGGTGTCGTCCATGTCACGTAGGGCGTCGCGCTGGCTCATCGCCGGAACTCCCGCGCCCAGGCGGACGCCACGGCCGAGTAGAGGGATCGTTCGAAGTTCTCGGGGAACCGGCGATCGAAGAGCCGCTGGGCCAGATTGAAGATGCGGTAACGCGGGCGGTAGCTGACGCTGCTCACGAAGCGCAGCACGCTGCGCACGGCGCTTCCCAGGCGGCCCAGCCGGATGCGCTGGTAGACGCCGGCTGCCAGGCGGCCTCGGCGCTGATTGAGCGCAAAGAACTGCGTCGTGTAACCGGTCTTGCGCCCCTCGCGCCGGTTGCGCCGGCCGCGGCTGGCGGCGGACTCGTTGGCCGTCGCGTCGCCCTGGGCGCCGATCTGGGACAGGATGCGGTTGACCTGGCCGAGCGAGATGTTGCCCCAGGCGTCGAGCTGCGCACCGGTACCCGGCACCACGAAGTGACCGGCCGGCAGCAGGCCTGCGGCGACGAGCTTGCGCTCCTTTCCGGTCTGGCGGCGCGTGCCGCCCATGACCTGCGCCTGCAGGTACTTCGCCGGAGGAGTGCCTTTGAAGGCCTCGTCGCGCAGAAAGACCTCGGCCGTCAGTCGCTCGCGCGTCGCCTTGTGGTAAAGCACGGCCCGCTGGGTGAGCGGCGTCGGCCGATCGAACACTCGGGTCATGACTTCGGCCCATTCCTGCCGGGTCTGGAAGGCGGTGTCATTGAGCGCCCGCTGCATCGCGAACGGCAGCTGCTTGCGCTCGAGGTCGGTGAGCTGCCGGCCGAGCACGTTGCCAGGGTCCACCGCGATGGAAAGCAGCTGGCTCACTCGCCTTTACCCTCCTCCCCTTCGGGCTCCACGACCGTGCCCTGCTTGGCCGCGATCGCCTCGAGCTTGGCGTTGCAGCGCTGGAGCGCCGCCTTGCGCTCGGCGGCCACATGCGGACACATCGAGAGCGGGCCCTCGGCGATGAACTCCGGGCCGGTGAGCACGCTGTCGACCGGCACGTAGACGTAGCGGATCACCACCTGGGTGACCGGGCGCACGGCGCCCTCCGCGCCAGGCAGTCGGGTGGACGGAGTCGAAGCACAGCCGGCCAGCAGGCCAACAATCAGTAGCCAGACAAGGCGGGACATTGGGCCTCCAGGTTGGCAAGGGCCCGGGCGCAATCCGGGCGCTTGGATTCGACGGCGAACTGATCGACGAACCGCTTCAGGGTGCGGTCGGCGTCGCGGGCCTCGGCCTGTGCCCGCGCGATGGCCGCACGGGCTTGGGCGTCAAGCTCGCGGGCGTCGCGCTGGGCGCGGTCGAGCTCGGCCTGCAGCGTCTCGACGGCGCGACCCCATTCGCGGTTGGCCACGGCCAGCTCCGCAGCGCGAAACTCGAATGCGTCACGCGAAGCGGTCAGGCTGGCGACCTCGGCCTGGGCCGTATCCCGCTCCCCCTGCGCCGCGGTGACGGCGGCCGACAGCACCAGGTGCTGCAGCGCCAGTGCGCCGAGCAGCGCCACGATGGCACCCAGCAGCCAGGGGGCGGCCTGGGCGGTGATCAGCTTGCCGATCACGACGCCGACTCCACGACCCGGGCTTCGTCCTCACGCCGGAGCTGCAGGCCCGGGATGTGCGGCCACAGCCGCTTCATGGCGCGGATCTCGGCGGCGTTGCAGCGGACGTCGCCGGCGGGAGCGCAGACGTCGCGGATGGCCCGCTTCTCGCGGTTGCGGTCGCCGCGCATCGACCAGCCGCGGTTGTAGCCGAGGCTGGTGTTGCCCGCCTGCGCGTTCACGGTCAGCCGGTGCCAGCCCTCGCCCAGGGCGCGCTCGGCGGCCAGCTGGTAGGCCGGCAGCGTGGATCTCAGGAAAACCCGCTCGGCGTAGGCATAGTCGATGCGGATGTCGCGGTGCTGGGCGACGAATGCCTTGCAGGCGGCCTCGCCGACAATGCCGGACGCAGTGGCCAGACGCTCGACGTCGGGGTGCTCGTGCCACTCGGCGCGGATCGCCGCCGGCGTCTGGTGGCCGAAGTC
Source organism: Arenimonas fontis (assembly GCF_008386465.1). Lineage (GTDB taxonomy): Bacteria > Pseudomonadota > Gammaproteobacteria > Xanthomonadales > Xanthomonadaceae > Arenimonas > Arenimonas fontis. The sequence goes on from NZ_VUOD01000003.1 coordinate 341,010, forward strand.
ATAGCCCACGCCGCCGGTCGGGCCGCTGGCGCCGGGCGGGCAGATCAGGCCCTGGTAGAGCCGGGCGTACCGCGCCGGGGTGCCAATCTCCCAGCGAATGATCAGGTCCGCCGCCACCGGGGCCCCGCCCCACGTCCATTCACGGGGCCCCGGCGACGGGGAGAGCGCCTCCTGGCTCAAGGCCTGCACCGCAAGCGTCGCCGGCACCAGCACCTCGGCGGTGCGCAGCTGGGCGGTCTCGGCTGCCGGGGTGACCACGGCCGCGACCTCGGCCTGCGCCTCCGCGACAACCGGCGTGATTGCGGCCTGCAGCGAACCGGCCCCGTTCGGGCCGGCGCAGCCGGCGATCACCAGTGCGGAAAGAAGAACAGCGACCAGATGACGAGAAAGCCGAGCCATGCGCGGATCTCCTGGGACAGGGTTTGGTGGGCGGCGTGGTCGCCGTTGGCAGCGCGCCGGATCAGCTCGGCGCGGTAGGTGTTCTCGAGGTTCATGCCGGTGGCGCGCATCGACAGCGAGGTGGCGGCGCCGGCGGCAATCGCGTAGCAGGTGATGACCGGCAGCTCGGCCAACCAGGCCACCAGGTCACCGGTCATGCGCATGCCGGGCAGTGCGCCGAGCACGATCCAGCCCAGCAGGGTCAGCAGCACCATCAGCGGGAGCCAGAACGCGAAAGCCTTGAAGTGGGTGGTCATCGGGTGCGCGCCTCTCGCTCGAGCGCCTGCAGGCGCTGTTCGTGGTTCACCAGCTGGCCGGAGTTCGCGTTCACCTGCCGGATCACCACCTCATCGAGCCGCGTCGTCAGCACGCGGAACTCGGTCTTGAGCTCGGTGATTGCCTGGCCCTGGGCCTCCTGTCCGCTGCGGATGTCCTTGAGCGTGTCGCTGACGAAGAACGCGACCACGCCGAACAGGATGGGCATAACGAAGCGGTTGAGCAGCTTCGCGAAGGTCGACTCGGCCGCGGCCTCCAGGCGGTGGCCCTTGGCGTCGTCTGTGTCGTCGCGGCGGCGGTGGGTGTGCATGTCGTCTTGCACCATCGGCTCCGGGTTCGGGGGCGGCTCCGGGGCTGGCCGGAGCCGCCACGAGGGCGAGTTCCTGCTGGCGTCAGGCGACCGCGGAGTTGCCCGGGGTCAGCTTGATCGTGCAGGTGGTCTCACCGTCGGCACCGGCGACCCAGGCCACCGCGCCGCCGGTCACGTCGCCGGTCGCCGGCGTCGCCGCGCTGTCGTCGAAGGCGCCAAGGCCGCCGTTGGCGCTGACGTCGAACACGAGCTTCTCGCCCTGGGCGAACACCGCGCCGCTGACCTTCGGGACGCCGCTGAAGACGCCCTCGACGGCCACGCTGCCGGTCTCGCCGTTGGCCAGGGCCACCAGCGCCACGCCGATCAGGTTGCCCACCTTGACCACCTGGCCCGAGGCAACCGCGCTGCCCGTGTCGTTGGTCCACTGGATGACGTTGCCATCCGATTCGTAGTTCCGTGCCATGTTGCTTCTCCTGGGAAAGGGGTCGGGGTTGGCCGGAGGCCGAAGCCTCCGGCCGGTCGATCAGCCGTTGCGCACGGCGCCGCGGTAGTCGATGGCGGCGATGCCGAAGTCCAGGCGGACCTTCCAGCGGGCGCCGTCGACGCTGAAGCCCTCTTCCATGTCCAGGAAGGGCTCGTCCTGGCCGTCCAGGAAGGCCACCTCGATCACCGGGGCGTCGGCCGGGTCGGCGAACAGGTACCACTTCGAGTCGGCGATGCGCGGCGAGTCGACCACGTCGCGGAACAGGCCACGCACCTTGTTCGGCTTGTGCAACTTGTTCGCCGTGTCCGGGTCGTACTCGGCCGAGTTGATGACGCGGGCGGTGCCGCCGTAGGACAGCGGGCCGAGCCAGATGGCCGGGCGCAGGTCGAGGAAGTCGTTGTTGCCCACGCCCTTCTGCGCCGCCAGCTTCACGCGGGCCGCATCGACCGCCTCGACGCTCGGCGCGGCGGCCGCCTCGAGGTTGCCGTGTTCGTTCGAGAACAGGGCGTAGCCATCGCCCATGGTCGGGTTGGAGGCCAGGTAGGCATAGACGTCGGCCTCGACGGTCCGCTTGGCGGCGCGCGCGAGCATCGCGGCCAGGCCGATGAAGGCACCGAGGTCGTCGTTGATGATCGCCTGCCGCGACAGGTTGATGATGTTGCCCTTGGTGCCAGCCGTGATGCTGGCCTTCTCGCCGTCCGGGATCGCCTTGTTCTTGAACTCACCGAGCTCGTTGAGCGCGTCCAGGTTGCCCAGGCTGCCGGTGCGGTAGCGCGGGTGGGCACGGAAGTCGCTGACGCTACCGCGGGCGCAGAAGCGCGACCAGGTGTCCGGCGCGACCGCGTAGGACGCCTGCAGCGTCCGGTGCATGGCGTTCTCCAGCAGCACGGGGAAGTCGCTGCCCGACTGGGTGAACGCGCGGCCCACCAGGTCGAGCTTGTTCAGGCCGGCCGTGCGCACGCCCAGGCGCTCGAGCGAGAAGCGCGCCATCTCCAGCAGGGTCATGCCGCGGTAGGGATTGTCGTTGGCAGCGCGAACGCGCTCACGCGTGGCCGGGTCCACCACCATGCCGCGGGCGAGGATCACGTCCGCCGCGGCGGCACGCATCTTGTCGGCCTCGTCCACGACGGTGTCGACGCGGTTGAGGTTGCCACCGGCGGCCTGGTCGCGGGTGGCCAGCTGGTCGAGGATCTGGGCGCGCACCTGGTCGACCGAGAGGTCGCTGCGGATCCACGCCGGGGCGTTGTCGTCCATGCTGTGGCGGCGGGCGAGTTCGTTGATCTGCGCGGCGCGCTCGTTCGCGTCGGCGACGGCGTTGGCCGGCGCGGCCGCCGGTGCGACCGGGGTCGGGTTGTCGTTGGCCGGCGCCGCATCCGCGGCACGGGCGGCATTGGCCGGGGTGGGAGCGGGGTTCGGCATGTCGATCTCCTGGGTGTTGGTCGGTGCGGAAGCACGGGTGAACACGCAGGGGAAGCCCTGCGCGGCATCGGGGGACTGGCGGGTGCTGCTGCCGGCGTCGGCCGGCACGGTGACGAAGCTGATCTCGGTGGGCTGCCACTCGACGGCGCGGTAGGTCGGGATCTCGCCTTCCTTGCGATCGACCAGGTAGCGCTGCACGATGTAGCCGACGGAGATGTTGCGGATGATCCCGTCGACGATGTCCTTGACCAGGCCAGCGATTTCTTCGCGGGTGGACAGGCGCAGGACCGCGCGACCCTCGCCATTCTCGATCCAGGCACGCTCGACGACACCAATTTGGCCGTTCAAGCCCCAGCGATTGTGGCTGTCGAGCACCGCGGCGTTGCCAGAGGCGAGACGGGACAGGTCGCAGGCGCCCTCTTCGAGGGAGAGCTCCTCGTTGTAGTACTCACCGTTCCACCAGTCGTAGCGGCGCACGGACGCGCCGGTGGTCCAGACCACCTCGATGGTCCGGGCCTCCGAGTCGAACGTACTGGGCAGCAGCCGGGCCTGGCGCAGCTGCGGAGGAAGCAGTCGGGTAACGTCGGGCATCTCAGGGATCCTCGGTAGTGTCGGCGGGCGGCTCGGCAGCCACCTGGCCGCTGGACATGAACAGGCGCATCAGTTCGAGCGCGCCGGAGCTGCGCATCTTTTCGAGGTCGCGCCCCATCTCCGCGAACACCTGGTCCGGCTTGTAGCCGCGCCGGCGAAGCGATTCGGACGGGGACAGCAGGCCGCTCTTGATCTGGTCCGCTTCGGCACGCACGTCTTGGTGCGGGTTGACGTAGTCCCAGCGCGGCGTGCTCCAGTCGACGTCGTAGTCAGCCTGGGCGACCTTGCCGCCGAGCACGGCGGCGTCGACGAACCAGCGCCACACACCCATGCAAAGCTTGGGCACCAGCACCAGCCACTGCACCTGCTCGCAGTCGCGGCGGAAGTCGATATGCCGGATCCGGGCACTGGAGAAGTTGACTTCCTTCATGTCGCCCGTCATCGACTCGTAGGGCACGCCGATACCGGCCGCAATCAGGTGCAGCTGCAGCTTCACGTAGGCGGCGTAGTCCGAGCTGGTCTTCGGCTCGATCTGCTGCATGTTCAGGCCGGGGGCGACCTCGGTGATTCCGCCGCTGGGCAGCACGCCCAGATCGCCGTACGTGCGCTTCCCATCCCCACCCTCCGCCGGCTGGCCGAAGGATTCGGGCGGGTTGCTCATCTGGGTGGCATCGCCGGAAACCACCAGCCCGAGGCGGGTCTCCAGATTCTTGCGCTGCAGCTCCGCATCCTCGTAGAGCATCAGGTCGCGAGCGCGGGCAATCACCGGCGCCAGACGCGTGATGCCGCGACCCTGGCCAGGCCGGCTCGGACGAAACAGGTGGATGATGTCGGCGGCCGGCACAGGCTTGCTGTCGATACGCAGCGGGCGCCCTTGGTACTCGCCGGGGTGGGTGCTGAAGAGCCAGTAGGCCCGTGGCTTGCCGAGCAGGTCGTACTCGATGCCGTTGATGATCTGGCCGCCGTCGCTGGCGCTGCCCTGCTTCGCGCTGTCGAGCCAGTCGATCTCCAGCAGCTGCACCTGGAGTGGCACCGTGAGCGCGTCGCCCGGGCGGCGAACGCGCCGTCGGATCAGCACCTCGCCGTCCTGCTCCATGGCGTGGTAGGCGGCCGCCTGCAGGCCGTAAAGATCGAAGATCCCGTCGGCGTCGGCCTGGGGAACCCACTGCGACCAGAGCGTGTCGAGCACCTCGGCCCCGCGCTTGGCGAGCGAACGGGGCTCGATGCCCGTGCCCACGGTGCAGCTGACGAGCGAGCGCAGGGCATGGGTGATGTACGGGACGTTCTTGACCAGCGATCGGGCCCGGATGCGCAGCTCGCGCGCGTCGGCCCGGTGGTCGGTATTCGCGCTGGCGCCGGCGCGGCGCGGGCGCCACCCGTCCGTGCGCGCCGCGCCTTCGTAAGCACGCTCGAGCAGGGCGCGGGCGCGGCGGCGGCGCAGGCCGGCCTCCGGAAAGAACACCCCCACCATGCGGTCGACGAAGTTCATGCTCAGTCGCCCCGCATCGTCTGGAAGGTGTAGCGCCGCGTCGCCTTGCGGTTGCCTGCCGCCGCAGAGGCCGCCGCCGCCAGCTGGCTGGCGACGTGGTTGCGCGCCGCGATCAGCTCGTCCATCGAGCGGTAGCGCACGCGCCGGTCGCCGTACTGCACCTCCAGCGAGCTGGAGGCGATGGCGGCATCGAGGCGGTCCAGATCGGCCTGGGTGTAGGCCATCTCAGCGGCACCGCAGGGTGGTGGTCGAGCTCATGGTTGAGCATCGTCCCGGCCAAGTGTGGTCGTGTCTCGGGGGAATGGACCACACTCCAGGCCGCGCCACGCCTAGCTTTCAGATTTCTGGCCCGCCTCGCTGAGCACTCGATAGAGAGTTTTGTGGCTCATTCGGTAGCGCTGGCACACCCACCGGACGGACCGGCCTGATGCCAGGTCTGCCTTGATTCGCTGCACCGGGTACTGCTGGAAGTTGAAACCTGCCGGGATGTAGAGGTCCTGCGCCGGATACTCCTTCACCAGGTAGTCCACGACCGCCTTCACCACGTCGTGGATCTCGCGGCTGTCGCAGCGCAGCTGCATGGCAGCGCCGATTGCCAGCTCCTCGGTGAGCTCTTCGACCCGCGCCTTGCGTCGGGGCACCTTCCGGCTCACCAGTTCCGCCTCCAGCCAGTGCCTGGCGCCGATGCCGATGTTCCACGGGAACCCTGCGGCGCCGCGGCGGGCGTCGATGGTTCCCGTGGAACATCATTCTCGGGGACAGCCAGCCGCTGCTCGCGCAGGTCCCAGTCCGCCTTCGTGAGGCGGTGCAGGCGCAGCTCCGGGTGGTGCGTGGCCGCGTACGCGTACACCCAAGTATCGAGCGGCTCGTTGCGCGGCGCGCCGCGGCGCTTGTCGAAGCGGTTCTTGGCCGGGTTGTAGGTTTCGCTCACCAGGCCACCGAAGTACTCCGGGGGCAGTTCCTCGCTGAAGCGCACTTGGCGCTGCTCGGGCGGCTTGTCGGCGTCGGCGCTCAGGCGGCCGTAGAGCATATGCTTGATGCCCACTGTGCCCACGTGGTGGATCTTGATCCCGCGCTTGTCGAGCTGGCCGCGCCAGTTGATGTCCACCAGCGTGCCCTTGCTCAGCACCGGGGCGTTGTTGGCCTTGGCGCCGAAGATGGCGATGTGCCGGCGAAGCAGACGCTTTCGAGCGAACGCCTTGACCGCCTCGGTGCGGTGGCCGCCGGCATCCTGGGCGCTGGCCTCCACGCGCAGCAGCCGGCCGTCTGCACGCTCGATCGGCCGCGACAGCAACTCGGTCAGCGCCAGCCACACGTCGTCTTCGGCTGGGTCACCGGGCAGCTCGACGTAGTCGATGGGCCAGCACACCAGGCCTCGCCCCCACCCGACCAGCTGCACCGCCAGGCGGTCGTCCTGAGTGTCGATGCCTGCGGTGACGGCCAACACCCAGTTCGGCACCGGCCGCAGCGGCAGCGGCTCGACGCGATCGGCGATCACGTTGTGCTTCACGGTACGCATCGCCGGGTCTTCCCAGGCCTCGGCCAGGCGATCGTTGATGAAGGTCTTCAGCTTCGCCGGGTCGTTCTGTGCGTCGACCCACTCACGCACCAGCTGCAGCCAGCGCGGGCCGCGGCCGATTTTGTAGTAGAGGCCGTTGGCCGCGTAGCCGCGGATCTCGGCGCCAGGGTTCTCGGCCACCCAGCCGCCGGCGTCGATCATGGCGTCTTTCTGGTGCTCTTCGATGACCACACCGCACTCGCGGCAGACGTACCAGCAGGCGCTGGCGTCGGGTGTCCAGTGCAGGCCACTCCACTCGAACGGCTGGCGGTGGCCACAGTCGGGACACGGCATGTACCAGCGGCGCTGGTCGCTCTTGGCGTACAGCGCGTCGATGCGGCAGATGCCGCGGATCTCCGGCGTGCCGACCTTCAGGCGCTTGTAGGTCGCCGGGAAGGCGCTGTTGCGCCCGTCGAGCATCTGGTCGGGATCGTCACCGCTGCGGCACGCGCTGGCGAAGCTGGAGAACTCGTCAACAATCAGGGTGCGTACCGACGTGGACTTCAGGCGCGCCGGGTTGCCGGCATGCTCCAGGTACAGCTGCCCACCCTCGAACTCCTTGAAGGTGCGCCGGTTGGCGGCGTCGCGACTCGCCGTGCTCGACAAGCGCCGGCGCACGGCCGGCGTTTCCTCGAGCAACGGGTTGAGCTTTTGGTCGATCCACTTGTCCAGCGAGACCTGGCCCGGCAGGCACACCATGACCGGTCCACCCACCTCGTCGATGGTGTAGCCCAGGACATTGCACTCCAGCTCCGACTTGCCGAACTGGATGGGAAAGCGGCAAACGACTTCGCGCACCGGACTGCGGGCGCTGAAACAGTCCATCGGCTCCACCAGCAGCGGGTTGCGTTCGTTTCGCCAGCGGCCCGGCTCGTTGCTCGCCTTCGACGACAGCACGCGGTTCGCCGCAGCCCACTCGCTCACGCGCATCGGCCGGCGCGGCGCCACGGCCCGTGAGATGGCGCTGGCGATGCGGGCCTGGGCGCTCATGCTTGCTCCCGCCGGGCAACGGCGCCGAAGGCGCGGGACAGTTCCTCGAGGCGGTGCTCGATGGCCTCGCCCAGAACCACGCGGATGCGGCCCTCATCGGCGATCGCCGAAAGCTCAGGTGCGAGCGTATCGGGCAGGTTCTCCAGGCTGCCACGGAAAGTGGCTACGGCGCTCTTGATCAGGTGCTCGACCTCAGCGGCCTCCAGCAGCTCGCCGACGCGCTGGCGGTAGTCGAGCTCGGCCGCCTTGGCGTCCGTCTCGGCCTTGTCGGCCAGGGCCTTGGCGCGGCGCTTGGCGTCGCTGCTCTGGGCCACCTCGGGCGGGAGCGTTTCGTCGCCCTCTGGATCTTCCGGCTCGGCCGCTGCCGTCGCGGCGCCACGGGCTGAGGCATGGCGTTCTGCCACGCCCGCCTTGCTCGGGTCTGCCGTCCCGCGGATCAGCGCCAAGGACTCCTCGACTCGCACCTTCTTCCCGTCGGCCGAGAGCACGAGCCGCCCCTCTTCCTGCAGCTGGGTGATGTAGCTGGGGGCCGCCCCCAGGATCCGGGCGAAGGCCTTGCGGGACACCTCGCCGCCCTCAGCGCCAGCCATGCCTACCGCCTCCCCTTCTTTCTTCCACGAGAGCGATGCGAGAAGGCCCGCGCCCGCGCGCGACCGCACCTGTGCGGGGTGCCGGCCACCCCGCACAGGTGGCCGCACGCCCGAGAGCCGCGCCCCGCCTGCCTTGTGCGGGGTGTGCGTGGTGTGCGGGGGTGGGCACGTGTGCGCGAGTGCGTTTCGCACAGTGGTAGCCCGGGCCGATTCGTGCGCACGCGCCCGCGTTAGGCCGAACCCCGCACACCACGCACAAGCCTTTCCTGTCGCGGCTTTCAGCCCCGCACGTCGCCACGCACACCCCACGCACACCGCGCACAGGCCCGGCCATCACTTCGCCTCCCGGTAGTCTTCCAGCTGCTGCTGGAACTTCGAGTGGCACTCACCCAGGAACAGCGCTTCGGAGGTGCCCTCGGGCACCTGGTAGCTGCCGAGCATCAGGAAGCTGTGGGGGCCCAGGACCTTCGACCCGGGCTGGTAGCGCTTTCGCACCCTGGGGCCGCCGACCACGTCGCGCTGGCGGATCAGGCTCACGACAAACTTGGACTCCGGAGCTGGGCGGTACCCGTGGCGGCTGCACCAGAGCCGGTAGGCCTCGTACCAACCTGTCGTAGTCGCGGGCATGGGCTCGAGGCCATGGATGTTCCCGGTGACCAGGTCGTCGTGGAAGCGGATCGGGCTGTCGAGGCCGAGGTTGATCAGCTGCGACTTCGCCTCCGTCTCGGGCGGCAGGGTGCCCGGCCCGAAGTCGCCGAGGTCCAGGTGAAGGAGGTAGTCGTGCAACGCGGCGACGCCACCGTTGCGGATCTCGGCCAGGACCTCCGCGTAGTAGTCCGGGCCGCGCTTCTCGGGCGTCCAGATCACGCAGTGGCGTCGGTCATCCTCCTCGAGCACCACCGGCATCGCTTCGTTCGACAGGAACACCAGGTTCACGTGGTTGCGTTCCCAGTGAGCCGGCAGGTTCTTCGGATTGATGCGGATGCGATCGCCGGTGATCAGCGACTTGAGCTTGTTCTTGATGTGGTAGACGTCGGATCGTGCGACCACCTCGTCGGCGATCATGAACAGCTTGCGGCTGGCCCAGTCGTTGAACTTGTCTTCCACGGCCGACTGGTCGAGCACGTCGCCGTACTCGCCGTAGATCTGCATCACCGACTCGAACAGCAGGTTCTTGCCGGTGCCCTGCGGGCCATGCACGACCACCGTCGACTTCATTTTCGCGCCGGGGTGCTGGATCGGATAGGCGATCCAGCGCAGCACCCATTCGTAAAGGCGATTCGGGTCGCGGTCCTGGCTGCACATGAAGCGCAGCAGGTCGAGCAGGCGATCGCACTTGCCGGCCTTCGGCGTCGTCGGCCACCCGGCGTAGAGGTTGCAGGTGATCTCCGGGTCGCGCCCGGTCGGGTCGAAGCCGACTTCGCGAATGCGGACGATCTGCCGATCGGGCGATTCCTGCCAGGCCCGGTGGATGTACTTGTTCACGCAAGCGTCGCGCATGTCGCTCACGGTCATGATCACGTGCTCGACGCGATCGAATACCGAGGAGCCATGGGCGTAGATCAGCGGGAAACGCTCGATGAGCTCACTAGTGGTGAGGAACGGCGACAACTTGCCGCCCCCCGCCCCGCCTGGTGGTGATGTCGGCGCGCGGTTGGGCGCCTTCCACCCCAACTCGGCGACGCGGTTCTCGATCTGCGTTCGCACCAGGTGCAGGCCGGCAGTGGCGTGCAGGTCGTTGAAGTCGGTGGCCTTGACGCCGCGCTCGAGGAAGCGCCGCCGGCGCGCCTCTTCATCGGGAAACGAGGGCGTCAGCCAGGCGCCGCCGAATTCGAGGGCCGCCGCGCTGGCCGCGGCGACGCCGGCGTTTGCAGCACGGTGTTCCTGTCCACAGCTCGGGCAGGTCTCCGGATGTTCGGCCAGCACCAGGCGCGCCTTGCAGGCCTGACACTTCTGCAGCTCGTCGTCGTCCGCCAGGATCAGGATGCGGACGTCGCGGTAGCGCTTTCGCAGCGCCGCCGCCACGGCTGGCACGTTGCCGGCGTCGAACGCCACGGCTACCGGGTAGCCGGTCGCCATGTGCGCGCTGGCCGCCGTGGCATAGCCCTCGGCGATCAGCACGATCCACTGCGGCGCGCCGATCAGATGGAAGTGGCCTTGCTTGACCGCGCCGGCGGGCCAGTACTCCTTGGCCGGCCGCTTGTCGGCCGAGGCCTGCTTCGCCGAGCGCAGCAGCTGCAAGCCGTGGATCTGGCCCTGGGCATCGAGCATCGGCACAACGGCCGCGCCCTTGCCCGAGTAGCGCAGGCCGAAGCCCTGCACGCCCTTCGCCGCCAGGTACTCGGAGTCGCCGTCTTCGCTGAGCTTCGCCCAGGCGGCGGTGGCGCGCTGGGCGGCCCGCTCGGCCAGCTGCTTGCGCTCCTGGTCAGCGCGCCGGCGATCGGCGGCCAGCCGCCGCTTCAGGGAATCGCGTTGCTCGGCGCTGAACGCGGCGTCGCGCTTGCGCAGGTCGATCTTCTGCGCGCCATTGTCGGCGCCGCGCCACACGCCGTAGCTGCCCACCAGCACCAGGTCGCCACCCGAGAGCGGCAGCTCGTGCAGGATGTACCAGCCGCGCTTCTCGCGGTCGCCCTCGACGCGGCAGCGGCGCATGCGCCCGACCTCGAGGGAGGTGACGTGCAGGCCGGCGGCCTGCAGCTGGGAGAGCACGTCGTCGTAGTTGCTCGCCACTTTTCAGTAACTCCCGGGGCCGCTAACTACACAATCGACGGGGTCCGAATTACCCCCGAAGGCACCCCCTAGGGAGGACCCGCGACCGGCCCCCTGCCCTTGCCGCCCCGTGATCCCGCAGCAGGCTGCGCCCGTCGCCCGCCCGCGCTGCCAGCCCCACAACAGGGGAGCTGGGGCACGCAGGGGCATGGTGGGCAGCACGCGGGGCGTCATCGGCGCGGCCTTTCCGCCGCAGGGGCGGGGGCCGGGACCTTCGCCAAGCGGTACCACCGCTCGACGTGCTCGATCGCTTCCCCGCTCAAGACTGCCCAGCCTCGTTCTTTGGCAGGCACAGCGGCAGCTGCGGCGCCGCTGGCACCTCGCTCAGGCGGGCACGGATCTCCAGCTGCTCGGCTTCTGAGAGCGGTGGCGGCCGGGACTCCAGGCTCTCCAGGATCGCGGCGACCTGCGCCTTGGACCGGCGGAGCCGGCTGTCGCGCAAGCCGAAGCTGGCGCGTGGACGAGTCATTCACCGACGCCCTCCCCTTGCCTGGCCGGCCTCCTTGGCCGTCTGATGCGCCACGCACAACCGGGCGCCGAGCTCCTGCCGCAGCAGCGAGATGGGTGCGTCGCACTCTTCGCAGAACGGCAGACCTACCCCATGGCGCGTGGCCTCGGAGATGGCAACGTCAAGGTCACGCTGGACGCGCTCCTGCACGTGGTCCATGAAGTCAGGCATGCTCGACCTCACCAGGCGCGGGAGCAGCGGATACACCCGCCGCGATAGGTGGCAGTAGCTCTTCGCCATGATTCGCCGCAGATGTGACGGCGGGCTCGCCCTGCCTGACACCTGCCCGGCGGTCGTGGCTTAAGCAGTAGTCCACATAGGCCTGCTCACGCCGGTCGTACACGTCAGCCATGCGCGCGCCCCTCCCGCCCGGCGACCGCCATCGAGCGCAACTTGTTCAGCAGGTGAACCAGGGTGGTGTGCACCGAGGCGGTGCTTCGAGCCAGCTCGAAGTACTCGTTGGTGGTGACCACGCCGTCCTCCAGTGCCGACTTCAGCACCTGGGCGAACTCGCCCTTCGCGGCACTTGCGTCCAGCACGCGGCTCAACACGCCCGTACCGTCCTCAACATCACCGGCGAGCTCGAGCACGTAGCCGTGATTACCCGCGAGCGTGTGCAGGATGCGGTGGTCGCCCGTGACCGCCATGATCAGGTCCGCCTCGGCCAGGGAAAGGTGGTGCGTGCTGCAGTTAGGGTTGACCTTGTTGCGCAGCACCGCTGGCGACATGCCGATGCGGGGGCCCAAGGACTCGCTGCCGCCCGGGTAGCTATGGACAGTCAGGTAGGCTGCATCGGTGACGTTCATGCAGCCCAACCCCGCACGTAGTGTTGGCGAACCCGCCGCGAGACCCTGCGGCCATGAAGAATCTGCGCACCCAGGTGATCAGGCACTGGAGCACTGGCCACGGACCAGGGCGCGTGGCCGCCGTGCTGTTTGAGTTCGAGGCGCCGGTCTCCAAGGTAGGATGGAATTCCCCAACCCCAACCAGTGACCTGGGAGACCGGCATGAAGGATCTGCACACCGTCGGCGAGCACACCGTCACGCCCGAAGAGGCCCTGCAATGGGCCGTCGAGCGAATTGGCATGCACGAACGAGCAATTGCCTCAATGGCCGGCCGCCTGAATGGTCTGGCATATGCAGTGCAATGCCTCATCGCGACCCACCCAAAGATCGAAACCATGCAGCTGCTCTGGAAACAAGCGCTGCCAGAGGTTGTCGACGAGGAGATGGCTGGCAAACTCCATCAAACGTCGGAGTACCGCCAAGCTCTGCATTCGCAGATGGCAATGGTGCAGAAGACGATCGACGCCAGGCTCGAAGGACAAGATCAGAGCACCGATTAGCGTCGAGCTGCTCTGCCAGCACCTCCGGGTTAAAGCAATTCACGACCCTTATTGGGGTGCGGGAAGCATCCATTTCAGGCGGCCTCCGAGCCAGTGCCCTGACCCATCTGCCCGAAGACGTCGGGCTTGAGGACGAACCGAAGCTTCAGAGCGTGGACCTCAGCGACCGGGCCCTCGGGCCACTGGTAGATCGCCGATGGCGTGATGCCGAGCGCCCTGGCCAATGCGGAAGCGTTACCCCCGTAAGCGGCGATCGCTTCTGCCTTCGTGATGGGATGGATGTCCATGGGGCACCGAGTGTAAGCCGGCTTTCATTCTTTATGCAAGCCCCCTTTCATTCCGCGGTTGTAAGCTGGCTAACATGAGTACGCCCCTCGCCGAGCGCCTGGTCTTTGCCAGGGAATCGTCCGGATTCGCCAACACGAAGCGCGCCGCTGAGGCTGCGGGGATCACCCCTTCTGCCCTCTACCAGCTCGAATCCGGGAAGACTAAGTCGCTGGCCGGCGATACCGCTGAGAAGCTCGCGCGGATCTATCCAAAGTTCCGAATCGAGTGGCTTATCAGTGGCCGGGGGCACCCGACTTACGATGAGGCAGGTGCATTAGCCGCAACGGATCTGGGCAGCAGCCCCTCGTCTCACGATTTGGGAATCTCAGCTGAGAGGCTATCCGCATCGATCAAGCTGATCCGGCTCGCATGCGAGCAGCTCGATGTGCCCTTTGATCCTGAGGACGACGGCGATCTAATCGTCTTGGCGTATCAGTACCTACAGGGACTAGCAGAGAGCAGCGTGACGCCGGAGAACTTGGTCGATTTCACCAAGCGGCTAAGGCAGAAGGCTAGAGGGACGATCGATGCGAGCGAATCATCAGAACCTGGAGAAGCTGGCAGCGGCACTGGCAGAAAAAGTAGGTCGATCTACTCAGCCAAGTTCTAAGCCCAGACTGAGGGTAATACCTCGCATTGCCCCTACCCTATTCGACTCCATTACTCGCGAAAGCGTCATCAGGCGCGTTAGATTTCTACGCAACGCATATCGTCTCGATTGGCTTGTAGAGCAAGCGTGCTTCAACCAGCCTGCATTGGACTGCTTGCCTGACGAGCAGTTAGGTGCGCTTCTTCGAGATCTGGAGACGGCCAGAGAGTGCATTGCGGAAGGGATACCGTTCGAGGACGCTGACCTCATTCGTAGCACTGCGGACCAACTCCCAGACTTCGATTCGGCGTGAATGTAGTTGGCCTGCAATGGCCAGCATCAACCCAGGAATGACTTATGGCAGAGAAGAAGCCAATTTGGATCCCCACCTGGCTCGGCCTGCTCATTGCGGCGGCAGCGCTATGGATCGTAGTCAGAGTCATGACTGGAGGCGAAGACCTGTCGATAGGCCACGGACCATCGCCCGTTGCAGCGCAAGCGTCACGTGAGGCCGAGTGGATGGTGCGTGGCAAAGCAGCGGTGCTCGAGAAGCTCAAAGACCCCGACTCAGCCGACTTCCGGAATGTGCGATTCCACCAAGGCAAGGATGGGGTCCCCATGACCTGTGGCGAAGTGAACTCAAAGAACAGCTTTGGCGGATACGGGGGCTTCCAGCGCTTCATCTCCGCGGGCCGAGCGGACCTCACGTTCCTTGCCGAGCAGATGGACGCACGGGACTTTGCCGAGGTCTGGAATCAATTCTGTTCCGGCTGAGGGCTGGCGCGCGATACAGGCTGCGCCCAGGCAGGGGAGCCACCGAATCTTCAGCGCTCGACCGGAAATATAAGCCTGCTTGCACTTAAAAACTAAGTGTGCTTACATTGCCCCGCCGCCCACCCCGGGCGGCAGGGCCTCCCCGGCGCTGTAAATCCCCTGCGGCGCCGGGGTCGCCCTCCACCACGGAGGCGCGACCATGTCGAACATCACCATCGCTGCCCTGGCCATCGCCAGCCTGGCGCTGCTCCTGAACCTGGCTTGCACCTACGTGCTCTGGCGCGAGGGGCTGTTCTCGCCAGCCCAACCTTTCCCCTCAGAGGCGTCCGAAGCGTTTGCGGACGGTGACCCCGCAGGCCGTTGTGGCTGTGCACCAGCGGCAGCGGGCCTTCTTGATCTGCCCCCTCACGTTCGGCTCAGCAGCAACGGTGATCTGAGTTCTGGGCTCCATTCGGAGCGGCAGCTTCACCTGATTGAAGTAGTCGGAGTGCACGACCATCCGCTTTCCCCAGTACGCATGCCGTCGGAGCGCAACCTCGCTCAAGGTCACTGGGATATAGCCGAGGTTGGTGACCTCGATGCCGATGGTCCACTGGCCATCGGGGAGAGTCATGAGCGACACCAGTCGCACGCGCAGGCGAACCGAATCTCGACGAACCATCCACCAGGCGTTGAAGACGCCAAGCGTGGCGCCCACGACGGCGATTCCAAAGGTAGTCCAGCCGATCCAGTCCATGCGTCGCCCCCTGCACGTTCGCAGACCCAGTCTACTGTCCATGGGGGTGCGCAGTGACCACGCTCACCCTGGACCACCTGTCCGAGCCGCAGCGCCAGGCGCTGCAGGGCCCGCCGGCGCGGCCGGCCAATCACTTCGACCAGCTGGCCGGACGCTTCGCCGCCCAGGCCGACAAGGCGCTGTCGCAGGGCCGCCCGCTGGCGGCGCGCACCCTCGAGGGCTACGCCCGCCTGGCCCGCGATCTGGCCGCGCCCGACACCGACGCCCGCTACAGCTGCGACGGCTGCGAGGCCGCCACCGAGCGCGCCGACCTGGTCGAGCGCCCCGAAGGCTTCCTCTGCCCTGACTGCGTGCAGCCGGGGGTGCGGGCATGAAGCTCTGGCTCGGCTGGATCCTCGTGCACTCGGTGCTGGCCGCATCGCTGTGGTCCGGCTTCGTCGATGGCGTCGAAGGCGCTGCACGAATCGGCCTGTTCGTGTGCTGGGTGCTGATCGTCCTTTCGTTCTTCGCGCATAGCGACCGCGTCCAGGCGAAGCGCGACGAAGACCCGGTGCCCACGTGGCTCAACGTGCTGGTCGACCTGCTCGTACTGCTCTTCCTCGTCTGGCACGACGCCGTGCTGACCGCAGCCTTCTGGCTGCTGCACATCGGCCTATGGCTTTCCGCCCGCGAGCTGCGCAGGACTGCCGGGAGGGCACCGAAGTGAATTCCCTGCACGGCAGCTGCTTCTACCTCTTCCTCGCCGGCCTCGGCACGGGCATCGCCTTCATGGCCCTGCTGCTGTTCCTGGCCGACAAGGCTGCGGCGCGCGAGGCGCGTCGCCAACTCCCGCTGACCTCGGACACGCCGCGTCGCCGGCGCTTCCGCGACGCCCTGACCGTGGAGACCACCACCATGATCCAACGCCAGCTCACGCCGGGCCCCGGCACCTATCCCTGCGCCTGCGGCCGCATGCCGCACCTGATCGAGACCCTCGGCAATCCGGACCCCAAGCGCCTGGCCGACAAGCCGACCACGGCCTACCACCTGGAGTGCCCGCCGTGCGGCATCACCACTGCCCGCGATGCGCACCAGCTGGTGCCGCAGGCGCAGTGGAACGCCGGCATTACCCATCCGATCGATGTCACCCGCGTATCGGCCTAGGAGCACGCCATGCAGCTGAGCCAGCACTACCAGGAAATGGGAACCGCGCTACTCGCCACGCGCGCCACAAGCCGGCCCGATGCGCCCGAAATCGCGGCCGCGGTGAAGCGGTACTGCACGCGTCTTCGTGCCAATGCCTCCGACACCGCCGCCGCCGTGAACTGGGCGCTGCGCCACACCGGCGACACGCTCAGCGCGATCCGTGCGGGCCGCCACCGCGCCGCCCAGCTGCACTGGCGGAGCACCCAGTCCACCCCGACCGAAAAGGCCTGACCCATGAACACCGAACCTGCCGTCGACGGCCCCGACTACCTCGACACCTTCGCCGACCGCCTGGCCAGCGAAGGCGCCGACATCGAGGCCGCACAGTTCCGCCGCCTCGCCCGCCAGTGGCGTGGCGACCAGGCGGCCGCCCAGGCAGCCGCCAACGACGCAACCGCGATCAACCACCAGCTGCGCAAGGCTCGCGAGGCATTGCAGCCGACCGTCGCCCACTGACAGCCAGAGGGAACGTCATGCTCTCGCCGAACATCCTCACGCCGAAGAAGCGCGCCGCGCTAGCCGACTGCGCCAAGGCCGGGCTGGTGCGCTGCGCCGGCGGCTACCGGGCGCCCGACGGCACCGCCGTGCACACCAAGCGCGTGGTGAACCAGCTCGCCAGCGACGGCCTGGTGACCGTGAGCTACTTCGAGCGCGACGTCGCCATCACCGAGCTAGGCCGGGACGTGGCCCAGGTCACCGCGCCACAGGCGAATGCCGCATGAGCGCCGCCGAGCAGACCTACGCGATCGAGGGCGAGCAGCTGACGCTCGAGCAGATCGTCGAGCGCGCTCGCCGCGCCGGCCTCGAGCGCCGGCACGTCCGCAGCCGCCTGCACTATGGCGATCGCACCTGGGAGCGCCTGCTGCGCAAGCCCAGCAACAAGCCCGGACCGGGCAACCGCGTCTTCTTCGGTCGCAACCGCCAGGGGAGGAAATGACCATGCTCCGATTCATCGCCCGCTTGCTGTTCAAGCACCTGGCGCGCCGCGTCGCCACCGCCCGGAAGCCCGACTTCATCGTCGGCGGTCCTGAAAGCCCGTACCTGCGCCGCTGGTGGGTGATCCCGCGAAACCGCTGGTTCAACGTGTACCTGCACCACTTCCTGCGCGACGACGACGACCGCGCGTTGCACGATCACCCGTGGCCCTGGTGCTCGATCCTGCTGGTCGGCAGCTACATCGAGCACACCATCGCGGCCGGCGGCATCCACCGTCGCCAGATCCGCGAGGCCCCGAGCATCAAGATCAGCGGGCCGAAGCGCGCGCACCGGATTGAACTGTTGCCGAACACGCCGAACCCGGCAAACGCATTTGAGACTTGGCCGCGCAAGCCGTGCTGGACCCTGTTCATCACGGGCCCTCGCGTCCGCGAGTGGGGCTTCCACTGCCCGCAGGGCTGGGTGCCGTGGGAGCAGTTCACGGATCCGGCGACCCACGGCGCCACCGTGGGCCGGGGGTGCGAGTGATGGCCCCGTCCTGCGCCCAGTGCCAGTACTTCGATCGTGCCCACCAGCTGCAGCCGGTGACGTACCACGGCAACACCCGGTTCCCGGCCACGGCGCGCTGCAAGCGTGCCGCGCCGCCCTGGCCGGTGGTCACCGACACCGACTGGTGCGGTCAGTTCGCCCCGCGCGTGCGGCCGGCGGCCCTGCACGAGGACAACGGCGCATGAGGCTCGCGAACTGCATGGGCGAGTCCCTGCGGCTGTGTGCCAGCTGCGCCCGCAACGTCGACAACCAACCGGCGCCGAGGAACGGCGTCGACACCCGCCAGTGGATCCAGCCGGTCACCCGCGGCGAACGCTGCTTTGACTGGTATCCGGAGCCACCCAAGCCCACTGCGCCCGCCACGGGCACCTGAACCCGGAGTTCCCATGTCCCCGATCATGCACGTCCCGCTGTCCAAGCTGACCCTGTCACCGCGCAATGCCCGCAAAACGGGTGGCCACGACGTCTCCGACCTGGCCGCGAACATCGCTGCGGCAGGCCTGCTGCAGAACCTGATCGTCGCGCCCAGCGACGCCGGCCCCGACCAGTTCGAGGTCATCGCCGGCGGCCGCCGCCTCTCGGCCCTCCAGCTGCTCGAGCGCGAGGGCCGGCTGCCCGACGCGATCGCCACCGACGGCGTGCCCTGCCGCCGCATCGACGACGAGGCCGCCATCATCGAGGCCAGCACCGCCGAGAACACGATCCGCACGCCGCTGCACCCGGCCGACCAGTTCGAGGCCTTCAAAGCCATGGTCGACGCCGGCAAGTCGATCGCCGACGTGGCCGCGCACTTCAACATCGCCGAGGTCGTGGTGCGCCAGCGCCTGAAGCTGGCCAACGTGCACCCGCAGCTGGTGCAGGCCTACCGCGACGACGAGGCCACGCTCGAGCAGCTGCAGGCGCTGGCGGTCACCGACGACCACACCGCCCAGCTCGACGTCTGGACCCAGTCGCGCGATCGCTGGGAGCGTGAGCCGCGGGAACTGCGCCGGAAGCTGACGGCGCGCGAGATCCCCAGCACGGACCCGCGCGTGCTGTTCGTGGGCCTGGCCGCCTACGAGGCCGCCGGCGGCCCCGTGCGCCGCGACCTGTTCTCCACCCGCGAGGATGCCTACGTGGCCGATGGCAAGCTGCTCGATCGCCTGGTCGACGAGCGCGCCGCGGAGCTGGTGGCCGACGTGCAGGCCGAGGGCTGGTCCTGGGTGGAGTTCAAGCAGCGCTGCGACTACAGCGAGCTGGCCGAGTATGGCCGGCACCCGACGGAGCCGACGTACCAGAAGCCCACGGCGGCGGACAAGGCGCGCATCAAGGAGATCGACAAGCGGCTCGAGCAACTCGACAAGCTTCTAGTGGAGATGGGCGAGAACGGCGACGACGGCACCGATGATTACGACCAGCTGTGGCAGGAACAGGAAACGCTCGAGGCCGAATCGCAACGCCTCAGCGCCGGCACCGAGATCTGGCCGGAGGAAGTGAAAGCCGTCGCCGGCGCCCTGCTGGTGCTCGACGTCCACGGCGGCGTGCAGATCCACCGCGGCCGCCTGCAGCCCGGGCAGAGCATCAAGGCCGGCAGGGTAGCTGGCCAGGCCAAGTCGGCCGACCAGCCCAAGAAGCCCGAGATCAGCGACGCCCTGGTGCGCCGCCTCACCGCGCACCGCACGCTCGCGCTACAGGCCGAGCTCGCTGCCAACCCCGAGGTCGCACTCAAGGCGGTCGTCTACACCCTGATCGAGGACGTGGAGCGCGGCATCGGCTACGAATCCCCGAGCCCGCTCAAGATCAGCCTGCGGCAAGCCGACCTGCCCGACTCGGCCGACCTGAAGCAGGCGCCGGCGAGGAAGGCGCTGCAGCTCGCGCTCAAGGGCTGGCGCGACAAGGGCCTGCCGACCACGGCCGCGGCGCGGCGCGCCTGGATCTTCCAGCAGCCGACCGAGGTCCTGCTCGGCCTGCTCGCCCTGGCAGCCGCCTACTCGGTCGACGCCGTGCACGGCAAGGGCAGCTCGAAGCCCGTCGCCGATGCCCTGGCCGTCGATCTGAAGCTCGACATGGCCAAGTGGTGGGCGCCGACCGCCGAGAACTACCTCGCCGCCGTGCCCAAGGCCCTCGTGATCGAGGCCGTCGCCGAGGCCTGCGGCAAGGACGAAGCCGCCGCGCTCACCACCCTGAAATCCGCCCCGGCCGTCGCCGAGGCCGCCAAGAAGCTCGCCGGCACCGGCTGGCTGCCGAAGGTGCTGCGCGGCCCGGGCTACGCCGTGGGCGCGAAGCCGAAGGCGGCGACGGCGACCAAGGCGAAGCCCACCGGTAAGGCGAAGAAAGCCGCCAAGAAGAAGTCAGCGGCCGCGAAGGCCTCGAGCGGGGCAGCGAAGTCGAAGACGCCGGCGAAGAAGGCTCCTGCGACGGGCTGGAGGAAGAAATAGGTCAGGACGCTGGAGATGCGCTTCGTGGACCGCAACGCGAAACCGCAACTTCAGGCTCTGGAAGACGGCGCTCTGGCCAAGCTCATCCGAGTCTTGGCCAGGCGCACCAAAGAGGATCAATCAATGTTGCACGCTGCGCGTCGAGAAGCACGCCGTCGGAGGAAGGAACGCCGCAATGGCTGAGGACATGACTCTCTTCCTTGTGCTGGCCGAATATGGCACGGCACAGATCCCGGTTGAGCGCTGTGCGAGCCACTTCGGCATGACACCGCAGGAAGCGAAGGCTGCAGCCCGACGCCAAGCGCTGCCCGTGCCCTGTTACCGACTCGGCTCGCAGAAGTCGCCGTGGGTTGTCGATGCGGCATCCCTGGCCAATCACATCCGATCGAAGCGCGAAGCCGCCGAGGCCGAGTGGAAGCGGATCCACGCCGCCTAGGAGGCAGACCCTATTCTTCGACCTCAGGCATGAGGCTAATCTGCCGCTTGGAATCAGGCACATCTAAGTCCTCGATGCCCTTGGTGGGAACCCCTGCCATCTTCGCCCTCTTCTTGAAGGGCACGTCATCAGTGAGAAGAACGTCTGCGTTTCTTGATTTAGCTATGGCCAGGATCTGTAGATCAAAGGTCACTTCTTTTGGCTCTGTTGAATTTCAAGTGGGTTGCCGGGCATGAGGGTTGATCACTGCGAAGTCGAGCTTGCCGGCGATCAGGAAGATGACGGTTCTGATAGTGGTGAAGCGGGTGAAGCCGCGAGCGCGGCGCTTGGCGGACTGAAACAGGCCGTTGAGCGCTTCGAGGAAGCCGTTGGT
>NZ_VUOD01000030.1 GCF_008386465.1 Arenimonas fontis
ACCCGGACCCGGTCGATCACCTCCCGGCCGTACTTGGCCACGACATGGAACAGGTCGTAGACGACCTCCGCGTTCGGGCAATGCGCCCGAACCTCCAGGTCGTAGGCGGAGTTCATGTCCATCGCCACGGCGCGGACCTGGGCGCAGCGCACCGGGCCCAGCAGCTCAAAAAACGGCCTGATTTCCGCTCTCGAACGCCCGCGCCCCACCCACAGCACCCGCTTGCGCTCGGGGTCGACCACCACGGTCGCGTACCGGTGGCCCTTCTGGATCGCGAACTCGTCCATCGCCAGCAGCCGCACGCCGTCCAGGTTCGGCGGGCCCAGCGAGCGCTCCAGATGCCGGAAGTCGATCGCTTTGACCGTCTTCCAGTCCAGCCCGAACCACCGGGCGGTGTGCCGCACCGAT
>NZ_VUOD01000031.1 GCF_008386465.1 Arenimonas fontis
AACGGTGCATGTCGGGCATCCGCCCTCCCAAAGCGTGCCCCTTCGGGGCACAAATTGGTGCGGCGTGCGCGAATGCTTAAGCATTCTCTTTTGTGAAACGCCGCACATTACCAGCAGGGCTTTGCCCTGCACCCACCAGGAGGAGATAATCTCCTCCTGGACCTCCACTGTTGCCACAAGTGAAACGGTGCATGTCGGGCATCCGCCCTCCCAAAGCGTGCCCCTTCGGGGCACAAATTGGTGCGGCGTGCGCGAATGCTTAAGCATTCTCTTTTGTGAAACGCCGCACATTACCAGCAGGGCTTTGCCC
>NZ_VUOD01000032.1 GCF_008386465.1 Arenimonas fontis
AGGGGCACTCTTTGGGAGGGCGGACACCCGAGATTATCTCCTCCTGGTGGGTGCAGGGCAAAGCCCTGCTGAAAATGTGCGGCGTTTCACAAAAGCGAATGCGCAAGCATTCGCGCACGCCGCACAGATTTGTGCCCCGCAGGGGCACTCTTTGGGAGGGCGGACACCCGAGATTATCTCCTCCTGGTGGGTGCAGGGCAAAGCCCTGCTGAAAATGTGCGGCGTTTCACAAAAGCGAATGCGCAAGCATTCGCGCACGCCGCACAG
>NZ_VUOD01000004.1 GCF_008386465.1 Arenimonas fontis
GATCTGACCCTTTGATCTGACCCTTTGATCTGACCCTTTGATCTGACCCTTTGATCTGACCCTTTGATCTGACCCTTTGATCTGACCCTTTGATCTGACCCTTTGATCTGACCCTTTGATCTGACCCCGGGGTCAGATCAAAGGGTCAGATCAGAAGTCAAGAAGTCAGCCGCGGCTCAGGACCAGGGCGACGATCACGGCGATGGCGGCCAGGGTGAGCATGATCGGCACCCACTTGCTGATCGCCGAAGCCGGCGCCGGCGCCGGCTCGGCCGGGCCGCTGGGAGTGATCAGGCGCGCGGTGCGCTGCGCCATCTCCATGCCTGGCGCCACCAGGATGAACCGCACCGCGTCCAGGCGCAGCTCGTCGCCTGGGCCAAGAAAGCCCTGCTGCACCCGCCGGTTGTTGATGTAAGTGCCGTTGCTGGAACCCAGGTCCTCGACCGACAGGCCGTCGGGCGTGGGCTTTACCAAGGCATGCCGACGCGAGATCTCCTCGGCCGGCACCGAGATGTCCGCCTCCACCGCCCGACCGATCACCAGGGGGCCGGTAACCGGGAACACCTTGCCGAATACGGCGCCCGACACTCCACGCAGGACGAACTTCGGCACCGCCGTCCGGACCCGGGTGGCGCCCGTGTCCTCGTCCGGATGGCCGGTGTCGGCGCCGGCCGACGCCGGTCTCGCCGCCTCGACGACCGCGAACCTGGCGATCACATGGGCGAAACCGATCTGATCGCCGGGCCGCAGCGCCATGATGTCGGATACCGGCTTGCCGTTCACCGAGACCGGACCGCCGCCCGCCGGCACCTGCAGGTTGGCGCCGGTGCCGGTGACATGGATCTCGCAGTGCAGCGGCGCGATCGCCGGGTCGTTCAGCAGCACCGCCACGTCACCCGCGGACCCGATCCGGTTCACGCCGTGGCTGAGCAGCACCTGCGAGTGTTCGCCGTTGGGAAACACCAGTTTCATGTCCGCTCTCCTGCGAATAGGCAACCGGTCCGCCGGGACCCTGGCGGCGGCAGTTTATCCATGGTGACGCGTGCCCGTCACGGGGCGCTGCGGCAGCATCACTTGATCACGCGCAGATGTGCGCGCCGACCGCCCGGACCGCCCTCGTCCGGGCCCAGTGGCGACGGCTCGGGCGAGTCCGGCCCGGGGGTTTCGGGCTCCCCGTCCTCGGGCAGCATCATGCCCTGCCCGGTTTCCTGGGCATAGATCGCCAGCACTGCCGGCATCGGCACTTCCACCGCCTGGCTGACGCCACCGAAGCGGGCCAGGAAGCGCACGCTCCGGTTGTCCATCACCAGTTGTGCGACCGCACGCGGTGCGATGTTCAGCACCACCTTGCCGTCCTTGATCGCAGAAGGCGGCACCCGTACACCCTCCCGTTCCGCATCCACCAGCAGATAGGGGGTCATGCCGTTGTCGTTGATCCACTCGTGCAACGCCCGCAGCAGGTAGGGGCGATTGGACCCCATGCGGGGCACCGTTCCGGTCATTGCGGCAGCTCGCGAAGGTTCTTCTCTTCGGGCGTCAGGCTACGCAGGTAGGCCGGGTTGCGGAAGATGCGCATGCCATAGTCCTCGATCACCTTGGCTTCCTTGGGCAACTGGATGCCGAGAGCGGGCAGGCGCCAGATGATCGGCGCGATCGCGCAATCGGCCAGGCTCATCTCGGGGTTGAGGAAGAACCTGGAGGCCTTGAACAGCGGCAGCGAGGACAGCAGCAGCTCCTTCAGCCGCTTGCGGCCGGCATCGGCCTGGGCCTTGCCACCGTGCTGGATGGCCTGCACATGCGGCACCCAGTCGTGTTCGAGCCGGAGCATGGCCAGGCGCAGCCGGGCCCGAGACAGCGGGTCCACCGGCATCAGCGGTGGGTGCGGGTAGCGCTCGTCCAGGTATTCGGACACCACCGAGGCGGCGTACAGCACCAGGTCGCGATCCACCAGGGTCGGCACCGAGTGGTAGGGGTTGAGGTCCACCAGATCCTCGGGCGGATCGGTCGGATCCACGGGTACCAGTTCATAGCTGACGCCCTTGGCTGCCAGCACCAGGCGAACCCGGTGGCAGACGACGCAATCACGGGCGGAAAACAGGGTCAGGGCATTGCGAATGCGCGGGCTGGCAGCCATCGAACTCCCCCAGGGACTGGGCGCCACCGGCGCCTGCCGGCGGTCGCGAGCGCCCCCAACCCTGCCCGAAATGGCCGTTGCCCCGCAAGACGGCGGGGTCCCGGCACCGGCCGCGGCTCAGGAGCGCCCCGCGCCCGGGAAGCGAAGCCAAGTCATTGAAAACAAAGGGCCGCCCGAAGGCGGCCCGATGTTCGCAGCTTCGCCGGGCCTCAGTGCACGTCGCGCCAGTACTCGGCCTTGAGCAGCCAGGCCAGCAGCGTAAACAGGGCCAGGAACAGGATCACCCAGACGCCGACCGACTCGCGTTGCAGCGCGGCCGGCTCCGCCACGTACTGCAGGAAGGCGCTGATGTCGCGGGCGACCCGGTCGTATTCGGCCGGGCTGAGCCGGCCGGGCTTGACCAGCTCCAGCCGGACCAGGTGCGCCTGGCCCTCGGCATCCACGTCGTAGACCGGCCGCTGGATCCCCTGCAGCTCCCACAGCACGTGCGGCATGGAGGCACCCGGGAAGACGGTGTTGTTCCAGCCAAGAGGCCGGGACTCATCCACGTAGAAGCCCTTGAGGTAGCTGTAGACCCAGTCCGGACCGCCCAGCTTGGCGCGGGCCACCAGGCTCAGGTCGGGCGCTGCCTTGCCAAACCAGGCCTCACCGTCGCCGGCGGTGATGCCAGTGTTGATCGGCTCGCCGTACTTGGCATTGCCCCGAATCAGGAAACGCTCGACCTGCTCCTGGCTCAGGCCCAGGTCCTCGCCCAGACGCGAATAACGCTGCATGGACAGGGAGTGGCAGCCGGCGCAGTAGTTCATGAACAGGCCGGCGCCCCGTTGCAGGGAGGCGCGGTCGCCGAGGTCGGTACCCGAGTGTTCGAGCTTGGCGCCGCCGGCGGCCAGGCCGACGGCCGGCGCCAGGGCCAGCAGGAGGGCGAAGAAGCGCAGCTTAGTCATGCGTGGTCACCCGCTCGGGAACGGCCTTGAACTGGCCCATGCGGGACCAGAACGGCATGAAGATGAAGAAGGCGAAGTAGTAGGCGGTCAGGATCTGCGCCACCAGCTTCTGGGTGTCCGAGCCCGACTGCGCGCCCAGCCAGCCCAGGATCACGAAACCGACGGCAAAGATCGCCACCAGCACCTTGTGCAGCAGGGGCCGGTAGCGGATCGACTTGACCGGGCTGCGGTCCAGCCAGGGCAGGCCGAACAGGATGATCACCGCGCCACCCATCACCATCACGCCCATCAGCTTGTCCGGGATGGCACGCAACATCGCGTAGAAGGGCGTGAAGTACCAGACCGGCTTGATGTGCTCCGGAGTGACCAGCGGATCAGCCTTGACGAAGTTGTCCCATTCCAGGAACCAGCCGCCCATCGTCGGCGCGAAGAACACGATGAAGGCGAAGATGATCAGGAAGAAGCCGGCGCCGAACAGGTCCTTGACGGTGTAGTACGGGTGGAAGGGAATGCCGTCGGCCGGCGCGGTCGGCGACCAGCGGTTGCCCTTGGGGCCCTTCTTGATCTCGACACCGTCCGGGTTGTTGGAACCGACCTCGTGCAGCGCGCCCAGGTGCAGCACCACCAGCAGCAGCAGCACCAGCGGCAGGGCGATCACGTGCAGGGCGAAGAAGCGGTTGAGGGTGGCGTCGGAAACCAGGTAGTCGCCGCGGATCCATTCGGTCAGTCCGGTGCCCACCACCGGAATGGCGCCGAACAGGTTGATGATCACCTGCGCGCCCCAGTAGGACATCTGCCCCCAGGGCAGCACATAGCCCATGAAGGCCTCGGCCATCAGCACCAGGAAGATCAGCATGCCGAGGATCCAGACCAGCTCGCGCGGCTTCTGGTAGGAGCCGTAGATCAGGCCGCGGAACATGTGCAGGTACACCACCACGAAGAACATCGAGGCACCGGTGCTGTGCATGTAGCGGATCAGCCAGCCCCACTCCACATCGCGCATGATGTACTCGACCGAGGCGAAGGCCTCGGCCGCCGAGGGCTTGTAGTGCATCGTCAGGAAGATGCCCGTGACGATCTGGTTGACCAGCACCAGCAGGGCCAGGGAGCCGAAGTAGTACCAGAGGTTGAAGTTCTTCGGAGCGTAGTACTCCGACATGTGCTTCCGGTACATGGGCACCAGGGCCGGGGCACGGTCGTTGACCCAGCCGGTCACGCCTTCGATGGCGCGGGTGATCAGGTTCGACATCACGCGGCTCCTTCAGGCGGGACGCCCACCACGATGTGGTTGTCGTCCTGGAAGTGATAGGGCGGCACCTCGAGGTTCGACGGCGCCGGCACGCCCTGGAAGACGCGGCCGGCCAGGTCGAAGCGCGAGTTGTGGCAGGGGCAGTAGAAGCCGCCTTGCCACTGGCTGTCGTAGGGCTGCGGCAGCATCTCGGGTACGTAGCTGGGAGAGCAGCCCAGGTGGGTGCAGATGCCCACCATCACGGCGATTTCCGGCTTGATCGAGCGGTACCCGTTGCGGGCGAAGCCCGGGGTCTGGTCGGCATTCTCGGAAGACGGGTCGCGCAGGCGCTCGTCCAGGCCCGGCAGCGCCGCCAGCTGCTCCTGCGTACGCTTGAAGATCCAGACCGGCTTGCCGCGCCACTGCACGATCATGCGCATGCCGGGCTCGAGGTCGATCTTGCTGATGTCCACGACCACCGGCGCGCCGGCAGTCTGGGCCCGGGCGCTGGGCTTCCACGAACTGATGAACGGCACGGCCGCGAAACCCGCGCCCACCGCACCGACCACGGCGGTACTGGCGGTCAGGAAGCGGCGGCGGCCTGAGTTGACCCCTTGGTTAGCCATCCGGCTCTCCGAAACGATTGGCGATTTGGCTGATATCCGCTGCGGAGGCCCGCTGGGGGCCCGCAAAGATGCGCGATTCTAACGGACCCCGCGCGAGGGCGGCAACGCCGTCCGCGGCCTCAGTTGGCCGCCAGGGCGCCGCGGTAGCGCTCGGCCAGGATGCCCACGCGCTCGACGTAACGCCGGGTCTCGGCATAGGGCGGGATGCCGCCGTAGCGGTCCACCGCGCCCTCGCCGGCGTTGTAGCCGGCGGCGGCCAGACTCAGGTCGCCGTCGTAGCGCTTGAGCAACCAGGCCAGGTACTGCACGCCGCCGCGGATGTTCTGGGCCGGATCGAACACGTCCCGCACCCCGAAACGCTCGGCCGTGGCCGGGATCAACTGCATCAGGCCCTGGGCGCCGGCATGAGACACTGCGTCGGGCCGGTACGCCGACTCGGCATGGATGATCGCCCGCACCACCGCCTCCTCGACCCCGAACTCCCCGGCCGCCGCCCGCACCTCGGCGGCATAGGACTCGGTGTCCAGGCGAACGGTGTGGAAATCCACGCCCGGCAAGAGCCCGCAGGCGTAGCAGGTTTCCACGTAGGTGAACAGCAGCGTGGCGGCGCTGCCGCCGGGCGGCCTGACGTTGGTGTAGTGCACCACGCCGTCCCGCTCGTACCTGTAGACCGCACCGCGTGTCACCCGCGCGCCGGCCGCGGGCGCCGGCGCGGCGGCCGGCGCCTGGCCAGGGCCGGCGGTACGGAACTCGACCCGTGACTGCAGCCCGGCTTCGCCGCCCCGGGAACCCGCGGGTGGCGTCGGCCCGGGCGCCGGCGCCCGCGGCCTGGCGTCGGCCGGGCCGTAGTTGGCCACCACCTTGCAGCTGGCGCCGGGCACCTTCTTGCTGGTGTAGTTGGGAATGCCGTCGGCGCCCGTGCAGCGGTAAAGCGTGCCGGCCTCCGCCGGGGCGGCGGCAAACAGCAGGCAGGCCAGCAGGGGCAGGCGCGGAGACATGGGCGCGAGATTTACTCCCGGAAGGCCGGATTGCCAAGCTTCCCAGGGGAAACGCCGGCCGCAGCCCATGCCGGCCGGGTCCCGGCCGCCGCCCGGCGCTACAATGCCGCCCCTCCCGGAACGGAATAAGCGCCGCCATGCCCGGAACCCCGCCCACCAGGGGCAAGCTCTACATCAAGACCCACGGTTGCCAGATGAACGAGTACGACTCGGCCCGCATGGCCGACGTACTGCGGGCCGAGCACGGCCTGGAACTGACCCAGGACGAGAGCGAGGCCGACGTCATCCTGGTCAACACCTGCTCCATCCGCGAGAAGGCCCAGGAGAAGGTTTTCTCCCAGCTCGGCCGCTGGAAGCAGCTGAAGAAGGACAAGCCGGTGCTGATCGGTGTAGGCGGTTGCGTGGCCAGCCAGGAGGGCGAGGCCATCCTGAAGCGCGCCCCGTTCGTGGACCTGGTGTTCGGGCCGCAGACCCTGCACAGGTTGCCGGCCATGATCGAGGCGCGGCGGGCGGAAGGCCGGCCGCAAGTGGACATCAGCTTTCCGGAGGTCGAAAAGTTCGACCGCCTGCCCGAACCGCGTGCCGAGGGCCCGACCGCCTTCGTCTCGGTGATGGAGGGCTGCAGCAAGTACTGCAGCTTCTGCGTGGTGCCCTACACCCGCGGCGAGGAAGTCAGCCGCCCCTTCGACGACGTGCTGCTGGAATGCGCCCAGCTGGCCGCCCAGGGCGTGCGCGAAATCAACCTGCTGGGCCAGAACGTCAATGCCTACCGCGGCCGCACCGCCGACGGCGACGAGGCCGACCTGGCCCTGCTGATCCGGGCAGTGGCCCAGATCGAGGGCATCGGCCGCATCCGCTACACCACCTCGCACCCGGTCGAGTTCGGCGACAGCCTGATCGAGGCCCACCGCGAGGTGCCGCAGCTGGCCGCCTATCTCCACCTGCCGGTGCAATCCGGATCGGACCGCATCCTGGCGGTGATGAAGCGCGGCCACACGGCACTGGAATACAAGGCCAAGATCCGTCGCCTGCGCGAGGCCAGGCCCGATATCGCCATCAGCTCCGACTTCATCGTCGGCTTCCCCGGCGAGACCGACCGCGACTTCGAGGCCACCATGAGGCTGATCGAGGAAATCGGCTTCGACCAGAGCTTCTCCTTCATCTACTCGCGCCGGCCCGGCACACCGGCCGCCAACCTGCCCGGCGAAGTGCCGGCCGAGGTCGCCCATGCCCGCCTGCAGCGCCTGCAAGCCGCCATCAACGACAATGCCCGCCGTTACGCCGAGGCCATGGTCGGCAGCATTCAGCGCGTGCTGGTCGAGGGCCCCAGCGCCCGCAACCCGGACGAGCTGACCGGCAAGACCGAGAACATGCGCAGCGTGAACTTCCCGGGCGGCAAGCGCCTGGTCGGCCAGTTCGTGGACGTGCGCATCACCGCCGCCCTGGCCAATTCCCTGCGCGGCGAAGTGGTGACGGTGGACGAGGCCGCGGCCTGAACCGCCTTCCGGCCGGAGCCAAGCCGGCTGCCGGAGCGCCCGCTCGCAGGCGCGTCCGCGCCCCCGCCCGCGGGCAGCCGGCATCAGTCCAGCCGCTTGCTGAAGCGAAGGATCGCCGCGGTCATCATCAGGGCGGTGAACACCAGCAGCGCCAGCACTTCCGGCCACAACTCCCAGAGCCCGGCGCCGCGCAGCATCACGCCGCGAATCAGACGCAGGAAGTGGGTCAGCGGCAACAGCTCGGCCAGCCATTGCGCCGGCGCCGGCATGCCGGCGAACGGGAACATGAACCCCGACAGCAGCATGGACGGCAGGAACAGGAAAAACGTCATCTGCATGGCCTGGAATTGCGAACGCGCCATGGTCGAGACCAGCAGGCCCAGGCTCAGGTTGGCCAGGATCAGCAGCACCGCCGCCAGGTAGACGTCGGCAAGACTGCCGCGGATCGGCACCTGGAACAGCCACAGGCCCAGCATCAGCACCACCGTGGTCTGGACCAGCCCGATCAGGGCATAGGGCAGCACCTTGCCGACCATCAGCTCGGTGCGGGTCACCGGCGTGGTGATCAACAACTCCATGTTGCCGCGCTCGCGCTCGCGGACGATGGCCATGCCGGTGAACATCACCATGGTCATGGTCAGGATCACGCCGATCAGGCCGGGCACGATGTTCACCGCCGAGCGCCGCTCCGGGTTGTAGAACGGCACCACCCGGATCGGGCCGTCGCCGGGCGCGCCGGGCGCGGCCTCGCCGGCGACCGGCGCCGGCGCCGGCGCCAGCGGCATCTGGGCCAGCTGTGCAGCGGCGTTCTGCACCGCGGTGTCGCTGCCGTCCACCAGCACCTGGATGGCCTCGCGGCCGTCGGCCAGGCGCCGCTCGAAGTCCGGCGGAACCGCCACGCCAACGCTGATCTCGCCCCGACGCAGCATGTCCATCAACTGCTCCGGCGTGGCGGCGTGTGCGCGCGCGGCGATCACCCCGGTCGCCAGCATGTCCATGACCGCGGCGCGCGACGCGGCGCTGCCGGCCTGGTCGGCGATGCCGGCTTCCAGTCCACGCAGGTTGAGGTTGATGGCGTAGCCGAACAGCAGCAACTGCATCACCGGAATGCCGACGATCATGGCCAGGCTGATGCGGTCGCGGCGCATCTGCCGCGCCTCCTTCACCACGATGGCGGCCAGGCGATGCCAGTTCATGCGGCCTTTCCCTTGCGGCCGCGGGTGGCGGCGACGAACACGTCTTCGAGGCTTGGCACCGACAGCGAGACCTCGGCCTCGATGCCGGCCCCGCGCAGCGCCTCGCGCAGGCGGCCTCTGGCGTCCTCCGCCCCGGCCAGCAGCAGGCGCAGGTGGTTGCCGATCTGGGCGGCGCTGACCACGCCAGGCTGGCCGGCCAGCACCTGCAAGGCGCGCCGTGGCGTCGCCGATGCGACTTCGACACTGCGGCCGCGCAGGCGCTCGACCAGCTCGGCCGGGGTGCCGTCGGCGACCAGCACGCCGCGGTCGAGGATGGCCAGGCGATGGCAGCGCTCGGCCTCGTCCATGTAGTGGGTGGACACCAGCAGGGTGGTGCCGGCGTCGGCCAGCTCGAAGAGTTTCTCCCAGAAATCGCGTCGCGACTCCGGGTCAACGGCACTGGTCGGCTCGTCCAGCAGCAGCAGTTCCGGCCGGTGGATGACCGCCCCGGCCAGGGCCAGGCGCTGCTTCTGGCCACCGCTGAGGGTGCCGGCCAGCTGCCGCTGCCGATCGCCGAGATGGAATTGCCCGATCAGCTCGTCCACCCGCTTCTTCGCCGCGCGTGCCGGGATGCCCTGCACTGCCGCCAGGAACTCCAGGTTCTCGCGCACGCTCAGGTCCTCGAACAGCGAAAACTTCTGCGTCATGTAGCCGATCCGCCGGCGCAGGCTTTCGGCTTCCTCCGGCACCCGCATGCCCAACACCTCGATCTGGCCCGCGCTGGGCGTGAGCAGGCCGCAGAGCATGCGGATGGTGGTGGACTTGCCCGAGCCGTTCGGGCCGAGAAAGCCATAGACATGCGCCCGCGGCACGGTCAGATCGACGCCGTCGACCGCCAGCAGCTCGCCGAAGCGCCGACTGAGCCCGCGCGCCCGGATGGCCGGCTGCGGCTGATTCACCGCGGAAACTCCGCCTGCGCCGGCAAGCCGGCCGGCAGTGTCGCCGCCTCGGTGCCGAGCTGGATCTCCGCCAGGTAGCTCAGCCGCTCGGCATCGTCGCCGGCCAGGGCGTAGTAGGGCGTGAAACTGGGCTGCGAGCGGATCATGAGCAGCCTGCCCTCATAGACCTCCTCGCGGCCCTCGACCCGCACCAGGGCGCGGTCGCCGACCGCCACCCGGGCGCGCAGCGCGGCCGGCAGGTAGACGCGCGCGTGCGGCGCCTCGCCGACCAGCAAGACTGCCAGCGGCGCACCCACCGGCGCCTGGTCGCCGGCCTTGTAGGGCAGGCTGTCTACCAGGCCGGCACGCGGCGCGACCGGACTGAGCTTGGCCAGCAGGGCCTCCTGGTCGGTCACCTCGGCCTCGGCGGCGGCCAGCGCGGCCTCCGCCTGGGCCAGATGCTCGGCGCGGGGGCCGTGTTCGAGTTCCAGCAGGGCCTGTCCGGCCTGCTCGAGTTCCGCGCGGGCGCCGTCGCGGGCGGCGCGGGCGCGATCCAGATCGGCGCGCGACACCAGCTGCCGCCCGGTCAGGGACTGCGCCCGGCGATACTGGGCCTCGGCCTCCGCCAACCGGGCACGGGCGGCATCGCGGCGGGCGCGCGCTTGGGCGATGGTTTCCGAACGCGGGCCGGCCCGCAGTTCCGCCAGTTGCTCGCGGGCACGCCGCGCCTGGCTGCGCAAGGCCTCCAGACGGGCATTCTGGCGGGTCTGATCAAGGCGCAGCAGCAGGTCGCCGGCCGCGACCCGCTGGCCTTCGCGCACCTCCAGCGCCAGCACCGGCTCGGCCACCGGCGCCGGCACGGTGATGCGCTCCCACTCCACCGTGCCCAGGGCTTGCGGCGGGGATGGCTGGCAGGACGCCAGCGCCAGCACGGCCAGCACGGCTACCGCGGCCAGACTGCGATCAGCGGTCGTTCTTTTCATCGGAGAGCTCCAGGCCACGGTCCAGCAGGGCCAGGGTGTGGCGACGGACGGCGTCGAAAGGCAGGTCGTCGGCGTCGAACAGCCGGCGCCAGATCGGCGCGCCGGCGGCGGGGAACAGCGTCAGCCCGACCAGGGACACCATCAGCAGGCGCGGATCGAGTTCGGGATTGAGGCGGCCCCTGGCCTGGGCGGCGGCGAAACGGCCGACCATGACGCGGGCCATCGCCGGGCCGACCTGGTTGAGCAGGATGCCGCGCAGCGCTCCGCCTTCGCTCAGCACTTCCCGCACCCACAGCGGCGGCAGCCACGGGTGCTCGGCCACCAGCCGGGCGATGCCGTTGACGAAGGCGCCGACCACGTCGGCCGGGTCCTCGCCGGCGGCGAGCACGGCCTCGCGCAAGCCACCGATGGCCGGCATCAGCCGCTCGGCGATCACCGCCTCCCGCAGCCGGTCCTTGTCGCCGAAGTAGTAATGCAGCATGGCCGGCGTCACCGAAGCGCGCGCGGCGATGTCGCGCAGCGAGGTGGCGGCGATGCCCTTTTCCACGTAGCAGGCCAGGGCGGCGTCGAGCAGTCGCGGCCGCAGTTCGGGGGTGTCGGCACCGGGCCGGCCGGGCGTTCGGCGCGCCGGACCGGCCGCGGAGGCCCGGGCCGGACGAGCGCCGGCGCGGCGGCCGGAACGGCCCTCGGGACGGACATCCGGGGCCTCGGACCGGGAAGGCGTGTCGGGGGGCTTTCGTTTCATGGCGCGAATAATTAATTCATTCATTAATTAAGTCAACCCCTGCCCTGCTCCCGGCCCGGCTCGCATCCAGGTGGCCGATCCGGGCACCGCGGCGCTACCCTGTGCGCCCCGAGACGCCTGGCCGCTTCGGCCGTGCCGCCATCGCCCATGAGCAGTCCCACCCAGAGCGTCCAGCGCGACTTCATCCTGGAACCCGAAGACAACGAGCGCCTGGCCAACCTGGCCGGCCCCTTCGACGAACACCTGCGCCAGCTCGAGTTGCGGCTGGGCGTGCAGATC
Organism: Arenimonas fontis; assembly: GCF_008386465.1. Taxonomy (GTDB): domain Bacteria; phylum Pseudomonadota; class Gammaproteobacteria; order Xanthomonadales; family Xanthomonadaceae; genus Arenimonas; species Arenimonas fontis. The sequence continues at coordinate 11,547 of NZ_VUOD01000004.1, forward strand.
GCCAACCGCGGCCACGTGTTCCGGATCACCGGCGAGCAGCGGGCGGCCGATGCTGCGGAAAAGCTGCTGCGCCGGCTCTACGAGGACGCCGGCCGCGAACCCCTGGATGCCCGCAAGATCCACCTGCGCCTGGGCGAGTCGCATCTGGCCCAGGTGGCCGCCGACGACTACGCCGCCCAGGAAGTCAGCATCCGGGTCAAGCGCGGCAATATCCGCGGCCGCGGTGCCAATCAGCAGAAGTACCTGCACAGCATCGCCACCCACGACATCAACTTCGGCATCGGCCCGGCCGGCACCGGCAAGACCTTCCTGGCGGTGGCCATGGCGGTGGACGCACTCAACGAGGGCCGGGTGCAACGCCTGCTGCTGGTGCGGCCGGCGGTCGAGGCCGGCGAGAAACTGGGCTTCCTGCCGGGCGACCTCAGCCAGAAGGTCGATCCCTACCTGCGCCCGCTCTACGACGCCCTGTACGAAATGCTGGGAGTGGAGAAGGTGGCCAAGCTGCTGGAGCGCAACGTCATCGAGATCGCGCCGCTGGCCTTCATGCGTGGCCGCACGCTCAATGACGCCTTCGTGATCCTGGACGAGGCACAGAACACCAGCATCGAACAGATGAAGATGTTCCTGACCCGGATCGGCTTCGGCTCGACCGCGGTCGTCACCGGCGACCTCAGCCAGGTGGATCTGCCCAAGCACCAGAAATCGGGGCTGCGCGACGCCATCGACGTGCTGCGCGGAATCGAAGGCATCAGCTTCACCTTCTTCGAAGCCCACGACGTGGTACGGCATCCGCTGGTGGCGCGGATCGTGCGCGCCTACGACGCCCGTGACGGCAAGGATCCGCCACCATGACCCGGGGCCCGCTCCGGCTCGAGGTCTGCGTCAGCTACGGCTTGCCGCGCAAGGGGCTGCCGACCGCCGCCAGTTTCCGCAAGTGGGTGGCCGCCGCCGCCCGCGGCCGGATCCGGCGAGCCGACCTCGCCATCCGTCTGGTGGACGAGAAAGAGGGCCGCGCCCTGAACCGGCACTATCGCAACAAGGACTACGCCACCAATGTGCTGAGTTTTCCGGCCGAATTGCCCGAGGGGGTGAACCTGCCCCTGCTGGGCGATCTGGTGATTTGCGCGCCGGTGGTGGCGCGCGAGGCCGCCGAGCAGGGCAAGCCGCTGGCGGCGCACTACGCGCACCTGACCGTACATGGGGTGTTGCATCTGTTGGGGCTGGATCACGAGGACGAGCGGGAGGCCGAGGCCATGGAGCAGATCGAGCGCGAGATCCTCGCCACCCTCGGCTACCCGGATCCCTACGCGCCCGGCGGGAACTGACTTCCCGCTTTGCGGGTGGGTTCTCCGGTACCGGCAGGGTTGCGGACACGGGTGATGCGCTAAACTCGGGCTCCCGCCCCTGCCCGGGCGCCCCGCAAGCCACTGATGTCAGAGGACTCCCCTAGTAGCCCGCCGGAACGGCGCTCATGGCTGGATCGCCTGAGCCAGGCCTTTTCCGGCGAACCCAGGACCCGCGAGGACCTGGTCGAAATCCTGCGCGAGGCCCGCGCCAACGGCCTGCTCGAAGCCGACACCCTGAAGATGCTGGAGGGCGCGCTGACCGTGTCCGACAAGCAGGTGTCGGACATCATGGTGCCGCGCTCGCAGATGGTCTCGCTGCCCGTAGACGAACCCTTCATGGACCTGCTGCGCACGGTAGTCGAATCCGGCCACTCGCGCTTCCCCGTACACGGCGAGGACCGCGACGAGGTGCTGGGCATCCTGCTGGCCAAGGACCTGTTGCCCGGCCTGGTGTCGGACGCGGGGCCGGGCAGCATCCGCGAACTGCTGCGGCCGGCCGTGCTGATTCCGGAGTCCAAGCGCCTGAACGTCCTGCTCAAGGAGTTCCGCCTCTCGCGCAACCACATGGCCATCGTCGTGGACGAGCATGGCGGCGTCGCCGGCCTGGTCACCATCGAGGACGTTCTGGAAGAGATCGTCGGCGAGATAGACGACGAGCATGACGAGGCCGATACCGCCCGGCTGATCGCCGCCCAGGCCGACGGCCAGTACATGGTGGACGCGCTGACCCCGATCGCCGACTTCAACCGGCAGTTCGGCGCCGAGCTTCCCGACGACGAGTACGACACCATCGGCGGCCTGGTCATCGCCGCCATCGGTCACCTGCCGGAATCCGGCGAAGAACTGGCCCTGGGTCGTTTCCACTTCCGGGTCGGCCGGGCCGATGCCAGGCGCGTGCACAGTTTCGTGGTCAGCGTGCATGCCGATGCCTGAGCGCCTGCGGGTCCGCCTGGCCATGTTGCTGCTGTGCCTGCTGCCGGCCCTGGCCGCGGCGGCGCCGCGCATCGGCGTGCTGACGATGGAGCCGGGCGAGCTGTTCTTCGAGCGCTTCGGCCACAACGCCATCGTCGTGGACGATCCGGCCGGCGACGGTCCGATCGCCTACAACTTCGGCTACTTCGATCTGGACGAGCCGGGCTTCTTCGCCAACTTCGTCCACGGCCGAATGCGCTACTGGCTGGTAGCGCTGCCGATGGAGCGCGACCTGGCCTATTACCGGCGGACCGGCCGTGGCGTCACCCTGCAATGGCTGGACCTGGCACCCGAGCAGGCCCGCGCGCTGGCCCAAGGCCTGGCCGACCGCGCCCGGGGCGAAAACGCCCGCTACGACTACGACTACTTCACCAGCAACTGTTCCACGCAGGTGCGCGACGCCCTGGACCGGGCGCTGGACGGACGCCTGCGGGCGCAGCTGAGCGGTCGTTCGCGCGGGCACAGCTACCGCAGCGAAGCGGTCCGCCTGGCCAGCCCGGCGCCGTGGATGGCCCTGGGCTTTCACCTCGGCCTGGCCGGCCAGGCCGACCGGCCGCTGTCGCGTTACGACGAGGGCTTCATCCCGATGCGCCTGCGCGAGGCACTGCGCGAAGTGCGGTTGGACGACGGTCGTCCGCTGGTGGCCGCCGAGGAGACGCTGGCGCCGCACCGCCTTCCGCCGGCGCCGGCGGAAGCGCCGCGCCTGCGCGGGCCGGCCCTGGTTGCCGGCCTGGTCCTGGCCGCCCTGGTCCTGCTGGCCGGCCGGCGCTGGCCACGGGCCCTGGCCGGCTTCGCCCTCGCCTTCTGGCTGCTGGCCGGCCTGGCCGGTGCCCTGATGCTCTACCTGTGGCTGGCCACGGCCCATGTCTTCGCCCACGGCAACGAGAACCTGCTGCTGCTCAGCCCGCTGTGCCTGGGCCTGCTGCCGGGCGCCTGGGCGCTGCTGCGCGGACGCGAACCCAAACCCTGGTTCCGCGCCCTGCTGGTGCTGGTGGTGGCCGGGGCCGCGTTGGCCGGCTTCCTGAAGTTCCTGCCGTTCCGGCCGCAAGAGAACGTGGAGTGGGTGCTACTGCTGCTGCCCCTGCACTGGGCCCTGCTGCGCCGGCTGGCACCGCGCCGCGACTGACTTGCCGGCCGGGGCGGGGCCAGCCCAAGATGCCGGCCATGAACGCACCCGCCACCCCCGCCTGCGTGATCAACTGCGTGGCCTATGGCCGCGACGGCAGTCGCCGCGACATAGACCTGGACACCATCAGCGACGTGCTGGCGGTGGACGACGGCAGCTTCGTCTGGGTCGGCCTGTACGAGCCGGAGGAGTCCCTGCTGGACAAGCTGCAGGAAGAGTTCGGCCTGCACGACCTGGCGGTCGAGGACGCCCACCACGCACACCAGCGACCGAAGATCGAGGCCTACGGCAATTCCCTTTTCATCGCCGTGCATACCGCCCAGGCCGTGGCCGGCCAGGTCAGTTTCGGCGAGACCCATATCTTCATGGGTCCGCGCTACCTGGTGACCGTGCGGCACGGCACCTCGCTGTCCTACGCCAGCGTCCGCGCCCGCTGCGAGCGCGAACCGGAACTGCTGGCCCTGGGCCCGACTTACGGGCTGTATGCGGTGCTGGATTTCATCGTGGACAACTACCTGCCGATCGTCGATGAGTTCCGGGAAAAGCTCAACGAGCTGGAGCACGAGATCTTCGCCGAGGATTTCAGCCGTGGCACCATCCGCCAGCTCTACGACCTCAAGCGCGAGCTGACCCGATTGCGGCTGGCGGTGGCGCCGATGCAGGACATCACCGGCCAGCTGACCCGCGTGCATACCCAGCTGGTGGGCGAGGAGATGCGGCTGTATTTCCGCGACGTCTACGATCACACGCTGCGAGTGAACGATGCGGTGGACACGCTGCGGGAGATGCTGACCGCGGCGATGTCGGTGAACCTGGCCCTGGTGGCCGTGGCCCAGGGCGAGGTGGTCAAGCGTCTGGCCGGCTGGGCGGCGCTGCTGGCCGCGCCCACGCTGATCGCCAGCTGGTACGGCATGAATTTCCGGCACATGCCCGAGCTGGACGGCCGCTATAGCTACCTCGTGCTGCTGGGCCTGGTGGTGCTGGTGGTGCTGGGGCTGTACCTGCTGCTGCGCCGCGCCCGCTGGCTGTGAAGCGCCGCGCCCTGGCTTGACCAGGGTCAAGGCGGCCCGGCGGGTGGGCTCCTAAGCTGCCGGCCATGGTCGCCGTTCCGCCCTTCGATGCCGAGCTGCTCCGCCGTTACGACCGGCCGGGGCCGCGTTACACCTCCTACCCCACGGCACCGCAGTTCCGCACCGATTTCGGGCCGGACGACTTCATCCGTGCCGCCAGGCTGAGCAACGACGACCCGATCCCGCGCCGGCTGTCGCTGTACGCGCACATCCCGTTCTGCTTCAGTCCCTGCTTCTACTGCGGTTGCAACCGCATCATCACCCGCGACCTGAACCGTGGCGAGGCCTACCTGAGCCGCCTGGAGCGCGAGGTGGCCATGCTCGGACCGCTGTTCGACCGCGACCGCGAGGTGATACAGGTGCACCTGGGCGGCGGCACACCCAACTTCCTTGGCGCCAACCAGATCGGCGAGCTGATGGAGAGCCTGCAGACGCACTTTCGCTTCTCCGAGTCGCCGGAGCGCGACTTCTCCATCGAGCTGGACCCGCGCTTCATGAACCCGGGCGACATCGAGGCCCTGGCCTTCATCGGTTTCAACCGCGCCAGCCTGGGCGTACAGGACTTCGACCCGGTGGTGCAGAAGGCCGTGAACCGCATCCAGTCGGTACAGGAGACCCTGGCGGTGATCGAGGCCTGCCGCGCGCATGGCTTCCGCTCGGTCAACGTGGACCTGATTTACGGCCTGCCGCTGCAGACCCGCGAGGGTTTCGGCCGCACCCTGGACACCGTGGTCCGGGCCCGGCCCGACCGGCTGGCCATCTACAGCTACGCGCATCTGCCGCAGCTGTTCCGGCCGCAGAAGCAGATCGAGGCCAGCCAGCTGCCCTCGCCGGAGGACAAGCTGGGCCTGCTGCAGCTGGCCATCGAGAAGCTGTCGGCGGCCGGCTACGTCTATATCGGCATGGACCACTTCGCCCTGCCGGAGGACGATCTGGCGGTGGCCCAGGCCCGGGGCGGCCTGCACCGCAACTTCATGGGCTACACCACCCATGCCGAGTGCGACCTGATCGGCGTCGGCGTCAGCGCCATCAGCCACGTCGGCGACTGTTTCGCCCAGAACCCGCGCGACCTGCCCGGCTGGGAGGCAGCGGTGGACGCCGGCCGCCTGCCGACCTGGCGCGGGCTGCAACTGAGCGAGGACGATCTGTTGCGGGCCGACCTGATCCAGCAGCTGATGTGCCAGGGCGAGGTGGACGTGCGCGAGCTCGAGGACCGGCACGACATCGACTTCGCCACCTATTTCGCCACCGAGCTGGAGCGGCTGCCGCCACTGGAAGCCGATGGCCTGGTCGAACGGGCGGATGGCCGGATCCGGGCCACGTCGCGCGGGCGTCTGCTGCTGCGTATCATTGCCGCATGCTTCGACCGCTACCTGTACCAGTCCCAGACAGAACCGGCCCGGTTCTCCAAGGCGATCTGAGCGTCTCCGGGGGGCGGGGATGAGCCTCGCCGGCAAGCGGTCGCGTCCCAACCCCATCGCCGACGACGGCGACGAGCTGCGCTTCTGCAGCACCTGCGCCTTCTCCGACGCTTGCCTGTCACAGGGCTACGACAAATCGGACCTGCGCGAGCTGCACGTGCTGGTCGAGCACGTCGGCCCCTTTCACGAAGGCGAGCACATCTTCCGCGAGGGTGACGAGTTCAATGCCATCGCCGCGGTACGCGCCGGCACGGTCAAGACCTACGTGGTGGACGCCACCGGCCAGGAACAGGTGCTGGGCTTCCACCTGCCTGGCGAGATCATCGGCCTGAACGCCATCAGCGAGGCCCGCTACCCCTGCAATGCGGTGGCGCTGGACACGGTGATGCTGTGCCGGTTCTCCTTCCCGAAGATGGCCCTGCTGGCCACCCGCATGCCCGGCTTGCAGGCCCAGCTGTTCCGCCTGCTCAGCCAGGACATCGGCAAGGCGGCCCTGCTGGCCGGCGACTACAGCGCCGACCAGCGCATGGCCGCCTTCCTGGTGGCCCTGTCGCGGCGTTTCGCCCAGCGCGGCTTCTCGGCCACCCGCCTGCACCTGACCATGACCCGCACCGACATCGCCAACTACCTGCGCCTGGCGCCGGAAACGGTCAGCCGGGTGCTGCGCCGGCTGCAGGAGGACGGCTTGGTGAAGGTGGAACGACGCGAGCTGGAGATCGCCGACCCGGCCAGGCTCGAGGCCCTGGCCCGGGTGGTCCTGCGCAACTGAAGCCGGCTTGACGCAGGTCAGTGACCGCCGAGCCGGCGCTCGCGAGCATGGTGGCGCCCAATAGGAGAGCCGCCATGAGCAGCACCCGCAAACTCTGGACCGCGCTGGCGGTCCTGCTCTTGGTCTCGTTCGCAGCCCTGCTCTGGGTGGGCGGCGAGATCCACCGTGTCATGCCACCGATTCCCGAACGCGTGGTCACCGAGTCCGGGCAGGTGGTGTTCACCAGGGAAGACATCCAGACCGGCCGCCAGGCCTGGCAGTCCATCGGCGGCCAGCAGCTGGGCTCGATCTGGGGCCACGGCAGCTACGTCGCCCCCGACTGGACCGCCGACTGGCTGCATCGCGAAGCGGTCGAGCTGCTGGACCGCTGGGCCCGGCGCGACTACCAGGTCCGCAACTTCGCCTCCCTGGAAGCCCCCGAGCAGGCAGCGCTGGAAACCCGGCTGAAGGAAACGCTTCGCCGCAACACCTTCGACGAGGCCGCCGGCACCATCACCATCGATGACGACCGGCTGGCGGCGATCAACAACGTCGCCGCCCACTACCTCAGCCTGTTCAGCAACGACCCGGCCACGCGCGAGCTGCGCGAGGCCTATGCCATGAAGGAGGACACCCTGCCGGCGCTGGAGCACCGCCAGGCCATGACCGCCTTCTTCTGGTGGACGGCCTGGACCGCTGTGACCGAGCGGCCAGGCAAGGACATCAGCTACACCAACAACTGGCCGCATGAGCCGCTGGTCGGCAACGAGCCCCCGTCCAACCTGCTGATGTGGACGGTGTTCAGCGTGCTGTTCCTGCTGGCCGGCATCGCCCTGCTCGGCTGGCACTATGCGGTCAGCCACGGCGACGACCGGCCCGAGCGGCTGCCGCTGGCCGACCCGCTGGCACAGATCCGGGTGACGCCGTCCATGCGCGCCACCGCCAAGTACTTCTGGGTGGTGGTGGCCCTGTTCCTGACCCAGATCCTGCTCGGCGCGATCACTGCGCACTACCAGGTCGAGGGCCAGGAGGCTTACGGTTTCGCCCTGTCCGAGTTCCTGCCCTACTCGCTCGCCCGCACCTGGCACACCCAGCTGGCGGTGTTGTGGATCGCCACCGCCTGGCTGGGCATGGGCCTGTACATCGGTCCGGCCATCTCGGGACACGAACCGAAGTTCCAGGCCCTGGGCGTGAACGTGCTCTGGGTCTGCCTGCTGGTCATCGTGGTGGGCGCCTTCGCCGGCCAGTGGTTCGCCGTGATGCAGGAACTGGGCCTGGAGAAGAACTTCTGGTTCGGCCACCAGGGCTGGGAGTACGTGGACCTGGGCCGCTTCTGGCAGTGGTTCCTGTTCATCGGCCTTGGCCTGTGGCTGTTCCTGGTCGGCCGCACCCTGGTGCCGGCCATCCGCAAGGGCGGCGAGCACAAGAACATCACCATCCTGCTGTTCCTCTCGACCGTCTGCATCGGCCTTTTCTACGGCGCCGGCCTGCTGTACGGCGAGCACACCCACCTGTCCATGGTCGAGTACTGGCGCTGGTGGGTCGTGCACCTGTGGGTCGAGGGCTTCTTCGAGGTCTTCGCCACCGCGGTCATCGCCTTCCTGTTCACCAAGCTGGGCCTGATCCGCACGAAGACGGCCACGGTCGCGGTGCTGTTCGCCACCATCGTCTTCATGGCCGGCGGCGTGCTCGGCACCCTGCACCACCTGTACTTCACCGGCACGCCGACGGCGGTGATCGCCCTGGGCGCGTCCTTCTCGGCGCTGGAAGTGGTGCCGCTGGCCTATGTCGGTTTCGAGGCCTACCACACCTTCAAGCTGGGCAAGGCCACGCCGTGGATGCATCGCTACAAGTGGCCGGTGCTGTTTTTCGTGGCGGTGGCATTCTGGAACCTGGTGGGCGCCGGCCTGTTCGGTTTCCTGATCAATCCGCCGCTGCCGCTGTACTACATGCAGGGCCTGAACCTGACTCCGTTGCATGGCCACACTGCGCTGTTCGGTGTCTACGGCATGCTCGGCATCGGCCTGATGCTGTTCTGCCTGCGCGGGATGAAGCCGTTCGCGATCTGGCCGGACCGGGTGCTGGGCACGGCCTTCTGGGCGCTCAACATCGGGCTGGCCGGAATGGCGCTGTTCACGCTGCTGCCGCTGGGCGTGCTGCAGCTGGATGCGGCCATCGAGCATGGCTACTGGTATGCGCGTTCGGCGGCGTTCATGCAGCAGCCGATCGTGGAGCTGCTGGTATGGATGCGTGTTCCGGGTGACACGATCTTCAGTGTCGGTGCGCTGGCGCTGGCCTGGTTCGTGCTTCGTCTCTGGATCGCGCCGAGGCAATCGCAACCCCGGGTGGAGGGGGCCACCGAGTCGGTGCGCTGAGCCACGCACGCGCCGATACCCCAAGGGGCCGCCGCAATGGCGGCCCCGTTTTTTCCGGCGCTGGGGGCGAGATCCTGCGTGTCGGCGGAGAGCCGGGCCCTCGTCCGCGGCGGGTTGCAGCCTCGGTGGAGGCGGTGTGTGGGGTCCTCGTCCGGGACGCCGTAAACCCGTCCATGGGGGCTCGGTCGCGGCATCCATGCCGCTCACGCCCGGCCGACGACCCCACACACCACCTCCTCGAACCCTTCGCCGGCGCGGTGGCCGAGGACCCGTCCCCTCTCCGGGACCTTCGCCCGCGCTCGTCGTGGGGGGTTTGGCGGGTGCCTACGCTGGGATAGGGCAGGCCTGGCCAAGGCCTGCGCTGCCGAAGCGACGCCGTTCGCGGCGGCACGGCAGACGCGTCCTGGCGGCCCCAGCGACGGTCGGCGCCTCCCCCTCATGACGCGGCGGCGCCACTTGCCAAGCCAACAGGCCGCCAGGGAACGCGACATCACAAACGCCGGCGTACCGGACGAGGGCCCGGCTCTCCGCCGACACCGGAGGTCTCACCCGTGGCGCAGCCCCTGATCGCGATGCGAATGACTTGCGTCAAGGCGGCCCGGAGCCCGGGAGGCCATGCTTCAGGCCCAACAGGAGGAGTCGGAACGTGGCCCGACCAATTCCCGTCAACCAGAGCCTGCCCCTGCCCATCACCGCAGCCCCGCACCGCCTGATGTTCTTCATCGGTGCTGCCAACGTGCTCGCCGCCATGGCCTGGTGGACCGGTTGGCTGGGCGGCGGCATGACCAACCCCAGCGTACCGGCGGGGTGGATGCATGCCTTCACCATGCAGTACCAGGTGCTGCCGGCCTTCATCTTCGGCTTCCTGCTGACCGTCTTTCCGCGCTGGATGGGCCAGCGCGAGCCGACCCGCTGGCACTACCTGCCGGTGGGCCTCGGATTGCTGCTGGGGCAGGCGCTGACCCTGATCGGGCTGTTCCGCGGCTCCGACCTGCTGCTGCACCTGGGCGTGGTGAACACGCTGGCCGGCTGGATCGCCGCCATGGCGGTGCTGGTGGGCTGGTTGCTGCGCGACGGCAGCGGCTGCTGGCACGCGGTGTCATGCTTCGCGGCGCTGCTGGTGGGGCTGGCGGGGCTGCTGGCCTTCGCCGCCTACCTGCACCTGCCGGGCGAGCCGCGGCTGGCCTTCGCCATGCTGAAGATCGGCAGCTTCGGCCTGCTGGTGCCGATCTACACCACGGTGGCGCACCGGATGTTTCCCTTCTTCGCCGGCAATGTCGTGCCCGGCTACCGGCCGTGGCGGCCGATGGCCTGGCTGGCGGCGTGCTGGCCGCTGTGGCTCGGGCATGTCGGCCTGGAGCTGGCGCACCTGCACCAGTGGCTGTGGCTGGTGGACCTGCCGCTGCTGGGCCTGAGCGCCTACTGGCTGTGGCGGAACTGGCCACGCGGCAAGGCGCCGGCACTGCTGCGGGTGCTGTTCATCGGCTATGCCTGGCTGCCGATCGCGCTGGCGCTGTATTCGGCGCAGAGCCTGTGGTTCTTCATCTCCGACACCTTCGTCCTCGGCCGGGCGCCGGTACATGCGGTGTCGGTGGGCTTCTTCGGCAGCCTGCTGGTAGCCATGGTCACCCGCGTCACCCAGGGGCACTCGGGCCGGCCGCTGGTGCTGGGAACCATTCCCGGCGTCGCCTTCGCCGGCATGCAGGCGGTGGCGCTGCTGCGGGTGCTGGCCGAGCTGATGGCGAACCCGGCGCCCTGGTTCCTCGCCGCCGGCCTTGGCTGGCTGGCGGTGTTCCTGCCCTGGGTGCTGCGTTCGTTGTGGATCTACCTGACCCCGCGCGCCGACGGGCGCCCGGGCTGAGCATGGAAGCAATCGCGTGATCGCCTATTACCTGCAGATCAAGATGGTGCACGTCGCCGCGGTACTGGCCAGCGGCGGCCTGTTCGCCCTGCGCGGCGCCCTGGTGCTGGCCGGCCAGCGCTGGGCGATGGCGGCGCCACTGCGCTACCTCAGCTACACGATAGACACCGTGCTGCTGACGGCGGCGCTGATGCTGCTGACCGCGCTCAAGCTCAATCCCTTCGTCACTCCCTGGCTCAGCCTGAAGCTGGCGCTGCTGGTGGCCTACGTCGTGCTGGGCAGTCTGGCGCTCAAGCGCGCCCGCAGCCGCCGCGCCCGGGTGGTGTGCTATCTGGCGGCGCTGGCCTGCTTCGGCTTCACGTACACGGTGGCGCGCGCGCACCACCCGCTGGGCATCCTGCAGTCGCTGCTGTCATGACCTCCCCTGCCGTCCATCCCTGTTTCCTCGGTCCCTATGGCGAGAACGACACGCTGCTGGAGAAGCTGGTCGTCGAGTTCCTGCGCGACCACGTCTACTGGCGCCGCAACTTCCATCCCGAGGATCCGCCGGCGATCCCGACCTGGGCCGCCGACACCCCGGCCTTCCGCCAGTTCGAGGCGCGCATGCGCCGCGAACTGCACGCGCTGTCGGCGGCGCTCAAGCGTTCGGTGCCCTTCCACAGCCCGCGCTACATCGGCCACATGGTCTCCGACCTGCTGCTGCCCGGCCTGGCGGCACAGTTCCTGACCCTGCCCTACAACCCGAACAACGTCAGCATCGACGCCGCGCCCGTCACCATCGACCTGGAGCTGAAGGTCGGGCTGCAGTTGGCACGCATGTTCGGCTACGTCAGCGATCCGGCCCGGCCCGACTGTGCCTTCGGCCACCTGACCTCCGGCGGCACCCTGGCCAATTTCCAGGCCCTGCGCCTGGCGCTGGCGCTGAAGGCCTTCCCGGTCGCGCTGCGGGCGGTGTCGCCGCCGGGCCTGGACCTGCCGGGCGACGACCGCGCCGCCTTCAACCTCACGCCGGCGGCGAGCATCGAGCTGCTCGAGCAGTGGAACGCCTTCCTGGCCGGCTGCGACGGCCGCGAGCGCCGGCGCTGGCGCCAGGCGCTGACGGCGCAGCGGCTGGAGACCCTGGGCATGGCCGAGTTCCTGTCCCGGCACCTGACCCTGGAATCGCCGCGGGTGCTGGCGCCGGTCACCGCCCACTATTCCTGGTCCAAGGGCATGAAGCTGATGGGCCTGGGCCGGGCCCGGCTGGAACTGGTGCCCGAGCGCGGCATGCGCACCGATCCGGAAGCGCTAGAGGAGGTTCTCGAGCGTTGCCGCCGCCAGCGCCAGCCGGTGCTGATGGTGGTCGCGGTGTTTGGCAGCACCGAGTTCGGCACGGTGGATCCGCTGCACGAGCTGGTCGCCGCCCGCGAGCGCTGGGCCGCGCGTGGTCTGGGCTTCGGCGTGCACGTGGATGCCGCCTGGGGCGGCTACCTGGCCACGCTGTTCCGCCGCCCGGACGGCGACCTGCGCACGCTGGCGGAGATGCGCGGTGAGTTTCGCGACTTCCCGACACCGGAGGTGCATGCGGCAGTCGCGGCGCTGCCGCAGGTGGACTCCATCACCGTGGATCCGCACAAGCTCGGCTACATCTCCTACGGCGCCGGCGCCTTCCTCTGCCGCGACCAGCGCGCCATGCCGCTGCTAGCCGAGGAGGCCGACTACGTCTTCACCGCCGGGGACGACGGCAACTACTTCCAGCGCTACCGGCAGCTGGGCCGCTACATCCCGGAAGGCTCCAAGCCGGGCGCGGCGGCGGCAGCGGTCTATGTCACCCACCAGGTGCTGCCGCTGGACCACGAGCACTTCGGCGCCCTGCCGCGCGAATCCATCCTCGCCACCGAATCCTTCCGCACCGCCGCCACCCGTTTCGCCGCGCGCATGGAGGGCCAGCTGCACTGCCGCGTGCCCTTCGAACCGGACAGCAACCTGATCTGCCTGGCGCTGAATCCCGCCGGCAACCGCGACGTGGCGCGCATGAACCGCTTCGTCCGCGCCCTGCACCGCCGCCTGAGCTACGACCCGCGGCAGCCGCTGCAGGCGCGCGAGTTCTTCGGCTCGATGACCACGCTGCGGCCGGACGTGCTTGGCCAGGAGGACAGCCTGCGCATCCTCGGCATGCTCGAGCTGGATCCGGCGACGCTGGACGTCGGCGGCGAGGACGACGACCGCCTGGTGGTGCTGCGGCACACGCTGATGAATCCCTTCCTGCTGGACGACGGCCACGGCCGCAGCTACCTGGAGCTCTACTTCGACTACCTGGAGCAGCAGGCACTGGCGCTGATGGAGACGGAGCCGGCATGAGCCGCGCCTGGCTCAAGGCGGCGCTGGACTGTCTGGCCCAGGAGGCGGCGCGCTCGGCCGACACGCACCTGCTGCGCCTGGATCTGCCGGCCTTTCCCGGCGTCCGCTTCTATTTCAAGGACGAGGCCGCACACCCCACCGGCAGCCTCAAGCACCGGCTGGCGCGCTCGCTCTACCTGTACGCACTGTGTAACGGCCGCCTGCGCGAGGGCCAGGGCGTGATCGACGCCTCCTCGGGCAGTACCGCCATCTCCGAGGCCTGGTTCGCCCGCCTGCTCGGCCTGCGCTTCCTGGCGGTGATGCCGGCCTGCACGGCGCCGGCCAAGGTCCGCCTGCTGCGTGGCCTGGGCGCCGAATGCGTGCTGGTGCCGGCCGGCGTCGACGCCGAGGCGGTGGCGCGGCAGCGGGCAGAAAGCGAAGGTCTCTGCTACCTCGACCAGTTCGGCCTGGCCGAGCGCGCCACCGACTGGCGCGGCAACAACAACATCGCCGAATCCATAGTGGCGCAGATGGCGCGCGAGCCCGATCCGGAGTCGGCCTGGATCGTCTGCGGCGCCGGCACCGGCGGCACCTCGGCCACCATCGGCCGCTACCTGCGCTACCGCCGGCTCGACACTCGCGTCTGCGTCGCCGAACCCACTGGCGGCGCCTTCGCCGAAGGCTGGCGGCGGCGCGATGGCGAGGCCCGCGCCAGCCGGCCCACCCTGATCGAGGGCATCGGCCGCCTGCGGGTCGAACCGGGTTTCCTGTTCGATGTCGTGGACGAGGTGATCGAAGTGGATGACGGCGATTCCATCGCCGCCGCCTGGTGGCTGGAGCAGGCCCTGGGCCGCCGCTACGGCGGCAGCTCCGGCACCAACCTGGTGGCCTGCCTGCGCCTGGCCGCCGGCATGCGCGAACGCGGCGAGCGCGGCAGCATCGTCAGCCTGCTCTGCGATCACGGCGAGCGCTACGGCGAAACCCTGTTCAACGCCGACTGGCTGGCCGCCCGCGGCATCGCCCTGCCCGATCATCACCGGCGCCTGGCGGACCGCCTGGCCGCCTGACCGCCATGGCCTGCCACGACCTGCGCGGTTTCCTCGACACCCTGCAGCGCCATGGCCAGCTGCTGCGTGTGCCGCATCCGGTGGATCCGGAGCTGGAAAGCACCGCCCTGTGCCGTCTGGCCCTGAAACGGGGCGGCCCGGCCCTGCTGATGGAAAAGCCGGTCGGCGCCGCGCATCCGCTGCTGGGCAACCTGTTCGGGCACCGCCGCCGCATCGAGCTGGCCCTGGGCGACCGGCCGCTGGCCTCGCTGCGCGAACTGGGCGAGCTGCTGGCGGCGCTGAAGGAACCACGCTGGCCGGGTAACCTGCGCGAGGCGCTCACCAGCTGGCCGGAACTGGCGCAGCTGGCACACGTCGCGCCCCGGCACGTGGACGAGGCCGCCTTCAACGAGGAAGTGCTGGAAGGCGACGCGGTCGATCTCGGCCGACTGCCGATCCAGCGCTGCTGGCCCGGCGATGTCGCCCGCCTGATCACCTTCGGCCTGGTCATCACCCGCGGCACCCGGCAGTCGCGGCAGAACATTGCCATCTATCGCCAGCAGCTGCTCGGCCGCAACCGGGTGATCATGCGCTGGCTGCCGCATCGCGGCGGCGCCCTGGACTACGCCGACTGGCGTGCCACGCATCCCGACCGTCCCTTCCCGGTGCTGGTGGCGCTGGGCGCCGATCCGGCGACAATGTTGGCGGCGGTGGCGCCGGTGCCCGACACGCTGTCGGAGTTCGAGTTCGCTGGTCTGCTGCGCGGCGCCCGCAGCCGCGTCTGGCGCAGCGCCCTGACCGGCCTGGACGCGCCGGCCGGCGCCGAGATCCTGATGGAAGGCTTCATCCACCCCGGCGACACCGCCATCGAGGGCCCCTTCGGCGACCACACCGGCCATTACAACGGCCAAGGCGAGTTTCCGGTGCTCACCATCGAACGCCTGCGCCTGCGCCATAGCGCCATCTACCACGGCAGTTACATGGGCCGCTCGCCTGAGGACGAGCCCTCGGTGCTGGCCTCGGCGCTGAACGAGGTCTTCGTACCGATCATGCGCCGGACCTTCCCGGAGGTCGTGGACTTCTACCTGCCGCCGGAAGCCTGCTCCTATCGCATCGCCCTGGTCAGCATCCGCAAGCAGTATCCCGGCCACGCCCGCCGGATCATGATGGCCGTCTGGTCCTGGCTGCGGCAGTTCACCTACACCAAGTTCGTCATCGTCACCGACGACGACATCGACGTGCGCGACTGGGGCCAGGTGCTGTGGGCGGTGGCCAACCGCGTGGACCCGGTCCGCGACAGCCTGTTGGTGGGCAACTCGCCGATCGACTACCTCGACTTCTCCAGCCCGGCGCCCAACCTCGGCTCCAAGCTCGGCCTGGACGCCACCTGCAAGTGCCCGGCGGAGACCTCGCGCGCCTGGCCCGAACCCATCACCCCCGATCCCGCCGTGGACCGGCGCATGCAGGCCCTGCTGGATTCGCTGCAGGAGAAGCGGTCGGTGATCTGACGCAGGTCAAGGACAGGGGGCGGGCGGACGCGGAGGATGGCGACTGTCCGTCGAAGGGAGCTCGTCCATGCAACTGGTCTGTCCCGCCGGCAACCTGCCGGCCCTGCGAGCCGCGGTGGACGCCGGCGCCAACGCCGTCTATGTCGGGTTCCGCGACCAGACCAATGCCCGCGCCTTCCCCGGCCTGAACTTCGACGAAGCCTCGCTGCGCGACGGCATCGCCTACGCGCATGCGCATGGCTGCCAGGTCTACCTGGCCCTGAACACCTATCCCGACTCGGCCAGCCTGCCGCTCTGGGGCGAAGCCGTGGACCGGGCGGCGGCAATGGGCTGCGACGCCATCATCGCCGCCGAGATTGCCGTGCTCGACCACGCCATGCGCGAGCACCCGAACCTGCCCCGGCACCTGTCCGTGCAGGGCTCGGCCACCAGCGCACCGGCGCTTCGCTACATGCACGAACACTTCGGCATCGCGCGCGCGGTGCTGCCGCGGGTGCTTTCGCTGCAGCAGGTCGAGCGACTCTGCCAGACCTCGCCGGTACCGCTGGAGGTCTTCGCCTTCGGCAGTCTCTGCATCATGGTCGAAGGCCGCTGCCAGCTGTCCAGCTACGTCACCGGCGCCTCGCCCAACCGACATGGTGTCTGCTCGCCGGCGCGCTTCGTGCGCTGGGAGGAACACGCGGACGGCGGCCGCAGCGTGCGCCTGAACGGCATGCTGATGGACCGCTACACCCGCGGCGAGCCGGCCGGCTACCCGACCGTGTGCAAGGGCCGCTTCGACGTGCGCGGCGAGGTCTTCCACGCGCTGGAGGAGCCGACCAGCCTCAACACCCTGGAACTGCTGCCGCGCCTGGCCGCCGCCGGCGTGGCGGCGCTGAAGATCGAAGGCCGGCAGCGCGGCGTCGCTTACGTCTCCGCCGTCACCCGCACCTGGCGCCAGGCCATCGATGCCCTGCGCGACCAGCCGGAACAATGGAGCCTGCGGCCGGCCTGGCAGCAGGCGCTGTCGGCGCATGCCGAAGGCCACCAGACCACCCTCGGCCCCTACCACCGTGCCTGGCACTGAACATGAAACTCAGCCTCGGACCCCTGCAGTACTTCTGGCCGCGCGAGCGCACCCTGGCCTTCTACCGCGAGGCCGCCGGCTGGCCGGTGGACATCGTCTACCTGGGCGAAACCGTCTGCAGCAAGCGCCGGGAACTGGGCACCCGCGACTGGATCGCCCTGGCCGAGGAACTGGCCGCCGCCGGCAAGGAAGTGGTGCTGTCCAGCCTCGCCCTGGTCGAGGCAGAGAGCGAGCTCAACGCGACGATGCGCATGCTCGAGCACGGCCGCTTCCTGGTCGAGGCCAACGACCTGACCGCGGTGCAGCTCTGCCGCGAGCACGACCGGCCCTTCGTCGCCGGACCCAGCCTCAACATCTACAACCACCGCGCCCTGGCCCTGCTGATGGAAGACGGCCTGCGGCGCTGGGTACCCGGCGTCGAACAGGGCATGGGCCTGCTCGACGACCTGTTGATGGGCCACCTCTGCGAGGGCGGGCAACTGCCGGAACTGGAAGTGATCGGCTGGGGCCGGCTGCCGCTGTCCTGGTCGGCGCGCTGCTTCACCGCTCGCGCCCTGGACGTGCCCAAGGATGCCTGCGGCTTCCGCTGCATCGAATTCCCCGACGGCCTGCCGCTGCGCACCCGCGAAGGCGAGGGGTTCCTGCGCATCAACGGCATCCAGATCCAGGGCGAGGAGATCATCGACATGGGCCCGGAGCTGCCGCTGCTGCGCGCGCTGCAGGTCGGCATCCTGCGCCTGTACCCGCAGGCCGAGGGCATGCGCGACGTGGTGGAGCATTTCGACTTCGCCCGCGGCAGCGCGACGCCGCCGCCGCGCATCGGCGCGATCAACGGCTACTGGCACGGGATGCCGGGCAAGCCGGGGCTTCCGGCGAGCTGATCCCGTCGCAGCGGAAATGCGCGCCCAGGCTGACCGGGCGTGCCAGCGCCGCCTCCAGCAGCCGCCCCGCCAGGCGGCCCTGCCAGCTGCCGGCCAGGCCGACGTCGGCGGCGATGCAGGTCAGGGCACGGCGCAGGCCGGCGGCATCGCGCTCGGGACCGAGCGCCGCGTCCATCCAGCGGCGCAGGCGCGTGAGGTCGGAGGACGTGGCGCCCACTCCCAGTTCCACGCTGTCGGCGGCGGCCGCGACCCTGGCGGGCGCGGCGCGCATCGCCGCCCCTGCCCGCCGCCCGGCGACCACCGCTTCCAGCAGCGAGTTGCTGGCCAGTCGGTTGGCGCCATGCACGCCGCTGCAGGCGACTTCGCCCGCCGCGAACAGTCCCGGCAAGGTCGTCCGGCCATCCGCGTCCACGGCCACGCCCCCCATGTGGTAGTGCATGGCCGGCGCCACCGGCAGCCATTGCCGGGCGGGATCCAGGCCACGCCGCGCACAGATACCGGCAACCGTGGGGAATTCGGCGGCGAGCCGTTCCGCCAGCGCGGTGGCGTCCAGCCAGCAACGGCCGCCCTCACGCAGGTGCCGGAACAGCCGGCGGGCGACGATGTCGCGCGGGGCCAGGTCGCCCAGCGGATGTTGCCCGGCCATCAGTGGCCGGCCCTCGTCGTCGCGCAGGACCGCGCCGGCACCGCGCAGCGCCTCGGTGAGCAGCGGCCGCGGCCGCGCTTCCGGCACCGCCAGCGCGGTCGGGTGGAACTGCAGGAACTCCAGGTCGCGGGCGGCGGCGCCGGCCGCCAGGGCCAGGGCGAGGCCGGCGCCGTCGGCACCGGGCGGATTGGTGGTGGCGCCGAACAGCGCGCCGATGCCACCGGTGGCCAGCAGGACGGCGGCAGCGCGGAATTCCTGCAGGTGGCCGCCGGCGTCGCGGGCGCGCACCGCCACCACCCGTCCATCGCGCACACCCAGTCCACGCAGTTCCCAGTCTTCCAGCCAGCGCACATGCGATGCCGCCTTCACCGCCCGCGCCAGTACCCGCACGATGGCCAGGCCGCTGCCGTCGCCACCGGCGTGGACGATGCGGGCACGACCGTGTCCACCTTCGCGGCCGAGCCGCCAGCCGCGGCCGTCACGATCGAAGGGCACGCCCAGGGCCGCCAGCCACTCCACGGCAGCGGGCGCCGCTTGCACCAGCGACATGACCGCCGCCACCTCGTTGTGGTGGGCGCCGGCGGCGAAGGTATCGGCGGCATGCGCCTGCGGATCATCGCCCTCGCCCACCGCCGCGGCGATGCCGCCCTGGGCCAGGGCGCTGGCACTTTCCACGCCATCGCGGCCGCGGCTGAGCAGCAGCACCGGCCGCGGCGCCGCCGCCAGCGCCGCGCACAGGCCGGCGACGCCGGCGCCGACGATAACCACATCCTGCATGTCCTTCAGGCGCCCTCGGCGCGGCCTACGTCCAGCATGCGCTCCAGGGCGAGGCGGGCGCGGGCGGCGACGTCCTCCGGCACCTGCACCTCCGGCGCGAGATCACGCAGGCAGGCGTGGATGCGCGGCAGCGTGATGCGCTTCATGTGCGGACAGAGGTTGCAGGGCTTGATGAACTCGGTGTCGGGAAAACGCAGGCGCAGGTTGTCGGCCAGCGAGCATTCGGTCACCAGCGCCACCCGCGCCGGCTGCTCGCGGGCGATCCACTCGCCCATGGCGCTGGTGGAACCGACGAAGTCGGCCACCTCCAGCACCTCCTGCGGGCATTCCGGATGCACCACCAGGCGGGCATCGAAACGCTCGCGCGCGTGCACGGCCTCGGCGCGGGTGAAGGTCTCGTGCACCTCACAGCGGCCGTCCCACAGGTGCAGGCGCACACCGGTGCGACTGGCGACGTGGGCGCCGAGGTGGCGGTCGGGCAGGAAGATCACCTCGTCCACGCCCAGCGATTCGACCACCCGCACGGCATTGGCCGAGGTACAGCAGATGTCGGACTCGGCCTTCACCTCGGCGCTGGTGTTGACGTAGGCGACCACCGGCCGGCCCGGGAAACGCCGGCGCAGGGCCCGCACGTCGGCGGCGCTGATCGAATCGGCGAGCGAACAGCCGGCCTGCGGATCGGGGATCAGCACCTTCACCTTCGGCGCCAGGATCTTGGCACTCTCGGCCATGAAGTGGACGCCGCAGAGCACGACCACCTCGGCATCGCATTCCGCCGCCGCCTGGGCCAGGGCCAGCGAGTCGCCCGTGACGTCGGCGACACCGTGGAAGATCTCCGGCGACTGGTAGCTGTGCGCCATCACCACCGCGCCGCGTTCGCGCTTGAGCCGGCGGATGGCGTCGATCCAGGGCAGGTGCAGCGGCACCTCCAGGCAGGGCAGCAGGCGCTCGAGGGTGGCGCTCAGCCCGGCGTACTCCTCTTCCAGTCCGGGGCGCCATTGCGGCCGGAACTGCTCACCGGCCAGGGGGGCGGAACTCATGCCTGTCCTCCATGGGCAGCGCGAGCGGCGCGGGTGAAACGGGCGGCGCGGTCCAGCAGGATGCGCGCGCCCAGCGGCACCGATTCCCAGGGCAGTCGGTCGAGCAGATTGCGCGCGGTCAGGCCCAGCTCGGTGTCGCCGGTCACTTCCAGGCGGCGCTGGAAGAACAGCGTGTCGGCGTCCTCCAGGCGGCCGGCCAGGGACAGCAGGTCGGTGGCGCTGCCGCGCACGGTGGATTCCGGTTCGCCCTCGCCCACCCGCAGGCGGCCATCCTCCAAGCCCAAGACCCAGTGCAGGCCGAGGTCGGTGACTTCGATGCCGATGCGGCGGCCAGCTAGGAAATCCAGCTCGCCGGCGCGCAGCGGCTCGTCCAGCAGCCGCAGCAGCGCCGCTTCCAGCGCCCTGGCCGACCAGGACGACGGCAGCAGCCGCAGCAACGGCGCCCAGCGCCACGGCGGCGGGAACCAGCGCAGCAGGCGTGGCGGCGGTTCCGGGATGGCGAAGCGGGCCTGGTCGTTCATGGGCGACTCCATCGGGGCCGGAAGCATGCCCGCGATCGGCAGTCGTCCGCCTTGACCCGAATCAGATGCGAGCCCTTGCAACTGCCGGCCGTCGGCAATGGCCAGCGCCAACTGCGCCCGTGCCAGCCGGGGCGGCAGGCCCAGCCGGCGCGCCAGGCGTTGGCCGCGACGGAAGATCTCCTCCTCACGGTGCGGATCCTGGCCGGCCAGCCCGGCCTCGCGCTTGCTGGCGGCCACGAGCCGGACCAGACGACGGCGGGCTGCCAGCGTCAGCAGCAGCAGATCGTCCAGGCGATCAATGCCCTGGCGCAGACGGACCACCCGGTTGCCGGGGCCCGTATGGGGAAGTATCGGATGCATGGGCAGGCGACTCCGCGCTGTCGGACGGAACGAGAACGGCGAACCAGCGATTGGTATCGCGGCGAAGCCGGCGCAGGGCCGCCGCCAGCGAAAGCCAGGCCAGCGCAAGGGCCAGGCCGGCCAGGTACGCCAACCAGGGTGAGGGCCACGCCAGGGCGGTCACCAGCGCCGCGGCGGAAAGCAGGAAGACCTGCAACACCCGCAGCCGCCGCGCCGGCGACAGCAGGCGCTGCACGCCCGGCAACTGCACGCCGCGACCGCAGCGGTGCTGCAACTCGATCCACGCCAGGAAGGCGGCGATCTCCATCAGCATGCCCAGCACCAGCAGCGGCAGACCGATGCCCAACACCAGGGCGCCGGCGCGCAGGCCCTGCCCCGGCCAGGGCAGCAGCAGCGCCGCCGCCAGCAGGGCCAGCAGGCCGAAACGCCAGGCCAGGAACAGGGCCGTACCCGGCTTGCGCGCCCTGCCCTGTAGCCATAGCCCGGCGAGCGCGATGCCGGCCAACAGCAACGAAGCCGACAGCCGCAGCGGCCAAGGCTCCTCCAGGCACAGCCAGGCCACGCCACCCGCCAGCGGCAGCACCACTGCCGCAGCCACGCTCGCCGACTGCGCCCGTGCCGGCACCACCGGCGTTCCCTGGAACATCGGCATCACCACCCGGCCGATGCTGGCCACCAGCACCAGCGCCCAGCCGAACACGCCCAAGGCCGCGTGCAGGCCGGTCAGCGGCAGCAAGGGCAATGCGACCCGCCCCGCCATAGCCGCCAGCAGCAGGCCACCCAGCAGCGCTGTCGCCAGGCCACAGCCGATGGACAGCGCCACGCCCGCGTGCAGCAGGCTGCCGCGCAGCCGCGCCAGCAGCCCCGGCAGGCAGGCGTAGGCCAGGCCCGCGAAGGCTGTCGGCAGCAATATGGCGGCCAGCATGCGAAGCGGCGCGAGCTGCGGCCACCACAGCCCCAGCACCAGGCAGAACGCGCCCAGGTTCAACAGGGCGTGCAACAGCAGGCCCAGGCGATGACCACCACGCACCGGCGACTGCGCCGCCACCGGCAGGAACTGCAGCAGACTGCCGAACATGGCATTGCCCAACACGCCCAGGGTGAACACGTGCACGAGGGCCACCGTCGCCGGCGACCAGTGCGAAGCCATGAGGGTTTCGCCTTCCCACAGCATCAGCCCAGCCAGCACGCCCCAAGCCGGCACCGTGTGCAGGAAACGCAACGGCAAGGCCGGCGGCGGTGCCTGGGCGATGTCCAGGCGGGCCATGGCTCAGAAGTCGTAGCGCAGACCAAGGCTCAGGGTTCGGCCCGGCCGCGAGTGGAATTCGAGGTCGGGATCACTGGCAGCCAGGCCGCGGGCCATGGCCCAATCCCAGTAGCGCCGGTCGCCGAGGTTGCCGAGCGTGGCGTTCAGGCGCAGGCGCTCGCCCAGGTTCCACCATACGTGCAGGTCCAGCCTGGCGTAGCCGGGCGGCAGGAACAGCGGGCCGGCGCTCTGGTCGGCTTCGCGCACGGCGCGCACGCCGGTGAGGCGCAGTTCGCCGCCGCGGTGGTCGTCGTCCGAAACCCAGCCCAGGGCAAGGCTGGCGCGCGGCGGCGAGATTGTATTCAAGGGCACGTCGCGCACCGTGTCCTCGCCCTCGACCCAGTGCGCCAGCGCGTCCAGGTACCAGCCGCGAGCATGCGGCGACCAGGCCTCCAGCCACCACCGCCCTTCCAGCTCGACACCGCGGATGCGGGCACGGGCGCGGTTGACCGACTGGAATACCAGCCGGCCCGACACATCCACGCCAAGGTTGGCGCGCGATTCGATCAGGTCGCGGTAGCGGTTCTCGTAGACGGCCAGGCTGGCCTGCGCGTGCCACCCCGCCCAGCGCAGGCCCAGCTCCAGGCCGCGGCTGCGCTCCGGCCGCAGGTCGGGATTGGCCAGCACCAGGTAGTTGAACACCGGCAGGTAGAGGCCGATGTTCACGTCGGAGAACGGCGGCGCACGGAAGCCCTCGGCGTACTGGCCGTAGACGATGAGATCGCGGCGCTGCCAGCGCAGGCCCAGCTTGGAGGTGAGGCGGCTGTCGTCGCTGGTGACCGGCGTCGTGCCCGGGTTGTCCTCGCGCCAGAGCACGTCGGCGCGGGCGCGCAGACGGTACTTCTCCCAACGCAGGCCCGGCACCACCGCCCAGTATTCGCCCAGGAGGATCTCGTCCTGCCAGAACATGCCCAGTTCGGTGGTGCGGCTGTCGGGGAAATCGCGCACGGGAAGGACCTCGCCCAGCACTACGTTGCTGGTGACTCCCGTCAGCAGGTTCGTTTCCAGTCCATCGCGCAGCCCGTTGTACTCATGCCGCACCAGGTCCAGGCCGAACACCTGCCAGTGCGCCAGGCCGACGATGTCGCCGCGCCACTGGCCGGTGAGTTTCAGGCCCAGGCTGTCCTGGTCGTACGAGAAGCGGCGCCAGCGCTGCGAGGGGAACGGCGTGGCGCGGTCGGGCAGACGGAACTGGTCGCTGCGCTGGTCGGTTTCGCTGGACTGGCCATAGACCAGCAACTGCAGGCTGTCCAGCGCGACCGGCTGCTGCCATTCGGCCGACAGGCTGAGGCGGTCGCGCCGGCAGCGGTCGTCACCATGCAATTCGTAGGTGGTGGCAAAGCGGCCGGCGCCGAAACGCCGCGAGCGCACGTCGGTCTGCCGTTCGCCTTCGCCCCGTTCGAGTGTGGCCAGCCAGCGGGCGCCGACGGCATCCACGGCCAAACGCACCAGAGCACTGTCCACCTCGAATTCAACGGGATTGGCGGCCAGTTCGGCGCTGCTGGCCCGGTTCTCGAGTTCATGGCCCTGGCGCCGGCCCAGCGCCACCAGGCCGGCTACGAGGCCGTCATCGGAACGCAGGGCCAGGCGGCCGGACAGCCAGCGGCTGTCGTCGCGGCTGGCAGCGCCGGCGCGCAGCTGTCCCTGCCAGTCCAGCCCTTCCTCCCAGTAGAGCTCCAGCGGATCCGGTGTCCAGAACGCCACCACGCCGGCCAGGGCCTTGCTGCCGTGCAGGGTGGAGGCCGGGCCACGCAGCACTTCGACGCGGTCCACGATGCCCAGTTCGACCAGGTCGCGTCCGGCCGAGGCAAACTCGCCGACGGCGAACCCGTCGGCCAGCGGCACGCCGTCGAGTTCGACGTAAACCCGGTTTCCTTCCAGCCCGCGAAGGTTGAAGCCACCAGCGCCGAATCGGTGCGCGTCGCCGGAGACGTCCATGCCGGGCACCAGCCGCGACAGGTCTTCGATGGTCTGCACACCCCTGCGCTCCAGCTGCTCGCGTTCCAGTCGGCTGACTGCGCCCACCACCTGCCGCAGCGGCTCGGCGCCACGGCTGCCGACCACGACGATGGCGTCCAGGGTGGTGGTTCCTTCCGCCGGCAGCGAAGCCACGGATGGCGCTTCCGGCAGTTCGGCAGTGGCCAGGCTCAGGCCAAGCATCAGGGCGTACATGACGGCTCCGCGCGTAATGGGCAGACGAAGCCTGGCAGTTGCGAACCATTCGCGAATTGATCGACATCAAGCCGGACGCCGGCGGGAGCGTGAACTTGCACTTTGCTTGATGCAGGTCAGGGGAAACGTGTGAGGCGCGGCAGCAAGCTCCGCGCCAACGCGGCATCGCCGCCATCACCGAAGAACGGGGAAAACCATGAACAGGAACATCCTCAGTGTTTCACTCGCCTTGGCACTGGGTACCCTCGGCGGGGCCGCTGTCGCACGTGTCTGGGCGGCCGACGACTTGGTCAATGAAAGACCGGCCAAGAGCGAGCAGCAGGCCGGCGAGGCGGCCTACCTCGCTCAGTGCGCCGCCTGCCACCAGCCCGACGGCAAGGGCCTGGCCGGCGCCTTCCCGCCACTCCGGGACTCCGACTGGCTCGCCCGTGATCCGCAGGCTGCCCTGCAGGTGGTGCTGGCCGGCCTGAGCGGCAAGGTCACCGTCAATGGCGCCGAGTACGACGCCGTCATGCCGGCGATGAGCCACCTGGCCGACGCCGACATCGCCGCCATACTCAACCACGTGATGGGCGAGCTGAACGATCTCGACGTGCGCTTCACGCCCGAGCAGGTGGCGGCCGCCCGCAAGGGCATCGCAGGCGCCGAAGACCCGGCACAGGGCCAATCGCACCCGGGCACCAGCCAGGCCCAGGCCGCCTACGAGGGTGCGCCGACCGCCATGGCCGGCGAAGACGTGGCCATCCACCGCACGCCAGGCGCACCGGACATGACCGAGGAAGAGTTCGCCCAGGCTACCGACATCTTCTTCCAGCGCTGCGCCGGCTGCCATGGCGTGCTGCGCAAGGGCGCCACCGGCAAGCCACTGACCCCGGACATCACCCAGGCCAAGGGTACCGACTACCTGCGCGCGCTGATCAACTTCGGCTCGCCCGGCGGCATGCCGAACTTCGGCACCGGCGGCGAGCTCAGCCCCGACCAGGTGGATCTGATGGCCCGCTTTCTGCAGCACACCCCGCCCAGCCCGCCGGAGTGGGGCATGGCGGAGATGAAGGCCAGCTGGAAGGTGCTGGTGCCGGTGGAGCAGCGCCCGGCCCGGCAGATGAACCGTTACAACCTCGACAACATCTTCTCGGTGACGCTGCGCGACTCCGGCGAGATCGCCCTGATCGACGGCGACAGCAAGAAGATCATCAACATCATCAAGACGGGCTACGCGGTGCACATCTCCCGCGTCTCGCACTCCGGCCGCTACGTCTACACAATCGGCCGCGACGGCAAGATAGACCTGATCGACCTGTGGATGGAGAAGCCAGACCGCGTCGCCGAGATCAAGATCGGACTGGAAGCACGCTCGGTCGAGACCTCCAAGTTCAAGGGCTTCGAGGACAAGCTGGCGATTGCCGGCGCCTACTGGCCACCGCAGTACGTGATCATGGACGGCCCGACCCTGGAGCCGCTGAAGATCGTCTCCACTCGCGGCATGACCGTGGACACCCAGGAGTACCATCCGGAGCCGCGCGTGGCCGCCATCGTCAGCAGCCACCAGCACCCGGAGTTCATCGTCAACGTCAAGGAAACCGGCCGCATCCTGCTGGTGGACTACAGCGATGTGGACAACCTCAAGGTGACCACCCTCGACGCGGCCCGCTTCCTGCACGATGGTGGCTGGGACGTCAGCAAGCGCTACTTCCTGACCGCCGCCAACCAGAGCGACAAGATCGCCGTGGTGGATTCACTCGAGCAGCGAATGGTCGGCATGATTGACGTCGAAAAGATCCCGCACCCGGGCCGCGGCGCCAACTTCGTGCATCCCAAGTACGGTCCGGTCTGGGGCACCTCCGCCTTGGGCAATGCCAACATCACCCTGATCGGCACCGATCCGGAGAATCATCCGGAGTACGCCTGGAAGGTGGTCGAAGTGCTTCAGGGTCAGGGCGGCGGTTCGCTGTTCATCAAGACTCATCCGAAGTCGCACAACCTCTGGGTAGACACGCCACTCAACCCTGATGCCGCCGTTTCGCAGTCGGTGGCGGTGTTCGACATCCGCAATCTCGAGGCCGGCTACAAAGTGCTGCCGATCGCCGAGTGGGCCGATCTCGGCGAGGGGCCGAAGCGTGTCGTCCAGCCGGAGTACAACGCGGCGGGCGACGAGGTGTGGTTCTCGGTCTGGAACGGCAAGGATCAGCAGTCGGCGATCGTGGTTGTGGACGATCGGACGCTCAAGCTGAAGAAGGTTATCCGTGATCCGCGGCTGATCACGCCCACCGGCAAGTTCAACATCCACAACACGGTCAATGACGTCTACTGAGTCCTCGTCTCCGGGCTTCCTCCGCCACGTGGGACCCGGCAGGCCCGCAGCCGACATGGCTGCGGGCCATTGCTTTTCGCCCCCAGACGCATTGCTTGACTCCCGCGTCCACCGAGAATCTCGCCCGCAGCGCAGGACTCCCAAACTACCGCACGGGAGCCCTGCGAGCGGTCGTCCGGTCAGCTGCCGGAGCCGAAGTTCCACTCGAGCTGCAGCCAGGCCTTGCGCGTGTCGCGGGCGAAACCGTCGCTGCGGTAGTCGGCCAACTTCACCAGGCCCTTGAGATTGCCGGGCAACGGGAAGGACAGCGAAGCGTCCCACTCGCGACCATAGTCGGCACCACCGCGATCGGCGGAGAAATCGTGCCAGGTCAGCGTCCAGCCCAGCCTGCCCCCGGCCAGCGGACCCGACACCGAGGCGTAGCGATCCTCGAGACCGTCGGCCGGTGTAGTGCCGAACTTGTCGGCCCAGCCGTTGAAGGCGTGCAGAGTGGCCAGCGGCGTTTGGAAACCGACCACGCCGTTGCCCTCCAGCCGCTCCAGGCCAAGCTTCCAGGTCAGCCCCGCCTGCTTCCAGGACGGCTCCACCAGCAGGTAGCCGAGGCTGAAGTCACGCGGGTTGTCGGCATGCTCGTGCTGGTGGGCGGTATCCAGCGCCCAGCCGAATTGGCCGGGGCCGAGCTCGCGCTGGCCGGTCCAGCGCAGGCCGAAGGTGCGGCTGGAGGCAGTGGCGAGGTCGCGGTCGTCCAGCCAGTAGCCATAGCCGACCAGGGTGCCGGCGGCACTGGTCCAGGCGGCGTTGAGGAAATGCGCGTCGAGCTGGCGTTCGCGCGCCAGCGGATCGCGGGCCTCGTCGCCGGCGACGCGGTGCACCCGGCCGGCCCAAGCATAGCGGAACGTCAGCGCGGCCGCCGGCGCGTATTCCAGCAACAGGGCGTCGAAGGTCTGCTCGTTCTGGCGCCAGCCGACGTTGCCGACGAAGCGCTGGTTGTCCAGCAGCAGGCGCTGCCGGCCGAGGGTGGCGCCCAGCTTGTCGCCGCGCCAGGAAAGCCAGGCCCGGTTGAGTTCCAGCGCGCGGGCGTCCGGCACGGCCGGATAGGCGGTACGGCCGTTGGCGCCGGAATTGAAGCGCTCGCCCAGTTCGGCCACGCCTTCCAGTTCGGCGCCGGCGCTGAAGCCGTGCCCAAGTTCGCCCGACCAGCCCAGGCGCAGGCGCAGGGTGTCGGCGTTGGCGTCTTCGGCGAAGGCGGCGTCGTCCACGTATTCGTGGCGGTAGCGAAGGTCGGCGTTCCAGTTCCCGGCCGCCGCCTGGCCGGCCAGGACCATGGATATCGTGGCAAGAAGAAGGTGTCGCATGGGAATAGCCCGGAATGGCCCCTATCGGGTCCGGGCGATTCTGCTGGCGGGCGGTGGCGGCTGCACTGAGCCAGGTCAAGGGAAAGCGCGATGGGCCTCACTGTTCTTTTCCGATGAACCGGAGCAGACTGGCCGCCAGCAGCAGCATCGCTTGACCTGGATCAACGACGGGAACGAACCGATCGCCGATCCTGCCTCCAACGCCGCAAGTCCCCTTGCATTCGACTGGAGCACCACGATGAAACGCAGCCTGCTCGCCCTCGCCATCGTCTCCCTGCTCGCCGCCGGCGGATGCGGCCGCGAGAACCCCAATGCCAAGCTCGATGCCCGCGACCGGGCGGCCGCCGCCGCGGCCCAGCCGGGCGACACCGGCGGTTCGCGCAAGGGCGACTTCGGTCCGCCCCAGGGCGAGGTGATCCAGGCGGTGCTGACCGCGCCGCCGCACGTGCCGCCGCCGACCAACCGCGACTACCCGGCCAAGGTCAAGGTCGAGCTGGAAGTGCGCGAGGTCGAGATGGAGATCGCCGAGGGCGTCACCTACACCTTCTGGACCTTCGGCGGCACCGTCCCTGGCAGCTTCATCCGCGTTCGCCAGGGCGACACGGTGGAGTTCCACCTGCACAACCATCCCGACTCGAAGATGCCGCACAACATCGACCTGCACGGCGTCACCGGTCCGGGCGGCGGCGCGGCCTCGTCGTTCACTGCACCGGGCCACGGCTCGCAGTTCACCTTCAAGGCGCTCAACGCCGGCCTCTACGTCTACCACTGCGCCACCGCCCCGGTCGGCATGCACGTGGCCAACGGCATGTACGGCCTGATCCTGGTCGAGCCGCCGGAGGGCATGCCGCCGGTGGACAAGGAGTTCTACGTGATGCAGGGCGACTTCTACACGGTCGGCAAGTACCGAGAGAAGGGCTACCAGGCCTTCGACATGCAGAAGGCCATCGACGAGAACCCGACCTACGTGCTGTTCAACGGCGCCGAGACCGCCCTGACCGGCGAGCGCGCGCTCAAGGCCAGCGTCGGCGAGAACGTGCGCCTGTACGTCGGCAACGGCGGCCCGAACCTGGTCTCGAGCTTCCACGTCATCGGCGAGATCTTCGACAAGGTATGGTACGAGGGCGGTACCCGCTACCAGGAGAACGTGCAGACCACGCTGATTCCGGCCGGCGGCGCCATGATCGCCGACTTCCACCTGGAAGTGCCGGGCAGCTACGTGCTGGTGGACCACTCGATCTTCCGCGCCTTCAACAAGGGCGCGCTGGGTATCCTGCAGGTAGACGGTCCGGAACGGCCGGACATCTACTCGGGCAAGGAAGTGGACCACGTCTATCTGGGCGACAAGGCCGCCAGCATGGCGCCGGTGGCGGAGGCCGCGGCCGCAGCCGCGGCCGGCACGCTCAGCGTCGAGGACCAGATCAAGGCCGGCCAGGCCCTGTTCGCCGGTACCTGCTCGACCTGCCACATGCCGGATGGCAAGGGCATGCCGGGCGTATTCCCGCCGCTGGCCGGCTCGGACTGGCTGGGCCGGGGCAATGACGAGCTGATCAGGATCGTGCTCAACGGCCTGAGCGGCCCGATCACCGTCAGCGGTCAGGACTACAACTCGGTGATGCCGCCGATGAGCCAGCTGACCGACGACGAGGTCGCCAACATCCTCACCTATGCGCTCAACAGCTGGGGCAATCCCGGCGGCCGGGTCAGCAAGGAAGAGGTGGCCAGGGTGCGCGCCAGCACCCCGCGCTCGGAAGGCGCAGCGCACTGAGGCCGGCCATGCGCCTCCTGCCCGCCAGCCTCGCGCTCGCCAGCCTGCTCGCTGTCGGCCCCGTGGCCGCCGGCGAGTGGGTGCGACTGCCGGGCGGCGAGTTCCAGTCGGTGCTGCGCTACGAGGACACCGGCGGCAAGGTGCAGGTGGCATCGTTCGAGCTGCAAAAGCGGCCGGTCACCAATGCCGAGTTCGCCGACTTCGTCCGGGCCAACCCGGACTGGCGGCGCGACCGGGTGCCGGCCCTGTTCGCCGACCGCCGCTACCTGGAGCGCTGGGCCGGCCCGACCGAGCCGGGCCCGGAAGCGAAGCCGGAGCAGCCGGTGGTGCTGGTCAGCTGGTTCGCCGCCCAAGCCTATTGCGAGGCTCAGGGCGGCCGCCTGCCGACCTGGAACGAATGGGAATATGCGGCCGCCGCCGACGAAACCCGCACCGACGCCCGCGCCGATCCCGCCTGGCGCGAGCGCATCCTCAGCTGGTACGCAGTGCCTTCCAGCCAGCCCCTGCCCGAGGTCGGCCAGTCGCCGGCCAATGCCTACGGCGTGCAGGACCTGCACGGCCTGGTCCGGGAATGGGTGGACGACTACGCCGCGATGCTGGTTTCGGCCGACAACCGCGACCAGGGCGACCCGGACCTGAGCCGCTTCTGCGGCGCCGGCGCTCTGTCCATGGACGATCGCGAGAACTACGCGGTGCTGATGCGGGTGGCCATGCTGTCCGCCCTGCAGGCCCGCGACACCACCCGCAACCTGGGCTTCCGCTGCGCCCGGGACATTCCCGCCGGAGCCAGACCGTGAACCGCATCGCCTGCCTGCTGATCGCCGCCCTGCTCGCCCTGGCCGCGCCGCTGGCGGCGAAGGACGCAAGACCGCTACCGGCCGATTCGGTCTACCTGCTCGAGGACGTCTACACCGACCAGGCCGGCAAGGATTTCCGCCTGGCCGAAGGCCGTGGGAAGCCGCGCCTGGTGGCCATGTTCTACACCTCCTGCCGCTATGTCTGCCCGCTGATCGTGGACAGCGCCAGGGGCGTGGAACGCGCCCTGGAACCGGCCGAGCGCGAGCGCCTGGGCATCCTGCTGGTCAGCCTGGACCCGGCCCGGGACGACGTCGCCGCCCTGAAGTCCGTCTTCGACAAGCGCCGGCTGGACCCGGCGCGCTGGACCCTGGCCCGCACCGGCGCCGCCGGCGTGCGCCGCCTGGCCGCCGTGCTCGGCGTGCGCTACCGGCCGCTGGCCGACGGCGAGTTCAACCACACCAGCGCCCTGGTACTGCTGGACGCGGAGGGACGCGTCCTGGCCCGCACCGAGCGCCTCGGTGCCGTGCCCGATCCCGATTTCATGGCTGCCCTCAGGGCCTCGCTGGCAAGGTCCACGACCGCCGACTGAGCCGCGCGGCAGCTTTTGACCCTGGTCAAGCGGCTGCCGCCGCGGGCCGCCCATACTTCGCCGGCAACCCAACGGGGATTGGACATGAGTTCCGGAGCGCAGACGGAAACCTATAACGACAAGGTGGTCCGCCAGTTCGCGGTGATGACCGTGGTCTGGGGCGTGGTGGGCATGCTGGTGGGCGTGTTCATTGCCGCGCAGATGTACTGGCCGGCCCTGAACTTCGACACCTCCTGGCTGAGCTTCGGCCGGCTGCGGCCACTGCACACCAATGCGGTGATCTTCGCCTTCGGAGGCTGCGGCCTGTTCGCCACCTCGCTGTACGTGGTGCAGCGCACCTGCCACGTCCGGCTGATCTCCGACAGGCTGGCGGCCTTCGTGTTCTGGGGCTGGCAGGCGGTGATCGTGCTGGCGGCGATCACCCTGCCGCTGGGCCTGACCCAGAGCAAGGAATATGCCGAGCTGATCTGGCCGATCGACCTGCTGATCACCGCGGTCTGGGTGGCCTACGCCTGGCTGTTCTTCGGCACCATCGCCAAGCGCCGGGTCAAGCACATCTTCGTCGCGAACTGGTTCTACGGCAGCTACGTCATCGCGGTGGCGCTGCTGCACATCGTCAACAACCTGGCCATTCCGACCGATCTGCTGCACAGCTATCCGGTCTACGCCGGCGCCGTGGACGCCATGGCGCAGTGGTGGTACGGCCACAACGCGGTGGGCTTTTTCCTGACCACCGGCTTCCTCGGCATGATGTATTACTTCGTGCCGCGCCAGGCCGGCCGGCCGATCTACAGCTACCGGCTGTCCATCGTGCACTTCTGGGCGCTGATCGCCGTGTACATGTGGGCCGGCCCGCACCACCTCCAGTACACCGCCATCCCCGACTGGGCGCAGAGCCTGGGCATGGTGTTCTCGCTGATCCTGCTGGCGCCAAGCTGGGGTGGCGCGATCAACGGCATCATGACCCTGTCCGGCGCCTGGCACAAACTGCGCACCGACCCGATCATCAAGTTCCTGATCGTCGCCATCTCGTTCTACATGATGAGCACGTTCGAGGGCCCGATGATGTCCATCAAGACGGTCAACGCCCTCAGCCACTACACCGACTGGACCATCGGCCACGTGCACTCCGGCGCCCTTGGCTGGGTGGCCATGATCACCATCGGTTCGATCTACGCGCTGATCCCTCGCGTGCTAGGCCTCAAGGAGATGGCCAGCATGAAGATGATCGACCAGCACTTCTGGCTGCATACCGTCGGGGTGGTGCTTTACATCGTCGCGATGTGGATCGCCGGCATCCAGCAGGGCCTGATGGCCCGGGCCACCAACCCGGACGGCACCCTTGCCTATGCCTGGATCGAGATCCTGGAATTCAACTACCCGTTCTACCTGGTGCGCTTTCTGGGCGGCGTGCTGATCGTCGCCGGCATGGCACTGATGTGCATCAACGTCTGGCGCACTTTCCGTCTGGCCAAGGCGCCGGCCGAGTCGCCGGTACTGCCCGTCGCCGGCGCCCACGCCTGAGGATCCGACATGAGCCACGAGAAAGTCGAAACCAACGTCGGATGGCTGGCGATCCTGATCGCCGTGGTCATTTCATTTGGCGGCCTGGCCGAGATCGTCCCGCTGATGTACCAGGCGGAGGCGGTGAAGCCGCTGCCGGGGGTCAAGCCCTACCCGCCCCTGGAGCTGGCGGGACGGGACGTCTACGTCCGCGAGGGCTGCTACAACTGCCATTCGCAGATGGTACGCACCCTGCGTTTCGAAACCGAGCGCTTCGGGCATTACTCCCTTGCCGGCGAGTCGGTCTACGATCGCCCCTTCCAGTGGGGCAGCAAGCGCACCGGCCCTGACCTGGCCAGGATCGGCGGCCGTTACTCGGACGACTGGCACCGGGTGCACCTGCTCAATCCGCGCGACGTGGTCCCGGCCTCGAACATGCCGGCCTATCCCTGGCTGGAGAAGGCGATGGTGGATCCGGCGGTGGTCGCCCGGCGCATGAAGGCACTGCAGGCACTGGGCGATCCGTACAGCGACGAGGACATCGAAGGCGCTGCCGCGGCAGTGGCCGGCAAGAGCGAAATGGACGCCCTGATCGCCTATCTGCAAGGCCTTGGCCGAAACGCGCCGAAGGGTTGAGCCATGATCGCCGGCATCGTCACCCTCATCCTGCTGATCGCCTTCCTGGTGGGCGTCGCCCTGCTGTTCCGGCCCAGGCACAAGGCCGAGTTCGACGCCGCCGCCCGCATTCCCCTCGAAGACCAGAGCGAGAACATGCCATGACCACCGGCTGGTCCCTATTCGTCATCTTCCTGGTCGTCCTGAACATAGCCGGTTGCGCCTGGCTGTTGTGGTGGACCTCGAAAGTCCGCGGTAACGAAGGCAGGAACACCTCGGAAACCACCGGCCACGTCTGGGACGGCGACATCACCGAGTACAACAAGCCGCTGCCCAAGTGGTGGATCAACCTGTTCTGGATCACCATCGTCTTCTCCATCGGCTACCTGCTCTGGTATCCGGGCCTGGGCAGCTTCGCCGGTTACGCCGGCTGGACATCGGCCGGCGAACATGACGCCGCCAAGGCCGAGGCCGATGCCCGTATCGCCGAAGCCTTCGGCCGCTTCGAGGGCATGCCGATCGACGAGATCGCCAGGCACCCGGATGCGGTGTCGTTCGGCGCGCGCCTGTTCGCCAACCACTGCGCCCTGTGCCATGGTTCCGATGCCCGCGGCGCCAGGGGTTTCCCCAACCTGACAGACGACAGCTGGCAGTGGGGTACCGGCACGCCCGACGAAATCCTGCAGACCATCCTGCATGGCCGGCAGGCGGCGATGCCGCCGCTGGCGGCGGCGATCGGCGGCGACGTCGGCGTGACCGAGGTGACCGCCTATGTCCAGAGCCTGTCCGGCATCAAGGCCGACCCGGCCCTGGCCGCGGCCGGCAAGGCCCGCTACGCCGGCGTCTGTGCCGCCTGCCACGGGCCGGACGGCAAGGGCAATCCGGTCCTTGGCGCCCCCGACCTTACCGACGGCGTCTGGCTGTATGGCAGCGATTTCGCCAGCATCAGCGAGGGCATCCGCAACGGCCGGGCCGGCATGATGCCGGCACACGAGCCGATCCTGGGCGAGCTGCGCTCGCGCCTGGTGGGCGCCTACGTCTGGTCGCTCTCGCACGACGGCCAGGTGGTATCGTCCGGGGCACAGTGAGCGCCGCGCCCGAGCCCGCTTTCGACCACCCACCCCGGCCGCTGGCGCAGCGGCTGGGGGCCATCCTCTGGCCCAGCTTTTTCGCCGCCGGCGTGGCCACGATGGTGTTCTTCGCCTTCGTGGACCCGCTGGCGCTGCGCGACCTGACCTTCCCCGAACTCGAAATCAGCCGCGGCCTCGGCTACACGATCGGCTTTTTCATGTTCTGGGCGTGCACAGCCTCGTCCAGCCTGTTCACCTGGATCCTCCTGCGGCCGGCCAGCCGGTTCAACAAGCCGCTGCCGAAGGATTGAGGAACCAGATAGCGCAAGATGGCCAGACAGATTCCCAGCGAGCTGGTGGACGAGGTTTCCCTCTACGTCAGCGAAAAGAAGGTCTATCCGCGCGAGCAGGATGGCCGCTTCCAGCGGCTGCGCAAGGCGGCGGTGATCTGGTTGCTTGGCATGTACTACCTGTTCGCCTGGCTGCAGTGGGACGGCCGCCAGGCGGTGCTGTGGGACTTGCCGGCGCGCAAGTTCTACGTATTCGGGCTGGTGTTCTGGCCGCAGGACTTCCTGTTCCTGGCCATGCTGCTGATCATGGCGGCGCTGTCGCTGTTCTTCTTCACCGCCCTGGCCGGACGCATGTGGTGCGGCTACGCCTGTCCGCAGACGGTCTGGACCGAGGTCTTCATCTGGATGGAGCGCTGGACCGAGGGCGATCGCAACAAGCGCATGAAGCTCGACCAGGCGCCCTGGAACCGGGAGAAGTTCCTTCGCAAGGGTGCCAAGCACCTGCTCTGGCTGCTGTTTGCGCTCTGGACCGGCTTTACCTTCGTCGGCTACTTCACCCCGATCCGCGAGCTGGCGGCGCGCGCCTGGCCCTTCGAATGGGGCGGCTGGGAGACCTTCTGGGTGCTGTTCTATTCCCTGGCCACCTGGGGAAACGCCGGCGTGCTGCGCGAGCAGGTCTGCAAGTACATGTGCCCTTACGCACGATTCCAGGGCGCAATGTTCGATCGCAACACCCTGATCATCGCCTACGACCCAATGCGCGGCGAGCCGCGCGGCCCGCGCAGGAAAGGCCGGCTGGCCAGCGTGCTGGAACGCGCCCGCGGCTTGTTGCCCCTGGACGTGGCCACCAGCGCGGTGGTGCATGCGGCCAGGCACCGCTCCGCGGCCGACCTGCAGCTGGAGGCGCGCGCCACCACCGGCCTGGTGGTGGACGAACAGCAGGGATTGCCGCCGCCGCCCGAGGTGAAGTCACCCGAAGACCTGGGCGATTGCATAGACTGCACGATCTGCGTCCAGGTGTGCCCGACAGGCATAGACATCCGCAACGGCCTGCAATACGAGTGCATCGCCTGCGGCGCCTGCGTGGACGCCTGCGACATGGTGATGGACCGGATGGGCTATCCGCGCGGCCTGATCCGCTACACCACCCAGAACGCGGTGGACGGCAAGCCGCAGCGGCTGCTGCGTCCGCGGGTACTGGTCTACGCCGCCCTGCTGCTGGGCCTGCTGGCAGCCTTCGCAGTCGGCATCAGCCAGCGCGCCACCCTGATCGTGGAGGTCATGCGCGACCGCAACGCGCTGTACCGGACGGCCGCCGACGGCAGCGTCGAGAATGCCTATTCCCTGCGCATCGTCAACAAGGACGAGGTCGGACACCGCTACACCGTGCGGGTCGAAGGCCCCGAGGGCATCGTGCTGGTCGAATCGCAGGCCGTGCACGAGGCCGGCCCGGAGGAAGTGCTGACGGTGCCGGTGACCCTGCGCGCGGCCCCCGGCGTGGCTAGCGGCAGGGTGGACGTCCGCTTCGTGGTCGAGAGTGACACCGGCGAGGCGCGGGTCGAACGCGAAACCCGCTTTTTCGGGCCGATGTGATGGGCAGGAGGGGTGCCCCGCGAACCGCAGCGGTGGCCTGGCTGGTGATCGCGCTGCCAGCGGCCAGCATCCTGGCGGGCCTGTGGACGCTATGGGTGGCAGCCGGTCCGGGCAGCGTGGATGCCAGTCCGGATCGGATCAGGCGCATGGCCCAGGTACAGGAGGCCGCGCTCGATGCCGACGAGGTTGCCGCCCGCGAAGGACTCCGCGCCCGCCTGCATCTGTCCGACGGCGGTATCCGCCTGGAGCTGCGGCCAGTGCCCGGCACCACGGCGCCGCAGCTCCAGCTCGTCCATCCGATCCAAGCCAGGCATGACCGCGTGCTGTCGTTCCGACCCGGCCCGGAAGGCTGGCACAGCGAGAGCCGCATCGCCGGCGAAGTGGCCTGGCGCCTGCGCCTGATCGCTGGCGACGGCCGCTGGCGCCTGGTCGGCCGCTACCGCCCTGGCGTTACCGTGGTCGACCTGGTGCCGGCACTGCCGCCGATGCCGGAGCCTGGCCCGATGCCCGAACCAGGATCGCCACCCTCGCCGGAGCGGCCGTGAACCGCTCGCTCGCAACGGCCTGCCACCACTGCGGCGAGCCGCTGCCGGCGACGCCGGTGCTGGTGGAGCTGGACGGACAGGCGCGCGCCATGTGCTGCAACGGCTGCGCGGCCGCCGCCGCCTGGATCCGCGACGCCGGCCTGGACGACTACTACCGGCTGCGGCAGGCGCCGGGCGCGAAAGTGGACGAGGCCGTCGCCGACTATCGCAGCTGGGACCGCGAGGACGTCCAGGCCGGCCACGTCGAGCACGGCAGTGACGGCGACCGCATCACCGTCGTCGTCGAAGGCATGCACTGCGCCGCCTGCGCCTGGCTGATCGACCGTGCCCTGCAACGCGAGCCCGGCCTGCACGAGGTCAGCGCCAATGCGGTCACCGGCCGGGTTCGCCTGGCCTGGGATCCTTCCCGAACCCGGCTGTCGGTCCTGCTGCAACGCCTGGCAGCCCTCGGCTACCGCCCGCACCTGGCCCGCGGCGAGCAGGCCGAGCGCGAGCGCCGGCGCGAACGCAACCGCCTGATCGCCCGCCTCGGCGTGGCCGCGCTCGGCGCCACCCAGGCCATGATGTTCTCCGAGGCCCTCTACCTGGACACCGCCGGGCAGATGCCGACTGCCACACGGGACTTCTTCCGCTGGCTCAGCTTCCTCACCAGCACGCCGGTGGTGTTCTACTCCGGCTGGCCCTTCCTCGCGGGCATGGCACGCGAGCTGCGCCTGCGCCGGCCCGGCATGGACACCCTGGTGGCCAGTTCGGTGCTGCTGGCGTATTTCGCCAGCCTGGCCGAGACCCTGCGCGGCGGCACGCATGTGTGGTTCGACGCGGCGGTGATGTTCGTGTTCTTCCTGCTCGCGGCGCGGTTCCTGGAACGCATGGCCAGACGCAAGGCCAGCGCCCGCCTGGATACTCTGGCCCGCGCCCAGCCGGCCCTTGCCTGGCGCGAAGGCGGCGAAGGCCTCGAACAGGTGCCTGCGGCCACCCTGCGGGCCGGCGATCGTGTGCGCGTCGGCGTCGGCGAAGCCGTACCGGCCGACGGCGAGCTGGAGTCGGCGGCCAGCTTCGACGAATCGCTGCTCACCGGCGAACCGGTGCCGGTGCCTCGCCGGGCCGGCGATACCGTGTATGCCGGTTCGACCTGCCGCGAGAGCGCCTGCTGGCTGCGCGTACTGCGCACCGGTGCCGACACCCGCCTGTCGCAGCTCGCGCGCGCGGTGGAGCAGGCACAGGCGCAGCGGCCGCGGCTGGCGCGCCTGGCCGAGGCGGTATCCATGCGCTTCGTGCTCTTCCTGTTCGCGGCGGCCCTGGTCGCCGGCCTGGTCTGGTGGAAGGTCCAGCCGGAGCGCGCCTTCGAGGTTGCGCTGGCGGTGCTGGTGGTCAGCTGCCCCTGCGCGCTGTCGCTGGCGGTGCCGACGGCCCTGGCCACCGCGCACGGCGCGCTGGCGCGGCTGGGCGTGCTGGCGCTGCGGCCGGATGGCCTGGACGCCCTGGCCGATGCCGACATCGTGGTCTTCGACAAGACCGGCACCCTGACCCTGGGCCAACCGGAGCTGCACGACGTGCAGTGCTTCGGCGCGGAAGGGCGCGAGGCCGTCCTGTCCCTGGCCGCCGCCCTGGAACACGGCGCCGGGCATCCGCTGGCGCACGCCTTCGGCACGGGCACGGCCGCCACCGAAGACCTGCAGGCGCATCCGGGCCTGGGCGTCGAAGGACGCGTGGCCGGCCGCCTGCTTCGCCTGGGCCGGGCCGATTTCGCCGCCGGCCGCGACGACGACGGTGCGCTCTGGCTGGGCGACGGCCGCCAGGCCCTGGCGCGCTTCGACGTCGCCGACAGGCTGCGGCCGGACGCCGCCGACACCGTGGCCGGGCTGCGCCGGCTGGGGCTGAGGCCCGTGCTGCTGAGCGGCGATGCGGCCACGCCGGTGTCCGAGGCGGCGGCGGCGGTCGGCATCGCTGAACATGCGCACCGCCTCTCGCCGGAAGGCAAACTGGCGCGCGTACGCGACCTGCAACGAGCCGGCCATCGCGTGCTGATGCTGGGCGACGGCATCAACGACGCGCCGGTGCTGGCCGGGGCCGACGTCTCCGTCGCCATGGCCGGCGGCGCGCCGCTGGCCCATCGCGCTGCCGACCTGGTGCTGACCGGCACACGCCTGGACCGGGTGCCGCAGGCCGTGCTTCTGGCCCGGCGCAACCGCCGCGTCATCCATCAGAACCTGGTCTGGGCCATGGCCTACAATCTGCTCGCCCTGCCTTTCGCCGCGCTGGGCTGGGTGAGTCCGGGCCTGGCCGCGCTGGGCATGGCCGCGTCCTCGCTGCTGGTCACCGGCAACGCCTTGCGCCTGGGCCGCCTGCCCGCGGAGTCCGCATGACCATCCTGCTGTTCCTGATCCCGATCTCGCTGCTGCTGCTGGCCGCCGCCATCGGCGCCTTCGTCTGGGCGGTACGGCGCGGCCAGTTCGACGACCTGGATACGCCGCCGCTGGACATGCTGCGCGACGACGACCGGCCGGCACCGCCGCCGCGCGACCGCGACTGAATCCGCATGCCGATCGACCTGCTGACCCTCGGCGCCGCCTTGCTCACCGGCCTGCTCGGCGGCGTGCACTGCCTGGCCATGTGCGGGGGCATCGCGGTCGGCCTGTCGGCGCAGTCGGGCGGGCCCGGCCTGGGCCATGCCCTCACCCTCAACGCCGGCCGCGTGCTGGGCTACACCCTGGCCGGCACCATCGTCGGCGGCCTGGGCGGCGGCTTGCTGGCGGTGGCACGGGTGGACGGCCTGGCGACGGCGCTGCGGGTGGGCCTGGGACTGCTGCTGGTAATGGTGGCCTTGCGCCTGCTCTGGCCGGAGAAGCTGGGGTTCCTGGCCCGCGGCAGCGCCTTGGCATGGCGTTGGCTACGGCCACTGCAGCAGCGGCTGGTACCGGCCGCCGGGCCCTTGCGGCCCTGGCTGCAGGGTCTGTTCTGGGGCTGGCTCCCCTGCGGTCTTTCCACGACGGTGCTGGCGGCGGCGTGGCTGGAGGCCAGCGCCCTGCATGGCGGTCTGCTGATGCTGGCCTTCGGCCTGGGCACGTTGGCGACGATGGTGCCGGTGACCTGGAGCGGTGCGCGCCTGGGGGGTCTGCTCTCGCGCCGCGGTGGCCGGGCCGCTGCGGCGACCCTGGTCGGCCTGGCCGGGCTGACGACCATGGCCGCGCCCTGGCTGGCGGGACAACCCGCCATCCACGCCGTGCTCGAGGCGATGGGCTGCCGCTCGATCTGAGCGGCTCAGCCCCTGCCGGCCTGGTGTGGCCTGGCGGGCGTCGCCGGCGCATGCACCAGCGCGTCCAGCCGCTCGCGGTCGAGGATGCGCAGCTTGCGCCCGCGTACCGCGATCACGCCCTCGTCCTGCAGGCGCGTCAGTGTCCGGCTGACGGTCTCTATGACCAGGCCGAGGTAGCTGGCGATGTCCTCCCGACTCATCGGCAGGGTGAACATGTCGCCCGGCAGGCCGAGCAGGCGATAACGCTCGGACAGGCCGTGCAGGAACAGGGCCACCCGCTCCTGGGCCTGCTTGCGGCCCAGCATTTCCAGATGACTCTGGTCGCGATTGATGCCCTGGCCGATGATCCGCAACAGCTGATGGCCCAGCCCCGGCACCTCGCCGCAGATTTCCTCCAGCTTGCTCATCGGTATCTCGCAGACGGTGGCCTGGGTCAGCGCCACCGAGTCGCAGCCGTGCCGGCCGCGGCCCATGCCGTCCAGGCCCATCAGCTCGCCGGGCAGGTGGAATCCCACCACCTGCTCCTCGCCCTCGCTGTCCAGGGCCACGGTCTTGAAGGCGCCCTCGCGGGCCACGTACAGCGCCGACATGCCCTGGCCGACCCGGTACAGATGCTCGCCGCGGGCCAGGGGCCGGCGGCTGCGCACGATTTCCTCGAGCCGGTGCAGGTCCTCGCCGCCGATGCCCGCCGGCAGGCAGAGCACGTGCAGGGAACAGGAGGCGCAACTGCGCCGCAATCGCTCCAGGTCGAAGGCGACGGCTCCGGCGCCGGATCCGCTCATGGCCCGGTCACTCCGCCCGTTCCGCCGTCCAGTGCTTCAGCCAGGCATTGACGGTGTCGTGCCAGAGCACACTGTTGTGCGGCTTGAGGATCCAGTGGTTCTCGTCCGGGAAATACAGCAGCCGGCTAGGCACGCCCTGGCGCTGCGCGGCGGAGAACGCCGCCAGGCCCTGCTCCACCAGCACCCGGTAGTCGAGCTGGCCGTGGATGACCAGCATCGGCGCCTTCCACCTGCCGACGTGGTTGATGGGATTGAACTTCTCGTAGTTCTCCGGAACCTGCACCGGGGTGCCGCCGTTCTCCCACTCGGTGAACCACAGCTCCTCGGTGTTGAAACCCATGATGCGGGTGTCGACCACGCCGGCGTGGTTGACCAGGCAGTCGAAGCCGTCCGGCCAGTTGCCGGCGATCCAGGCCACCATGTAGCCGCCGTAGCTGCCACCCAGGGCACAGGCGCGCCCGCCGTCGAGGAAGTCGTACTTCTGCAGCGCCGCGGTCCATCCCTTCTGCAGGTCCTCCAGCGGCTTGCCGCCCCAGTCCTGCGAGATCGAGTCGGTGAAGGCCTGGCCGTAGCCGACCGAGCCGTGGAAGTCGATCATCACCGCCGCGAAACCCTGGCCGGCATAGGTCTGCGGGTTCCAGCGGTAGTGGAAGTTGTCGCCGAAGCTGCCCTGGGGACCACCGTGGATCAGGAAGGCGACCGGATACTTCTTCCCCGGCTCGTAGTTGGCCGGCTTGACCACGTAGCCATACACCGTTTCGCCATTCCAGCCGGCGAAGCTGAACTGCTCGTAGTCGCCGAAGGCAAGGCCGGCCAGTTTCTCCTCGTTGTTGCGGGTCACCTGGCGCGGCTGGCTGCCGTCGGCCCGCGCCACGAAGGCCTGAGCCGGCGTCTTCAGGTTGTCCAGGGTATAGGCCAGGGTGTCGCCGGCCAGGTCGAAGCCGCCGATGCTGCCGCCCGGCACCACCTTGGTCACCTCGCCGCTGGCGATGTCCACGCGGAACAGCGGATGCGTGCCCAGGTCGTAGGCGGTGGTGTAGATGGCCTTGCCGTCGGCCGAGAGCCTGATGCCGTCGGCGCTGCGGTCCCAGTCCGGGGCGATCTCGCGCACCTTGCCGCTGCGCAGGTCCATGGCCATCAGGGCCAGGCGGTCGGCTTCGAAGCCGGGACGCTTCATGGCCCGGTAATAGAGCGTGCGGCCATCGCCGCTGAACACCGGGCCGGTGTCCATGGCCAGGTTGTCCGCGGTCAGGTTCTGCGGCGCGCGACGGGCCCGCACCCAGGCCCGGTACAGGTCGAAGTTGGTGGACCAGGCCTCCTCGCGGTTGCCCAGGCGGGCGGCGAACACCAGCGACTGCCCATCCGGTGCCCAGGCGTACTCGCCGGCATCACCGAAGGGCTTGCTCGGGATGTCGCCTTCCACTCCGGCGCTGACCCGCACCGGCTCGCCGGCGGCCTTGCCGTCTTCGCCCAGCGCGGCCACGAACAGCTGGTTGCGGCGACCGTCGGCCCAGGTGTCCCAATGCCGCACGAAAAGCTGGTCATGGATCCTGCCGGTGGCCTTGGCGGCGGCGCGCTCGTCCAGCCTGGCCCGGGTACAGGCCAGGTCGGCGCAGTCGGTGAACACCTCCATGCTGAGTGCCACCTGGCGACCGTCGGGCGACAGCTTGTAGCTGCCCACGTCCAGCGGGAAGTCGGTCACCTGCACCGGTTCACCACCGGCCACGGCCTGGCGCCAGAGCTGCTGCGAACCGGACTTGGCCGACAGGAAATAAACATGGGCGGCATCCGGCGAGAAAGCCGGGCTGTTGACGTTGAAGCCCTCCGGGGTGAAACGCACCGGCGGCGCCGCATCCCGCGCCCACAGATCCTCGATCCACAGGCCGGTGCTGGCCTTGTTGGCCTCGAAGTCCGTCTGCCGCACCGCCACCACCAGCCTGCGCCCGTCCGGCGACAGGGTGGGCGAGGACACCCGTTCCAGGGTGACCAGGTCGCGGACGTCGAAGGGCCTGGCGGCCAGGACCGGGCCGGCCAGCAAGGCCGACAGGAGCAGCATGAGCAGGCGGGGGCGCAGGAACATGAGGGAGGGATCCTCGTCGCGAAGAGAGTGCCAATGGTAGGCCGCCCCGCCATGGCGGGCAAAGCCGGCGACCAGCGTGGCTATACTCCCCCGTCCTTCCACGGAGCCGGAACGTGAATCACGCCACCACCCTGCCCCCGGCCGGGGCGCAGTTGCTGGGCCACCCCAAGGGCCTGTTCGTCTGTTTCCTGACCGAGATGTGGGAGCGCTTCTCCTTCTACGGGATGAAGGCGCTGCTGTTCCTCTATCTGACCAAGCACCACCTGTTCAGCGACCACTACGGCTACCTGCTGCTGGGCACCTACGCCGGCCTGGCCTACGCCCTGCCACTGCTCGGCGGCGCCCTGGCCGACAAGTACCTCGGCATGCGCAAGGCAGTGGTATTCGGCGGCCTGCTGCTGGTGCTGGGCCAGTTCGGAATGGCCTATACCGGACAGGCGGCCGCCGGCCTGCAGGGGCAGGCGCAGCAGGACGTGTTCGCAGTGCAGGTGATGTATGCATCGCTGGCGCTGATCGCGGTGGGTGTCGGCTTTCTCAAGCCCAACATCTCCACGATCGTCGGCCGGCTGTACGCCGATACCGATCCCCGCCGTGATTCCGGCTTCACCATCTTCTACATGGGTATCAACGTCGGCGCCTTCGCCGCCTCGCTGATCGTCGGCTACGTCGGCGAACGGATCGGCTGGGGCTACGGTTTCGGCCTGGCCGGCCTGATGATGCTGCTGGGCCTGCTGCAGTTCGTCTGGGGCCGCGAGCACCTGCTGGGCCAGGCCGAGCCGGCCGAGCCGGAGCGGCTGCGGAGCCGGGTGTTCGGACCGTTCAGCCGGGAATCGCTGATCTACCTGGCCGGCCTGGCCACGGTGGCGGCGGTCTGGTGGATCCTGCAGACCCGCATCGACTTCGGCTTCCTTGGCGAGGTGTTCGGCGGCCATGAGGTCACCCTGACCGAGGTGGTGGCGGTGGTGCTCGGCCTGGGCCTGTTCGTCTGGTTCATCCGTCTGCTGATGTCCGGCATCACGCCGGTGGAGCGTGGCCGGATGATCGTGCTGATGGTGCTGATCGTGATCTCGGCCCTGTTCTGGGGCCTGTACGAGCAAACCTACGGGCCCTGGGTGGCCATGGCCGAGCGCGCCATGGACCGCACTACCTTCGGCATCGAGTGGACGGCCGGCCAGACCACGGCCCTGGGCGCGCTGTTCGTGATCGCGCTCAGCCCGGTCTTCGCCTGGCTGTGGCCGCGCCTGGACAAGGCCGGCCTGAACCCGAGTTATCCGGCCAAGTTCGCCTGGGGCCTGGTGTTCTGCGGCCTGGCCTTCGGCGTGCTGGCCTTCGCCGCCGCCAACCCGGGCGAGGGCGGCCTGGTCAGCCTGTGGTGGATGGTGGCGGCGTATTTCGTGCTGGTGCTGGGCGAGATGGTGCTGTCGCCGGTGGGCCTGTCGGCAGTGACCTCGCTGTCGATCCCGCGCGCGGTCGGCCTGATGATGGGCGCCTGGTTCCTGTTCTCGGCCTTCGGCGAAATCATCGCCGGACGCATGGGCACCTGGGCGGCGGTCGAGCCGGAGGCCGACGGCAGCTTCAGCGTCGCCAAGTCCCTGGCCGTCTACGCCGAGGTGTTCACCGACATGATGTGGATCGGCCTGGCGGCGGGCCTGCTGATGTTCCTGCTGACGCCGGCGCTCAGGCGGCTGACGCGCGGCTGAGCCGGTCCAGCACCTCGTCCAGGCCCTGCCGCCAGTCCGGCAGGGCCAGGCCGAAATCCCTGGCCAGGCGGCTGCAGTCCAGGCGCGACCAGGCCGGCCGGCGGGCCGGCGTCGGATAGTCCGCCGTGCTGATGGCCTCGAC
Source organism: Arenimonas fontis (assembly GCF_008386465.1). Classification (GTDB taxonomy): domain Bacteria; phylum Pseudomonadota; class Gammaproteobacteria; order Xanthomonadales; family Xanthomonadaceae; genus Arenimonas; species Arenimonas fontis. The sequence goes on from NZ_VUOD01000004.1 coordinate 56,505, forward strand.
CTGCGGCGCCCTGGCCAGCAGGCCACGCGCCACCGCGCCTTCGAAGATGGCGCAGGCGAACTCGTACCAGCTGCACTCGCCGGCGGCAGCGAGATGATAGGGCCCGCCGCGCTCATGCCCGGCCGCCAGCACCTTCGCCACGACGTCGGCGATCCAGTGCGCCGGCGTCGGCGCGCCGCGCTGGTCGTTCACCACGCGCAGCCGTTCGCGCTCGCCGGCCAGGCGCAGCATGGTGCGCAGGAAATTGTGGCCGTGCGCGGCATACACCCAGCACAGGCGGAACACCAGGTGTCGGGCGTCCGCCGCCAGCACCGCCTGCTCGCCGGCCAGCTTGCTGGCGCCGTAAACGCCCAGCGGGCGGGCCGGGTCGTCCTCGCGCCAGGGGCGGCTGCCCTGCCCGTCGAACACATAGTCCGTGGAGAAATGCACCAGCGGGACACCGGCGGCGCTGCAGGCCCTGGCCAGCAGCCCGGGCGCCTCCGCGTTGATCGCGAAGGCCAGCTCCGGCTCCCGTTCGGCCAGGTCCACCTGGGTGTAGGCGGCGGCATTGACCACCAGCGCCGGCGCCACCCGCGCGACCAGGGCAGGCAATGCTTCCGGCCGAGTCAGGTCCACCGCTTCGCAGGCCTCTCCATCCGGAAGCCGGCCGGACAGCGTGCCGGCCACCACCTTGCCCAGGCCCGCCAGGCGGCGCCGCAACTCCGTGCCGAGCTGGCCGTCGGCGCCCAGCAGCAGGATCCTCATGCCGCGTACACCGGCAGCCTGTCCTCGGGCACCTCGTCCAGGAAGGGTGCCTTGGCGTCCTTCTCCGACAGCAGCGGCCTGGATACCGGCCAGTCGATGCCCAGGCGGGCGTCGTTCCAGCGAATGCCGGCATCGGCGACGCGATCATAGGGCGCGGTGACCAGGTAGCTCACCAGGGCGCTGTCGGACAGCACCACGAAGCCGTGGGCGAAGCCCTCGGGAATCCAGAAGTGACGCCGGTTCTCCGCACTCAGCACCACCGCGGTCCACTGCCCGAAAGTGGGCGAGCCGCGACGGATATCCACCGCCACGTCCCAGACCTCGCCTTCCAGCACACTGACGTACTTGCCCTGCGGTCCCGGCCACTGGTAGTGCAGGCCGCGCAGCACGCCGTGGACCGAACGCGAGACGTTGCCCTGGACGAAGCTCGTGTCCAGCCCCTGCGCCGCCAGCGCATCCCGGCTCCAGGCTTCGAAAAAGCAACCGCGGGCATCTTCGAACAGCGCCGGCTCGAACGCCACGCAATCCGCCAGGCCGGTTTCGATCCGCTTCACGGTCCCGCCTCGCGCCTGACCAGGCCCAGCAGATAATCGCCGTAGCCGCTCTTGGCCAGCGGCCTGGCCAGCGCCAGTAGCTGCTCATCGTTGATCCAGCCATTGCTCCAGGCGATTTCCTCCGGGCAGCAGACCCGCAGGCCCTGGCGCGCCTCGATGGTCTCGATGAAGTTCGCCGCTTCCAGCAGGCTGCCGTGGGTGCCGGTGTCCAGCCATGCGTAGCCGCGCCCCAGCTGCTCCAGGTGCAGGGAGCCCTCGTCCAGGTAACAGCGGTTGAGGTCGGTGATCTCCAGCTCGCCGCGGGCCGACGGCTCTAGCCCGGCGGCGAACTCCGGCGCCCGACCGTCGTAGAAGTACAGGCCGGTGATCGCGTAGTTCGACCGCGGCCGGGCCGGCTTCTCCTCGATGCCGATCACGCGACCGTCGGCGTCGAATTCCGCCACGCCGTAACGTTCCGGATCGCGGACCCGATAGCCGAACACCGTGGCGCCCTGCTGTCGGGCATCGGCCTTGCGCAGAAGGCCGGTCAGGCCGGTGCCGTGGAAGATGTTGTCGCCCAGCACCAGGCAGCTGGGCTGCCCGGCGAGGAATTCGCGGCCGATCAGGAAAGCCTGGGCCAGGCCGTCCGGGCTGGGCTGCACGGCATAGCGGATGTCCATCCCCCAGCGGCTGCCGTCGCCGAGCAGGCGGCGGAACAGTTCCTGCTCGTGCGGCGTGTTGATCACCAGCACCTCGCGGATGCCCGCCAGCATGAGCACGCTGAGCGGGTAATAGATCATCGGCTTGTCGTACACGGGCAGCAGCTGCTTGCTGACCGCCTGGGTTATCGGATAAAGCCGGGTGCCGGAGCCGCCGGCCAGGATGATGCCCTTGCGCGCCATGTCAGGCCCCCATGCCGATACGTTCCAGCCGGTAGCTTCCGTCCAGCACCCGGGCCACCCAATCGGCATGGTCCAGATACCAGTCCACGGTGGCCGCCAGGCCCTGCTCGAAGCTCACCGTCGGCGCCCAGCCCAGCTCGCGCTTGAGCTTGGAGGCGTCGATGGCATAACGGCGGTCGTGGCCGGGGCGGTCCCTGACGAAGGTGATCTGCGATTCGCGCGGCTGCCCGTCCTGGCGCGGACGGCGCCGGTCGATCAGCGCGCATACCGCCTTCACCACCTCGATGTTCTGCCGTTCGGCGTCGCCACCGACGTTGTAGGTCTCGCCGATCCGGCCTGCCTCCAGCACCCGGCGGATGGCGGCGCAGTGGTCCTTGACGTAGAGCCAGTCGCGCACGTTCTTGCCGTCGCCGTACACCGGCAGCGGCTCGCCGGCCAGCGCTTTCTGGATCACCAGCGGGATCAGCTTCTCGGGAAACTGGTAGGGCCCGTAGTTGTTCGAGCAGTTGGTGGTCAGCACCGGCAGCCCGTAGGTGTGGTGGAAGGCCCGTACCAGGTGGTCGGAGGCGGCCTTGGAGGCCGAGTACGGCGAGTTCGGCGCGTACGGCGTTTCCTCGGTGAACCTGCCGGTCTCGCCCAGCGAGCCGTAGACCTCGTCGGTGGAGACGTGCAGGAAACGGAAACCCTCGCGCGCCTCGCCCTCCAGCGAACGCCAGTAGTCGCGGGCGCACTCCAGCAGGTTCAGGGTGCCGACCACGTTGGTCCGGACGAACGCGGCCGGGCCGTCTATGGAACGGTCCACGTGGCTCTCGGCGGCGAAGTTGAGGATGGCCGAGGGCCGGTGCTCGGCAAGCAGGCGCGTCACCAGGGTGCGGTCGCCGATGTCGCCGTGCACGAAGACGTGCGCCGGATGGCCCTGTAGCGGGGCCAGGGTGTCGAGGTTGCCCGCATAGGTCAGCGCGTCCAGGTTGACCACGCGCACGCCGGAGGCCACCGCGTCCAGGACGAAGTTGCCGCCTATGAAACCGGCGCCGCCGGTGACCAGCCAGGTCCGCATCCATTCCCCTCGTCGGGCGCCGGACCGCCCGCGGGAGCGGCATGCGCCGCCCGACCGGCCGGCCGCGCCATGTGCTCAGGCGCGGCCATTGTTCCATCCACTCCCGGGAGCGTCCAGCCGCGAACAGGACCGAAGGCCTGCCGGCGCCAGGCCGTGCTCAGGCGACGGCCCTGAGCGGGCGCATCCGGCTGGCGACCCCGAGAAACCGGTCCAGCCACTGCCCGAGGAATTCGCGGGTAGCCTCGACCGCAATGCGATCGTCCGCCTCCACCAGGTCAGGCTTGAAGCTGACGTAGGCCTCGCCCCCCACCACCAGCGCGCCGAGGGCGCCGAGCACCTGCCGCAGGTGCTGCTGGCCCACGGCAGTGCCGATGGCGCCGGGCGAGGCGCCGGTGATGGCGACCACCTTGTCACGCCAGACGTTGCGGTCGGCCGGCTTCGAACCCCAGTCGATGGCGTTCTTGAGCACCGCCGGGATCGATCGGTTGTGCTCCGGCGTCACTATCAGGATGGCCTCGGCCCTCGCCAGCTCGGCGGTGAAGCGGTGGACCTCCGGCGTGCGGCCGGGCTCGAGGTCCTGGTTGTAGATCGGCAGGTCGTCAATGCGGATGAACCGGGCCTGGACCCGGTCGCCGGCCAGGCGGACCAGGGCCCGGGCCAGGCGGCGATTGATCGACTCACGGCGGTTGGAACCGACGATGACGGCGAGATCGAGCTTGTCCATGGTTCACCTCACGAACGGTAATGGAATTGGTCCGGATCCGGCCCGGTTCCCGGGGAGCGCAGCCAGCGCAACACGGCGGGCATGTGCCTAAGGCGGGCTTCGACGCAGGCATCGGCCAGGCGCTGACCCCAGCCTGACCGGGCGGTCGTGAAGGCGCCGTCCATGGCGCAGCCGCATTCCAGCCTGCGCAGCAGACGCCGGCGCAGCCATGCGTCCAGGCTGAAGCCGCCGGGCCCCAGCAGGGCCAGGGCCAGCAATCCGACCGCCGTCAACAGATGCCCCGCGACCGGCAGCCCCGCCAGGGCGGTACGGAAGTCCCAGGGCATGGACATGGCCTGGACCAGTGCCAACAGGCCCGCCGCCAGCGCCAGCGCACGGACCTGATAACCGACAAGCAAGGCCAGCGCAGCCAGCATGGCCAGAACGGACGGCAGGGCCACCGTCAGGGCGGCAGCGCCGGCCAGACCGGCCAGGCCCCGGTCGGCAAGAATGCCGGCCAAGCCCAGGCGCAGGAAAAAGGCAGGCAGATCGTTCATGGCGCCACCGGGAAAGTCGGATGGTCACCATGATAATTAGCTATGATTTAGCAACAATACGGGCAGTTGCTACGTATCGTTGTCGCTAACGCAACGGGTTGGCGACGAGCTCAGAAGGGAATGTCGTCATCCGGGAAGGGTTCCTCGTTGCGCTGGGCCGGCGCCGACCGCTCCTGGCCGCCCCGCCCCGGCCCGGGCCCGCCACGCTCGCCTCCACCGCGGCCGTATCGCTCGCCTCCGCCGGAACGCCCGGGCCGCTCGCCGCCCTCGCCGCCCGGGCCACCGAGCATCTGCATCTCGTCGGCGATGATCTCGGTAATGTAGCGCTCCTGGCCGTCCTGACCGGTGAACTTGTCGTAGCGGATCGAGCCCTCGATATAGACCTGGCGGCCCTTCTTCAGGTACTCGCCGGCGATCTCGCCGAGCTTGCCGAACAGCTTCACCCGGTGCCACTCGGTGCGCTCCTGGGTGTTCCCGTCACGGTCCTTGCGCACGCTGGTGGTGGCCAGGCTGAGCGTGGTCACGGCCATGCCACCCTGGGTGTATTTAACGTCGGGGTCATTGCCCAGGTTGCCCACCAGGATGACCTTGTTCACGCCTCTGGCCATTGCGCTCGTCCTTACGTAGCCGACTCTCGGGAAGGCGCCTAGGGTAGCCGTTGCGCCGGCTCCTGGGAAACGGCACGGTCGCCGGAGCCGCCAAGGCGCGCGCTTGTCCTACCCGAATGCGCGCCAAGCCCGGACCGGCCGGCGCGCGGCCTATAATCCGCGCCATGCCCGATGCCCAGCACAGCCCCGCCGCCGGTTTCGCCGACATCCAAGAGCTGGTCGCCGCCGACATGGCGGCGGTCAACGACCTCATCCGGCGCCGGCTCGCCTCCGATGTCGTCCTTATCAACCAGGTCTCCGAGCACATCATCGCCGCCGGCGGCAAGCGGCTGCGGCCGATGCTGGCGATCCTGGCGGCACGCACCCTGGGCGGCGGCGGTCCGGCCGTGCACCAACTGGCGGCGATCATCGAGTTCATCCACACCTCCACCCTGCTGCACGACGACGTGGTGGACGAATCCGATCTGCGCCGCGGCCGCAAGACCGCCAACGCCCTGTGGGGCAACGCCGCCAGCGTGCTGGTCGGTGATTTCCTCTATTCGCGCAGTTTCCAGCTGATGGTGGAACTGGATTCGATGCCGGTGATGGCCGTGCTGGCCGACACCACCAACCGCATCGCCGAGGGCGAAGTGCTGCAACTGCTGCACGTCAACAATCCCGACACGGACGAGGCCGCCTACCTGCGGGTGATCGAACGCAAGACCGCGGTACTGTTCGCTGCCGCGACCCGCCTGGGCGCCCTGCTCGCCGGTGCCGGCGAGGCGGAGCAGCGGCGCCTGCACGACTACGGCCTGAACCTGGGTCTGGCCTTCCAGATCGCCGACGACGTGCTGGACTACACCGCCGACAGCGCCGACCTGGGCAAGAACCTGGGCGACGATCTCGCCGAGGGCAAGGCCACCCTGCCGCTGATCCACGCCATGGCCCACAGCGAAGCCGGCCTGCGGGCCCGCTTGCGGCAAATCGTCGAAACGGGCGACAGCAGCGCCATGCCCGAGGTGCTGGCCGCGATCGGCGCCAGTGGCGGCATCGGCTACAGCCAGGAACGTGCCCTGCACTTCGCCGGCCTGGCCGAACGCAGCCTGGACGGCCTGCCGGAGAGCGAATGGCTGCAGGCCATGCGCGGCCTGGCCCGCTACGCCGTCGTGCGCAAACACTGAGGACGATGCGCGACTTCCGCATCGCCGTCCTGGCCTCCGGCCGCGGTAGCAATCTTCGGGCCCTGCTGGATGCCATCGCCGGCGGCCGCGTCCATGCCGGGGTCGTCGGCGTGTTCTCCGACCGGCCGGGCTGCCGGGCCCTGGACCTGGCCCGCGCCGCCGGTCTGCCGGCGGTCGCGGTGTCGCCGCGCGGCTTCGCCTCGCGGGCGGCGCATGATGAAGCACTGTTCAGCGAGGTGGCCGCCGTTCAGCCCGACCTCATCGTCTGCGCCGGATACCTGCGCATCATCGGCGAAGATGCCGTGCGCAGGTTCATGCCCCGAATGATCAACATCCACCCCTCGCTGCTGCCGCACCACCCTGGCCTGGATACACATGCCCGGGTCCTGGCCGCCGGCGATCGCGAACACGGCGCCAGCGTGCACGTGGTCATCCCGGCCCTGGACGCCGGCCCGGTGCTGGCGCAGGTGCGCATCGCCGTCCGCCCGGGCGACGATCCGGCTTCGCTGGCGGCCCGGTTGCTGCCGCGCGAGCACGCCCTGCTCAGCGCCTGCGTCGGCCTGATCGCCGAAGGGCGCCTGCAGCCGGATACCGAATGCCCGCGCCTGGACGGCGTGCCGCTTCGGCGCCCGCTGCGGCTGGGCGACGACAACCACCTGCACGGAGACTGAGCCATGCACGGACTTGCGACCGCCCTGCTCGCCCTGGTCATGCTGCTGCCGACGACGGCGCCCGCGGCCACTGCGCCGCAAGCCTTCCAGGCGGACTACGACGTCTACCGCAACGGCGCCAGGGTCGGTCAGGGCAGCATCGGCCTGCGCCGCCTGCCGGATGGCCGCTGGGAAATGCTCACCCGCAGCGAGGCCGCCGGCGGCCTGGCCGGGCTTGCCGGCGTCCGGCGCGAGGAACGCTCGCTGCTGGCCTGGACCGGCCGGGGCTTCGAAACGATCGAGTACACGATGCGGCAGAAGGCCGCCTGGAAGGAACGGCAGGAATCGCTGCGGGTGGACGCGGCCGGACGGGTCGTGCGCAGTGCCTGGAAGGAGCAGCGGATGGACCTGCCCTACCGCCCGGGCGTACTGGACAGACAGGCCGTGGCAGCGGCACTGATGGCTGCGCTGGAGAATGGCAGGGAAACCGGAACACTGGGCCTGCCGGTGGCCAGCCGCGGCTCCCTGGAGCAACAGGACTACCGTTTTGCCGCCCGGGTCCGCCTGCGCACGGCGATCGGCGAGCTGCGGGCGGTAAGGGTGGAGCGCGGCGACCGCGACGGCGGCCGCCTCACCAGGATGTGGTTCGCCCGCGAGCACGGCTGGCTGCCGCTGCGGATCAAGCAGTACGAGGAAGACGGCGAAGTCGTGGACATGCGCATCGCCCGGCTCCGCGGCGACTGAGCGCCGACGCCGGAAGCCGGCCGCCGACACGTGAGGCTCAGCTCGGCAAGCGGCGGATCTTAGCGCCGAGGGAACCGAGCTTCTCCTCGATGTTCTCGTAGCCGCGGTCTATGTGATAGATGCGGTCCACGACCGTTTCGCCCTTCGCCACCAGCCCGGCAAGCACCAGCGAGGCCGATGCGCGCAGATCGGTGGCCATGATCGGCGCGCCGGTCATCTTCTCCACGCCGCGGATGATGGCCGTGTTGCCCTCCACGCGCAGGTCGGCGCCCAGCCGTTGCAGTTCGTTGAGGTGCATGAAGCGGTTCTCGAAGATGGTCTCGGTGATCACGCCCACGCCTTCGGCGATGGTGTTCAGCGCGGCGAACTGGGCCTGCATGTCGGTGGGAAAGGCCGGATAGGGCGCGGTGGTCAGGCTGACCGCCTTCGGCCGACGACCGCGCATGTCCACCTCGATGGCGTCCGCTTGCACATTCACGTGCGCCCCAGCCTCCTCGAGCTTCACCAGCACCGCGTCGAGGATGTCGGCGCGGGTCCGGCGGGCCACCACCCGGCCGCCGGTCATGGCGCCGGCGACCAGGAAGGTGCCGGTTTCGATGCGATCGGGCAGCACGTCGTAATGCACGCCTTCGAGCCGCTCCACCCCCTGCACGACGATGCGGTTGGTGCCGGCGCCTTCGATCTTCGCGCCCATGCGCACCAGGCAGTTGGCCAGGTCCACCACCTCCGGCTCCATGGCGCAGTTCTCCAGCACCGTGGTGCCCCGTGCCAGGGTCGCCGCCATCATCACGTTCTCGGTGCCGGTGACGGTGACCAGATCGAACACGTAACGGCCGCCGCGCAGGCGTTCGGCCCGGGCCTTGATGAAGCCGTTCTCCACCATGACCTCGGCGCCCAGGGCCTGCAGGCCGCGGATGTGTTGCTCGACCGGGCGGGATCCGATGGCGCAGCCGCCAGGCAGCGACACCTCGGCATGGCCAAAACGCGCCACCAGCGGTCCCAGCACCAGGATCGAGGCGCGCATGGTCTTGACCAGTTCGTAGGGCGCCACGGTGGAAGTGATGAAGCGCGGGTCGGCGGTGATGGTGAGCTTTTCGTCCACCATCAGCTGCACGCCCATGGCGCCTAACAGCTCCATGGTCGTGGTGACGTCGTGCAGGTGCGGGACGTTGCCGATCGAGATCGGCCCGTCAGCCAGCAATGTGGCGGCCAGAATGGGCAGCACGGCGTTCTTGGCGCCGGAAATCTGCACCTCGCCCTGGAGCGGCTCGCCGCCGGTGATGACGATTTTCGCCATGGTCCGCCTCAGCCCGCCCCGGCCGCTTCTTCGGGCGTGAGGGTGCGCAGCGACAGCGCGTGGATCTCGCCGCCCATCCGCTCGCCCAGGGTGGCGTAGACCATCCGGTGCCGGGCCAGCGGCAACTTGCCGGCAAAGGCGGCGCAGACGACGGTGGCTTCGAAGTGCACGCCGTCGTCGCCGCGGACATCGGCGGAGGCGCCGGGCAGGCCGGCCTCGATCAGGTGGCGGATGGTATCGGGCGTCATGGAATCGGTCGCGGAGGGTCCGGCCTCGGCGGAAGCCGGGCAGACGTTAGAATGCCGGCCATTCTAACCTCCAGCGCCCCCGGCCGTAGCCATGAGCCTGAACCCCTCCCCGCTCCCCGACAGCGACTTCACCGCCAGCGGCCGCCGGGTGCTGGAAGTCGAAACCCGGGCCCTGCAGGCCCTGCACGACCGGATCGGCCCCGACTTCGCGGCCGCCTGCCGCCTGCTGCTGGGCTGCACGGGCCGGGTGGTCTGCACCGGCATGGGCAAGTCCGGCCACATCGCCACCAAGATCGCCGCCACCCTGGCCTCGACCGGCACCCCGGCCTTCTTCCTGCACCCGGGTGAGGCCAGCCATGGCGACCTGGGCATGGTCACCGACGCCGACGTGGTGCTGGCGCTGTCCAACTCCGGCGAAAGCGACGAGATCCTGACCATCGTCCCAGCGCTCAAGCGCCAGGGCAATCCGCTGGTGGCCATGACCGGCCGCCCGCAGTCCAGCCTGGCCCGCCTGGCCGACGTGCACCTGGACGTCAGCGTGCCGGCCGAGGCCTGTCCGCTGGGCCTGGCCCCGACTTCCAGCACGACCGCCTCGCTGGCCCTGGGCGATGCCCTGGCCGTGGCCCTGCTGGAGGCCCGCGGCTTCACCGCCGAGGACTTCGCCCGTTCGCACCCGGCCGGCAGCCTGGGCCGGCGCCTGTTGCTGCACATCCGCGACGTGATGCACACCGGCGAGGACGTGCCGGTCGTCGCGGCCGACGTCAGCACCGCCGCCGCCCTGCTGGAGATGAGCCGCAAGCGGCTGGGCATGACCGCGGTGGTGGATGGCGACGGCAAGCTCTGCGGCGTCTTCACCGACGGCGACCTGCGCCGGGCCCTGGACGACGAGGACACGGACCTGCACGCCACCCCGATCAGCGCCCTGATGGGCCGTAACCCCAAGACCATCGGCGCCGAGGCCCTGGCAGTGGAGGCGGCACACCTGATGGAGGAGCACAAGATCAGCGCCCTGGTGGTGGTGGACGATCAGCGACGGGTGATAGGCGCCCTGAACATTCACGACCTGTTGCGCGCGCGGGTGGTCTGATCGCATGGTCCCGCAACCGCCTCCGGCAGCCGTGAACGAGCCATCGCTGCACGACCGCGCCGCCCGCATCCGCCTGGCCTGCTTCGATGTGGACGGCACCCTGACCGACGGCCGCCTGCACTACGACGATGCCGGCGGCGAGTCGAAATCCTTCCACGTGCTCGACGGCATGGGCCTGCGCCTGCTGGAAGACCACGGCGTCCGGGTCGCCATCATCACCGCCCGGCACAGCCAGGCGCTGGCGGCACGGGTGCGCGAGCTGCGGCTGTCACACCTGCACATGGGCGTGGACGACAAGGCCGCCTGCCTGCGCCGGCTGGCCGGGGAGTTGGGCCTGCCGCTGCAGGACACCGCGCACATGGGCGACGACCTGCCGGACTTGCCGGCCCTGCGCCTGGCGGGGCTGGCGGCGGCGCCGGCCAACGCCCACCCCTGGGTCGCCGAGTTCGTGCACTGGCGCAGCCGTGCCGCAGGCGGTGCCGGCGCGGTACGCGAGTTCTGCGACCTGTTGCTGGAGGCGCGCGGCCTGCGCGACGACATCCTGGCCCGCTTCGGCGCGAAATGAACCGGACCCGCCTCAACATCTTCCTCGGACTGAGCGCGGTGGTGCTGGTCAGCGTGGTCGCCTGGCGCCTGGCCCTGCGCGACGAGCGGCCGCCGCCGCCCGGCGACCGTTCCGAGTACGTCCTGCGCGACTACGAGCTGATCGCGCTGGACGAGCTCGGCGAAGAATCCTTCACCGTCACCGGCCCGCACCTGTACCGCGAACCGGGTGCCCGTTCGCTGCTGCTCGAGCAGCCGGTGTTCGGCTTTCCCGGCGAGAACGGCCGCTGGACGGCCCGCTCGACCACCGCCTGGGTGAGCCCCGGCGGCGACGAATTGCAGCTTCGCCAGGACGTGACCATGGTCGGACCACCTGGCGATTCCGGCCTGCGCACCCGTTTCGAGACCGGCCTGCTGTCGGTTTTTCCGGACCGGGAACAGGCCAGCAGCGAGGATCGGGTGACCGTCTCCCAGGGCGACTCTATACTGCGCGGCACCGGCCTGCGGGTGGACATGCGGGCCAAGCGTTTCCAGCTCCTCAACGATGTCGAAGGCCGATATGCGCCCAGCCGCCGCTAGCCTGCTACTGCCCCTCGCCCTGCTGCTGGCCGCGCCGGCGGCGGCCAAGTCCAGCGACCGCGACCAACCGATGGACATCAGCGCCGACCGCACCGACGCGCTGCTGGAGGACGACAGCGTCTCGACCCTGGAGGGCAACGTGAAGATCCGCCAGGGCAGCCTGGAAGTGGACGCCGACCGCGCCGAGATCCACCGGGTCGCCGGCGAGATCCGCCGTATCGTCCTGACCGGTTCGCCGGCCCGCCTGCGACAGGTCTCCGACAGCGGCGAGCCCATGGACGCCTTCGCCAACCGCATCACCTACACGCCGAACGAGGAGCTGATGCTGCTCAGCGGTGCGGTCGAGATCCGTCAGCCGCGCGGCACCCTTCGTGGCGAGACGGTGAAGTACGACATCAACACCGGTCGCCTGGACGGCGGCGGCGACGGCAGCCGGGTGAGCATGCGCATCCTGCCCAAGTCCGCCAGCGGCGACTGATGCTCACCGCGGAGGGCCTGGCCAAGACTTACCGCTCGCGCAAGGTGGTGCGCGAGTTCGGCCTGTCGCTGCGACCGGGCGAGGTGGTGGGCCTGCTTGGCCCCAACGGTGCCGGCAAGACCACCTGCTTCTACATGATCGTCGGCCTGGTCTCGGCCGACGCCGGCCGGATCCTGCTGGATGGTCGCGACATCACCGCCCTGCCCATGCACGAACGGGCCCGACGCGGCCTGGGCTACCTGCCGCAGGAAGCCTCGGTGTTCCGCAAGCTCAGTGTCGCCGACAACATCGGCGCGGTACTGGAACTGCGCCCGGACCTGGACGCGCACGGCCGCGCCCGCGAACTGTCGGCCCTGCTGGACGAATTGCAGATCGGCCACGTCGCCGGCCAGCCCGGCGCCAGTCTGTCGGGCGGGGAGCGGCGGCGGGTCGAGATCGCCCGGGCGCTGGCGGCGGCGCCGCGCTTCATGCTGCTGGACGAGCCGTTCGCCGGTGTCGATCCGATCTCCGTGGGCGAGATCCAGAAGATCGTCCGGCATCTGAAAGCGCGCGGCATCGGCGTGCTGATCACCGATCACAACGTCCGCGAAACCCTGGGCATCTGCGACCGCGCCTACATCCTCAGCGACGGTGCCGTGCTGGCCCAGGGCGCCCCCGAGGCCATCCTGGCCAACCCGGATGTCCGCCGCGTCTACCTCGGCGACGCCTTCCGCCTGTAGTCTGGCGGCCACCGCCCCCGCGGACCGCCATGAAACCCACCCTTCAGACCCGGCTTGGCCAGCAGCTCTCCCTGACGCCCCAGTTGCGCCAGGCGATCCGCTTGCTGCAGCTGTCGGCCCTGGAACTGGAGGCGGAAATCAACGCCGCCCTGGAGTCCAATCCGCTGCTGGAGCGGGAGGACGAACTGCCGATCGCGGAGGCCGTGCCGCCTGCCGACGGCAGACCGGTCGGGGAAAGCGGCCCGGAACCGGCCGGCGAGCAGGGGGAGCCGGCGGAAGGCCCGGACTACGAACCGCCCGAGCCGATGGACTGGCCCGAAGCCGGCGGCGGCGCGCCTTTCGGGGACGGCGAAACGCCCGAGGACAGCCTGGCATCGGCACCGGAGGACCTGCGGGACCATCTGCTCTGGCAACTGAGCCTGAGCCATCTGGGACCGCGTGACCTGGCCATCGGCCAGGCCCTGATCGAGGCCATCAACGAAGATGGCTACCTGGACTGCCCCTTGAGCGACATCCAGGCGGCCATTTCGCCGGAGTTCGCCGTGGAACCAGAGGAGATCGAGACCGTTCTCCACATGATCCAGCGCTTCGACCCGGTCGGCGCCGGTGCCCGCAGCCTGTCCGAATGCCTGTGTGTGCAGCTCAGCCTGCTGAGCCCGGACACCCCGGGCCTGGGTCTCGCCCGGCGCCTGTGCCGCGACCATCTGGACAGCCTTGCCAGAATCGGACCGGACCGCCTGGCCGCGCAGCTCAACGAAGATCCCGCCGCCATGGCCGAAGCGGTCGCCCTGCTGCGCTCCCTGGACCCCCGTCCGGGCGCCCAGGTGGGCGTCAGCACTCCGGAATACATCGCCCCGGACGCCATCGCCTTCCGCCAGGGCGGCACATGGAAAGTCGCCCTGGCCCCCGGCAGCCAGCCGCGCCTGGCGATCAACCGGCACTACGAACGCTTGATCGGCCGGGCCAGCCGCGAGGACGACAGCTACCTGCGCAGCCAGCTGCAGGAGGCCCGCTGGCTGATCCGCAGCCTGGAAACCCGGGCCGACACCCTGCTGAAGGTGGCCCGGGCCATCGTCCGCCAGCAACGTGGCTTCCTGGAACACGGCAGCGAGGCGATGCGGCCCCTGACCCTGCGCGAAGTGGCCGAGGAGGTCGGCCTGCACGAGTCCACGGTCTCCAGGGCCACCACCAGGAAATACCTGCGCACGCCGCGCGGCACCTTCGAATTCAAGCACTTCTTCAGCTCGGGCATCGCCACCGAGCATGGCGGCGCCGCCTCCGCCACCGCCATCCAGGCCATGCTGCGCAAGCTGATCGAGGCCGAGGACCCGCGCCAGCCACTTTCCGATCAGCGGCTGGCGGAAATCCTGAAGGCCGAGGGCATCCCCGTGGCCCGGCGAACCGTGGCAAAATACCGCGAAGCCATGAACGTCCCGTCGTCCAACGAGCGGCAGCGGCTGGGTTGAGGCCCCTCCATGGTCATTCCCGGCCCGCGCCCCTGGGGCGCCCCCCGAACCCCCTTTTGACGTCGGTCACGGCCGCCCGCCGTGACCTGTGTTCTGCTGTGGCCCGAACCGACAGGAGGAACGTGACATGCGGATCGACATCAACGGCCATCAAGTCGAGGTGACCCCTGCCCTGCGCGACTACGTGCAGGACAAGCTGGCCCGCGTCGCGCGCCACTACGATCACCACTGCGAAGCCCGGGTCATCCTGGCGGTGGACAAACTCGAGCACAAGGCCGAGGCGACCTTGGCCACTACCGGCAAGACCCTGTTCGCCGACGCCATCGCCAGCGACATGTACGCCGCCATCGACCTGCTGTCCGACAAGCTCGACCGCCTGGTGGTCAAGCAGAAGGAAAAGATGACCGACCACCACCGCGGCGAATCGGCCGCCCGTTCGGACAGCTTCGGCTGACGACCATGCATCTGCTGGACCTGCTCAGCCCGGCCCGGGTCAAGACCGGCGTGGCAGCCCTGGGCAAGAAGCGCCTGCTGGAACAGCTGGCGTCCCTGCTCGCCGCCGGCGAAGGCGGCGAGACCGAGCGGACGGTGTACGAGTCGCTGTGCGCCCGCGAGCGGCTGGGCAGCACCGGCCTGGGCCATGGCGTGGCCATCCCGCACGGCCGCAGCGCCAGGGCCGGCAGCGCCGTCGGCGCATTCGTGCGGCTGGCCGAGCCGGTGGACTTCGGCGCTCCCGACGGCCGGCCGGTGGACCTGTTCTTCGCCCTGGTCGTCCCGGAGCATTACGCCCAGCAGCACCTGCTGCTGCTCAGCCAACTGGCCGAGATGTTCGGCGACGAGGCCTTCCGGACCAGCCTGCGTGAGGCACCGGACGCTGCCGCCCTGTACGCCCTGCTGTCGGACTGGCAGGCCGCCCACGACGCCGCCGCCTGAGCCATGCCCGACCGCCTGCGCGCCCGCGAACTCTTCGAGGAACTGGGCGAACGGCTGGCGCTGCGCTGGCTGGCCGGCCAGGCCGGCGGCGACCGCGTGCTCGAGCGCGGCGAACATCTCTCGCGACGACCTTCACTGGCCGGTTACCTGAACGTCATCCACCCCAACAAGGTCCAGATCGTCGGCTCGGCCGAGCTGGCCTGGCTGGACGGCCTGGATGCGCGCACGCGCTGGGAAATCCTGCAGAAGGTGATGGAGTCGCGGCCCTTGGCCCTGGTCATCACCCAGGACCAGGCCTGCCCGGCCGACCTTCGCGACACCGCCGACGAAAGCGGCACGCCGCTCTGGGTTTCGCCCCGACGCGGCTACGAACTGCTGAATCTGCTGCAATATCACCTGGCCAGGTCGCTGGCGCCGCGAGTCACCCTGCACGGCGTGTTCATGGAGATCTACTCCATCGGCGTGCTGATCACCGGTGATTCCGGACTGGGCAAGAGCGAGCTGGCCCTCGAGCTGATCAGTCGCGGCCACCGGCTGGTGGCCGACGACGCGCCCGAGTTCACCCAGATCGCCCCCGACGTGCTCGACGGCACCTGTCCGCCGCTGCTGCAGGACCTGCTGGAAGTGCGCGGCCTGGGCGTGATGAACATCCGGCAGATGTTCGGCGACACCGCCGTCAAGCGGAACAAGTACCTGCGCCTGGTGGTCAACCTGGTGCGGGCGCCGGAACCCAGCAACGAAGCGATGGCGCGCATCACCGGCGAATCGCACAGCCGCCAGGTGCTCGACCTGGAGGTGCCGGTGATAGAGCTGCCGGTGGCGGCCGGGCGCAACCTGGCGGTGCTGACCGAAGCCGCGGTGCGCCTGCACCTGCTGCGCGCCAAGGGCATGGACCCGGCGGCCGCCTTCCTGGCGCGCCACAGCGCCTTCCTTCAGCAGGGAGAACCCGGATGAGCGACCCGAGCCGGCCGATCCTGATCGTGGTCAGCGGCATGTCCGGATCCGGCAAGACCGTGGCGCTGAACACGCTCGAGGATCTGGACTTCTATTGCACCGACAACCTGCCGGTGGAACTGCTGCCGCGCTTCGTGCAGAGCGTGACGCGCGCCGGCCGCGGCCAGCAGCGGCTGGCGGTCGGCATCGACGTGCGCAACCGCGCGCCCGACCTGTCCAGGATCCCGGACATGCTGTCGGAGGTGGGGGCGCTGGGCTTCGACCATCGGCTGGTGTTCTTCGACACCCGCGACGAGGTGCTGATCAAGCGCTACTCCGACACCCGGCGCAAGCATCCGCTCAGCCACGAGGGGCTGGCCCTGGCCGACGCCATCGTGCTGGAACGCCAGGCCATGCGGCCACTGCGGGCGATCGCCGACGTGGTGATGGACACGTCGGAAATGAACGTGCACCAGATGCGCCGGCAGGTGATCACCGAACTGGGCATCGGCATGCTGCAGGGCATGTCGCTGCTTTTCGAGTCCTTCGCCTTCAAGCGCGGCCTGCCGGCCGACGCCGATTTCGTCTTCGATGCCCGCGCCCTCCCCAATCCGCACTGGGATGCGCGCCTGCGGCCGCTCTCCGGCCGTGACCAGGCGGTGCGCGAGCATCTGGAGCGCGATCCGAAAGTGCAGGAGTTCGTGGCCCAGGTTGCCGCCTTCCTGGACACCTGGCTGCCGCGCTTCGAAGCCGAGACCCGCAGCTACCTCACCATCGCCTTCGGCTGCACCGGCGGCCGCCACCGCTCGGTCTACCTGGCCGAGCGGCTGGCCGAACATTGCCGCGCGAGCGGCCGCGAGGGCGTTCTCACCTATCATCGCGAACTCGAATAGCCCGGAACGGACGAACCGGTTCCGGAAGTGGCCCGCGCCGGTCGCCGGCGGATGCGCGGCCCTCAGGCGCGCCGCAACCAGCGCTCGATGCCGTCGCGGTCGTGCGCGCGCAACAGGCTGGCCGCCCGTCGGCGCAGGCGGGCGAAGTCGCAGGCGCGTACTGCCCGCCGCACCTCCAGCAAGGTCGAAGGGTGCAGGCTGAAGTCGCGCAGGCCCAGGGCCAGCAACAAGGGGACGTTGGCCGGATCGCCGGCCATTTCGCCGCAGACCGCCACCGGCACGCTGCGCCGACGGCCGTAGGCGAACAGCTCCGACAGCACGCGCAGCACCGCCGGATGGCGCGGGGTGTACAACCCGGACAACAGCTCGTGATTGCGGTCCACCGCCAGCAGGTACTGCACCAGGTCGTTGGTGCCGACCGAGACGAAGTCCAGCAGGTCGACGAAGTCCGGCAGCGCCAGCGCCGCCGCCGGCACCTCGATCATCGCGCCCAGCTCGATCCGGCGGCCGGCCTGCTGGTCGCGGGCCTCCAGGTCCAGCCGGGCGCGTTCCAGCAGCCGGGTGACCTGGAGCATCTCCTCGCGGCTGCCGATCATCGGCACCAGCAGCCGCACCGGCCCATAGGCGGCGGCACGCAGGATGGCGCGCAACTGGGTCAGGAACAGCTCGGGGTGGGCCAGCGACAGGCGCACGCCGCGCAGGCCCAGGGCAGGGTTGGGTTCGCCGCGCAGGGACAGGCCGGTGTGGTCGGCCTTGTCGGCGCCGAGGTCGAGCGTGCGGATCGTGACCGGACGTCCGGCCATCCCCAGCACCAGGTCGCGATAGGCCAGGAACTGTTCCTCCTCGTCGGGCAGTTCGCGCCGGCGCAGGAACAGGAATTCGGTACGGTACAGGCCGATGCCGTCGGCACCCAGGGCGTGCGCCTCGGCGACGTCCTCGCGCGATTCGGCGTTGGCGAACAGGCGGATGTCCACGCCGTCGCGGGTGCGGGTGCGGCGATGACGCAACTTGGCCAGCTGCGCCTGCTCCCTGGCCAGGCGCTCGCGTTCGGCGTGATAGCGGCGCAGATCGTCGGCATCCGGCTCCAGCACCAGCTCGCCGCTGCCGCCGTCCAGCATCAGCGCGTCGCCGTCATTGGCCTGGGCCAGCAACTCGCCGGCGCCCAGCACCATGGGCATGTGCAGGCTTCGGGCCAGGATCGCCGCGTGCGACAGCGGACTGCCGCTGGCCGCGACCACCGCGACCACGCCGCGGGACTGCAGCTCGGCCAGTTCCGATGGCGCCACCGACTCGCAGACCATGATCTCGCCGGCCAGACCGGTGCGGGCGTCGCCGGCGCGTTTGTGCAGGGCGGCGTGCACGCGGCCGATCACGTGGTCCAGATCCTCGCGCCGGCTGCGGAAATAGTCGTCATCCATGGCCTCGAACACGGCCGCCAGGCGATCGCGTTGCAGCTTCAGGGCGTAGTCGGCGCCGTAGCGGCCGGTGGCGATCAGGTCGTCCAGGCCCTGCAACAGCTCAGGGTCGTCCAGGATCATGGCGTGCAGGTCGAGGAATTCGCCGACCTCGTGCGCCAGGGCCCCATGCAGACGCCGGCGCAGGCCGGCCAGCTCCTCGCGAGCGGCATCGAGGGCGCGGTGCAGGCGACGCAGCTCGCCGGGGATCTCTTCGGCGGCGATGCGAGTTTCCTCGACCACCAGCCCCTGCGGCTGGCGGACGCGCACCCGGCCCAGCGCGATGCCCCGCGAAGCCCCCTGGCCATGCAGGGCCCGTCGCATCAGTCGTCCTCGTCGAAACGGCGTTCGAACAGGGCGACCGCGGCGGCCAGGGCCTCGGCCTCGTCCTCGCCATCGGCACGCATCACCAGGGTCGAGCCCGGCGCGGCGGCCAGCAGCAATACCCCCATGATGCTCTTGGCGTTGACTTCGCGGCCGCGGCCGAGCAGGGTCACCTGCGCCTTGAAGGCCGACAGCACCTGCACCAGCTTTGCGGCCGCGCGCGCGTGCAGACCCAGCCGGTTGCTCACCTTGAGTTCGCGTTCAAGCATCGTCCACCACCACGCCGTTGCGGCCGCCGGCCGCGGCGGTGCGGGCCAGTTCGTCCAGGTCTTGTTCGGGATAGTTCTGTGCCCGCAGCAGCATCGGCAGGGACAGGCCGCTGACCCGACGCGCCGGCGTACCCAGTCGTGCCAGTCCGGCAGCCACCCGGGCCGGCGTGGCGCCGTACAGGTCCACCAGCAGCAGCACGCCGTCGCCGCCGTCCACCCTGCGCAAGGCGGCGCTGGCCGCGGGCAGGACGGCATCGGGATCGGCATCCCAGCCGACTTCGAATGCCTCGGTCGGCAGCGGCAGACGACCCAGCAGACGTCGGGCAGCGACCAGCAGGGGCTGGCCGATGCCTTCATGGCTCACTAGCAGGATGCCGACCGACATGCCGGAACATTAGCAGGTCGGAGCCGTGCTCCGGCAGGGCATGGCGAACCGGCATAATACGCCGTCCTCGAAGGGAGCCGACCGATGGCCGAAGCCGTTCGCCACGACAAGACCGCGCGCCAGTTGCGCCTGCTCTCGGACGCGCTGGACACCGGCCGGCTCGGTCCGGTGCGGCGGCTGGTCAACACCCTGAGTCCGGCCGAGATCGGCAACCTGCTCGAATCCCTGCCTCCGGCCAAGCGTGCCATCGTCTGGGGCCTGGTGGATCCGGAGGACGACGGCGAAGTGCTGGTGCACGTCGGTGAGGACGTGCGCGAAAGCCTGCTGGCCGAGATGGATCCCGACGAGATCGTCGCGGCTGTCGGCGACCTGGACATCGACGACCTGGCCGAGCTGGCCGAAGACCTGCCGGATACGGTCATCGACGAAGTCCTCAAGTCCATGGACCGGGAGAACCGGGAGCGCCTGGAACAGGTGCTGTCCTATCCGGAGGACACCGCCGGCCGTCTGATGGATCCGGACGTGATCACCGTGCGTACCGACGTCACCGTGGACGTGGTGCTGCGCTACCTGCGCCTGCGCGGCGAGATTCCCGATCACACCGACCACCTGTTCGTGGTCAGCCGGCGGCACCAGTACCTGGGCCGGATATCCATCGCCGCCCTGCTCACCCATTCGCCGTCAACGCCGATCAACGAGCTGTTCGACGACGAGCAGCCGGCCATCCCGGTGGACACGCCGGCCGACGAGGTCGCCAGCCTGTTCTCCGACCACGACTGGATCTCGGCGCCGGTGGTGGACGAGAACAACATCCTGCTTGGCCGCATCACCATCGACGACGTGGTGGACATCATTCGCGAGCAGGCCGAGCACCAGGCCCTCAGCGCCGCCGGCCTGGACGAGGACGAGGACATGTTCAGCCCGGTGCCGCGGGCGGCCTGGCGGCGCCTGCCCTGGCTGGCGATCAACCTCGCCACCGCCTTTCTCGCCGCCAGCGTGGTCGGCCGCTTCGAGGACACGATCGAGAAGATCGTCGCCCTGGCGGTGCTGATGCCGATCGTTGCCGGCATGGGCGGCAACGCCGGCACCCAGGTGCTGGCGCTGATGGTGCGTGGCCTGGCACTCGGCCAGGTCAGCCGCGCCAACGCCGCCCTGCTGCTGTGGAAGGAAACCCGGGTGGCAGTTCTCAACGGCCTCGCCCTGGGCGCCATACTGGCGCTCGTGGTCTGGCTGTGGTTCGGCGATTGGCAGCTGTCGGCGGTGATCTTCGCCGCCCTGGTCGCCAACCTGCTGTTCGCCAGCCTGGCCGGGGTACTGGTGCCGCTGACGCTCAAGCGGCTGGGCTTCGACCCGGCCCTGGCCAGCTCCATCTTCCTGACCACGGTGACCGACGTGATGGGCTTCTTCTGCTTCCTGGGCCTGGCCACCCTGGTGCTGCTGGGCTGAGATGGACACCGCCGTCATCCGCACCGTCGCAGCGGTGATCCGCGACGCCGGCGGCCGCGTCCTGCTGGTGCGCAAGCGCGGTACGTCCACCTTCATACAGCCCGGTGGCAAGCGCGAGCCGGGCGAGGACGCGTGGGCGACGCTTGCGCGCGAACTGGACGAGGAAATCGGCGTCGGCCTGCGCGGCGAACCGCTGCCGTTGGGCGAATTCGAGGACGTGGCGGTGAACGAACCGGGGTGGCGGGTGCGGGCCGAGGTCTTTCTGGTGGAGGTGGAAGGCGAGCCCGAGGCCGGTGCCGAGATCGAGGAGCTGGCCTGGGTGGATCCGGCCGATCCCGGCGACCGGATCATCGCCCCGCTGTCGCGCGACCGGATCCTGCCGGCGGTAGCCAGCCTCGCCGCCGGCCAAGCCCTGCCGGTGCCGCCCGGTCCGCCGCGGTCCGCCAGTCCGCCCGGCGAAGGCGCGCACTTACTGCCGATCCCGCGGCCGATCGCCCGCGGCGATCACGGCGGCGACTAACCGCCGTCCGGAAGGGGCTTGCCCTGCTCGGCCAGGGTCAGGGCCACCTTGTCGCGCAGATAGGCCGGTTCCACCCGGTCGGCCGGGACGGCCTCGCCCCGGGCGAAGGCGGCCGCCGCCAGGCGGGCCAGGTCGCCGGCATGCGGCAAGGCCTGCGCGTCCATTGACAGCAGGCGGTCGCCCAGGCGTTCGGCCAGCAGGCCATGCTCGGCGGCGAAACCGGTGCCGACGCCGTGCACCGACGCGGCCGGCAGCGGCGCCATCCCGGGCGGCAACACCTGCTCGCGGCCGGCGGCCCGTACCAGGCCGTCGCCGTCACGGCGGAATTCGCCCAGGTAAACCTCGCCCATGCGGGCGTCGATCGCGGCCAGGATCTCGCGGGCATCGGCCGGCGCGCGCATCGCCAGCACCGCCAGGGTGGACACCGGTACCACCGGCCGGTCCAGGGCCAGGGCCAGGCCCTGGACGATGGCGATGCCCAGGCGCACGCCGGTGAAGGCGCCGGGGCCACGCCCCACCGCCAGCGCATCGAGCTGCGAACGCACCAGGCCGGCCTCGGCCAGCAGCTGCTCGATCCAGGGCAGCACCAGCCGGGTGTGCCGGCGCGGCGCCAGCTCGTGTTTCTCGGCCAGTTCGCCCGCGCGCCAGAGCGCGACCGAACAGGCCTCGGTGCCGGTTTCGACGGCCAGCAGGTTCACCGCCGTTCCTCCTCGGGCGACAGGATGGCGCGTTCGGCCGATTGTGCGGCAAAGAAGCGTCTCACGTCGGCGATGTCGCGGCTGCGCGGGAACGGCGGCAGGCTGTCCAGAAAGCTGCGGCCGTAGCCCTTGGCGAACAGGCGCGGATCGCAAAGCACCAGCACGCCGCGGTCGTTTTCGCTGCGGATCAGCCGGCCCACGCCCTGCTTGAGCGCGATCACCGCCTGCGGCAGCTGCTCGTCGCGGAAGGGATTGCCGCCGGCGCGACGCACTGCCTCCAGCCGTGCCTCGAGCACCGGGTCGTCGGGCGCGGCGAAGGGCAGGCGGTCGATGACCACCACGCTGAGCGCCTCGCCGGCCACGTCCACGCCCTCCCAGAAACTGGCCGCACCCAGCAACACTCCGTCGCCCGAGGCACGAAAGCGCTCCAGCAGCACGCTGCGCGGAGCGCTGCCCTGGACGAACAGCGGCCAGGGCGCGTCCCGCAGCGCTTCGGCGGCCTGGCGCAGGGCGCGGTGCGAGGTGAACAGCAGAAAGGCGCGACCGCCGGAGGCCTGCAACACCGGCCGCACGGCATCCAGCACCGCGTCCACGTAGTCGCGGCTGTTCGGCTCGGGCAGACCGGGTGGCAGATAACACAGGGCCTGGCGCGACCAGTCGAAGGGGCTGGGCTGCAGCAGCTCCCGCGGTGCGTCCAGGCCCAGGCGCCGGGCGATGTGGGCGAAACGGCCGTCCACCGCCAGCGTCGCCGAGGTGAAGATCCAGGCCGCCCGGCTCTGCTCCCGGTAGTGGCGCAAGGGCCCGGACACGTCCAGCGGCGTTCGTTGCAGGCTGAATCCGCGCTGGGTCAGCTCGAACCAGCGGACGCTGGCGTCGGGACTCTCGCGGTCGTCCGTTTCGACGACATCGGCGTGACCGCTTCGTTCGCCGGTTCCGCCGGACGCTTCGCCGGGCCCCGGAACATCATTGGTGCCGGCCTCGTCGCGCCAGGCGCGCAGCCGCCGCAGCAGTTCGGCCGCGCGCTCCCCACAGGCGGCGAACCCAGGCGAGGCATCGGCGAGCGGGCCGAGCACGCGGTGCAGCGCCAGCAGCGCCTGTTCGAGCAGGCCAAGCGCCTCGGCCGCCTTGCCGTGGGCCAGCAGGCGCGAGGCCGGGCCTCGCTGCGGCAGCCCTTCCATGGCCAGGCGGGCCTCGCGCATCGCCTGTTCCAGGCCGCGGGCCGGCCCCAGCACCACGGCCAGGGAAGCGGTGACCTGCTTGCACTCGGCCAGGCTGTCGCGGGCCAGATCCAGCAGTTGCCGCGCGCTCAGCCCCTCGCCGAAAAACTGCGCGGCCAGTTCCGGCAACTGGTGCGCCTCGTCCAGCACGAAGGCGGCGGCGCCGGGCAGTATTTCACCGAAACCTTCCTGTTTGATCGCCAGGTCGGCCAGCAGCAGGTGATGGTTCACCACGACCAGGTCGGCGGCCTGGGCCTGCTGGCGGGCGCGGACTACGAAGCAGTCGTCCCAGAACGGACATTCGCTGCCCAGGCAGTTGTCGGTCGTGGACGTGACCTGCGGCCAGAGCGGCGAGTCCTCGGCGATGTCCGCCAGCTCGGCCAGGTCGCCCCGGCCGGTGCGCCCGCTCCAGGCCAGCACGCGCTGGAACTGGGCGGCGAGCTCGCGGCTGGCGAACTTCTCGCCCTTTGCCTGTTCCATGCGGTACAGGCAGAGATAGTTGGAGCGGCCCTTGAGCAGCGCGGTCTTCAGGCCGACACCGAGCGCCTGGCGTACCCGCGGCAGGTCGCGGTGGTAGAGCTGGTCCTGCAGGGCGCGGGTGCCGGTGGACACGATCACCCGCTGACCCGAGAGCAGAGCCGGCACCAGGTAGGCGTAGGTCTTGCCGGTCCCGGTGCCGGCCTCGGCCACCAGGGTGGCGCGATCGTCCATGGCGCCGGCCACCGCCTCGGCCAGGCGCTGCTGGGCCTCGCGCGGCACGAACCCTTCCAGGTTCGCCGCCAGCGGCCCTGCGGCGGCCAGGGCGGCGCGGGTGCGGTCTGCCAGGTCGCCCACTTACATGCGCACCGGCGGTGCCACCGTACAGGCCTCACCCTGCCGCCGGGCGCGTCCGGCGGCCTCGTCCTGGCCGCGGGCGGAACGCGCTTGGGCGATGGCGCTCCAGTTGCGCCGGCACAGGCCGCCGACCTTCGGGCCCAGTTGCCAGGATCGGTAGGCGAAGTGTTCGGCGGCGTCCCAGTCCCGGTTCAGCAGGGCCAGCTCGGCCCGCCATTGCAACAGGTCCGGTGCTTCCGGACTGATCGTCAGCGCCTGCACCAGGGCACGGTCGGCCTCGCGCAGGCGACCGGTCCGCTCATGGGCCTGGGCGAGATGCAGCAGGTCCTCGACCTGCGGATCGCGCAGCGGCTGCACTTCCAGCTCCTCGCCGGTTTCGCCGGCGGCCCGCACCTGCGCGACGAGATCGACCGGATCGGGCTCGCGCGCGGCCGTGGTCGATCCCGCCGTGCCGGCCCGGCAAGCCGCCGTCACGGCCGCCAGTACTGCCGATGCGATCATTGCCAGACGCCTGTCCATGCCCGCCTACCTGTCCCGGCGCCGGCGCTCGCGCCGGTCCTCGTCGCTGTCGTTCCGATCCCGCTCGCCGCCGAAGCGGAACCAGTCCAGCCAACTGCGCTCCACGCAGCTCAGGTGCTCCGGCGGCAGGTAACCGGCCACGAAGGGATAGCGGCGGGCGCCCTCGCAATCCTCCTCGGTGGTGGCGAACTGCTCCGGATGCACCCAGCCCCAGTCCAGGCCCTGCATGCCGACCTCCAGCGGTTCGCTGGGCAGCCTGGCGAACAGCGCCGACCAGACCCGCATCGCGCCGGTGGCGCCGTAAAGGCCGGTCGGTTCGTTGCGGTCGTTGCCGACCCAGACGACGGCCAGGTGCTGGCCGGTGTAGCCGGCGAACCAGCTGTCGCGGCTGTCGTTGCTGGTACCGGTCTTGCCGGCGGCGCGCAGATGGCCCAATCCGTCGGCGATCAGGCGCCGGCCGGTGCCGTCGGTGACGGCGTACTGCAGGGCCAGCGTCACCAGACGGGCGGCGATGGCATCGCCCTCCTGGGCCGGCGGTGCCCGGTGGTCATAGGAGCTGAGCGCCTGGCCCTGCGGATCGAGCACGCCGCGCACCGCGCGCAAGGGCTGGATCTGCCCGCCCGATGCCAGGAACTGGTAGACCTGGGCCATGGCGAACGGGCTCAGGTCCACCGAGCCCAGGATCAGCGACGGATTCGGCTGCGCGCGCACGCCCGCCAGCACCTTCAGCAGCTCGACCAGACGGTCGGGACCCACGTCCAGCCCGACCCGCACCGTGGCCTGGTTGTAGGAATGCGCCAGCGCATCCAGCAGGCTGACCCGGCCGTGGCTCTGGCCGTCGGAATTGTCCGGGCTCCAGGACTTGCCGTTGGGCAGGGTCACGGTGACCGGCGCGTCGTCCACCGGCGTCGCCAACGACCAGCGGCCTGGCTGCGCCAGCGCCAGCAGGTAGACCATGGGCTTGAGCAGGGAACCGACCGGCCGCTGCGCCTCCAGGGCGCGGTTGAAGCCTGGCTGGCCGGCGTGGCGGTTGCCGATCATCGCCAGCACGTCGCCGTTGCGGCTGTCGGTCAGCACCATGCCGGCCTGCAAGGCCGGGCCCTCCTTGCGCTGCGCCTGCTCGAGGGCCTTGTCCACGGCCTGCTCGGCCAGCAGCTGGGCCGAGGGCGACAGGGTGGTCATCACGCTCAGGCCGGCGCCGCGCAGGGCATCGGCCGGGTAATCACGGGCCAACTGGCGCCGCACCAGATCCATGAAGGCGGGTGCCCGGTTGCTGGCCACGCCCGGACGCCGGCTGACGGCCAGCGGCGCCGCCTTGGCCGCCGCCTCTTCCTCGGCGCTGATCAGGCCGACCTGCCGCCAGACCGACAGCACCAGATCGCGCCGGGCCTTGGCCGCCTCCGGCTTGCGCCGCGGGTCGTACAGCGAGGGACCCTGGATCATGCCGACCAGCAGCGCCATCTCGTGCGTGCGCAGCGTGGCCATGTCGCGGCCGAACCAGAACTCGCTGGCGGCGGCGATGCCGTGGATGGCCTGGTTGCCGTGCTGACCCAGATAGACCTGGTTGAGGTAGGCCTCGAGAATGCGCCGCTTGTCGTAGCGGAACTCGATGATCAGCGAGTAGGCGGCTTCCTTGAACTTGCGGCTCCAGCGCTTCTCGCGGCTGAGGAACAGGCTGCGCACGAGCTGCTGGGTCAGGGTGCTGGCGCCCTGCTCCAGCTCGCCCTCGCGCACGTTCACCCAGGCGGCGCGCAGGATGCCCCACCAGTCCAGACCGTGGTGATGCTTGAAGTTGCGGTCCTCGACTGCTTGCAGGCCGGTCACCAGCAGCGAGGGCACGTCCTCGAGCTTGACCAGGCGGCGCTCCTCGCGGGCATTGCCGTAGAGCGTGGCGATGCGGGCCGGATCCAGGCGCGCGTCCTGCGCAGGTTTGCCGCTGGCGCGATCGAGCACCCGCGACACGCGACCGCCGGCCAGCACCACCTCCAGCCGGCGCGCCGGCACCGGACCGGCCATGTCGGTGAAGGGGCGGGTGGCGATGTGGAACCGGCTGCCCTCGCGGGCATAGGTGCCGGGCAGCTCGCCGCCCTCGGCTCGATAACCGGCCGCCGCCAGCTCCAGCTCGAGGGTGGGCGCGTCCAGGCGCTGGCCCGCTTGCAGCGGCAATGGCCGGGCGTAGACGCGGGTCGGCACCTGCCAGCGCAACTGCTCGAACTCGGCCCGGACCTGCTTGTCCAGCTTCCAGAACACCGGCACGCCGATGCCCAGGGCCAGGCCGAACACCAGCAGGGAACCACGAAGCAGCCAGCGCCGCAGGCGCCGCCAGGGAAAGCCGGAGGAGGTGGGAGGGGCGTTGCGGGGCACGGATGGGGATAATTCCGGGGTGGCGCGAGTCTAGCAGGCCGCTCCTTCCCCGCCCCCACCGGATTCTGAACATCGCATGGAAGCCCCTCCCGCCTGGTTGTCCGCCTTCCGCTACCGCATCGGCGCCCTGCGCTCGCTGACGCTGCGCGGCTGGCTGAGCCTGCGCAGCCGCGGCCTGGCCGCCACCTGGCGTCGCTTCCTGGAGCGGCGGGCCCTGGCCCGGCAACCGCTGCCGGCTCTCGCCTCTCGCCTGGTATTCCCGGCGGCCGAAGGCCTGCCGCCACTGCCGGCACCGGAACGGCCGCTGGCCAGCATCGTGGTGCCGGTCTACAACCAGCTGGCACTCACCCTCGGCTGCCTGCGCGCCCTCGCTGCCAGCGGCGATGCCACGCCCTTCGAAGTGATCGTGGTGGACGATGCCTCCGGCGACGACAGTCCCCACGTCTTGCCCCGGGTACCCGGCCTGCGGTATCACCGCAACGCCGACAATCTCGGCTTCATCGGCGCCTGCAACGCCGGCGCGGCGCTGGCGCGCGGCGAGTTTCTGGTCTTCCTCAACAACGACACCACGGTGCAGCCGGGTTGGCTGGATGCGTTGCTGGACACTTTCCGCCGCCACCCCGACACCGGCCTGGCCGGCAGCCGCCTGGTGTATCCGGACGGGCGCCTGCAGGAGGCTGGCGGCATCGTGTTCCGGGACGGCAGTTGCTGGAGCTATGGCCGCTTCGACGAACCGGAGCATCCGCGCTACAGCCACGTGCGCGAGGCGGATTACTGCTCCGGTGCAGCCCTGGCGATCCGTCGCGCACTGTTCGAACGCCTCGGCGGCTTCGATCACCACTACGCACCGGCCTACTACGAGGACACCGATCTGGCCATGCGCGTCCGCCAGGCTGGCTTGAAGCTGCGTTACCAGCCAGCCTCGCTGGTGGTGCATCACGAGGGCGCAAGCGCCGGCACCGATCCCGGCCGCGGCATGAAGGCCCATCAGCGAAGCAATCGGGAGAAGTTCCTCGCACGCTGGCGCGACGAACTGGCCGGCCATCCGGCCGCCGATGCCGACCCGCATCGGGCCGCCCGCCGCCACAGCCGCCACCGGGTTCTGGTTCTGGACGCCTGCACGCCCACGCCCGACCGCGACTCCGGCTCGGTTCGCATGACGGCGGTGCTGCGCCTGCTGCTGGAGGAAGGCTGTTCGGTGGCCTTCTTGCCGGAGAACCAGGCCCACGATGGCGATTGCACCCGCGCCCTGCAGGCCCTGGGCGTGGAAGCCTGGTGGCAGCCGGCGCTTGGCACCCTGCCCGATTGGCTGCGCCGGCACGGGCCGGAACTGGACATGGTGATCGCCAGCCGCCACTACGTGCTGGCGCCAGTACTGCCGCTGCTGCGCACTTACGCGCCGCAGGCACGACTGGTGTTCGACACCGTGGACCTGCACTACCTGCGCGAGCGGCGCGAAGCCGAACTGGCCGGCGACCAGGCCCGGCTGCGCGCGGCCGAGCGCACCCGTCGCGCCGAGCTGGCGCTGGTCGCCGCCGCCGACGAAACCTGGGTCGTCAGCCCGGTCGAGGCCGAGCTGCTGCGCCGGGAGGCGCCGAAGGCAAGGGTGCGGGTGCTGTCGAACATCCTCGAGATGCCGGCGCACGAAGTCCCGGACTGGGACGGCCGCGCCGGCCTGCTGTTCGTCGGCAGCTACCGGCATCCGCCCAACGTGGATGCCGCCGTGTGGATGGCGGAAGAGGTGCTGCCGTATCTGCGCGGGCACGACGCCGGCCTCATGCTGCACCTGGTCGGGCCGGATGCGCCGCCGCGGGTGCAGGCGCTGGGCGAACTGCCCGGGGTGCGTGTCCACGGTTTCGTGCCGAACCTGCAGCCCCTGCTGGACGGTTGTCGGCTGTCGGTGGCACCGCTGCGTTACGGCGCCGGCGTCAAGGGCAAGATCAACCAGGCGCTGGCGCACGGGCTGCCAGTGGTGGCGACATCCTGCGCCATCGAGGGCATGCACCTGGTACCCGGCGAGGACGTGCTGGTGGCCGACGACGCCGGGGGCTTGGCCGCGGCGATCCTGCGGGCCTATGACGACCCCGCGCTGTGGCGGCGGCTGTCGGCGGCCGGGCGCGAGAACACCCGCAGGCATTTCTCGCCGGAGGCGGCCCGGGCGGTGCTGCGGGAATCCCTTGCCGAACTGCCGCCCCGCCGGCGCTGAGGGCAGGACGGCCGGCAGGCGCCGCCGCGCTCAGCGTCCGGCCCGGCGCAGCCTTTCCTCGATCAGGCTCAGGCGCGGATGGTCCGGATCGAGCTCCCGGGCGGCAAGCAGCGCACGCCGGGCCAGATCCAGCTCGTTGGCTCCCAGGCGTTCCTCGGCATGACCCAGCCAACGGTCGGCCAGGCGCCGGCGCTCGGCCGGCAAGGCGCCGCGCCGCGCCTCCAGCGCATCCAGGCAGGCGCGGGCCTGGCCCAGGCGGTTGTCGGTCAAGGCCCGCTCCAGGCAGGCACCGGCAGCGCGTTCGTACTCGTCCAGCGCCCGCGCCACTTCCGGCGAGCCGGGCGCCAGTGACGCCGCCACCTGCAGCCGATCCCAGGCGCTGACACCGGGCGGCTCGATCAGCTCGCCGCGACGCATGGCGGCCCGGGCCTCCAGCAACAGGGCCGGCAGACGCTCCGGATCAGCGTCGGCGCCGACGCCCGCCGCTTCGGCGCTGGCCGCGCGGGCTTGCCGAAGACGCCTCTCGGCGACGGCGATGTCGGGATGGCCGGGACGCCAGCCACGGGCCCGCTCGAGGTCGGCGGCGGCGGTATCGAACTCGAAATCCGCTGCCCGCCGTATCGCCCGTCCGGCCAGGGACGCCACCACCGCATCCAGACCGGCCGCGGCCGCGACATCCTCCGGCCGCTCTACCACCAGCGCCGCATACGCCTCGCCGGCCGCCTCCAGTCGGCCGGCCCGGCGCAGCCCCGCGGCCGCTTCCAGCCGGCGCTGCCACTGCGCCTGCCGTTGCGCCAGGGCCTCCCCCAATCGCGCCTGCAGCGCCGGCAGGCCCAGGTGGGCCGGGTCCAGCGCCTGCACCCGGGCCACTTCGGCGGCGGCGGCATCCAGCTCGCCGGCGGCGATCAGGCGCTCGGCCTCGCCGAGGAAACCGGCCAGCACCTCGCGCCGGCCCTCCAGGGCCAGGGTATTGTCCGGCTGCCGCTCCAGCACCCGGCCGTAGAAGGCCAGGGCGCCGCCGGGACCGTCGTAACGGCCCTCGGCCTGGGCCCGGCGGGCCTGCTCCAGCCAGCCGGCGATGTCGGCCTCGTCGCTTTCGCGCCGTTGCAGTTCCAGCTCGATCGCCGCCAACTCCGAAGCGGGCGCGGCCAGCGCCCGCGCCAGCGCGAGATGACGGCGGCTGGCATCCAGATCGCCCTGACGCAGGGCCTGGCCGGCCGCGCGTACCGCCGCTTCGCGCACCGCCGACAGGCCGGCGCGGGCGCGCGGATGGTCCGGATCCCGGGCCAGCACCGCCTGGAACAGTTCACGCGCACCCTCGCCGCCGGGCTCGCTCAGGCGCCCCTCGGCAAGTGCCTTTTCCGCAGCCTCGATCTGCCGATGCGTTTCCGGGACCGGCACCAGGCGGGTGCCCAGGGTGTCGCGCCAGCGCACCAGGCCCAGGGCGAGGGCCACCACCACCACCGCGGCCACCATGAACGCCAGCCATCGGCGCCAACCGGGCCCGGACCGGCGCGGCCGCGGCGGCCGTCCCGCCGGCGGTCGCGGCCGATCCAGGTCCAGCTGCTCCAGGGCGCCGATCTCCGGACTCAGGCCAGGCTCGTGGCGCCGGTCGGGCATTGTCTCGTCCTCGTCATCGCCGGCGAGGATAACAGCCGCGCTCAGCCCAACCTGCGCGCCTCCTGAACGCCGGGCACCGCGTTGAGCCGGCCCAGCAGCTCGCTGAGCTGGCCGAAATCGGCCACCCGGACGGCGATGCGCAGGTCGGCCAGGCCGGCCGCCTGGTCCACCCGCGACTGCAGGCCGAGGATGTTCACGCCCTGCTGGGCGATCACGTTGCTCAGGTCCTTGAGCAACGACTTGCGGTCATAGGCGCGCAGGGCGATTTCCGCTTCGTAGGCGCTGCCGCCGGCCTGGCCCCATTCCACCGGCAGCATGCGCTCGGGCTGCCTGACCAGCAGACGCTGCAGGGCGGCGCAACCGGCCCGGTGGATGCTGACGCCGCGGCCGCGGGTCAGGTAGCCGACGATGGCATCGCCCGGCACCGGTTGGCAGCAACGGGCGATCTGGCTGAGCAGGTTGCCCACGCCCTCGAACACGAACTGCCCGCGCGCCGGCGGCTTGCCACGGACACGTGCGGGCGCCGCCGGTGCCGGCGCTTCCTTGGCGTGCAGATGTTCGTGCAGAGCGCGGCTGACCTGGCTGGGCCCGACGTCGCCCAGGGCCAGCGCCAGATACAGGTCTTCCGTCGTCGCCAGCCGGAACTTGTGCAGTACCGGCGTCAGGTCGGCCTGGCCGAGAGCGACCCGGCGCAGTTCCTTCTCCAGCAGCTCGCGGCCGGCCTGCAGATTGCGCGCGCGATCGATCCGGTGGAACCAGGCCCGCACCTTGTCGCGGGCCCGTCCCGTGGCGAGAAAGCCGGCGCCGGCCTGCAGCCAGTCCCGGCGCGGCTCGGCCTCCTTGCCGGTCAGTATCTCGACCCGATCGCCGCTGGCAGGCTGATGGTTGAGTGGCACGATCCGGCCGTTGACCTTGGCGCCGCGGCAGCGGTGCCCGACCTCGGTGTGCACGGCATAGGCGAAATCGAGCACGGTGGCGCCGCGCGGCAGGTCCACCACTTCGCCGCGCGGCGTGAGCACGTACACGCGGTCCTCGACCAGCTCGGTGGAAAGGCCGGCCATCAGCGCGTCGTCGTTCTCGCCGCGCGCTTCCAGCAGCTGGCGCATCCAGGCGATCTTGCGCTCGAAGGCGGCATCGGCGCCGCCGCCCTCCTTGTAGCGCCAGTGCGCCGCCACGCCGAGCTCGGCGTGTTCATGCATCCGGTGGGTGCGGATCTGCACTTCCAGGGTGCGCCCGCCCGGACCGACCACGGCGGTGTGCAGGCTGCGGTAGTCGTTGCCCTTGGGCTGGGCGATGTAGTCGTCGAACTCGGAGGGAATCGGCGGCCACAGCTGGTGCGCCACGCCGAGCGCGGCGTAACAGGACGGGATATCGTCCACCAGCACGCGGATGGCGCGGATGTCGTACAGCTCGCTGAACGGCACGCCCTTGCGCTGCATCTTCTTCCAGATGCTGTAGATGTGCTTGGGCCGGCCGGCGACCTCGGCGCGGATGCCGGCCTCGGCCAATGCCGCGCGCAGGCGGAGCTTGGCATCCTCGATGAAACGTTCGCGGTCGGCCCGCTTTTCATCCAGCAGGCGGGCGATGCGCTGGTAGGTGTCGGGCTGCAGCCAACGGAAGGCCAGGTCCTCCAGCTCCCACTTCAGCTGCCAGATGCCCAGGCGATTGGCCAGCGGGGCATGGATGTCGGCGGTGAGCTCGGCCAGGTAGCGGCGCTCCGGGTCCGGCAGGTCGGCGGCCTCGCGCAGGCGCACCAGTTGCTCCGCCAGCAGCACCAGCACCGCGCGCAGGTCGCGCACCAGGGCCAGCAGCAGGCGGCGCAGCCCTTCGGCGTTGCCGCGCCGGGGCTGGTCATGGTGCAGTCCGCGCACCTGGTCGGCGGCATCCAGGCCGTCCAGCAGGGCCGGCAATCGCGGGGCGTCCGCCGGCAGCGCGCCGGCCGAAGCGGCGCGCAGGGCCGGCCAGCCGTGCAAGGCCGCCGCCGCCAACACCTCGGGATCGGCGCGCAAGGTCTGCAACACCGCCAGCACCCGCAACGTCCTGGCCTCGTCGGCATCGGCCGGCAAGCCTTCGGCGTGCGCGCGCAGCGCCTGCAGCGGCGGCGCGGCGGCGACCGGTGTATCCAGCCAGTCGGTCAGTCGGTCCATGGCGGTGCCTTGGGCGGGATTCGGTGGCGTCCGGATTCCCGGCGGGGTTAGACTGCCGCGAATCCATTGGCAGTGTACCCATCCAGGGACCCGAACCCATGCGCCGACTCCTGCTTCCGCTCGCCCTGGCCGCCGCCGTCGCGGCCGGCCATGCCCAGGCCCAGTCCTTTTCCTCGCTCGAAGAGCGGATGACCGAGTCCGAGTTCAAGGCCGCCGGCCTGGACAAGCTCAGCGAGGAGGAGCTGGCGGCGCTCAATGCCTGGCTGGCGCGCGAAGTCGGCGAAACCGCGGCATCCGCATTGGCCGAGGACAGGCGCGGCTTCCCCGCCGATCGCTATGAGCCCGACCTGATCCGCTCTTACGTTCCCGGCGAATTCCGTGGCTGGTCCAGGAAGGGCGAGCTGATCACCCTGGCCAACGGCCAGGTGTGGGAGGTGTTGGAGGTGAGCTCCCGCCTGAGCGTGAAACTGACCGACCCCGCCGTCACCATCACTCGCGGCGTGCTGGGCGCCTGGTACTTCAAGGTGGACGGCTACAACGCGCGCGCCAGCGTCAAGCGGGTCAAGTAAGCGCTTGCAACTGCCGGGCCAGGCGCTTGGCCGAAACCTGGCGCCGGGTGCCCAGTTCCTGGGCGAACAGCGAGACTCGCAACTCCTCCAGGTCCCAGCGCAAGGCCTGCCACTCCGGGCGTGTGGCCCGGCCGTCGGCACGGGCCGCGGCCAGCGCGTCCACGAAGGGTTTCAGCTCCAGCATGCGGGCCTGGTCGCGGACGGGATCACGCAATGCCCGCTCGATGCGCAGCTCCAGTGCCTTCAGGTAACGCGGCAGCTCGGCCAGCGCCCCGGCCGGCGTCTCGCGCAGGAACCCGGGCGGCACCAGTTCCGCCAGCCGGTCGCGCAGGTCGTCCAGATTGGCCTTGGCCCAGCCCATCAGCGGAGCCTCCAGCTTCGGCCTGATTTCCGCTACCTGGCCCAGGATCCGTTCGGCCAGCGACAGGCGCTGCATTGCCAGCGGAAACAGGCGGCGGCCGGCATCGGCAACGAGCGAACGGAACGCCTCCCGATCGCGGATGTCCTCCATCCCCCCGGCCAACAGATCGGCCAGGGCCGACTGCACCAGGTCCTCGCATAGCCGTTCGTGCGCCGGCGTGTGGCCGGGCGCGTGCCGGAAGCCCTCTACGCCGGCATAGAGCAGGGCCAGTTTCGCCTGCACCGGCAACTGCCTGCGCGCCTGCCGGCAACGGTCCGCCAAGGCGATCAGCACCAGGCGGCGCACACCGCGACCGTGTTCCTCCCGGGCCTGGGTCGGGTCGGCGAACACCCGCAGGGCAACGTTCTCCCCTTCTTCCACCAGCGCCGGATAGGCCGGCACTCCGGCTGCGCCGGGCACGGAGGGCGGCAGCGGCTCCTCGGGAAACGCAGTCAATCCGGAGCGGGCCAGACCTTCGGCGGCGTGGGCCGCGAACGCACGTTCGGCGCGCTCGCCGAAACGGGTGCGCAACTCGTCGAGGTCGCGCGACATGGCCAGTACATGGCCATCGCGTTCGGCCAGGCGCAGGTTGAGGCGCAGATGCGGCTCCAGGGCAGCCGGGTCGAAATCCGGCGCTCTTACCTCGACACCGGTCACCTTCGTCAGGAAACGGGCCAGACAGGCTTCGAACGCATCGGCCTCAGGCCCGGGAAAGGCCTCGCGGAAGGCACGGGCGAAATCCGGCGCCGGCACGAAGTTGCGCCGCAGGGCCTTGGGCAGAGTGCGGATGAGGGCGGCCGCCTTCTCCTCGACCAGACCCGGCACCAGCCAGCCCAGGCGGATGGGATCGAGAGCGTGCAACAGGTGCAATGGCAGGTCCAGGGTGACGCCATCCTCGGAATGGCCGGGCTCGAAACGGTAATGCAGGGCCAGACGCGCATCGCCCAGCGGAAAATACTTGGGGAAACGGTCGGTGCCGCTGCCTTCGCCCGGCAGCAGGTCGGCCAGCGACCATTCCAGACGACGCCGCTCGTCGGCCGGCAGCCGGCCGTACCAGGCATCCAGGCCAGCCACGCTGTTGATCTCCGCCGGCAGGCGGTCCAGGTACCAGCGCGCCATCCAGTCTTCGTCGACCACCAGGCCGGCGCGGCGCAGCTTGGCCTCCTCTTCGCGCGCTTTTTCGAGCGTGGCCAGGTTGCGCTTCAGGAACCCGGCCCGGCAATCCACCTCGCCCGGCACCAGAGCCTGGCGAATGAAGATCTCGCGCGCCTCGGCCGGATACAGGCCGCCGTAGTGCACCGGCCGGCGCGGCGCCAGCACCAGGCCGAACAGCGACACCTGCTCGCTGCCTATCACCCGCCCCTGGCTGCGCGACCAGTGCGGATCGAAGTGCTTGCGCGCCAGCAGGTGCGGCAACTCGGCCATGACCCAGTCCGGTTCGATCCTTGCCGCCATCAGCCCCCACACCTTCTGCGTGTCCAGCAGGCTGGCCACCAGCACCCAGGCCGGCGGCTGCTTCGCCAGCGGCGAGGCCGGAAACAGCTGGAACCGGCGCTGCCGCGGCGCCTCATAGACGCCCCTGTCGCCACGATGTCCGATCTGGGTGGGCAAGCCGGCGATCAGGGCCCGGTGCAGCGCCTGCAGCCACCGTGCCCGTGCCTTGCTCCCGTCCTCGGCATCCGCGCCCGGAATCGAGGCTCGGGCTCCCGCTCCGGAGTCGGGGGTCCGGCCCCGGCGGTGCTCTCGCGGCCAGTCGGCGGTGGCGAGCACGAGCTGACGGTGCAGTTCCCGCCATTCGCGCATGCGCAGGAAACCGAGGAAGTGGCGCTCGCACCAGGCCCGCAGCTTCGACTGGGTCAGCTCCTCGTGCGCCTCGCGGTAGGCTTGCCACAGCTTGAGGATGCCGACGAACTCGGAGGAAGGGTCGGCGAAGCGGGCATGGGCCGTGTCGGCCGCCTCGCGCGCCTCGGCCGGTCGTTCGCGCGGATCCTGGATGCCCAGGAAGGCGGCGATCACCAGCACCTCGTCCAGCACGCCGTGCTCCCGGCCCGCCAGCAGCATGCGCGCCAGTTTCGGATCCACCGGCAGGGCGGCCATGTCCCGGCCTATCCGGGTCAGCCGGCGCTCGCCGTCCACCGCGCCGAGTTCGGCCAGCGTCTGCCAGCCGTCGGCGACGGCGCGCGGGTCGGGCGGATCCAGGAAGGGAAAGTCCTCGACCCGGCCAAGGCCCAGGTGCAGCATGCGCAGGATCACCCCGGCCAGCGAAGCGCGCAGGATCTCCGGATCGGTGTAACGCGGCCGCGCCGCGTAGTCGTCCTGGGAATACAGCCGGTAGCAGGTCCCGGCGGCAATGCGCCCGCAACGCCCCTTGCGCTGGTCGGCACTGGCCTGGCTGATCGGCTCGATGTGCAGGCGGTCCAGCTTGCCGCGCGGGCTGTAGCGTTTCACCCGGGCCAGGCCGGGGTCCACGACGTAGCGGATGCGCGGCACCGTCAGCGAAGTCTCGGCCACGTTGGTGGCCAGCACGATGCGCCGGCCCGGCCCCGGATTGAACACCCGGTCCTGGTCCCGCGCCGACAGCCGCGCGTACAGCGGAATGACTTCGGTGGCGCGGTACTTGCGTCGCTCGAGCGCGGCATGGGCGTCGCGGATCTCGCGTTCGCCCGGCAGGAACACCAGCACGTCGCCCAGCGGATCCTCGCCGGTGATCTCATCCACTGCCGCCACGATGCCCTGCTCCACCGACACCGGCTCGGCGACATCCTCCTCGCCACCGCGCGAAGGGCCAGCCTGCAGCGGCCGCCAGCGCAGCTCGACCGGAAAGCTCCTGCCCTCGACCGTCACCACCGGCGCGTCGCCGAAGTGCCGGGCAAAACGTTCGGTGTCGATGGTGGCCGAGGTGATCACCAGCTTGAGGTCGGGCCTGCGCGCGACCAGCCCCTTCAGGTAACCGAGCAGGAAGTCGATATTGAGACTGCGCTCGTGCGCCTCGTCCACGATCAGCGTGTCGTAGTTCGACAGCCGGCGATCGGACTGGATTTCGGCAAGGAGGATGCCGTCGGTCATGAACTTGATGTAGCTGTCCTCGCCGACCTGCTCGGCAAAGCGCACCTGGTAGCCGACCGCGCCGCCCAGCGGAACGCACAACTCGTCGGCAACCCGGCGCGCGACGGCCCGCGCCGCGATCCGGCGCGGCTGGGTGCAACCGATCAAACCGGCCCGGCCGCGGCCGGCGGCCAGGCAGAGCTTGGGCAGCTGCGTGGTCTTGCCCGAGCCCGTTTCGCCAGCCACGACGACCACCCGGTGCCGGCGGATGAGCTCGACGATGCGCTCACCCTCGCGCGAAACCGGCAGGCTGTCGTCGAAGCTCGGCACCGGCGCCTGGGCATCGCGTCTGGCCCAGGCTTCACGCGAGCTTGCCAGCGCTTTCTCGTAGGCCTGCCGCCGATCGGGCCGGTCCGGCGCCGCCATCGCTTCGGAACGCAGGCGCGCCAGGCGAGCGCGGTCACGGCTGAGCACGCCGTCGCGGGGGAGCGGCGGAATCTGCGCGGTTCTGGCTCTGGTCTCCGGCATGAGCGCGGCATTCTAGCAATCCGCCCTTGCGTCCCGCCGGATCGCCCATAGCTTAGGATGCGAACATCCAAACCACGGAGGCCGTGACATGGCAGCGAAAAAATCCGCCCCGCAGGAGGCTCCCGGCATCGACATCGGCATCAGCGAGAAAGACCGCCGAAAGATCGCCGACGGCCTGTCGCACTTCCTGGCCGACAGCTACACGCTGTACCTGAAAACGCACAACTTCCACTGGAACGTCACCGGGCCGATGTTCAACACGCTGCACGCGATGTTCATGACCCAGTACAACGAACAGTGGACCGCCCTGGACGAGATCGCCGAGCGCATCCGTGCCCTGGGCTTCCGCGCGCCCGGTTCCTATGCCGAGTTCGGCAAGCTCTCGAGCATCGCCGAGGAGAAGGCACCGGACCAGCTCGACTGGCGGGAGATGGTGCGCCAGCTGGTGCTCGGCAACGAGGCGGTCTGCCGCACCGCCCGCAAGGTGATCAAGGCCGCCGAGGCGGCCGGCGACGACCCGACCGCCGACCTGGCCACCCAACGCCTGCAGGTGCACGAGA
The DNA here is from genome assembly GCF_008386465.1 of Arenimonas fontis. Lineage (GTDB taxonomy): Bacteria > Pseudomonadota > Gammaproteobacteria > Xanthomonadales > Xanthomonadaceae > Arenimonas > Arenimonas fontis. The sequence continues at coordinate 94,444 of NZ_VUOD01000004.1, forward strand.
AATACGCCTGGATGCTGCGCTCGCTGCTGGAGTGATCGCCGGCCCCGACCGCAGGCATCGCGGCGTGGAAACCCCGGGACCTGCGTTTTTCGACCACCCGCTAGAGCCGGTGCTCCAGCACCGGCACGGCGCCCGGCCCCAGGCGCAGGTCGTCCACGCTGATGATGGCGCGGCCGCCGAAGCGGCTGCGCGGCCGGGCGATGTCCACCCCGGTGGCGGAAAGCACCAGGGCCTGTACCCACTCGGTGCAGTACATGGCCTGGCCGCCGTCGTCCAGGCTGAAGCGGCGGTCGAAGGGGATGCCGCGCCAGTCCGGCGCTGCCGCCAAGCGCACCGTCGCCTCCGCCTGCGGCCCGTTCAGGGCCGGGCGTACCACCGCCACACCCCGGGCGCCGGCCAGGAACTCCGCCAGCGAGTCGGAACGGACGCCGCCGATGCCGCTGCGGTCGTCGGCTTCGGTATGCACCACCCGCCACTGGCCGCCTTCGAACACGGCCACGCCGACATGGCTGTAGAAACCTTCGTCGCCGGAGGCCACCGCGAAGTATCCGCTCCACAAGCCGTTGCCGCGCCGGAACACCAGATCGGCCGGCCGCAGCCTGGCCTCGAGCGCCGCCACCGGCACCCTGTCCAGGATGCCCGTGGCCGGCACGACGGGTACCGGGATCGGCGACGGCGGGCGCGGCGCGGCCGGGCCGGAACCCAGGGCCAGCCAGACCGCCACCGCCACCGGTCCGATCAGACGCATCGCCCTACTTGTTGCCCTGCATGTCCAGCTTCCATTCCCCGTCTTCCTTGACCAGGGTCTCGGTGCGTTCTTCGCCGTCGGTATCGCGGTAACGCACGGTGGCCTTGTCGCCCTCGATCTTGGTTTCGAGGATCTCGACCTCGCCGCCGGCCTCGCATTGGGCCTTTATTTCGGCCTTCACCTGCTCGGCCTTTTCGGGCTCGGCCATCACCGCGCCGAGCATGGCCACGGCCGGCTGCGACTTCTTGCTGACGAAGGCCTGCATGGACGTCGGGTCGCCGGTGCGGCAGAGCTCCTTCTGCATGTTGACGATGGTGTCGCCTGGCTGCTTGCCCGCACAGGCGGCCAGGGCCAGGGTGGCGACGGCGATCAGGGGAAGCCGGAACTTGGTCATGTCGGTCCTTTATGGTTTTTTCGATGCGGATCGGCTGCGAACTGCCCCGCGAGTATAGACAACGGTGCCGGGGAGCGCCTGCGGCCGGCCTCTGCGACTCGAATCCCGGGCCGCGGCTCTCCACCCCGCCTCCGGCGCCGACCACCGCATGGTATCGTCGCTGCGGCTTTTCCCACCGGAACCGACATGACCGCGATGCCATACCCACCGCCCAGGCAGTGCCCGGGCGAGATTCGCGGGCGGGTACCGGCCGGGCGGCGATGAGACGGGCGACGGCGAGGGACGGCTCGTCCGCCCTCGAATTGCTACGTCGCGTCTTCGGTCACGACCGCTTCCGCGGCCGCCAGCAGGAGGTGATCGAGCACCTGCTGGCCGGCGGCGACTGCCTGGTGCTGATGCCCACCGGCGCCGGCAAGTCGCTGTGTTATCAGGTGCCGGCGCTGCTGCGCGAGGGCACCGGCATCGTGGTGTCGCCGCTGATCGCCCTGATGCAGGACCAGGTGGAGGCCCTGGCCCAGCTCGGCGTACGCGCCGCCTGCCTGAACTCCAGCCTGGCCGCCGGCGAGGCGGCAGCAGTGGAGCGGGCCCTGGTGGCGGGCGAGCTGGACCTGCTCTACGTCGCGCCCGAGCGGCTGCTGACCGAGCGTTTCCTCGGCCTGCTCGAACGCAGCCGCCTGGCCCTGTTCGCCATTGACGAGGCGCATTGCGTGTCGCAGTGGGGCCACGATTTCCGACCCGAATACCGCGAGCTGAACCTGCTGCACGAGCGCTGGCCGCAGGTGCCGCGCATCGCCCTGACCGCCACCGCCGACCCGCCGACCCGCCGACCCGGCGGGAGATCGCCGAGCGCCTGGATCTGGCCGACGCTGCCTGGTTCGTCACCAGTTTCGACCGGCCCAACATCCGTTACCGCGTCGCGCTGAAGGAGCATCCGCGCCGACAGCTGCTGGAGTTCCTGGCCGGACATCGCGGCGAGTCAGGCATCGTCTACTGCCTGTCCCGGCGCAAGGTCGAGGAAACCGCGCAGTGGCTCGCCGGCCAGGGCTGGGTCGCCCTGCCCTACCACGCCGGCATGGAGGCGGCCGAGCGCGCCGGCAACCAGCGTCGTTTCCTGCGCGAGGACGGCGTGGTGATGGTGGCGACGATCGCCTTCGGCATGGGTATAGACAAGCCGGACGTGCGTTTCGTCGCCCATCTGGACCTGCCGCGTTCGATCGAAGGCTACTACCAGGAGACCGGCCGCGCCGGCCGCGACGGCGAGCCGGCCGAGGCCTGGCTCTGCTATGGCTTGGGCGACGTGGTGCAGCTGCGGCAGATGATCGAACAGTCCGGCGCCGGCGAGGAGCGCCGCTGGCTGGAGCGGGGCAAGCTCGATGCGCTGCTGGGCTACTGCGAGTCGCTGCGCTGCCGCCGGCAGATGCTGCTGGCCGCCTTCGGCGAGGACTGCCCGCAGGCCTGCGGCAACTGCGACAACTGCCTGCAGCCGCCGCGCAGCCGCGACGGCACCGTAGACGCGCAGAAGGCCCTGTCCTGCGTCTACCGCACCGGCCAGCGCTACGGCATCGGCCACCTGGTGGACGTGCTGCGCGGCAAGGACAGCGAGCGCATCCGCCAGCTCGGCCACGACCGCCTGAGCACCTTCGGCATCGGCGCCGACCTGGACGAACGCGGCTGGAAATCGGTGTTCCGGCAGCTGGTCGCTCTCGGTCTGCTGGACGTGGACCTGGAGGGCTACGGCAGCCTTTACCTGGCGCCGGCGGCGCGGCCGGTGCTGCGCGGCGAGCAGACGGTGCGCCTGCGCGAGGATCCGCTGCCCGTGCGCGCCGGCCGGGAACGCCGTGCCGGCATGACGCCGGCGCCGGCCGCGCTGGCGCCGGAACACCGGCCGCGGTTCGAGGCGCTGCGCGCCCTGCGTGCCGACCTGGCCCGCGCCCAGGCGGTGCCGGCCTACGTCATCTTCCACGACGCGACCTTGCGCGCCATCGCCGAACGGCAGCCGGAAAGCCTGGACGAACTGGCCCGCATCGGCGGCATCGGTGCGGCCAAGCTGGAGCGTTACGGCCGGCAGATACTCGAGGCGCTGGAGGCCGCCGGGGCGGATCCTTGAGGATCCGCCCCGGCCCCCCGGGACTCAGGCCATCGCACTCTCGGGGACGTGGGAGTGCGCGGCCTGGGCCCTGGACACCGAGACCGGGGCGATCGGCCTGCCGGGACGTGCCGCCGCCCGCTCCGCCACCAGGGCGGCGAGCAAGGGTCGCTCGCCGGCGCGGGCCACCGCGTCCAGCAGGGTCAGGTCGAGAATGTCGCGCTGGGCATGGCTGCCGCCGAAACGCTGCGCCTGATTGCGCACGCGGCGCAGATGCAGGCTGGCTTCGCGGTGGTCGCCCCTGGCCTGGGCCAGCAAGGCCCTGGCAACCGGCAGGCCGGCCTCGCGGGCGAACACCGCACTGTCGTCGTCGGCATGGGTGGCCACCACCAGTGCTTCCAGCAGCTCCTGCCGGCCTTGCTCGCGGCCGGCGCCGATCAGCGCCATCAAGGCATGCACGGCATTGAAGGCGTAGTGGCCCAGCGGCCCCGCCGCCATCCAGCGATCGGCCACCGTCTGCCAGCGATCGCCGACGTCCACGCCCAGCAGGCGCAACCGCCAGAGCATGGCAGTGGCGTCCACCAGGTCGATCGCCAGCGGACTTTGCGGTCCGCCGATGCCCTCGTCGTAAAGCCGCAGCGCCTCTTCCGGCTCGCCCTCGGTCAGATGGAACAGCGCCAGATGCCAGGTGTTGTGCACGGCCAGATAGCTGGAGTCGGACCAGACCGGTCGCGAGGGCCGCAACCATTCGATGCCACGGCGCGATTCCCCGCGCATTTCGTGCACGTGCGCCACCGCATGCCAGGCCCAGCCGTCGCGCGGCTCGATCTCCACCGCCTCGCGGCCATGCCGCTCGGCGGCCACGTACTCGCCGCACTCCTCCAGGCCGAAGGCGTACATGCCGAGCAGGGCGTGCCAGCCGGGGCGGCCGGCATCCCAGGCCGGCAGGGCGCGGGCGATGCGGTCGCGCAGCATGCGCGAATCGCCGCGCATGAAATCTATCTGGTGCGCCGCCAGCAGGGCCAGCTCGTCGTGCGGCCAGGCCGCCGACACATCCTCTAGCAACAGGCCGGCGGATTGCCAGCGGCCGGCAGCCAGTTCGGTGACTGCCGCCAGGTGACCGCGCTCGCGCTCGTCCATGGGCAGTTCGGCGGCGGCGCGCAGGCACTCGATCGCCACGGCGCGACCGGCCGGTTCGGTACCGATCAGGTTCAGCCAGGCCTTGGCCAGATGCGCCAGCGGCATGTCCGGCGCCGCGGCGATGGCCCGCTCGACCTCGGCCAGCGGGTCGCCGACCAGGCAGCGCATGTTGCGGATGGCGGAGACATAGGCGTCGGCGGCGGCAGGATTGGCGCCGCTCATCGGAAGGCCTTGTTCGTCCCTGAATTTCGTATGGGGCATGTGCGATCCTCCGGGGGTACGGAGCGGCCAGTCTGGTCACCGGCCCGCCATCGCAGTAGGGTCATTCCGGCAAGTTTCCGGGCGGATATGCCATGCCCCCTCGGCTTCGACCCATTCGTGTCGCCCTGCTGGCCGTGCCTGAAGTCACCAGTTCGACGCTTTACGGCTTCCACGACACCCTGCTGGCCGTCCACCGCGACTGGCGGATGCTGCACGGCGCCGAGCCGGGGGAATCGCCGTTCCGGACCGAGGTGCTGAGCCTGGACGGCCGGCCCTTCCGGGCCGCCAACGGCGTCCGTATCCACCCCGACGGCGCCATGAGCGATGCGCCGGTCCCGGACGTGGTCTGCATCACCGACATCGCGGTACCGCCCGGTCACGTCCTGGACACCGCCTACCGACCGGCGGTGGACTGGATCCGGCATTGCCACGATTCCGGGGCGATGGTCGCCTGTGCCTGTTCCGGCGCCGTGCTTCTGGCCGAGACCGGCCTGCTCGAGGACCAGGATGCGACGTCACACTGGGCCTATTGCGACTGGTTGTCGCGCCGATACCCGGGTACCCGCTGGCATCCGGAGCGCGGCCTGCTGGTGGCCGGACCCGACCGGCGCATCCTGATGTCGGGCAGCGGTGTCGCCTGGCACATGCTGGTGCTGGCCCTGATCGCCCGCTACGCCGGCCCGGAGGCGGCAATGCAGGTCGCCCGCATCAACCTGCTGGACATGCACGCCGCCAGCCCGGTGGCCTATGCCTCGCTGACCCGCGGCGGCCGTGCCGCCGACCCGCTGGTAGCCCGCTGCCAGGCCTGGGCCGCCGAGCACTACCCGGAAGATGCACCGGTAACGCGCATGGTGGCCCTGTCCGGGCTGCCGGAGCGCACCTTCAAGCGCCGGTTCAGGGCGGCGACCGGGATGGGACCACTGGAATACGTCCACATGCTGCGGTTGGAGGAAGCCAAGCAGCTGCTGGAGACCAGCGACCTGCCGGTGGACGAGATCGCCGCCCAGGTCGGCTATCGGGATCCGGGCTTCTTCAGCCGGCTGTTCAGGCGGCAGGTGTCATTGAGCCCGGCCCAGTACCGGCGGCGATTCGGTGCGCTCAGCCGGCAACTGCAACAGGTGACCGGCGCCGGGTGACGCCATCGGGCCGATCGCCGACGATAATGTCCGCCCCTGCCGTCCGACTTCCTGCCGCATGCGCCCGCCGTCCCGCCCCAGCCCCTTCCCTGGCCTGCTCCTGCTGCTCTGCCTGCCCGCCCTCGCCGGTGCGACCGACTGCGCCGATCTCGCCTCCGGCCAGATACAGCTGCGCAATGACAACGACGTCTACGGCCGCGCCGACCAGGACCAGGGTTACACGGCCGGCGCGATGGGCGCCTATGTCTCTCGCACCATCGCGGCCGGCGATGAGGCCTGCCTGCCCGGTCCGGTGGCAGCACTGGACCGGGCCACCCGCTGGCTGCGTTGGGGTGAGGCGGCACAGCGCAACCTGGTGCTGGACCTGCACCACGCCATCTACACGCCGACCGACCGCTTCCGCTCCGACCTGATCGCGGACGACCGCCCCTATACCGGCATGCTGCTGCTGGGCCTTGCCCACCACCTGCGCGACGGCGACCGGCTGGCGTCCACGCGCCTGCAGCTAGGCATGGTCGGCCCGTCGGCTCAGGGCGAAACCATGCAGGACACGGTGCACCACCTGTTCGGCCGGCCACGCTTCCGCGGCTGGGACAACCAGCTGCGCGACGAACCCGTCTTCCAGTTGCTGCATGAACGCCGTTGGCGCCTGCTACGGCAGGAACCGGCCGCCGGCATGGCCTGGGACCTGATCGCCCATGCCGGCGGCGCTTTGGGCAATGCCTTCACCCACGTCAATGGCGGCGCCGAACTGCGCTGGGGCCCGCACCTGCCCGACGACTTCGGCACCGATCCGCTGCGCCCCGGCGGCGACAACCGAGCGCCAGGCCCCGCCCGGCAACCGGTCCGCCGGCTCCGCTGGCATACATTCATCGCCCTGGACATGCGCCTGGTCGGCCGCGACATCACCCTGGACGGCAACACCTGGAAGGACAGCCACAGCATTCACCGCCACGACGGCGTGGCCGAACTGAGCTTCGGCGCCGCCATCACCTGGGACCGCTGGAAACTTTCCTACGCCAACGTCCGGCGCAGCAGTGAGTTCAAGGGCCAATCCCCCCGCCCCATCTACGGCACCTTCACCCTGAGCCGCGACTTCTGAGTTTTCGGCCGCGGATTGACGCGGGTGAACGCGGATGAAGCTCTGAAAAGGAAAAAGCCGGCCAATGGCCGGCTTTCTTCATCCTGGTGGGCCGTGTTGGATTCGAACCAACGACCAACGGGTTGAGCCAGCCCGCGAGACCGCTGAAAAGTGGTGGGCCGTGTTGGACTCGAACCAACGACCAACTGGTTAAAAGCCAGCTGCTCTACCGACTGAGCTAACGGCCCGATATCTGATTTTTACCCCGGCGGGGCGTGCACAGCACGCACCGACGTACCAACATGGTTGAGCCAGCTGCTCTACCGACTGAGCTAACGGCCCGACATCTGATTTTTACCCCGACGGGGCGTGCACAGCACGCACCGACGTACCAACATGGTTGAGCCAGCTGCTCTACCGACTGAGCTAACGGCCCGACATCTAAAGTTTTACCCCGACGGGGCGTGCACAGCACGCACCGGCGCACCAACATGGTTGAGCCAGCTGCTCTACCGACTGAGCTAACGGCCCGACATCTAAAGTTTTACCCCGACGGGGCGTGCACAGCACGCACCGGCGTACCAACATGGTTGAGCCAGCTGCTCTACCGACTGAGCTAACGGCCCGCGAACAGGCCGCGCAGTTTACCGCATCAGGAGGCGGTGACGTAGCGCGTGGGGTCGGCCAGGCCGGCCTCGGCGAAGCCCTGGGCGCGCAGCCGGCAGGCATCGCAGCGGCCGCAGGCCCGGCCCTCGGCATCGGCCTGGTAACAGGACACCGTGCTGCCGAAATCCACGCCCAGACGATGGCCGGCACGGACGATGTCGGCCTTGCCCATCTCCATCAGCGGTGCGTGCACCCGCAGGCCGGCGCCTTCGACCCCGGCCCTGGTGGCCAGATTGGCCAGGCGCTCGAAAGCGGCAATGAAGGCCGGCCGGCAGTCCGGGTAGCCGCTGTAGTCCACGGCATTGACCCCGCAGAACAGGTCGCGCGCGCCCAGCACCTCGGCCCAGCCCAGGGCGATGGACAGCATGATGGTGTTGCGGGCCGGCACATAGGTCACCGGTATGCCCTGCCCGGGCGACTCGGGCACGGCGATGTCGTCGGTCAGGGCAGAGCCGCCGATGCTGCGCAGGTCCACCTGCACGACCTTGTGTTCGACTGCGGCCAGGTCGGCGGCGACGCGGGCGGCGGCGTCCAGCTCCGAGGTGTGCCGCTGGCCGTAGGCCACGCTCAGGGCATGGCAGGCGAAGCCCTGCTCGCGCGCCATGGCCAGCACCACCGCCGAATCCATGCCCCCCGAAACCAGCACCACCGCCTTCTTCATGTCATCACTCGCCGGGTTTCATCCATCGGACATTCGGCCGCGGATCCGCGCGGCACAAAAACTACCTCCCCGGCGTGTCGCCCCAGAGCACCTTGTGCAGCTGCAGCTGGTAGCGCACCGGGAGTTTGTCGGCCAGGATCCATTCGGCCAGTTCGTGCGGCCTGACCTGGCCATGGCTGGGCGAGAACAGCACCTCGCAGCGCTCGGCCAGGCGATGTTCCGCCAGCATGGCCCTGGCCCAGTCGTAGTCGGTGCGGTCGCAGATGACGAACTTCACCTGGTCGCGCGGCGTCAGCAGCGGGATGTTCTCCAGCCGGTTGCGCGCCATTTCCTTCGAGCCCGGCGTCTTCAGGTCCACCACCCGGCTGACCCGCGGGTCCACGCCGGAGATGTCCAGGGCGCCGGAGGTTTCCAGCGAGACCTCGTAGCCGGCGTCGCAGAGCTTCTGCAGCAGCAGCAGGCAGCGCTTCTGCGCCAGCGGCTCGCCGCCGGTGACGCAAACGTGGCGGACGCCGTGTTGCGCGACCTCGGCCAGGATCGCGTCCATGTCCCACCAGTGGCCGCCGTGGAAGGCATAGGCGGTGTCGCAGTACTGGCAGCGCAGCGGGCAGCCGGTCAGGCGCACGAACACGGTCGGCCAGCCAACCGAACGCGACTCGCCCTGCACGGACAGGAAGATTTCGGTCAGCCGCAACCGCTCGGCGGCCGGACTGTCCGTGACCTGGGTTTCCATGACGATGGCCGGCCGGGAGCCGGGCTCAGCGGCCCGAGGCCAGTTCGCGCAGCCGCCCCTCGGCCTTGGCCGCGGCGTCGGTGCCCGGATGCCGGGCGATCACCTCGCGCAGGCTGGCCTCGCCTTCGGCGGACTGGCCCAGGGCGATCTGGCAGTAGGCCAGCTTGAGCAGCGCGTCGGCTTCCTTGCGCGAGCCCGGGTGCTGGACCAGCAGCGACTGGAAGGCCTCGACGCCCAGTTCATAGTTCTGGGTGACGTAGTAGCTCTCGCCCAGCCAGTACCAGGCATTGGGGATGAGCGTGCTGTCGGGGAAATCGGTGATGAACTGCCGGAACAGGCGCGCCGACTCGGCCGGCTCGAATCGCTCGACCAGGGTGTCCAGCGCGGCCTGGTAGGCGGCTTCGGCGGCGGCGGGATCGCTGGCCGCGGCAGTGGAGGTCGGGGCCGGTTCACGGGCCGGCGTGGCAGGCGGGCTGGACGGCTTGGCGGGCGCGGTGGCGCCGGCGCTGCCAGCCGCAGGCGCGGCGGGCGCACCGCCTTCCAGGCGGGCCAGCCGGCTGTCGAGGTCCACGTACTGCTCGCGCTGACGCTGGCGCAGCTGCTCGACCTCGTTGCGGAGCATTTCCACCTCGTTGCGCAGCGCCTGCACTTCGGCGGTCAGCTGCACGACGCGGTTCTGCAGTTCCAGGTTGGCCTGGCCGGCGCCCTGGTTCTGCGCATTGAGCTGGTTCTCGATCAGCGTGACCCGCTCGGCCAGGCTGAGGCGCTGGCCGAAGGCCGGGGTGGCGGCCGCGAGGGCCGCCACCACGGTCACGCAACAGGCGATGCGTCGAAGTGCCATCGTCTCAGCGGACGGTGTACACGATCTCGACGCGACGGTTGCGCTGCCAGCAGCTCTCGTTCGACTCGGTGCAGACCGGACGCTCCTCGCCGTAGGAAACGACGGTGATCTGGCCGGCCGAGCCGCCAGCGCCCTGCAGCGCGCCGGAGACGGCGTTGCCGCGACGCTCGCCGAGGCCCAGGTTGTACTCGCGGGTGCCGCGCTCGTCGGCATTGCCCTCGAGGGTCACGCGGGCGCCCGGGCGGTCACCCAGGTACTTGGCGTGGCAGGCCATGATGGCCTGGAACTCCGGACGGACGACGTCCTGGTCGAAATCGAAGTAGACGGTGCGCTGGCGCAGGCAGCTGTCGGTGTCCAGGTCGGCCGGGGTGTAGCGGCCGTCGGAAACCGGAGCGGTCTCGACCGGCGCCGGCGGTTCCGGCTGCGGCTCTTCCTTGACCTGCTTCGAGCACGCGGCCAGGGCCAGGGCGACCGAGGCGGCGAGCAGCACGCGGGCGGTATTGTTCATGGCGGAAACCTCTTCGGATGCAGTGGGGTGTTGTTGGTTAGTCTTGTGGATGGCCCGTCCTAGTTATCTCTGCCGATACGGTGACCAGGCGGGCTCCCGGACGTCACCATCGGCCAAAACCAACCTCTGTCGCACGCGCCCGTCCGCCGATACGGCGTAGAGCACACCGCGGCCGCCTTCCTTGGTGGCGTAGAGCAGCATGCTGGCGTTCGGGGCGAAGCTGGGCGACTCGTCCAGGTTGCCCGGCGACAGCGTCTGCCAGCGGCCAGCTCCACCGAAGCTGCGGTCGAGAACGGCAATACGATAAACGTTTCCACGGCCCTGTGCCATAGCTATCTTCTTGCCGTCAAAGGAAATACTGGCCTTTGCGTTGGAGTCGCCCTCGAAGGTCAGGCGGGTCGCGTCGCCGCCGCTGGCCGGCACCTGGTAGAGGTTCGGGCGGCCGGAGCGGTCGGAGGTGAAGATCAGGCTCTGCCCGTCCGGGGTCCAGACGGGTTCGGTATCGATGCTGTAGTGGTTGGTCAGCTGGGTCAGGGACTTGCTGGCCAGGTCCATCACGTAGATTTCCGGGTTGCCGGTCCGCGACAGGGTGAGGGCCAGGCGGTTGCCGTCCGGGCTGAAGGCCGGCGCGCCGTTGATGCCGCGGAAGGCCGCCACCACCTCGCGGGCGCCGGTGGCGATCTCCTGGATGTAGATGGTGGAGTTGCCGCGCTCGAAGCTGACATAGGCCAGGCGGCGGCCGTCCGGGCTCCAGGCCGGCGACAGCAGCGGCTCGCGCGAGCGCACCACGGTCTGCGGATTGTAGCCGTCGGAGTCGGCGATCATCAGCGAGTACTGGATGTTGTCGCCGACGCCGCTGGCGGTGACGTAGGCGATGCGGGTCCAGAAGGCGCCGCGCACGCCGAGGATCTTCTCGTAGATCTGGTCGGCGATCTGGTGGGCGACGTCGCGCATGCCGCGCGGCCGGCCGGCCAGGGCCAGGCCGAGCAGGCGCTCCTGCCGGGCCACGTCCCACAACTCGTATTCGACCCGGTAGCCGCCGTCGGGGGCGTCGAGCACGCGGCCGACAACGACGAAGTCCTGCTTGAGCACGCGCCAGGTCGGGAACTTGATCTCGCTGCCGCGGATCGGCTTCTCGATCACGTCCTGCTCGGACAGGGCACGAAACTGGCCGGAGCGGTTGAGGTCGGCGCGGATCACCGCGGCCACGTCGGTATCCGGCGCCACCGAGGTGCCCAGGTAGGGCATGGGCACGACGGCGATCGGCAGGGCCGACTCGTTTCCCGTCACCAGGCCGATGTCCAGGCCCTGGGCCTTGGCCAGGCCCGCGGGCAGCAGCAGGGCGAGCGCGAGCAGGTGCAGGATTCGTTTCATCGGCAGGCCTCTTCGGGATAGCAGAAAGTCAGGGTGACTTGACGCTCGAATACGGACTCGAACCCTTGGTAGGGCATGGGCGAGCGGCGCAGGGCCCGCTCCACCGACTCCCGGCCCTGGGCATCGTACGGGCAACGGATGAACTCGACATTGATCACCTCGCCGCCGGGGATCTGGGTGAAGCGCACCTCGCAGCGGACCCGCTCCGGCGCCAGCACGCGGTTCCAGTTGGAATGGGCGGTCTGGTGCATGGCGATCTTGTACTGGGCCAGCAACCCGGTATCGGTGCCCTCGTTGCCGCTCACCGGTCCGGTTCGGGCGGCCGGCGCCGGGCTGGGCGTGGGCTCGGCCTCGCGGTCGGCCAGCTGCTGCAGGCGCTGTTCCTCCAGCCTGGCGCGGCGGGCGGCCTCCTCGCGCTGGCGGCGGATCTCCTGCAGCTGGGCCAGCTGCTGCTCGCGCAGGCGCTGGCGGCGCTCGGCCTCCTCCTGCTTCCTGCGCTCGGTGAGGTCGGCCTGCTCCTGGCGGCGGCGCTCCTCGGCTTCCTCGCGGGCGCGCTGCTCCCGTTCCAGGGCCAGACGGGCGGCGGCCTCCTGCTCGCGGGTATCGGGCACGGGCAGCTGCTCCTGCGGCGCCGGTTGCGGCGGCGCCGGCGAATCCTGGGGGCGCGGCTCCGGCCTGGGCTGCGGCGGCGGCGCCACTTCCTGCGGGCGCGGCGTCTCGGCCGCGCGCTCGGCGCGGGCCAGATCGGCGGCGGAGATCACCAGGGCCGCCTCGACCACCGGCCCTGCCACCGAAACCCGGCGCGGCGGGGCCTCGAGCCAGCCGGCCAGCAGCAGCACCGCGGCCAGACCCACGTGCAGGGCCAGGGCCATGGTCACCGCAGGCGCCAGGTCCTCCGTTTCGCGCGGGCGCTGGAGGGCATCAGCGTGCATTCGGCGGCGGCTCTCCGATCAGCCCGACCCGCGGCACGCCGGCCTGCTGCAACAGCACCATGGTGTCGAACACGGTGGCGTAGTCGGCATCGCGGGCGCCGGCCACGAACACCGGCACCTCGGGGTTCTGGCGCACGAAGGCGGCAATGCGGGCCTTGAGCACCTCGGCGTCCACGGCTTCGTTGGCACCGCCTTCGAGCTTGAGCGCGTACTCGCCGGCGGCGGTGACCGTGACCACCACCGGGTCCTTCTTCTGTTCGACCTGTTTCGCGCGCGCCTGCGGCAACTCCACGTCCACGCCCAGGGTCAGCAGGGGCGCGGTCACCATGAAGATGACCAGCAGCACGAGCATCACGTCGATGTAGGGAACGACGTTGATCTCGGACTTCAGCTTGCGGCGGTGCCGGCGGGCGATGGTGGCGGACATGGCGTCTTACCCAACGTGCGGAGGCGGCGGACGGGGTTGCCCGCTCATTCCTCGATATGCGACTGGCGCTGCAGGATGGAGGAGAACTCCTCGGCGAAGGTCTCGTAGCGAACGCTCAGTCGTTCGACCCGGTTGGCGAAGCGGTTGTAGGCCCAGACCGCCGGGATGGCCACGAACAGGCCGATGGCGGTGGCGAACAGGGCCTCGGAAATGCCCGGCGCCACCGCCGCGATACTGGCGCTCTGTTCGGTGGACAGGCCGTGCATGGTCACCATGATGCCGAATACGGTGCCGACCAGGCCGACGTAGGGCGCGGTCGAACCGATGTTGGCCAGCAGCTCCAGGTGATGCTCCAGCCGGTCCACTTCGCGGGCGAAGGTGGCTCGCATGGCGCGCTGGGCTCCTTCCAGCTGGGTGCGGCCGTCCAGGCCCTTCTTCTGGCGCAGGCGGGCGTACTCGCGGAAGCCGGCCTCGAAGATCGCCTCCAGGCCGGACACCACCCGGTTGCGGTCGCTGGCGGCCCGATAGAGCTGGGTCAGGTCAACCCCCGACCAGAAGCGCGATTCGAACTCGTCGGCTTCGTCGGTGGCGCGGGAGTACACCCGCACCTTCAGGAAGATGATCACCCAGCTGACCAGGGAACCGGCCAGCAACAGCAGCACGATCACCTTCACCGGCAGGCTGGCGTGCAGCATCAGCTCCAGGTAGTTCAGGGTCTGGCCGACCGCTTCGGCGGCGGCCGGCGCCGCGGCGTCGGCGGGCAGTTCGGTAACCGGCGCGGCGGCGTGGATCAGGGCGGGAACGAGCGACATCGGCAGGGGCTCCGGGAATTCAGGGGGCGGCGGTCACCAGCCACTGGGGCAGCGGCCGCGGGCGAAAACTGGAGGCGTGCACGCTGGCGGCGCGAACGCTTGCGCCAACCAGCGACTCGCCGCCGCGGGTGATGGTCTGGGAAAGGAGGAGGCTGGCCCGGCGGCGCTCCTCGAGCCGCACGCTGACCAGCAGTTCGTCGTCCAGGCGGGCTGGCTTGTGGAACTCGATCGTCATGTCGCGGATGACCAGTACCAGGTCCTCGCGCTCCCGCAAGGCCTGTTGACCGTGTCCCATGGCGCGCAGCCATTCGGTGCGGGCGCGCTCCAGGAACCTCACGTAACTGGCGTGGTAGACCACCCCGCCGGCGTCGGTATCCTCCCAGTAGACCCTTATCGGGAAGCTGAACACCGGCAGCCTCAGAGTTCGAACAGATCGGGCGGCTGGGCCCGTGCCGGCGCCTTCAGGCCCAGGTGCAGATAGGCCTTGTGGGTGACCATGCGGCCGCGGGCGGTACGCACCAGGAAGCCCTGCTGGATCAGGTAGGGCTCGACCACGTCCTCGAGGGTGCCGCGTTCCTCGCTCAGGGCTGCGGCCAGTGATTCCACCCCGACCGGGCCGCCGCCGAAGTTCTCGATGATCATGCCCAGCAGGCGCCGGTCCAGGGGATCGAAACCCTCGGCGTCCACCTTCAGCATGGCCATGGCCTGGTCGGCGACCTCGCGGGTGATCACCCCGTCGGCCCGGACCTGGGCGAAATCGCGCACCCGGCGCAGCAGGCGGTTGGCGATGCGCGGCGTGCCGCGTGAGCGGCGGGCGATCTCGGTGGCACCTTCGGGCTCGCAGCGGATGCCGAGGATGCCGGCCGAGCGCACCACGATCCGGGTCAGCTCCTCGGGCGTGTAGAACTCCAGGCGCTGGACGATGCCGAAGCGGTCGCGCAGCGGCGCGGTCAGCAAGCCGGCCCGGGTGGTGGCGCCGATCAGGGTGAAGGGCGGCAGGTCGAGCTTGATCGAGCGGGCGGCCGGGCCCTCGCCGATCATGATGTCGATCTGGAAATCCTCCATCGCCGGGTACAGGACCTCCTCGACCACGGGCGAGAGGCGGTGGATCTCGTCCACGAACAGCACGTCGTGCGGCTGCAGGTTGGTCAGCAGCGCCGCCAGGTCGCCGGCGCGCTCGATCACCGGCCCGGAGGTCGTGCGCAGGTTCACGCCCAGTTCGTTGGCGATGACGTGGCTGAGCGTGGTCTTGCCCAGGCCCGGCGGACCGAAGATCAGGACGTGGTCCATGGCCTCGGAGCGGGCCCTGGCCGCTTCGATGGCGATCTTCAGCTGCTCCCGCACCGGCTGCTGGCCGAGGTAGTCGTCCAGGCGGCGGGGCCGGATGCTGGCCTCGGCGAGTTCGTCCTCGCGGGTGGCCTTGGGGGCGATGACGCGGTTGTCGTCCATGGGCCGGCATTATGCCGGGATTCTGCCCTTCCCCTCCCTGCCCGCTCCGGCCGCGGGCAAATGCAGGGTCGGAACGCCCCTCAGCCCTTGAGCATCGAGCGCAGTGCCTTGCGGATGATCTCCTCGGCGCTGTCGCCGGGCTCGGCCTGCCTGAGCATCTTCTGTACCTCGGCCGGCTTGTAGCCCAGCTGCTGCAGGGCCACCGAGGCTTCGGCGGCCGGGTCGGCGGGTACGGCCCCGGGCTGGCCGGCGGCGATGGCGCCGGCGCCGGCGAAGTCGGCGGCCCGGTCGCGCAACTCCACGACCATGCGCTCGGCCGTCTTCCTGCCGACACCCGGGATCCGGGTCAGCGCGGTGATGTCGCCGGCCTGCACCAGCCGGGCGAACTCGTCCACGCTGGCCCCGGACAAGACCGCCAGGGCGATCCGCGGCCCTACCCCTGTCACCTTCTGCACCTCGCGGAACAGCCGCCGCTCGGCTTCGGTCAGGAAGCCGTAAAGCGCCACCCCGTCCTCCTTCGCCGCGTAGTGGGTGAACAGGACCACCTCGCAGCCGAGGTCCGGCAGTTCGTAGAAGGTGCTCATCGGCGCCGACAGTTCGTAGCCGACGCCGCCGACGTCCAGCATCAGCGCCGGCGGCGCCTTGTACACAAGCTGGCCTTTCAGGCGACCGATCATCGGCGTCTCCTCAGCAGGGCGGCGGCCAGGCCGGTGCGGCCGGCCGTGGCGCTCACGTGCGCGTGGGTGAGGGCGACCGCCAGCGCATCGGCGGCGTCCGCCTGCAGCTTCTGCCCGCCGAGGTTCAGCAACAGGCGCACCATGTGCTGTACCTGGGCTTTCTCGGCGCCGCCGCTGCCGACCAGCGACTGCTTGACCAGACGCGGGGCGTACTCGTGCACCGGCAGGCCGTGCCGCACCACCGTGGCGATGGCGGCACCGCGGGCATGGCCCAGTTTCAGGGCCGAGGTCGCCGACTTGTCCATGAACACCGCCTCGATCGCCACCACCGTGGGCTTCCACTCCGACAGCACGTCCTCCAGATCGAACACCAGCTTGCCCAACCGCGCCGGGAAGTCATCGGTGTCCTGCAGCAGGTTGAGGGCCTGGCAGTGCACGTAGCGGCACCTGCCGCCCGCGTCCACGTCCACCAGGCCGACGCCGGTGCGTTGCGATCCCGGGTCTATGCCGAGGATGCGGGCCACGGTCAGGCCGCGTCGTCCAGTTCGGCGTTGTGGTAGACCTCCTGGACGTCGTCCAGGTCCTCGAGCATGTCCAGCATCTTGCGCACCGCCGCCGCGGTGTCGCCGGCCACCGCCACGTCGGTTCCGGCGCGCATGGTCACTTCGGCGTGGTCGGCGGCCAAGCCGGCGGCGGCCATGGCGTCGCGCACCGCCTCGAAGTTCTCCGGCGAGGTCAGCACCTCCACCGAGCCGTCCTCGGGAAAACCGATCACGTCGTCGGCGCCGGCCTCGATGGCGGCGGCGGTGATGGCGTCCTCGTCGCTGCCGGGCGCGTAACTGAGCACGCCCAGCTTGCGGAACATGAAGGCCACCGAGCCGTCGGTGCCGAGGTTGCCGCCGTGCTTGCTGAAGGCGTGACGGACGTCGGCGACCGTGCGGTTGCGGTTGTCGGTGAGGCACTCGACGATCACCGCCACGCCGCCCGGCGCGTAGCCCTCGAAGCGGACCTCCTCGTAGCTGGCGCCCTCCAGCTCGCCGGTGGCCTTCTTGATGGCGCGCTCGATGTTCTCCTTGGGCATGGACACGGCCTGGGCCTTGTCCATGGCCAGGCGCAGGCGCGGATTGCTGGCCGGATCGCCGCCGCCCATGCGCGCGGCGACCTGAATCTCACGCACCAGCTTGGTGAACTGGCGGCCGCGGATCGCGTCCTGCTTGCCCTTGCGATGCTGGATGTTGGCCCATTTGGAATGACCTGCCACGGAGCTACCTGTCGCGTTGGAACCGATGCCGCGGATTTTAGCCGGAACGCCCGGGCGGGAACGTGCGGGTCGGAAGCTCCTGGCCGGATCGCGCCGGCGACGCCCCCTGGCCCAGGTCGGGAAAACGGCCGGTGGCGAGAAAGCCGGCGGTCAGGGCGGCAACCCGCGCGTCCAGCAGCAGACCGGTGTGGCTGCTATGGACCGCCACGTGATCGGCCAGGCCAGGTAGCCGGGTTTCCCACAGCGCCACAGTCCCGTCGTGCGGACCGTCGAAACCGGCAAACAGCTTGCCCAGGCCCAGCGGCCGGATTCCGGCGATCACGCCGACCTCACGCCCGGGCGGCAGCGCGTGCAGTCCGGCCTTGAGCAGGGTGCGGCTGCGGCCCAGCCAGCCGTCCAGGCGCCAGCGCGCCATGCCGCGCGCCGCGCCCGAACCGGCCAGGGGGGAACCCAGGCAGACGATGCGTCCGTGTGGCAGCCCCGCCCAGCCGGCCACGGTTTCCAGCGCCACCAGGCCGCCGAGGCTGTGCCCGACCAGATGCACCGGCCCGGGGCTCATGGCCAGCAGTCGGTGGGCCAGGCGATCGGCCGCCTCCGCCGGGCTGCGCCAGAGGCTGGCGTAGTCGAACGGTTCGGGCGCGTAGCCGTAGGCCCGCAGGCGTCGCGCCAACGGCCAGAGCGTCAGCCCGCGCATCCAGACGCCGTGCAGCAGCAGCACCGGAACGCGGGAGCGGGCCGCGGCCTCGCCCGCCGGAGTTCCGCGCCCGCGCCGCCGGTCCACCGCCAGCCTATTCCTGCGTCTTCGCCACCACCCTCACATGCACCTCGGCCAGTTGCTGCTCCGGCACCGGCGAGGGCGCGCCGGTCATCAGGCACTGTGCGGTGGTCGTCTTCGGGAAGGCGATGACGTCGCGGATGGAGTCGGTGCCGGCCATCAGGGCGGCGATGCGGTCGATGCCGAAGGCGATGCCGCCGTGCGGCGGCGCGCCGTACTTGAGCGCATCCAGCAGGAAGCCGAACTTGGCCTCGGCCTCGGCGGCGCCGATACCCAGCAGCTCGAACACCGCGCGCTGCATGTCCGGCCGATGAATGCGGATCGAACCGCCGCCGATCTCGTTGCCGTTGAGCACCATGTCGTAACCGCGCGAGACGGCGGTGCGGGCGTTGGCCTTGAGCCCGGCGATGTCGTCCACCGCCGGGGCGGTGAACGGGTGGTGCAGGGCCACGAAGCGTTGCTGCTCGTCGTCCCACTCGAACATCGGGAAGTCGGTCACCCACAGCGGCTTCCAGCCTTCCTGCACCAGGCCGAGGTCCTTGCCGACCTTCAGGCGCAGCGCGCCCATGAAGTCGGAGACGACCTTGTACGTACCGGCGCCGAAGAAGGCGATGTCGCCCTTCTGCAGGCCGACAGCGGTGGCCAGGGCCTCGAAGGCCGCCGGCTCGAAAAATTTCTGGATCGGCGAGCTGAACGCGCCGTCCTCGCCCAGCTTGATCCAGGCCAGGCCCTTGGCGCCGAACTTGCCGGCGTGCGCGCCGTAGTCGTCGATCTGCTTGCGCGAGAAGGCGGCGCCGCCGGGCACGCGCAGCGCGGCCACGCGCCCGTCGGCATGGCTGGCCCAGTCGGTAAAGACCTTGAACTGGCTGTCCTTCACCAGTTCGACCACGTCCACCAACTCCAGCTCGATGCGCAGGTCCGGCTTGTCGGAACCGTAGCGGCGCATGGCCTCGGCGTAGGTCATGCGCGGGAAGGGATCGTCCAGTTCGACGCCGATCACCTCGCGGAACACGTCGCGGATCATCCGCTCGACGCTGTCCTGCACGTCGCGCTCCTCGACCCAGGCGAACTCCATGTCCAGCTGGGTGAACTCCAGCTGGCGGTCGGCGCGCAGGGCCTCGTCGCGGAAGCAGCGGGCGATCTGGTAGTAGCGGTCGAAGCCCGCCATCATCAGGATCTGCTTGAACAGCTGCGGCGACTGCGGCAGCGCGTAGAACTCTCCCGGATGCAGGCGTGCCGGCACCAGGAAGTCGCGGGCACCCTCGGGCGTGGCCTTGGTGAGGATGGGCGTCTCGATGTCCTGGAAACCGCGCGCGTCCAGCCAGCGGCGCAGGGCCTGCACCAGCCGGATGCGGGTGCGCATCATGCGCTGCATCTCGGGACGGCGCAGGTCCAGATAGCGGTACTTGAGCCTGATGTCCTCACCCGGATTTTCGTGGGCGTGGAAGGGCAGCGGCTGGGCCTTGTTCAGCAGCTCGATCCGCGTCGCCAGCACTTCCACCTGGCCGGTACGGATCTTCGTGTTCACCGAGGCGCGCCGACGCACCGTGCCGGTCACGCGCAGGCAGTCCTCGTAACCGACCGCCGCCGCCGCCGCCAGCACCTCGGCATTGCCTTCGGCCTCGGAGGGCTCGGCGACGATCTGGACGATGCCCTCGTGGTCACGAAGATCTATGAAGCACAGCCCGCCCAGATTGCGGGCGACGTCGGCCCAACCGCAGAGGGTGACGGTCTGGCCGATCATGGACTCGTCCACGAGGCCGCAGAAATGGCTGCGCATGCTGACTCCGGAGGGCGGCGCCGAACGCGCCGGGACATGGGGAAAACGCGGGGCGCGTAATCATAGGCCCTGTACCGGAGGGCCTCAATTGCCGGGGTCTGGCCGCGGCGACAGGCGATGATCCGGAGCGGGGCGCCGGCGCTCAGGCGGTGGCGGCCGGCTTGCTTTCCGCCGGCTTGGCCTCGGGCTTGCTCTCGGTCTTGGCCGGGGCGCCGTCACTCCTGTCGGCCAGGTTGCGCTTCTTGTCGCCGTCCTTCTTGAAGTCGGTCTCGTACCAGCCGCCGCCGGCCAGGCGGAAGACCGGCGCGGTCAGCTGGCGGCGGACCCCGGCCTCGCCGCAGGACGGGCAGTCGCTCGGATCGGGATCGGACAGCTTCTGCAGGCGCTCGAAATCGTGGCCGCAAGCAGTGCATTCGAAAGCGTAGATCGGCATGGCGAAAACTCGGGCAGGCCGTGGAAGGAACGGCCCGGAGGGTGGGGACATCGGACGGAATTTCCAAGCCCCGGCGGCCCCGGGCACCGGCAAGTCACTGAACTCCCAGACAAAATTTCATATTTATCAATGTGTTATAATTCGCCGCCTGGCTCGAACCAGGCCTTGCGATGTACACCCTGCTGTTGCCCCTGACCGCCTTGCTGGCGGGCGTGGCGCTGCTCCTGGCCGGCAGCGGGCTGCTGGGTACCCTGCTGGCGGTGCGCGGCAGCCAGGCCGGCTTCGGCGACCAGGCCCTGGGCCTGGTGATGTCGGCCTACTTCCTTGGCTTCCTGGCCGGCACCTTCCTGGCGCCGCCGCTGATCCGCCGGCTGGGCCATATCCGCGCCTTCGCCTTCTTCGCGGCCCTGTGCGCCTGCACGGTGCTGGCGCATCCGATGCTGGTCGCGCCCTGGCCCTGGGGCCTGCTGCGCCTGGGCACGGGCATCGCCCTGGTCGGCCTGTACACGGCGATAGAGAGCTGGCTGAACTCGCACGCGGCAGCCGAGCACCGCGGCCGCATTTTCGCGGTCTACATGGCAGTGAACCTGCTGGCCCTGGCCTTGGGCCAGCAGCTGCTGCGGCTGGCGCCGGCAGACTCGTTCGTACTGTTTTCGCTGGTGGCGATCCTGGTCTGCGCCGCCATGCTGCCGGTGACCGCCACCCGGCTGGCCCAGCCGGCGACCCCGGTCAGCGACAGGATGCGGGTCCGGCAACTGGCCCGGGTGGCCCCGGCCGCGGCAGCCGGCGCCATGTTCTCGGGCCTGGCCATGGGCGCCTTCTGGGGCCTGGGCCCGGCCTATGCCAGCCACCTGGGCCTGAACGCCGGCCAGGTCGCCAGCTTCATGAGCCTGGCCATCCTCGGCGGCGCCGCCCTGCAGTTGCCGATCGGCAGGCTGTCCGACCGCGGTGACCGGCGCCTGACCCTGGGCCTGGTCTGCGCCCTGGCGGCCGCCTTGGCCGTCGCCACCGCGCTGTTGCGCGCGCCATCGCCCTGGTTGCTGTACGGCCTGTTTTTCGCCTACGGCGGCCTGGCCTTCGCCGTGTATCCGGTGGCGGTGGCGCATCTGCTTGACCGGGTGCCGGCCGAGCAGGTGCTGGCCGCCTGCAGCACCGTGCTGCTGGTGCACGGCGCCGGTGCAGCCGTCGGTCCGGCCCTGGCCGGCGCCCTGATGCAGCGTTTCGGCCCGGCGGCCCTGCCGGCCTGGTTCGCGGCGATGCAGGCGGCGGTGGTGCTGTTCACCCTGACCCGGCTGCTGCTGCGCCAGCGCGCGCCCGATCAGCCGGCGCACTTCCACCCGATGCTGCGCACCACGCCAACGGCCCTGGAGCTGTTGCCGGAAACCGACTCCCCCGCCCCTTCCTCACCAGAGAAATAAGGAAACCCGTTGACCCTGGAGAATGCGATGCCCGATGTTTCCCGCCGCCGGCTGCCACGCAGCCCGCACACCACCCCGCCCGGCCGGCTGGTGCTGGCCACCGATCTGGACGGCACCTTCCTGGCCGGCAGCGACGGCGCGCGGATGCGCCTGTACCGTCTGGTCGCCCGGCATCCCGAGATCACCCTGGTCTGGGTGACCGGCCGCGGCCTGGAGGCGGTGATGCCCCTGCTGGCCGACCCGACCCTGCCGCAGCCCGATTACGTGATCTGCGACGTCGGCGCCACCGTGGTCGAAGGCGGCAGCCTGCTGCCGGTGGAACCACTGCAATCGGCCATCGCCCAGCGCTGGCCCGGCGAACAGCGGGTGGCGGAGACGATGGCGCGGTTCCCGGGCCTGGTCCGCCAGGAAGTGCCGCAGGAGCGTCGCTGCTCCTACTTCTGCGCCGAGGACGCGGTGACGCCCGGCATTGCCGCCGCCGCCGCCGAACTGGGCTGCGAAGTCCTGTATTCCGCCGCCCGCTACCTGGACATCCTGCCGGCCGGCGTCAGCAAGGGCAGCACCCTGGAGAACCTGGTGGCGCACCTGGGCATGCGGCGCGAGCACGTGCTGGTCGCCGGCGACACCCTCAACGACCTGTCCATGTACGAGCACGGCTTCCTGGGCGTGTGCGTGGGCGAGTCCGAGCCCAGCCTGCTGGAACGCACCGCCGAGCTCGGCAACGTGCTGCATGCCGACGGCCGCGGTTGCGAGGGCATCCTGGAGGCGATCGGCCATTTCGGCTTCCTGCGCCCCGACGACCCGCACCTGGAACCGGAACGGGCGCCCCGGCGCGGCCGGGCCGACCTGGTGATGGTCTACCACCGCCTGCCCTACGAGGAGGTGCTGGTGGACGGCAAGCCGCAGCGGCGCCGGCCGACTTCGCCCAACGGCATCATCCCGACCCTGCTCAGCTTCTTCGGCGACGGCCGCGAAGGCTCCTGGGTGGCCTGGAGCGTACACGAGGCCAGGCAGGGCAAGTTCGAACCGCACACCACGGTGGACCCGGACCGCTACCCCAACCTGCTGGCCGCGCGGGTGCCGCTGAGCAAGACCGAGGTGGACATCTTCTACAAGCGCTTCTCCAAGGAGGCCTTCTGGCCGATGTTGCACACCTTCTGGGAACGGGCCCGCTTCCGCGAGGAAGACTGGAAGGTGTTCCTGGCGGTGAACCGCAAGTTCGCCGAGGCCGCCGCCGCCGAGGCTGCCGAAGGCGCCACCGTGTGGATACACGACTACAACCTGTGGATGGTGCCGGCGGCGCTGCGCGAACTGCGCCCGGACCTGCGCATCGCCTTCTTCCACCACACCTACTTCCCGTCCGCCGACGTATTCAACGTGGTGCCATGGCGACGCGAGATCCTGGGCAGCCTGCTGGCCTGCGACTACATCGGCTTCCACATTCCCCGCCAGGTGGAGAACTTCGTGGACGTGGTGCGCGGCGCCATGCCGGTGGAAGTGATGGAGAAGGTGGCCTGCGCACCGCGGTTCCTGACCTACGGCTGCGCGGTCGGCCTGGACAGCATGAGCACCTGCATCGAGACCGGCGGCCGGCGCGTGCACCTGGGGGCGCACCCGGTCGGCCTGGACGTGGGGCGGATCCGCGGCCTGCTCGCCGACGAGCGCGGCCGCGAGCGCATCGAGGCCCTCAAGGCCGGGCTGGGTGGCCGGCAACTGGTGCTGTCGGTGGAACGGCTGGACTACACCAAGGGCATCCTGGAGAAGCTGCAGGCCTTCGAACGCCTGCTGGAGGAATCGCCGGAGCTGCACGACCGGCTCACCCTGATCACCATTTGCGTGCCGGCGGCGCGGGAGATGACCGTGTACCGGCAGCTGCAGACCCAGATCGAACAGGCAGTGGGCCGGATCAACGGCCGCTTCTCGCGGGTCGGCTGGACGCCGGTGCAGTTCTTCTTCCGGCCGGTGCCTTTCGAGGAGCTGGTGGCCTACTATGCCGCCGCCGACGTCATGTGGATCACTCCGCTGCGCGACGGCCTGAACCTGGTGGCCAAGGAATACGCCGCCGTCCAGGGCATCACCCGCGGCTACGGCCGGCTGGTGCTGAGCGAGTTCGCCGGCGCCGCCGCCGAGCTCAAGGGCGCGCTGCTGACCAATCCGCACGACCCGGCCGACCTGCTGGCGGTCATCCGGCGCGCCATCGACCTGCCGCGATCCGAAGCACGGGCACGCCTGCGGCAGATGTTCGAGATCGTCCGCCACCACGACGTGCAGCGCTGGGGCCGGGAGTTCCTGGAGGCGGTGGACGCCGCCGCCGGCGACGCTCAGCGGAAGGCCAGCACCAGCGCCGCCGTCAGCGCCACCACCAGGCCGGCACCCCAGCGCACGTCCACCGGCACCGCCGGCGCGCGCGAACGGGCCACGGCGGCCAGCTGATCCGGGCGAGGTGTCTCGCCATCCAGGGCCTGCCAGGCCAGGATGGCCAACAGGCTCAGGCCGAACAGCAGGCCGGCGACGATGGTGAAATGCAGGTCCAGCCAGCCCAGCTGGCTGGCCGCGAACCAGGCCGCGCTGAGGGCGTGGCCGCTGAGCGTGCCGCGGAAGGCCGCGCGCGCGCCAACGCGCCGGCCGAACAGGCCGAGCAGGAACACCGCCACCAGCGGCGGCGTCACGTAGGCGAAGGTCTGCTGCAGGTAGGCGAACAGGCCGGGAAAGCGATCGATCGCCGGCGCCCACAGCGCCGCCAGCGCCACCAGCACCAGGGTGATGATCCGGCCCAGCCGGGCCATCGCCCGCGTGTCCATGTCCGGCCGGCGCGGCTTGACGAAATCCAGGGTGATGAGCGTGGACGAGGAGTTCAGGGCCGAGTCCACGCTGGACATGATCGCCGCCAGCAAGCCGGCCAGGATCAGGCCGGCCAGACCGGCCGGCGCGTATTCGGCCACCAGGCGGGGGAACACCGCGTCCGGCCTTTCAAGATCGGTGAACAGGGCGATCGCCATCACGCCCGGGATCACCATCAGGAACAGCGGCAGCAGCTTCAGCAGGGCGGCCAGCACCGCGCCGCGCCCGGCCGTACCGACGTCGCGCGCGCCCAACAGGCGCTGGCTGACGTACTGGTTCATGGTCCAGTAGTAGAAGCCCAGTACCGGCAAGCCGATCAGCGTGCCCAACCAGGGCAGCGCCGGGTCGTCCAGCGGACGGATCAGCGACAGTTTGTCGGGCTCCACCGCGGCCACGACCTGACTCCAGCGGAAATCGAACTCGCCGAACACCAGCAGGCATAGCACCAGCGAACCGACCAGCAGCACCAGGCTCTGCAACACGTCGGAATAGGCCACCGCCCGCAGGCCGCCGGCCGCCGTGTAGAGGCCGGCGAAGACCGCGATCAGGGCGCAGGTCAGGCCCAGCGGCAGGCCGGGGACGAACAGCATCAGCACCACCGCTCCGGCGTACAGGCTGCCGGCGGTATCCAGCACCAGGGCCAGGAACACCGTCACCGCCGACAGGTATTTGCGCATGCGCGCGTCGAAACGTTTCTCCAGCAGTTCGGGGATGGTGGTCAGCCGGTTGCCCAGCAGCACCGGCGCCACGAAAACCGCGGTGAACACCAGCACCAGGGCCGCCATCCACTCGTAGTTGGCCACCGAGATGCCCGACTGCCAGGCGGCGCCCGGCAGGCCGATCAGGGTGGTGGACGAGATGTTGGAGGCGAACAGCGACAGGCCGACCACGCCCACGCCCAGGCTGCGGCCGGCCAGGAACAGTTCGTCGGAACCGGGACTACGCCGCGCCGTCCGGGCGCAGATCGCGAGCACGGCCAGCAGGTAGGCCGCTAGCACGGCGTAATCGAGGGGATGCAGCATTCCCATCGCTTGCGTTCGTGTCGGGCTGGCCGACACCGAAACACATCCGGCCGGCGAGGTCAAACCGCAGGCGCGAAGAAAGCGCCGGAATCAGCCGTTTTCCAGTTGCCCGTACAGGGCCAGCCATTCACCCTCCAGCGCCTCCTTCTCGCCGGCCAGCCTGGCCTGGCGCTGGCCCAGCTGCGCCAGCTCGGCGCCGCCGTCGTTGCCGTAAAGCGCGGGATCGGCCAACACCCGCTCGACCTGGTCGAGCTCGGCCTGCAGAGCGGCAATGCGCTCCTCCATCCGTTTCAAGCGCCGGCCGGCCTCGGGATCCTGACGCGGCCCCCTGGCCGTCGCCGCCGTCCGTTCCGGCCTGGCTTCGCCTTTCGCGGCCGCGGCCGGCCGCGCCTGCCTTGGCTCGCTGCCGCGACTGCGCAGCCAGGCGGCGTACTCGTCCAGGTCGCCGTCGAACTCGGCCACGCGACCGTCGGCGACCCGCCAGAAGCTGTCGCAGACCAGGCCGATCAGGTGCCGGTCGTGGCTGACCAGGACGATGGCACCGGGGAAATCCGCCAGCGCCTCGGCCAGGGCCTCGCGCATGTCCAGGTCGAGGTGGTTGGTGGGCTCGTCCAGCAGCAGCACGTTCGGCTCGACGAAGGCGATCATGGCCAGGGCCAGGCGGGCGCGCTCGCCGCCCGAGAATCCGTCCACGGACTCGAAGGCGCGGTCGCCGGCGAAGTTCCAGCGGCCGAGGTAGTTGCGCAGCACCTGCTCGCCGGCATCCGGCGCCAGCTGCCTGAGGTGCCAGAGCGGGCTCTGCCCCTCGTGCAGGCTCTCCACCGTGTGCTGGGCGAAGTAGCCGATGCGCAGGTCGGGATGGGCGATGCGTTCGCCGGCCAGCAGCGGCAGTTCACCCACCAGGGTCTTCACCAGGGTGGACTTGCCGGCGCCGTTCGGACCCAGCAGGGCAATGCGGGCGCCGGCCTCGAGGTGGAAGCCGACCTCGCGCAGCACCACCGCCGGCGGCCCGTCCGGCTGGGCGTAACCGGCATCGACGCCGCGCAGCACGATCAGCGAATGCGGCAGTTTGGCCGGCTCGGCGAACTCGATGCGGAAGCGCCGCTCCACCCGCACCGCCTCGGTGCCGGCCAGCTTGGCCAGGCGCTTCATCCGGCTCTGCGCCTGCCTGGCCTTGCTGGCCTTGGCCTTGAAGCGGTCGATGAACTTCTGCAGGTGCTCGCGCTCGGCCTGCTCCTTCTCGAAGGCGATCTGCTGCTGGCGCAGCTGCTCGGCGCGCTGGCGCTCGAAGGCGGTGTAGCCGCCGGTGTACAGCTTCGCCCTGCCCTCGTGCAGGTGCAGGGTGTGGCTGCAGATGCCGTCCAGGAACTCGCGATCGTGCGAGATCACCAGCAAGGTGCCCTGGTACTTGAGCAGCCACTGCTCCAGCCAGAGCACCGCGTCCAGGTCCAGGTGATTGGTCGGCTCGTCCAGCAGCAGCAGGTCCGAGGGCGTCATCAGCGCCCGCGCCAGGTTGAGGCGGACGCGCCAGCCGCCGGAGAAATCGGAAACCGGCTTGAGGTGGGTCTCGGGCGGGAAGCCGAGGCCATGCAGCAGGCGGCCGGCGCGGGCAGTGGCGTCATAGCCGCCGATCTCGGCCAGGCGCTGGTGCGCCTCGGCCACGGCATCCCAGTCCTCTTCCCGGGTGGCCCTGGCCTCGGCCTGGATCAGCGCATGCACCTGGGCGTCGCCGGAGAGGACGAAGTCCAGGGCCGGATCGGGCAGCGAGGGCGTTTCCTGGGCCACCGAGGCGATCCGCACCCTGGCCGGCAGGTCGAGATCGCCCTGGTCGGGCTCGAGCTGGCCCAGCAGGGCGGCGAACAGGCTGGACTTGCCGCAGCCGTTGCGGCCGACCACGCCCACCCGCCAGCCGGCGTGCAGGGCCAGGTCCACCTGGGACAGCAGCAGCCGCTCACCGCGGCGCAGGGCGAAATTGCGGAAGGAGATCATGGCGGCGAGCCCGGGAGGGGCGCGGATTGTAGCAATGCGGCCCGCCCCGCTCGGGCATGACTTCCGGGCGCGCGACGGGCGACGGGGGCTTCATGGATAATCGGACGCCTGCCCCCGGGAGCGCCGATGCCGCACGACACGCCACTGATCACCTTGATGGCCCTCGGCCTGGTACTGGCCTTCGTACTGGGCACGCTGGCGCATCGGCTGAAGCTGTCGCCGATCGTGGGCTACCTGGTGGCGGGCATCCTGGTCGGCCCCTTCACCCCCGGCTTCGTCGCCGACATGGACCTGGCGATGGAACTGTCGGAGATCGGCGTGATCCTGCTGATGTTCGGCGTCGGCCTGCATTTTTCCGCCGAGGAACTGCTGGACGTGAAGGCGATCGCCATTCCCGGCGCGATCGCCCAGATCGCGGTGGCTACCGGCCTGGGCTGGCTGCTGGCCTGGGCCATGGGCTGGACCGCGCTGGAAGGCCTGGTGTTCGGACTGGCCCTGTCGGTCGCCAGCACGGTGGTGCTGCTGCGGGCCATGGAAGAGCGGCGTCTGCTGGACACCCGCCGCGGCAAGATCGCCGTCGGCTGGCTGATCGTCGAGGACATCGCCATGGTGGTGGCCCTGGTGCTGCTGCCGGCCCTGGCCGAGGCCCTGGGCGAAGCCGGCGACGGGCCGCGTCCGGCCGCCGGTGACATCGCCGCCTCGCTGGGCTGGACGCTGCTGAAAGTCAGCGCCTTCGTCGCCGTGATGATGGTGTTCGGAAAGCGCGCCATTCCCTGGGTACTGGAGAAGGTGGCGGGCACCGGTTCGCGTGAGCTGTTCACCCTGTCGGTGCTGGCCATCGCCCTGGGCGTGGCTTTCGGGTCGGCCAAGCTGTTCGGCGTGTCCTTTGCCCTGGGCGCCTTCTTCGCCGGCATGCTGCTCAGCGGCGACCTCAGTCATCGCGCCGCCAGCGACTCGCTGCCGCTGCGCGACGCCTTCGCGGTGCTGTTCTTCGTGTCGGTGGGCATGCTGTTCAACCCGGCTGTCGTCGTCGAACACCCCTTCCACGTACTGGCGACGGTGCTGATCATCATCTTCGGCAAATCGGTGGCGGCCTATGCCATCGTTCGCGCGTTCGGCCACCCGGGCTCCACGGCCCTGACCATTTCCGCCAGCCTGGCCCAGATCGGCGAGTTCTCCTTCATCCTGGCCGGGCTGGGCGTGGCCCTGGCGATCCTGCCGCCGGAAGGCCGCGATCTGGTGCTGGCCGGCTCGCTGATCTCGATCTGCGCCAATCCGCTGATCTTCAACCTGCTGGACGGCCTGCAGGCAAGGCGTGAGGCCCGCGAGGCCCAGGCTGCCGCCGCGGGCGAGCCGGTGCCGACGCCGCCCGCGCCGCCCAATCCCGGCCCGCCGATCCCCGGCGAAGGCCATGCGGTGCTGGTGGGCTACGGCCGGGTCGGCGGCGAGATCGCCCGGCTGCTGCGCGAGCGCGAGGTGCCGCTGGTGGTGATAGACGACGATGCCGACCTGGTACAGAGCGCCCGCGACGCCGGCATCCCCGCCATCCGCGGCAATGCCGCCGCGGCGCGCGTGCTTGACGAAGCCATGCCGGCCGGCGCACAGCTGGCGGTGCTGGCGATCCCGCAGGCCCTGGAGGCCGGCGAGGTGGTCGCCCGCCTGCGCGCCGCCAACCCCGGCATGACCATCCTAGCCCGCGCTCACAGCGACGGCGAGGTGAAGCACCTGCTGTCCCGTGGCGCCGACGGTGCCGTGCTGGCAGAAAAGGAACTGGCCCACTCCATGGCCGAGATGGCCCTGTCCGCGCCACCCTTCCGCCGGCCGCGCAAGCCTGCGGGCGACGACGAGACCAAGCCCGGCGCGACGACGTCCGGCTCGGCTTGAAACGGCGACGGGCTCGGCCTGGAAGAACGGCGACGGGGCGCGCCGTGGACGACGCGCCCGCCCCTGCCCGAACGAGGCCGGCTCAGGCAGCCCCGACTCAGGCGACCCTGGCGGCTTCCTTGCCGAAGACCAGGCGGTCGCCCTCGGCCGACACCACCACGGTGTCGCCGGCACCGAACTCGCCGGCCAGGATCTTCTGCGCCAGCGGATTCTCCAGCTGCTGCTGGATCGCCCGCTTCAGCGGCCGGGCGCCGTAGACCGGATCGAAGCCGACCTCGGCCAGCAGGGCCAGGGCGCTTTCCTCGATGCGCAGGCCGATCTGCCGCTCGGCCAGGCGCTTGCCCAAGTAGGCGGTCTGGATGCGGGCGATGGCCTGGATCTGCTCGCGGCCCAGCGGATGGAAGACCACGATCTCGTCCAGCCGATTGATGAACTCCGGGCGGAAGTGCGCCTGCACCACGCCCATCACCGCCGCCTTCATCTGCACGTAGGCGGCCTCGCCCTCGGCCGCCATCTCCTGGATGTGCTGGCTGCCGAGGTTGGAGGTCATCACGATAACCGTATTGCGGAAGTCCACGGTACGGCCCTGGCCATCGGTCAGGCGACCATCGTCCAGCACCTGCAGCAGCACGTTGAACACGTCCGGATGCGCCTTCTCGACCTCGTCCAGCAGCAGCACGCTGTAGGGACGGCGGCGCACGGCCTCGGTGAGGTAGCCACCCTCCTCATAGCCGACGTAGCCCGGAGGTGCGCCGATCAGGCGGGCGACGCTGTGCTTCTCCATGAACTCGCTCATGTCGACGCGGACCATGGCGTCCGGGCTGTCGAACAGGAACTCGGCCAGGGCCTTGCACAGCTCGGTCTTGCCGACACCGGTCGGGCCGAGGAACAGGAAGCTGCCATTGGGGCGGTTCGGGTCGCTCAGGCCGGCGCGGCTGCGGCGGATGGCATCGGACACCGCCTTCACCGCTTCGGCCTGGCCGACCACACGGGCGTGCAGGGCTTCCTCCATGCGCAGCAGCTTTTCGCGCTCGCCCTCGAGCATCTTGCTGACCGGGATGCCGGTCCAGCGCGACACCACCTCGGCGATCTCCTCGGCGGTGACCTTGTCCTGCAGTAGCTGGAAACCGCGGCTCTCGGCCTCCTGGGCCGCTTTCAGCTGCTTTTCGAGCTCGGGGATACGTCCGTACTGGATCTCGCTGGCGCGGGCATAGTCCTGGCGCCGGTGCGCGGCTTCCAGCTCCAGCCGGGCCTGCTCGAGCTGCTCCTTGAGCCGGGTGGCACCGGTCAGCGTGGCCTTTTCGGCCTTCCAGATCTCCTCGAGGTCGTTGTACTCGCGCTCGAGCCTTTCGATCTCGGTCTCGAGGTCAGCCAGGCGCTGCTTCGACTGTTCGTCCTTTTCCTTCTTCAGCGCCTCGCGCTGGATCTTCAGCTGGATCAGCCGGCGCTCCTTGCGGTCCATCTCCTCGGGCTTGGAATCAATTTCCATGCGAATGCGCGAGGCGGCCTCGTCCATCAGGTCGATGGCCTTGTCGGGAAGCTGCCGGTCGGCGATATAGCGGTGGCTGAGCGTGGCCGCGGCGACGATGGCCG
Organism: Arenimonas fontis; assembly: GCF_008386465.1. Classification (GTDB taxonomy): domain Bacteria; phylum Pseudomonadota; class Gammaproteobacteria; order Xanthomonadales; family Xanthomonadaceae; genus Arenimonas; species Arenimonas fontis. Next base: position 125,366 of record NZ_VUOD01000004.1, read on the forward strand.
GATCGGTGATCTCGACGCCGTGGTGCACGGCGTAACGCTCCTTCAGGCCGCGCAGGATGGCGATGGTGTCCTCGACGCTGGGCTCGCCCACGAACACCTTCTGGAAGCGGCGCTCGAGGGCTGCGTCCTTCTCGACGTACTTGCGGTACTCGTCGAGGGTGGTGGCGCCGATACAGTGCAACTCGCCGCGGGCCAGGGCCGGCTTGAGCATGTTGCCGGCGTCCATGGCGCCCTCGGCCTTGCCGGCGCCTACCATGGTGTGCAGCTCGTCAATGAACAGGATGATCTGGCCTTCGTTCTTCGCCAGGTCGTTGAGCACGCCCTTCAGCCGCTCCTCGAACTCGCCGCGGAACTTGGCGCCGGCGATCAGCGCGCCCATATCCAGGGCCAGCAGGCGCTTGCCCTTGAGCTGCTCGGGCACCTCGCCGTTGACGATGCGCTGGGCCAGGCCCTCGACGATCGCGGTCTTGCCGACGCCGGGTTCGCCGATCAGCACCGGGTTGTTCTTGGTGCGCCGCTGCAGCACCTGGATGGTGCGGCGGATCTCCTCGTCGCGGCCGATCACCGGGTCGAGCTTGCCGGCCTCGGCGCGGGCGGTCAGGTCCACGGTGTACTTCTCCAGGGCCTGGCGCTGGTCCTCGGCGTTCTCGCTCTGCACCTTCTCGCCGCCGCGCACGGCCTCGATGGCGCGCTCGAGCGCCTCCCTGCGCAGGCCGGCGGCCTTCAGGGCCTGGCCGGCCTCGCCCTTGTCATCCAGCGCGGCCAGCAGGAACAGCTCGCTGGCGATGAAAGCATCGCCGCGTTGCTGCGCCAGCTTGTCGGTGAGGTTGAGCAGGCGGATCAGGTCGTTGCCCAGGCTGATATTGCCCTCCTGGCCGCTGACCTTGGGCAGGCGGTCGAGGATTTCGCCCAGGCGCTGGCGCAGCGCCGCGACATTGGCGCCGGCCTGCACCAGCAGTGGCCGGGTGCCGCCGCCGCTCTGGTCCAGCAGGGCGACCAGCAGGTGGGCCGGTTCGATCAGGTTGTGGTCGCGCCCGACCGCCAGCGACTGCGCATCGGCCAGGGCCTGCTGGAAGCGCGAGGTGAGCTTGTCCATCCGCATGGGGCAATTCCTTGGAAAAAGGTGGCGGCGACGCCGCGATGCCCACCACATGGCGCCCCGGGACCCGAGTTTCAAGCGTTTGCTACAACCACCCCGGAACCACCCCGGGGTCAACCACCCCGGGGTCAGATCAAAGGGTCAGATCAAAGGGTCAGATCAAAGGGTCAGATCAAAGGGTCAGATCAAAGGGTCAGATCAAAGGGTCAGATCAAAGGGTCAGAACAAAGGGTCAGAACAAAGGGTCAGAACAAAGGGTCAGAACAAAGGGTCGGATCAGGGGAGGATCCAGGCGACGGTGGCCATCCGGCCGGTGCGCTGGTCGCGGCGGTGGGAGTAGAAGCGGGCGGGGTCGGAGATGGTGCACAGGCCGCCGCCGTGCACGTTCCTTACGCCCAGGGCTGCCAGCCGGCGCCGGGCCAGGCTGAACAGATCCATCCGCCAGTGCCCGGGCCGGGTGGGCGCGAAGGCGGTGGCGGCGCCGGGATCGGGGCCGGTGAAGGCCTCGTAGACCTCCCGACCGACCTCATAGCGCGCCGGTCCCGCCGCCGGGCCCAGCCAGACCCGCAGCCGCGCCGGCGGCGTGGCCATGGCCGCCACCGTCGCTTCCAGCACACCCGCCGCCAGGCCGCGCCAGCCGGCATGGGCGGCGGCGAGCTCGCCGCCATCGGCAGCGGCAAACACCACCGGCAGGCAATCGGCGGTCAGGATGGCCAGCACCGTACCGCGCCGGCGGGTGACAGCAGCGTCGGCCTCCGGCAGTTCCGCCGCAGGCGCAGGCCTGCCGGCGGCATCCGCCCCGCGGTCCGCAGTCTCCGCGGCATCCGCCGCCTTGCCGGCCACTTCGGCATCCATCACGAACACGCCCACGCCATGCACCTGCCGCAGCCACACCGGCTCCGAGGGCAGGCCGAGCATTGCCGCCAGCCGCGCCCGGTTCTCCCGCACCGCCTGCGGCTCGTCGCCACTGTTCATGCCCAGATTGAGCCGGTCGTAGGGCGGCGCGGAAACGCCATCGCCATCGCGCAGGCTGATGCCGGCCCGGACCCCGGGCGGCGCCGGCCAGTCGGCTTCCAGCCAGCCCCGGGCAACCACGATTCAGCCCTTGAAGGCCGCGGTGTCGGCGCGCAAGGCCCGTACCAGCGCCTGCATGTCGGCCGGCATCGGCGTCTCGAAGGCCAGGGTCTCACCGCTGGCCGGATGCCGGAAGGCCAGCTTCTCCGCATGCAGGGCCTGGCGGCGGAAACCGCGAAGCTGGGCCGCCAGTTCCTCGGTGGCGGCCTTGGGTAGCCGGAACGCGCCGCCGTAAAGCGGGTCGCCCACCAGCGGATGCCGGGCATGGGCCATGTGCACGCGGATCTGGTGGGTGCGGCCGGTTTCCAGCCGGCACTCCACCAGGGTGTGGGCACGGAACTTCTCGCGCACACGGTAATGGGTGACCGCCTCGCGGCCGCCCTCGCGCAGCACCGCCATGCGGATCCGGTCGGTGGGGTGACGGCCGATCGGGGCGTCCACGGTCGAGCCGGCCACCATGCTGCCCTGGACCACCGCCAGATACTGCCGGTGCACCTCACGGCCGGAAAGCTGCTCCACCAACGAGGCGTGGGCACGCAGGCTGCGCGCCACCACCATCAGGCCGGAAGTGTCCTTGTCCAGCCGGTGCACGACGCCGGCCCGCGGCAACTCGGCCAGGCGCGGATCGTGGTGCAGCAGCGCGTTGACCAGGGTGCCGCGGGGATTGCCCGCACCCGGGTGCACCACCAGGCCGGCCGGCTTGTCCAGGACGATCACGTCTTCGTCCTGGTACTGCACCGCCAAGGGAAGTGCCTCCGGCTCGGCGTCCGTTTCCACCGACAGGCGCACTGCCAGGGTGATGGGTTCGCCGCCTCGCACCGGCTCCTTCGGTTTGACCCTGCGACCGTCCAGCAGGGCGTCGCCGGACTTGATCCATTCAGCCAGGCGGGATCGGGAAAAGTCGGGAAACAGCTCGGCCAGCACCTGGTCGAAGCGCCGGCCGGCCGATTCCGGCGGGATGCTGGCCTCCAGCAGCTCGCGTTCGGCGTCCTCGGCGTCGGTGTCCTGAGTCATGGTACGGGCCCCGGAGAAGTTCCGGTATTATCCCCGAACTCCCGACCCCAGCGCCGGCCGATCCCTGATGACCCGTATCCAGCAAGCGACCCGCTTCGCCCTCATCCTCCTGCTCGTTGCCGGCCTGGCCGGCTGCAAGACCATCAGCGGCTGGTTCGGCGGCGACAAGGAAGACCCCACCGAAACCCTGCCGGTGGAGCAGATGTACGCCGAGGCGCACGCGTCCATGAGCGGGGGCAACTTCAACCGCGCTGCCCAGTACTACCAGCGCCTGGTCGCCCGGTTCCCCTATGGCCCCTACACCGAGCAGGCGCAGCTGGAGCTGGCGTATTCGCAGTACAAGCTGAACCGCCCCGAGGAGGCGACGGCCACCATCGATCGCTTCATCCGCACCTACCCGACCCACCGCCACATCGACTACGCCTACTACCTGAAGGCGCTGGTCAACTTCGAGCGCGGCTCGGGCATGCTCTTGCGCATGGCCCGCCAGGACCTGGCCTCGCGCGACCTCGGCGCCACCCAGCAGAGCCTGAACGACTTCGCCGAGGTGGTTCGCCGCTACCCGAACAGCCGTTACGCCCCGGACGCCCGCCAGCGCATGATCTTCCTGCGCAACCGCCTGGCGCGGTACGAACTCAAGGTCGGCCTGTACTACCTGCGCCGCGGCGCCTGGCTGGCCGCGGCCAACCGCGGCAAATACATACTGCAGCAGTACCCGCAGAGCGAACACGAGGGCGACGCCCTGGCCCTGATGGCCGAGGCCTATACCCGACTGGGCCAGGGGCCCCTGGCCGACGACGCCCGCCAGGTGCTGCAGCTGAATTACCCCGAGCATCCCTACCTGGCCGGCAACTGGCCCGAGGGGCGCGGATTGCTCGGCAAGCTCAACCCCTTCGGCAGCAAGTGACCGAAAGCATGCCGGCGCGCCGGCGCCGGCTCAGGCCGGGTCGCGCCAGCCCGAGCTGATCGGATAACGCCGCTCGCGGCCGAAGGCCCGGCGCGAAAGCTTGGGCCCGGGCGCCGACTGCCGGCGCTTCCACTCGTTCGCCCGCAGCAACTGCAACACGCGAGCGACCGTGGCCGGGTCGTAACCCTCGGCGACGATTTCGGCCGGCGACAACTCCCGGTCCACGTAACGCACCAGGATGCCGTCCAGCACCTCGTAGGGCGGCAGCGAGTCCTGATCGGTCTGGTTCTCGCGCAGCTCGGCCGAGGGCGGCCGGGCGATGACCTGCGCGGGGATCGCCGGCGATTGCCGATTGCGCCAGCGGCACAGGGCGAACACCTCGGTCTTGTACAGGTCCTTGATCGGGGCGAAGCCGCCGCACATGTCGCCATAAATGGTGGCGTAGCCGACCGCGTACTCGCTCTTGTTGCCGGTGGTCAGCAGCAGACCGCCGAACTTGTTGGCCAGGGCCATCAGCAAGGCGCCGCGGCAGCGCGACTGCAGGTTTTCCTCGGCCACCCCGGCCGGCAATCCTTCGAACAGCGGCGCCAGCGCCTGCAGGAAGCCGGTGAACGGCGCCTCGATGGCCAGGGTCTCCAGGCGCACGCCGAGCATGCGCGCCTGCTCCTCGGCCAGGTCGTTGCTCAGGCCACTGGTGTAACGCGAGGGCAGCCGCACCGCCGTGACGTTGCCCGGGCCCAGGGCGTCCACCGCCAGGGCCAGGACCAGGGCGGAGTCAACGCCGCCGGACAGGCCCAGCCAGACGTTGCGGAAGCCGTTCTTGCCGCAGTAGTCGCGGATCGCCCGTACGATCGCCCGCCAGGCCAGGGACTCCCGCGATTCGTCCTGCTCTTCCGGCCACAACACGCGGGTGAACCGTCGGCTGTCGGCGTCGTAGTCGGCCACCAGCCAGTGGTCGCGGAAAGCGCAGGCGGCCGGGTGGACACCGCCGTCGCCGTCGGCCAGCACCGACGTGCCGTCGAACACCAGCTCGTCCTGGCCGCCGACCAGGTTCAGGTAGGCCAGGGCCAGTCCGGTCTCGTGCACGCGTTGTGCCAGCAGGGCGTCGCGCTGGGCGGTCTTGTCGCTTTCGTAGGGCGAGGCATTGGGCACCAGCACCAGCTCGGCGCCGGCTGCCGCGGTATCGGCCAGAGGTTCGGCGAACCACAGGTCCTCGCAGACCACCAGACCGACCTGCACGCCCCTGTGTTCGAACACCAGCGGGCCGCCGTCCGGATCGACGGCGAAGTAGCGGCGCTCGTCGAACACGGCATAGTTGGGCAACTCGCGCTTGCGGTAGGTGGCCTCGACGCGGCCGTCGCGCAGCAGGCTGGCGGCGTTGTAGACCACCGGCCCGGCCGCCTCGGGCCAGCCCACGATCGCGGCGATGCCGGTGCAGGCCCCGGCCAGGTCGTGCAGTGCCTTCTCGCAGGCGGCCAGGAAGGCCGGGCGATGCACCAGGTCCTCGGGCGGGTAACCGCTCAGCGCCAGCTCCGGGAACAGCACCAGGTCGGCCTTGTGCAGGTCTCTCGCCTCGGCCACCAGGGCGGCGATGCGGCGGGCATTGCCGGTGACGTCGCCAACCGGGAAGTCGAACTGGGCGAGGGCGAGGCGGAGTTGGCGGGGCATCTCGGGGCTCCGGAAAGCGAAGGGCCGCCCGCGGCGGCCCTTCCGTCCACGACGTCGCGAGTCTATTACCGCTTCAGCCGCGCCGCGATGGCGGCGCCCAGATCGCCCGGCGACTTCACCGTGGCGACGCCGGCCTTCTCCAGCGCGGCGAACTTGCCGGCCGCCGTGCCCTTGCCGCCCGAGGCGATCGCGCCGGCATGGCCCATGCGCTTGCCAGGAGGCGCCGAGGCGCCGGCGATGAAACCGACCACCGGCTTGGTGACGTTGGCGGCGATGAACTCGGCCGCCTCTTCCTCGGCGGTACCGCCGATCTCGCCGACCATGATGATGCCCTCGGTCTGCGGATCGTCCTGGAACAGCTGCAGGGCGTCGATGAAGTTCATGCCCTGGATCGGGTCGCCGCCGATACCGATGCAGGTGCTCTGGCCCAGGCCGGCGTCGGTGGTCTGCTTGACCGCCTCGTAGGTCAGGGTGCCCGAGCGGGAGACGATGCCGACCTTGCCGGGCTTGTGGATGTGGCCCGGCATGATGCCGATCTTGCACTCGCCCGGGGTGATGATGCCGGGGCAGTTGGGGCCGATCAGCACTACGTCGTCGTAGCCGCGCAGGGTGTTCTTGACCCGCAGCATGTCCAGCACCGGGATGCCCTCGGTAATGGCGACGATGACCCGGATGCCGGCGTCGGCGGCCTCCAGGATGGCATCGGCCGCGAACGCCGGCGGCACGTAGATGACCGAGGCGTCGGCGCCGGTCTCCTCGACCGCGTCGCGCACCGTGTTGAAAACCGGCAGGCCAAGATGCTCGCTGCCGCCCTTGCCCGGGGTGACGCCGCCCACGACCTTGGTGCCGTAGTCGAGCATCTGCTCGGCGTGAAAGGTGCCCTGCTGGCCGGTGAAACCCTGGACGATGACGCGGGTCTTGCTGTTGACGAGAACGCTCATGGATTTTCCTCAGGCGGCGGCCGCGACGGCCTTCCTGGCGCCGTCGTTGATGTCGTCGGCGGGGGTGATGGCCAGGCCGGAGTTCTTGAGGATCTCCTTGCCCTTCTCGACGTTGGTGCCTTCCAGGCGCACCACCACCGGCACCTTGACGTCCACTTCCTTGACCGCGGCGATGATGCCTTCGGCGATCATGTCGCAACGGACGATGCCGCCGAAGATGTTGACGAAGATGGCCTTCACGTCCGGGTCGCGCAGGATCAGCTTGAAGGCCTCGGTGACGCGCTCCTTGTTGGCGCCGCCGCCCACGTCCAGGAAGTTGGCCGGCGCGCCGCCGTTGAGCTTGATCACGTCCATGGTGGCCATGGCCAGGCCGGCACCGTTGACCATGCAGCCGATATTGCCGTCCATGGTGACGTAGTTGAGGTCGTGCTGGCTGGCCAGCACCTCGGTCTCGTCTTCCTGGCGGATGTCGCGCATGGCGGTCAGCTCCGGGTGCCGGAAGCTGGCGTTGTCGTCGGAGTTGATCTTGCCGTCGAGCACGGCCAGGTCGCCGTTGTCGAGGATGGCCAGCGGGTTGAGCTCGACCAGCGACAGATCCTTCTCGTTGAACAGCCGGTACAGGCCCAGCATGATCCTGGTCAGCTGGTTCACCTGCTTGGCGTTCAGGCCAAGGGCGAAGCCCAGCTCGCGGCACTGGTAGGGCTGCAGGCCCTGCACGTAGTTCACGTGCACGGTCTTGATCGCATCGGGATTGGTCTCGGCCACCTTCTCGATCTCGACGCCGCCCTCGGCGGAGGCGATGAAGGTGACGGCCTTGGCTGAGCGGTCCACCAGCACCGACAGGTACAGCTCCTTGGCGATGTCGGTGGCCTGGGTCACCAGCACCGAATCCACCGGCAGCTCGACGCCGGCGGTCTGGTAGGTGGCCATGCGGGTGCCGAGCATGCCCTTGGCGTATTCACGCACCTGGTCGAGGGTCTTGGCCAGCTTGACGCCGCCGGCCTTGCCGCGGCCGCCGGCATGGATCTGCGCCTTGACCACCCAGAAATCGCCGCCGATGGCCTTGGCCGCGTCCACGGCCTCCTCGGGTGTGCGGGCGACGCGGCCGGCCGGCACGGCGATGCCGTACTCGGCGAACAGCTGCTTGGCCTGATATTCGTGGAAGTTCATGCAACCACCTGCTGTTGGGACTCGGGGCCGGAGCGGGCTCCGGAAAGGGCGCGTATTTTCGCCGCTCGCCCCGGCAAAGGCAAAAAAGCCCCCGGGGCCGGTGGCATACTGCCGGCCATGGCCGCCCCCCGCCCCGCCCCCGCGCCGAACGTGCCGCCGCAGCGGCGGGAGCTGTATTTCTTCACCCTGTACCGGGTGCTGGAAGCGGCGCTGCTGGCCCTGGTGGCGTTCTCGCCCATGGGCGAATACCTGCTGCAGATCAGCGAGCCGACGCTGCTGCGCTCGGTGGTGGTGCTGTACATGGTGATGGCCATCGCTCTGCTGGTGGCCAGCTACCGCAGCCAGCTCAGCCCCGCCCAGCAGGCGGCCATCGGCCTGGGCACCGACCTGGTGGTGGCCGCCCTGGTGCTGGCGGCCACCAGCGGCAGCCAGGGCGGCATTGCCCTGCTGCTGCTGTTCAATGTCGGCGCCGGCGCGCTGATCCTGCCGCAGCGGGCCGGACTGGGTTTCGCCTCGGCGGCGGCCCTGGTGGTGCTGGCCGACAGCCTGTACGTGCGTGCCATGGATCCGTTCAACGCCAGGCCCATCGCCGAATCGGTGATGTTCTCGGTGACCTACCTGGCGACCGCCGTGCTGTGCGAGCTGCTCAGCCGGCAAATGCGCGAATCCCAGGCGCTGGCCGAGCGACGCGGGGAGGAGCTGGCCAATCAGGCCGAGATCAACGAACTGGTGATCCGGCGCATGCGCACCGGTATCCTGGTGGTGGACGGCAACCACCAAGTGAAGATCTGCAACGAGGCGGCCTGGGCGCTGCTGGGCAAGCCCTCGCCCGAGCGCAAGCAGCTGGCCGACGTCGCACCGGAGTTGCACAAGGCCCTGGCCCGCTGGCGCGGTGGTCGCGGCGAAATCCCCAAGGCCATGACCCTGGCCGAAGGCGCCCCGGAGGTGTTGCCACGTTTCGTCGCCCTGGGCCTGAGCGACAACCTGTACCTGATCTTCCTCGAAGACAGCCGGGTCTTCTCCGGCCGGGCCGAGGAGCTGACCCTGGCCACCCTGGGCCGCCTCTCGGCCAGTATCGCCCACGAGATCCGCAACCCGCTGGCGGCGATCAACTACTCGGTGCAACTGCTGGAGGAATCGGAAAACCTGCCCGAGGCCGACCGCCGCCTGCTGGAAATCATCCACACCCAGTGCCAGCGCATGAACGGCATCGTCCAGGACATCCTGGGCCTGGCCCGGCGCGAGCGCTCGCAGCCGGAAACCCTGGACCTGGCGCAGTTCGTCCGCCGCTTCGTGGACGAATACCGCGCCAGCCATCCGCTGGAGCGCGACATCCTGCAGGCCGTGGCCGAGCGCCCGACCCTGGCCATGGCCGACCCGCGGCACCTGCACCAGGTGGTGACCATCCTGGTGACCAACGCCCTGACCTACGGCCGCCTGCCCGACGAACCGGCCCGGGTGACCGTGGCGGTACGCTCCGGCCCGCCCGGGGCCCCGCCCGAACTGAACGTCATAGACCGTGGCCCGGGCATTCCCGCCGCCGTGGCCGAGCAGATCTTCACGCCTTTCTACACCACCTCCGAACACGGCACCGGCCTGGGCCTGTACATCGCCCGGCAACTGTGCGAGGCCAATCAGTGCTCGCTGACCTACCAGCCGGTGCCGGGCGGCGGCAGTTGCTTCCGGATCGTGCTGCCCCCTGGCATGAACCTGGTGCAGAACCAGGAGGCCGGCAGCCCGGGAGGGCGGCTCAATCTGGCCTGAGACGTGCCGCCTGGGCTAAGGTATCGGCATCTCCCGCCCCCCGGACCGCATGAGCACCCCCCGCAGCGCCCTCATCGTCGACGACGAACGCGACATCCGGGAACTGCTGGTCCTGACCCTGGGCCGCATGGGCCTGCGCGTGGACACCGCCGCCGACCTCAGTTCGGCAAAGGCGCAGCTGGCCCAGGACAAGTACGACCTGTGCCTGACCGACATGCGCCTGCCCGACGGTTCCGGCCAGGAGCTGATCGAACTGATCGCGCAGCGCTATCCCGAACTGCCGGTGGCCATGATCACCGCCTACGGCAACGTGGAAGCGGCCGTGAACGCGCTCAAGGCCGGTGCCTTCGACTTCGTCACCAAGCCGGTGGACCTGGCCGTGCTGCGCCGCTTGGTGCAGCACGCCCTGGAATTGAACCAGCAGCGCAGGACGGCCGGCCCGGCCAGCGCCAAACTGCTGGGCGACTCCCCGCGCATGCAGCAGCTGCGCCAGACCATCGGCCGGGTCGCCCGCAGCCAGGCGCCGGTGTACATCAGCGGCGAATCCGGCGTGGGCAAGGAACTGGTGGCCCGGCTGATTCACGAGCAGGGCTCGCGCGCCGGCGGCCCCTTCGTGCCGGTGAATTGCGGCGCCATCCCTTCCGAGCTGATGGAGAGCGAACTGTTCGGCCACCGCAAGGGCAGCTTCACCGGCGCGCATGCCGACAAGGACGGCCTGTTCCAGGTGGCCCAGGGCGGCACCCTGTTCCTGGACGAGGTGGCCGAGCTGCCCCTGCACATGCAGGTGAAACTGCTGCGGGTGATACAGGAAAAGACCGTGCGGCCGATCGGCGCGCCCTCCGAGCAGCCGGTGGACGTGCGCATCCTCTCGGCCACGCACAAGAACCTGGCCAGGCTGGTGGAGGAAGGCAAGTTCCGCCAGGACCTGTACTACCGCATCAATGTGATCGAACTGGCGGTGCCGCCGCTGCGCCAGCGCCGCGAAGACATCCCCTTGATCGCCCAGGCCATCCTCAAGCGCCTGGCCGGCGACGGCACGCCGGCGCAGCTGAGCGAGGAAGCCGAGGCCGCCCTGCTGGCCTATCCCTTCCCGGGCAACGTGCGCGAGCTGGAGAACATCCTCGAACGCGCCGTCGCCCTCTGCGACAACGCCACCATCGAAGCGGTGGACCTGTACCTGCCGCAGGTGGACCAGCTGATCGGCCAGGAAGCCGACGCGCCCCTGCGCCCCCTGCAGCCGCCGCCGGCCGCCGGCCTGCCCACCGGCCCCGACGGCGCCCCGCTGCCCGAGGTGATGGAGCAGATGGAACGGGAAACCATCCAGCGCGCCCTCGAGGCCAACCGCTACAACAAGACCAAAACCGCCGCCCAGCTCGGCATCACCTTCCGGGCGCTGCGGTACAAGCTCAAGAAGCTGGGGATCGAGTGAATGGGGGGCGGCTCAGCCGCCCTGTCCCTGCTGCCGCTTCTGCCGCTGCACGTCGATCCAGGCCAGGAGGTAGGCGCGGACGAAGCCGTAATGGGAAACTGAGGGTACTGAGCCGCCATACTCCCTTTCAATCGCTTCTGCACGGTCCAGGTCTCCTCGAGCGATGGCGCCGAGGATCGAGATCACCAACATCTGCTCCCTGGCTGCCGGTGGACGCCTCGGGCCAAGTTCCTTCAGGGCAGCAAGCCCAGCCTGCTCCATTCTGGCCCCGTCCCTAGAGGCAGTTGCTGCATAAGCTTCCAGTACTGCCGCTAGATCTTCTCTGCCTGAGGAACTGGCCATGATCCACTTCGGCTCCAACCATGCGGCGACATGGTCTTCCGGGGGCAGGAATCTGAGCGAATAATCGGAAGCTACGACCGCAGCAGTAAGCCAGCGGTCGAAGTCGCTGTCGCTCAGCTGCGCCTTGGCCGAAAGCTCCAGCAACAGCGCTACTTGTTGCCCCACCTGGGGCTCCAGCGCATACAGGTGCTCTGTCGACTCGCCGCGTAGTGCCCCGACCACCGCATTCGCGATCCAGTATTCGTTGGCCCCAGCCCGGTCGCTACCCGGCGTGACCCGATCGGAAGCATGAGCCGGCCGGATGGCCGAGGTAAACTCCAGGACCGGCAACCCAGCGTACGAAAGCGTCCGTAGACTTTGTACCGACTGGCCCATGAAACGTGCCTTGGGTGCCTGAAGCGCCACTGTCGGATAAAAGTCGGAGTGAGCCACTGCGCCGTAGAGCGCATTGATGGCCAAAAGAGCGTCCCTGTTACCGACCTGCCGGACGATGAAGTCGCCCCGGTTACCCAGGCCCAGGCGACTGAGCTCGTCCTTCAGCGGCTCGTACGAAGTCAACCGATCAACGTCTAGCTCGCCCAATGGCTGCTCCGATGCCACGAAAAGCATGTCCGCTCCATTGGTCGTGTAGGCTTGGACGTGAGGAAACTCGGACAGTAATGCCGCCAGCATCGTCGTCAACAATTCATCATCGAGCTCGTACAGCTGCATCCACTGGACCAGCATGCCGCCTTGCTTGAGGTGACCTCGCAGGAACCCATAGAACTCTTTGGTGAACAGACTGGATACGCCGCTGACCCAAGGGTTCGACGGCTCTGAAATAATGACGTCGTAGCGCCTACGGCCGGTAGAAAAGTAGGTGCGTGCATCGTCTATATGCATCACCGACCGTGGATCACGGTAAGCACGCCCCACGCGCGTACCGAAATTCGCTGCGCCGTCGATCATTGCCTTTTCGATCTCAATGGAATCAACGCGCTTAGGGAGCTCACTTCCCAGCAGGATGTGGGTGGTCATCCCTGATCCCCAGCCGATGTTGGCTATCTCATCTGGCCTTGGGTGCAGCGCAAGCGGCAGTGCAGCTGCCATCGCCATTGTGATCTCGTCGTCTGTTGGATCCCCGCCATACAGCATCTGGATGGATGCATCCGGCTTACCGTTGGTGGAAATGATCCCTATGGTTGACCTCGCGACAAAGGCCACCGTTGCAGTCTTCCCGTCGCGCAGGAAATGCACTTCGGAACCCTCCGCGAGCGTGGCGTTGCCATGGCGGAAAACGCCCGAAGCGAGGCTTCGCGGGTCGACACCACCCAAGTACAGGCTAAGAATCACGACTAGCGCACTACTGGCGCCAAGCGTCAGGATACGACCCGAAGCCGTGGTACGGACCACGGTCATGAGGAGCCACATACCGAGGGCGATGTCCACCAGCGCCGCCAGCGTCACCGCCAGCCGAAGCCCCATCGCCGGAATCAGCACGTGCACCGCCAAGAACACGCCCAGGATGGCGCCCAGCGTGTTGGCGGCGTAGATGCGGCCGATGCTGGCCTCGCCGGCGCCCTTGCGCAGCAGCGCCATGGTGAACAACGGCAGCGTCATGCCGGCGAAGAAAGCGGCCGGGAACATCACCGCCAGTGCGATACCGCCGCTGCCCAGGCTGAACAGCGTGTAGCCCGCCTCGGTCTTGGGCAGGTTGTTCACCAGCAGGCCTACCCAGTGGAAGCTCTGGGCGAAGACCGGTATGGACAGCAGGGCCATCAGTCCCTTGAGTACTTGGGCATGACCGGCATAACTGGCCGGGTCCCGTACCCGCTGGCTGCGCCGTCGCACCCACAGGCCGCCGAAGGCCAGGCCCAGGATGAAGGCTGCCAGCATCAGCTCGAAGGAGTGCACCGTGGTGCCGAGCGCTTGGTTGAGCATGCGCACCCAACCGATCTCGTACACGAAGGAGGTGGCCCCGGTAAGCAGGGCCGCCAGCAGCATCATCCGGTAGAAGCCGGCCCGGTTTCCGGCAGCGTCGGCCTGTCCCGCCGCGGTCGGCGCCGGCGCGGCGGCGGTCGGCCCCGGCGGCTGGGCATCGGCCCGACGCGATACGGCCCAGGCCAGCAGGCCCACCGCCAGGTTGACCACTCCAGCCGTGGCCACTGCCCCCGGCATGCCCACCCAGGGCAGCAGCACGAAGGTGGCGAACAGGGCGCCGAAGGCCGCGCCCAGGCTGTTGGTGAAGTACAGGCCACCCAGGATCTCGCCGTCGGCCATGGGCGCCACTCGCAGGTAGCCGCCGCTCATGAGCGGGAAGGTCATGCCCAGCAGGATGGACTGGGGTGCGATCAGCAGGGCGGCGCTGCCCCACTGCCAGGCCCTGACGGCCGCCACCGAATCCAGGGCCGGGTAGACCACTTCCTGGGAAAGATCGGTATAGGCCAGGAACAGCGGGTGGAAGACCAACCCCGCCAGGCCGATCAGGACTTCGACCACCGCGTAGGCGAAGATCAGCCGCCGCCAGCGGGCGCCGCGCCGGGACACCAGCCAGGCGCCCAAGGCCATGCCTCCCATGAAGATGGCCAGCACCAGGGTCTGGGCATAGGCGGCGTGACCCAGGCTCAGCCCCAGGTAGTGGGACCAGATGGCCTGGTAAATGAGGCCGGCAAAGCCGGACGCCACGAACAACGCGAGCAAGGCCCGCTCCAGCCCCAACTGCCGTCCCGTCATGCGCCGCTCCCCTGATCGCTGGTGGTTCCGGGCTGTGGAGCATAGCCGACCAAGGTGCAATGGCGAAAAATCAGACCATTGGTCACAAAGTGACGCTTTTCGTCACTTTGTGACCTGCCTCACAGAACGAGCGTGACCTGTCCCCCTTCCATCTGGCCTTGCGTTCCTACATGTGCCTATAGTCGGCGCGTGCCATGCCCTTCCGGGAATGGCACGTAAGTTGCACCACCCAGAAAGCCCATGCCGCACGGGGGGCCGACCAGGGACTGGAAAGACCCGGTCCGGCAGGGGCGATCAACAATCCACCTAGGGGATTTACCCATGAAGAACATCCAGAAAGGCTTCACCCTGATCGAGCTGATGATCGTGGTCGCGATCATCGCCATCCTGGCGGCCATCGCGCTGCCGGCCTACCAGGACTACATCGCCCGTTCGCAGGTCGCTGCCGGTCTTTCCGACATCCGTGGCGGCGTCACCGCGTTCGAGGAGAAGATCAACCGCGGTTCGACCACCTTCAACACCACGGACTCCATCGGCCTGCGCGGCTCGACCGCTCGCTGCTCGACCATCGCGGTCGCCGGCAGCGCCACGGGCACGATCAAGTGCACGCTGACGGGCAACCCGCGCGTGGTGGGCAAGGTTGTCACCCTGACCCGCACCAACTCCGGTGCCTACAACTGCACCATCCCGGGCCTGGACCCGAAGTACCTGCCGACCGGTTGCCAGTAATGCCCAGCGGCGCTGGAGGCTGGAGGCGGCCCCCAGCGCAGCGAGAACTCCGGGGCGGGGTCCAACCCGCCCCGTTTTCTCTGTTGGTGTGGTGTCAGCTGCCGGTCCGGAACCGTTGGCACGCTTTGTGCGTGGGGCTTACCGACAGTTTGGGCTTCAGCCTGCTTGATGGGGAGGGGCTGTGAATGAAAGGCTCAAGGAACTCGGGGTTCACCCTGATCGAACTGATGATTGTCGTGGCAATCATCGCCATCCTCGCGGCGATCGCGATTCCCGCCTATCAGGACTACAACATCCGCGCCCAGGCTGCTGCCGGCTTGGCCGAGATTTCCTCCGGCAGGAGCGCCTTCGAGTCCAAGCTCTTGGCCGAGGGCATAACGTCCTACAGCACCGCTGATATTGGATTGCCCAGCAGTACCGCCCGCTGTGCCATCTCCATAAGCCCCGGAGATTCCGGCTATATTCGCTGCCAGCTTACCGGCAATCCGATAATCTCTGGCAAAGTCGTCACCCTGCAACGCAACAGCTCCGGCCATTGGAGCTGCGTCACGGACATCGCCTCCGAGAAGCACCGGCCAGAGGGCTGCAACCCGTAACCCCTGACGGTCGTCGGCCTGTCGGTGGCCGCCTGACGAAGGGGCGGGGCAACACATCGACGGGCTCGAGTACATGTCATCAAAACCCTGGCGTCGCGTCGCAGCGCCCGCACTGCTGCTGGTGGTTATCGCCCTGAGCTTCCTTCCGGGACTGGCCGGCAGCTTCATATTCGACGACTACGCCCATATCGTCCATCAAGCCGATGTGCACATGACCTCCATCGACGCCGAGTCGGTGGAACGGGCGCTGATGTCCTTCCGTCACGGCGTCGGCAGGCCCCTCCCGATGCTGAGCTTCGCCCTGGACCACCTGGTCTGGGGGAAGGCACCGTTCGGCTACAAGCTTTCAAGCCTGGCAGTACACTTGGTGAACTCCCTGCTGGTGTTCGCATTGCTGCTGCAGGTATTCCGGATACCCCAGGCCGGCGTGCGGGCCAGCGGATGGATTGCCGCCGCCGCGGCTCTGCTCTGGGCTGTCCATCCCCTACAGGTGTCCACCGTTTTCTACGTGGTGCAGCGCATGGAGATGCTGGCGCTGCTTTTCACCCTGCTCGCGCTGCTGGCCTATGTCGGCGGACGGGTACGGCAGATGCAGGGGCGCCGCGCCTGGCCCCTGCTGGCCACCTGCCTTCCGCTGCTCGCCCTCGGGCTGGCGTGCAAGGAGACGGCCGTGCTGTTCCCTGCCTATGCACTCGCCTTGGAGCTTACCGTCCTCGGGTTCAGGGCCGAGGATGCCCGCACGTCGAGCCGCTGGAAGCTGGCCCATGCCGTCTGGGTCGCCGCCGCAGTGATCCTCGCGCTGGGTCTCGCGCCACTTTTCGTCGGTGACGAAACCTATGCCATCCGTCCCTATTCGGCCTTTGAGCGCGTCCTCACCCAACTACGGGTCGTTCCAATGTACCTGGGCTGGATCCTCCTGCCGAACCCGTCCTCCTACCTCTTCTACTACGATCAGTACGAAGCCTCGCGGGGCCTGCTCGAGCCCGCCTCCACCGTGCTCGGCGGCCTCTTCCTGCTGAGCCTGCTGGTCAGCGCCATGTGGGCCCGGAAAAAGGTCCCGATCTACAGCCTCGGCGTCCTCCTGTTCCTTTGCGCCCACCTGGTCACCAGCAGTTACCTGCCGCTGGAGCTGGTCTTCGAGCACCGGAACTACTTCGCCATCCTCGGCGTCATCCTGGCCGTCTTCGGCCTGGCCGGCCTGCTGCCGGCGAAGACCGAGGCCAGGACCCTTGCCCTCGTGACCTGCCTGGGCATCGCCGGCCTGGCCACGATCACCGCCATCCGCTCGGCCAGCTGGGGTAACCCCCTGCACCTAGCCATGGAGTTCGCGCAGCGCAACCCGAGCTCCACCCGCGCCGGCACGCAGCTGGCCGATACCTACGCCCTGATGGCCGGCGCGGACGACAGCGACCTGTTCTATACGCTGGCCGAGGCGGAGTACGAGCGGGTCTCGCTGCTTCCGGGGTCCTCGCCCATCCCCGAGCAGGGCCTGCTCATCCTGGCCGCGAAGCAGGGCAAGCCGGCCAAACCCGAGTGGTGGGAGCGCATCCTGCACAAGCTGCGCACGCAACCCATCGGGCCGCAGGAGATGAGCGTCGTCACCAGCCTCCTGGATTTCCGGGTGGGCGGAATGGCCCTGGACGACCGGCAGCTGTCGGAGGCCTACGTCATCCTGTCCACCCGGATGGCCCTGCCGCCCAGCCAGTACTTCGCCTTCGGCATGCACGCGCTGACCCGGCTGGAAGACCGGACCCTGGCCAGGCAGCTGTTTTCCCTCGCGCTCGAACATGGCGGCGACGATCCCAACTTCGCCGCCGAGCTTTCCTCCTACCTGGACGAGCAAGGCTTCCCGGAAGAAGCTTCCTGGCTCAGGGCCCAGGCCGCAACCTACCAATCCACGACCCGATGACGACATCCAGCGCATCCGCCAAACAACACCAGGGCTTCGCGTGGAGGCTTCCCCTTCTGGGCTCGGTCGCCCTCCTCGCCATCCTCGTCGCGCTGGTCTATTCGCCTGGCCTGAGTGGCGACTTCGTGTTCGACGACTTCGCCAACATCGTCGCCAACAAGAAGATCCACGCGGAAACCTTCGACTTCGAGAGCCTCGCCCGCGCCGCCTCCGCCTACCAGGGGCCCATCGGCAGGCCCCTGGCGACCATCGGCTTCGCTTTCGACTACGCCGTCGGCGGTAAGGATCCGTTCGCGTTCAAGCTGCACAGCCTGATCGTGCATCTGATCAATTCCCTGCTGGTGTTCCTGCTCTGGCGGCGTCTGCTCGCGCACGCGCCCATGATGATGGCGGGGAGGACCTGGATGCCGCTGGCCCTGGGTGCCGCCTGGGCCCTTCACCCCATCCAGGTGTCGTCGGTGCTGTATGTGGTCCAGCGCATGGAGATGCTTGCTGCGCTCTTCATCCTGCTGGGGCTGCTCGCTTACCTGCGCGGCCGCTCGCTGCAGACGGAAGGCCGGGGCGGCTGGCCATGGATCGTCCTCGCCTTCGCCTGCGCCGGCTTCGGGCTGCTGGCGAAGGAAACCGCTGGCCTCTTCCCCTTCCTCACCCTTGCCCTGGAGCTGACGATCTTGCAGTTCCGGGCTACCGATGCCCGGGTCGGACGCCTGCTGAAGCTGGGTTATGCCTGTTTCACTGTCGTCGCCGTGCTGCTGTACTTCGGTGTCATCGTCCCCCGCTACGGCAACCCGGACGCATTCACCAACCGCGACTTCTCCCTCTACGAACGCCTGCTGAGCCAGTTCCGGGTCCTGCCGACCTACATCGGGCAGATACTCCTGCCGCTGCCGGACAGCATGCCGTTCTATTACGACGACTACCCGAAATCGACCGGGTGGCTGGCCCCGCCGACGACGCTGCTGGGCGCCCTCTTCCTCGCCGCGCTTGCCTTCCTCGCCTGGACATGCCGGAAGAAGGCCGCCCTCCTCGCGCTGGGTATCATGTGGTTCTTCATCCCGCACCTGCTCACCAGCGGCGCCGTGAACCTCGAGCTCGCGTTCGAGCATCGCAACTACCTGCCGCTCCTCGGCGTCATCATCGCCGTCGCCGGCGCCGCCACGGCCCTGCCTCTGCGACCGAGCCCTGAATCCGCGGCGACCGCCGCAGGCGTGATCGTGCTGATGCTGGCCGCGCTCTGCGGCATCCGCGCAGCGACCTGGGGAGATCCCTTGGTACTGGCCATGGACATGGTCTCCAGGAACCCGAACTCCTCCCGCGCCAGCAGCGACCTCGGCGCCGTCTATGCCCGGCATGCGATGGAAAGTCCGGATTCGCCCTTCCTGGACCTGGCCCTCGCGGAGTTCGAAAGGGGCTCGCACATCCCGGGAGCTTCTCCGCTCCCGGAGCAGGGCCTGATCCTGTTGTCGGCGGGCGCTGGCCGCGAGATCCGGGATGCCTGGTGGGACCGGCTGGAAGCCAAGCTGCGAAACAACCCCATCGGCCCGCAAGAAGTGATGTCCGTCACCGGCATCCTGAACGAGCGCCTCAAGGGTCTGGACATCGACGATGCGCGGCTGGCCTCGGCCTACATGATCCTCGCCGAGCGGGGCGGCGCCACCGCCGAGGCCTACCTCGGCTTCGCCAACCACGCGGACACCTACCTGCAGGCCCCGGAACTGGCCGAACGTCTCTACGTGGCAGCCATGGCCAGCCCGACGATGACGCCGGAGTACGCCCAGCGCGTCCTCTTCTCGCTCGCCACAGAGGGGAAATCGCGCTACCTGGCAGCCGCCGCGATGGAAGCCAGGCGACGCGGCCTCGTCGCCGAGGAAACGCCCTAGCCATCGCGTTGGTGGCTTCAGCCTTCCAGCAAGGAGCGCCAGCTGCAGGCGATGCGGTCGGCGGAAAGGTAATCCCGGTAGTAAGCCAAGGCCTGCGCCGAGAGCGCCCGCAGCTTCGCCCTGTCCCCCGCCAGCTCCTCCAGGGCGCGCGCCAGCGCCGCGCCCTCTGGCGCCACGCCATGGACCGGCGGGTCGGGAATGCCCTCCGGAAGGGAGTAGCTGTCCTGCGTCACCACGGCACGTCCGGCAGCCAGGGCCAGGTACACCTTGAACGGCAGGACACGGGCAGCCTTGCCTTCGCCGCCAAAAACGCCCAGGCACAGGTCGGCGGTCGCAATGTGCCGGAGCACGCCGTCTATGGATTGCCAGCCGCGGACCCAGGTGAACTGCCCGCCGCCTTCGGCCTTCAGTTGCTCCAGGGCTTCGGCGTCCTGGCCATCGCCCACGATGGTGAACTCGAAACGATCCCTGGCGCCGGCAAGGCGCCTGATTGCGTCAGCCACCACCCGGATGCCGTGCAGCGGGACCAGGGTGCCGATGAACAGCACCTTCAGCGCACCCGTGTCCGTATCGGTCCCATTGCTGCGAGCCGGAACCTCCACGGGGTCTATTGCCAGCGGGATCGCCCTGATGCGCGAGGGAGCTATGCCGAACTCGGCGATGTACAGCTCGCGGTTTGCCACCGTGTCCACCAGCACGCAATGCGCGGCGCGCAAGGCGCGTCCCTCGAAGCGGCGCACCAGGCGGGACAGCAGGCCGGACTCCCTGCCCACGCGACGGTCACGAAACGCGGAGTCCCAGAGCGACACGTAAGCATCGGCCATCACCTTCGGCCGCAGTCGCCTGGGCACCCAGGACAACCACCACAGCAGGAAGATGGCCGGATACGGCGCGTAAATCCGCGATCGCGTTCCTGCCCGGACCAACGCCCGAAGGGCTTCGAGCGCGTTCAGGGTGCCGAGCTTCAACAGGAATGCCAGCGCAGACGCCTTCCCGCTGGCCTGGCGCCACAGCACGGTGCCCTCCGGGAGCCAGCGGGCCCGGTCGCGGACCTCCACGCCGAGATGTTCCCGCAGGATGGCGATCGTGCGGGTCGCGTTCGGATAGCCGCTGCCGCGCAATCCGGTCCCGGCAATGTGCAGGACGCGAGAGGGCTCCGTCATTGCTTTCGGGCGACCACGACGACGTTCAGCGAATTGGGTGCGTCCTCGGCGAAGACGAAGGCCTCCTCACCGAATCCGTAGTCCACGGTGGCCTGCCCCGTGGCGGTCGCGGAAACAGGTTTACCCTGGCCCTTGATCCGGTGCAGGAAATCCAGGCCGGACCGCCGGAGCGGCTCGGGCACGAACGGCAGGGTCATAGGCAGGGTCAGCCACTTCGTCCACCGGTACCGCTTCAGTTCGTGCACGGCGACGGCATCGGGCGCCCCCATCCGCAGGCGCGACTCGACGGCGAGCACCGGCGCGACCTCTTCGACCAAGCCTTCCAGCGAGTACTCGCGGAGATGCCAGCGGTTCCACGGCTTCTGGCCTGGCAGCAGGCGATGCTTCCGGTCCGGCGTGATGATGACCATGGCACCACCCGGTCGGAGCACGCGGCGGGCTTCCTGCAGGTAGCCGCGAACGTCGTGGACGTGCTCGATCACCTGGAAGGAAAGCACCGTGTCGAAAGAGGCATCGGCGAAAGGGAGCGCTTCGCTCGCCCTGATGGACCGGTAACCGAGATTGCCGGCCGAGTACCGGGTGCTGGCGAAGGCGACCGCGTCGTCGGCGATGTCCACGCCGACCGCGGAACGGGCCAGGGCCGCGATGCGGTAGGTGCCGTAGCCGCTCCCGCAGCCCAGGTCGAGCACGTCCCCGCCCCGGCAGTAGGGCTCGGCGAACGCGTAACTGGCCGCGTGCATCTGGTAAATGACGTAGGCGCCGACCGAGCCGAGGTAGGCGTCCTCGATCAATCGTTCCCCGGTTGGCTCAAGCTGCAGCTTCATCCCTGCTCCCCGCCTGCGGAAACCGCCCCCGGATGGCTACGTGGCTTGCGACGAAGATGATCGCATCCCCCATCAGCGTGACCACGCGCGCGAGAAGCACGAAGGCCAGTGCGTCCGGATCGGAAACCGTCTCCGCAAGGATCAACACCATGATGCCCTCCCGGACACCCAGGCCCGCCGGCGCGCCAGGCGCCAGGAACCCGAGCAGCCAAGATAGCGCGAATACCGCCGTGGCAACTGCCAGATCCAGCGCCGGCGGCATGCCGGCCACCCGGGCCAGCAGCCACAGGCCCAAGCCGATCAGCACATAGTTGAGCGAATAGGCCGCGAATGCAGAGAAGACGGCCTTCGGGCCCGGAAGGCCGCCCACCCGCGCCAGCGCCCGCGCGAGCCGCGACGGGCTGTTCGCCAGCCGATGCGGCGGCAGGTTGACGCTGGCAAGGATCACCACCGCCGCCGCCAGTCCCAGGCCCAGTCCCCAAAGCCAGCTCCGCGACTCCGGCGGCAACTGCGCCAGGCCGCCGGGGGAAAGCGCCAGGGCAATGAGTCCGACCAGCACGCTGGCGGCAACCGCGAGCACGTTTTCCTGCAAGACGGTAACGGTGAACACCCGCAAGCCCATGCCCGCCCGTAGCGAAAGGAAGGCGCGCCCGACATGCTGGGCGACATTGCCCGGGATGTACTTGGCCAGCTGCGGCCGCCCCAGGAGCGCCGCCAGCGGACGGACATTCCACGCCTCCCCCTGCTGCGCCAGCAGGCCCTTCCACGCCCAAGCCGTCACTGGAATGATGCAGGCGTAGAGCAAGGCAGCGACGAGCGTCATGGCCACAACCGGCAAGGTGGCGAGCTCGCGCAGCCTGGCGATGTCCAAGGCCCGGGAGGCAAACCACAGGAAGTAGGCGGCCAGCACGGCCGCGACCAACCAGCCCAGGACACGCCAGACCCACTTCATGGCTTGCTGGCCAGGACCAGGTAACCGCTGCCGAGGTCGGTACGGGCGAAGGCCGCCTGCAGGAGCATCGCCGCGCGCAGGCCAAGCCGGCCGGGAAACGTATCGAGCCGGCGGAACAGCCCGGTATCCCGGTGGTCGACACCGCTGCCGGCGGTCGCATCCTTGCGGCTGACGTCCGCAGAGCGTTCTGCCAGGAGACGGCGATAGGTCCGGACGCCCACCCACTCTGTGAGGTTGGCCAGCGGGAACCCGTAGCATTCGAAATGCTCGATCCGCAGTCCGCGCGCCGCCAGCAACCCGAGTAGGTCTTGGCGGTCGTAGCGGCGGTAGTGCCCCGCCCATTCGTCGCCGGCACTCCAGCTTCGCCGGTGGGCCGGCACGGAGAGACAGAGCAGGCCGCCGGGGCGCACCCAGGACAGCCACTGGTCGATGGCCGCGCCGTCGTCCTCGATGTGCTCGAGCACATCGAAGGCACAGGCGATATCGAACCGTTCCTCCCAGCATTCATCCGGCTGGGCCAACAGCCGCTGGCTGACGCCACTAGCCTGCGCGACTGCCCTGGCGAGGGCCAGGGCGCGCGGTGACGACTCCACTCCCGTCACTTCATGCCCTGCCCGGGAGAAGTCGGTCAGCAGCGCACCCCCGCCGCAACCGACCTCCACCATGCGCATCGGCGGCCGATTGCCCAGCAGGCGGAGGATGCGCCGCCGCCTGAGCAGGTAACGAATTGGAGGAACCCAACCTATCGATGGCGCCACCAGGCCGAACAGTGGCGACCAGCGGGCGGCGGATCGGTGCCTCGGGTCCTCGGTCATGCCTTCCCCGCGTCGCCGCCGGAATCGCCACGGTTGTACGTCAGCGAAGTGATCTGCTCGGAGATGAGCCCGATCAGGAACACGATCACCGCGGCACTGAACAGGAGCATGCTCATGTTGGTGAAGCGGTGCTGGGTCGCGAAGGTATAGGCGTAGTACGCCAGGCCGGTAAGGAAGAAGAGCGCCGCTGTGGGCAGGAACAGCTTCAGGGGCGAGTACAGCGTCGCAATCTTGAAGATGATCAGCAGGAACCTCAGCCCGTCCCGCAGCGGCCGGATATGGCTGGCCGTGCCCACGCGCCGGTCCACCCGCACCGGCACGTAGGCCACCGGGTAGGCGCTGCGGAAGAAGGCCATGGTGCTGGTGGTCGGGTAGGAGAAGCCGTTGGGCAACAGGTGCAGGAACTCGCGGAAGCGTTCCGCCCGAACCGCCCTGAATCCCGAGGTCAGATCCTCTATCCGGTGCCCGGTCATCCAGCTGGCCAGGCGGTTGTAGAAGGCATTGGCCAGACCGCGGCCAAGGTTGGCCTGGCCGCGACCGTCCCGGGCGCCCACCACCATGTCGTAACCCTCGTCCAGGCGGGCCAACAGGGCCGGAATGTGGGCGGGGTCGTGCTGGCCGTCGGCATCCATGAACACCAGCACCTCGCCGCTGGCCGCCCGGGCCCCGCGCTTGATGGCGGCGCCGTTGCCCATCGAATAGGGCGAGCTCAGCACCCGGGCGCCCAGCTCCCGGGCCACCGCGGCGGTTTCGTCGGCAGAGCCGTCGTCCACCACGATCACCTCGGCCTCCGGCAGTGTGCGGGCCAGGGCCGGCAATGTCCGGCGCAGGCCCTCGGCCTCGTTCTTTGCCGGCAGGATGACGCTGATTCGCATGCGGGCCTCATCGGGGCGGAGCCCGCCTACTTTACACACAAGGCTGCCCGGGGCACCCGGCCGGCCCCCCGGGGCTGGCCGGAAGGTCGTTTTGGGGTAGAGTTGGGGCCATGGCGCGCCCCGGGGGAGGTAGCGTGGGGGAGAAAGCGTGAACGCCAACGTGACGGCCAACTTGATGGGCATCACCGGGATCGCCCGGCGGCTGGTGCTGGACGGGCACCTGGCCGAGGCGGACGCGCGCGCCGCCATGGAGGAGGCCGGCAAGGCCCGCAAGCCGATCGCCCAATACCTGGTGGAGAAGAAGCTGGTCAGCGCGGCCCAACTGGCCGCCGCCAACGCGATCGAGTTCGGCATGCCGCTGTTCGACGCATCGGCCCTGGACCTGGCCCAGTCGGCGGTCAAGCTGGTCAGCGAGGAGCTGATCACCAAGCACCACGCCCTGCCGCTGTTCAAGCGCGGCAACCGGCTGTTCGTCGGCATCTCCGATCCCACCAACACCCGCGCCCTGGACGACATCAAGTTCGCCGCCAACCTCACCGTCGAACCGATCCTGGTGGACGACGACCGCTTGCGCCGGACCATCGAACTGGCCCTGACCGCCGGCGACAGCTTCGACCAGAACATGGAGGGCGACGAGGGCCTGGAGAACCTCGAAGCCAGCGCCGGCGACGACGAGCCGGCCGACAACCTGGCCGATGCCAAGGGCGGCGACGACACTCCGGTGGTCCGCTTCGTCAACAAGATCCTGGTGGATTCCATCAAGCGCGGCGCTTCCGACATCCATTTCGAGCCCTACGAGAACGAGTACCGGGTGCGCCTGCGCATGGACGGCATCCTGCGCACGGTGGCCAAGGCGCCGGTCAAGCTGCATCCGCGCATCACCGCCCGCCTGAAAGTGATGTCCTCGCTGGACATCGCCGAGCGCCGCCTGCCCCAGGACGGTCGCATCAAGCTGAACCTGAGCAAGACCAAGCAGATGGACTTCCGCGTGTCCACCTGCCCCACCCTGTTCGGCGAGAAGGTGGTGTTGCGCCTGCTGGACGGCGGCGCCGCCAAGCTGGGCATCGACAAGCTGGGTTACGAGGACGACCAGAAGCAGCTCTACCTGGACGCCCTCGCCAAGCCCTACGGCATGATCCTGGTCACCGGCCCCACCGGTTCGGGCAAGACGGTGTCCCTGTACACCGGCCTGAACATTCTCAACACCGAGGAGCGCAACATCAGCACCGCCGAGGATCCGGTGGAAATCCGCGTCCCCGGCATCAACCAGGTGCAGATGAACCCGAAGAAGGGCATGACCTTCGCGGCCGCTCTGCGCAGCTTCCTGCGCCAGGACCCGGACGTGATCATGGTCGGCGAGATCCGCGACCTGGAAACCGCCGAGATCGCGGTCAAGGCCGCCCAGACCGGCCACCTGGTGCTGAGCACCCTGCATACCAACGATGCCGCCCAGACGGTCAGCCGCCTGATGAACATGGGCATCGCCCCCTACAACATCACCAGCTCGGTCACCCTGGTCATCGCCCAGCGCCTGGCAAGGCGCCTGTGCAACAGCTGCAAACGGCCGATCCAGCTGCCCGAGAACGCCCTGCTGGCCGAAGGCTTCACCCCGGAAGAAATCGCCGCCGGCTTCACCGTATACGAGCCGGTCGGCTGCGACGATTGCAACGACGGCTACAAGGGGCGTGTCGGTATCTATGAAGTCATGCCCATGGCCGAGGGCATCCAGCGCATCATTCTCGAGGGCGGCAACGCGCTGCAGATCGCCGAGGCGGCCCAGGCCGCCGGCGTCCGCAACCTGCGCCAGTCGGCCCTCTGGAAGGTCAAGCAGGGCGTCACCAGCTTGGCCGAAATCAACCGCGTGACCAAGGACTAAGCCATGGCGACGACTGCTGCCGCGAAGAATCCCCCCGCTGCGCGCACCAATCCGCTCCAGCAATTCGTCTGGGAGGGCACCGACAAGCGCGGCGTCAAGATGAAGGGCGAAAGCGCCTCGAAGAACGCCAACCTGCTCAAGGCCGAACTGCGCAAGCAAGGCATCAACCCGACGGTGGTGCGGGCCAAGAGCAAGCCCCTGTTCGGCGCCGCCGGCAAGGCCATCACCTCGCAGGACATCGCCGTCTTCAGCCGGCAGATCGCCACCATGCTGCAGGCCGGCGTGCCCATGGTGCAGTCCTTCGAAATCCTGGCCAGCGGCCAGAAGAACCCGCGCATGCGGGACATGCTCAACGACATCCGCGACGCCATCGCCGGCGGCAGCTCGCTCAGCGAGGCCATGGCCCGGCATCCGGTGCAGTTCGACTCCCTGTACCGCAACCTGACCAAGGCGGGCGAGAGCGCCGGCGTGCTGGACACCATCCTGGACACGGTGGCCACCTACAAGGAACGCACCGAGGCGCTGAAGGGCAAGATCAAGAAGGCGCTGTTCTACCCGGCGGCGGTGATCGCGGTGGCCATCCTGGTCAGCGCGGTGCTGCTGATCTACGTGGTGCCGCAGTTCGAGGACGTGTTCAAGGGCTTCGGCGCCGACCTGCCGGCCTTCACCCAGATGATCGTCAACGCCTCCCGCTTCCTGACCGAATGGTGGTGGGCGGTGCTGGGCATCGTCGTCGGCGCACTGGCGGCCTTCATCTTCATCTACAAGCGATCGCCGGCGATGGAACGGGCGGTTGACCGCCTGCTGCTGAAGGTTCCGGTCATCGGCATGATCCTGCACCAGTCGGCCATCGCCCGCTTCGCCCGCACCCTCGCCCTGACCTTCAAGGCCGGCGTGCCCCTGGTCGAGGCGCTGGAAACGGTCGGTGGCGCCACCGGCTCGATCGTCTACAACGAGGCAGTGCTGCGCATCCGCGACGACGTGGCCGTGGGCTACCAGCTGAACGTCGCCATGAAACAGGTCAACCTGTTCCCGCACATGGTGGTGTCCATGACCGCCATCGGCGAGGAATCCGGCGCCCTGGACACCATGCTGCTGAAGGTGGCCGAGTTCTACGAGCAGGAAGTGAACAACTCGGTGGATGCCCTGGCCAGCCTGATCGAGCCCTTCATCATGGTGGTCATCGGTGTGTTGGTCGGCGGCATGGTGGTGGGCATGTACCTGCCCATCTTCAAGCTGGCCGCCACGGTCGGCTGAGGACAGATGCTCGACTACTGGTTCGATACGGCCGCCCGCGCGGCGGCCCTTGCCTTCGTGTTCGGCCTGGTGGCCGGCAGTTTTCTCAACGTGGTGATCCTGCGTCTGCCGCGCAGGCTGGAGTGGGACTGGCGGCGGCAGGCGCGCGAGCTGCTGGAACTCCCGGAGCAATACGACCCCGCCCCGCCCGGTATCGTCGTCGAGCGTTCGGCCTGCCCGAAATGCGGGCACAAGCTGGCACCCTGGGAGAACATCCCGCTGCTGAGCTTCCTGATGCTGCGCGGCCGCTGCCGCGGCTGCGGCACGGCCATCTCCTGGCAATACCCCTTCGTGGAACTGCTGACCGGCCTGCTGTTCGCCGCCTGCGTGCTGCGCTTCGGGCCGGGCCAGGAGGCGCTGGCGGCCGTCGTTTTCACCTGCCTGCTGATCGTCCTGGCCGGCATAGACCTGCGCACCACCCTGTTGCCGGACACCCTCAACTACGTGCTGCTCTGGCTGGGCCTGCTGCTGTCGCTGATGACGATGTTCGTGACGCCGGTGCAGGCCATCCTGGGAGCGACCGCGGGCTACCTCAGCCTGTGGAGCGTGTACTGGCTGTTCAAGCTGCTGACCGGCAAGGAAGGCATGGGCTACGGCGACTTCAAGCTGCTGGCCGCCCTGGGCGCCTGGTGCGGCCTGGCCGGCATCCTGCCGATCGTGCTGATCTCGGCCGTGGTGGGTGCGCTGATCGGCGGCGCCTGGCTGGCCCTGCGCGGCCGCGACCGGGCCACGCCGATCCCCTACGGCCCCTTCTTGGCCATCGCCGGCTGGATCCAGTTCATGTGGGGTGCGGAGATCCTGCAGGCCTACCGGGCCTGGGTCGGCCTGGGCTGAGGCCGTGGCCGACCGGGTGATCGCCGTCACCGGCGGGGTGGCCTCGGGCAAGTCGGCCGCCTGCCAGGCCTTCGCCGACCTGGGCGTGCACGTCGCCGACGCCGACCTGGCGGCGCGCGTCGTGGTCGAGCCTGGCCAGCCGGCCCTGGCCGAGGTGGTGGCCGCGTTCGGCCCGGAGGTGCTGCAGCCCGACGGCCGACTGGACCGGGCGACGATGCGCCAGCGGGTCTTCGCCGACCCGGTGGCACGCAAGCGGCTGGAGGGTCTGCTGCATCCCCGTATCCGGGAGAGGCTGAAGGTGGAGTGCGCCCAGGCCCCTGGGCCCTACGTCGTGGTGGCCATTCCGCTGCTGGCCGAGGGCGGCGGCCGTGCGGCCTACCCCTGGCTTGACCGGGTTCTGGTGGTGGACGTGCCGGAAGCCGTGCAGACGGCCCGCCTGCGGGCCCGCGACGGCATCGAGGCCGGACTTGCGCAGCGCATGATCGCCGCCCAGGCCAGCCGGGCCCAGCGCCTGGCCCTGGCCGACGACGTGATCGTCAACGACGGCTCGCCGGCAGACCTGCGGGCCGCCGTCGGACGCCTGCACGCCCGCTACCTGTCCGCGCAACGGCCAACCGCAACCCGGGCCTGAGCCCCGACTCCGAGCCCTGGGTCGGACCGGGGTTATCGGGGCCGGCTACTTCGGCCACAGGCCGCGGATCGCCGCGATGCCCTGCGCGCCGTTCCGTCGGGCCGTGGCCACGTCAGCGGGCTTCATGCCACCCAGGGCATAGATAGGCAGCGATACCTGCTCGCGCAGGGCGCGGAAACGGTCCCAGCCCAGCGGCTTGGCGCCGGGGTGGCTCTCGGTGGCCCGCACCGGACCCAGCACGACGAAATCCAGGCCCAGGCGCTCGGCCTGGGCCAGCTCGGCGGCATCGTGGCAGGACGCCGCCACGGGCAGTTGCGGCGGGAGCGGGCGCTCCGACAGCGCCATCAGTTGCGCGGCCCGCAGGTGCACGCCGGTGCCCAGGGCGGCCGCCAGTTCCGGCGAGCCGTTGAGCAGCAGTTCGGCGCCGCGCACCCGGCAACGCGCCAGGACCTCGCGGGCCAGGTTGGCGAAGCGCGCCGGGTCAAGGGACCTGGCCCGCAGCTGCACCCGCCGGACGCCGCCGGCCAGGGCCTTTTCCAGGCTGGCGAGGTAGGCAACGTGGTCCCCTTCCGGTTCGGGGGTGATCAGGTAGCGCGAGGGCGCGGTCAGCGCCGCCACCACCGGCCGGTCGGCCGGCGGCATGGGGTAGGCGGCCAGCTTCTCCGGCGGGGCCCAGGCCAGGGCCTGCTTCTCCAGGCCACGGGCGGTACCGGCAAAGGCCGGCACCTCGTACACGTCCAGGACGATGCGTTTGTCCGGATAGCGCTGGGGCACGGCAATCAGGGGCTTGGCGCCCCGGACGCGGATACCCAGTTCCTCGGCCAGCTCCCGCTCCAGAGCCTGGATCGGGCTTTCGCCAGGCTCCACCTTGCCGCCGGGGAACTCCCACAACCCGGCCAGATCGCGGCCGGCGGTGCGGCGGGCCAGCAGAACCCGGCCACGCGCGTCCCGCAGGACCGCCGCGGCCACGTGCACCGGTGGGGGAGATCGATCAGGGGGCATCCGTTCCAGGGAGCCGGCTCAGGCCAGCCGGCCGTGGCATTGCTTGTACTTCTTGCCGCTGCCGCAAGGACACGGATCGTTGCGGCCGATCTTCGGGCCCTCGCGGGTGACCGGCTGTGCGGCCAGTACGCCCTGCCCCTGCGCGGCCAGGGCCTTGGCCTGTTCGGCCTCTTCGTCGGTGCCATAGCCGCCGGTTTCCGGATGCTGGAACTGCATGCGCCGGGCGCGGGCCTCCTGACGTTGGCGCTCGGCCGCTTCCATCGCAGCCACCTCCTCCTCGCTGCGGATGCGCACCCTCGCCAGCAAGGACGTCACCTGAAACTTCACCTTGTCCAGCATCTCGGTGAACAGCTCGAAGCTTTCGCGCTTGTACTCCTGCTTGGGCTGCTTCTGGGCATAGCCGCGCAGGTGGATGCCCTGGCGCAGGTAGTCCATGCGCGCCAAGTGTTCCTTCCAGTTCTGGTCGAGCACGTTCAGCATCAGGTGCTTTTCCAGATGCCGCATCATCTCGGCGCCGAGCTGGGCCTCCTTGTCGGCGTAGAGCTTGCGGCCGGCTTCCAGCACCGCCTCCAGCACGCCGTCGGCGTCCAGCTCCTCGTTGTCGCGCAACATGCCCTGCAGATCCAGCTGCAGACCGAAGTCGTCCACGAGATTCCGCTCGAGAGCCGGCAGGTCCCATTGCTCGTCTATGGATTCCGCGGGCACGTGCCTGCGCACCACCTCGGTGAGAACATCGTCCCGGATCGCCTCGATGGCGTCGTGCACGGATTCCGACTCCAGCAGCTCGTTGCGCTGCTGGTACACGACCTTGCGCTGGTCGTTGGCGACGTCATCGAACTCCAGCAGATTCTTGCGGATGTCGAAGTTGTGCGCTTCGACCTTGCGCTGGGCGTTGGCGATCTGCTTGGTCACCAGCGCCGACTCGATGACGTCGTCCTCCTTCATGCCCATCCCGCGCATCGCCTTCTGCACCCAGTCGGAAGCGAAGATGCGCATGAGGTTGTCCTCGAGCGACAGGTAGAAGCGCGAGGAGCCCGGGTCGCCCTGGCGGCCGGAACGGCCGCGCAGCTGGTTGTCGATGCGGCGGCTTTCGTGCCGCTCGGTGCCGATGATGTGCAGGCCGCCGAGAGCCTTCACTTCCTCGTGGCGCTTCTGCCACTCGGCCTTGATCCGGGCACGGTCGGTCTCGCTGGCGCCTTCACCCAAGGCCGCCAGTTCGGCCTCGAGCGAACCGCCCAGCACGATGTCGGTGCCGCGGCCGGCCATGTTGGTGGCAATGGTCACCGCCTTCGGACGGCCGGCGTGGGCAACGATCTGCGCCTCGCGCTCGTGCTGCTTGGCGTTCAGCACCTCGTGCGGGATGCCGGCCTCGCGCAGCTTGCGCGACAGCAGTTCCGAGGTTTCGATCGAGGTGGTGCCGACCAGTACCGGCTGGCCGCGGCCATGACAGTCGCGGATATCCTCGATCACGGCGTTGAACTTCGCTTCCTTGCCCAGGTAGACCAGGTCCGGCATGTCCTTGCGGATCATCGGCCGATGCGTCGGGATCACCACCACCTCCAGGCCATAGATGGTCTGGAACTCGTAGGCTTCGGTATCGGCCGTGCCGGTCATGCCGGCCAGCTTTTCGTACATGCGGAAGTAGTTCTGGAAGGTGATCGAGGCGAGGGTCTGGTTCTCGCGCTGGATCGGCACGCCTTCCTTGGCCTCGACCGCCTGATGCAGGCCGTCGGACCAGCGGCGGCCCGGCAGGGTGCGGCCGGTGAACTCGTCGACGATGATCACCTCGCCATCGCGGACGATGTAGTCCACGTCGCGCTGGTAGATGGCATGCGCGCGCAGGGCGGCGTTGAGGTGGTGCACCACGGCCAGGTTCTGGCCGGAATACAGGCTGTCGTCGGGAGCGATGATGCCGGCCTGCTTCAGCAGTTCCTCGGCGCGCTCCATGCCCTGCTCGGACAGATGCGCCTGCTTGGACTTCTCGTCAACCCAGAAATCGCCCTCACCGTCCTCGGTTTCCTGGCGGACCAGCTTCGGCACGATCCGGTTCACCTTGACGTACAGCTCCGGCGATTCGTCGGCCGGGCCGGAGATGATCAGCGGGGTACGGGCCTCGTCGATCAGGATCGAGTCCACCTCGTCCACGATGGCGAAGAACTGGCCCCGCTGGAACCGGTCCTCCCTGGCCAGGGCCATGTTGTCGCGCAGGTAGTCGAAGCCGAATTCGTTGTTGGTGCCGTAGGTGATGTCGGCGGCGTAGGCGCCCTTCTTGTCCGCATGCGGCATGCCCGGGTAGACCACGCCGACGCTCATGCCGAGGAACTCGTACACCTTGCCCATCCAGGCGGCGTCGCGCTTGGCCAGGTAATCGTTCACCGTGACCACGTGCACGCCCTTGCCGGCCAGGGCGTTGAGATAGGTCGGCAGGGTGGCCACCAGGGTCTTGCCCTCGCCGGTGCGCATCTCGGCGATGCGTCCGGAATGCAGCACCATGCCGCCGATCAGCTGCACGTCGTAGTGACGCAGGCCCAGGACGCGGCGCGAGGCCTCCCGGCAGGCGGCGAAAGCCTCGGGCAACAGGGAATCCAGGCTGGCGCCTTCCCGCAGACGGCGGCGGAACTCGTCGGTCTTGCCGCGCAAGGCGGCGTCGTCGAGCTTCTCCATCTCCGGCTCGAGGGCATTGATTCGGGCCACGTCCTTCTGGAACTGGCGCAGCAGGCGGTCGTTACGGCTGCCGAAGATGCGGGTGAGCAGGCTGTTGAGCATGGGGAGGGCCGGTTGGAAAGGGGCTGGCGCGCCGCAGCGCGAACGAAACGGCCGCGGCTGCCCGTACTGGGCGTCGCGGCCGGCTAGTTTAACGTGGGGACGGGGGGCGGACTATCAAGCCCGCCCGCGAGGCTCAGCCGTCAGCCGCGTACCTTGTCCAGGTACTGGCGCGGATTTACATGCCGGCCGTTGAGGATGACCTCGAAATGCAGGTGCGAGCCGGTGGAACGGCCGGTGGAGCCGACCTTGGCGATCTGCTGGCCGGCCCGCACGACGTCACCCACCTTCACCAGGTTGGCCTGGTTGTGGGCGTACAGGGTCTTGTAGCCGTTGCCGTGGTCGATCTCGACGACATTGCCGTAGCCGCTGCGCCAGCCGGAGAAGCTGACCACCCCTTCGGCCGCGGCGACCACCGGATCGCCGAGGTTGGCGTCTATGTCAATGCCGCGATGGTGGGCGCGACCACGCCCGAAGGGGTCGCTGCGGGTGCCGTAATGCGAGGAGATGTATCCGGCAGCGGGCATGCCGGCCGGGGTCCGTGCCTCCTCCAGCTTCTGGTTGAACAGCAGCGCCTCGAGTACGGAGAGCTGACGCCCGGAATGATCGAACTGGGCCTGCAGGGCATCCAGGCTGGCCAGAAGGTCGCCGGCCGGAAGGTCCTCGCCGTCCTCGCCGCCACCCTGACCGGGAGGTTCGGCGAAGTTGAATTCGCCATCCTTGAGCTTGCCGACCCGGGTCAGGCGATCACCCAGGGCATTGAGGCGGTTGGCCTGGGCCTGCAGCTCACCGACCCGGGCCGCGAGCGCGTTGATCTCCAACTGGGCCTCTTCCCTGGCCTGGTCCAGCGCCTGCTGCTGCTGGTCCACCTGCGCCCTCAGCCTGGCCAGCTCGGCCCTGGCAGCGCCGTCGGCGCCGCGGCTCAGGTAGCCGATGCCGAAGCCCAGGGTCAGCAACAGCGCCAGGCCTCCCAGGGCAGCCGCCACGACCTTCGGCTGGTCGAACGAGAGCTTTTTTGGCGCCTTGAGGAAGTTTGCTGCGATGATGACATTCATCATGTCGGATCCATCCAAGCCATACGGCGGCGCCGCCCCGTCCCCCCTGCCCCGGCAGGCGCTGGAAGCGCTGTCCGGAACGGGACTGGCCGGTCTGGTCGAGCGAGCCCGTTGGCTGGCTGCGCTGGACCCGATGCTGCGCCGGAGTCTCCCCGCCACCCTGGCCGACCAGTGCCGGTTGGCCAACGTGGATGAAAACAAACTGGTTTTTCTGGTCAGCTCGCCGGTCTGGAAAGCCAAGCTGCGGCTGCATGCCGACGCCCTGCTGGACGCGGCGGCCGCGGCCGGCCTCGAGGCCAGGTCGCTGGTGGTGAAGGTGGCGCCTCCGGAACCCGTCTTCCCCACGGAATCCGGACAGCCGAAACCACTTTCCGAGGCGGTCCGCGATGCACTGCGGGCCACCGCCCACTCGGTTTCCGACCCCGGGCTCAAGGCGCAGCTTCTGAGGCTGGCGTCCTCGGGTCAAGGCGAAACCGACGGCGCATGATGCCCCGCGGCGAACGCGCGTGTCGTTAATCGGGGGTTAATATCGCGTTAAAAAGCGTGAACTGCGTCACAAAGCGCCCGCATGAGGGGCGTGACGGTGGTCTCAGACGGCCTGCGCCGGGTGGGTGTAGGAGATCGGCGCGAGGGCGGGATCCTCGAAGGTCACCTCTTCCCAGGCCGAGGCGTCGGCCAGCAGCTTGCGCAGCAGCAGGTTGTTGAGCGCGTGGCCCGACTTGTAGCCGTAGAAGGCGCCGATCAGGCTGTGGCCCAGCAGGTAGAGGTCGCCGATGGCATCCAGGATCTTGTGCTTGACGAACTCGTCCTCGTAGCGCAGGCCGTCCTCGTTGAGCACCCGGTAGTCGTCCAGGACGATGGCGTTGTCCATGGAGCCGCCCAGGGCCAGGTTGCGCTCGCGCAGGAACTCGATGTCCTTCATGAAACCGAAGGTGCGAGCCCGGCTGACCTCCTTGACGAAGGAGGTGGTCGAGAAATCGATCTCGGCGCTGGAGGTGGCCTTGTTGAAGATCGGGTGGTTGAAGTCGATGGTGAAACCGACCTTGAAGCCCTCGAAGGGCTCGAAGCGGGCCCACTTGTCGCCGTCCTCGACCTTGATCGTTTTCTTGATGCGGATGAAGCGCTTGGGCTTGTCCTGTTCCTCGATGCCCGCCGACTGCAACAGGAACACGAAGGGGCCGGCCGAGCCATCCATGATCGGCACCTCGGCCGTGGACAGGTCCACGTAGGCGTTGTCGATACCCAGCCCGGCCATGGCCGAGAGCAGGTGCTCGATGGTCATCACGCGGACATTGCCCTCCACCAGGGCGGTGCACAGGCTGGTGTCGCCCACCTTTTCGGCCTTGGCGAGGATTTCCACCGGCTGGTCGAAGTCCACGCGCCGGAACACGATGCCGGTGTCGGGCGCGGCCGGGCGCAGGGTCATGTAGACCTTCTCGCCACTGTGAAGGCCGACGCCGGTGGCGCGGATGACGTTCTTGAGGGTTCGCTGTCTGATCATTTTTATGGCGGTCTCCGGGGCAGGAGCGCGCAAATCGGGGCGACCATACCACACGGTGTGCTAAACGAAAACCTAACAATGTGGATATCGTCGCACTATTGCAACATCCGCAGCCGAAACTGAGCGTTCGTCCTTCCTGCCCATACGCCCCGGGACAAGAACGGCCCGCCGGTACCTCCGGCGGGCCAAAGCCTTGCTCCCCCTGGGGACACCCCGCCGGCCACGCCGGCAGGGGTACTGCTCCGGCCAGCGTCCCGCCGGCCGGTTCGCCGGGCTGGTCGACCCGGCCTGAGGCCCGAAACCTCAGTCCGCCTGCCGGCGCAGGAACGCCGGGATATCCAGGTAGCTGTGGTCCGAGGGCAGATCGCCCAGGGCGGTGGCCGGAGCCGCCGCCGGCTCGGTACCGCGACCGGCACGCAAGCCCATGCCGGCCGCCACGGCCGGACCGGCCGCATTGGCCATGGCGTCGGCGTCCACGAAACCGCCGGTACCGGTGCGCACCAGCTTGACCGGGGGACGCTGAACCGGCGCTTCCCGCTCCGCCGTCCGGGCCGGCTGACGCAGGGCGCCCCGGTTCAGGCCGGTGGCGACCACGGTCACCCGCACCTCGTCCTGCATGTCGGCGTCCAGCGAGGTGCCGATCACCACCGTGGCGTCCTCCGAGGCGAACTCCTCGATGGTGCGGCCGATCTCGTCGAACTCGGCCATCGTGAAATCCGGACCGGCGGTGATGTTCACCAATACGCCGTTGGCGCCGGACAGGTTGACCTCGTCCAGCAGCGGATTGCTGATCGCCGCCTCGGCCGCCGCCTGGGCGCGGTCGTCGCCGCGGGCCACGCCGGTTCCCATCATCGCCAGGCCCATCTCGCTCATCACCGTGCGCACGTCGGCGAAGTCCACGTTGATCAGGCCGGGGCTGACGATGAGGTCGGCAATGCCCTTCACGGCGCCCAGCAGGACGTCGTTGGCGGCACGGAAGGCCTGGATCATCGTCGCCTGGCGGCCGAGCACGGTGATCAGCTTCTCGTTGGGGATGGTGATCAGCGAGTCGCAGTGGTGGCTCAGCTCCTCGATGCCCTTGAGCGCCACCTGCATGCGCCGGCGGCCCTCGAACGGAAACGGCTTGGTGACCACGGCCACGGTCAGGATGCCCATCTCCTTGGCCAGCTGCGCCACCACCGGCGCCGCGCCGGTGCCGGTGCCGCCACCCATGCCGGCGGTGATGAACACCATGTCGGCGCCCTCCAGCGCATCCACGATACGCTCGCGGTCCTCCAGGGCGGCCTGGCGGCCGACCTCGGGGTTGGCGCCCGCGCCCAGGCCCTTGGTGACGTTGCCGCCAAGCTGCAGCTGCAGCTTGGCGCCGCACTGCTTGATGGCCTGGGCGTCGGTGTTGGCGGTGATGAACTCGACGCCCTCGACCCCGGCGTTGACCATGTGCGCCACGGCATTGCCGCCGCCGCCGCCCACGCCTATCACCTTGATCACCGCATTGGGTGCCAGCTTCTCGATCAGTTCGAAATGTGCCATGTCCTCGTCCTCCGTGATTCGATTCCAGGGGGTTTGCTGTAGTTCTTCTTGTCCAGCCTTGCTTGCGTGAAACGACTCTGTTCAGAACTCACCGCGGTACCAGTTCTTGAACTTCGTCCAAAGGTTGGCGGCCTTGCCGACCGTCAGCGACGGCCGCCGCGGGTGCTCGATCTGGGCGCCCCACAGCAGCAGGCCGACGCCGGTGGCGTGCACCGGATTGCCGACCACCTCGCCCAGGCCGGCAACGTGCTGGGGAATGCCGACACGCACCGGCATGTGCAGCATTTCCTCGGCCAGTTCGACCACGCCCTCCATGCGCGAGGAACCACCGGTGAGCACCAGGCCGGCGCGCACCAGTTCCTCGAAGCCGGAGCGGCGCAGCTCGGCCTGGACCATCTCGAAGATTTCCTCGTAACGGTTCTGCACCGCCTCGGCGAGCGCCTGCCGGGCCAGCCGGCGCGGCGGCCGGTCGCCGACGCTGGGCACCTGGATGGACTCCTCGGCGGTGGCCAGCTGGGCCAGGGCGCAGGCGTAGCGCACCTTGATCTGTTCGGCCTCGGGGGTCGGCGTGCGCAGCAGGTGGGCGATGTCGTTGGTGACCTGGTCGCCGGCGATCGGCAGGCAGGCGCTGTGGCGGATCGCGCCCTGCACGAACACCGCGATGTCGGTGGTGCCGGCGCCGATGTCCACCAGAACCACGCCCAGCTCCTTCTCGTCGCGGGTCAACACCGCCGTGCTCGAGGCCAGCGAACCGAGGATCAGGTCGTCCACCTGCAATCCGCAGCGCTGCACGCACTTGCTGACGTTGGTGGCGGCCGATTGCGCGCAGGTCACCAGGTGGGCGCGCACCTCCAGACGCACGCCGCTCATCCCGACCGGATTGCGGATGCCTTCCTGGGAGTTGTCGACGATGTATTCCTGCGGGATGGCGTGCAGGATGCGCTGGTCGGCCGGCACCGCCACCGCTTTGGCCGCCTCCAGCACCCGGTCCAGGTCGGCATAGGTCACTTCGCCGCCGGCTACCGGCACGATGCCCGGCGAATTGCGGCACTGGGTGTGGCTGCCGCTGATGCTGGCGTAGACCGAGCGGATCTCGCAGCCGGCCATCAGCTCGGCTTCCTCGACGGCGCGCTGGATGGACTGCACCGTGGACTCGATGTCCACCACCACGCCGCGCTTCATCCCGCGCGACTCGTGGCTGCCGATGCCGATCACTTCGATCTCATGCCCGGGCTCGTATTCGCCCACCAGCGCCGTCACCTTGGAGGTGCCGATGTCCAGGCCGACGATCAACGACTTGTCACCCTTGCGGTTCATCATCACGCATCCTTTTCAAGCGCCCTCGCGCACGGTTCCGGGGAGGGTCTGGGCGGGCGCGGGCGCAGGCGTTTCGCCCCAGACGACCGCAAACCCGTTGGTGTAGCGGAGATCCGCGCGCAGCAGCGGCCGCGGGTCGCCCTTGCGCAGCTGCGGCCACATCCGGGCGAAGCGCGCCAGCCGGGGCTGCGGATCGCCACGGCCGGCCTCGAGCACGGTGCCGTCGTCGAGCACCAGGCTCCAGCTGCCGCGGGCGCTCATGCGCACCACCTCGACGCTGCGGCCGAGCGGCAGGAACAGCGGCCGTGCCGAGGAAAACACCGCCATCAGTTCGCCGATCCTGTCCTCGGGACCCTCGAACAGAGGCAGATGGGCGCCGGCACCGGCGGGCGCGGCGAACAGTTCGCCCGCTTCCGACAACATCCGGCCTTCGCCCCAACGCGCCACCGGCGTGTGTTCGGTCAGACTGACCTCCAGGCGGTCGGGCCAGCGCTTGCGCACCTGCACGGTCTTCACCCAGGGCAGGTCCGCGACGGCCGTTCGCACTTCGTCCAGGTCCACGGCGAAGAAGCCCCGTCGCACCAGCGGCAGTACCGCTTCGCGCACTGCCTGCTCGTCCACCTGGCGGAATTCGCCGGTCACCGCCAGCCGGCGCATCGGCCAGCGCTCGCCGCCGATCCAGCCGTTGAGCACCGCCACCACGGGTGCCGCCACCAGGGCGATGGCCAGGCTCCAGGCAGCGATTCGCAGCAAGGCGTTCATGCCCGTGCGCCCTCCACCGGCAGGCTGGTCTCCAGTACCCGCCAGCACAGCTCCGCAAAGGAGATGCCGAGCTGGCCGGCGGCCTTGGGCACCAGCGAGTGGCTGGTCATGCCCGGCGCGGTGTTCACCTCCAGCAACCAGTTGTTGCCGGCCTGGTCGCGCATGACGTCCACCCGCCCCCAGCCGCCGCAGCCGAGCGCACGGAAGGCGGCCAGGGCCAGCGCACCGATGCCGCGCTCGGCCTCGCCCTCCAGGCCGGGACAGATGTACTGCGTGTCCTCGGCCTGGTACTTGGCGTGGTAGTCGTAGTACTCGCCGGCCGGAACGATGCGGATGCTGGGCAGGGCGATATCGCCCAGGATGCCGACCGTGTACTCGCCGCCGACGATCAGCTGTTCCATCAGCAGGTCACCCGGATAGCGCGCCGCCAGTTCGACGGCGGCCTGCAGGCCGGCCTCGTCGAACACGCGGGAGACACCGACACTGGACCCCTCGCAGGCCGGCTTGACGATCACCGGCAGGCCAAGCACGCGCGCCGCCGTCTTCACGTCGTCGCCGGGCGAGAGCCGGACGTAGCGCGGCGTCGGCAGTCCCAGGGTCAGCCAGACCTGCTTGCTGCGGATCTTGTCCATGGCCAGGGCCGAGCCGAGCACGCCGGAGCCGGTCAGCGGCACGCCCAGGGCCTCGCACAGACCCTGCAGCACGCCGTCCTCGCCACCGCCCTTGTTGCCGTGCAGGATGTTGAAGACACGGTCGAAGCGCTTTTCCGCCAGTGCCTGGGCCAGGGCCGGGATGCCGTCCACCGCGTGCGCGTCCACGCCGCGCGAGCGCAGCGCCTCCAGCACGTTGCGGCCGGAATCCAGCGAGACCTCGCGCTCGGAACTGGTGCCGCCCATCAGCACGGCGACCCGGCCGAAGGCTTTTGGGTCGGCGACGCGCAGCGGCGGGATGGTGATCGGCTTCATGCCTGCGGTTCTCCCCTGATGCCGTGCTCGGCCAATGTGTTGGCGACGGCGCCGATATCGCCGGCGCCCATCACCAGCAGCAGGTCGCCGTCGGCCAGCACGTCGGCCAGCACCGTCGGCAGCTCGCGGGCGGGGCCGGCCAGCACCGGATCGATGCGGCCGCGGGCACGGATGGCGCGCGCCAGGGCCTTGGCGTCGGCGCCGGCGATCGGCGCCTCACCGGCCGGATAGACGTCCGTCAGCAGCACGGCATCCGCGCTGGACAGCACGGCCGCGAAGTCGTCCAGCAGATCGCGGGTACGGGTGTACCGGTGCGGCTGGAAAGCCACTACCAGCCGGCGCTCCGGCCAGCCGCCGCGGGCCGCGGCGAACACCGCTTCCAGCTCGCGCGGGTGGTGCCCGTAGTCGTCCACCAGCAAGGCCTTGCCGCGACCGAAGTCGAGTTCGCCCTTGAGGTTGAAGCGGCGGCCGATGCCCTGGAACTTCTCCAGTGCCGCACCGATGGCTGCACCGGCCACGCCCAGCTGCCAGCCGATGGCGG
Source organism: Arenimonas fontis (assembly GCF_008386465.1). Classification (GTDB taxonomy): domain Bacteria; phylum Pseudomonadota; class Gammaproteobacteria; order Xanthomonadales; family Xanthomonadaceae; genus Arenimonas; species Arenimonas fontis. The sequence continues at coordinate 165,302 of NZ_VUOD01000004.1, forward strand.
CCGCGGCCAGGGCATTGAGCACGTTGTGCCGACCCGGCAGGCTCAGCCGCACCGGCAACGGCGTCTCGTCCGGCAGGTGCAGGGTGAAGCGCATGGCCCGGCCCTCCTGGCACACCTCGGAGGCACGCACGTCGGCCGGCCGTTCGATGCCGTAGGTGACCATGTGCCGCGGCATGTCGGCGGCCAGGACGGCCACTTCCGGGTCGTCCATGCACAGAACCGCCAGACCGTAGAAGGGCAAGCGGTGCAGGAACTCGGAGAAGGCCTGCTTCACCCGCCCGAAGTCGCCGCCGTAGTTCTCCAGGTGGTCAGCATCTATGTTGGTGACCACCGCCACCAGGGGATTCAGGCGCAGGAAGCTGCCGTCGCTCTCGTCGGCCTCGGCCACCAGCCACTGGCCCTGACCCAGGCGGGCATTGGCACCGGCGGACAGCAGCTGGCCGCCGATCACGAAGGTCGGGTCCAGGCCACCCTCGCTGAGCACGCTGGCCACCAGCGACGTGGTGGTGGTCTTGCCGTGGGTGCCGGCGATGGCGATGCCGCGTTTGAAGCGCATCAGCTCGGCCAGCATCTCGGCACGCGGCACCACCGGGATGCGCTGGGCGCGGGCCGCCCGCAACTCCGGGTTGTCCGGGCGAATGGCGCTGGACACCACCACCACGTCGGCGCCCGCCACGTGGGCCGCGTCGTGACCGCGGTGCACGACGGCACCCATGCCAGCCAGCCGGCGGGTCGTAGCGCTGTCGCCCAGGTCGGAGCCGCTGACCTGGTAGCCCTGGTTCACCAGCACCTCGGCGATGCCGCTCATGCCGACGCCGCCGATACCGATGAAATGCACCCGCGGGAAGGCGCGGGCCAGGTCGCCGGGAGTTTGCAGGCGCCCACGCATCATGGCCGGGCCTCCTGCAGCACGAGGTCGGCCACGCGATCGGCGGCATCAGGCCGGGCCACGGCGCGGGCGGCGCCGGCCATGGCCAGGCGCGCGCCGGCGTCCGCCAGCAAGGGCTGCAGCACTGCCAGCAATCGCTCCACGAAGTGCTCGCCTTCGGGCACGATCACCGCGGCGCCGCGCTCGGCCAGGTATTCCGCGTTCCGGGTCTGGTGGTCGTCCACCGCCGCCGGGAAGGGCACCAGCACCGAGCCGATGCCGGCGGCGCACAGCTCGGCCAGGGTCAGGGCGCCGGCCCGGCACACCACCAGATCGGCCCAGGCGTAGGCCTCGGCCATGTCGGCAATGAAGGGTTCGACGACGGCGGCGACGCCGGCCGCCGCGTAGGCGGCGCGCGCCGCCTCGGCATGGCGCTCGCCGCACTGGTGGCGCAGCTGCGGGCGGGCGGTCTCGGGCAGACGGGCGATCGCCTCGGGCAGGCCGCGATTGAGTGCCGCCGCGCCCTGGCTGCCGCCCAGCACCAGCACCCGCGCCGGACCGGCGCGACCGGCCAGGCGCTGGTTCGGCGCCGACAGCGCGGCGATGGCCGGACGCACCGGATTGCCGACGTCATCGGTGACCCGGCCGGGAAAGCTGTCCGGGAAACCACACATTACCCGCCGTGCCAGCCTCGCCAGCACCCGGTTGGTGAACCCCGGCGCGCGATTCTGCTCGTGCACCAGCAGCGGCCGCCGCAGCAGCCAGGCGCCGAGCCCGCCAGGACCGGCGGCGTAGCCGCCGAAGCTGAGCACCGCTCGCGGCCGCAGCCGGCGCAGTACTCGCAGCGCCTGCCAGATCGCGCGTGCCAACCGGAACGGTGCGGTCAACAGGGTGGCGATGCCCTTGCCGCGCAGGCCAGCGACGTCGATCGTTTCCAGGGCGATGCCAGCCGCCGGCACCAGCCGGGTTTCCATGGCACCGCGCGCGCCCAGCCAGACCACCGGCACGTGGCGGGCGCGCAGGGCCTCTGCCACGGCCAGGCCAGGAAAGATGTGGCCGCCGGTACCGCCGGCCAGGATCAGCACGGGCGCGTTCATCCGGCCGTCCCCCACTTCGGTTCGACGCGATGGCGCGATCCGCGCGGGCCCACCGCCGGCATCGGCGCCGACTCGGGCGTGGCCGGCAGGTTGGCGGGCAGGCACGCTGCGTCCAGTTCCTCCTCGGCCTCCGCCTCGACCTCGCCCTCGCCGCGCAGGCGCGCGACCTGACGCTCGGCGCGATCCAGTTCGTAACTCACCCGCAGCAGCAGCCCGATGGCCATGCAGGTCATCAGCACCGAGGAGCCGCCGGAGGAGATCAGCGGCAGGGTCAGGCCCTTGGTCGGCAGGATGCCCAGGTTCACGCCGATGGAGACGAAAGCCTGCAGGCCGATCCACAAGCCGACGCCGAAGGCGCAGAAGCCGGCGAAGTGCCGGCGCTTCTCCACCGCCCGCAAGCCGAGTGCGAAGCTGCGCCAGGCGAAGCCGGCGAACAACAGGATCAGCGCCGCCGCGCCGACGAAACCCAGCTCCTCGGCCGCCACCGAGAAGATGAAGTCGGTATGGGCCTCCGGCAGGTAGAAAAGCTTCTGCACGCTGGCGCCCAGGCCGACTCCGAACCACTCGCCGCGGCCGATCGCGATCAGGGCCTGGGTCAGCTGGAATCCGTCGTTGAACGGGTCTTCCCAGGGATTGAGGAAGGACTTCAGGCGTGCCATCCGATAGGGCGCCGCCACCGCCACCGCGGCCAGCAGGGGCAAGGTGATCGCGCCCATCAGCGCCAGGTGGGCGATGCGGGCGCCGCCCAGCCAGACCATGCCGCCGGTGATGGCCAGGATCAGCGCGGCCGAACCGAAGTCCGGCTGCAGCAGCAGGCAGGCGACGATGCCGCCGGACATCAGCAGCGGCTTGAGCAGGGCCTTCCAGCGATGTCCGATCTCGTCGCGGTGGCGCACCAGGTAGCTGGCCAGCCAGACGATCAGCAACAGCTTCACCGCTTCCACCGCCTGGAACTTGGAAAGGCCAAGGTTGATCCAGCGTTGGGCGCCGTTCACCGTGTGGCCGATGCCGGGTAGGAACACCAGCAGCAGCAGCAGGAAACATCCCAGCAGCAGCCACTGGCCGTAACGTTCCACCCGCTTGAGTTCGGTGCGCATCAACACGGCAGCCAGGCCGACGCCCAGGGCCAGGAACAGCAGGTGCCGGATCAGGAAATGAAACGGTCCCACGCCCAGACCCTCGGCCACGGCGACGGAACTGGAGCCGACCATCACCACGCCCACCGCCGCCAGCGCCAGTGCCATGCCAAGCAGCCACGGGTCGTAGCGCCCGGCAATCTGCTCGAGGCGTGTGGCCTGCTGCGCGCGGTGGTCGGCGACGTGACTCATCAGCGCACCTTCAGCGTGGCCAGGCCGACCAGGACGAGCATCACCGAGATGATCCAGAAGCGGACGATCACCCGCGGTTCCGGCCAACCCTTGAGCTCGAAATGGTGATGGATGGGGGCCATGCGGAACACCCGCCGGCCGGTGAGCTTGAAGCTGGCGACCTGGATCATCACCGACAGGGTCTCGACGACGAAGATGCCGCCCATGACCACCAGGATCAGTTCCTGGCGCACGATCACCGCGATGGTGCCCAGCACCGCGCCCAGCGCCAGCGCGCCGATGTCGCCCATGAACACCATCGCCGGATAGGTGTTGAACCAAAGGAAACCCAGGCCGGCGCCGGCGATCGCCGCGCAGAAGATGGTGATCTCGCCGGCGCCGGGAATGGCCGGGATGCCCAGATAGGAGGAGAACACCGCATTGCCCGAGGCGTAGGCGAAAATGCCCAGGGCACCGGCCACCAGCACCGTCGGCATGATCGCCAGCCCGTCCAGGCCGTCGGTCAGGTTGACGGCGTTGGAAAAGCCGACGATCCAGAAGTAGGCCACCGCCACGAACAGCAGCCCCAGCGGCAAGGCCACGTCCTTGAGCAGGGGCAGGAACAGCGTGGTCGCATTGGGCGTATCGGCGGTGTAGTAAAGGAACAGCGCCGCGCCCAGTCCGAACAGCGATTGCAGGGCGTACTTGTGCCGCGATTTCAGCCCCTTGGGATCCCGGCGGACGATCTTGATCCAGTCGTCCAGCCAGCCGATCGCGCCGAAGGCGATCATCACCGCCAACAACACCCAGACGTAGCGGTTGCGCAAGTCGGCCCAGAGCAGGGTCGAAAGCGTGATCGTGAGCAGGATCAGCGCACCGCCCATGGTCGGCGTGCCGGCCTTGGAGAAGTGCGTCTGCGGGCCATCGCTGCGGATCGGCTGACCGCCCTTGAGCCGGGCCAGGCGGGCGATGACCGCGGGCCCCAGCCACAGCGACAGCAGCAGCGCGGTCAGCGCACCGAGGATGCCGCGGAAGGTGATGTAGCCGAACAGCGGCGGCATCCACCCCATCTCGTGCAGCCAGCGGGCCAGCTCAAGCAGCATGATGGCCTCCCCCTTCGCCATGGGCGGCCAGCAGCGCCGCCACCACCTCGTCCATCGCGCTCGAGCGCGAGCCCTTCACCAGGCAACGCAGGCCGGCGGGCGCCGAGGCGATCGCCGGCGACAGCGCCGCCAGCAGCGCCTCGCGGTCGCGGAAATGCCGGCCACCGTCGCCGAAGGCGCGGGCCGCCTCCGCGCTCAGCTCGCCGGTCGTCCACAGCGCCTGCAGGCCGGCGCGGCGGGCACGATCGCCGATGTCGGCATGCATGGCCGCGGCCGCCTCGCCCAGTTCCATCATGTCGCCCAGCACCAGCCAGGCTGGGCCACCGCCGCCGGCCAGCGCCTCGATCGCCGCCGCGACCGAGCCCGGATTGGCGTTGTAGCTGTCGTCCACCAGCACCACGCCATTGCGAAGGCGGTGCGGCACCTGCCGGCCCGGCACCGGAACGGCGGCTTCCAGGCCGGCGACCACGTGCCCGAGGCCGGCGCCGGCGCCCAGGGCCAGGCCGGCGGCCGCCAGCGCGTTCATGACGTTGTGCCGGCCCGCCAGCGGCAGGCGAATCTCGGCCTCGCCCGCCGGACTGCGCAAGCGGAACACCGTCGTCTCGCCGTCCCGGCGCAGCGCTTCGGCGCGCAGGTCTGCGTCGTTCTCCAGGCCGAAGCGCAGTACCCGACGCCTACCGATCCGCTGCATGAAGAAGGGCGCGAAGGCATCGTCGGCGTTCACCACCGCCACGCCGTCATCGGGCAAAGCCTCGTAGATCGCACCCTTGGTTTCGGCGACGCCGAGCAGGCTGCCCATGCGCTCCAGATGCGCCGGCATGATGTTGTTCACCAGCGCCACCTGCGGCGGCGCGATCGAGGCCAGATAGGCGATGTCGCCGGGCTTGCCCGCGCCCATCTCATAAATGGCGAATCGGGCGTCCTCGGGCGCGTCCAGCACCGCCAGCGGCAGACCGATCTCGTTGTTGCGGTTGCCGGGGTTGGCATAGGCCTTGCCGGCACGCGAGAGGATCGACAGCGCCAGGGTCTTCACGCTGGTCTTGCCGTTGCTGCCGGTCAGCGCCACCACGACCGCCGGGCGGCCCTGCTGCACGCCGGCGGCCAGCTCGCCCAGGGCCTCCTCGGTGTCGCTGCACAGCACCTGCGGCAGCGGCAGCCCCAGCTCGCGCTGCACCAGCAGCGCGACAGCGCCGCGTTCGGCGGCCTGGCCGGCGTGATCGTGCCCGTCGTGCCGGGCACCGCGCAAGGCGACGAAAAGCCCTCCCGGCAAAACCGTGCGCGAATCGATGGCCACCGAGGTGACCTCGACCTCGTCGCCGAGCTGGCGGCCTTCCACCCACCGCGCGATCTGCGAGAGCGGCAACGGCCTCATGCCCTACCCTCCAGCGCGGCACGCGCCACCTGCAGATCGTCGAACGGATGCCTGACGCCTCCGATCTCCTGATAGGGCTCGTGCCCCTTGCCCGCCACCAGCACCACGTCGCCGGGCGTCGCGGCGGCCACCGCCTCACGGATGGCGCGGGCGCGGTCGCGCTGCACGCGCACCGCCGCCGGCCGGGTGAAACCGGCCAGGATGTCGGCGACGATGGCGTCGCCGTCCTCGCCGCGCGGGTTGTCGTCGGTGACGATGACCCGGTCGGCACCGGCTTCGGCGATCGCCGCCATCTGCGGCCGCTTGCCGGCGTCGCGCTCGCCGCCGCAGCCGAACACACAGGTCAAGCGGCCGCGGACATGTTCGCGCAGGCTGGCCAGCACCTGCTGCAGGGCGTCGGGCGTGTGTGCGTAATCCACCACCACCAGGGGCTGGCCGGCGCCGCCGCCGACCCGGCTCATGCGGCCGCCGACCGGACTCAGCCTCGGCAGCATCGCCGCCGCTTCGGCCAGGGACCAGCCCAGCGCGCGCAACACGCCGGCCACGGCCAGCAGGTTGTCCACGTTGAAGCGGCCGAGCAGGTGCGAGACCACGGCCTCGCGCTCGCCCTGCTCCGCCAGGTGGAAATGCAGGCCATCCGGCCGCAGGCGTACCTGTTCGGCACGCAGCGCGGCATCGGCGGCGCCACGCGCGCTCAGGCCGATGCGGCGCACGTCACCGGGCACACGCTGGTAGAGGCGTGCGCCGAAGGGGTCGTCCAGATTGATCACCACCGCCTGCAGGCCGGGCCAGGCGAACAGCCGGGCCTTGGCCTCGCCGTAGGCTTCCATGCTGCCGTGGTAGTCCAGGTGGTCCCGGGTGAGGTTGGTGAACACGGCGACACGGAACGCCACTGCGTCCACCCGGCCCTGGTCGAGCGCGTGCGAGGACACCTCCATGGCCACGTGTCCGGCGCCCCGTTCGCGCAGGCTGGCCAGCAGCCGGTGCACCGTGATCACGTCGGGCGTGGTGCGCTCGCCGGCTTCCAGTTGTCCGTACAGGCCGGCACCGAGGGTGCCGATGCTGCCGGCCACGGCACCGGACAGGCTGAGCGCCTGCGTCAGCAACTGCACGGTCGAGGTCTTGCCGTTGGTGCCGGTGACGCCGATCACCGCCATCGCCTTCGAAGGCGCACCGTAGAAACGGTCGGCAAGCTCCCCCTGGCGGGCGCGAAGCCCGGGAACGGCAATGGCGTTGGCCGGCACCGCCAGCCCATCCGGCGCCGGCGGTTCGTACAGCACGACGGCGGCGCCGGCAGGAACGTGACGCAGGCCGTGGGTGCTGGCCCCGGCAAGCGCGACGAAGGCATCACCGGGACCGACCGTGCGGCTGTCGGCGCTCAGTCCGGCGACGAGCGGGTCGAAACCCGGCGGCAGCGGCGGCTGGCCGGCGAGCAGGCGGCTGAGCGGCATCGCCCGGCTCATTCCAGGGGCTCCCGAGGCCGGGCGGCAACCACGGCGGCACGGCCCTGCCTGGCCGCGCGGGCGGCGTACCACTGCTCGATCGCGTCCGGCGGCACGTCCATCAGGCGCAGCGCACCGTCCATGACCCGGTGGAACACCGGCGCCGAGACGGCACCGCCGCCGTACTCCAGGCCCTGCGGCTCGTGGATCACCACCGCCGTGGCGAACCGCGGCCGGCTGGCCGGCACCAGGCCGACGAAGACTGCGGCATAACGGTTGGCGGCATAGCCGCCGCCGCTGGCCTTGCGCGATGTGCCGGTCTTGCCGGCGACCCGGTAACCCAGCACCGCGGCGCGCCGGGCCGTTCCTTCGGGCCCGGTCACCGTCTCCATCATCGTCATCAGTTGCCGGGCGATGACCGGATCCACCACCTGCACGCCTTCGTCCCGGGCGCCCTTGACGAAGCTGGCCTTGTGCAGCCGGCCGCCGTTGCCGATGGCGGCGTAGGCACGCGCCAGCTGCAGCGGCGTCACCGACAGGCCGTAACCGTAGGAGATGGTGGCCTTCTCGGTCGGCCCCCAGGTTTCCGGGCGGCGAAGCACGCCGGCCGACTCGCCCGGGAAACCGCTGCCGCTGGGCTGCCCCAGGCCGAAGCGGCGGTACATGTCGTATTGGTGGGCATTGCCGAGCTCGGCGGCGATGCGGGTGGCACCCACGTTGGAGCTCTTGGTCAGCACGCCGGTGAGGGTGAGCACGCCGTAGTTGCGGTAGTCCTTCACGGTGTAGCCGCCGGGCAGCGGCATGTAGCCGGGCGCGGTCTGGATCGGCGTGTCGGGGGTGAACTTGCCGCTTTCCAGTGCCGCCGCCAGGGTGAAGGTCTTCATGACCGAACCGGGTTCGACCACGTCGGTGACCGCGCGGTTGCGCCGGGTCTCTCCGGTTCCGCCGTCGCGGGCGTTGGGGTTGTAGCTGGGCAGGTTGACCATGGCGAGGATTTCGCCGGTGGCCACGTCCAGCACCACCACCGAGCCGCTGCTGGCGCCGTGTTCGACCAGGGCGGTCTTCAGTTCGCGATAGGCCAGGTACTGCAGGCGGCGGTCTATGGACAGGGTCAGGTCCCGACCGGGTTCGGCCGGCTTCACCAGGTCCACGTATTCGACGACGCGGCCGCGCCGGTCGCGGATCACCCGCTGGCTGCCCGGCTCGCCGCTCAACCAGTCCTCGAAGGCCAGCTCCAGCCCTTCCTGGCCCTGGTCGTCGATATTGGTGAAGCCCAGCACATGCGCCATCACCTCGCCGTGCGGATAGAAGCGGCGAAACTCCCGCTGCGAGTACACGCCCGGGATACCCAGGCCGACCACTGCCTCGGCGATGTCCGGGTTCATGTGCCGGCGCAGGTAGACGAATTCCTTGTCGGCGCGCTGGGCGATGCGCTGCTCCAGGGTGTCGCGCGGGATGTCCAGGGCCGCGGCCAGCTCGGGCAGCCGGTCGGGGTGCTGCAGCAGTTCCTTCGGATTGGCCCAGACCGATTCCACCGGCGAGGAGATCGCCAGCGGTTCGCCGTTGCGGTCGGTGATCATGCCGCGCGAGGTCGGGATCGGCACTTCGCGCAGGAAGCGGGCATCGCCCTGCTGCTGGTAGAAATCCTGCTCCACCAGCTGCAGCCAGGCGGCCCGGCCCAGAAGCACGGCACAGGACACCGCCAGCACGGTACCGACCGCCATCAGGCGTCGCCTCGGACTGTAGGGGCGGGCGCGCAGTTTCATGGCTGCAACACCACGATGTCGTCGTCGCCGGGGAAGCGCATGCCCAGCCGGGTACCGGCCACCTGCTCGACGCGGTTGGCTTCCGACCAGGTGGCCTGTTCCAGCTGCAAACGACCGAACTCGATGTTCAGCTCGTCACGCTCGCGCTCCAGGCTGCTCAGCGCGATGTAGGCCTGCCGGTGCTGGTGCCGTGCCCAGACCACGCCGAGCGCGCTGCCCAGCACTGCCGTCACCAGTACCACCATGGCCAGGACGCGCGGATTCACGGGCGCACCCCCGACAGCTTTTCGGCCACGCGCAGCACGGCGCTGCGGGCACGCGGGTTGTCGGCGGTTTCCTGCTCCGTCGCGCGCTGCGCACCGCCGACTTCGAGCAGGTCGGGCACGAAGGACTGCTGCGCCGGCATGCGCCGGTTGCCGGCCGGCGGGCGCGCGTGCCGGGCGATGAACTGCTTGACGATGCGGTCTTCCAGCGAGTGGAAGCTGATCACCGCCAGCCGGCCGCCCGGGCGCAGGCGGGACAGGGCGGCGTCCAGGCCACGCCGCAGGTCGTCCAGTTCGCGATTGACGTGGATGCGGATGGCCTGGAAGGTGCGCGTGGCAGGATGGATGCGGCCGTCGCCGCGGCCCAGCACCGAGGCGACCAGCTCGGCCAGCTCGGCAGTACGGGTGATCGGCGCCTGGCCGCGACGGGCGACGATGGCGCGGGCGATGCGCCGGCTATGCCGCTCCTCACCGTACTGCCACAGCACGTCGGCGATCTCGCGTTCGGAGGCGCGGGCCAGCCAGTCGGCGGCGCTTTCGCCACCGTCGGGGTCCATGCGCATGTCCAGCGGCCCGTCCTTGGCGAAACTGAAGCCGCGGTCGGCCACGTCGAGCTGGGGCGAGGACACGCCCAGGTCCAGCAGCACGCCATCCAGGCCGGGCGCGGTTTCCTCCCAGGCGACCAGGTCGGCGAAGGAACCGCGGCGGATGGCGACCCGCGGCTCGGCGCCGAACAGCGCCCGGGCAGTGGCGATCGCTTCCGGATCCTTGTCCATCACCAACAGCCGTCCCTCCGGCCCGAGCCGGTCGAGCACGCCGCGCGCATGGCCGCCACGGCCGAACGTGCCATCCAGATACCTGCCATCCCTGCGCACCCGCAGCCCTTCCATGACCTGCGCCCACATCACCGGCAGATGGCTGGGCGGCGCGGCCTCGCGCGACCCGGCCATGCCCGTCACAGCCTGAGCTCGAGCATGTCCTCGGAGATCTCGTCTTCCTGGATCGTCTGACGGATCTGCGCGAGGTGCGCCTGCTCGCTCCACAATTCGAACTTGCCGCCCATGCCCAGCAGCACTGCCTTCTTCTCGATGCCCGCCGCGTTGCGGTGGCTGGCCGGAAGCAGGATGCGACCGTTGCCGTCGGGCTCGACCAGGGTGGCTGCGCCGACCAGCTTCAGCTGCAGGTTGCGGTGCACCCGCTTGGCGTTGGGCAGGGCGTTGACCTGGTCGCGGACCTTTTCCCAGGCCACTTCCGGGTACAGCCAGAGACAGCCGGACTCGTAGGGGTTGTAGGTGACCACCAGGCGGTTGTTGCAGGCACGCGCGACGAGCTCGCGGTAGGCGGTCGGAATCGCCAGCCGGCCCTTGTCGTCGATCGTGATCGCCGTTTCGCCCTGGAACATCGCCCTGATGTGGCCTCACCCACCAAAAACCACGAAATGCCCGGATTTCCCTCAGATGCCCACACTAGACTCGGGTTCCGGGGCTGTCAAGGAAGTTTTCGGAGCGATTTCACTAGGTGGATCAAGACCTTGCGCAAAACTTCAGAGTCTTGTTTAAGAACCGTTTCGTAAGCGTTGTTTCGCCGGGATTTGATCCGGCAGCTCTGTATGGACACCGGCGCCGAACCCGGAAACGCCCCCTCTGGCGGGCCTCGGGGCCGGGTGGGAACAATTGCGCGAACCGGACCCTCGCGGAGGCGGGGCCGTTGCCCGAGGCGGAGTCGTTGCCGGAGGCGGAGTCGTTGCCAGAGGCGGGGCCCTTGCCCGAGGCGGAGTCGTTGCCGGAGGCGGGGCGGCTGGACGCTGGATCCGCAGGCAGGCTTGGCGTCGAGGCTCCGATCCAGGTCGGAGTCGAGCATCGCCTTCAGGCATCCGGCCCTGGCCAGGAGTGGAGCCTCGGAGCCGGAGGCCTGCCCCCTGGATCGGTGCCCCTGGGTCAGGCCCCGGGGTCAGAACAAAGGGTCAGATCAGCAAGGGAAGATGGCGGAGCCGGCCACTAAGCCGGGTTCTGTCGTGGACAGTCATTCCTCTCGGACCGGCGTCGCCGCCGGCCTCAAGCAGCCAACCCGGGTGCGGCACGAGCCATGCCATCGCACCCCTATTCGGCCTTGCTCCGGGTGGGGTTTGCCGTGCCCCGCGGCGTTGTCCCCGCGGGCGGTGCGCTCTTACCGCACCCTTTCACCCTTGCCACGCGCCCTCGCGGGCCGTTCGGCGGTCTGCTCTCTGTTGCACTTTCCGTCGGCTCACGCCGCCCAGGCGTTACCTGGCACCCTGCTCTGTGGAGCCCGGACTTTCCTCGGCGCATTGCTGCGACGCGACTGTCTCGACCGACTCCGCCGCCGGCGATTCTCTCACAGCCGCCGAAAGAAAGCCCTGACCCCGGGTGAACATGGCGGCGTGGCTCGGATGAAATGGCCTTGGGAGAAGCCGGGGCGGTTCGGAAGGGATTTCGGACAGACCAGGACGATTCCGCGCGGGTTTTCACTTCGCGCGAATCAATCGATGTAGTCCACTCGGACGATCACCCCACCCTTGACTTCAAAACGAAGGTCGCCGATTTCCACAGCGTCTTGCTCCGAGTCATCTATTCGCAGCCCTTCCTTCTCCAAGGCCGAGGCGAGCCCGGAAAGCGACGCCACGCCTTTTCCTACCCACGCCCTTTGGACGAACCCCAGACTGATCCGCGCCCTATCATGGAGGCGCCTGACTTCACTCCGCGTGTTGTCCAGCATGACCCCGGCATCAACGAGCCTCACGAACAAATAGAAGTTCGCCAACAGCGAGGTCGCCAGAATGACCGAGAGAATAATCCTGATCATCGCAACCCCGCGGCCAGAGCTTCCGCGGCGAACGTGCCGCATGTGTTGGGGCTCAAAGGATTCCAGCTGTATGGCGCTCGGTTCGGATCTCGCATCCTTTGCTCCGCGAAGTCGATGATCTTCTGAGCATCCGCCTTCTCATCGCAGGCCAGAATCGCTTCAGTCCCCTTGCCTTGGTTCCTTGTCAACGCTTGCTGAAGGTTGCGCAAGGACTCTGCGGTCGGCTTGCCATCTGGTCCCAACTTCAAGTCAGGAACCTTGCCACGCCGGACGCTACCGAAATCGTCCCCGTATCTTCCGTACTCACAATAGCGCGTGCTTCCCGAAGAGTCATAAGCCAGAACACCAGCATGCGCCAACGGAAGCTGCGTGTCGGTGCCGGGAACCGTAATCGGGTATCCAGGGAAAAGTACGTAGCATCCAGCCAACCCAAGCGGATCAATCAGGCTGATCGGATTCCCTCGGACATAGGCATAGGTATTCAACCCTCCCGCCAGCCCGATCGGGTCCGGTTCGAGGTACCGCCCGATCCCCGCATCATAGGTCCGGAAGTAGTTGTACCAAGCCCCCGCCTCCGCATCGAAATACTGCCCCGGAAAACCCAGGTTCAGGCCGCCGAGGCCGTCGCTCGTCACCACCCGGTCGAAGGCCCCGTTGTCGGCCCGCCACACCACCGCCTTGCCGGCCTCCGTCACCACCTCCGGCCGGCCCAGGTGATCGGCGTGGACGGCATACACCCGGCCGCCGCAGCTCCACCACCCGCCCCTGGCCGTCGTAGCGGCGCGTCACCACGACGCCGCCGCGCGTCTCTTCGACCAGGTTGCCGGCGGCATCGTGCACCCGCGTCCGCCGGCGCGCCGCGGCCGGCGCCGTTCACGACAACGATCTCGACTGGGCGCGCCAAGGGCCACCCCACCGCGGCCTGCAGGCAGCACAAGCGCTTGAACCGCCGGGTGTGCGAGGTTTGGCGACACGGCCTTGCGCCGCCTGGCCGTGCTCTGCAATCGGCGCATCCCGGCAGGATGCGCTCACCCGTCAAATACCGATGGCGACGCCGCAATTGCGGAAAGCGAGCATCCAGGATTACTCGTCAGCACCGTCAGGAATCTGGCCACTACTCCATCTCGCCGCCATACAGCGCCTTCCTCGGCGCGCCGGTGATCTCGGCGGCGAGTTTGGCGGCCTGCGAAGGCTTCAGGTATTCGGCCAGCTTGGCGTACAGGCGCTGGCCTTCGCGCAGTCGGGCCTCGGTATCGTCGGCGGCGCCGCGCACGATCAGCACGAACTCGCCGCGGCGCTGGTCCTCGTCGTCGCGCACGCGCTCGGCGATGTCGCCGAGGGTGTCGCCCAGCACGGTTTCGAACAGTTTGGTCAGCTCACGTGCCAGCACCGCTTCGCGGTCCGGTCCGAACAGCACCACCAGGTCTTCAAGACACTCCACGATGCGGTGTGCGCTTTCGTAGAACACGAGGGTGCGCATTTCGCCCGCCAGGGCCTGCAGGCGTTCCCGGCGCGCGCCGGCTTTGGCCGGCAGGAAACCTTCGAAGCAGAACCGGTCGGACGGCAGGCCAGCCACCGACAGCGCGGCAACGGCGGCGCAGGCGCCCGGAACCGGGCTCACCTTCAGTCCGGCCGCGCGCACCTCGCGCACCAGCCGATAACCGGGATCGCTGACCAGCGGCGTGCCGGCATCGGACACCAGGGCCAGGGCCTCGCCGGCCTGCAGCCGAGCCACCAGGCGCGCGGCCATGGCCGCCTCGTTGTGTTCGTGCAGGGCCAGCAAGGGCCTGTCCACGCCCAGCAGGCCCAGCAACTGCCGGGTATGGCGCGTGTCCTCGGCGCAGATGGCGTCCACCGACGCCAGCACCTCGCGTGCCCTGGCGCTGAGGTCTCCGAGGTTGCCGATCGGCGTCGCCACCACGTACAGCGTCCCCGCCTGCGTCGCTCCCATGGCCGCGCCCTCCCTGTGCACCGGCTATGATCTTAGCCGCTTCGCCCCACGGACCTTGCCCATGTCGCGACTGAGTTCCCTGCTGCTGGCCCTGTTGCTGGCCGGCTGCGCCAGCGTCCAGGTCACCCGGGCGCCCGGCGCTGCCGACGAGCCTGCGCCGGCCGTCACCCCCGCCGCCCGCCTGGCCGATGAGGGCCGCCATGCCGAGGCCGCAAGCGCCTACGCCGGTGATGCCCGCGCCGCACGCGGCCGCGAGCGCGAGCGCCTCTGGCTGTATGCCGCCGACCAGTATCTGCTGGCGGGCGACGAGGCTGCGGCCCGCCAGGCCTGGGCCCAGTCGAACCGGCGCCGGCTGGAAGGCCATGACCTGCAGCTGCACGACCTGCTTGCCGCCCGCTTCGCCAATGCCGACGGCCGGCCGGAGCAGGCGCTGTCCCTGCTCGGCCAGCGCCGCAGCACCATGCCAGGGGCCCTGGCGCCACGCTGGCATCGCGAGCGAGCCGAAGCCCTGCGCGCGCTGAACCGGGAGTTCGACGCCGTCGCCGAACTGGCCTGGCTGGCCACGGTGACCGGTGGCCGCGAACGCGCCGAGGCGGTGCGCGGCATCGAGCAGTACCTGGGCCGCCTGCAGGACGAGCAGCTGGCGGCCCGCGCCGCCGCGCTGCCGGCCGGCCATCCGCTTTACCTGCACGCCGGCCGGGCCCTGCTGCAGCGCGGGCTGCCGCTGCCGCGGCCGTTCGAGCGCGCCGCCGGCCAAGGCCTGGAAGGCCTGCCGCCGGCCGACGCAGACGGCTATCGCCCGCCCGAGCGCCTGGCCGTGCTGCTGCCGCTGAGCGGCCCGCTGGCGGCGGCCGGCCAGAGCGTGCGCGACGGCTTGCTGGCCGGCTACTACGGTGAGACGCGGCGCCGGCCGACGCTCCGCTTCTATGACACCGGCGGCAACGACGAGGGCGTGTTGCGGGCTTACGGGCGCGCCCTGGCCGATCAGGCACAGATGATCGTCGGCCCGCTGATGCGCTCGGGCGTGGATGCGCTGTTCGCCCTGCCAGACCCCGGACTGCCGGTGGTGGCGCTGAACCGCGGCCAGTTGCCGCCGCCGACCGGCAGCACCAGCTTCACCCTCTCGCCGGAAGAGGAAGGCATGGCCGCCGCCGATCGCCTGATCGAGCGCGGCCTGCGCCGCGTGCTGGCAGTGACCCAGGCCGACGACAACGCCGGCCGTGCCCTCGCCGCCTTCCGCGAGCGCCTGCTGGCCCGCGGCGGCGAGATCACCGGCGTGGTGACCGTGAGCGAGGAGAACCCGGACTACGTGCCGGCCCTGCAATCCGCCCAGGCCGGCGGCCTGCGCCCGGATGCCCTGTTCCTGACGCTGAAGGCGCCGCAGGCGCGCCTGCTCTCCAGCCAGCTGGACAATGCCGGCCTGCTGGGCGTGCCGCGCCTGGCCAGCTCGCTGATTCTCAGTGGCGGCAACCTGCGCCTGGACGTGGAGCTGGATGGCATCGAATACCCGGAGCTGCCCTGGCTGCTCGGCCTGCGCGCAGACCTGCCCGAGCCCGAGGCCCTGGGCCGGCAACTGCCCGGCGCCCAGGGCGGCGGCGCCCGCCTGTTCGCCTTCGGCCTGGATGCCTGGCAGCTGGCGGCGTGGCTGGACCATCTGCAGCGCGACCCGGGCGCCCGCATCCGCGGCGCCACCGGCGAGCTGAGCCTGGACGCCCAGGGCAATGTGCAACGACGCCCGGCCTGGGCCGTGTTCAGCGGCGGCCGCGCCCGCCCGGCGCCCGACGGCGCCCTGCTCAGCGACGGCTTCCCGGGCAACGCCTACTGACACGCCGATGCCGCGCCCCGACCGGCGGGCCGCGGGCACGGCGGCCGAGGACGCCGCCCTCGCCCACCTGCAGGCCGCCGGTCTTCGTCTGCTGGGCCGCAATGTCCGCTACAAGGTCGGCGAGCTCGACCTGGTGATGCACGACGGCGAAACCACCGTGTTCGTCGAAGTGCGCCTGCGCAATGCCGTCGCCTGGGGCGACGGCTTCGATTCCGTGGACCGGCGCAAGCGCCGCAAGCTGGCGCGCGCCGCACAATGCTGGTTGCTCGATCACCCCGCCCTGGCCGAGGCGCCCTGCCGCTTCGACGTGGTGTCGCTGCGTTCGGAGGACGGCGTGTGGCGGCTCGAGTGGGAGCGCGGCGCGTTCAGCCTGATGGATCTCTGAGACGAAAAGCAGGTGTCGCTGACCGTCTTCGGAGGGGCCGGCGGAATCGGCCCGGGAGCCGGCCGGCTGTCCGCGCCTGCGTCACGCCTCCACCGGAGCAGCCGCAGACGGAGCCGGTTCGGGCACCTGCGCCTGCTTCTGCGGCCTGAGTTCCTGGACGATCCGGCCGGCTTCCATCACCAGCACCCGGTCGGCGCTGGCGATGGTTTCGGGGCGGTGGGCGACGATCACCTTGGTCAGTCGCAGGCGCCTGACCGCATCGTTGACCAGCCGCTCGCGCATCACGTCCAGGTGGCTGGTGGCCTCGTCCAGGAACAGCAGCTTCGGCTTGCGGTACAACGCCCGCGCCAGGATCACCCGCTGCTTCTGCCCGCCGGAAAGCGAGCTGCCCATGTCGCCGATCAGGCTGTGGTAGCCCATGGGCATGGCGGCGATGTCCTCGTGCACGGCCGCCAGCCGCGCCGCCGCCTCGATGCGCGCCTGGTCGAAGTGCGGATCGAAGAAGGCGATGTTGTCGGCGATGCTGCCGGCGAACAGCTGGTCGTCCTGCATCACCGCGCCGATGATGGCGCGGATATTGCGCGGGCCGACCTGCTGGATGTCCAGGCCGCCGATGCGGATCCGTCCCTCGCTCGGCTTGAGCAGGCCCAGCATCAGCTTGACCAGGGTGCTCTTGCCGCAGCCGGAAGCGCCGATCAGCGCCACCGACTCGCCCGGTTCGATGCGGAAGCTGCAGTGGCGGATCACCCAGGGCTCGCCCTCGCCGTAGCGGAAGGACAGGTTCTCGACCTCGATCGCCGGCGGCAGGTCCGGCAGCGCCACTTCCGGCAGCGGCTCGGTTTCCTCGGGCTCGCTCAGCACGATGTCGGCCAGGCGCTCGCCATGCAGGCGCAGCATGCGGAACTCGACGCCCTTGTCGATCAGCCCGGCCATGCGCTGGGCGAACTGGTCCTTGTAGGCCAGGAAGGCGATCAGCATGCCCACCGAGAACACGTTGTCCAGGGCCAGCAGTGCGCCGATCCAGATCACCACGATGCGCTCGACGCCGAACAGCAGCTGGCTGGCGCTGTTAAAACCGAGGTTCATGCGCGCCAGTCTGACTTCTTCGTTGACGGTGTCCGCCAGCAGGTTGCCGAAGCCGGCCCGGCGCAGCGATTCCTGCCCGGCTACCTTCAGGCTCTGCATGCCGCGCAGCGATTCCAGCAGGTGCGTCTGCTGCTTCGCCGCCGCCACCAGCTGTTTCTCGGTGCCGTCACGCAGCGGCCGCCAGGCCAGGGCGCGGATGCCCAGGTACAGTGCCACCGCCAGCAGTGTCACCAGGGCCAGCTTCCAGCTGTACAGAAGCATCATGCCCAGGGTCACCAAGGCCATCAGGCCGTCGATGATGGCCTCGACGAAGCTGGTGGTGAGGGTACGCTGGATCGCCTGCACCGATCCCATGCGCGAGGTAACGTCACCCAGGTGCCGCTTCTCGAAGAAATCCAGCGGCAGCCGCAGCAGGTGCGCGAAGACATTGCCCATCCACTGCAAGCCCAGGCTGGAGGACAGGTACAGCACCGACCAGCCGCGCAGCAGGCCGACGCCCACCTGCAGCAGCATCGCCAGGCCAAAACCCAGGCCCAGCACCAGCAGCAGGTCGCGGTCGGCCGAGACCAGCACCTGGTCCACCACCCACTGCATGAAAAACGGCGCCAGCACCACGAACACCTGCAGCGCCACCGACAGCAGCAGGAGCTGCGTCAGCGAGCGCCACAGCCCGCGCACCGGGCCGGTCAGCTGACCGAGGCTGACCGAGGGTGCCGCCCGCCGCGGCCTGAATTCGGTCGTGGGCGCGAGCTCCAGGGCCACGCCGGTGAAATGTCCGGAGACCTCGGCCAGACCCAGCCTGCGCTCGCCCAAGGCCGGGTCGAGCACGGTGACCCGCTTCCGGCCCACCTTCGCCAGCACGACGAAGTGGTTGAGGTCCCAGTGCAGGATGCAGGGCAGCCTGAGCTTGCCCAGGTCCTCGAGCTCCAGGCGCAGCGCCCGGGCGGCGAAACCCAGATGCTGGGCGACATGGATCAACTGGTTGAGCCGGGCGCCCTTGAGCGACAGCGGAAAGCGCTGGCGCAGCTCCGGCAGGCCGATGCGCAGGCCATGCGCGCCGGCGACCATGGCCAGCGAGGCCAGGCCGCATTCGGCGGCTTCCGATTGCAGGATGGCGTCGACCTTCATGCCGCCCGCGTCATCGGCCGAACACGGTGCCGCGTACCGAATAGACCGGCTCCAGCGCCCACTCGATCAGGCGGCGGCGCTCGCCGAGCACGTCGGCTTCCAGCAACATGCCCGGGCGTAGCGGTTCGGCCTGGCCATAGGCGGTGATGGCCTGGCGTTCCAGGGCGACGCTGATGCGATAGAAGGGCTCGCCGGCCGCCTCGCCGGCGCCCGCCTGCAGGGTGCTGCGGCTGATCCGCGCCACCTTGCCGCGGTGGTGGCCGAACTTCTGGTAGGGATAGGCCTGGTAGCGCAGCAGCACGGCGTCACCCGGCTCGATGAAGCCGATGGCGCGGCTGGGCACCAGCAGTTCCGCTTCCAGGCGGCCGTCGCCGGGCAGCACGCTCATCAGCACCTGCCCCGCCTGCACCGCCTGGCCGGGCTTGAACAATGGGGTGGCGACCATGCCCGATACCGGCGCGACGATGGCCAGCTCGCCGCGCGCCATCACTTCCACCCGCTCCTGTTCCAGCCGGGCAAACTCGCTGCGGAAGCCGGCCTCGGCGGCTTCGCGCTCGCCGGGCATTTCAGCCAGGGCCTGTTCCAGCTGGGTGATCAGGCGACGCGTGGACAGGGCCTGGCGCTCCAGCACCTGCATGGCGCCACGCTGCTCCAGCACTTCCGCTTCCTGCTGCCTGAGCTGAAGCTCGCTGACGTAGCGCTTTTCGCCCAGACCACGCAGGCGCTGCAGCAGCTCCTCGGCCAGCCGCGCCTGTTCGCGGCGGGTGGCGATCTCGCGTTCGATCTGCGCCAGCTCGCGCCGTGCCGCATCGCGCTGCGCTTCCAGGCCGGCGACCTGGGCATCGAGCCGTTGCAGGCGCGCGGCATGCGCGTCCTCGAGGGCGCGGGCGCGGTTGCCCAGGCGCTTTTCCAGGGCCGCCAGGGTGTCGCCGGCAGACAGCGTGGCATGCGGCACGCGCACCACCGCCAGAATCTGGCCGGCGGCGACACGACCGCCCTCGGGCACGTCCACCCGCGCCAGCACGCCGGTGGCCGGCGACACCACGGTGGCCATGCCCTGCTCCGGCACCAGCTGTCCCGCCACCCGCGTGCGCCGCGTGTACTCGCCCCTCACCAGGAACAGCACGACCAGCGCCGCCGCCAGCACCGCGAACCCGGTCAGCAGCCACGGACGCAAGGGCTGGGCCAGCGAAATGCCGCCCAGCCAGCGCACCTTGCGCGCTTCCAGCGCTTCCCTGCGGAACAATTCCCCTGACATGAACCCCCTGCCTACGCCTGTTCGAATCCCATGCGCCACCGCCGCGTTTGAGAGCGGCAGCGCATGGGGGTGCGAACCTTATCGGGGCCGTTCGCGCTACGCCAAGAGGGTGACGGCACATTGTCTGGAAACGCTGACAGCCGTCGGGGGCGCTTTCCCAGAAAACGCACGTCGCACGCGGGAACTGCCGGGAAAACCTGCGTCACTGTATCGAAGCGCGGCATTGACAGCTTCTCCTGTCGGCGTGAGCGAATCCGGACAAGATGATCGCGAACCATTGACGGAACGAATTCGTACCCCCCAGGATTCGCACCCCGCCGCCAGCACCTCCGAGTCGGCGGCGGGTTCATCACGCAGCCGTTAGGCACCGAATGCGGGCGCCTGGCCTAGAATCGTGGCATGGCCGCCCTGCCCGCCCCGCTGCGCCAGACGCTGACCGAGCTGCTCGGCCCCGGCGGCCTGCTGCTGGACGAATCCGAGCGCCTGGCCTACGGCTACGACAACTCGCGCCGGCAGGGCCTGCCGCTGGCGGTGGCGCTGCCGGAAACCGCGCAGCAGGTACAGGGCATCGTTCGCGCCTGCCGCCAGCATCGCCTGCCCATCGTGGCGCGCGGCCGCGGCACCAATACCACCGGCGCCAGCGTGCCGGGCGAGGACGCGCTGGTGGTTTCCTTCGAACGCATGGACCGCATCCTGGCCATCCGCCCCGGCGACCGCGTGGCGGTGGTGCAGCCGGGCCTGCTCAACGGCGACCTGCAGGCGGCCCTGGCCGAACACGGCCTGTTCTGGCCGCCGGATCCCACCAGCGCCGCCTTCAGCACCGTCGGCGGCAACCTGGCCTGCAATGCCGGCGGCCCGCGCGCGGTGAAGTACGGCGCCAGCCGCGACAACGTGCTGGCCCTGCGCGCCGTCACCGGCACGGGCGAGCTGGTGAGCCTGGGCGCCGCCACCACCAAGGGCGCCAGCGGCTACGACCTGGCCCGGCTGCTGGTGGGCTCGGAAGGCACGCTGGCCTTGATCGTCGAGGCCAGCCTGAAGCTGACGCCGCGGGCGCCGCTGTGGCGCGCCCTGCGCGCGCTCTACACCGATGTGGACGCCGCCGCCGCCGCCGTGGCCCGGCTGATGGCGCAGCCGGTGACGCCTTCGATGCTGGAATTCATGGACGGCGAATGCGTGCGCCTGGCCCGCGAGGTCGGCGGCGCCGAGCTGCCGCCCTGCGGCGCCCTGCTGATGATCGAGGCCGATGGCGACCAGAGCGTGCTGGACGCCGCCGAAGCCGCCCTGCGCGCCGCCGCCGAAGGCCCCGGCTGCCTGGAAGTGAGCGCCGCCGCCGACGAGGCCGCGCGCGAGAAGCTGTGGGCGGCGCGCAAGGCGCTCTCGCCCTCGCTGCGCACGCTGGCGCCCGGCAAGATCAACGAGGACGTGGTGGTGCCGGTCTCGCGCCTGCCGGAGCTGGTGGCGGCGGTGCAGGCGGCGGCGCGCGGGCACCAGCTGCCCATCGTCTGCTTCGGCCATGCCGGCAACGGCAACCTGCACGTGAACATCCTCTACGACCCCGCCGACGCCGCCCAGGCAGCGCGGGCCGAGGCCGCCCTGCAGGCGGTGTTCGCGGCGGTGGTGGAGCTGGGCGGCCAGCTCTCCGGCGAACACGGCATCGGCCTGGTCAAGCGCGACCTGCTGGCCCGCGCCCTGCCGCCGGCGACGCTGGCGCTGATGCGGGCGATCAAGGCACAGTTCGACCCCGATGGCCTGCTCAACCCCGGCAAGGTGCTGCCGCCATGACGCGCAAGGCCGGCCCGCTGGAGCAGATGCTCGCCGAGATCCGCGCCTGCCGCATCTGCGAGGCACACCTGCCGCTGGGGCCGCGGCCGGTGCTGCGGGCGGCGGAAACCGCCACCGTGCTGATAGCCGGCCAGGCGCCGGGCACCCTGGTGCATGGCAGCGGCGTGCCCTGGGACGACGCCAGCGGCGCCCGCCTGCGCCAGTGGCTGGGCCTGGACAAGGCCAACTTCTACGACGAGCGCCGCATCGCCATCGTGCCCATGGGCTTCTGCTACCCGGGCCGCGGCAGCAGCGGCGACAAACCGCCGCGGCCCGAATGCCGGGACACCTGGCACCCGAAGCTGCTGCCGCTGCTGCCCAACCTGCAGCTGATCGTGGCCATCGGCCAGTACGCCCAGGCCTATTACCTGGGCGATGCCCGCAAGGCGACGCTGACCGACACCGTGCGCGCCTGGCGCGAATACGCCCCGCGCGTCTTCCCCCTGGTGCACCCGAGCCCGCGCAACATGGGCTGGTTCAAGCACAACCCGTGGTTCGAGGCGGAAGTGGTGCCGGCCTTGCGGGAGCGGGTCAGGTCGGTACTTCCGGCCGGCTGACCCACGCAATGAAGCTGCTCAGGCCTTCTCCTCTGTCAAGGTAATGAACTGCGCCGCCACGACACGGAACAAGCCAAAGACTGCCAGCATAGGCACGAACAGCAACGCAGCCCAGCGCATCAGATCACCAAGATTGAACAGGCTGATTCGGCTGCCCCGAATCAGACCGAGGTACTCGGTGACCTTGCCTGTCAACACCGTTTCCGAGAAGTCGATCATCGCCACGCCCATGGCCGCAGCGAGCGCGAACAGGGCCAATCGCGATAGCGAACCCTCCTTCCGAAGCAGGCGCATCGCCAACCGCAGCATCAGCACTGCAACGAGGCAGAAAACCGCGAAAATCAAGGCCGCATGGGTACTTGTCAGCCCATAGCCCACATCCCATTCACGGTGATGAACCCGGGCCAGCGCCAGCGGCCCGAACAGCCGAAATCCGTCGCCAGGCTCCAGGAACGCAGAGACGATCAGGCGGGGGATGGCGTCTGACAGACCCAGGAACAGGCCGGCGACTTCCGGCCATTGCCTGAACCCGAAAGTGGAGGCGGCGAACCTTTTGGCCCCGCCGTCATCAACGCCCTGCAGGGAACCGTTCAAGGCTCCCTCCCCTCGAGCTGAGCCAGCCTGGGTAGCAGCGCCTGCAGGACGCCCCAGGCCAGCAGTGCTGGAAACCCCACCATCGACATGCCCAGGGCCAGGTCGCCCAGGTTGATCGCCCAGAACCTGGTGCCGGACATCACACCAACATAGTCCGTCACCTTCGCTGTGAGCACCCACTCGCCCATATTCAGCAGTGCAACGCCCATGGCCACAGCCAACGCCATGCGGCCA
This sequence comes from Arenimonas fontis, assembly GCF_008386465.1. Lineage (GTDB taxonomy): Bacteria > Pseudomonadota > Gammaproteobacteria > Xanthomonadales > Xanthomonadaceae > Arenimonas > Arenimonas fontis. Next base: position 188,179 of record NZ_VUOD01000004.1, read on the forward strand.
AGACGGAAACCCAGGTTGTCAGCGCGCAGCATCCTGGCCGCCATCATCGTCAACAGATAGAGGCCCATGATGATCACCATGCCAATCTGGAAGCCGTCCATCGTGCTGAGCCCCAGCGCGATCGTCTCCCGGGAGTTGTGCACGTTGGCTATGAGGAACGGACCAAACACGTCTCCCTGCGAGGGCTCGTAGATCGCCGCGACCAGGATCCTGGGAATGACGTCCATCAGACCGATGGACAGACCGGCAACTTCCGGATACCTCATGATCAATCCTCCTGGGAAGCCGGCCGGCCAGGCGGCCGGCTTCCGGAAACGGTTTACTTCTTGCAGTTGAACTCGATCTTGACTCCCTCTGAGGAGACCTCGACCGAGCCCTCGCACTCCTTGTAGATGGCGTATGTGGCGACACCGCACGCGGCGATGATCGTGACGCCGGCCACCACCGCACCGATGACAAGCGGATTTCCGCCTTCCACCTGTTCCAGCTCAACAACGGTCAGTTCACGCATGACATTGCTCCTTGGCTTGTACGCCCGCGGACTGCGAGCAGGAGCGAGGTCACCATTCCTACCGCCGTAGGAATCAATGCGGGGGAAGGCGCAAAAAGGTGTCGGCAAACCCAAGCCACGATCGAAGCGGCGACGCCGGATGGCGGCCGCCACGCAGCCCTGCCGTGCAGGAGGACTGGAAGGACCTCGTTCTTCTCGCCTGGTGCATCCGGACATTCGCGCCACCTCCGGGGCGAATTCTCCGGACCGGATAGGCCAGGCCCAGTTCCGTTACGCGTCCATCAGCGTAGGAAAAATGCGGCCAGCTGCAGCACCAGCAACGAATACACCCCCGCCAGCGCATCATCCGCCATCACCCCGAACCCGCCCTCGAGGCGGCGGTCGGCCCAGCTCACCGGCCAGGGCTTGGCGATGTCGAACAGGCGGAACAGCGCCACCGCCGCCAGCCACCAGGGCCAGCCGGCGGGCGCGGCCGCCAGGGCGATCCACACGCCCACCCACTCGTCCCAGACCACCAGGCCCGGGTCCTGCAGGCCGGTGGCGCGCAGCACCCAGCGGCTGGCCTGGCAGCCCAGCACGAAGGCCAGCACCACCACCGCGGCATAGGCCGGCAGCGGCAGTTCGCGCAGCAGGAACCACCAGGGCAGCAGCGCCGCCAGGGTGCCGAAGGTGCCCGGGGCCCTGGGCGCGAAGCCGGAGCCCAGGCCGGTGGCGATCCAGCCCCAGGGATGGCGCAGCAGGCGGCGGCGGGCGGCGTTCATGCCCCGCCCTCGAAGTGCCGCCAGCCGGCGCGGGCCGGCGGCTGCCAGGCCTCGCCCTCGGGCGTGCGCAGCTCGATGCCCTCGCCCGCGTGCAGCTGGCCGATCACGGTGGCGCCGGCGCCGGCGGCGGCCAGGGCCTGTTCGATGGCCAGCGCCCGGCCGGGCGGCGCGGTGAAGCACAGCTCGTAGTCGTCGCCGCCGGCCAGCTGCAGTTCCCAGCGCCGGCGTTCGTGGAAGTGCTGGGCCAGGGGCTGGCTGGTGGGCAGCCGGCCCAGGTCTAGGCGGGCGCCGCAGCCGGCGGCGGCCAGCACGTGGCCCAGGTCGGCCAGCAGGCCGTCGCTGATGTCTATGCAGGCGCTGGCCAGGCCGCGCAGGGCGCGGCCGGCGGCCAGGCGCGGCTGGGGCCGGTCCAGCCGGTAACGCAGCTTGGCCGAGGCCGGGCCGCGCGCCCGCCACTGCGCCAGGGCGCCGGCGGCGTCACCCAGGGTGCCGGTCACCCACACTTCGTCGCCGGGGCGGGCGCCGGCACGGCGCAGGGCCTGGCCGGCCGGCACCAGGCCGGCGGCGGTGACGGTGACGGTCAGCGGGCCGCGGGTGGTGTCGCCACCCACCAGGGCGATGCCGGCCTGTGCGGCCAGTTCGAACAGGCCGTCGGCGAAGCCTTCCAGCCAGGCCGCGTCGGCCTGCGGCAGGCTCAGGGCCAGGGTGAGCCAGGCCGGCTCGGCGGCCATGGCGGCCAGGTCGCTCAGGTTCACCGCCAGTGCCTTCCAGCCGATGTCGGCGGCGGCGGTGTCCTCGGGGAAGTGCACGCCGGCCACCAGGGTGTCGGTGCACAGCGCCAGCTCGTGGCCGGGCGGCACCTGCAGCAGGGCGGCATCGTCGCCGATGCCCAGCAGCACGTCGGGGCGGCCGCGGGCGCGGGCGCGCAGGATGTCTATCAGGTCGAATTCGCCGGGCATCAGGGCCGGCGCGCGGCCTGCGCCTCGGCGCTGCGCCAGGCGGCGGCGGCGTGGTCCAGCACGCCGTTCACGTAGGTGTGGCCGTGTTCGCTGCCAAAGCGCTTGGTGGTTTCGATGGCCTCGTTGATGACCACGCGGTAGGGCACGTCCGGGCGGTGCATCAGCTCGTAGGCGGCGATGCGCAGCACGGCGCGCTCGATCGGGTCCACCTGGGCGATCTCGCGGTCCAGGTATCCGGCCAGGGCGGCGTCCAGGGCCTGGCAGTGCTGGCCGACGCCGCGCACCAGGTCCTCGAAGTAGGCCAGGTCGGCCACTTCCATGTCCTGTTCGTGGCGGAACTGCTCGATCAGGCTGGCGATCGGCGTACCGGACATCTGCCAGGCGTACACGGCCTGCAGGGCGCGGCGGCGGGCGCGGCTGCGCGCGTGTGGGTCCACGCCGTCGGGGCGGGGGTGCTTCATGCCAGTTTCCCGATCAGGTTGGCCATCTCGATCGCCACCAGGGCGGCCTCTTCGCCCTTGTTGCCGTGGCTGCCGCCGGCACGGGCCTCGGCGTCGGCGTAGGCGTCCACCGCCAGCACGCCGTTGGCCACCGGCACGCCGGTGTCCAGGGCCACGCGCATCAGGCCGCGGGCGCATTCGTCGGCCACCTGCTCGAAGTGGCGGGTGTCGCCGCGCACCACGCAGCCCAGGGCCACCACCGCGGCGTAGCCCCTGCCGGCGACGGCACGGGCGGCGGCCAGCGGCAGCTCCCAGGCGCCGGGCACGCGCACCAGGTCCACGGCCCCGGCCGGCACGCCGTTGTCGGCGAAGGCCTTGCGCGCGCCGGCCACCAGCGCATCGGTGATGCGCGGGTTCCAGCGGCTGGCGAGGATGGCGTAGCGGGCGTCCGGCGGGCTGCGGACGTCGCCTTCGTAGTGGCTCATGCAGCGGCGGGCTATGAGGGGGCGACAGTTTAACCCGCGCCGCCTTCGGCCGGGCTGAGGTACTCCACCACTTCCAGGCCGTAGCCGGCCAGGCCGACCTGCCGGCGCGGGGTGCCCAGCACGCGCAGCTTGCCCAGGCCCAGGTCGGCCAGGATCTGGGCGCCGGCGCCGTTGCGGCGCCATTCGCGGCTGCGCGGCGGCTCCGGTCCGGCGCCGCCGGTGATGCGGGCCAGCAGGGCCTCGGGGCCGTCCGGTTCCGACAGCACCACCAGCACGCCCTCGCCGGCGGCGGCGATGGCGGCCAGGGCCTGGCCGGCGCTGACCGCCACGTCCGGCCGCTGCCAGCCCAGCACGTCGCTGAGCGGGTCCTTCACATGCACGCGCACCAGGCAGGGCCGCGCCGCCTCGGGCTGGCCGTGCACCAGGGCGAAGTGCAGCTCGTGGCTGAGCCGGTCGCGGTAGGTGTGCAGGCGGAAGGGGCCGTGGGTGGTGCGGATGTCGCGGCTGTCCACCCGTTCTACGGTGTGTTCGTTCTCCAGCCGGTAGCGGATCAGTTCCTCGATCGAGCCGATCTTCAGGCCGTGCTCGGCGGCGAAGCGCTCCAGCTCGGGGCGGCGGGCCATGCTGCCGTCGGGATTGAGTATCTCCACCAGCACGCCGGCCGGCTCCAGCCCGGCCAGCAGGGCCAGGTCGCTGGCCGCTTCGGTGTGGCCGGCGCGGGTCAGCACGCCGCCGGGCTGGGCCATCAGCGGGAAGATGTGGCCGGGCTGGCTCAGGTGCTCGGGCCGGGCGTCCGGGCGCACGGCGGTGCGGATGGTGTGGGCGCGGTCGTAGGCGCTGATGCCGGTGGTGACGCCCTCGGCCGCCTCGATGCTGACGGTGAAGTTGGTGTGATGCGGCGAGGTGTTGCTGGCCACCATCGGGCCCAGGCCGAGCTGCCGGCAGCGCTCGCGGGTCAGCGACAGGCAGACCAGGCCGCGGGCGTGGGTGACCATGAAATTGATGTCCGAGGGTTTCACCAGCTCGGCGGCCATGATCAGGTCGCCTTCGTTCTCGCGGTCCTCGTCGTCCACGATCACGACCATGCGGCCCTGGCGGATCTCCTCCAGAAGTTCGGGGATGGGGGCGAAGCTCATGCCTGCTCCTCGCGGGCGGCCAGCAGGCGTTCGACGTAACGGGCCACGGTATCCACTTCCAGATTGACGGGGTCGCCGGGCGCGAGTTCGGCGAAACGGGTGTGGGCGATGGTGTGCGGCACCAGGTTGACCTCGAAGCCGCCGGCGTCCACCGCATTGACGGTGAGGCTGGTGCCGTCCACGGCGATCGAGCCCTTCACTGCCACGTAGCGCAGCACCGGCGCGGGCGCGCCGAAACGCCAGCGCTGGCTGCGGCCGTCCTCGCGCACGGCCTCGACCCGACCGACCGCGTCCACGTGGCCGGACACCAGATGCCCGCCGAGGCGGTCAGTCGGCAGCAGCGAGCGCTCCAGGTTGACGGCGGCACCGACCGGCAGCGTGCCGAGCGTGGTCAGTGCCAGGGTTTCGTTGGAGACATCGGCGTCCCAGCCTTCGGCGTCGAAGGCCACCACGGTCAGGCAGCAGCCGTTGACGGCGATGGATTCGCCCAGCGCCACGTCGGCGTGCTCCAGACCGCCCCAGCCAAACCGCAGCCGCTGGTCGCCGCCGCGCGCCTCGCGCGCCAGCAGGCGGCCCACTGCCTGGATCAATCCCGTGAACATCGCTCAGCCTCGCCATCCGCCCGGTCCGGCGGGCCCGCCATTGTAGTCGTCCCGCCCGGCGGGCATTTCAGCCGCAGATGAACCTCGACCAGACGGGCGGCAAACGCACCGTTCCGGGCCCCGGCCCGATCCCGGCCACCGACCAGCCGGTTGCGCGCCGTCGCGAACACCGCCCTTGAACGCCTTGTCCGCGTTCATCCGGGAGAATCCACGGCCGAAACCCTGCCAGGCTTTGTCCGCGCCGCTCCGCGCCAATCCGCGTCAAGAATCCCTACCCTCAGGGCACCAGCAACAGCCGCAGATCCGGCCCGATCTGCCGGATTTCGACCAGCCGCAGCCCCAGCCGCTGCTCCATGCACGCCGGGTCCAGCCCGGCGAACAGCGGCCGGCCGCGCTCGCCCAGCAGCACCGGCGCCACGTACAACAGCAGCTCGTCCACCAGCCCGGCCTTGAGGAAGGCGCCGGACAGCGTGGCGCCGGCCTCCACCTGCACCTCGTTGACGCCGCGCTGGGCCAGCTGCGACAAGGCCGCGTGCAGGTCCAGGCCCCCGCCTTCGCGGCGCACGGCGAAGGCCTGCACCTCGTCGCCGTAGTCCGGAACGATGTCCTCGCCATGCACGGCCAGCGTCGGCGCGGCGTTGTCGGTCAGCAGGCCGGCCTTGCGCGGCAGCCGGCCGCGCTCGTCCAGCACCACCCGCAGCGGTGGCACGAAGGGGGTATCGTCCTCGAAGCGCACGGTCAGGCGCGGATCGTCGGCCAGCACGGTGCCGATGCCGGTGAGCACGGCGCCGGCCCGGGCACGCCAGCGCATCACGTCGGCGCGCGAGGCGGCGCTGCTGATCCACCTGGATTCGCCGCTGGCCAGGGCTGTGCGGCCGTCCAGGCTCATCGCCAGCTTCACCCGCAGCCAGGGCCGGCCCCGCTGCACGCGCGAGAAGAAGCCGCGGTTGAGCTGCCGCGCCTGCGTCTCCATCAGGCCGTGCTCGACGGTGATGCCGGCCGCCTCCAGCTTGGCGAAACCCTGGCCCGACACCTGGTGGAAAGGATCGCGGCAGGCCGCCACCACCCGGGTGACGCCGGCGGCCACCAGGGCGTCGGCGCAGGGCGGCGTGCGGCCGTGGTGGGCACAGGGCTCGAGGGTGACGTAGGCGGTGGCGCCGCGGGCGGCGGCGCCGGCGGCGGCCAGGGCATGCACTTCCGCATGCGGCTCGCCGGCGCGCACGTGCCAGCCCTCGCCCAGCACCCGGGCGCCATCGGCGATCACGCAGCCGACCATGGGATTGGGCTTGGTGGTGAAGGCGCCGCGCTCGGCCAGCTGCAGGGCGCGGGCCATGTGGGCGTGGTCGCTGGCAGTGAAACGGCTCATGCCTGCGGACGGATGTCCATCAGGGTGACGCGGCGGCCGTGCAGGCTCGCCTCGCCGACGCGCTGCCAGCCCAGGCCGGCGTAGAAGGCCTCGTGCTCGGGCGTGAACAACCACAGCCGCGGCAGGCCCTCGCGCGCCGCCAGCGCCACCAGTTCCCGCACCAGCCGCTTGCCCAGGCCGCGGCCGCGCGCCGCCGGCAGCACGTAGAGGCTGGCCAGCCAGGCGTCGCCGAGGTCGCGGAACTCGGGCGCGTCCTCGCGCACCAGGCTGACCGAACCCAGCGGCCGACCATCCTCCAGCGCCACCAGGGTGGTGGGCAGGTGGCGGCGGCTGGCGTGGTCGCGCAGTTCCGACTCGCACTCCTCCAGGGTCCAGGCGCCTTCGTACAGCCCCGCCCATTCGTCGTGGTGCCAGCGCGCCAGCAGCGGCACGCAGTCGGGCCGGTCGGCCAGGGGCACGATGGCGACGGCGCTCACTGCCTGGCCTTGTCGCCGGGCTCCAGCAGGGACAACTGCAGGCCCTCCAGGCCGGGCAGATCGCGTTCCAGGCGCTCGATCTCCTCGCGGAAGGCCTGCACGTCCTCGAACTTGCGGTACACCGAGGCGAAGCGCACGTAGGCCACCTGGTCGAGCTTCTTGAGCTCGGCCATCACCAGCTCACCGACCCGCAGCGATGGCAGTTCGCGTTCGCCGCTCAGGCGCAGGCCGTTGATCACCGCCCGCACCGCTTCCTCGATGTCGGCGGCCGGTACCGGCCGCTTCTGCAGGGCACGTTCGAAACTGGTGCGCAGTTTGCGCTCGTCGAAGGCCTCGCGGCGGCCGTCGCTCTTGACGATGGCCGGCAGCTTCAGCTCGGCGGTCTCGAAGGTATTGAAGCGCTCGCCGCAGGCCGGGCATTCGCGCCGGCGGCGGATGGTGCTGCCGTCCTCGCTGACGCGCGAGTCGATCACCCGGGTGTCTTCGTGCTGGCAGAAGGGGCAATGCATCGGCGATCAGGGCGCGGACCGGCGCCTCATCCGTACACCGGGAACTGCCGGCACTGCCTGACGACGTTCTCGCGCACGCCGGCGATCAGACTCTCGTCGGTCGGCGCGTCCAGCACGTCGCAGATCCAGTTGGCCAGGGCCACGCAGTCCGGCTCCTTGTAGCCGCGCGTGGTCACCGCCGGTGTGCCGATGCGCAGGCCGGAGGTGACGAAGGGGGAGCGCGGGTCGCCCGGCACCGAGTTCTTGTTCACGGTGATGTGGGCGGCGCCGAGCGCGGCTTCCGCGTCCTTGCCGGTGACCTCGCGGCCGATCAGGTCTATCAGCATCAGGTGGTTCTCGGTGCCGCCGGAAACGATCTTGTAGCCGCGGGCGGTGATGGCCTTGGCCATGGCTTGGGCATTACGCAGCACCTGCTGCTGGTACTCCTTGAAAGCCGGCTCCAGCGCTTCCTTGAAGGCCACTGCCTTGGCGGCTATCACGTGCATCAGCGGGCCGCCCTGGATGCCGGGGAAGACGATGCTCTGCAGCTTCTTCTCCAGCTCCGCATCCGGTGCCCTGGCCAGGATGATGCCGCCGCGCGGGCCACGCAGGGTCTTGTGCGTGGTCGAGGTGACCACGTGCGCGTGCGGCAGCGGGTTCGGATACACGCCGGCGGCGATCAGGCCGGCGACGTGCGCCATGTCCACGAACAGCCAGGCGCCGACCTTGTCGGCGATGGCGCGGAAGCGGGCCCAGTCCACCACCTGCGAATAGGCGGAAAAGCCGGCGACCACCATCTTCGGCTTGTGCTCCAGCGCCAGCCGTTCGACCTCGTCGTAGTCGATCAGGCCCTGCCCGTTCACGCCGTACTGCACGGCGTTGAACAACTTGCCCGAGAGATTGACCTTGGCGCCGTGGGTCAGGTGGCCGCCGTGCGCCAGCGACATGCCGAGGATGGTGTCGCCCGGCTGCAGCAGGGCGAAGTACACCGCCTGGTTGGCTTGCGAGCCGCTGTGCGGCTGCACGTTGGCATAGTCGGCGCCGAACAGCTGCTTCACCCGCTCGATGGCCAGCCTCTCGGCCACGTCCACGTATTCGCAGCCGCCGTAGTAACGCTTGCCCGGATAGCCTTCCGCGTACTTGTTGGTCAGCACGCTGCCCTGGGCCTCCAGCACGCGCGGGCTGGCGTAGTTCTCGCTGGCGATCAGCTCGACGTGGTCCTCCTGGCGGCTGCGCTCGTCGGCGATGGCCTGGGCCAGTTCGGGGTCGTAGCCGGCGATCTGCAGGTCCTTGGCGAACATCCTGGGCTTCCGGGGCGGATACGGGCCGGAAAGTGTAGCCCCGGCAGCCATTTGCGGCCAGCTTGCAACGTTGCCGGCGGCCGCCGGGCGGGAAGCTTCGGCCATGCCCCTGCCCTCCCCGCCGGCGCCGGCCCCTTTGCTCAGCGCTCGCCCAGCCGGTACCAGTCCACCCGCCGGGTCAGGGCCATTACCGTGGCCAGAGCGGCGAACAGCAGGCCGCTGCCGACCAGCAGTGCGTGGTCTTCCGAGCGCAGCAGGGCGTACAGCAGCCCGTACAGGGCCGCCAGCCCGGCGCCGAAGCCCCAGCCACGACCGGCGCCGCCCAACACCGCCGCCAGGTAGTAGCCGAGCAGGCCACTGCAGGCCAGGGCGGCGATGGCGTAGGCCGTCCCGAAGCCGATGTGCTCGGACAGCGACAGCAACAGCAGGTAGAACATGGCCAGGGCCAGCCCGGTCAGGCCGTACTGCACCGCGTGCACCGGTCGCGCCGCCAGGGCCTCGACCAGGAAGACCGCGCCGAACACCAGGGCCAGGAACAGCAGGGCGTATTTCATCGCCCGCTCGGTCATCAGGTAGCGGTCTACCGGCTCCACCAGGCGCAGGCCGATGCCGCCACCCTGCAGGGCCTCGCAGTCGGGGCGGGTGGCGGCGCAGGCGGCCAGTGCCGAGGGCACCCGGCTGGACAGGCCCGACAGGGCCCAGCGCGCCCGGAAACCCTGCCCGTCCAGGGCCGATTCCAGCGGCAGGTACTGGCCGGCGAAACCCGGGTGCGGCCAGTCCCCGCGCAGGGCCACGGTGGTTTCGCCGCCCGAGGGCAGCACCTCCAGGGTGCCGGTGCCGACTAGGTCCATCTCCACCGCGATCCGCATCGGCTGCTCCAGCCGCGCCGGGTCGATCTCCGCCTGGAAACCTTCCGGCAGCCAGGCCAGTGGCGTGCCGGCCGCCGGCGGAAGCTCGCGCCCGTCCAGGCGAAGGCGCTGGCCGCGCAGGCCACGGTTGTCGCCCAGGCCCAGCACCAGCCAGGCCCGCCGCGGGCGCAGCTGCAGATCGGGCAGGCGCGGCAAGGCCGGTACCAGTTCGGCCTCCATTTTCAGCGCGGCATGGAACAGCGGCACGCTGAACAGGCTGCGGCCGCGCCGCTCCACCCGCAGCTGGCCGTCCAGGTCGATCCGTTCCGGGGCCACCACCACGAGTTCGGTCGCGCCTTCATCCCAATGCCAGGCAGCCGCGTCCGTCCCGGCCGCGTCCGGTGCGCGGGCCCCGTCACCGCCGTCCCAGGCGGCCGGCGCCCGCCGGCGCACCCCTCGCCGCCAGCGCTCGGCCTCGATCACCAGCAACGGACCCACCACACGCTGGTTGCCGGCCGACGCGCGGGCGATCTCCATCGCCACCTCGCGGCCCCGCTGCTGGCGTTCCGCCACCAGCCCGTCCAGCAGGGCCAGCGGCACCAGCAGCACGATCATCAGGCCTCCGACCAGGACCAGTTTCCATCCGATGCGCATGCTCGCGCTCCCCCGAACGCCGCCCGTCGCGGCCCGGCAAGGAAACCGCCGCCGTCGGGCCGTGCCCGGGCGCAATGCGGGCAATTCGCGGGCAGCCGGACGGGCGCGACGGTGGCCGGCCCGCTCGCGTGGCACATGCATCGGCCGGCGATCCGGCGGCGGCGCACGACCGGCCGGCGCCGCGGACCGGCCGCGTCAGGCCATGCGGGTTCGCGCGGGGTGCAGCCAGAAGCCGCCTGGGCGATAATGCGCCACCCTCCGATTCCCGGATCGGCTGCGCGCCCGCCGCGCGGCCCACACCCCCTTACCGGCCGCGCGTGGCGCCGGCCCCGTCAGAGAGACCGCGATGCAGTACATCTACACCATGATCGGCGTGAGCAAGACCGTCCCGCCGAAGCGCCAGATCATCAAGGACATCTCGCTGTCGTTCTTCCCCGGCGCCAAGATCGGCCTGCTGGGCCTGAACGGCGCAGGCAAGTCCACCGTGCTGCGCATCATGGCCGGCGTGGACACCGACTTCACCGGCGAGGCGCGGCCGCAGCCCGGCATCAAGATCGGCTTTCTGGAGCAGGAACCCCGGCTCAACCCCGAGCACACCGTGCGCGAGGCGGTGGAGGAAGGCGTGGGCGAGATCCTGCAGGCTCAGAAGCGCCTGGACGAGGTCTACGCCGCCTACGCCGAGGAAGGCGCCGACTTCGACGCCCTGGCCAGGGAACAGGAACGGCTGGAAGCGATCCTGGCCTCGGGCGACGCGCATACGCTCGAGCAGCAGCTCGAGGTCGCGGCCGACGCCCTGCGCCTGCCGCCCTGGGACGCGAAGGTCGGCCACCTTTCCGGCGGCGAGAAGCGCCGGGTGGCCCTGTGCCGCCTGCTGCTGAGCAAGCCGGACATGCTGTTGCTGGACGAGCCCACCAACCATCTGGACGCCGAGTCGGTGGAGTGGCTGGAGCAGTTCCTGCAGCGCTACCCGGGCACGGTGGTGGCGGTGACCCACGACCGTTATTTCCTGGACAACGCCGCCGAGTGGATCCTCGAGCTCGACCGCGGCCGGGGCATTCCCTGGAAGGGCAACTACACCGAGTGGCTGGTGCAGAAGGAAGAGCGCCTGAAGCAGGAAGAGGCGCAGGAAAAGGCGCGCCAGAAGGCCATCGCCCGCGAACTGGAATGGGCCCGGCAGAACGCCAAGGGCGGCCGTTCCAAGGGCAAGGCGCGTCTGGCGCGACTGGAGGAACTCCAGAGCGTCGAATACCAGAAGCGCAACGAAACCAACGAGATCTTCATCCCGCCGGGCGAGAGGCTGGGCAACAACGTCATCGAGTTCCGCAACGTCAGCAAGAGCTACGGCGACCGCCTGCTGATCGACGACCTGAGCTTCACCGTGCCGCCGGGCGCCATCGTCGGCATCATCGGCCCGAACGGCGCCGGCAAATCCACCCTGTTCCGAATGCTCACCGGCCAGGAAAAGCCGGACAAGGGCGAGATCGTGATCGGTCCGACGGTGAAGCTGGCCTACGTGGACCAGTCGCGCGATGCCCTGGACCCGAACAAGAACGTCTGGCAGGAAGTGTCCGGCGGCTCCGACATCCTCGACATCAACGGCGTGGAAGTGCAGTCGCGCGCCTACATCGGCCGCTTCAACTTCAAGGGGCCGGACCAGCAGAAGATGGTGGGCAGCCTGTCCGGCGGCGAACGCGGGCGCCTGCATCTGGCCAAGACCCTGCTGCAGGGCGGCAACGTGTTGCTGCTGGACGAGCCGTCCAACGACCTGGACGTGGAAACCCTGCGCGCACTAGAGGACGCGTTGCTGGAATTTCCGGGCTGCGCGATGGTGATCAGCCACGACCGCTGGTTCCTCGACCGCATCGCCACCCATATCCTCGCCTTCGAAGGCGACTCGCACGTGGAGTTCTTCCTGGGCAACTATCGCGAGTACGAGGAAGACAAGAAGCGCCGTCTCGGCGAGGAAGGCGCCAAGCCGCACCGGCTGCGCTTCAAGGCCCTCAAGTAGTCGCACCACCTGCTGTACCGGCGGCCATTCCTTCGGGGCGGCCGCTGTACTTTGGCCTGTCGCTGGTCAGCGCGCGACCAGGCGGCGGAGGACGGCGGCAAGGAAGTGGGCCCAGAGGGCCAGCCAGATGAGCGGGTGTTGCCAGGCGGGGACGGTGGCGGCCTCGAAACGGCGGAAATAGCGCCACATGCCGCGATGCTTGTGCCACTCGACGAAGAACGGGCGCCGGCGACTGGATACGCCGCGGACGTGCGTCACGCGAAGATCATTGGCCACCAGCACCTCGTAACCGGCCTGGCGCACCCGCCGGCACAGGTCCAGGTCCTCGGCGTGCAGGCGATAGCCCTCATCGAAGCCGCCCAGACGGACGAACAGCACCGCCGGCAGCAACATCAGCGCGCCGGAAACCGCGTCCACCGGTTGCAGGGTCGGGGCGGCAGGGTCGCGGCCCAGGTACAGGTCGTCGCGCCGGCCGAAGCGTAGCAGCAGATCGCGCAGGCTCGGGTCGGCGCGCCGGCTGGACGGGTCGATCGCGCCGTCCTCGCCCACCAGCTCGACCCCCAACAGGCCGGCGCCCGGTCGTGCCCGGGCATGCTCGACCAGACGCGAGAGCGTCTGCGCCTCGACGTAGGCGTCGGGGTTGACGAAGGCCAGCCAGGGCTGCGACAGCGCGGTCGCGCCCTGGTTGCAGGCGGCGCCGAAACCGCGGTTGTGCCGGTTGCGCACCAGCGACAGCCGCGGCTCGCCTTCCGCCAGCCGCTCGACGATCGCGCAGCTTTCGTCGTCCGAGGCGTTGTCCACCACCACCACCCGCTCGACATCGTGGGCAGCAAGCAGGTGTCGCAGGCAGGTCCCAAGCGTGGCGGCGCTGCGGTAGCTGACCACCACCACGCCGATGGCGCTGGCGCCGGTACGGGAAGGAGGCAGGGCGTTCATGGCGACGACCGGCCGAACAGATCGCCTTGCGGGCCGGTACGCGCCAGCTCGTCCAGGCTTTCCTGCAGCGCGCGGCGCGCCGACCGCAGCGGATCCTCGAGGATGAAGCGGGCCATGCGCTCGTGCTGGTCCGGCCAGCGGGCCAGCAGGCGGGCCAGGTCTTCGGCCTGATCCGGTGTGACCGGCGCCGACTCTGCGGACCGGCGCGCCACGAAAACCGATTCGCACAGCAGGTGGCGCCAGCCCATGGCATCGGCGCGGCGACACCAATCGGCAAGCGCCTGCTCGAGGTGGCGGAAGGTAACCGCGTCGAAATCGCCGAAGCGGCGCAGGGCCTCACGCCGCAACAACACCGCCGGGCCAGCGGCGGCGGGCAGCTGCGCCGGCACCCGGGTTCTGCCTGCGACCGCGGCCCGCTGCAGCTCGGCCGGATCGGCGGGTGGCGGCGACGGTTCGCAGAACTGCGGAAAACCGCAGATCTCGCCGTCGTTGCTCCATGCGGAAAGGCTGGCGACGTCGCCGGCGTCCCGGGCCGCCGCGGCGAACGCCGAAAGCCACTCGCCTGCCGGCAGCACGTCGGGCGCCAGCAGCACCACGTCGGATTCGCCCGCCTCGGCGAAGGCGGCGTTGCAGGCGGCCGGCAGGCCACGCGGCCGCTCGCCGCGCAGGTGCCGGGCCGCCAGGCGGGTGCCGGCGCACCACCCGGAAAGCAGGCCGGCCGCGCGCGGATCGCCGCTGGCGTCGTCCGCCAGCAGCACGACGGCGCCAGCGTCCAGGCTTCGGTCCAGGGCGGCGAGGCAGGCGTCCAGGGCCGCCAACGCGCCCCGGATCGGCACGATCACCGTCGGAAGCATGTCAGCGGCCGCCGTCGTCCTCGCGCCGCAGCGGCTCCAGGGCGCGGAAGCGCTCGCCGTATTCGTCGGTGAGCCGGCGCGCTTCGTCCGGGTCGCGGATCACCCGCGGCGTCACCAGCACCACCACCTCGGTGCGGCGGTTTTCCCTGGTCTTGCGCCCGAACAGGCCGCCGACCACCGGCAGGCGCACCAGACCTGGCACGCCGGTGCTGCCGTCCAGCGAGGTGTCGGAGATCAGGCCGGCCAGCATCACCGTTTCGCCGCTGCGGATCGCCGCCTCGGTGGTCAGCTTGCGCTTGTTGATTGGCAGGTTGCCGTTCTCGTCGGGCGTGTCGCCGGGCGAGCTGACTTCCTGTTCGATTTCCATGAACACGGTGCCATCGCGGCTGATACGCGGGGTCACGGTCATGATCACGCCGGTATCCAGGTATTGCACCTGGGTGAAGGTGCCGTCGCTGCCGCCGGGCTGGTCGCCGACGATCGGATTGAAGGTGGTGGAATTGACCGGGATCTTGGTGCCGACGTCGAGCTTGGCTTCGGCGTTGTTGCGTACGACCACCGACGGCGTGGACAGCACCCGGACGTTGGACACATCGTCGAGCGCGCTGATGATGGCGGCGGCATTGCGGCCCAGGAAGGTCCAGCCCAGGCCCTCGTCGCCGACACTGCCGGCCAGGTCGCCCCAGATCCTGCGGCCGGCCGCGGACGGCAGCCCCGCCCCGTCCACCACCGCGTTCTCGAAGAACCAGTTCACGCCGTAGCTGAGCTTGCCGCTGAGCTCCACCTCGACCACCTGGGCCTCGATGTGCACCTGCAGCGGCATGGTGTCCAGGCGCTCGATGGCGCGGCGGATGGACTCCCACTGCGCCGGCGTCGCCCGCACCAGCAGGGCGTTGCCGGCCTCGACCGCGCTGATCGAGACGTCGCCGGCGCCGCCCATGGCGATGCCACCCCCTTCCCGGCCGCCGGCGCCGCCCTTGCCACCGGCGCCGCCTGCCGCCGCGCGTGCGGCGGGATCGGCGGCGTCGGGCGCCGGCGTCTCGATAGAGCGGATCTGCACCGGTTCCAGGCCCGGCATCAGCGACGGCGCGCCAGCTTCGGCGCCACCCGCGCGGCCGCCGCCGGCGCCGAACACCTGGCCCAACTGCTCGGCCAGGTCGGCCGCCTTCATGTACAGCACCTCGTAGGTGTACAGGCGCGCGCCCTCGCCGCCGCCGGCGTCCAGGCGTTCGATCCAGCGCTGCGCCTCACGCAGATAATCGGCCTGCGGCGTGATCACCAGCACCGCGTTCTGGCCCCGCAGCGGCATGAAACGGAACATGCCGGCCACCGGCGTACCGCTCTCGGAGCCGAACACCCGCTCCAGTTCCTCTACCACGTCGGCGGCATCGGCCGACAGCAGCGGAAAGACGCCCACCGACATGCCCTTGAGCCAGTCCACGTCGAAGATCTCGACGGTACGCAGGTAGTTCTGCAACTCGGCCCGGCTGCCGGCCAGCACGATCAGGTTGCGCGCCGCGTCCACGCTGACCACGGCATTGGGCCGGGCGTAGGGCTCCAGCAGCTTCTTCATCTCGCCGGCCGAGATGTAGCGCAGCGGTACCGCCCGCAACTCGTAGCCGCGGGCATCGGCCGCGCCGCCGGTCCGCGGCGACAGGTTGCCGGCAATGGCCTGTTCGGTCGGCAGTACGTTGTAGCGGCCGTCGGCCCAGACCAGGCGGGCGTTGTTCCAGCCCAGCACCATTTCCAGCAGGCTCAGGGCCTGGGCTGCGTCCACCGGCCGGGGCGTCGCCAGGGTGACGGTGCCCTGCACCTGCGGCGCGATCACGTAGTTCTGCCGCAGCAGGTCGCCCAGGATGGCCTTGACCACCGCATGCACCGACTCGCCCTCGAAATTGAAGGTGGCCTCGCCCGGCGCGTCCAGCGAGGGCGGCGGGGTGGCCGCCAGGCGCTGGTTGATGACCTGGCCGCTGCCCGGGCTGAGCTGCGGCGAGACCGGCGCGGGGGCCGCGGCCGCGGCATCGCCGCCGATCTCGGCGGATTCCCCGGCAGGCGCGCCCACCCCCTGGCCGGCCAGAGGATCGGCGCCGCGCTGGATGGTCGGAGCAGGGACGCTGGCGCAACCGGCCAGCAGGACCAACAGCGCGGCAGCGATCGGGGGAAGGAGTCTGAGGTCGGACATCATCGGGCTACTCTACCTGTTCGCCGCGTTCACGGGCTTCGGCCTCGGCCCGCATCTGCGCCCGACGGGCCTCGATGCGACGACGGATCGCTTCCACCTGCGCTTCCTGGCTGGCGGGCGCGGCGCGAGCCTCATCGCCGACGGGTGCCGGGGTCGCGGCCCTGCCGGGATCCGGCCCGGCGGATTCGTCGCGCACCGGGTCCGGACCGGCGGCCGGCACGCCCGCGCCGCGGCCGTCGAAGACCCGCAGCGCAAGCTCGCGCCGGCCTTCCGGCCCCTCGAACACGGCCAGGCGCGGCGCCAGTTCGACCAGCCGCCAGGCGGTTCCCGGCACCGCTTCGCCCAGGCGTACCTTGCGCGTCTCGCCGCCCCCGCTGGGCTGAAGCAGGGCCAGACGCGTGTCGCCGACGATCAGCACGCTGGACAGCACCAGGGACTCCAGGCTGTCCTCCGCCTGCTCGCCTCGGGCCATCGGCGCCGGACGCCGGTCGAAGCTGAGCAGGGGCCGGGCGCCCACTTCGCCGTAATCCGCCAGCGGACCCAGGCGCGAGCGCGCTTCGCGCAGCTCGACCCGCGGCAGCGGCGGCCGCATCGCCGGATCGTCCGGCAAGGGACCGCTGCGGCCGCCCAGGCCGGCCAGGGCCAGCAGCAGCAACGCCGCCGACCAGGCCGCCAGTGCCGCCGCGAAGGCATTGCCGGGGCGCAACGACTCAATCATCACCCTCGCCCCCGGCCGGCTGCGCGAGGTACCCGTACAGGTCGAAGCTGACGTCCATGCCGCCGGCCTCGGCGCCGCCCAGATAGCTGCGCCGGGACAGCATGTCCAGGTTGTCCACGAACAGTTGCGGATTGCCGCCCTCCAGCTGGTGCAAGACCGCGGCCAGTTCGCCCATGCCGCACATCAGGCGCACCTGCACCGTCGCGCGCACGAACGGGTCGCGGCCCTGCGATTCGCTCGGCGTGCGGGCGGTGATGCGGCACTGGCCGCTGGCGCCGGCAGCGCCGTTGACCACCGACTCCAGCCGCTGTACCAGGGCGGCGGTGGCCAGCTGCCGGTTCGCTTCGGGCAGGAAGCCGGTGTCGCCGGCGCCGAACTCGAGCACCCGCTGGAGTTCCGCCTCGAGCTCGGGGCGCTGGGCGATTTCCATGCGCAGGGCCAGCTCCTCCCGCTGCAGGCGCTCGATCTCCGCGCCCATCGCCAGCATCGGCGCCGTGAACCACCAGTGCAGCAACAGGAAGTAGGCCAGCGCCGCCGCTGCCGCCAGCAGGCCCAGGCGAACCGGACGTTCAGGGACTCCGGCCATCGCCTTCCTCCGCGGGCGGGCGCAGGCGCGCCACCAGGGTGAACCGATCGCGGCCGCTGCGGCTGTCTGCCTGCACGGCGCCGGACAGGGCCGGCTCGGTCAGCAGCGGGGACGCCTGCAGCAGCCCGACCAGGGCCGGCGCGCTGCGGCTCTGGCCCACCATCACCACCCGGTCGCCGTTGACCGCCAGCTTGTCCAGGGCGGTGTCGTCGGGGATCCGCCGGCTCAGGTCGTCCAGCAGTTCCAGCATGGTCGGGCGGGCTGCGCGACGCTCGGCCAGGTAGTTGGCGGCGGTGGCAGTGGACTGCAGCCGGTTGCGGATGCGCCGGGCATCGCGGGCCTGTTCGGTGGCTGCGGCGACGGCGGCGCGCATGCTTTCGAGCCGCTCGCCGCGGTTGTGCAGGATCAAGGCCAGGGCCAGCATCAGCGCCGCCCCGGCGCCCGCCAGCAGCCAGGCATTGGTGCGCCGGACCGGATCCGCCGGCGCGCTGCGTCCGGCCGCCGCCAGCAGGTTGAGTCCCAACCGGCGCCCGTCTTCCTCCACATCCACGCCGCTCAGCAGGTCGGCCAGGGGGCCGAGGGCCTGCAGTTCCGCCTCCAGCCTGGCGCGCGGCAGCACCAGCAGCTCGACCTGCAAGCCCTGCGGACCCGACCCGCGCGCCAAAACGCGGCCTTCGTAGACGACCTGGGCGGCGCTGAACGGCGTTTGCCGGTCGAGCTCGAAACCCAGCACCTCGCGCAGGCGCGGCTCGGCCGCGCCCGGCAGGAGCAGGCGACGCCGCAGCACCAGCTCCTGCGGCAACAGCAGCCAGGTGCGCAGGTGGTGTTGCCCGATCCGGTCGGCCAGCGCTTCCAGCACGGCCGGCCGCAAGGGCAGCTCGCCCAGGCTGGTCTGGCCATCCGTGCCATGCGCGCGCAGCTCGAGCCGGTCGCCCGCGTGCCGCAGCCAGAGGGCCTGGCGCTCGCCTTCCAGCAGGCGACGCCACGAACGCGGCAACAGGCCGCGCAGGTCGTCCAGGGTCGCCTGCCAGAGCGCAGGCAGCCGGCTGCGCAGCAAGCGCAGGCGCAGATCGTCGGCGAAGGTGGTCAGGCGGTTCGCGGCGGGCATCAGTCGGGTTCTCCCACCCGCCAGGCCAGCGGCGCATAAAGCTGGCCGAAACCGGCGCCCGCGCCGATGCGCAGGATGGCCGTCACCTCGACCAGCGAGCCGTCCGGGCGGGTGGCACGGCTGGCGACACTATACGTACCCGATCCGGTGCCGGCGAGGGCGAGGCCGCCACCCAGCACCGGCGCCGGCTGGCCCGGCTGCCAGGCCGCCCGCGCGGCCAGCCACTCCGCCGCCTGCCGCTCGCTCAGGCCGAGCGCGCGCAAGACCGGCGCCTGGGCGAAGTCCGGCGTCGGCCGGGACAGCCCGGCATGGACGGTGACGTGCGGGACGAGACGGCGGTAAGTGTCGGGATCCATGCCCAGCACCTGCTGCAGTTCCTGCACGGTGGCGAAGGGCCTGTCACGGGCGCCGTAGGGCAAGCCGGCCGCGCCATAGTCGCGATCCTCCGCGCCGCCGCCCAGGGCCAGCAGGCTGTCGCTGTCGCGCCAGTCCTGGATGGCGCCGGCCAGCTGGCGGGCGCGCCCGTCTTCGATGTCCAGCGCGGTCATCAGCCTGGCCAGCAACGAGGCATCGGCCGCGTTGAGGTCCACCTTGCCGGCCTCGTCCTGCACCCGCACTTCGACCGCATGGCCCTCGAACTCGAACTGCTGCGGTCGCCCGTCCGGATACCACTGCCGCAGCGGATCGCCGTCGGCCATGCGCAGCGCCGCCAGTTCGATGCCCGCTTCGGCGGCGTACCGCCCGGCCGCCTGCGCGCGCAGCGCGCTGCCCTGGATGGCCTCGACCCGGGCGGTGAAGGCGAATACCGCCACCAGGCCCGCCAGCAGGATCAGCAGCCACATCACCATCAGCAGCGCCGCGCCCCTTTGCCGGTCCATCAGCGCCCCCTTCCGCCCGGCGGCAGGCCGGCTGCGTCGCCCAGCCCGCCGAGCGGCGCCAGGCCCAGGCGCGGCGCCGCCACCAGGGTCGGCCAGCGCGCCGCCGGATCGGCGAACCGCGCCTCCAGCCGGACCAGGGCCGGCACGCGCCCGGGCTGGTCCCAGCGCGAGGACCAGGGTCCGGGCCCGCCCTCGGCATCCAGCGCACGCACCGAAAACGCCGCATCGCGCAATCCCTCCAGCAAGACTTCCGGCTCGCGTTCGGGCTCGATCACTCCCTCGGGCGTCAGCAGGTAGTGCTGGAACCGCAAGCGCTGGCCGTCGGGTCCGGGCACCAGCTCGAATTCCATCAGATAGGGCCCGCCACGCGACAGGTATCCGGGCATCGGCGCGACGAAGCGAAGGCGGTCGCGTTCGGCCTCGAACACGATCGCCTCGCCGGTGCCCTCGTCCTGCGAGAACGGCATGGCCAGGGCGCCTTCCAACTGGCGGCGCAGGAAGCCCTGCACGGCACGCAGCCGCTCGGCCCGCTGCGCCTCCGCCTCGGCCCGCTCGCCGGCACGGGTGGCGTTGGCGAGCGTGGCGAAGGCCAAGGCCAGCCCGGCCGCCAACAGGGCCGTGGCCAGCAACACTTCGATCAGGCTGAAACCGCGTGTCCGGCTCATGGCGACAGGCCCTCGCCGGGATCGGGCAGGCGCGCCCGCAGCGTGGTGAAGGCGATTTCCCGGGCGTAGTCGCCCTCGCCCCAGCCCACCACCAGACGCACCCGGTACAGGCGCGGGGCCGCCAGCACCTCCGGTTCCTCGGCCGGCGGCAGCGGCAGCTCCGGCGGCGGCGAGGGATCGTCCGTTTCCGCGATGTCCAGCTGCCAGCGATAGCGGCCCTCGGCGAACACGCCGCTGCTGCGGCCGGGCGCGATCGGCTCCAGCACCCCCAACTGGCCCAGCAGCGATTGCGCGTGCAGGGTGGCCTCGCTGAGGTCGCCGGCCTGACGCACCTGGGCCAGGCCGCCGCCCAGGATGGCGGTAAGGATGCCCAGCGACACCGCCAGCAACACGAAGGCCAGCACCACTTCCAGCAGGGTGAAGCCGCGCTGCCGCCTCATGGCGGCGCCTCGCCCCGGCGCAGGCTGACCTCGCCGGTCAGCCAGGCCACGTCCACGCGCCAGCCGGCCTGCTGGTAGCCGATCAGGAAACGGCCGCCGGTGGCGGAGCCGTCGGGAAAGAAGCGCACCGCCGCGCGGCCTTGCGCCGGTTGCTCTTCGCGGGCGGTGGTGGCAAGCACGCGCAGCGCGTCCGGCCACGCCCCTTCGCGTTCGCCGGCGGCCGTCCAGGTGCGCCGGTCCAGGTCCATCACGAAGACCTGCTCGCGGCCACTGGCGATGGCGCGGGCACGGGTATAGCGCAGGTCGGCGGCCAGGTCGCGGGCCGTTCCGCGCAGCTGCTGGCCGGGCAGGGCCTGGCCGATCGCCATGGCCGCAAGCGTGGCAAGGGCGGCGATCAGCACGACCACCAGCAGCAGTTCCAGCAGCGAGTAGCCCCGCGCCTGGCGCATCGCCCCGGCTCCCCTCAGGGTTTGCGAATGTCCCCGTTGACGCTTTCGCCGCCGGCCTGGCCATCCGCGCCCAGGCTGACCAGCTCGTAGGGGCCGTTGGCGCCGGGGCGGCGATACTGGATCGGATTACCCCAGGGGTCGTTCAGCTCCTCCGCCTTGGCGTAAGGGCCCAGCCATCCCTGCAACCCGCCGGCGCTGACCAGCTGGTCCAGTGACTCGGGCAGGCGGCCGGTGTCCATGCGGAACTGGTCCACCTTGCCAGCCAGGGTGATCAGCTGCGATTCGGCCAGGCGCACATTGGCTCGGTCCTGGCCGCCGACCAGGCGGCTGGCCACCAGGGCCAGGATGCCGCCGATCAGCACGATGACCAGGATCACCTCGAGCAGGCTCATGCCGCGGGCGTATCGGTGAAAGCGGGGACTGCGTCGCATGGGGGTTCAACCTATGGCATTGGTGAGATCGTAGATGGGCAGCAACACCGACACGATGACGACGGCCACCAGCAGCACCATCACAAGGGTGATGGCCGGCACCAGGGCCGCCAGCAGCCGTTCGAGCGCGTTGCCGGTTTCCTGCTCGAAGGTGTCGGCCACCTTCAGCAGCATGGTATCGAGTTCACCGGTTTCCTCGCCCACCTGGATCATTTGCACCGCCAGGCGCGGGAAACGCTTGCGCCGCGCCAGGGCGTGACCCAGGCCGCTGCCGGTCTTGACCTCTTCGGCGGCCGCTTCCAGGGCTTCGGCCAGAACCCGGTTGGACAGCACCGGCCGCGCCAGGCCCAGGGCGGTGAGCAAGGGCACCCCGTTACGCACGAGGGTGCCCAGGGTGCGGGCCAGGCGGGCGGTGTCGAGCTTGGCCACCAGGTCGCCGAGCAGACGCAGCCCCAGCAGCCGCTCGTCCAGGGCCCGGCGCGGCCCCGGCCGGCCCAGCCACCAGGCCAGCCAGGCCAGGCCGCCGGCCAGCAGCAGGCCGATCGCCCACCACCACCGCCGCAGGAACAGGCTGGATTCCATCACCAGGGCCGAATACCAGGGCAGCTCGGCGTCCAGGCTTTCGAACAGCACCTGGAACTGCGGCACCACCACCGCCAGCAGGAAGGCCACCGACACGAACACCATCGCCACCAGGATGGCCGGATAGATCAGGGCGTTGGCCACGCGCGAACGCAGCCGGGCATTGCGCTCCAGATAGTCGGCCAGGCGCGCCAGCGCCTCCTGCACATTGCCGCCGGCCTCGCCGGCGCGCACCAGGTTCACGTACAGGCGCGGAAACACCCCGTGCTGCTGCTCCAGCGCCGTGGACAGCGGCGCGCCGCCGCGCACCGCCTCGCGCACCCGCTCGACCAGGCGACGGCCGGCGGCGGCTTCCGGCAGTTCCAGCAGCAGGCCGAGGGCGCGGTCCAGCGGCTGGCCGGCGCCGAGCAGGGTCGCCAGTTGCTGGGTGAACTGCAGTACCTGGGCCGGGCCAAAGGCCTGGCGCCGGAACAGCCGGCCCAGGCCCTCGCCGCCGCCCTCGTCGGCGCGGCGCGCCTCGATCGGCAGATGGCCCTGGTCCTGCAGCCGCGCCGCCACCTCCTCCGCGCTGCCGGCCTCCATGCGCCCGTCCAGCACCTCGCCGGCGGCCGAGAGGGCCTTGTAGCGGAACATCGGCATCGGCTCAGGACTCCTGGGTGACGCGCAGGACTTCCTCGATGGTGGTCAGGCCCTGCAGGGCCTTGGCCAGTCCGTCCTCGTACATGGTGCGCATGCCGCGGGCGCGGGCGGCTTCCTCCAGCTCGCCCATGCCGGCGTGGCGCATCACCAGCCGGCGCAGTTCGTCGTCCATCACCAGCAACTCGGTGATGGTGGTGCGGCCGAGGTAGCCGGTGGGCGTGAGCGCCGAAGGCTTGGGCCGGTACAGGTGGATCGGCCCCTCGGGCTGGAAACGGCGCAGGCCGAACTCCTCGATCACCTCGGGCAAGGCCTCGTACTTCTCGGCATGGTTCGGCTCGAGCCGGCGCACCAGGCGCTGGGCCAGGATGCCGTTGACGGTGGAGGTGAGCAGGTAGTCCTCCACGCCCATGTCCAGCAGGCGGGTAACGCCACCGGCGGCGTTGTTGGTATGCAGGGTGCTGAGCACCAGGTGGCCGGTGAGCGCGGACTGGATGGCGATACGCGCGGTTTCCAGGTCGCGCATCTCGCCGATCATGATGATGTCCGGGTCCTGGCGGACGATGCTGCGCAGGGCGTTGGCGAAATCCAGGCCGATCTGCGGCCTGGCCTGGATCTGGTTGATGCCCTCGATCTGGTATTCGACCGGATCCTCGACGGTGATGATTTTCACGTCCGGCGTGTTCAGACGGCTCAGGGCCGCGTACAGGGTGGTGGTCTTGCCCGAGCCGGTCGGGCCGGTGACCAGCAGGATGCCGTGCGGCTGCTCCAGCACCTTCAGGAACCTGGCCAGGAACTCGTCGGTGAAGCCGAGGGTGCGGAAATCCAGCACCACCGATTCGCGGTCGAGCAGGCGCATCACCACGCTTTCCCCGTGCGCGGTCGGCACGGTGCTGACGCGCAGGTCGAGCTCCTTGCCCTGCACCCGCACCATGATGCGGCCGTCCTGCGGCAACCGGCGCTCGGCGATGTTCAGCCTGGCCATGATCTTGACGCGCGAGATCACCGCGGCGGTGAGGTTGGCCGGCGGCGATTCCGCCTCCTCCAGCACGCCGTCCACGCGGTAGCGCACCTTCAAGCGGTTCTCGAACGGCTCGATATGGATGTCCGAGGCGCGCAGCTCGACCGCGCGCTGGATGATCAGGTTGACCAGGCGGATGACCGGCGCCTCGCTGGCCAGGTCGCGCAGCTGCTCGACATCGGCCTCGTCGCCGCCGGCTTCGTCGCCCAGGTTCTCGACGATGGCGCCCATGGCCGAGCGGCCGGAGCCGTAGTAGCGCTCGATCAGGTCGGCGATCTCGGCCCGCAGGCCGACCTTGACCCGCACCCGGCGACCGGTGGCCAGGGCCACGGCCTCGGCCGCATACGGGTCCTGGGGGTCGGCCACCAGCAGGTCCACATGTCCGGCGTCCTCCCCGACCGGACACACGGCGTGCTGCTTGAGGAAGCGCAAGGGCAGCTGGATCTCCGCCGGCGGCACCTCGGGGCAGTCGCGCGCCGCCAGCAACGGCAGGCCCAGCACCTCGGCAGCCGTCTCGGCCATGTCGCGCTCGGACACCATGCCCAGCCGCACCAGCAGCGACACCAGCGAACCGCCGGTCTCGGCATGCAGGCGCTGGGCCCGGCCCAGGTCGGCGTCCTTCAGCCGGCCGCGCTCGGTCAGGGCCGCAGCGATGCGGTTGTCGGCGTCAGTCAGGCTGTCTTGGGCAACCGCGTTCACACGGACCTCCGGGGCAGGCAATGCCCGGAATTTAGCAGTTCCCCGGAACGCCCGGGCACCGGGGGTCCGGCCGATTCAGGGGAAGGGCTACTGCCGCGGATTCGCGCGAACGAGCGCGCATGAAGCACCCGTTCCGCGCGCCTGGTCCGCGTTCATCCGCGCAAACCCTCGTCGAACAATCAGTCCACCCAGGCGCGGGCGTTGCGGAACATGCGCATCCAGGGGCTGTCCTCGCCCCACTCGGCCGGATGCCAGGACATCTGCACCGTCCGGAACACCCGCTCGGGGTGCGGCATCATCAGGGTGGCGCGGCCGTCGGCGCTGGTCAGACCGGTGATGCCGCCCGGCGAGCCGTTGGGGTTGGCCGGATAGGCTTCGCTGGGACGGCCATGGCCGTCCACGAAACGCAGGACCGTCCTGGCCAGGTCTGCATGTTCCGGCGCGTCGAACACCGCCCTGCCCTCGCCGTGCGCCACCACCACCGGAATGCGCGAACCGGCCATGCCGGCGAAGAAGACCGACGGCGAGTCCTGCACTTCGACCAGCGCCAGCCGGGCCTCGTACTGCTCGCTGCGGTTGCGCAGGAAACGCGGCCAGTGTTCCGCGCCCGGCACCAGGCCCTTGAGCCGGGCCAGCATCTGGCAGCCGTTGCACACGCCCAGGCTGAAGCTGTCGGGGCGGGCGAAGAACCGGGCGAACATCTCCCGCAATGCCGGCCGTTCCAGGATCGAGGTGGCCCAGCCGCGGCCCGCGCCCAGCACGTCGCCGTAGCTGAAGCCGCCGCACGCGGCCAGGCCCTTGAACGCATCCAGCGACCACCGGCCCTCGATCAGGTCGGACATGTGCACGTCCACGGCGGTGAACCCGGCACGATCGAAGGCGGCGGCCATCTCGATCTGGCCGTTGACGCCCTGCTCGCGCAGGATCGCCACCCGGGGCCGTATGCCGGTGGCGATATAGGGCGCGGCGATATCCCCGGCCGGGTCGAAGGTGAGCGTCGGCGACAGACCCGGATCGGCGAAATCGAGCCTGGCTTCGCGCTCGGACTCGGCGCAGGCCGGGTCGTCACGCAAGGACTGGATGGCGTGGGTGACCGACCACCAGGCCTCGAACAGCTCCTGCCAGCTCCACTCGGCCAACAGCTCGCGGCCATCGCTGATGCGGATGGCCGGCGCCACGCAGGGCCGGCCGATGCGCTGGGCGCAGTGGGTCAGTCCATGCCGGTTGACCAGGTCGGCAAAGGCGGCACGATCCTCGGCAGCGACCTGCACCACGGCCCCGAGTTCCTCGTTGAACAGGGTGCTGAACGGGTCCTCGCCCCAGCCTTCCAGGTCCAGTTCCAGGCCGCAGTGGCCGGCGAAGGCCATTTCGCACAGCGTCGCGAAGGCGCCGCCGTCGGCGCGGTCGTGGTAGGCCAGCAGCAGACCGTCGCGGCGGGCGTCGCGGATCAGCTCGAAGAAGGCGCGCAGGCGCTCGGGTTCGTCCAGGTCCGGGCAGGGACCGCCGAAGGCGCCGTAGACCTGGGCCAGGACCGAACCGCCCAGGCGGCGGGCGCCGGCGCCCAGGCCGATCAGCCACAGTTCGGAATCGGCCCTGCGGTCCAGCACCGGCAGCAACTGCGGCCGCACGTCGGCGACCCGGGCGAAGGCGCTGACCACCAGCGACACCGGCGCCACCACCTTCTGCGGGCCTTCCGGCGCCTGCCACTGCGCCTGCATGGACAGCGAGTCCTTTCCTACCGGGATGTCCAGGTCCAGCGCCGGACACAATTCCATGCCGACCGCGCGCACCGCGTCGAACAGCAGCGCGTCCTCGCCCTCGTGGCCGGCGGCCGCCATCCAGTTGGCCGACAGCTTCACTTCCTGCAGCGAATCCACCGGCGCCGCCACCAGGTTGGTGATGGCCTCGCCGACGGCCATGCGCGCCGAGGCGGCGGCATCGATCAGGGCCAGCGGCGTACGCTCGCCCAGGGCCATGGCCTCGCCGGCGTAGCCGTCGAAATCGGTCAGGGTGAGGGCGGCGTCGGCCAGCGGCAGCTGCCAGGGGCCGACCATCTGGTCGCGGGCGCAGAGGCCGCCGACGCTGCGGTCGCCGATGGTGACCAGGAAGTTCTTGGCCGCCACGGTCGGGTGCGAAAGCACGCGCAGGCCGGCCTCGCGCAGGTCAAGGCTGGCCGTGTCCAGGCGCGGCCAGCGGGTCGGGCGCGGTCGCTGCACGTCACGGTGCATCTTCGGCGAGCTGCCGAACAGCACGTCCATGGGCAGGTCTATCGGCGTGCTGCCGTCAGGCCCGCGCAACAGCAGGCGCTGCTCGGCGGTGACGGTGCCGACCACGGCGAAGACCGCGCGCTCGCGCCGGCAGATCCGCTCGAAGGCCTCCAGCCGGTCGGCGCCGATGCCCAGCACGTAACGCTCCTGGGCCTCGTTGCACCACAGCTGCATCGGCGAGAGCGAGGGATCGTCGCTGGGAATCCTTGCCAGCTCGATCACACCGCCGACGCCGGAATCGTGCAGCAGCTCGGGAATGGCGTTGGACAGGCCGCCGGCGCCGACGTCGTGCGCGCTGAGAATCGGATTCTGCTCGCCGAGGGCGACGCAACGGTCGATCACCTCCTGGCATCGCCGCTGCATCTCGGCGTTGTCGCGCTGCACCGAGGCGAAATCCAGATCCTCGCTGCTCTGGCCCGAGGCCAGGGACGAAGCGGCGCCGCCGCCCAGGCCGATCAGCATGGCCGGGCCGCCCAGCACCACCACGGCGTCGCCGGGCTTCAGGCCGAGCTTGCGGATCTGCACGCGGTCGATGGCGCCCAGGCCGCCGGCGAGCATGATCGGCTTGTCGTAGCCGCGCACCAGGCCCGGCCGCCCGGTCGGCAGCTCGAAACTGCGGAAATAGCCGGCCAGGGCCGGCCGGCCGAATTCGTTGTTGAAGGCGGCGGCGCCGATCGGGCCGTCCACCATGATTTCCAGGGCGCTGGCCATGCGCGGGTTCAGCGGCCGCTGGCCCTCCCACGGCCGTGCCAGGCCGGGGATGCGCAGGTGCGAGACGGTGAAGCCGGTCAGGCCGGCCTTGGGCTTGCCGCCGCGACCGGTCGCGCCTTCGTCGCGGATCTCGCCGCCGGCGCCGGTGGCGGCGCCCGGAAAGGGCGAGATAGCGGTCGGGTGGTTGTGCGTTTCCACCTTGATGGCGAAGGCCGAGTCGGCCAGCGGATCGTGCGCGTACTCGCCGCTGGCCGGGTCCGGGCGGAAACGCCGGCCCGGATGCCCTTCGATCACCGCCGCGTTGTCCCGGTACGCGGTCAGGGTGAACTGCGGGCTGCGCGCATGGGTGTTCCTGATCATGCGGAACAGCGACAGCGGCTGCGGCTCGCCGTCCACGGTCCAGTCGGCATTGAAGATCTTGTGCCGGCAGTGCTCGGAGTTGGCCTGGGCGAACATCATCAGCTCGGCGTCGGAGGGATCGCGGCCGAGCTCGGCGTAGCGGCGCTGCAGGTAGGCGATCTCGTCGTCCGACAGGGCCAGGCCCAGACGCGCATTGGCCTCCGCCAGGGCGGCCGCCGGGATGCGCTCGAGCGGGCCGGGCGCCGGCCGTTCGAACAGGGCTGCGGCCTGCTCGCGGCTGGCCAGCAGGCTCTGGGTCATCGGGTCGTGCAGCGTCCGGGCCAGGGCCGGCCAACGCGGGTCGCCGGCGGGCGGCAGGCCGGCCAGGTCCAGGCGCAGACCGCGTTCGGCCCGCCGCACCGGCAAGCCGGCACCGCGCAGGATCTCGGTGGCCTTGCTGGCCCAGGGCGACTGCGTGCCCAGGCGCGGCACCACGAAGCGTGATTCGGCGCCATCGGCGGGCGCCTCGCGGCCCGCGCAAGCTTCCAGGATCCGCCCGAGCGTTTCCGGATCGGGCCGGGCGCCGGGGTCTGGCTGGACGAAGTAGACATGCCAGGCACCGGTGACCCGGAGGCCTTCCACCACCTGCTGCAGACGGGCCTGGAGGCGGTCGCGCCGAAACGGCGACAGGGCCGGCAGGCCCTCGAGGACGATCATGACCGGAGGGGGTCCGTGGAACGCGGGGCCGGCATTGTAAACCAAGCCGGTCCCGGCCCCTGTCGCCGGCGCCGTGGCCCTTCAGCGGCCCGTGGTTTCGGACGACTCGGCCAGACCGCCGGGGCTGAAGGCGAACTCGCGCTGACCGGCGCAGCCGCTCAGCGGCCGGCCGCTTGCGAAAGCTCGTCCAGGCGGGCCCGCAGCTCGGCCGGTTCGACGTAGCCGCCCAGTTCGTGGCCGCTGGCGGCGTACACCGCCGGCGTCCCGCTCAGGCCGACCCGGCGCCCCAGGTCGTAGTCCATGGTGACCGGATTGCTGCAGCTCGCCCGCGGCAGCTCGACGCCGTTCTTGGCGTCGGTCAGGGCCTTGCGGCGGTCCCGGGCGCACCAGACCGACACCGCCTTCTCGAAGGAGTCCGAACCGATGCCGGCACGCGGGTAGAACAGGTATTCGACGGTGATGCCCTGCCGGTTGTACTCGGCGATCTGCCGGTGCATGCGCCGGCAGAAGCCGCAGTCTATGTCGGTGAAGACCTTGATCACGTGTTTCTCGTCGGCGGCCGGGAACACCACCCCGCGCTCGCGGATGTCCACCGCGTCCAGCAGGGCCTTGCGGTTCCTGGCCTCGCTGTGCCGGGTCAGGTTGTCGCGCGCCTGCACGTCCACCAGGGCACCTTGGATCAGGTATTTGCCGTCGTTGCTCACGTACAGCACCCGCCCCTCGACACTGGCCTCGAACAGGCCGGGCAGCGGCGAAGGCCGGATACCGGTCACTTCCACGCCCGGCAGCAGTGATTCCAGCGCCTCCCGCACCCTTGCCTCGGCGGCGCCGTCCTGCGCTGGAACGGCGGGACGGGCCGCCGCGGCCGCGGCGGCCTGGTCTGGCGGTTCGGCGGCGCAGGCGGCGAGGCTGGCACCCAGGGCGAGGGAGAGAAGCAGGCTGCGGTTCATTCGGGATTTCCTGGCGGGTGTGCGGCTTCCGACCCCGGCACGGGTCGGAAGTTCGCGATTCTGGCACAGCCGCCCGGCCTGGCGGCCGCTGCTCAGGCCCGCGGATGGTGTTGCTGGTGCAAGCGCTTGAGCCCTTCGCGGGCCACCAGCGTATATATCTGGGTGGTGGACAGCGAGCTGTGCCCCAGCAGCATCTGCAGGGTGCGCAGGTCGGCGCCGTGGTTGAGCAGGTGGGTGGCGAAGCTGTGGCGAAGGCCGTGCGGGCTGACCCGGACCGGGTCCACGCCGGCCGCCGCCGCCAGGCGTTTGACCGTGCTCCAGAACTGCTGCCGGCTCAGGACCTCGCCGCGCCGGCCCAGGAACAGCGGCGCCGCCGGCCTGCCTCCGGCCAGCACCGGCCGCGCCTCCCGCAGGTAGCGCTGCAGCCAGTGCTGCGCCTCCTCACCCAGCGGCACCAGCCGCTCCCTGTTGCCCTTGCCGGTGACCCGCAGCACCCCCTGGCGCAGGTTGACCGCGGTGGCCGGCAGGTTCACCAGCTCGCTGACGCGCAGGCCGGTGGCATACATCAACTCGATCATGGCGCGGTCGCGCAGGCCGGTCGGCGCGGTCGGGTCGGGGGCGGCGATCAGCGCTTCGACCTCGGTTTCGGACAAGGCCTTGGGCAGGCTGCGGCCGAGCCTGGGCGGGTCCAGGCGCGCGGTCGGGTCGTCCTCGCGCAGGCCCAGCCGCAGTTGCTGGGCGAAGAAGGCACGCAGTGCCGACAGCAGCCGGGCGTTGCTGCGCGGCGAATATCCCTCGCCGGCGCGCCAGGCCAGGTAGGCGAACAGGTCCTGGCGGCCGACCCCCGCCAGGCGCGCGCCGCGGGCCGCAAGCCAGCGGGCAAGCCCTTCCAGATCCCGCCGGTAGCCGTCCAGGGTGTGCCGGGACAAGCCGGCCTCGGCCCAGGCCCGGTCCAGGAAAGCGGCGACGGCGTGCCGGTCTTCGTCGGCCGGCGCCGGCAAGGCCAGCATGCGCGCGCGACGATCGGCCGGGCGGCTGGCCGGGCGATCGGCTCGACTGTCGGCGGGGCGGCGGGGCGGCATGCCGAAAGCTTAGCGGCCACCCCGCCGCGCCGGCTATGCTTGCGCGATGTCCGACTCCACCATTCCGCCAGCGCGGCCGGCCCATCTGGGCTGGCGGCTGGTTGCCCTTCTGTACGACTTTTTCCCGGTCCTGGCCCTGTGGTTCGCCGGCAGCGGCCTGGTGCTGCTGCTGCGCGGCGGTGCACCGGTACTGCCGGACAGCCCGGCCGCCTGGGCCGAACTCGCGTTCCTGTGGGCGATAAGCGGCGCTTATGCCGTCCTGTCCTGGCGGCGCGGCGGTCAGACGCTGGGCATGCGGCCCTGGCGTCTGAAGGTGGTCGCCGCCGACGGCCGCCCGGCCGGCACCCCTGCCCTGGCGCTGCGTTACCTCGTGGCCACGCTCTCCCTGGCCGCCGCCGGCCTGGGCTTCCTCTGGTGCCTGGTGGACAGCGACCGCCGCGCCTGGCACGACCTCGCCAGCCGCACCGTCCTGGTCCGCCTGGAGCGCTGAGCCCTTTGCCGCGGGCGTACCCGGACCGGGCAAGCCCGCATCCCCGGCGCCTGTCCCCGGGCACGTCGCCGGCCGGCGTCCGTGCGAATCCGCGTCGGGAATCTATTCGCGACGGCCGAAGATGCCCCAGCTCAGGGCCATCAGCGCGGCCGGGGGCAGCAGGTAGGCCAGACGGGCATCGAAGCGGTAGACGTCCGAGAGGCTGACCGCCAGCCGCTGCGCCAGCAGGTAGGCGATACCGATGACGATGGCGATGAACAGCCGCTTGCCGAAGCCGCCCGAACGCAGCGAGCCGAAGGCAAAGGGCAGCGTCGAAATGCACAGCACCGCCACGTTCAGCGGATAGAACCAGCGGCCCCAGTAGACGTTCTCGAACGCCCTGGCATCCAGGCCGTTGCGCTCGAGGTAGGCGATCTGCCGCCGAAGCTCGGCCGAACTCAGGTAGCGCGGCCGCCTGGTGGCCGTCGCCAGGGTCTGGCCATCGAGCCGGCTCTCCCAGCGTTCCTCCGCCGCCTCCTCGCGAGCGGCCGCCCGCTCGCCGAAGCGGATGCGGACGACGTCGCGCAGGCGCCAGTGCTCGCCGTCGTGTTCCGCCTGGCGTGCCTCGGCAAGCGACAGCAGACGGCCCTCATCGTCGAACTCGTACAGGCGCACGCCACGCAACTCGGTCCGGATCCGGCCCTGGTGCTCGCGGCTGACGCCGTCGCGGGCGTTGATGAAGACATTGCCCTCCCGCGCCCACAGGCCGGAAACCCGGGCCAGGGCCACGTCGCCTGTCTTGGCATCCGAGACGATGTCGGAGGCGTTCTGTTCGGCCATCGGCGCCAGGGTTTCGGCATTGACCACCATCGCCGCGGTCAGTACCGACAGCAACGCCAACCCGCCCAGGCCGATCCGCAGCCGCGACAGGCCGAGCGCGCGCATGGCGGTCAGCTCGGAGCGACCGGCAAGCGCGCCGAGGCCCAACACGCTGCCGATCAGCGCGGCGATCGGAAACAACTCGTAGGCCCGGCGCGGCACCGTCCAGGCGACGTAGGCCAGGGCGTGGCCGAGGCTGTATTCGCCCTGGCCGAGCTCGTCGAGTTCATTGACCAGGGCGGTGATCACGTCGAAGCCCAGCAGCACGCCCCAGGCCGCCAGCGCCGACACCATCACGGTGCGCGCCAGATAGGCGTCCACGCGGCGGGGACGTGGCAGGGGAATCACGGCGCCCGCCCCGGACGACGCAGGCGGCCGTCGCGCAGGAACCACCACAGCGACAGCGACAGCAGCGGCACCAGCACCCACCACAGCCCGAGGCCGGCGGCGATGCTGCCATCGGCCAGCCAGCCCTTGCCCAGCACCAGCAGCGCCATGGCGTTGACGTAGATCAGGATGGCGGCCAGTACCCGGCCATGACGCGCCTGGCGCGGCGAACCGCGCCCCAGCGGCATCGCCAGCAGGCCAAGCGCCAGCGCCAGCAGCGGCGTGGCCAGGCGCCAGTGCAGCTCGGCCCGGGACGGCGCGTCCTCCAGCCGCAGCAACTCGCCGGTCGGACGCGCCTCCAGCGCCTCCGCCTCGGCTTCGACCTCGCGGTCCGGCACCCGCATCTCGTTTTCGGCGAAACGCATCATGCGGAAATCCAGCGCGCCCGGCGCCCCCTCGACCCGAAAGCCGTCACGCAGCAGCAGGTAACGCTCGACCTCGCCCTCGAAGCGCATTTCGCCGTCGGCGGCGGTGATCACGTCCACCCGGCCGTCCCGCTCCGCCTGCACGAACAGCCGGCGGAACTTCGTCCCGTCCGTGCTGAGCTCGCCGACGTAGATGATGCCGCTGCGCCCGGGCAACTCGCGGAAGCGACCGGCTTCCAGCCCGGCCACCAGGAAGGACCGGTTGGCGGTGTCCACCATGTCGCGGGCGATCCTGGCGCCCAGCGGCGCCGCCCACAGGGCGCTGGCCGCGATGATCGCCGCCACCGGCAACACCACCATGGCCAGCGGTCGCCACAAGGCCTGCGGGCCCAGGCCGACGGCCGCCAGCACCGACATCTCGCTCTCGCCGTACATCCGGCCTATACACAGCAGCAAGCCGATGAACAGGGCCAGCGGCAGCAGCACCGGCAACACCTGGATGGAGCGCAGGCCCAACTGCGAGAGCAGCAGGCCGGCAGGAACCTTGCCGCGGGCGATCTCGCTCATCAGGTCCACCAGCAGGCCGCCCAGGCCGACCAGCAGCAGCACGATCGCCACGGCCGCCACGCTCGCGGCGAACTCGCGCGCCAGGTATCGCTCGATCAGCCGCATGCGCTTCGTCGGGCCTCGGTATCGGGGGGCTTGCTAGAATCCCGGGCCTGACCGGCCGCCCACCCATGGCGGCACCGGACCCGAACTCGACACGGATTGTACGGAATCCCTCCCATGGCCCTCGAATTTCGCCTGAACCCCGCCGAACCCGCCAGCGTCGATACCGATTGCGTCGTCATCGGCCTCTATGCCGACGGCGGCCTGTCGCCCTCGGGCCAGGCGGTGGACGCCGCCAGCGGCGGCCGCCTCGCCGCCCTGGCCGCGCGCGGCGACCTGTCGGGCAAGACCGGACAGACCGCGCTGCTGCCCGACCTGCCCGGCATCGAGGCGCCGCGTGTGCTGGTGGTGGGCCTGGGAGAACGCGGCAAGTTCGGCGTGCCGGCCTATCTCAAGGCGGTCGGCGATGCCGTACGCGCACTCAGGACCGGCCCCAGCCGGCGCGCCCTGCTGACCCTGAACGATATCGAGGTGCCCGGCCGCGATGCCGGCTGGGCCCTGCGCCAAGCCGTCGTCGCCGCCGACCACGCGGCCTACGCCTACACCGCCACCCGTGGCCGGAACGGCGATACCGGCCTGAAGTCGGTCGAACTCGTCGGCAACGCAGGGTCGGCCAGGGAGCTCGAGCGCGGCATCGCCATCGCGGCCGGCGTCGAGCTGGCCCGCGAGCTGGGCAACCTGCCGCCGAACATCTGCAATCCCGGCTATCTGGCCGACGCCGCCCGGCGCATCGCGGAAGAGCACGAAGGTGTGCAGGTGGAGATCCTCGAACGCGCGGACATGGAGAAGCTGGGCATGGGCGCGCTGCTGGCGGTGGCACGCGGCTCGGCCAACCCGCCGCGGCTGGTGGTGCTGCGCTACGACGGCGGCGGCGACGCCAGGCCCTATGCCCTGGTCGGCAAGGGCATCACCTTCGACACCGGCGGCATCAACCTCAAGGTCCAGGGCGGCATCGAGGAAATGAAGTTCGACATGTGCGGCGCCGCCAGCGTGTTCGGCGCCTTCCTGGCCGCCGTGCGCATGCGGCTGCCGATCAACCTGGTGATGGTGGTGCCGGCGGTGGAAAACATGCCGGATGCCGACGCCTACCGGCCCAGCGACGTGCTGACCTCGATGTCCGGCAAGACCATCGAGGTGGGCAATACCGATGCCGAAGGCCGGCTGATCCTGTGCGACGCGCTGACCTACGTTCAGCGCTACGAACCGCAGGCGATCGTCGACGTGGCCACGCTGACCGGCGCCTGCATCATCGCCCTGGGCAAGTTCGCCGCCGGCCTGATGAGCAAGCACGACGACCTGGCCGCCGAACTGCTGGCCGCCGGCGAGACCGTGCACGACCGGGCCTGGCGCCTGCCGCTGTGGGACGACTACCAGACCCAGCTGGAATCGGCTTTCGCCGACGTCTACAACATCGGCGGCAAGGCAGCCGGCACCATCACCGCCGGCTGTTTCCTGTCGCGCTTCACCGAAGGGCAGCGCTGGGCGCACCTGGACATCGCCGGCGTGTCCAACGGCGAGGGCCGCAAGGGTCTGGCCACCGGCCGGCCGGTGGGACTGCTGGCGCAATGGCTGATCGACCGGGCCGGCTGATCCGGCGATGCCGCGCGCCGACTTCTACCTGATCGGTAAGCCGCGCTTCCGCGAGCAGCCGCTGCTGCTGGTCTGCGAACTGGCCCGCAAGGCCGTGAACGCCGGCCAGCCGCTGCTGGTGCTGGCGGCCTCGCGCGAACAGGCCGAGGCCCTGGACGACCTGATGTGGTCCTTCGATCCGGACGAATACCTGCCGCACCAGATCGCAGGCCTGGACGAGGATGAGGCCGACGTCGAGGTGCTGATCGCCCCGCCCGACCAGTCGCCGCCGATGCGGCCGCTGGTCCTCAACCTGCGCGACGAACCGGTGCCCGGCGGCTTCGAGCGGGTTCTGGAGGTCGTGCCTGCCGACCCCGCCGCCCGCGGCCCCCTGCGCGAACGCTGGAAGCACTACCAGGCGCAAGGTCTGGAGCTGAACAAGCACGACATGTAGGGGTTTTGACCGCGGAATCACCCGGATGAAAACCCCTCAACGGTCCGCCAGCACGGCCTCGACGGCGTCCGGATCCCTGGGCACGCCGTCGGTGAGGACTTCGTGGCCGTCGCGGGTGATGGCGACGTCGTCCTCGATGCGGATGCCGATGCCCTGCCACTTCGCCGGCACGCCTTTCGTGCCCGGGGCGATGTACAGGCCGGGCTCGATGGTGAAGACCATGCCCGGCTCGAGCATGCGGTAGTCGCCGGCCAGGCGGTATTCGCCGACGTCATGCACGTCCAGGCCG
Organism: Arenimonas fontis; assembly: GCF_008386465.1. Taxonomy (GTDB): domain Bacteria; phylum Pseudomonadota; class Gammaproteobacteria; order Xanthomonadales; family Xanthomonadaceae; genus Arenimonas; species Arenimonas fontis. Next base: position 223,546 of record NZ_VUOD01000004.1, read on the forward strand.
ATCCAGTGGCCGGTCTTGTGCATGTAGAACCTCTTGTAGGCGCCGCTGGCCAGGGCCTTTTTCAGGCTGCCCTTGAGCAGGCCCAGCGACAGCAGGCCCTCGGTCAACACTTCCACCGCCGCCTCGTGGCCGGCGATCCAGGGCCTGCCCGGGCGCGCCTGCTGCATCGCCGCCGCCTGCGCCGCGAGGACCAGCTCGTAGAGGGCGCGCTGCTCGCGACCGAAACGGCCGTTGATCGGCCAGGTGCGGGTGATGTCCGAGGCGTAGTTGCCGTACTCGGCGCCGGCATCGCACAGCAGCAGGTCGCCGTCATGCAGCAGGCCGTCGTTGGCGCGGTAGTGAAGCACGCAGGCATTGGCGCCGGCGCCGACGATGGGTTCGTAGGCAGCCACCGCGCCGTGTCGGCGCCAGGTGTACTGCAGGACCGCCTCCACCTCCCACTCCCGGATGCCCGGCCGGGTAGCGCGCATGGCCGCCAGCTGGGCCTCGGCGGCGATGGCGGCGGCCTTGCGCATCAGTTTCAGCTCGGCCGGGCTCTTGAACAGGCGCAGCTCGTGCAGCAGATGGCCGAGCTCGAGGAACTCGTGCGGCGGCTGCGCGCCCTGGCGCGCCTGGGCCCGCACCCGGTTTACCCAGCCGATCAGCTTGAGATCGAACTCGGTGTCACGGCCGAAGTGGTAATACACCCGGGTCCTGCCCTCGAGCAGGCCGGGCAGGATGTCGTCGAGGTCGGTGATCGGGTAGGCATCGTCCACGCCGTAACGCTCGACCGCGCCCTCGGGACCGGCCCGAGGGCCGTCCCAGGCCTCGCGCTCCGGGTCACGTTCACGGCAAAACAGCAGGGACTCGCCATGCGTGCGCCCAGGCACCAGCACCAGCACGGCCTCTGGTTCCGGGAAGCCGCTGAGGTACCAGAAATCGCTGTCCTGCCGATAGGGGTAATGCGTGTCGTGGCTGCGGATGCGCTCGGGCGCGGCCGGCAGGATCAGGATGGCGTCCTCGTCGGCCATCCGCATCAGTTGTCGGCGGCGGCGGGCGTACTCGGCGGCTTTGACCATGGCGGTGTCAGTTCAGGCGACGCCGGTGCCTCGGGCCCAGGACGCAGTCGCTGTGCAGCAGCATGACCGCCACCCGCACGAATTCGGCGACTTCGGCCAGCGCCTCCTCGTCGGCCTCGGGTTCTTCGTAGGTCAGCTCGCTGGCGGCGATGCGGGCCAGGTCGGCCAAGGCCTCGCGCGACTCTTCCGACAAGGGCGGTTCGGCCCCGGCGGCCAGGCCGAAGCCGCCCAGGAAGCCGCGGCACCAGGCCAGCAGGCCGTCGCCGCGGGCGCTGACCGGCTGGTCCTCGGCCGGCAGCAGCAGCTCGAAACCGAAATCCGGTGAATCCAGCTGGGCGACGCTGGCGCCGAACAGCCGTCCCAGGGCGCTGTCCGGCGCCGGGCTCGGCGCCCCCGGTTCGGACATCAGGGCCGCCAGCCAGCGCTCGCGATCGGGCGCGCCGCCGCCGGACAGCCAGCCGCATAGGGAACCGTGCAACTCGGACGGGCCGAGGCCGGAATCCAGCTCCCGCAGCTCGGCGGCGAGATCGGCAAGCGGCGGCAGGGAAACGTGATCGGACATGGCGTCAGGCCAGGGGGCAGGCGCCCATTCTAGCAACCCCCGCCGGCGTGCTTGTGGCGCCGCAGGTGCCCACCTACACTGCCCCGGTTAGCAGGACTGCATCTGCTGGGGAACCCCGAACCCGATGACGCTTCGGCGCGACAAGACCTGGTGCGTGCGCGGGTGCGCGGCTGCGGTGCTGGGCGGGGCGTGCATGCCGGCGGCGGCGAGCCCCCTGTCGGGACTCAGCGCCGGAACGGTGGTGCAGCTGGCCCTGGCGACGGTCGCCGTGCTGCTGTGCTGGCTGCTGTGGCGGGTATGGAACCACCGCCGCCATCAGGAGCGGTCCCTGCTGGCCGAGATCCGCCAGCGCGAGGAACGGCTGAACCTGGCGCTCTGGGGCTCGGGCGACGAGTTCTGGGACTGGGACATCCGCGACAACCGCCTGTACCGGCTCGGCGCCAGCCAACTGCTCGGCCAGGGTAGCCACGAGGAAATCAGTACCGACGATTGGCGTACCCACACCATCCACCCCGAGGATCTGCCGCGGGTGCAGAAGCTGCTGCAGGAACACATCGTCGGCCATACCGACGTGTTCGAATCCGAGCATCGGGTCCGCAATGCCCGCGGCGAGTGGATCTGGGTGCGCAGCCGCGGCAAGGTGGTCGAGCGCGATGCCGACGGCAGCCCGCTGCGCATGGCCGGCACCGCCCGCGACATCACCGCCATCCGCCGGGCCGAGCGTGAACGCCGGGTCGCCATCGAGGTATTGCGCAGCATGAGCGAGGCGGTGGCGGTGATCGACCTCGACTTCCGTTTCATTTCGGTCAACCCGGCCTTCTCGCGCATCACCGGCTACAGCGAGGACGAGGTGATCGGCCAGAACAGCCGCCTGCTCGATTCCAGCCAGCACAGCGCCGAGTTCTACCGGCGGGTGCGCGACGTGCTCGAGCGAACCGGCCATTGGGCCGGCGAGATGTGGCAGAAGCGCAAGGACGGCGAGGAGTTCCTCGGCTGGATCGAGATGAGCGAGGTGCGCGACGCGCTCGGCCAGCGCAGCCATTTCGTCGCCGTGGTCAACGACATCACCGACAAGAAGCGCGCCGAGCAGGAACTGCGCTACCTGGCCAATTACGACACCCTGACCGGCCTGCCCAACCGCGCCCTGCTAAGCGAACGCCTGGGCCGGGCGATCGTGCGGGCGCGCCGGCAGGAGACCCGGGTGGCGGTGCTGTTCCTGGACCTGGACCGGTTCAAGGACATCAACGATTCGCTCGGCCACGCTGCCGGCGACCGCCTGCTCAAGGCCGCGGCCACCCGCCTGCAGGCCACGGTCGGCGCCTCCGACACGGTGGCGCGACTGGGCGGCGACGAATTCACGGTGGTGCTGGAGGACGTGGAGTCCATTCCGGCGGTCGAGCGCATGGCGCGGGAGATCCTGACCGCTTTCTCCATGCCGCTGGAGGTGGACGAGCGGCACGACGTCTCCATCACGCCCTCGCTGGGCATCAGCCTCTACCCCGATCACGGCCTGGTGCCGACCGATCTGCTGAAGTTCGCCGACACGGCCATGTACCAGGCCAAGGCCGAGGGCCGGAATACCTATCAGATATACAACGAGACCATGGACGCGGAATCGCGCCGGCGCGCCACCATCCTGGCCTCGCTGCGCAAGGCCATGGACCGGGGCGAATTCCGCTTGGTCTACCAGCCGCGCATGGCCCTGGCCGATGGCCGCATCACCGGCGCGGAGTCCCTGCTGCGCTGGCACAGCGCCGAGCTGGGCGAGATCCACCCCAGCGTGTTCGTGCCGCTGGCGGAAGAATCCGGCCTGATCCTGCAGATCGGCGACTGGGTGCTGTCCGAGGCCCTGCAGACCCTGAAACGCTGGCGCGCGCACGGGCTGACCGACGTCTCCATCGGCGTCAACGTCTCGGTGCTGCAGCTGGTCCGCGGCAACCTGCCGGAGAAGCTGGCCCGGATGATCGAGGACCTGGGCGTGCCGGCAAACCGCATCGAGCTGGAAGTGACCGAATCCATGGTGATGCAGAACGCCGAGCAGCACACCTCGGTGCTGAACGAGCTGCGCAAGCTCGGCGTAACCCTGGCCATCGACGACTTCGGAACCGGCTATTCCTCGCTGGTGTACCTCAAGCGGCTGCCGATCGACACGCTGAAGATCGACAAGGAATTCATCGGCGACCTGACCCGCGACCCCGACGACGAGGCAATCACCGCCACGGTCATCACCATGGGCCACTCGCTGGGCCTGAACGTGATCGCCGAGGGCGTGGAGAGCGAGCAGCAGCTAAGCTACCTGCGCGAACAGGGCTGCGACGAGATCCAGGGTTTCTGGCTGTCGCCGCCGCTGGACGCCCACCGCTGCCTGGCCTTCATCCGCAGCTGGCAGCCCGGCACGGTGGCGGCCATCCCGGCCCCGTATTGATTCCCCGCCCCGACCCGCCCAAGATGGCCGCGATGAGCCCCACCGACCCCATCGCCCAGCTCAAGGCCTTGTCCGAGCGCTTCGAGCGCCTGGCCGAGCAGTACCGGCGCCTGGCCGAGGAGAACCGCAGCCTGCGCCAGGCCCAGGAGCAGCTGGTGGCCGAGCGCGCGCAGTTGCTGAACAAGAACGAACAGGCGCGATCCCGGGTCGAGGCGATGATCGCCCGGCTGAAATCGCTGGAGCACAACGCGTGAGCGAGCCGGTCAACATCCGCATCCTCGAGCGCGAATTCACCGTCGGCGTCGCCCCGGGCGAACGCGATGGCCTGATGGCCGCCGCCCACCTGGTGGACGCCCGCATGCGCGAGATCCGCGGCGGCAACCGCATGGCTGCCCTGGACCAGGTGGCAGTGCTGGCCGCCCTGGACCTGGCGCACGAGTTCCTGCAACTGAAGGCGAAGCTGGAGCAGCGCGATGCCGCCTTGGCCGAGACCCTGGGCGAGCTCAACCGCAAGCTGGACGGCCTGTTCGACAGCGCCCGCTGAACGATGCGTCTTAACGCCGGCTTCCGCTGCCGGGTCTATAATCGCGCCCGTCCTCTGCCGTGTGCGACAGCGTGCCTAACATTCGCCTTGTCCCATACACACGACACGGGAATCCATGACCGGCGCGGTGTGCATGTCCGTCCCGTGCGGAAAGCCTGAAGCGCCGGCCGCGGGTACCCACTTGATCCTCGGGATCAAGGTCGTTTCGCGCGCATCGGCATGGTGGAGGGCCTCTTCTTGAGCGCGGCGCGCCGGCAGCTCCGCCAGGCCTTCCGCCGGCGTCGCGCCGCCCTGGGCCCGGGCGAGCGGCTCGAAGCCGCCGCCGAGGTCGCCCGGCATCTGGGCGAACGGCCCGAGCTGCGGCAGCCCGGACATGTCGGTGGCTACTGGGCGATCGGCGGCGAGCTGCCCCTGCATGCCGTGCAGCTGCGCCTGCCCCCGGGCCAGGTCTGGTGCCTGCCGACGGTGCAGGACGACGGCGGCCTGCGCTTCGCTCCCTGGCGGCCCGGCGACCCGCTTCGCCCCAACCGTTTCGGCATACCGGAACCCGTGCTGGAACCGGCCTCGACCCTGGCGGCGGCGGACCTGGCCTGGGTCCTGGTACCCCTGCTGGCCTTCGATCCTGCCGGATACCGGCTGGGCATGGGCGCCGGCTACTACGACCGGGCCTTCGCCTTCCGCCTGGAACGGTCCGCGCCGCCCCTGCTGATCGGCGTGGGCTACGACTGGCAGGCACTGGAGGAACCACTGGAAGCGGAGCCCTGGGACGTGCCGCTGGATGCCGTCTGCACCCAGCGCGGCTTCCGCCGCTTCGGGCGATAATGGCCGGCATGAAACACTGGCTGATGAAGTCCGAACCCGAGGAGTTCTCGATCGACGACCTGGAACGGGTCGGCACCGAACCCTGGACCGGCGTGCGCAACTACCAGGCGCGCAACTTCATGCTCAAGGAGATGAGGATCGGCGACCCGGTGCTGTTCTACCACTCCAACTGCGCCCAGCCTGGCGTCGCCGGCCTGGCCGAAGTCGCTTCCGAACCCTATCCCGATCCCACCCAGTTCGACCGCCAGTCCGATTACCACGACCCCGGCAGCAAGCCGGAGGAGCCGCGCTGGTGGCTGGTGGACGTGCGCTTCGTGCGCCGGTTCAGGCGGGTGGTCACCCTGGAGGAACTGAAGGCCCGGGCCGATGCCCTGGGCGATTTCGCCCTGCTCCGGCGCGGCAACCGCCTGTCGGTGCTGCCGGTGTCGAAGGCGCAGTTCCGGCACATCCTTTCCCTCGAATGACCCGCCCCCCGGAGCCCCCGATGTCGCGTGAACAACAGAAGAAGCTGGCCGCGGAAAAAGCCCTGGAGTTCGTCGAGGACGGCACCGTCGTCGGCGTCGGCACCGGCTCGACGGTGGCCTATTTCATCGAGGCCCTGGGCCGGATCAAGGGCCGCATCGAAGGCGCCGTGTCCAGCTCCGAGCGCAGCACCCACCAACTCGAGCAGGTCGGCATTCCGGTCTTCGACCTCAACGCGGTCGGGCCGCTGAAGCTGTACGTGGACGGCGCCGACGAGTGCGACCCCTGGAACCGGCTGATCAAGGGCGGCGGCGGCGCCCTCACGCGCGAGAAGATCATCGCCCAGGCCAGCGAGCGCTTCGTCTGCATCATCGACGAGGCCAAGCAGGTCGAGGTGCTGGGCGAGTTCCCGTTGCCGATCGAGGTGATCCCGATGGCGCGCAGTCTGGTCGCCAGGACCATCGCCGACCTCGGCGGTCAACCGATCTGGCGCGAGGGCCTGGTCACCGACAACGGCAACTGGATCCTCGACGTGCATGGCTGGCGGATTGCCGATCCTGTGGCGCTGGAGTCGCGCCTGAACCAGATTCCCGGCGTGGTGACCGTGGGCCTGTTCGCGGCCAGGCCCGCCGACGAGGTGATCATCGGCGACACGCTGCGGCCGATCCGCCGGGCCCGCTGAGCCGGACCTCCCGGCAGGCGGTGGAGGCAGCCGGCGCGGCGGTGTCAGGCGGCCGTCGGGCTGCGGCCGGCCATCATGCGCAGCATGGCGCCCAGGCCACCGTGCAGGGCGCTGACCTCGTAGCCCATGCGCTTGAGCACGAAGGCCGCTGCCGCCGATCGTTCGCCGGTGTTGCAATAGACCACCAGCCTGGCACCCGGCGCGACCGCATTGCCGATGTCCTCGCGCAGCCGGTACAGCGGGATGTTGATCGAGCCGTCGATGGCCCTTTGCGCATGCTCCTCCGGCATGCGCACGTCGAGCAGGACCGCGCCTGCCTGCACCTGGCGCGCGGCGTCGGCGGGCAGCACCCAGGAAAGCATCGGCGGCTTCAGCACCGCTTCGAAGGCATCGCGCGACAAGCGCATCAGCTGGCCGCCCTGCATCATCCGCACCGTGGCGTTGCGCGGCAGGTTCGACAGCAGGGCGTCCTCGCCGAAGGTATCGCCCTCGCGCAGGTAGGCCACCACCTGCGGAGCGCCGTCCAGATACTTGGACACCGAGGCGGTGCCGGAACGAACGACGTAGAAATAGTCGGCCGGGTCGCCCTCGCGCATCACCACCTCGCTGGGCTTGACCGTCACCGGCTCGAACAGCTGGAACATCTTTTCGATGTTGCCGGTCGGCAGGCGGGCGAAGGCCTGGCTGCGCAGCAGGCGGAACACCCAGTCGTTGCCACCCGGTCCCGGAGCGAAATGCCGGTAGTTGTCATCGCGGCTGAGCTGGTCCCAGGTGATCACCTTCTCCAGGTAGCGGCGATCGACCCGCATCACCTTGGCGCGCGCCGACACCGCCTTGGCGGTGAAGCGGCGCGGCACGGCATCGTTGAGCGGGTAACGGCCGTGCGGGGCGTTGGCGACGTGGGCGACGCTGCGGCCGTCCGGATAATCGCAGCGCAGTTCGCCGTCGAGCAGGTAGATGGTGTCCTCGTCGAGATCGCCGGCCTCGAAGACGTTCTCGTGGCGCTGATACTCCGACACCACCGCCTCGCGGGCGAGGTGGTCGCGGGTTTCCTGCCGCAAGGAGTCCAGCGGGAACAGGCGGGCCAGTTCGGTGACGGGTACGGGCATGGCGCGTGATCCGGCGAAAGCTGCACCGAGTCTATCGCCCCGTTCAGGTTGGCGGTAGGGCTTGGGCCGACTTGCCCGCCCCGGCCAAAAAGGAAGGGCCCCCGTTTGGGGGCCCTTCCTTTTTGGCTGGGGGACTAGGATTCGAACCTAGATAGGCAGAGTCAGAGTCTGCAGTCCTACCATTAGACGATCCCCCAATTCGGGAAAGCGCCGGGAGTCTAGCGCAAACGGATCAGCGCTTGGAGTACTGGGTGGCGCGGCGGGCCTTGTGCAAGCCGACCTTCTTGCGCTCGACCTCGCGGGCGTCACGGGTCATCAGGCCCGCCTTGCGCAGTTCCGGCTTGAGGCTCTCGTCGTACTCGACCAGGGCGCGGGCCAGGCCCAGACGGATGGCGCCGGCCTGGCCGGTGATGCCACCACCCTCGACGGTGATCTTGACGTCGAACTTTTCCGCGGTCTGGGTGACCTCGAGCGGCTGACGCACGATCATGCGCGAGGTCTCGCGACCAAAGAAGTCCTCGATCGAACGGCCGTTGATTTCGATGTTGCCCGAACCCGGACGCAGGAACACCCGCGCGGTGGACGACTTGCGACGGCCGGTGCCGTAGTTCTGCTGCAGAGCCATGAATGCCTACCTTAGCCTTGGATGTCCAGCGCCTTCGGCTGCTGGGCGCTGTGCGGATGCTCGGAGCCCTTGTACACCTTGAGCTTCTTGAACATGGCGCGGCCGAGCGGGTTCTTGGGCAGCATGCCCTTGACGCCGATCTCGATGACGCGCTCCGGGTGCGACTCGAGGGCCTGGGCCAGGGTCTCGGTCTTCAGGTTGCCGACGTAGCCGGTGAACCGGTGATACTTCTTGTCCTGAAGCTTGGTGCCGGTGACGGCGATCTTCTCGGCGTTGATCACGACGAGGTAATCGCCGGTGTCCACGTGCGGGGTGAACTCGGGCTTGTGCTTGCCGCGCAGCCGGCGCGCGAGCTCCGAGCACAGGCGACCCAGGGTCTTGCCGGTGGCATCGACCACATACCAGTCGCGCTTGACGGTCTCCGGCTTGGCGCTGACGGTCATGGACTTCATGACGGCTCCAAAGGGAATCGGGGTGGAAAGACGCGGAATGATAGCGGCCGGGCCCGATCCACGCAAGTCCGCCGACCGCCGCGTGATACCATGCCGCCATGCCCGCCACGCCCGCACCGGCGCCCCGTGCCGAGCCCGACGGCCCCGCCGGAGAGCGGGCCGTCCTGGCCGCCCTGGCCGATCGCTGCGTGCAATGCGGCCTGTGCCTGCCGCACTGCCCCACCTACCGGCTGGACCGCAGCGAGGCGGAATCGCCGCGCGGACGCATCGCCTATGTCAAGGCCGTGGCCGAAGGCCGGCTCGAACCCGGCGCCCTCGGCGACCGGCATCTGGACCACTGCCTGGGCTGTCGCCGCTGCGAAGCGGTCTGCCCGGCCGGGGTCTCCTACGGCGACCTGCTGACCGGCGCCCGGGCCGTCCAGGCCCGGCGGCGCAGGCGCCCGTGGCGCGAACGCCTGGTACTGGCCCTGATGGCCCGGCCACGCTGGCTGGTCGGGCTGGCCAGCCTCTACCGCTGGCTGGGGCCGGTCTGGCCCCGGGCCTGGCGTCCGGCCGGCCTGCCACCTCCGCCCGGCCAGCGGGCTGGCGGAAGGCAGCCGAACCCAGGGTTCCCCGCACCCGCCCCTGGCGCCGTGGCGGGCGCGCCACCCGCCGCCCCTGCCGACGACGACCGGCCGGCCCTGTTCGTCGGTTGCGTCGCCGGCCCCTGGGAGGCTCCGGCCAGGGCCGCCCTGGTCCGGCTCTGCGCCGCCGCCGGCATGGCCCTGGACACGCCGGCCGGCCAGGGCTGCTGCGGCACCGCCGCCCGCCATGCCGGCGATCCCGCTGGCGCCGACCGCCTGGACATCGCCAACCGCCGGGCCTTTGCCGGTCGGACACGGGTGCTGTGCCTGGCCAGCGGCTGCCAGGATGCCCTGGCCCGCAGCCTGGGCCCGGACACCCGGGTCGAGGACGCCGTGGCGGCGCTGGAGGCGCGGGCCGACCGCCTGCGTTTCCGCAACGCCGGCGCACGCCGCGTGGCCCTGCACGTCCCCTGCAGCCAGCGCAACGTGCTGCGCACCGACGGCAGCCTGCGCCGGCTGTTGGCCCGGGTCCCGGGACTGGACCTGGTGGAACTGCCCGATACCGGCTGCTGCGGCGCCGCCGGCCTGCATCAGCTTTCCGAACCGACCCGCGCCGCCGCCCTGCGGCAAGCCCTGCTGGAGTCCCTGGCCGGCAGCGGCGCCGGCGAACTGCTCTCGGCCAACATCGGCTGCCGCCTGCACCTGGCCGGCGGCACTACAATCCCCGTCCGCCACCCCGTCGAATTCCTGGCCGAGCACCTGGCATGAACGCTGTCCGCCACTACTCCCTGTTCGACCGCCTGTTGATCGAGGCCCAGCACGCGCTGGACACCAGCCTGGGCACGGCCCATGCGGAGCGGCCGAACCCGGCCGGAACCCTGCCCGAGGCCCCGCTGGACGAGCCGGCCCGCCGCCATGCCGCCGGGCTGATGCGCGTCAACCATACCGGCGAGGTCTGCGCCCAGGCCCTGTACCTGGGCCAGGCCGCGGTGGCCCGCGACCCCGCCACCCGCAGCCAGTTGCTGCAGGCCGCCCAAGAGGAAACCGACCACCTGGCCTGGTGCGCCGACCGCCTGCACGAGCTGGACAGCCGGCCCAGTCTGCTCAACCCGCTGTGGTACGCCGGCAGCTGGGCCATCGGCGCCGCCGCCGGCCTGCGCGGCGACGGCTGGAACCTGGGTTTCGTGGTCGAGACCGAGCGCCAGGTCGAGGCCCATCTGGAAGAACACCTGGACACCCTGCCGCCCGGCGACCGGCGCAGCCGGGCCATCCTGCAGGTGATGAAGGACGACGAGGTCCGCCACGCCGACAAGGCCCAGGCCGCCGGCGCCCGCGTCCTGCCGCCGCCGATCCCGTCGCTGATGGCCTTCGCCTCGAAGGTGATGAAGGCGGTCGCCTACCGGGTCTGAGGCCGTACCGGCTTCAGCCCACGAACTTCAGGCCGACCACGCCGGCCACGATCAGAGCGATGCACAGCAGGCGTGGCCACGCGGCCGGCTCGCCGTAAAGCATGATGCCCAGCAAGGCCGTGCCCAGCGCGCCGATGCCCACCCAGACGGCGTAACCGGTGCCCAGCGGGATCTCCCGCAGGGCCAGCGCCAGGCACCAGAAGCTGGCGATGGTGCCCAGCACCGTCACCACGATCGGCCAGGGCCGGGTGAAACCCTCCGAGGCCTTCAGGCCCCAAGCCCAGACGATTTCCAGCAGACCCGCCGCCAGCAGCCAGACCCATGCCATGTGCCGCCCTCCCGGTTGGATGAAAAGAAAACGGCCCGGGACTGCCGTCCCGGACCGCCGTCGGTATCGTCCGCCGGTCGCCCGGCGCGGGCCGTTCCGTCTCGCGCCTCAGTCGACCAGGTTGCGGCCGTGGAACAGCTCCTCGATCTCGCGCCTGAGCTGCTGCTCGATCCGCATGCGGTCCTTGAAGCCGAGGTTCTTGGCCTTCTCCTCGAACAGGTAGGTGTCCAGGTCGAACTCCTTGAGATGCATCTTCGTGTGGAACAGGTTCTCCTGGTACACGTTGACGTCGATCATCTCGTACTTGTTCTTGATCGGCTTGGACAGGAAATCCTGGATCGAGTTGATCTTGTGGTCTATGTAGTGCTTCTTGCCCTTCACGTCGCGGGTGAAGCCGCGCACGCGGTAGTCCATCACCACGATGTCGGACTCGAAGCTTTCGATCAGGTAGTTCAGGGCCTTCAGCGGCGAGATCACCCCGCAGGTGGCCACGTCGATGTCGGCGCGGAAGGTGGCGATGCCGTTGTGCGGATGGGTTTCCGGATAGGTGTGTACGGTGATGTGCGACTTGTCCAGGTGCGCCACCACGGCATCAGAGATCAACTCCCTGCCGGCAGCCTTCTTGTCGATCACCGGTTCCTCGGAAATGAGGATGGTCACCGACGCGCCCTGCGGGTCGTAGTCCTGGCGGGCCACGTTCAGGATGTTGGCGCCGATGATCCTGGCCACCTCGGTCAGGATCTGGGTCAGGCGCTCGGCGTTGTAGGCCTCGTCGATGTACTCGATGTAGCGCTGGCGCTGCTCCTCGCTGACCGCGTAGCAGACGTCGTAGATGTTGAAGCTGAGGGCCTTGGTGAGGTTGTTGAACCCCTGGAGCCTCAGGCGCGGGAGCGGCTTGACCACGGTGGCGTCCTCGCGGGAGGGGTGGATCGGAAGGGGGCGCATTATCCGGCAATCGCCCCCCCGGGGAAACCTCGGGTCTCCGGCATTGCCGCGACCTGCGTCACGGCCTAAGCTGAACGGCGCGCATGCCCCGGGCCCTGCCCGGCCACCGCCCCAATCAGGAGTCCCTCCGATGGCGATGTCCCCGCTCAAGCCCGTCAACAGCCCGCTGGCGCCCGATGCCGCCGCGCTGGGCCGGTTTCTCGACCACTGCCACCGCCGGCGCTATCCCAGCCGCAACGACGTGTTCCGTCCGGGGGCCCCGGCCAGCTCGCTCTATTACGTGATCAGCGGTTCGCTCAGCGTCATCAGCGAGGAACCGGACGGCCGCGAGCTGGTGCTCAGCTACATCAACGCCGGCGAGTTCATCGGCGAGATGGGCCTGTTCTTTTCCGCCGACGAGCGCGCGGTAGTGGTGCGCACCCGCACCCCCTGCGAGCTGGCCGAGATCAACTACGACCGCCTGCATCAGCTGTTCGCCGGCCCGCTGGCCGCCGAATGCCCGCGCATCCTGTACGCCATCGGCCTGCAGCTGTCCAAGCGCCTGCTGGACACCAGCCGCAAGGCCAGCCGCCTGGCCTTCATGGACGTGACCGGGCGCATCCAGCGCACGCTGCAGGACCTCTGCCAGGAACCGGACGCCCTCTCGCATCCGCAGGGCACGCAGATCCGGGTCTCGCGCCAGGAACTGGCCAGGATCGTCGGTTGCAGCCGCGAAATGGCCGGTCGCGTGCTCAAGCAACTGCAGGAACAGGGCGTGCTGCACGCCCGCGGCAAGACCATCGTGGTCTACGGCACCCGCTGAACCGGCCGCCAGGCCAGCACCTCGAAGCCGCCACGCAGGCGCCGTTCGACCCGGGTCAGGCTGCGCCGGTCCGGCCCGACCAGAACCGGCCTGGCGGTTTCGCACAGCAGCGGCAGGTCGCGGGCGCTGTCGCTGTACACCGCCGCGAAGGGCGGCCGGATCCCGGCCCGGGCCAGAGCCTCCAGCTTGCGCGGGCCGACCGTGTGCTCGACGCCGACGTAGCCGCCCAGCGCCGGCCGCACCCGCGAACCGACCACCTCGACCTCGGGCTGGCCCAGGGCCCGCCACAGGTCGCGCGCCAGCCTCTGCTCGGAGCCGGTGACGATCACCACCCGCTCGCCCGCCGCCAGGTGGGCATGCAGGCGCGCCACCGCCGGCGCGATCAGCAGTTGCCCGCGGCGGTGGGCGCACTGGCGCAGAAAGTCCTCACGGGCCTCGGCCAGCGCCTGCTCGGTGCGGCCGACCGTGGCCAGCCAGGTGTAGAAGCCGGCCGGCAGCCAGGCGCTGCGCCACCAGGCGAAGGCCGGCGACAGCAGCGGAAAACTCAGGCCGGCGATCAGCCGGCGCAGCGGGTCGGTCGCCAGCAGCTCGCGCAGCCAGGCCGCTGCGGTATCACCCCGCACCAGGGTGCCGTCGAAATCGAACAGGACGGTGCCGGGCGCGCTGGCCATGGCCTCAACCGAACAGGCGGGCCAGTTCGGCGCCGGGATCGGGGGCGCGCATGAAGGTTTCGCCGACCAGGAAGGCGTGCACGCCGTGGCGCCGCATCAGGGCGACGTCCTCGGCCGTGGCGATGCCGCTTTCGGTCACCGGCAGGCGGTCGGGCGGCAGGGCCGGCAGCAGGTCCAGGGTGGTCTGCAGCGAGACCCGGAAACTGCGCAGGTCGCGGTTGTTCACCCCCACCAGGGGCGTGCCGAGCTGCAGGGCGCGCTCCAGCTCGTCCAGGTCGTGCACCTCGACCAGCACGTCCATGCCCAGGTCCATGGCCAGGTGCGACAGGCGCGCCAGGGCCTCGTCGTCCAGGGCGGCGACGATCAGCAGGATGGCATCGGCGCCGATCAGGCGCGCCTCCCAGACCTGGTACGGGTGGACGGTGAAGTCCTTGCGCAGCACCGGCAGGGTACAGGCGGCACGGGCCTGGCGCAGGCAGTCGTCGCTGCCCTGGAAGAAATCCATGTCGGTGAGCACCGACAGGCAGGCGGCACCGCCGCGCTCGTAGCTGACGGCGATCGCCGCCGGATCGAAATCCGGCCGGATCACGCCCTTGCTTGGGCTGGCCTTCTTCACCTCGGCGATCACCGCCGCCTGGCCGGCGGCGATGCGCCGGCGCAGCGCCTGGGCGAAGCCGCGGGTGGGCGGCAGGTCGCGGCAGCGGGCGGCAAGCTCGGCCAGCGGCAGCGCCGCCGAGCGCTCGCGAACTTCCTCCGCCTTGCGGCGCAGGATGGCCTGCAGGATGTCGCTCATTCCGCGCCCGCCCTGGCTGGACCACCGTAGGCGCGTTCGACCCGGGCCACGCGCAGTTCGAAATGGGCATACCAGGCCTCGCGGCCCCGGACGCGGGCGGCGGCATGTTCGCCGTGCCGGCGCCAGGCGGCGATCGCTTCCTCGCTTTCCCAGTAGCTGACGGTGATGCCGAAGCCGTCTTCGCCACGCACCGATTCCACGCCCAGGAAACCCGGCATGGTGGCGGCCAGTTCGACCATGCGCTGCGCCGTCTCACCGTAGCCGTCGTCCGGCCCCTGGCGCTGGTTGCTGAAGATGACCGCGTAATACGGCGGCCTGGGCGTGGACGCGAAACCCGAACCTGACATTGCTCACTTCCCCGCAAGGCGACGGGTAACCGCCACGAAACGATCCAGGCAACGACGTGCCTCGCCGCTGGCCATGGCCCGGCGCGCTCGCTCGATGCCGTCGGCGATGGACACCGCCACCCCGGCCGCGTACAGGGCGGCGCCGGCGTTGAGGGCGACGATCTCGCGGGCCAGGCCGTCCTTGTCGTCCAGCGCCTCCAGCACCATGGCCACCGACTGCTCGGCGTTCTCGACCCGCAGGTTGCGCGAGGCGGCCATGGGAATACCAAAATCCTCGGGATGAATCTCGTATTCGACGACTTCGTCGCCGCGCAGCTCGCCGACCAGGGTGGCGGCGCCCAGCGAGATTTCATCCATGCCGTCGCGGCCCCAGACCACCAGGGCCCGGCGCGCGCCCAGCCGCTGCAGCACCCGCACCTGGATGCCGACCAGGTCGGGATGGAACACCCCCATCAGGATGTTCGGCGCGCCGGCCGGATTGGTCAGCGGGCCAAGGATGTTGAACAGGGTGCGCACGCCGAGCTCGCGACGCACGCCGGCGACGTTTTTCATCGCCGGGTGGTGGATCGGCGCGTACATGAAGCCGATGCCGGTCTCGGCGATGCAGGCAGCCACCTGCGCCGGCTGCAGCTCGATGGCTGCGCCCAGCGCCTCCAGCGCGTCGGCGCTGCCGGATTTGGAGGACACGCTGCGGTTGCCGTGCTTGGCCACCTTGGCTCCGGCCGCCGCCACCACGAACATGCTGGCGGTGGAGATGTTGAAGGTGTTGGCGCCGTCGCCGCCGGTGCCGACGATGTCCACGAAGTTGTGCGCATCCGGCACTTCCACCCTGGCGGAGAATTCGCGCATCACCCGCGCCGCGCCGGCGATCTCGCCGACGGTTTCCTTTTTCACCCGCAGGCCGGCCAGCAGGGCGGCTGTCATCACCGGCGACACCTCGCCGCGCATGACCTGACGCATCAGCTCGACCATCTCGTCGTGGAAGATCTCGCGGTGTTCGATCACGCGCTGCAGCGCGTCCTTCGGACTGATCGGCATGCTCAGGCCTCGGCGGGCGCGGCCACGCGTCCCTGCGCCAGGAAGTTGCGCAACAGGTCGTGGCCATGCCGGGTCAGGATGGATTCGGGGTGGAACTGCACGCCTTCTACCGGCAACTCGCGGTGGCGCAGGCCCATGATTTCGTCCATGGACCCGTCCGGGCGCTCGGTCCAGGCGGTGATCTCCAGGCAGTCCGGCAGCGATTCGCGTTCGACCACCAGGGAGTGGTAGCGGGTGGCCTCGAACGGATCCGCCAGACCGGCGAACACGCCCAGACCGCGGTGCCGGATCGGCGAGGTCTTGCCGTGCATGATGGTCCGCGCCCGCACCACCCTGCCGCCGAAGGCCTGGCCAATGGCCTGATGGCCCAGGCAAACGCCCAGAATGGGGACGGTGCCAGCCAGTTCGCGCAGCACCGCCAGCGACACTCCCGCCTCGTTGGGGGTGCAGGGCCCGGGCGAGATGACGATGCGCGAGGGCCGGAGCGCGGCGATGCCGGCCACGTCCAGCTCGTCGTTGCGCACTACCCGCACCTCCTCCCCCAGCTCGCCGAAGTACTGCACGAGGTTGTAGGTAAAGGAGTCGTAGTTATCGATCATCAGCAGCATGGGCCACTCTACGCGATTGATTGCTCGGGGTTTCCGACCCCGACTGCCGGGTCCGCATGCCGGAGGCCTCATGCCTGCGGCGCCCGGCCGGCCGATGCCGGGCGGCCGCGGACGGCCATTTTGCCTCAGCGGAACCGCAGCCGGACAGCGGTTGCGCCGGAAGCCGCCCCGGACGGCGCCGATGCCGCCGGCCAGGTCCCTCTCGGCCAGCCGCACGCGCTCAGAACCGCAACATCATCGCCAGTTGCAGACCGCGGGTTTCCAGGTCGACGTCGCCGTCGTAACGGGAGCGCCTGAAATCCAGTCTCACGTCGTTGTAGTTGTAACGCAGCGAAAAACCCGCATGGCCCCAGGGAAACCATTCCAGCCTGGCCTGCGCGTCGATCGCCTCGCCGGCGATCTCCCCTCCCGGCTTCTTCACATACGATGCGGCCAGGCCCCAGCGCCAGTTCGGCGACAGCGACCGCACGTACTCGCCGTGAAGCATGGGCGCCCACGCCTGCTCGCGGAATCGCTGGAAGCTCGATCGGGGCTGCCCGTTCACCTCGTAGTCGGCCGCCAGGCTCACCGTAAGGTCGTAATTGACTGCACCCAGGCCCAGACCCAGCGCGTGGCGTTCGCCCCGGCGGAAGAACCAGGTGTATGAAGCGCCGATGACGCCGATGTCCAGTGCGCCGGCAAGGCTTGCGTCCACGGGATACGCGTCATCGCGGATGCGCAGGCTACGGTCTATCCTGCGCGCGCTGGTGTCGTCGTAGTCGTAGCCGAACACCTCGAGCTTGTGCCGACGTCCCTCGCCGAAGCTGCCCCCGGCGTTCCAGTACAGCGCACGTTCCCTTTCGTCAAAACCGAGGTCGCCCTGGAAATCGAAGCGTGTCCCGACCGTGCCATCGGCCGCATCCCAACGTCCTGACAGGCCGTTGGCCGACCTGTAGACGCCCAGCGAGACGTAGGCCCGGTCCACAGGGGCGATCGGTTCGCGGGCCTGCGGCGACGCGGACGCCGCAAGCAGCGCCCACGGCAACAACCGGATCGGATTCTTCACGGTCTGGGCTCCCTCGGACGGATGGATCCAGGCAACCCCGGTTCCCGACCCATGCACGGATCGCCGGCGCCGCATGGGCATCCTATACGAGCGCCGTGTGCTTGCAACCGCAGCGACCCCGGGCTAATTTCGTCGGCGAACCGGGGAACATCGACCGCAACGCCAGCCGGCACCGGGGTGCCATAGGGGGCGATATGAGCGTTCTTCTTCCGTGCTTGCGGCTGGTCGTACTCGCCGGCCTGGCGCTGGCGACCGTCCCGTCCTCAGGGCAAGCCTTCCAAACGGATACGGTCGACAGGGCAATCCTGTTCCGGAACGTCAGGATCTTCGACGGCAAGGCGACCACGCTGTCGCCGCCCTCCCATGTGCTGGTGGTCGGGAACCGCATCCGGACGATCTCCCGCCAGCCGCTGACGCCGGACCCAAGCCTGAACGCCCGCGTCATCGAAGGCGGCGGCCGCACGCTGATGCCTGGCCTGATCGACGCCCATTGGCATTCGATGCTGATCGCGCCCGACCTGATGACGGCGATGACCGCCGATGTCGGTTACCTGAACCTGCTGGCGGCCGACGTCGCGGAGCAAACCCTGATGCAGGGATTCACCAGCGTGCGGGACATGGGCGGGCCATCGTTCGGGCTAAAGCGCGCCATCGACACCGGGCTGGTTCCGGGGCCGCGCATCTTCCCCTCCGGCGCGATGATCTCGCAGACGGGCGGACACGGCGACTTCCGCCTGCCACACGAGGTGCCGCGCGCCGCCGGCGAGCTCAGTCACTTCGAGCGGATGGGCGCCGCCATGATTGCCGACGGACCGGATGCCGTCCGCACGCGCGCCCGCGAGCAACTGATGCTCGGCGCCAGCCAGATCAAGTTGATGGCCGGCGGCGGCGTGAGCTCGCTGTACGACCCGCTGGACGTCAGCCAGTACACCGTCGAGGAACTCCGCGCCGCTGTGGAGGCCGCGGAGAACTGGGGCACCTACGTCGCCGTGCACGCCTACACCTCGCGCGCGGTGCGCAATGCTATCGAGGCCGGCGTGAAATGCATCGAACACGGCCAGCTGGTGGACGAAGACACGGCACGATTGATGGCCAGGAACGGTACCTGGTGGAGCCTGCAGCCGTTCCTGGACGACGAGGATGCCAACCCGAAGGAGGGCGAGTCGCGGCGCAAGCAGCTGATGGTGTCGGAAGGCACCGACCGTGCTTTCGCCCTGGCCAGGAAGTACGGCATCAACGTGGCGTTCGGCACTGACATCCTGTTCAACCGCAAGGGCATGCCGCGGCACAACGCCCAGCTGGCCAAGCTTGCCCGCTGGTACACGCCGGGCGAGGTGCTGCGGATCGCCACCGGCGACAACGGTCGGCTGCTGGCCTTGTCCGGAGAGCGCTCCAGCTATCGCGGCCGCCTGGGCGTGATCGAGGAAGACGCACTGGCGGACCTGCTTCTGGTGGACGGTGATCCAGTCGCCGACATCGGCCTGATCGAGGACCCGGCGCGCAACTTCGTCGTCATCGTCAAGGACGGCCGCATCGTCAAGAACTCGCTGGATTGAACCACGCCGTCCGGCGTCCACCGTCGGAACCGGCTCCGGGAGGGTGCCTTGCAAAACCCACTGATACAGCGTCTGGAGAAGCTGGTCTCCATCTTCCTGACCGCCATCCTGGTCGCCTACATCCTGGTGGAGATGGTCGAGCTCGCCTACCAGTTCGGCAAGGCAGTGATCTCCACCGAGGGCGAGGAGGGGCGCCTGCTGATCACCAAGGAACAGACGCGGGAAGTGCTTCCGGTGTTCTTCAGCATCCTGATCGCGACCGAGCTGATCAACACGCTGAACTTCTACGTCAGGGAACACCTGATACTGATCCGGAGCATCCTGCTCATCGGCCTCATGGCCATCGGCCGCAAGCTGCTGACGGTGGATCTTGTCCACCTGGAAGGCGCCACCGTGCTGGGCATCGCCGCGCTGATCCTGGCGCTGGCGACGGGCCATTACCTCATGGGAAGGTCGTCCGGATCCGGCATTGGCCCTTCCGCTTCATCCGGCGACCGCGCCGGCGGTCGGGACCGGCCTTCCTCCTGAGATAGCCCCCGGGCCCTGCCAACGGCGCGGCCGGACAGGCCTTCCTTGGCCGATCAGGCAGACGCGAAAGGCTATCGTTTGCACTTGATAACCGTTCTCAAATAATATGTGGGCCGGCGCGGCAGCCCGCGCCATCTCCCAACCCACTTCCCTGGATTCCCATGGACCGTACTGCCCCATTCCTCGCCGCGGCGCCGCTTGCCGTGGCCATCGCCACCTGCCTGGCGGCCCTGCCCGCGCATGCGGACACCGCCGTCGACCAGTCCGAGACGCCCGCCGCCGCTCAGCGCGCCGCCGCCGATGCCGAAAGGGTCGAGGCCGCCGACGGCACCGAGTACCTCCCGGCGGTCGAAGTGGTCGGCAAGGCCGAATACCACTACGTCGAGCGCAACATCAGCAGCGCGACCCGCACCGACACGCCATTGCTCGACGTGCCGCAATCCATCACGGTGGTCACCGGCGACCTGATCGACGATACCGCGATGCGCGGCCTGGCCGATGTCGTGCAGTACGTGCCCGGTGCCGGCATGGCCCAGGGCGAAGGCCACCGCGACGCTCCTGTGTTGCGCGGCAATACCTCCACCGCCGACCTGTTCGTCAACGGCATGCGCGACGACGTGCAGTACTTTCGCGACCTGTACAACGTCGAACGGGTGGAGGTGCTGAAGGGTCCGAACGCGATGATCTTCGGCCGCGGCGGTACCGGCGGCGTCATCAACCGGGTGACCAAGCAGGCCGATTGGGAGGCCGACTCCGAAGTCACGCTCCAGCTGGGCTCGTGGAACCGTCGCCGCCTGACCGCCGACGTCGGCGAGGGCGTGAATGACAATGTCGCCTTCCGTGTCACCGCCCTTTATGAGGACAGCGAAAGCTTCCGCGACGCATTCGGGCTCGAACGCTGGGGCGTCAATCCTTCCCTGGCCTTCCGGATCGGCGAGAACACGGTGATCCACGCCGACGTCGAGCACTTCCAGGACGAGCGCACCACCGATCGCGGTCTGCCCTCCTACGCCGATCCGTTCGGCGGCCGGCGCCTGCCGGTCGAGGTCGGCCGCTCGGTGTTTTTCGGCGACCCGGACAACAGCATGGCCGACTTCGAGGTCAACGCCTTCAACCTGCTGATCGAGCACGGCTTCGGTGACGGCGCGCTGCTGCGCAACCGCACCCGCTGGGCCGATTACGACAAGTTCTACCAGAACGTCTATCCGGGCGGCCCGGCACGCTTCAACTCGACGACCGGCGAATTCGAGGTCGCGATCAGCGCCTACAACAGCGCCACCAAGCGCGAGAACCTGCTCAACCAGACCGACCTGTTGTTCGACTTCGCCACCGGCGCGGTCGAGCACCGCCTGCTGGCCGGGCTAGAGTTCGGTCGCCAGGAGAGCGACAACCGCCGCCTGACCGGACTCTTCCCCGGCAACACCTGTTACGGCGCGGTCACCACCTCCTCGTTCTGCGTGCCGCTGTCGAACCCGCGCTACAGCGGTCCGGTCACCTTCTTCCAGAGCGCCACCGACGCCGACAACCGGGTCGTGGCGAACGTCGCCGCGGCCTACCTGCAAGACCAGATCGAGTTCTCGCCGCAGTGGCAGGCGGTGCTCGGCCTGCGTTACGACCGTTTCGAGGTGGATTTCCACAACCGCCGCAACGGCACCAACATCACCACCGAGGACAATCTCTGGTCGCCGCGCGCCGGCCTGATATACAAGCCGGATGAACAGGTTTCGCTGTACGCGAGTTACGGCCTCACCTACCTGCCCCGCTCGGGCGAACAGATGAGCTCGCTGACCCCGTCCAACGCTGCCTTCGACCCGGAGGAGTACGAAAACCGCGAGATCGGCGCCAAGTGGGACATCAGGCCCGACCTTTCGCTGACCGCCGCCCTGTATCGGCTCGAACGCAGCAACGTGATCGCTCCCGACCCGGCCGACCCGACCCGCTCCATCCTGGTGGACGGCGAGCGCATCAAGGGCGTGGAGATTGGTCTGGCCGGCAACATCACCGAGGCCTGGCGGGTGATGGGCGCCTACGCCTGGCAGGACGGCGAGATCCTGACCGGCGCCGACCGCGGCAATCGCCCGGCCAACCTTCCTGAGGAAACGGCCTCGCTCTGGAACCGCTACGACTTCAACACGACCTGGGGCGTTGGCCTTGGCGTGATATACCGCGGCGAGTTCTTCGCCCAGACCAACAACGCGGTCACGCTGAAGAGTTTCACCCGCTACGACGCGGCCCTGTACTACACCCCGTCCGAGCGCGTCGAAGTTCAGCTCAACGTCGAGAACCTGTTCGACAAGCGCTATTTCGTTTCCGCGCACAACGACAACAACCTCTCGCCGGGCTCGCCGCGCGCAGCCTATGTGAGCCTGACGCTCAACTTCTGATGGTCTTGTCCCGGCCGGCGAACGCCGGCCGGTTTCGAAGCCCGGGAAAGCCCGCGCAAGCGGGCTTTCCCGTTCAGGTGCCCGCCGCCACTTCCACCCTATTGCGACCGTTTCGCTTGGCCCGGTACAGGGCATCGTCGGCGGCGGCCAGCAGGCGCTCGGGGGCTCTCAGCACGTCGCCAGCGCGGATAGGGAAGCCGGCGACGCCGACGCTGACGGTTACCGTCACGCTGGCATGACCGATGCTGATGGTGCCGGCCGCCTCGACCGCGGCACGCAGGCGCTCGCCCAGCTGGGCGGCGGCGCCGAGGGGCGTATCCACCGCCAACACGGCGAATTCCTCGCCACCGATGCGGGCGAGCAAGTCGTTGCCGCGCACCTGCTCTTCCAGCAGCAGGGCGATGCGGCGCAGGACGGCATCGCCGGCCGGATGGCCGTGACGGTCGTTGATGCTCTTGAAGTGGTCGATGTCCAGGCAAATCAGGGCCAACGGCTTGCCGATCTCGGCAGCGCGGCTGGCCTCGCGCGCCAGCTGGTCGCCGAAGCGGCGGCGGTTGGCCAGGCCGGTCAGGGCATCGGTCATGGCCAGCACCTCCAGCTGCGCATTGGCTTCGTTGAGCTCCTGGGTGCGTTCGCGCACGCGCTGTTCCAGCTCGCGGTTCAACTGGGTGAGGTCGGCTTGGTGCCGGGTCAGTTCTTCCACCAGGGTGCGCAATGCCTCCGATAGCTGCCACGCTTCGCGGTAGCCACGCTCTGGCGGAAAGGTGGCACCGGGTTCACCCGCGCGGATCCGCTGGGCCGCCTGGGCCAGCTCGCGCAAGGGTGCGCCGATGACGCGGGCGACCAGGCTGGCGACCAGCAGGAACAACAAGGCAATGGCCAGCGACAGCAGCCAGATCTGCCGGGTGAGGTCGGCCACCGGCGCCAGGGCCAGGTCCGCGTCCTTGCGCACCAGCACGGTCCAGCCCAGGGACTCGAAGGTGGGCCGGCCCATGGTCGGCGCATAACCCACCAGGTATTCCTTGCCGTCGGGCCAGGATTCCAGGCTCGAGCCGTGCCGGCCGGAGGCCGCGGCCCTGGCCGAGGGCAGCTCGAGCACCTGGTCGCGCCAGGCCTCCGGTCCCAGCACCACGCGGCGGCCGCGGTCGAGTACGAACACTTCCGCCGGGTCGCGCTCGGCCATCGGCTGGCGCAGGGACTGGCGCATCGTCTCGGCCCAGCTGGAAGACAGGCGCCCGGCGATCACCCCGACCACGACGCCGTGGTCGTCATGGATGGGCGCCGCGACGTCGATCAGGCGCAGCGGCTCGCCGGCCGGCACCGGCAGCACCTCGGCCAGCATGGGTGCTTCCCGCAGGTCGCCGACATGCGGCTCGCGTCGGGCGGACTGAAACCAGGGGCGGTCTGACACGTCGCGACCCTCGAGCAGGCCGCGGCTGGCCACCAGCACTTCGCCGGAGGCGTCGGCAACGCCTATCCAGGCGTAGTCCGGGTAGTTCAGCTGCATCAGGCTGAACAGATCGCGCAGGGTTTCCTCGTTGCGCAAGGGATCGTCCATGCCCGGCAGCAGGGCCAGGGCGCGCACGTCGTTCAGGCGCTCGAACAGGCCCTCGTCGAAACGGTCGGCCAGGGTACGGGCATTGGTTTCCAGGCGCAGACCGATGTCGCCACGCAACTTCTGGCCGGCGACACGCTGCACCAGCGACGACAGCGCCGCCACCAGTGCCAGCGCCAGCAGGCCGTAACTCAGGCCAAGCCACAGGCGCAACCCGGCGCGCCGGGGGCGAAGGCGTTCCAGCAGGTTTCGCGGAGCCAGGGCCACGCGCCGAGGTTATAGGCCCCCAGCCGCCTGCGCCACCGCCCGGAACAGGGCCCTGCCCTTGTTCAGCGTCTCCTCCCACTCCATCACCGGGTCGGAGTCGTGGACGATGCCGGCGCCGGCCTGCACGTGCAGCTTGCCATCCTGGATGACGGCAGTGCGGATGGCGATGGCGGTGTCGGCCTCGCCCCACCAATTGAGGTAGCCGACGGCGCCGGCGTAGATGCCGCGTTTGACCGGTTCCAGCTCGCGGATGATCTCCAGGGCGCGCACCTTGGGTGCGCCGCTGACGGTGCCAGCCGGGAAGGTGGCCTTGAGCACGTCGGAGAAGCCCAGTCCTTCGCGCACGGTGCCGCACACTTCGCTGACGATGTGCATCACGTGCGAGTAGCGCTCGATCACGAAGCTCTCGGGCAGGCGCACGCTGCCCGGCTCGGCGACGCGGCCGACATCGTTTCGGCCCAGGTCCACCAGCATCAGGTGCTCGGCGCGCTCCTTGGGATCGGCCAGCAGCTCGGCCTCGAGTGCTGTGTCCTGCTCTGGCGTGGCGCCGCGCGGGCGGGTGCCGGCGATCGGGCGCACGGTGACTCGGCCGCCCTGCAGGCGTACCAGCACCTCGGGCGAGCTGCCCACCACCTGGGTGTCGCCGAGGTCGAGGAAATACATGTAGGGCGAGGGATTCATCGCTCGCAGCGCACGGTAGACGTCGAGCGGGCGGGCGCGGAAAGGCACGCTCAGGCGCTGGCTGAGCACCACCTGGAAGATGTCGCCGGCGCGGATGTATTCCTTGCATTTCGCTACCGCGGCAAGGAAGCCTTCGCGGGTGAAGCCGGAGACGAAGTCGGCCTCGGCCGGCGGCTCGGCGCCGGGCAGGTCGGGATAGCTGGGGCCGGCGTGGCGCAGGCGGTGCGCCAGCTGGTCGAGGCGGCGCGCGGCGCGGGCGTAGGCCTGCGGTTCGGCCGGATCGGCGTGCACCACCAGGTAGAGCCGGCCCTTGAGGGTATCGAACACCGCTACTTCCTCGCTGAGCATGAGGAAGGCGTCGGCCGTGCCCAGGGTATCGGGCGGACCGCCTTCGGCCAGGCGCGGTTCGATCCAGCCGATGGCCTCGAAGCCGAAGTAGCCGACCAGGCCGCCGGTGAAGGG
Organism: Arenimonas fontis; assembly: GCF_008386465.1. Taxonomy (GTDB): domain Bacteria; phylum Pseudomonadota; class Gammaproteobacteria; order Xanthomonadales; family Xanthomonadaceae; genus Arenimonas; species Arenimonas fontis. Next base: position 248,269 of record NZ_VUOD01000004.1, read on the forward strand.
CGGCAGGCCGGGCAGGCGCGGCACCCGGTAGGCGGCACGCAGGCGGTCCACTTCCGCCAGCGGGTCGGCGAGTTCGCGGGTCTCGACTAGTTCGCCGTGGTCACAGGTTTCGAGCCTGTGGCCGCGGAAGGTCCAGGTGCGGCGCGCAGGCAGGCCGATGATGGAGTAACGGCCCCAGGTCTCGCCGCCTTCCACCGATTCCAGCAAATAGGCATGCGGGCCGTCGGCCAGTTTGAGATAGACGGTGAGCGGCGTGTCCAGGTCGGACAGGATCTCCCTCACCACCGGAATGCGGGTATGGCCTTCCGCGGCCAGCCGCTGGAACTCCTCCGCGCTGATCACGTCACCTCCATGGGCAGGCCCGCAGTATCCCATATCACCTCTTGATCTGACCCTTTGATCTGACCCTTTGATCTGACCCTTTGATCTGACCCTTTGATCTGACCCTTTGATCTGACCCTTTGATCTGACCCTTTGATCTGACCCTTTGATCTGACCCTTTGATCTGACCCCAGGGTCGCAACAAAGGGTCACAACAAAGGGTCAGATCAAATCCAGGTGGAGGGTGAATTCGACGCCGGTGGCGTCGGGAAGGTTGCGGGCTTCGGCGTGGCCACGGTGCAGTTCGGCTACCAGACGGACCACGTACAAGCCGAAACCGAGGTGGGGGGCGCCCTCGCTGCCGCGCGGCTTCTCGCGCAGGCTCACCAGGGAGTCGAACAGCCGGGTGCGCATGGCCTCCGGCAGCAAGGGGCCGGCATTGGCCAGCGAAACACGCGCGCCCCCGCCTTCCCGCGCCAGCGTCAGCCGCACCCAGCCGTCCTCCGGGCAGAAGCCGCGGGCGTTGTCCACCAGCTTGTCCAGGGCCTGCACGATCAGCTCCGGCGCGCCGCGGAAGGGCAGCGGCCCCTCAGGCAGGTCCACCCACAGCTCGCGCGGCGCCAGCAGGCCGCGGTAGGCCTCGGCGCAGTCGGCCAGCAAGGCGCGCAGGTCGAAGTCCTCGGGTTCGGCCACGGCGATGGCGTGTTCGATGCGGGTCACCTCGCTCATGGTCCGCACCAGCTTGCCCATGCGTTCTACGCCGTCGCGGGCCCGGCCCAGGTAGGGCTGGGCTTCGGCCGGCAGACCGGCGCTGTCGAGGTTGTCCAGCGAGGTGCGGACGATCGCCAGCGGCGTGCCCAGCTCGTGCGAGAGCTTGCCGGAGAGCGAGCGCAGGTAGTCGGTGTAGCCGGCCACCTGGTCGAGCAGACCGGCGAAGCTGCGCGAGAGGTCGCCGATCTCGTCGCGGGCCCTGGCGCGCGGGAAGGGCGTGACCCGGCCCTCGCGGTCCAGCGCCTTCTCGGCGGCATCGCGCAGGCGGCGGATGCGGCCGGCCAGGCGCGAGGCGTACCACAGCAGGGCGCCGCCGCTGATGCCGAAGGCCAGCAGACTGACGCCCAGCAGGTCGGAAAAGGCCTGGTCGGTCAACAGCAGCACCTCCGAATTCGAGCGCTCCAGCAGCAGCGCCGCCCGCACCTGCCCGTCCACCCGCACCGGCACCGCCGCCGACAGCAGCAGGCGCGCGCCGTAGGGATCGCGCCGCCAGGCCACCGCGGCCGTGCCGGCGATGGCCTGCGCCACTTCCTCGCGGGCGATGCCGCGGGCGTCGGCACGGTCGGCGGCGGTCTCGTCCACGTCGCGGAACAGCAGCGCCCGGTACAGGCCGCGCCGCCAGGGCAGCAGATCGTCCTCGCTGGGATCGGCAGCGATGGCGCCGGCCCGCGCCAGCACCCAGGCCTGGCGGTCGGCCAGGCGCGCACGCATGCCCGGCGGCGTCAGGGCCTGCAGTACCGGCTCCAGCGCGCCGACGTAACCGTGCAGCGGCCAAGCCTGGATCAGCTGCGCTCCCTGCACCGCCTCCAGGCTGCCGGCCAGCCGACGCCGACCCGCGGCATCGAGGTCGCGCGCCTCCACGCCCAGGGCGCGCAGGCCAAGATCCTGCGGCAACGCCAGTTCCACCGTGTAGCCGCCGGCACGCTCCCGCCACCAGCCCTCGACGCGGAAGGGCGGCGGCAGGCCGTCCTCGCCGGCCACTTTGAGCGGGCCGGCCTCGCCGTTGGCCAGGCGCAGCAGGTACTCGCCGTTGTTCGTGCGCAGGCGCAGGCGCAGACGGTCGAACTCCAGGTCACCAGGCCAATGCGCCTCGCCGCGCTGCCTGCTGGCATCGTCCACGTCCAGCAGCAGGAACACTTGCCCGCCGGCGCGCGCCACGCTGGCCCGCAGCCAGCCGCCCTCGCCGAAGCCGGTGGGACCGTCGGCAGCGCCCTGCCAGTCGTCGGCCCGGCCGTCCAGCCGCGGCGCGTAGTCCAGGCCGTGCGCGAACCAGCCCGGTCCCACCGCCGGCAGCGCTCCCGGCCGCACCGCGATGCCGCGGGCCATGGCCTCGGCCGAGGCCAGCAGGGCCTGTTCCTGGCCCTGACGCAGCAGCCCCTCCATTTCACGCACGAAGCGCCAGCCGGCCCAGGGCAGCGCCAGGATGGACAGCGCCACCAGCAGCAGCTTGGCGCGCAGCGACATCTCAGGCCCGCCAGCGGTAGCCGGCGCCGTGCACGGTCTCGATCTCGTCGAAGGCCGGATCCAGGGCCTGGAACTTGCGCCGGATGCGCTTGATGTGCGAGGTGATGGTGGCGTCGTCCACCACCACCTGCGCCTCGCGCATCAGTTGCTCGCGGCTCTTGACGTGGCCGGGATAACGCACCATCGCGTGCACCATCCAGAACTCGGTGACCGTCAGCGCGACCTCGGCGCCGTTCCAGGTCACCCGCATGCGCTCGACTTCCAGGGTGAGCCCGCGCAGCCGGAACACCTGTTCGCGCGCCGCCGCCGGCCCGGTCAGCGCGTCAAGGCGGCGGAACAGGGCGTGGATGCGCGCGGTCAGCTGCGGCAGGCTGGTGGCCTTGCTCAGGTAGTCGTCGGCGCCCAGGCGCAGGCCCGAGATCACGTCGAAGTCGGAGTCGCGCGCGGTCAGGAACAGGATAGGCAGGCTGGCCGAACGCGCCCGCAGCTCCCGGCACAGGTCGAAGCCGCCCTCCGGTTCGTCGCCCAGGCCGACGTCGATGATCACCAGGTCCGGCAGCTTCAGTGCGAAGGCGGCGCGGGCTTCGGCCCGGCCAGCGTAGGCCTGGACCGCGTAACCGTGCCGACGCAATGCCTCGGCATAGTTGTCGCGGATGGCGGGTTCGTCCTCGACGATGGCGACGATGCGTGACATGGCGGCCAGCCTAGCCAGCCGTCCCGGCGCCGGCAATGCGTTGCCCGCGAATCGCCAGATTTCGCCACCGTCCCGCCCGCGACCGGCCCCGGCGAGGACCGGCTGCGGCGCTGTCATGGCCCCACCCCCAGGGAGGCCGCCATGCCAAGCCATCGAATCACCCGCAAACCCCGCATGTTCCGTCGCCCTGCCCGCGCGTACCTGCAGGCCTGGCTGGCCGGCTTGCTGATGCTGCTGGCGCCGCTGGCCGGCGCCACCGGCGGGCTGGAGACGCCGGATCACGGCCTGCTGCTGCACGGGGATGGCCGCTGGATCGCCAGCCTGGCCATGGACACCACCGTGCACATGCGCGTGCACGGCCTGCTGGCCGAAGTGAGCGTGCGCCAGACCTACCGCAACGATGCCAGCCAGTGGCGCGAGGGCCGCTACTTGCTGCCCCTGCCGGAGAACGCCGCCGTCGGCGGCCTGAGCCTGCGCGTGGGCGAGCGCCTGATCGAGGGCGAGATCCGCGAGAAGGAACAGGCCCGCGCCACCTACGAGGCCGCCGCGGCCGCCGGCCTGCGCGCCAGCCTGGTCGGGCAGAACCGCCCCAACCTGTTCAGCACTGCGGTCGCCAACATCGGCCCCGGCGAGGAAGTGGAGATCGAGGTGCGTTACTGGCAGCCGGTGCGCTACCGCGACGGCGTCTTCTCCCTGCACCTGCCGCTGAGCCTGACCCCGCGCTACCTGCCCGACCGCGAGACCGACCAGGCCGGCCCGCGCGATCCCGAGCGGCTGCCGATGGCCGCGGCCGCGCAGGCCGCGCACGGCGCCCTCCCTCCGACCGTGGCCCTGACCGCCGAGGTCGAGCCAGGCCTGCCGCTGCAATCCATCTGCAGTCCCACGCATGCGGTGACAGTGGCGGCCGAGGGCTACACCTACCGGGTGACGCTGGCCGCCGGGGTGGTACCCGGCGACCGCGAGTTCGAACTGCGCTGGGAGCCGGTGCCCAGCCGGGCTCCGCGCAGCGCCGTCTTCACCGACCGCGTCGGCGGCGAGGACTACGCCCTGGTGATGCTGGTGCCGCCGACGCTGGAAACGCCGCCGCTGCCGCGCGAGCTGATCCTGGTGGTCGACACCTCCGGTTCGATGACCGGCGCGTCCATGGCCCAGGCCATCGAGGCCGCCGACCGCGCCCTGGCCCGGCTGCGCCCCGGCGACCGCTTCAACGTGATCCGCTTCGACGACAGCTTCGAACTGCTCTTCCCCGGGCCGGTGCCGGCCGAGCCGGCGGCGGTGGCCCGGGCCCGCGCCTTCGTGCGCTCGCTGCGCGCCGACGGCGGCACCGAAATGCTGCCGGCGCTGCGGGCCGCGTTCCAGGGCGCCGCGCCGACCGGCTACCTGCGCCAGGTGGTGCTGGCCACCGACGCCGCGGTCGGCAACGAGGACGAACTGCTGCGCCTCATCGAGAACGAACGCGGCGAGGCGAGGCTGTTCCCGGTCGGCATCGGCAGCGCCCCCAATGGTCACTTCCTGCGCAAGGCCGCCGAACTCGGCCGCGGCAGCCAGGTGCTGGTGCGCGACGTCAACGAAGTGGCCGAGGCCATGGATGGCCTGCTGGCCAAGCTCGATCACCCTGCCCTTCGCGACGTCCATGTGGATTGGCCGGGCGTGGCCGAGGCCTATCCCCGTCGCATCCCCGACCTCTACCGCGGCGAGGCGCTGCAGGTGGTGGCACGGCTGGAACGGCTGCAGGGCGTCGTCACCGTGCGCGGCCTGGGTCCGCAGCCCTGGAGCCGGCAGATCCCGCTCGGCGCCGAATCGGTGGCGCCGGCGCCTGGCGTGGCGCGGCTCTGGGCCCGCGCCCGCATCGACGAGCTGGAAGACCGCCTGCGCCGCGGCGGCGACGAGGGCGAGTTGCGCCCGCAGATCCTCGACGTCGCCCTGCGACACGGCCTGGTCAGCCGCTACACCAGCCTGGTGGCCGTGGATCGCACGCCGGCGCGGCCCGGGGGCGAAAGCCTGGGCAGCACCCGCATCGCCAATGCCACGCCCGACGGCTCCCTGGCCCTGGCCCAGGGCAGCACCGGCTGGTCGCGCGAACTGCTGCTCGCCCTGCTGCTCGGCCTGGGTGCCCTGCTGCTGCACCGGAGGAACTGAAGCATGACCGCCCGCCTGATCGCCTGCCTTGTCTGCACCGTGATGCTCTGCCTGTTGCGCGAAGACGCGACGGCCTGAACCCGGAGGAACCCCGTCATGATCCTGGTAATCGAGAACCGCGACACCTTCACCACTGCGCCGACGGAGGCGGCGCCGAATGCCGGCGAACGGTCCACCGCCATCGCCCTGCGGCACATGGGCTGGCCCTTCGCCACGACGGAGCGCAGGCATCGCCGGCGGCCGCGGCCGCTGCGCGATCCGGCCCCGCGCCGCTGGCCGCGCTGAGTCCGGCGAGCCGAGACGATGGCTAGCCGCCTCGAAGCGGAGACGCCCGACGCCAGCCGGGCCGAGGCATCCGTGGCCAGCCGCAGCCTGCATGCCGCCGACACCCGCCCGTGCGCGGCACCCGGCGCCGACCGGGCCGATCGCCGCCGTTCCGCATCACGGACGCAATCTCGGGACAGGGACGTCCCACCACCGCACCGACGCCTGGCGCGCTGGCTGGGCCTGGCCGCGGTCGCGCTGGCCCTGCACGCGGTCTGGATGCCGGCCAAGGCGGCGCTGTCGCAGGCGCTGCTGCGCGCAAGCTGGGAGGCCAACCGCGCCGATGGCGGCGTGCGCCGGCCCTGGCCCTGGGCCGACACCCACGCGGTGGCGCGGCTGCGGCAAAGGAAACTGGGCGTGGACCAGGTGGTGCTGGCGGGCGACGACGGCCGCGCCCTCGCCTTCGGCCCTGGCTGGGCCGCCGCCAGCGCCGCGCCGGGCAGCGGCCACGGCGCCACCATCATCAGCGGCCACCGCGATACCCATTTCGCCTGGCTGCGGCACCTGCGGCCGGGCGACGAAGTGGAACTGGAAACCGGCGCCGGCCTGCGCCGCTACCGCCTTGCCTCGACCCACATCGCCGACGCCCGCGAAACCCGCCTCGACCCCTACGCGGCCGGGCACCGCCTCATCCTCGTCACCTGCTGGCCCTTCGACGCGACGACCCCGCGCGGGCCCCTGCGCTACGTCCTGAGTTTCGAAGCGGTTGAAGAAGAGGTTCTTGCCGCGTAAATCCGCGGCAAAACAATCACCTCCCGCGAGCGGCAGCGACCTCGGAACGCATGCGGGAGATGACGTCGGCGTAGTCGGGGGCCTTGAAGATGGCGGAGCCGGCGACGAAGGTGTCGGCGCCGGCGGCGGCGATTTCGCGGATGTTCTCGGCTTTCACGCCGCCGTCGATCTCCAGGCGGATCGGCTTGCCCAGGCGGTCGATGCGCTCCCGCACCCGGCGCAGCTTTTCCAGGGCCGAGGGGATGAAGTCCTGACCGCCGAACCCCGGGTTCACCGACATCAGCAGCACCAGGTCCAGGTCCGCCAGCACCCAGTCCAGCACCTCCACCGGCGTGGCCGGGTTCAGCACCAGGCCGGCCTGGCAGCCCTGCGACCTGATCAACTGGATGGTGCGGTGCACGTGCTCGCTGGCTTCCGGGTGGAAGCTGATCAGGCTGGCGCCGGCCCTGGCGAAATCCGGCACGATGCGGTCCACCGGCCTGACCATCAGGTGCACGTCTATCGGCGCCTTCACGCCGTGCTTGCGCAGCGCCTCGCAGACCATCGGGCCGATGGTCAGGTTGGGCACGTAATGGTTGTCCATCACGTCGAAGTGCACCCAGTCGGCGCCGGCGGCCAGCACGGCGTCCACCTCCTCGCCGAGCCGGGCGAAGTCCGCCGAGAGGATGGACGGGGCGATGATGCAGTCGGACATGGCGGCCTCAGGGTTTGCTGCGCAGCTTGCGGATGGCGTCGTAGGCGGCGTTGATCTCGCGGGCCTTCTCCTCGGCCTGGCGGCGCAGGTCCTCGGCGACGCCGCCCAGGCGGTCGGGGTGGTACTGGGTGATCAGCCGGCGGTAGGCGCGGTCGATCTCGGCCTCGCTGGCATCGGCCGACAGGCCCAGCACCTTGTAGGGGTCGTATTTCTTCGGCCGGAACCAGTCGGCGTCGAAGGCATGGCCGATCAGGGCGCCGAGCACGCCGCCGGCCGGATGCCGCAGCAGCAGCCAGCCGGCGATGAAGCCCAGCAGCTTGCCGTACCACCTCACGGCGCCACCCCCGCGGCGGCGAAGCCGGGCCGGGAGGCATACCAGGCCGCAAGCGCCTCGATGTCGGCGGGCTGCAGGCTGTTGGCCAGGCTGCTCATGGGCACGTGCTGGCGCCGGCCGCTGCGGTAGTCCTGCAGGGCACGCCGCAGGTACAGGCCGTCCTGGCCGGCCAGGTGCGGGGTGCCGGCAACGCGACTGACGCCGTCCTCCCCGTGGCAGGCCACGCACAGCCCCAGCTTGGCCGGCGGCCGTTCGGGCGTCGAGGCGGCGGCAGGTGCTTGCGCACCGGCCCGGGCGGCCGGACCTTCCGAACCCGCCTGGGCGGCGGCGGCCGGACCCTCGGCGCAGGCGGCGAGCAGAGGCAGGATCAGGGCGATGGACAGGGGGATCTGGCGCATGCGCCGATTCTAGCAGCCGGCCCCCTGTTTCCCGGCCGCGCGAACCGTACAATGTCGCCCCTTCCCGCCGACGAGGCCGCCGTGCCCACCGTCCTGCACACCTCCGACCTGCCCGGCCTCAAGCTCCTGCATCGCGGCAAGGTCCGCGACGTGTACGAACTGCCGGGCCGGCGCCTGCTGATGGTCGCCACCGACCGCCTGTCGGCCTTCGATGTGGTGCTGCCGGACCCGATCCCGGGCAAGGGCGAGATGCTTTGCCAGATCAGCAACTTCTGGTTCAGGCGCACTGCCCACCTGATGCCCAACCATCTCACCGGCGAGGACGTGGCGGCGGTGCTGCCGGCCGGCGTGGACCCGGCCCGGTATGTGCGGCGCTCGGTGGTCACCAAGCGCCTGCGCCCGGTGCCGGTGGAAGCGATCGCCCGCGGTTACCTGATCGGCACCGGCTGGAAGGACTACCAGCGCACCGGCGCCGTCTGCGGCATCAAGCTGCCGCCCGGCCTGCAAATGGCCGAGCGCCTGCCCGAGCCGATCTTCACACCCTCGACCAAGGCCGCCGTCGGCGAGCACGACCAGAACGTCGCCTTCGACGACGTGGTACGCCTGATCGGCGCCGAGCTGGCCGAGCAGCTGCGCTCGGCCACCCTGGCCATCTACGAGTTCGCCGCCGCCCATGCCCTGGAACGCGGCATCCTGATCGCCGACACCAAGCTGGAATTCGGCCTGGACGACAATGGCGTGCTGCACGTGATGGACGAAATGCTGACACCGGACAGCTCGCGCTTCTGGCCGGCCGACCAGTACCGGGTCGGCATCAGCCCGCCCAGCTACGACAAGCAGTTCGTGCGCGATTACCTGGAAACCCTGGACTGGGACAAGACCGCGCCCGGACCGCGCCTGCCCGCCGGGGTGATCGAGGGCACCCGCCGCAAGTACGCCGAAGCCCTGGAACGCCTGGCGGGCATCGTCCTGGACTGAACCGGGCGCCGCCGCGCCGGCTATCATGGCCGGGCGCACACACGCGGAGCCCGCCATGAATGCCACGCCCGAGCTCGCCGAAACCCCGGACCCGCGCCGGCCGATAGACCGTTACCTGCACAGCTACGCCGGCGACCACCAGCACCCGACCAACCAGGCCATCCACCTGGTCTGCGTGCCGGCCATCGTCTGGACGGTCACCGCCCTGCTCTGGACCGTCCCAGTGCCCGAAGCCCTGCTGCGTCCCGGCGCCTGGATGGCGCTGGCGATGTTCGCCGCCTGGCTGTGGTACTGGCGGCTGTCGCGCCGGCTGGCCCTGGGCGCGCTGGTGGTCTTTCTGGCCTTCGGCTTCCTCAACCGCTTCCTGTATGACAGCCTGGGCAATGCCGGCCTGTTCTGGCTGGCCCTGGGCGTGTTCGTGATCGCCTGGATCGGCCAGTTCATCGGCCACAGGATCGAAGGCCGACGACCGAGTTTCTTCACCGATCTGGTCTACCTGCTGATCGGGCCGCTGTGGACCCTGAGCAAGCTGTACAAGCGGCTGGGCTGGCGCTGGTGAGGATGCCGGCACCCCGGAGCCGTCAGGGCCGGGCGGCGGGAACGAAGAAGGCGCGGGCGGCGAACCGCCCGCGCCCCGTGTTGCCGGGCGGTACGGCCTCAGCCCATGCCGGCGGCACCCATCATCGCGGCGCCGAACACGATGCCGAAGATGATGCCGATGATCAGGCCCAGCACCACCATCACGATCATGTAGACCAGGGCATTGAGCAGGGCCCGGCCGAAGCCGAAGGCGCTGCCGTCCGGGCGCTTGACCAGCAGGTTGATGACGAAGGCGTAGATCAGCACGCTGGCGACGATGCTCAGGCCCATCACCAGCAACGAGGCGCCGCCCAGGGCCGCGGCCGCGCCCGGGTCGGTCGGGTCCATCGCCGCGCCGCCGCCCATCAGCAGCATGGTCAGCACGATGTTGACGATGAAGCCGAGCACGAAGGACAGGATCACCACCAGGATGCTCTTGCCATAGGACGGCGAGAACTTCTCCAGCAGCTTGATGACGAACTTCAGGATCAGGGCGCCAATCAGGACGCCGATCACCGCTGCAATCAGCATGATGATCAGCATCGCGCGCCCCGGGACTTTGCCTGTTGCCGGGCCCGCCGGCAACTTTTTGCCCCCGCCCGGCCGCTCCTGGCTTGTCTCGCCCCGGCATGAGCCCGCGCGACATCCTGCTGGTGCTGCTGGTCTGCCTGGCCTGGGCGGGCAACTTCCTCAGCTCGGCGCATGCGCTGACCGAATTGCCACCCCTGCTGTTCACGGCGCTGAGGCTTGCCCTGCTGTCGGTGTTGCTTGCCCCCTTCCTGAGGGCGCCAGCGCCCGGGCAATGGCCGCGGCTGCTGGCGATCTGCCTGAGCACGGGCGTGCTGCACTTCGGCCTGAGCTTCTGGGCGCTGAAGCTGGCCGGCGACCTGGCCTCGCCGGCCGTGGCGATGCAGAGCTACGTACCGATGGCGGCGCTGCTGGCCTGGTGGTGGCTGGGCGAACGCTTTGCCTGGCGCACCGGCACGGCCATCGCGCTGAGCTTCGCCGGCATCCTGGTGCTTGGCCTGGACCCGCTGGTGCTGGATGCGCCGGCATCGCTGGCCTTGATGCTGGTGTCGGCGTTCTTCCTGGCCGTGGGCACGGTGCTGATGCGCGGCCTGGCCGGACAGAGCCTGTTCAGCCAGCAGGGCTGGATCGCCGTGGTCGGCGTACTGCCCCTGTTCGGCCTGAGCGCCCTGCTGGAGCCCGGCGCCTGGGCGGCGGCCGGCGAGGCCGGCTGGAAAGGCTGGGGCGGCGTGGCCTACTCGGCCCTGGTGTCCAGCCTGTTCGGGCACGGCATGTATTACCTGCTGGTCCGCCGCTACCCGGTGGCCATGGTCACGCCCTGGTTGCTGCTGGCGCCGGTGATGGCGATCGGCCTGGGCATCGCCTTCTGGGGCGACCGGCCGGGGCCGCGCCTGTGGCTGGGCGCGGCCATGGTGCTGGGCGGCGTGCTGGCCATCGCCATGCGCGGCCGGGCCAGGGCCAGGCCCGTGCCGGCCGCCGAGGACATCTAGGCGGCCAGGCGGACCCGGCTCACAGCCGGGGCCGCCAGTCGTCCTTCTCGCGCGGACGCAGCAGCCAGCGGCAGAGGGCGGGCAGGAAGATGATGGCGGCCACCATGTTCACCACGAACATGAAGGTCAGCATCACGCCCATGTCGGCCTGGAATTTCAGGTCCGAGAAGATCCACATCGCCACGCCCACTGCCAGGGTCAGGGCAGTGTAGAAGATGGCGATGCCGGTGGTTTTCAGGGCGATGAAGTAGCTTTCGGCGACGCCGCGGCCCTGCTGCATGGCTTCGCGCATGCGGGCGAAGATGTAGATGCCGTAGTCCACGCCGATGCCGACGCCGAGGGCGACCACGCACAGCGTGTTCACCTTCATGCCGATGTCCAGCTCGACCATCAGCGAGTGGCCAAGCTCGGTCACCAGGATCAGGGGCAGCAGCACGCACAAGGCCGCCAGCGGGTTGCGGAAGCTGATCCAGCACATCAGGAACACCGCCGCGTAGAGCAGGTACAGGATCACGTGCTCGGACGCGCGCACGGTGTCGTTGGTGGCGGCCATCACGCCCAGATTGCCGGTGGCCAGGCGCAGGTTGACCTTGTCGCTGGTGAAGCCGGGCTCCTCGGCGGCCTGTTCGGCCAGGCGCTCGCGCAGGTTGCCGTCCACGTAGGCGCCGTTGGCCTGGCGGAACTCCTTCACCGCGCCGACCAGGCGGTCGATGGTGTCGGCCTTGTGGTCGGAGGTGAAGATGGTCACCGGCATGGCGCTGCAGTCGGCGTTGAGCAGGCCGGAGTCGGTCTCGAAGTTCTGGGTCGCCTGGCGCAGGGTGTCCGGGTCGCGCGGCAGGATCCGCCAACGCAGCGAGCCGTCGTTCCAGCCGGCATTCACCAGCTTGGCGGCGGCCGGCAGCGTGATCACCTGCTCGACGCCCGGCACGTTCTCCATGTGCCAGGCGAAACGGTCGATCAGCTCCATCGCCGGGTAGCTGGTGGTGCAGGCCGACGGCCCGGCCTCGGCGATGACGTTCATGATGTCCACGCCGAGCGAGAACTTCTCGCTTATCAGGACCGCATCCTGGTTGTAGCGCGCGTCCGGATGCAGCTCGGCCACGCCCTGCTGGGCATCGCCGATCATGACCTTGTTGCCGTGCTGCCAGGCGAAGTACCAGCCGGCCAGGCCGATGGCGACCACCAGGGCGGCCAGCGAAGGTTTACTCAGCCTGGCCAGCGCCGCCCAGATCCGGTCGAAGCGGGTCAGCTGGCGCAGGCGGTACTCGCGCTTGCGGTCCAGGTTGCGCAACCGGGTGTAGCTGAGCAGCACCGGCAGCAGCACCAGGTCGGTCAGGATGGTCAGGGCCACGCCCACGGTGGCGGTGATGGCCAGCTCGCGCACCATGTCTATCGGGATGACCATGATGGCGCCGAAGCCGATGCAGCCGGCCAGCAGGGCCACGGTTCCGGGCACCAGCAGCATGCGGAAGGCGTTGCGGGCGGCCTCCAGCGGCGGATGCGCAAGCGAGGCCTTGGCCCTCAGCTCGTCCACGGTGCCCTCCTCCAGGCCGCCGAAGAAGATCTCGCCGCGGAAGCGGTTGATCATCTGTTCGCCGTGGCTGACCGCGATGGCGAAGATGAGGAACGGCGTCAGCATGTTCATCGGGTCTATGCCGAAGCCCATCAGCTGCAACGCGCCCAGCATCCACACCACCGAGACCATGGCCGCGAACACGGTCAGGCTGGCCAGCTTGGCCGAGGTCGAGTACAGGAACAGCAGCAGCCAGGTGAAGGCGATGGTCAGGGCGAAGAACTTGACCACCGAACGGGCGCCGTCGCTGATGTCGCCCACCATCTTGGCGAAGCCGATGATATGGACGCTGTGGTGCTCGTCCTCGTACTTCTGGCGGATCGCCTCGAACTGTCGGGCGACCTCCTGGTAATCCACCTTGTTGACGTCGCTTTCCGGGATCAGGTCGGCCCAGATCATCGCGCCCGAATAGTCGCGCGCGACCAGCCGGCCGACGATGCCGGCCTTGACGATGTTGCCGCGGATGGTCTCGAAGTCCTCGTCCGTGGCCTGAAAGCCCTCGACGTTGGGAGTGAAGGTGGCCGGAATGACGTTGCCGCCGCTCAGTCCGTCCTCGACCACCTCGATGAAACGCACGTTCGGCGTGAACAGCGAACGGGAGCGGGCGTCGTCGGTGGCGTCGAGGTTGATGACCTCGTTGGTGACGTTCTCCAGGGTCCGCATGAACCTCTGGTCGAACATGTCGCCGTCGCGGGCGATGACCGCGACCAGGACCCGGTTGGCGCCGCCGAAGTCGGCCTCGTACTCGAGGAAGGTCTGCATGTACTCGTGCTGCAGCGGAATCTGCTTCTTGAAGCCGGCATCCACCTTCAGCTGCGAGGCGAAGTACAGCATCGCGACGGTGACCGCGGCGAACAGCACCAGGATCAAAGGCCGGTTGGAGAAGACCAGCTTCTCCGCGAAGCGGGCGAACGGTCCGGGCTGGGCGTTGGGCAGGCTCATGCTTACTCCGTCACTGCGGGCGGGCGATACAGGCCGGCGCCCCTGTCGCCGACCAGGACAAGACCGTCCTGCCCGTCCGGCAGCACGGCGGCCAGCGAGGGCGCCTCGCCGGCCTGGTTTTCGTAGCGGTACTCGACGAAGGGCGCGCCGGCGTAGGGGCGCATCAGCACCAGTCCGTTGCTGCCCACCAGCACCGCGCCGCCTTCCGGCAGCGCCTGGCCGCCCATCAGGCTGGTGCCGGTGCCGGTGTCAACCGGCTGCCAGCTGTCGCCCAGGTCGTGCGACTCCAGCACGTTGCCGCGCAGGCCAAAAGCCAGCAGGTGCTGGTCGCCCCAACTCAGCACGCCGAACATGGACCCCTCGTAGGGCAGGCGCTTGCGCTCCCAGGTCTGGCCACCATCGGTGGAGCGGAAGAAGGCACCCCGCTCGCCGACGATCACCAGCGAGCCGTCCTCGGTGCGGGCGATGGCGTTGAGATGCGGATCGGCCTCGGCTTCGAGTTCCAGATCGGCGGCATCGAAGGTCCAGTTGTCCTCGTCGGCCACCACCTGCGGTTCCTCCTGCACGGGCCCCGGCTCGACCACGGTGCGGGGCTCCCAGGTGACGCCACCGTCGCGGGTCACCAGCATCAGCGCGTAGGCGCCGACCGCGTAACCGTTCATGCCGTCCACGAACAACAGGTCCATGATCGGCACGCCCTCGGACGGGTCGACGGTATCCAGGGTCCAGGGCGCGGCGCGGCGGCGGGTCCAGGTCTGGCCGCCGTCGGTGGAATGCACGATTACGCCATCGTGCCCGGCCGCCCAGAGCACGCCGTCGTAGGCGGCGACGGCAGTCAGGGTCGAGCGGGTGGGAACACGCAGCTGGGTCCAGTTCCGGCCGTCCTCGGAGCCCAGGACGTGGCCGCGTTCGCCGACGGCGAAGAACCCGGCAGGGGTGCGTACCACGTCCAGCAGCAGCGAGCGTGCCGCCTTCGGCATCGGCTCCGCGTCCAGGATGGAAGGATCGTTGGCGGCGATGGCGGGGGTCGCTTCTTCCGGCGCGCCGTCCCCGTCCATGTCCTGGTCGGACATCGTTTCGCCGGGCGGCGTTGCCGGATCGCCGGAAGGCTCGACCTGGGCGGCCAGCGGCAGCGCCAGCGCCAGCAAGAGGGCGCCGGCCAGGCGCGACGGATGGTTCGGGGTCTTGCGCATCGTCTCCTCCTGCGGGCCCGCGGCAGCGGGCCCGGAACGCCGCCGCGCCCTTGCGGGCGCGGCGGGGCTTGCTGCACCTGATGTCAGCGCACGCCGGAGGTGCGCAGGTTCTGCGGCGAGTAGTTCGCCGGGGTGCTCTGATAGCCGAAGTCGCGCGGCTTGTCCTCGTTGTCCAGCAACATGGTGATGTAGCGGCCGGACTTGAGGTCGTGATGGGTCTCGAGGGTGGACCAGAAGGTCGGTACCTCGTAGTAGTTCACCGAAGGCGCGTCGGAGTAGCGCCACAGGTTGCCCTGGCCGTCGTAGTGGTCGATCAGCATGATCTGCCAGCTGTCCTCGTCCACGTAGAAGGTACGGCGGCTGTTGATGTGGCGCTTGCCCTCCTTGAGCGTGGCCTCGACCACCCAGACGCGGTGCAACTCGTAGCGCATGTAGTCGGGGTTGAGGTGGCCCGGGCGGATCAGGTCGGCGACCTTGGTCTGGTCGCTGTGCGCCCGATAGGCGTTGTACGGCACCAGGATCTCGCGCTTGCCCACCAGCTTCCAGTCGAAGCGGTCCATGGCGCCGTTGAACATGTCGGTCATGTCATTGGTGCGCAGGCCGTCGGAGGCGGTGCCGGGGTTGTCGTAGGCGACGTTCGGGGCGCGACGGACGCGGCGCTGGCCGGGGTTGTAGACCCAGGCCTGACGCGGCGCGGCGGCGGCGTTCAGGGTCTCGTGCACCAGCAGCACCTGGCCTGCCAGGCGGGCCGGGCCGAGCACCTCCTGCTTGAAGTACAGCAGGATGTTGTTGATGTTGTCGGAGGTGTTGCCCGGCTTGTAGTACAGCCCCAGCACCTCCTCCTTGAGCTTGATCAGGGTGTAGTTGCCGGAGGCGGTCGGCGCGGCCTGGTTGGAGTAGCTGAGCACCGACAGGCCCTTGTACTTGAGCTTGTGGTTCCAGATCACCTCGTAGGCGTTGCGCGGAATCGGGAACGGGAAGCCCTCGGCGCAGTTCTGCACGCCCTCGCCGTCGGCCACCAGCTGGCACTGGGTGGCGTTGCGGCGGGTGAACTGGTAGGTGCGTTGCGGGAAGGAGGCGCTGCGCCGGGTCGGGTACACGTCCATGCGGAAGCTCGGGTACTTGGCGAACATCGCCTTCTGGCCCGGCGTCAGCACGTTGGCGTACTGCTGGTGGTTGGCCGGCGTGACCGAATACAGCGGCTTGTCGGCGGCATACGGGTCGATGTGGAAAGTGCCGACCCGATAGCCCGCCGGCGGACTGGTGATGCCGCCCTCCCAGGCCGGGATGGTGCCGGCGGCGTTGCCCGCCTTCTCGGCGCCCACCGGGGTGAGCTCGCGACCGAGCCTGGCGGCCTCCTCGGCGCTGACCGCGGCCTGGGCCATGCCGGTGGCCAGCACGGCGGCACCGGCGAGGGCCGCCAGGGTGAACTTCTGCGTGGTCTTCATCCTCTGCCTCCCTGTGGCCTCAGAAGGAATACTTGACGGTGAACGCCGCGAAGTCGCGGTCGTGGATCTGGTTGTAACGCTCGGCGCCGCTGAAGCGGGTGTAACTGAGATCGAAGGCCAACTGGTTCAGGTAGATCGCCTCCAGACCCAGGGTCAGGGACTTGCGGCCCTCGAGGAAGTTGCCGCCGGGACCCGGGGTGATGCCGTTGACGTCGTGGTTGAAGGCGACGCGCGGCGCCAGCGTGACCGGGCTGCCGAACACGCTGGTGTACTCGGCGCGGGCCGCCAGGCGGTAACCCCAGGAGAACGACGTCGGGAAACCGCCGTCCAGGGTTTGCGGGTTGCGCATGCAGCCGAACAGCAGCGCGCCGGGACCGGGGAAGCCCGCCGCCAGCACGTCGCCGACGTCGCAGCCGCCCGAGGTGTCGGTGCCCTCGCCCTCGTAGCGCAGCTCGGACTGCGGCGGCAGGTCCCAGACCTCGGTGGCGCCGATCTCGCCGACCACCGCGATCTGGTCGGCGCCCAGCACCTGGCCGAACAGCTTGGTGAAGGTCATCTGGACCTGGGTCACCTCGTGCTCACGCCAGCCGCGGACTTCCTGGCCAAGGGCGAACTGGCCCAGCTGGCTGTTGAACTGCAGCGCCGGCGCCGGGATGAACGGGTTGAGCGGCGACAGGGCGGCATACAGCAGCTCGACGTCGTCCACCTGCAGCGGCAGGTTCGGCCGGTAGCTGATCTCGCCCTGCCAGGCCACGCCGCCGGGCAGGGTGGTGTTCCAGCTCATGCCGTACAGCTGGATGTCCTCGGGGTATTCGGCGAAGAAGCGGCCGGAGGCGGCGCCGATCACCGGGTTGCTGACGGCGATGCCCGACAGCAGCGGCACCCGGCTGTGGTAGTTCAGGAAGTAGAAGCCGAACTCGGTTTCGTTGAGGTTCTCGGCATACCAGCGCAGGGCCAGGCCGTACTGGCCGGAGTCGCTGGCGGCGCGGTCCGGATTGCGGCCGACCGCGTTGCCGCAACCGATGCCGATGATCTGGGCGGCGACGGTCGGGCCGTACTGGGCGGCCAGATCGGCGAAACGGTCGGACGTGACCCAGGTGGCGGCACCGCCCGAGCAGGTGGACCAGAACCGCTCCGGGTTGTAGACCGGCTGCGGCGTGGTGCCGAAGCCCAGCATCACGTAGGTACCGCCCGGCGAGGCGAAGTCGTTGGAGCTGAAGTAGGTGCCCGAGGCGTCGATCTCGATCTCCTCGAACTCGAACATGTACAGCGCCTCGAGCGAGACGTTGTCGGTGAGGTTGATGGAGCCCCAGAGCATGTCGATCGGCAGGAATGCCTCCTTCAGCTCGGCGCCGGCCACTCGCAGCGCCGACAGGTCGACCGGGTTGATGACGTTGATGCCGTTCTGGATGAAGGTGCTTTCGCCCCAGCTGACCACCTGGCGGCCCAGGCGGATGGTGCCGTTCTTGCCGCCGTCCTCGCCCAGAGCGAAGTTGCGGTAGACGAAGGCATCGAGCATGCGGAAACGCTCGCCGATGCGGTCCTTGGCCTCCCGGGTCAGGTCGTCGCGGTCGGCGTTCTCGAAATCGTAGAAGTAGGTGGCGCGGAAGAAGGCGCCCCAGTCGCGCCAGTTCAGGCCCAGCTCCGAGGTGATCTTGATCGCGCTGGAAATGGCGTCGCCGTCGTCGTACTTGAGGTTGCCGTCGTCGCGGTTGGCCGAGAACCGGCCGAGGGCCGCCAGCTGTGCCGGCGAGCCGGGCACGCCGCCCGAGCCGGTGCAGCGGCCGGGGCCGACCGGGATCGGGCCCAGCGGCACGTTCTGGGCGCACAGCAGCGGATCGAACCAGGACTTGGCGACGAGGTCGTCGTCGCGCTCCTGCACGCGCCAGGAATAACCGTAGGAAACGGTAGTGTCGAAGCTGCCGGTGAGCTCGCCGCGGCTGAACTCGAAGGCCTGGGCGGACGGAGCCATCATCAGGCCGAGCACGACGGCGGCGGCCAGCGGGGCACGAGCGACCTGCCCGTGGGTTGCGATCGTCTTCTTCATGGTGATTCCTCGGTCAGGGCGTGCTTTTCTGAAAACGGGTGCCGCCGGCGACGGCGGTATCGGACGGCCTGCGCGGCCGGGGCAAGGCAAGGTGTCTCATCGGCTCTGGCTCCCCCCAGACTCTAGAGCAATTCCTCTAGGCATCTTAAGGCTTCGTTAGCAAATGGCAATGCTCCCGCGTATGGTCGGGCAGATGGCCCAGGGCAACGCTGATCAAGTCAGCGTTGCCCGCGCGCCATGGATGGCGCGCCCCCGGACCAAGCACGCAAGTGCTTGATCCGGGGGAGCAAGTCCGGACATGTGCCGGACTTGCGACCACTGAACACGTCCAGGATGGACGTGTTCAGTGTTGCCCTAGACGGGACGGCCGTCGCGGTCCTCCGGAAAACATGCCGGACCGGGCCGGAACGGCCGCGGCTGCAGTCCCAGCGCATCCCTCACCGGGGCGCCGTCATAGACCAGATCCCGATCCATCCTGGCCAGCACGCCCTCGCCGGCCACATCCAGGCGGCCGCTCAACCGGGCCAGCCTGACGCCGGCCCGGAACAATGGCCCGGGCAGGCGCCGCAGGCGCGCCCCGGGTGCGCCTGCGGCCAGGGCACGGGCCACCATCTCGTCGTAGGCCAGGGTCTCGCCGCCGGGCAGGTCGAACAGGCCGGGCCGGGCTTGCGGCGCGCGCAACGCGGCCAGTACCGCCGCCGCGACGTCGTCGGCATGGACCGGTTGCCGCAGCCCGCGGGCCTCGGCCGGCAGCGGCAGCCAGCCGAGGCGGCGGGCAAGCCGCACCAGGCGGCTCAGGTTCCGGTCCCGGCCGCGGCCATAGACCAGGGTCGGCCGCAGCAGGGTCAGCGCGGTGCCCCGGGCGGCGGCGGCGGCGGCCAGGCGGGCTTCGGCGGCGGTCAGGGTTTCGACCAGCGCGCGCTCGGCGGGATCGGGAGAGTCGCGCTTGCCGTGCACGCTGGTCGAGCCCAGCGCAACCACCCGCGCCGGCGCCAGCGGACAGGCCTCGAACCAGCGCGCGAACAGATCCAGGGGCCCGAGGCTGATCACGGCCGCTGGCGCCGGTTCCGGCGCCGGCGCGAAGTCGGGCAAGCCGCCCTGCGTCCAGCGCAGGCCCGGGCGATCCGGGCGCGCCACGCGGGACACCGCCAGCAACTGCGGGTCATCGCGTCCGCGCAATTCGCACAGGGCATCGCCGACCTGACCGCTGAGGCCGAACACCAGCCAGGGCGAGCGCGGGAGAGACGAAGCCGATTCCATCGGACCAGCATAGCCGGCCGGGCTTCGGTCCCGCGCGGCTTGCGGTAGACTCGTGCAGCGCCGCACGAAGCGGTGTGCCCCGACCCCGTCGCCCGCGGCGCTGCCGCCGCGGCGCGCCCCTGCAAGGAACGCGATGCTCGAGGCCATCCTCGCCATCCCCTTCGTCCTGGCCCTGGTCCTGCTGCTGATGCCGGAACGGGCCCGACGCCTGTCGGCCTGGCTGGCCGGCCTGGCGCCGCTGACCGGCCTGGCCCTGCTGGCCGGGCTGACGCCGCGAGTGATGGAAGGCGAAGTGGTGCGCAACCTGCGGCCCTGGGTGCCGGAGCTGGGCCTGGCCCTGTCGCTGCGCCTGGACGGCCTGGCCTGGATGTTCGCCGGCCTGGTGCTGGCCATCGGCGGCCTGATCGTGCTGTACGCCCGCTATTACCTGGGCGAGCGCGACCACATGCCGCGTTTCTTCGGCTACCTGCTGCTGTTCATGGGCGCCATGCTGGGCGTGGTGACCGCCGGCAACCTGCTGCTGCTGGTGGTGTTCTGGGAGCTCACCTCGATCAGCTCCTTCCTGCTGATCGGCTTCTGGTTCCAACGCGAGGACGCCCGCGAGGGCGCGCGCATGGCGCTCACCCTCACCGCCGGCGGCGGCCTGGCCCTGCTCGGCGGTGCCCTGCTGCTGGGCCGCATCGTCGGCAGCTTCGAGCTGGACGCCGTGCTGGCGGCCGGGCCGCAGATCCTGGCCAGCCCCTGGTATCCGCTGGCCCTGGGCCTGGTGCTGCTGGCGGTGTTCACCAAGAGCGCGCAGTTCCCCTTCCACTTCTGGCTGCCGCATGCGATGGCGGCACCGACGCCGGTCTCGGCCTACCTGCACTCGGCGGCGATGGTGAAGGTGGGCGTATTCCTGCTGGCACGCCTGCATCCGGCCCTGGCCGGCAGCGAACTGTTCTTCTACGTGGTGAGCGGCGTCGGCGCGACCACGCTGCTGGTCGGCGCCTGGAACGCCATCTTCCAGCACGACCTCAAGGGCCTGCTGGCCTACTCCACCATCTCGCACCTGGGCCTGATCACATTGCTGTTCGGCCTGGGCACGCCGATGGCGGTGGTGGCCGGCCTGTTCCACATCCTCAACCACGCCACCTTCAAGGCTTCGCTGTTCATGGCCGCCGGCATCATCGACCACGAAACCGGCACCCGCGACATGCGCCGGCTCGGCGGCCTGCGCCGGCACATGCCGACCACTGCGGCCCTGGCCATCATCGCCAGCCTGGCCATGGCCGGAATCCCGCTGCTGAACGGCTTCCTGTCCAAGGAAATGTTCTTCGCCGAGGCCCTGTCCATCGAGGGTCACGCCGGCATGCGCTGGTTCGTCTCCATCGCCGCCCTGCTCTACGGCGTTTTCGGCGTGGCCTACAGCCTGCGCTTCGTGCACGACACCTTCTTCGGCAAAGGCCCGCGCGCAGTGGAACGCGAGCCGCACGAGCCACCGCGGTTCATGCGCCTGCCGGTGGCGGTGCTGGTGTTGCTGTGTCTGGCGGTGGGCATGCTGCCGCAATGGTCCATCGGGCCGACGCTCGACACTGCCGTCCGCGGCGTACTGGGCGAGGCGGTGCCGCAGTACAGCCTGGCGGTCTGGCACGGCATCAACACACCGCTGCTGATGAGCCTGGCCGGCATCGTCGGCGGCATCTGCCTGTATTTCGGCCTGCGCCGGTTGCTGGACCTGCACGCGGTGGTCACCCGTTCGCTGGGCCGGCACCTGTTCATGGTCAACATCGAGGCGCTGTTCCGCCTGGCCCGACGCTTCACCCACACCCTCGCCAACGGCAGCATGCAACGCAGCCTGCTGTGGCTGGTGCTGGCGGCGGTGGCCGCCGCAGCCGCCCCCCTGCTGGCCGGCGAGGCGGGGCTGCTTGGCGATCTCGGCACCCGCCTGGCCGGCCAGGGGGCGATGGATCGCCTGGCCTGGGTGCTGTGGATCCTGCTGGTCGGCTCGGCCCTGGCCACCCTGGCCCTGTACCGCCATCGCCTGATCGCGGTGGTGGTGCTGGGCGGCGCCGGGCTCGCGGTCAGCCTCACCTTCGTCGCCCTGTCCGCGCCCGACCTGGCCCTGACCCAGCTGCTGGTGGAAATGGTCACCCTGTCGCTACTGCTGCTGGGCCTGCACTACCTGCCGCAGCGCTCGCCACCCGAACGCAGCTTGGCGCGGCGGCTGCGCGACGGCGGTATCGCCCTGGTCGCCGGCGCCGGCGTGGCCCTGCTGGCCTACGCCATGATGACGTCGCCGCGCGACACGATCGCCGGCGAGATCCTGGCCCGCTCCCTGCCCGAGGCCTGGGGCGCCAACGTCGTCAACGTGATCCTGGTGGACTTCCGCGGCTTCGACACCTTCGGCGAGATCACCGTGTACGGCATCGCCGGCCTGGTGGTGCACGCACTGCTGCGGCGGGCCAGGATGGCGCCGGAGAAGCGGATGCCGGGCCCGCCGGTGCCGCTTCCGGTGCCGGCCGATCTGGCCCAGATCATGTTCCCGCTGACCCTGGTGGTATCCATCTTCCTGTTCCTGCGCGGACACAACGCGCCAGGCGGCGGTTTCATCGCCGGGCTGACCTTGGCGGTGCCCCTGCTGGTGCAGTACGTGATCCAGGGCGCGCAGTCGGTGGAATCGCGTTTCGGGTTCGATTACGTGCGCTGTGTGGGCGCCGGCCTGCTGGTGGCCATTGCCGGCGGCGTCGTCCCCTTCGTGTTCGGCACGCCCTTCCTCACCAGCGGCCATGCCGACCTGCACCTGCCGCTGATCGGGCACGTGCCACTGGCCAGCGCCATGGTGTTCGACGCCGGCGTCTACCTGGTGGTGTTCGGCGGCACCATGCTGATCCTCTCGATGATGGGCACGCTCAAACCCTCGAGGAAGCTGATCGCCCACCGCGGCTACATCGACACCCGCCGGCGTTCGCCGATCACCGGGGAGGCCGACTGATGGAACTGGCGCTCGCCTCCGGCATCGGCGTGCTGGTTTTCGCCGGCGTCTACCTGCTGCTGCGCGCCCGCAGCTTCGACGTCATCCTCGGCCTGACCCTGCTGTCCTACGCCGCCAACCTGCTGATCTTTTCCGGCGGCCGGCTGGTCACCGGCAAGCCGCCGGTGCTGCGGCCGGGCGTCGAGGCCGATCTCGGCAACTACACCGACCCGCTGCCGCAGGCCCTGGTGCTGACCGCGATCGTGATCAGCTTCGCGATGACCGCGGTGGCCATCGTCCTGGCCATGCGCAGCCGGGGCGACAACGACAGCGATCACGTGGACGCCGAGGAGCCGCTGACGCGGGAGCGCGAGGAGACCGGCCGATGACCGCGCATCTGCCGATCCTGCCCATCCTGCTGCCCATGATCGGCGGGGCGGCATCCCTGTTCGTCGAACACCGCCGGTTCGGAACGCGCGTTCAGCGCATCGTCGCCTGGGTATTCATGCTGGCGACGCTGGCGGCGGCCATTGCACTGTTCCGCACCGCCGCCGGCGGCGACGTGCAGTTCTACCTGCTGGGCGACTGGCCGGCCCGGCTGGGCATCGTGCTGATGGCGGACCGCCTGTCGGCGCTGATGGTGCTGACCACGGCGCTGCTGGGCGCCGCCTGCCTGCTGCACGCCTGCTCCGGCTGGGACCGGCGGGCACCGCATTTCCACGCCCTGTTCCAGCTGCAGCTGGCCGGCCTGGCCGGCGCCTTCCTCACCGGCGACATCTTCAACCTGTTCGTGTTCTTCGAGGTGATGCTGATCGCCTCCTACGGCCTGATGCTGTCCGGCGGCCGCGGCGTGCGCATGAGCGCCGGCCTGCACTACGTCGCCTTCAACATCGCCGCATCCACCCTGTTCCTGATTTCGCTGGGACTGATCTACGGCCTGCTGGGCAGCCTGAACATGGCCGAGCTGTCGGCGCGCATCGCCGCCGCGGCGCCGGAGTCGCGGCCGCTGGTGCAGGCGGCGCTGGGCCTGTTGCTGGTGGTGTTCTGCGCCAAGGCGGCGCTTCTGCCCATGTATCTGTGGCTGCCCGAGGCCTACACCCGGGCGCCGGCAGCGGTGGCGGCCCTGTTCGCGATCATGACCAAGGTCGGCGTCTACGCCAGCCTGCGGGTCGGCAGCCTGTGGTTCGGGCCCGAAGCCGGCGCCTTCGCCGGCTTCGGCCAGACCTGGATCGTGCCAGCCGCGGTTGCCGGCCTGGGCCTGGCCGCGCTCGGCGTGCTGGCGGCGGCACGAATGCGGGTGCTGGTGGCCTACCTGGTGATCGCCTCGGCCTCGACGCTGTTCATCGCCTTCGGCCTGGGCACGCCCGCCGCCACCGCGGCCGGCCTGTATTACATGGTGCACAGCAGTTTCGTCGCCGCCGCCCTGTTCATGGTGGCCGACCTGGTGCGCCGCGGCCGCGGCGACGCCAGCAGTGACATCCGCGAGCTGGTCGCCCCGCCGGCGATGCGACGCACCGCCGGGGTGATGTACCTGCTGGCGGCGATATCGGTGGCCGGGCTGCCACCGCTGTCGGGTTTCATCGGCAAGGCGGCCATCCTGGCGGCGACGCCGACCGGCGACGTCCGCTGGGCCTGGCCGGCGATCCTGGCCAGCAGCTTCATGGTCGTGGTCGGGCTGACCCGGGCCGGCAGCCGCATCTTCTGGCGCACCGGCACGCCCGGCGCGACCCAGGCCGCCGCCGCCCACACCCGCCCGCGCCTGCGGCTGACCGAATCGGCCGCCGTCGCACTGCTGCTGGCCCTCGGCGTGGCGATGAGCCTGCTGGCGGCGCCGTTGCTGGGCTACACGCAGGCCGCGGCCGAGCAGCTGCGCGCCTCGCCTGCCTATCTCGAGGCCGTGCGCGATACCCTGCCGGCACGGAGGAGGCCATGAACCTGCGCCGTTGGCTGCCCTCGCCACCGCTCAGCCTGACCATCTGCGTGTTCTGGCTGCTGATGATGGACAGCATCACGGTTGGCAACGTGCTGCTGGCGGCGGCGCTCGGCCTGGTGATCCCGCCCTGGGCAGCCCGGCTGGACCGCGAGTTCGCCCGCATCGGCCGCCTGCGGCCGGTACCGCTGCTGCTGCTGGTCCTGGCCAAGGACATCGTGCTGTCCAACATCGAAGTCGCCCGCCGGGTCCTGGGCCGCGAGGACAGGATCCGTCCGGCCTTCGTGTGGTACCCGCTGGATATCGCCAACATCCACGGCATCACCGCCCTGGCCAGCTTCATCACCCTGACCCCCGGCACGGTCAGCGCGGCCCTGTCGCACGACCGCAAATACCTGCTGATCCACGTGTTCAACCTGCAGGACGAGGCCGCCCTGGTGGCGCAGATCAAGCGCCGCTACGAGCGCCCGCTGATGGAGATCTTCCCATGACCGGCATCCAGGTCTTCGGCTATCCCCTGATCGACACCACCATCGTGGCAGTCATGTACGTGGTCGGCGTGGCCATGCTGATGGGCCTGTACCGGCTGCTGCGCGGCCCCACCCTGCCCGATCGCATCCTCGCCCTCGACACGCTCAACGTCACCGCCATCGCCGAGCTGATGCTGCTGGGCATGCACATGCGCAGCGCCATCTACTTCGAGGCGGCGCTGGTGATCGCCATGCTCGGCTTCGTCGGCACCGTCGTGCTTTCCAAGTTCGTCATCCGCAGGGACATCGTCGAATGATGCAGGCTGCCTACATCGCCTTCGAAATCGCCCTGGTGCTGCTGTTGCTGGGCGCCGCCTTCTTCATCTTCGTCGGTGCCTTCGGCCTGGTGCGGCTATCGGAGTTCTTCAAGCGCCTGCACGCGCCGACCAAGGCCAGCACCCTGGGCGTGGGCTGCGTGCTGCTGGCCTCGGTCGGCTACCACGCCCTCATCGGCAGCGACCCGCAGCCGCGCGAGCTGCTGATCACCGCCTTCCTGTTCATCACCGCGCCGATCAGCGCCCACCTGATGGCCAAGGCCGCCCTTGCGCTGCACATGGACGAGCTGCCGCAGTTGCCGGGCAGCCCGCAGGACACCCACGTGCCACCGCGTCCGGACGGCGAACGGCTCGAAGACGTCTGAGCCACCACGCCGGCGCAGGTCCGGCGCGGCGCCGACACCCCCAGGCCGGAAAAACCACGCCCCGGTGTCGCCACCGGGGCGTGTCGATCCCGCCGCCACGCTCCAGCCCCGGATACGAGTGCCGGCGGAATACGAACCGTGGGCGGCTCAGAGACGCAAGGGCGCGGACGCCGCCGCCGGATGAAGGGCGCGGCGCGCCTCGATCCGCTTCCACACCTTCTCGTGCAGGTGGTAGGCCAGGGTGTTGCAGGCCGGTTCCACCAGGGCCAGGGCGCCGCCGACCACGGCGCTGCCGGTCAGTGCATAGCCGACGCCGAAGGCGACGGTGAAATGCACGGCGGCGAAACTTGCGGTCTTGGCCATGTCGGCGCTCCGGCAACCTGTCCGGGCACCAGTGTCCTGCCTCTGCCTCGATTCGTCCAATCGAAGGTTCTGTTCGCTTTGATAGTTGCTATCGATCGCCCCTGCGCCGAGAGGGCCGGACGGCGACCCGGCCACCCTCCCCGTCGGCGGCGTACCCGCCCTACTTGCGTTTGGGCAGGTAGAGGTCGGTGATGCTGCCTTCCTGGATCTCGGCGGCCATGGCAACCGATTCGCCCAGGGTCGGATGCGGATGGATGGTGTGGCCGATGTCGGCCGCCTCGCAGCCCATCTCGATGGCCAAGGCCGCTTCGGCGATCAGGTCACCGGCGCGCGGGCCGACGATGCCGGCACCGATCACCCGGTCGGTGGCCTCGTCGAAGATCAGCTTGGTGAAGCCTTCGGTGCGGCCCAGGCCGACGGCGCGGCCGGAGGCGGCCCACGGGAACTTCGCCACGCCCACCTTCAGGCCCTTGGCTTTCGCCTCGGTTTCGGTGACGCCAACCCAGGCCACCTCGGGGTCGGTATAGGCCACCGAGGGTATCACCCGCGCCACCCACTCCTTCCTGTGGCCGGCGGCGACCTCGGCCGCCAGCTTGCCCTCGTGCGTCGCCTTGTGCGCCAGCATCGGCTGCCCGACCAGATCGCCGATGGCGAAGATGTGCGGCGCCTTGGTACGCATTTGCCGGTCCACCGGCACGAAACCACGCTCGCTGACGGCGACGCCAGCCTTGTCCAGGCCGAGCCTGCCGCCGTTCGGCGCCCGGCCCACCGCCACCAGCACGCGGTCGTAGCGGCCGCGCTCCGGCGCCTTCTCGCCCTCGAAGCTGGCGTGCAGACCGTCCTTCTTCGCCTCCACCCTGGAAACCTTGCAGCCCAGGTGCACGGAAACACCACGCTTGCGCAGCAGCTCGGCCAGCGGCCTGACCAGGTCCTTGTCGGCGCCCGGCATCAGCTGGTCCATGAATTCGACAACCGTCACCTCGCTGCCGAGGGCGCTGTACACGCAGGCCATCTCCAGGCCGATGATGCCGCCACCGACCACCAGCAACTGCCTGGGGATCTCGGCCAGCATCAGGGCGTCGGTGGAATCCATCACCCGCGGGTCGTCCCAGGGGAAGCCGGGCAGCTTCACCGGCTGCGAGCCGGCGGCGACGATGCACTGTTCGAAGCGCAGCAGTTTCGTGCCCTCGGCGGTCTCGACCTCGAGCTCGTGCGGCGACACGAAGCGGCCGGTACCGGTGACGGTGCGCACCTGGCGCTGCTTCGCCATCCCGGCCAGGCCCTTGTTCATCTGCGCGACGACTTTTTCCTTGTGCGCGCGCAGCTTGTCCAGGTCGATCTTCGGCTTGCCGAATTCGATGCCGTAATCGGCGGCGTGACGCGCCTCCTGCAGCACCTCGGCGGCGTGCAGCAGGGCCTTGGAAGGAATGCAGCCGACGTTGAGGCAGACGCCGCCCAGGGCTTCGTAACGCTCCACCAGCACCGTGTCGAGGCCGAGGTCGGCAGCGCGGAAGGCGGCGGTGTAGCCGCCGGGGCCGGCGCCCAGCACCAGCATCCGGCATTCGATGTCGGCCTTGCGGCCGGAACCGGCCGCGGCAGCGGGCGCCGGGCTTTGGCTGGCTCCCTCTCCCCTCGCGGGAGAGGGCCGGGGGGAAGGGGCAGCGGCGGCCTGGGCCGCCTTCGGTGCTTCCGCCACCGGCGCCTCGGCGACTGCCTCGGCTTCGACGATGGCGATCAGGTCGCCGGCGGAGACCGCGTCGCCCACCTTCACCTTCAACTCCAGCACCTTGCCGGCGGCGCTGGCGGGCACTTCCATCGTGGCCTTGTCGGACTCCAGCGTGAGCAGGCCCTGGTCCTTCTTCACGACGTCGCCGGGCTGCACCAGCAGCTCGATCACCGGCACGTCCCTGTTGTCGCCCAGGTCGGGCACGCGAAGTTCGATCCTGGCCATGGCCTCCTCCCGTCAACGGCCGCGGCGCCACTGCGCGTACAGCGCCGGACGCCGGTCCTGTAGGTTCCTCACCGTGCCGGACCGGCGCGCCTGCAGCAGCGCCTCCAGGTCCAGGTCGGCGAACACGATCTGCTCCGCCTGCGGGCTGGCCTCGGCGGCGATGCCCTCGGGCGGGAACGGAAAATCGCAGGGCGTGTACACACCCGATTGCGCATACTGGATGTCGAAATTGGCGACGTTCGGGCAATGGCCGACGTTGCCGGCCGCCACCACGTGGACCTGGTTCTCCACCGCCCGCGCCTGGCAGCTGTAGCGCACCCGCAGGTGGCCGCTGCGAAGGTCGGTGCAGTAGGGCACGAACAGCAGCAGCGCGCCCTGGTCGGCCAGGTGCCGGCCCAGTTCGGGAAACTCGCTGTCGTAGCAGACCATGATGCCGATCGGGCCGGCATCGGTCGGGATCACGTCGGCCTCCTCGCCGCCCTGCACTTTCCAGCTGTCCTGCTCGCTGGGGGTGATGTGCAGCTTGTCGCGCCGATGCAGGCGGCCGTCGCGGGTGGCGACGAAGCAGATGTTGCGCGGCCCCTCGCCGGTGTGGGTCGGGTGGGTGCCGCCGACGATGTGGACGCCGTACTGCCCGGCCAGGCGGCCCAGCAGTTCGGTGAAAGCGGGGGTGTATCCGCTCAGCCGCTCCAGCGCCTCGGCCGGGGCGAGCATGCGCGGTTCGGCGCTGAGCAGCTGCAGGCTGAACAGCTCCGGGAAGCAGACGAAGTCGCTGCCGTAATCGGCGGCCACCCGCACGAACTCCTCCACCTTGCCGGCGAATTCATCGAAGCCGGCTATCCGGTGCTGGCCGTACTGCACGGCCGCCACCCGCACCCGCGCGGGCACCTGGCCGGGAACTGCGGGCAAGGCCTCGGCCATCAGAGCAGCAGCCGGCGCAGGTCGGCCAGCACCTGGGCCAGGTAGCTGGTGAAGCGGGCCGCGGCCGCGCCGTCGATGACCCGGTGGTCGTAACTCAGGCTGAGCGGCAGCATCAGCCGCGGCGCGAACTCCTTGCCGTTCCACACCGGCTTCATGGCGCTGCGCGAGACGCCGAGAATGGCCACCTCCGGCGCATTGATGATCGGCGTGAAGGCGGTGCCGCCGATGCCGCCGAGCGAACTGATGGAGAAACAACCGCCTTGCATGTCGGCGGCGCCGAGCTTCTTCTCGCGGGCGCGGGCGCTGACCTCGGCCAGCTCGCGGGCCAGTTCCAGCAGGCCCTTGCGGTCGGCATCGCGGATCACCGGCACGACCAGGCCATCTGGCGTGTCCACGGCGATGCCGATGTGGAAGTAGTTCTTCAGTACCAGCTCATCGCCCTCGAGCGAGGCATTGAAGGCGGGGAACTTCTTCAGCGCCGCCACCACCGCCTTGATCAGGAAGACCAGCGGCGTCACCTTGACGTCCTTGTTCTCCTCGCCCAGGCGCTTGCGGAAGGCCTCCATCTCGGTGATGTCGGCCTCGTCGTGCTGGGTGACGTGCGGG
The DNA here is from genome assembly GCF_008386465.1 of Arenimonas fontis. Taxonomy (GTDB): domain Bacteria; phylum Pseudomonadota; class Gammaproteobacteria; order Xanthomonadales; family Xanthomonadaceae; genus Arenimonas; species Arenimonas fontis. The sequence goes on from NZ_VUOD01000004.1 coordinate 277,568, forward strand.
ATCATGGCCCAGTTGCGCGCCAGATTGGCGCCGCTGAGCTTCTGGATGCGCGACAGCGGCTTGCGCTCGACGGGACCGAACTTGCCGAAGTCCACCTTCGGCCACGGGATCAGGTTCAGCCCTCCACCACCGCCGGCCACCGCGGTACCACCGCTCATCACCGACTTCACGAAGGCCTGCACGTCCTCGCGGGTGATGCGGCCGCCGCGGGCGCTGCCGCTGACCTGGCCGAGGTCCACGCCCAGTTCGCGGGCGAACAGGCGCACCGCCGGGCTGGCGTAGGGCACCTTGTCCGGCATCACGCCCTCGGCATCGAAGGCGACCGGCGGGCTGCGCGGCGGGGCGGCCTCCCCCGGCCGGGGCGAGGCCGGCGCGGCGACGTTCCCCCGCCCGGACACGCCGGCGCTCGATCCGCTGCGGCCCGACGCGGCGTCGCCCCGAGGGGGCGTGGAGGCGCGATCGGCCGCCTCCGCGACCGGCCCAGGCCCGGCCGCCGGCTCGCCGCCTTGCCGACCGCCCGCCTCGCCCTCGCCGGCGGGGGCCACCGGCTCGATCAGGGCCACGACCGCGCCCGTGCTCAGTTCGTCACCGACCTTGACCTTGAGCTCGCGCACCACGCCGTCGAAGGGGGCGGGCACTTCCATCGTGGCCTTGTCGGATTCCAGGGTCACCAGGCCCTGGTCCTTCTTCACGGTGTCGCCGGGCTGCACCAGCAGTTCGATCACCGGCACGTCCTTGTGGTCGCCGATATCCGGCACCCGTGCTTCCTTCAGCTCGGCCATGGGTCCACCCGCGCGTGTTTCCAAAGACGACCATTGTCGCCGTCCCGGTCCGCCGGGCCAAGGGCGCCGACACCACGTCGGGGCCTCGCCCCCGCAAACGCGGACGCGCCGGTCCGGCAGATGGCATGCGGGCGCCGCAAGCCTGCGCAACGCGAAACGGGCGGGCAAAAAAGAAACCTCCCGTGGGGAGACGGGAGGCATCGGGGACGCAAACACCGTGGGCACGCGTGCTGGACGCACCCGGGTGGGGCCGGAAAGCCCGAGCGCAAAAGGACGGACCGGCGACTCCCGGCGCCGGCTCCGGTCGGCTTCACGGGCCGAGCTTCCCGCCCACGTCCCAGCCTTGACCCGTGCCGGAAGGCCCGGGTTCCGGCGGTCGGTTCACTGGAGTTCAGGCTTGGCCGCTTCACCCGCCCTCGACGCCAGGCTCACCGCCGCTTGACCTGCCGAAGGGCAGGCTCTGTCCACCCGGCCCCGGCCGATCCCCCCGAAACCGCACGGAGACACGAGCATGCGCCGCACCCCCCTGAGCCTGCTGGCCCTCGCCAGCGCCCTGGCCATCGCCCCCGCCTCGGCCCAGGACTTCAGCGCCACCATCGGCTATCAGAACGTCAACCCCAAGTCGGGCAACGGTACCCTTGCCGGCGCCGAGGCCGACGTCAACGACGACTGGAGCCTGACCGGAAGCGTCGCCTGGCACTTTGCCGACAACTGGTCGGCGGAACTCTGGAGCGGCCTGGCCAGGTTCGAACACGAAGTCAGCCTGGCCGGCCTGGGCACCGTGGCCGGCGTCGAACACCGTCCGACCACACTGGGCATCAACTACCACTTCATGAGCGAGGGACGGTTCCGCCCCTTCGTCGGCCTGGGTTACGGCTGGGTGAGCCTGTCGGGCGAGCGCACGCTGGGCCCGCTGGCCGGCCTCGGCATCCGCGCCGACGATGCCAACGGCATCAGTTTCAACGCCGGCGCGGACGTCTACTTCACCGAGAACTTCTTCCTGCGCCTGGACGTGCGCAAGCTGGATTTCGACACCGACGTCAGCATCGAAACGCTGGGCAACGTCGGCACCGCCGAGGTGGACCCGCTGGTCTACGGCCTGAGCGCCGGCATCCGCTTCTGAGTGTCGTGGCCGGGGTCGCAGCGGGGCGACCCCGGCCACCGGAGGCCTCAGCCCTCATCACCGGTGCCGCGCCGCTCGTGTCCGGCCTTGCGCCAGGCACGTACTTCGCCGCGGCTGAGCTTGCCGTCGCGGTCGCTGTCGATGGCGGCGAAGTCCTCGGCCAGGCGCGGCATCTTGTCGCCGAGTTCGGCCCGGCTGATCAGGCCATCGCCGTCGTCGTCCATGCCCCGCCACAGTCCGGCGGAATAGGCCATGCGGCGGTGGCCGTGGCGCAGGCCGCGATGCGCCCGGCGCATCTCGTCCGGTGTCAGTTCGCCGTCGCCGTCGCCGTCCATGCGGTCGAACCGGGCCACGAACCGATCGCCGAACGCGGCCTGGGCTTCGACCTTGTCCAGGCGGCCGTCGCCGTCCTTGTCGGCCTCGGCGAAGCGGGCCTCGGCCTGGGCTCGCCACTCGGCGCGGCGGGCCTCGCCTCCGGTCTCGTCCCGGGCCAGGGCAAGGCCGCCGGCCAGGGCCAGGGCGGTGAAGATCAGGGTGCGCTTCATCGGGTTCTCCTCGTCTGGCGGACCATTCCGCGTTTGCACGGGTCTTCAACGCCGCGCTCCCCGCCCCGTTGACCTGCGCCCCGGACCCGGCCGGCCGCCGTTCAGCCGGACTTGCCCGCCGGCAGAGGCTCCGGCATCGTCCCGCCCAGCCCCCTGGCTCCGGAGACTCCCGATGCATCGCTGGATCCCCGCCTTGTTGCTCTTGCTGCTGAGCGCCTGCCGGCAGGAGGAGGCTGCCCCCGGCGCCACCGCACCGACACCGGAACCGCCGCCATCCGCCTCCTCCGGGGTGCCGGCCCCACCCGTCGAGCCTGCCGCGCCGGGACCGGAGGAGGTACCGCGCGCCTTCCTCTGCCGCGGTAACGAGCCCTTCTGGGCACTGGACGCCGGCGACGGCGACGGCCTGTTCAAGCAGCCCTACGGCGAGCTCGCCCTGGAGGGCGAGCTCCGTGCCCTGGCCGGCGGCGCCTGGCGCTACCGCGGCGCGCCGGTGGACGGCCCCGGGGAGATGGTCGAAGCACTGATCTCGCCCGGCCAATGCTTCGACACCATGGCCGACGGCCCGGCCTTGCCCTGGTCGGCCGTCGTGAGCTGGCCGGACGGCCAGGGCCAGGGCTGCTGCCGGGCCGAATACGGGCTGGACATGGCCAACGCACCCGCCCACGACCCGGCCGGCAAACCGCAGGACGACTGGAGCCGGCTGCTGCCAGAGCTGGGTCCGGCCTTGCGTCGGTGCGCCTTCGACGCCGGTGTCGCCACCGAGGCGGTCACCGTCGCCTGGCCGATGAACCGGGGCAAGGCCGGCGTCCGGCTGCGGGATTCGGGGCAGGACCGGTTCGACTGCGTGGTGGACACCGGCACCGGCGCCATCGACGCCATCCGCCTGGTGGCGGCCGACGACCGGCTCGCGGGCGAGGGCCGGCCGGAATGGCTGCCGGCCCGGGACGGCGCCCCCGTCCTGCACTGCGGGCGAGTGGAACGGGCGCTGGATCGGGAGGGCAAGCTGACCGGCTGGCTGTACTACCGCGAAGGCTGCGACTGAGTCCAGCCAGTCCCGGCCTGTCGGAACCGGAGCCAGGGAGGCCGCAGCGGGCGGCTTTGGCCGTTTCGACCTGCAAAGCGTCGTTTTCGCCACTCCCGGCGGATTCCGCCCTCGGCGAGCCTATCCCGCACCGGATCCCCCCCACCGGTGCCTTTGGGAGCCTCGTCATGAAACACCGCCTTGCCCTGTGCTTGTTGCCGATCCTGTATGCCGGCCTGATCGCCCCGCCCGCGGCGGCCGCACCGGTCGAACCGCCCGCCGACGACGCCGTGTTCGTCGAAGGCAGTCGCTATTCCGCCGTGCTGCACCCTCGGCGCGGCGCCTGGCGGCTGCTGGGTCCGAACGGCGAGGACCTGCAGTTGCGCGTCCGCGAATCCTGCCGGGCCGGGCTGGCCCCGCCACGCGGGCTGTGGCTGCTGACCCGGGACCGGGCCGGCCGGCCGCAGTTGCTCGCGCCCTCGTCCACCCCGCTGCCGCCCGGGCACCCCGGCGAAGTCCTGTTGGTGCCCTGCGATCAGACCTTGCCGGCGGATCGGCCCGCCCTGGCCGTGCCGACCGCCCTGGTCGAGTGGCTGGACCGTCACTCCGGAGCCATCTATGTCACGCGCTGAACGCCGCTTCACCCTGGGCTTGCTGGCGGTCGAAGACGCCATGCTCACGGCCGTGGTCGGTCCGATGGAGATCATCCGGGTCGCCCAGAAGCTGGCCCAGGTGCGGGATCCGGCCACCCCGCTGCGCCTGGACACCGTGCTGGTGGGCGCCCGCGGCGAGCGCCAGATGGCCGGCTGCGGCGGTCTGGCTCTGGGACCGGTGCTCTCGCCCGACCATCCGCTGGACCTGTTGCTGGTGCCCGGTTACATGCACGCCAGCGGCGCCGACGCGCTGCGCAAGCTGGAGCGCATGGGCCCCGAGATCGAACTGCTGCGCGCCCTGAACCTGCGCGGCGTGCCGCTGGCGGCGAGCTGCTGCGGCGCCTTCCTGCTGGCCGAGGCCGGCCTGCTGGACGGTCTGCAGGCCACCACCAGCTGGTGGCTGGACGGCGTGTTCCGCAAACGCTACCCGAAGGTGCGGATGGACGTGGAACGCATGTATGTCGAGGACGGCGGCGTCGCCACCACCGGCGCCAGCACCGCCATCCTCGGTTACGTGCTGCGGGTGCTGGCGCGCCAAGTGGACGCGGACCTGGCGCAGATGACCGCCCGCATGCTGCTGATCGACCCGGACCGGCAAAGCCAGGCGCCCTACATCAGCCTGGCGCTGTCCGAGCGCCCCAGGCATTCGCTCTCGGAGAAAGTAGAACAGTTCCTGCAGCGCGAACTGCACCGCGACATCAGCGTCGGCGAACTGGCCGGGCACTGCGGCACCAGCGAACGCAGCTTGCTGCGGCACTTCCGCCAGCATTACGGCGTCAGCCCGCTGGCGCACATCCAGCACCTGCGGGTGGAGCGGGCCAAGGCACTGCTGGAATCCACCCTGCTGAGCTTCGACGAGATCGTCGAGCGCTGTGGCTATTCCGACCCGTCCAGCTTCCGCAAGCTGTTCAAGCGCGCCACCTCGCTCACCCCGGCCGACTACCGGGAGCGGTTTCGCCTGCGTCCGCACTGAGCCGGCCGGTCGGCCCGGCAAGGGTCGAGGACCGCGCCGGTCCGCCGTCGCCGCGACGGCGACGCCATCCTGGGCGAGAATCGGCGCATGGCCGGCCCGCCGCGCAAGATCGTGCATGTGGACATGGACGCCTTCTATGCGTCGGTGGAACAGCGCGACGATCCCTCGCTGCGCGGAAAACCCGTCGTCGTTGCCTGGCGCGGCGCCCGCTCGGTGGTCTGCGCCGCCAGCTACGAGGCGCGCCGGTTCGGGGTGCGCTCGGCCATGCCGGCGCTGCGGGCCGAGAAACTGTGCCCACAGGCGGTGTTCGTGCCGCCGGATTTCCCCCGCTACCGGGCGGTGTCGCGCCAGGTGCGGGAAATCTTCGCCCGCCATACCGACCTGATCGAGCCGCTGTCCCTGGACGAGGCCTATCTGGACGTGACGGTGAACAAGCAGGGCCTGCCCAGCGCCACCGCCGTCGCCGCGGCCATCCGCGCCGCCATCCGCGAGGAAACCGGGCTGACCGCCTCGGCCGGGGTGGCGCCGAACAAGTTCCTGGCCAAGATCGCCAGCGACTGGAACAAGCCCGATGGCCTGTTCGTGCTCACGCCCTCGCGGGTGCCGTCCTTCCTGGCGCCGCTGCCCGTCGGCCGGCTGCCCGGCGTCGGCAAGGTGATGGAGCGCCAGCTGGCGGCGCTGGGCCTGCGCACGGTCGGCCAGCTGCGTGCCTTCGGCGCCGAGGCCCTGGAGAAGCGCTTCGGCCGCTGGGGCCGGCGTCTGCACGAACTTTCCCTGGGCATCGACGAGCACCCGGTGGAAGCCGAACGGCCCAGCCTGCAGGTGTCGGCCGAGGACACCTTCGAACACGACCTGCCGCTGGCGCAGACCGGCGAGGCGATCCGCATGCTGGCGGCCAGGGCCTGGGCGGCGGCCACGCGCGAGCGTGGCCGCTACGGCCGCACCGTGATGCTGAAGCTGAAAACCGCCGATTTCCGCGTCCTGACCCGCAGCCTCACTCCACCGCGGCCACCGGAATCGCTGGAGGAGTTCACCGGCATCGCCCTGGCCCTGCGCCAGCGGGTGGGACTGCCGCCGCACACGCTGTACCGGCTGGTCGGCGTGGGCCTGGCCAACTTCGCGCGCGAGGACGAGCTGCCACCGCAACCGGCCCTGTTCCCCGACTGAGCCCCCGCCCCGGCCGGACAGCCGGAACGAAACGGGCGGCCCGAAGGCCGCCCGCGCCGATTCCGGCAGGCAGGACTGCCGGCTCAGCCGAACACGTCGAAGAACACGTCCAGGACGATGCCGGTGGCCAGCGCGACCAGCACCACGTCGCTGTCCACACGTACCCAGACATGGCCGTGCGGCGGCGGCGGCAACCGGTAGTAGCGGTAGTCCAGGTGGTAGTGCCGGGCGTAGAACGGCGGCGGCAGGCGGTAACCCACGTGCCAGACCGTGTAGTGATAGCCGCGCGGATAGACGTAGCGGTAAGGCGGCCGGTAACGGTACTGCGGCGCCCAGTACCAACCGTCCCAGTGATGGTGATGGTGATGGCGCGAGTAGTGGACGCGCCGCCATTCCGGGCGATGGTCGCGCCAGACGGGCTGGTGGCCGCGATGGCGGACGACCGCCCTGTGATCGTCCCGGCGCTCATGGCGCCAGTCGCGGCGATCCTCGCGGCGGTCATGGCGCCAGTCGCGGCGGTCTTCCCGGCGCTCGGCGCGCCAGTCGCGGCGATCCTCGCGGCGGTCGTGCCGGTTCTCCCGGCCCTCCTGCCGCCATTCCCGGCGATCCTCGCGGCGATCCGGATCCGCCAACACGGGACCGGCCATGCCGCCGGCGAGCAGCAGGGCCGCGCTAGCGAAAGCGAGCTTGTTCATGCTTGCACCTCTTCGGCGACGGGACCACAGCCGGTCCTCGGGGCCGATTTCGCCGCCATCGCGATGAATTGCCCTTGAATCCGCCGCCCGCACCGCCCCGCCGTTCAGCATCCGTGCCGAACGGACGTCCCGGATCCGGGCAACAACAGGGACAGGTCAGCGGGATCGAGCGGGCGCCAGGCACCGGGAGCTAGGTCGCCAAGCCGCAGTCCGCCGACGGCGCAACGATGCAGCGCCAACACATGGTTGCCGGCCGCCGCGAACATGCGCCGCACCTGGTGGTAACGGCCTTCGCGCAACACCAGCCTGGCGCGACGCGGACCCAGGGCTTCGAAATCCGCAGGTGCCAGCGGCGCGGTTTCGCCCTCCAGCAACAGGCCGCCGCTGCCGAACAGCTCCGCTTCGTCGCCGCGAAGGTCGCGCGCCAGCTCGGCCTCGTACACCTTGGGAACCTGCGACCTGGGCGAAATGATCCGGTGCAGCAGGGCGCCGTCGTCGGTCATCAGCAGCAGGCCGGAGGTGTCGCGATCGAGCCGCCCCACCGTCGCCAGCACCGGCCTGCGCAAACGGAATCGCGACGGCAGCAGGTCGTACACCAGCCGGCCCTGGTCGCGGGTCGAACAGGTGTAGCCGGTCGGCTTGTGCAGCATCAGTACCAGGCCGGGCGCGGGATCCAGCGGCTCCCCGTCGAGGCGCACCCGTGCATGTTCGACCACGTCGTCGGCATACAGCACTTCACCGTCCGCGTCGGTCACCCGTCCTTCGCGGAACAGCGCAGCCACCTGTTTCCGGCTGCCGTAGCCCAGGTTCGCCAGCAGTCTCAGCAGCTTCATGCCGGCCCCTTGCGCGCCTCGAACACCTTGAAGCCGTCACGCTCGGCCGCCACCCGCCAGTGCGCGAAATCCGAGGCAAGCGCCGATTCGTAGGGCAGGTGCCGGTTCGCCACCAGCCACAGGCAGCCGCCCGGCTTCAGGGCCGCGGCAGCGGTGGCGATGAAGGCGCGGCCGAGCTCGGGCCGGTCGGCCCGGCCCTGATGGAAGGGCGGATTGCACACGATCACGTCGTAGCGACCCGGCACTCCGCCGGCGACATCGTGCCAGTGCAGGCGCACCGGCATGGTGGCGGCGGCCAGGTTGCGCCGGGCCAGCGCCAGGGCCCGTGCCTCGGCCTCGAACAGGTCCAGCGATGTGATGCCCGGACAGCGCGCCAGCAGTTCGGCGCCGAGGAAGCCCCAACCGGCGCCGAGATCTGCCGCGGCGCCGGCCAGGTCGGCCGGCAGCTGTTCCAGCAGCAGCGTGGAGCCGGGATCGGCGCGGTCCCAGGCGAACAGGCCGGGCCGACTCAGATAGCGACCGTCCAGGATCGGCCGGGGTGCGTCCAGCGACCGCCAGGCCTCCAGCAGGGCCGGATCGGCGGTTTCCGCCAGGGGCCCGGTCCAGCTGGCGCGGCAATGGTGCTTGGAGAGGGTTCGTACCGGCCCGGCCAGCCGCTGCAGATCGTCCTGCAGGGGACGACCGCCGCTCTTGTTGCCGGCGCAGGCCAGCACCACGCCGCCGGGCGCGCAGGCATCCACGGCGCGGGCCAGCAGCGCACGCGATTCGTCGCGCTGGCGCGGCGCCAGCAGCATCACCAGTGGATAGCGGCGGGATTCGACCGGCGTCGGCCCGGGCTTCGGGTCCAGCGACGCTTCGGACAGCTCGAACCCGGCCCGCGCCAAAGCCTCGGCCCAGGGCCGGAAGCTTTGCTCGCAGACCAGGCCGCAGCCTCGCCAGGCTTGCAGCGCCGCACCGGCGCGGGCCCGCAGCAGCAGGGCACCGCCCTGCGCCGGCCAGGCGAGCTCGCCCATTCGCAGGGGCAGCAGCAGGGTTTCCAGTTCGGGATCGGGCGGGAGGGCCATCGTGGCGGCGACGTCGCGGGGGCGCGAGTGTAGCGCGGCCCTCAGGCGTGCTGCGGTCGTCCGGGTTCGGCAAGCACGCCGGGGCCTCCCCCGCCCGGTTCGTGCCAGACCATCTTGCGGTGGTCGAAGCCGTGCTCCAGGCGTGGCTTGACGATCTGAAAGAAGGGGGAGACGTCGAAGTCGCGCGGCGCGTACAGGCTGTGATGACGGATGTGCAGGATCTCGCGCCGCTGTCGCCGCGCGGCCGGGTCGGCCGGTTCCTCCAGCTCGATCTCCGGCAGGATCGGGTAGCGGATCGAGGCGAAGGCCTGGGCCAGCAGGCTGGAGCAGATGGCCTTGGTCGGCTCGCCGCTTCCCAGGGCCAGCATGCGCCGCTTCATGCTGCCGGGCACCGGCGGCGTGCGGATGAAGTAGCGGGCCAGGTCGAAGACGTTTTTCAGGTCGTAGGCGACGCCGCGGCGATCGAGCATGAACCGCACCAGCGCGTCCACCTCCTGCGGCGACAGGCCGACCGGGCGGCAGATCCGCGTATGCAGGCCGGCGAAAGTGCTCAGCGGAATGGTGCGCACGCCCTCGAGCACGTCCACGTCCACCAGCACCCTGGGTTCCTCGCCCGGCGGTGGCGGACCCAGGGCGTCGCCGATGTACAGCGCGGCATGCGACCAGGTGGACTGGGTAAGGTACTTGATCGCGGTGGCGAAACGGCTGTTGCCCTCGACCAGCAGCACGTCGCCCTTGCGCAGGGTCGCGCCCAGCAGGCCGGACGGACTGGTGGCGATATGGCTGCCACGCGGCCGCGGCTTGGCCAGGAAGCGGGCGATCGCACGACCCAGCAGTTGCAGCATCGCGCCCTCCCGCGCTCCGATGTCCGGCCGTCGCAGAGCCTAACGCAGCGCCTCCGCGGCAGGCAGCGGGTTCAGCCCTGCGGATCCTCTCCGGCCAGCAGGGCACGCAGCGTGCGCAGGCGCGCCTTCACCCGGGCGGCATTGTCGGGCCCGATCCGCCACATCAGCTTGTGGCCCAGCGAGGCCGCCTCCATGCGCGGGTCGGCGAACTGCCAGCGCGGCTTGCCCTCGGCCGGCACCAGCTCGACCGGCCCGCGAAGCTCCGGCGCGGCAATCAGGTGGTCCAGTACCTCGACCAGGCGGTCGTTGAACTGCCGGTCGGGCACGCCCAGCTCGCGGTACGCCTGCTGGAACAGCGGATAGAAACGCACGTAGACGGAGACCAGGGCACGCGGCTCCACCGCTTCCAGCAGCCGGACATGGGCCTGGTAGCGGGTGAAATTGGCCTCGTCCAGCCAGTGCCGACCGTCCGCCCCGGCCACCGCCAGGCGGCCGGCCACCGGCCTGGCGACGTAAGCCTGCGGCGTCATGCGGGCGCGGGGCAGGTTGTCGATGGTCGCCACCAGACGCTGAACCAGGAACTCGCTGCGCAGGAAGGCGCCAGCATCCTCGCCCAGCAGCTCCGACAGCGCCGCCAGCGCGGCGCCGTCGCTGTCGGCCAGGGCCGGCAAGGGCTCGGCCGGCGCGTCTTCCGGAAGCACCGGCACCTGCCCGATCGGGTGCTGCACCGGCGGCGGCGCCTGTTCCACCGTGGCCACCGGCTCGGGCCCGGGCACCACCAGCTCGGCCGGTGCCTGACGCGGGTAGTACTTCCAGACCAGAAACCCGCTGAGGGCCAGCACCGCCACCGCCAGCCAGGGTCCGTAATGGAATCGTCGGCTCATCGAGCTCTCCGGACGTGGGATCGCTCCCCAGACTGTGCCGGCGCGGCTGAAGTTCCGCAAAACGCGATCCCGTGCCCGGATCGGGCGGGACTAGGCCATCAGTCACTTGACGCTCCCGGCACGGCCGCCCAGAGTCGGCCGGGCATTGCCCTCCGCCACCGGCGACGCCGGGTCCGGCCCCTTCCCGATGGAGTGACACGATGGACAGACGCGACTTCCTGACAATCTCGGGCCTGGGCCTCGCCGGCCTGCTGATGCCCTACAGCCGCGCGATCGCCGCCGAGGAGCTGGTCGGCGGTGGCCTCGACCCGGCGATCAAGAAGGCCATGGCCGATGCCGGCCTGCAGGCCGCCCGCGATGCCGGTGCCAGCTACTGCGACGTGCGCATCGGCCGCTACCTGCAGCAGTTCGTCATCACCCGCGAGGACAAGGTCCAGAACGTCGTCAACACCGAATCCACCGGCACCGGCATCCGGGTGATCGCCAACGGCGCCTGGGGCTTCGCCGCCACCCGCGATCTCAGCCCGCAGGGCGTGGCCGCCGCCGCTCGCCAGGCGGTCGCCATCGCCAAGGCCAACAGCCGCCTGCAGGCCAAGCCGGTGCAGCTGGCACCTGTCAAGGGCGTGGGTGAGGTCAGCTGGCGTACGCCGATCCGCAAGAACGCCATGGAAGTGCCGCTCAAGGAAAAGGTAGACCTGCTGCTGGGCGTCAACGCCGAGGCGCAGAAGGCCGGCGCCGATTTCGTCAACTCGATCCTGTTCCTGGTCAACGAACAGAAGTACTTCGCCTCCACCGACGGCAGCTACATAGACCAGGACGTGCACCGGATATGGGCACCGTTCACGGTCACCGCGGTCAACAAGGAGACCGGCAAGTTCCGCACCCGCGACGGCCTGTCGGCGCCGATGGGCATGGGCTGGGAGTACCTGGAGGGCGACCCGTCGCAGAAATACGTCCTGCCCAACGGGGTGGTCTGCTACGGCCGCTCCTACGACATGATCGAGGACGCCCGCTTCGCCGCGCGGCAGGCCCGGGAGAAACTGTCGGCGCCCTCGGTCGAGCCCGGCAAGTACGACCTGGTGCTCGATCCCTCGCACCTGTGGCTGACCATCCACGAGAACGTCGGCCACCCGCTGGAACTGGACCGCGTGCTCGGCTACGAAGCCAATTACGCCGGCACCAGCTTCGCCACCCTCGACAAGCGCGAGTCCGGCTTCCGCTACGGCAGCGAGATCGTCAACCTGTTCGCCGACAAGACCCAGGAAGGCAGCCTGGGCGCCGTCGGCTACGACGACGAAGGCGTCAAGACCAAGCGTTGGGACCTGGTCAAGGACGGCATCCTGGTCAACTACCAGGCCATCCGCGACCAGGTGCACATCCTCGGCGAAACCGAGTCGCACGGCTGCTGTTATGCCGACTCCTGGGCCAGCGTGCAGTTCCAGCGCATGGCCAACGTCTCCTTGGCGCCCGGCAAGTCGAAGCTTTCGGTCGCCGACATGATCAAGAATGTGGAGAAGGGCATCTACATCATCGGCGACGGCTCGTTCTCGATCGACCAGCAACGCTACAACGCCCAGTTCGGCGGCCAGCTGTTCTACGAAATCAGGAACGGCGAGATCACCCGGATGCTGGAAGACGTGGCCTACCAGATCCGCACGCCGGAATTCTGGGGCGCCTGCTCGGCGATCTGCGACGAGTCCGACTACCGGCTCGGCGGCAGCTTCTTCGACGGCAAGGGCCAGCCCAGCCAGGTTTCGGCCGTCTCGCACGGGTCCAGCACGGCCCGGTTCGACGGCATGAACGTCATCAACACCGCCCGCAACATCGGCTGACCGGTCCAGGAGCCCGCAAACCATGAGCATTCTCAGCGAAGAACAGGCCAAGGCCATCCTCGACAAGGTCCTCGCGCTGTCGCAGGCCGACGAGTGCACCGCCACTCTCAGCGGCTCGGTGGAGGGCAACATCCGTTTCGCCCTCAACCAGGTCTCCACCAGCGGCATCGTCTCCAACGCCCAGTTGGTGGTGCAGTCCGCCTTCGGCAAGCGCGAGGGCATCACCACCATCAACAGCTTCGACGATGCGTCGCTGGAGCGGGTGGTGCGCCGCTCGGAAGAACTGGCCCGGCTGGCGCCGGAGAATCCGGAGTACATGCCGGCGCTGGAGAAACAGAGCTACCGTCCCAGCCCGACCTTCGTCCAGGCCACCGCCGACGTCACCCCCGAGCAGCGCGCCCAGGTGGCGGCAGCCTCGATAGCACCCTGCAAGGACGCCGGGCTGATCGCCGCCGGTTTCCTGCAGGACAACCAGAGCTTCTTCGCCTTCGCCAACTCCAAGGGCAACTTCGGTTACCAGCGCAGCACCAACATGGATTACACCTGCACGGTGCGCACCGAGGACGGCCGCGGCTCGGGCTGGGTCTCGCGCAACACCGCCGACTTCAGCCGCTTCAGCCCCGGCGACGACATCCAGGTGGCGATCCGGAAGGCGCGCGACTCGGCCGAGGCCAAGGCGCTGGAGCCGGGCAAGTACACCGTGATCCTGGAACCGGCCGCAGCCGCCGGCCTGATCAGTTTCATGATGTTCTTCTTCGACGCCCGCCAGGCCGACGAGGGCCGCAGCTTCCTCAGCAAGAAGGGCGGCGGCACCCGCCTGGGCGAGCAGGTGTACGACCCGCGCGTGACCATCGTCGCCGACCCCTGGCACCCGGAGGCGGCGGTCATGCCCTGGGACCAGCAGGGCCTGCCGCGCGAGGCGCATCCGATCATCAAGGACGGCAAGGTCGAGTACCTGCAGTACTCGCGCTACTGGGCCCAGAAGCAGGGCAAGCGCGCGGTCGGCCAGCCCGGCAACCTGATCATGTCCGGCGGCGACAAATCCACCGCCGAACTGGTGAAGGGCACCCAGCGCGGCATCCTGGTCACCCGCACCTGGTACATCCGGATGGTGGACCCGCAAACCGTGTTGCTGACCGGCCTGACCCGCGACGGCACCTTCTACATCGAAAACGGCGAAATCAAACACCCGGTGAAGAACTTCCGCTTCAACGAGTCGCCGGTGATCATGCTCAACAACATCGAGGAGCTGGGCAAGCCGATCCGCATCAGCGGCGACGAGTCGCCGTTCGTGATGATGATCCCGCCGATGAAGCTGCGCGACTTCACCTTCACCTCGCTTTCCGACGCCGTGTGAGGCCGGATGGGGGCGCCGCTGCATCGCCGTCGTTTCCTCGGCCTGCTCGGCGCCGCCCTCGCCGCGGCGGCGGTGCGCCCGGCGCGCGCCGGCGGCGGCGGTTACGACTTCTGGTTCACCCGCCTGATGTACGAATCCGGCGACTGGGACGTCGACCAGCGCATGCCGGCCAACCTGATCACCTCGCTGATCGACTACACCGGCCTGCGGGTGGACCCGAACGAGCACGTGCTGGCGCTGGCCGACCCGCGCGTGCTGCAGGCCCCGTTCTGCTATCTGGCCGGGCACAAGCTGGTGGAGTTCAATGCGGACGAGCGGCGCAATTTCGAGCGTTACGTGCGCAACGGCGGCTTCGTGTTCGTGGATGACTGCAACCACGACATAGACGGCCTGTTCGCCCGCTCGTTCGAGGCGGAGATGGCCTCGATCTTCGGCGGCGACGCCCTGCGCAAGCTGCCGAACGACCATCCGATCTACACGAGCTTCTTCCGTTTCGACGGCCCGCCCGCCACCAGCTTCGAACTCAACGGCTGGGGCGACGACCTGGTGCACGACTACCTCAAGGGCATCGCCATCAACGGCCGCCTCGGCGTGCTCTACAGCAACAAGGACTACGGTTGCGAATGGGACTACGACTGGCGCAACAAGCGCTGGCTGGCCGAGGACAACACCCGTTTCGCCGTCAATATCGTCGTGTACGCACTGACCAGCTAGGACGCCATGAACGACACTACCCTGGCCGCCCTCCAGGCACAGATTTCCCGTCTCGACTCCCTGCGCGAGGCCATCGGCCGCGCCGTCGTCGGCCAGGAACAGGTGGTCGAACAGTTGCTGATCGCCCTGCTGGCCGGCGGCCACTGCCTGCTCGAGGGCGTGCCCGGCCTGGGCAAGACCCTGCTGGTGCGAACCCTGGGCCAGGCCCTGGAACTGCGTTTCCGGCGCATCCAGTTCACTCCCGACCTGATGCCCAGCGACATCCTCGGCACCGAGATACTGGAGGAGGACCACGGCACCGGTCACCGCCATTTCAAGTTCCAGCCCGGCCCGGTATTCACGCACCTGCTGCTGGCCGACGAGCTCAACCGCACGCCGCCCAAGACCCAGGCCGCCCTGCTGGAAGCGATGCAGGAACGCACGGTCAGCTATGCCGGCGTCACCCATGAGCTGCCGCAACCGTTTTTCGTGCTGGCCACGCAGAACCCGCTCGAGCAGGCCGGCACCTACCCGCTGCCGGAGGCACAGCTGGACCGCTTCCTGCTGCACGTCAGGGTGGACTATCCCGGTGAGGCCGAGGAACGCGACATCATCGCCCAGACCACCGGCAGCCATCGCGCCGAAGTGCCGCGGGTGATGGGCGGCGAGGACGTGCTGGCGCTGCAGGCGCTGGTACGCGAGGTGCACCTGGGCGCCGATCTGCTGGCCGGCATCACCCGCCTGGTACGCGCCACCCGTCCGGGCGAAGGCGCGCCGGCCGAGATCAGGGCCTGGGTGCGCTGGGGCGCCGGCCCGCGCGCCGGCCAGGCCCTGGTGCTGGCGGCCAAGGCGAGGGCGCTGCTGCACGGACGTTTCGCTGCCACCCGCGAGGACGTGCTGGCGCTGGCGGCGCCGGTGCTGCGTCACCGCCTGTTGCTGTCCTTCACCGCCGAGGCCGAGCAGCGCAGCGCCGACGAGGTGGTGGCCGCCCTGCTGCGGGCCGTGCCGCTGACCGCCGGCTGAGGCCTGCGGTGGGCGGTCCGGACTACATCCCCGCGGCCGTGCGCGCCCGCCTGCGCGGGCTGCGCCTGGGCGGCCGTCGCGCCGCCGGCGGCGAGGGTTTTGGCCAGCACCGCAGCCGCAGCCGCGGCGCCGGCCTGGAGTTCGCCCAGTACCGCCCTTACGAGCCCGGCGACGAACCGCGCCAGGTGGATTGGAAACTGTACGCCCGCTCGGATCGCTTCTTCGTGCGCGAGGCCGAACGCGACAGTCCATTGACCGCCTGGGTACTGGTGGACGCCAGTGCTTCGATGGACCAGGCCGAACCCGGCGACGGCACCCGACTCGATGCCGCCCGGGTTCTGGCCGCCTGCGTCTTCGAACTGGCCCTGCGTCAGGGCGACCGCTTCGGCCTGGCGACGATCGGCGGGACCGGACTGCAACTGGTGTCCGCCGGCGCCGGCCCGCGCCAACGCGACCGTTGCCTGCTGGCGCTGCGGAGCCTGCGCGCCGGCGGCGCCTGGCCGGACCAGACCGTACTGCGCCCGCTCTGGGAGCGGATCGGCGCCGGACACCTGGTGCTGCTGCTGTCCGACGACTTCGACGAGGCCGCCATCGTGCTGATGGAGAAGCTGTCGGCGGCCCGCCGCGAGGTACTCAACATCCAGCTGCTGACCAGCGAGGAACGCGACTTCCCTTTCCGCGGCGGCCATCGCTTCGTCGAACCGGAAAGCGGGCGCGAGCTGAGCAGTGACGGCGCCGCCGTCCGCGAGGATTTCCTCCGTCGCTTCGGCGAAGCCCGCCAGGCCCTGCACGCGCGCCTGGCCGCCGCCGGCGTGCGCCGCGTCGAACACGTGCTGGACCGGCCGCCGGACGAGCCGCTGCGCGCTCTGTTCGCCTCCCGGCCGGTGGAACGCGCATGATCACCGGCTTTGCTGCCCCGCTGGCGCTCTGGGCACTGGCAGCGCTGGCCTTGCCGCTGCTGCTGCACCTGGCGCGGCGCGAGCGGCAGCGACGCACGGTTTTTGCCGCCCTGGCCTGGCTGTTGCCGCGGCAGCGTCCGCGCCGCCGCCTGCGCCTGCAGGAATGGCCGCTGCTGGTCCTGCGCATGGCCCTGCTGGCCGCGCTGGCCCTGCTGCTGGCGCAGCCGCTGCGCACGCCCGACCCGCCCGGCGCCTGGGAGCTCGTGCACCCCGTGTTGTCCGCGCCCGCCGGCGAGGCACCCGAAGGTATCGAGCGTCGCTGGCTGGCACCGGGCTTCCCGCCGACCTCCCTGCCCGCGCCTTCCGCCGAATCGCTGCCGGTGGCCAGCCTGTTGCGCCAGGCCGATGCCGAGCTGCCCGCGCAGACCGCGCTCACCGTGCGACTGCCGCGCCGCCTGGCCGGCCTGGATGCACAGGCGCTGGCGCTGTCGCGGGTGCCGGTCTGGCAGATCGAGGACGCAGCGGATACGGCAAGCGCAGCCGCACCTGTCCAGACCCGCGGCATCGCCCTGCGCGGCGACGCTGATGCCGCTTCACGCCGCTGGCTGCGCGCACTGCACGCCGCCTGGCAGGCGGAAGCCGGCGACGCCGCCGCACCGGATGAAGGTGAAGGACTGCCGGCAAGCGGGCGACTCACCGCCTGGACTGGCGCCGGCCCCGTGCCGGCGACGTTGCTGGACTGGGTCGCGCAAGGCGGTGAATTGCTGCTGGATGCCGACACCGCCTGGCCGTTGCCCTCGCCGCCGGCGAACCTGCCCGGCGACTGGCTGCGCGGCTTGGCGCACGGCCGGGGTCGCGTCTTGCAGTGGCGTACTCCGCTGCAGCCCGAACATCGCCCGGAACTGCTGGAGGCCGATTTTCCCAGCCGCCTGCGTGCGCAGCTGTGGCCGCCACCGGCGCCGACGCTGGCCGATGCCGAGGTCGTGAAGCCGGCGGTGACCAAGGCGGACTACACAACGCCGCCGACGCCCTGGACGATGCCTTTGCTGTGGCTGGCGCTGGCGCTGTTCGCGCTCGAACGCTGGCTGGGCACGCTTCCCGGCCGGGAGGCGACGACATGATGCCCTTGCTGGCGCACGCGCTTGCCGCCGCCCGCCGCCGCGCCGCGATGGCATGGTTGCTGGGCGGCCTGCCACCACTGGCGCTGCTGGCCTGGCTGGGCCTGCGTGCCGATGGCGGACGCGGCACCCTGCTGGCGCTGGCGGTCGCGCTGCCACTGCTCGCCTTCCTGGCCTGGCGTGCCTGGCGGATCCGTGATCCCGCCTGGGCCGCGCGCCGGCTGGACCGCCGCCCTGACATGGAGGACAGCGCCGACCTGCTGCTGATGCCGCCGGCGCGGCCCAGCCCGCTGCAATCCCTGCAGGCCCAGCGCCTGGCCGAGCGCCTGCGCGCGCAGCCGCCCGAGCTGCGCGAGCCCTGGCCCTGGCGCGCGCTGCTGACCAGCCTCGCCGGCACGGCGCTGTGCACCCTTGCCGTGCTGCACTGGCCGGCCGCCGACACCGGCGCCGCCGCCACGCCCGCGCCGACGGCGGAGGACGTCGAGGCAGCAGCGACCGCGCTGCTGCTGAGCGAGACCGAACTGCGGGTGATGCCGCCCGCCTACACCGGCCTGCCCGCGGAAGTGGCACCGGAGCTGTCGCGCCGCGTGCCCGCCGGCAGCCGCCTGACCTGGCGCCTGCGCCTGCGACCGCAGCCGGAGTCGCTGCGCCTGCGCTGGCACGACGGCCGCGAACTCGCCCTGCGCCGCGAAGGCGAGGACTGGCTGGGCGAAACCACGATCGAACGCTCCGGTCTCTACCGCCTGGTCGCCGGGCACGCCTTGCCGCTGGCCGCGGACCGCCTGCACCGCATCGACGTCGTCGCCGACCGGCCGCCCGAAATCCGCGCGATCGCGCCCGAACGCACGCTCAGCCTGCGCGAGGATGGCCAGCGGCACTGGCGACTGGCCTTCGAGGCCAGCGACGACCACGGCCTCGGACAGGCCCGCCTGCACATCACCCTGGCCCAGGGCAGCGGCGAACAGGTGAGCGTCAGCGAGCGGCAGATCGCCGTGCGCGGCGAAGGCGACACGCGCGCGCGGCGTTACGTCCACCGGCTGGACCTGGCCGCGCTCGGCCTGGCCCAGGGCGATGACCTGATCGTGCGCCTGGAGGTGGCCGACAACCGCCGGCCGGCGCCGCAGTGGAGCCGCAGCGCCAGCTTCGTCCTGCGCTGGCCGCCGCCGCCCGCCGCCGAGGCCACCGGCATGGAAGGCCTGATCGAGCGGGCGCTGCCGGCCTACTTCCGCAGCCAGCGCCAGATCATCATCGACACCGAGGCGCTGATCGCCCAGCGCGGTCGCCTGCGCCGCGACAGCTTCGTCTCGCGCTCGGACGCCATCGGCGTGGACCAGCGCCTGCTGCGCCTGCGCTACGGCCAGTTCATGGGCGAGGAGGACGAAGGCTGGGACGCCGAGGCTCGCAGCGGCGATCACGAGGGCGGCCACCAGGAAGAAGAACACCCTGCCGGCGACGGTCATGACCACGGCGAAGGCGAGACCGCGCCACTGGGCGGCGCGGTCAGCGCGCTGGAGGAGTTCGGCCACACCCACGACGACGCCGAGGCCGCCACCCTGCTGGACCCGGAAACCCGCGCCCTGCTCCGCCAGGCGCTGAACGCGATGTGGTCCTCGGAAAGCGAGCTGCGCCGCGGCCAGCCCGAGCAGGCACTGCCGCATGCCTATCGCGCCCTGGATTTCATCAAGCAGGTGCAGCAGGCCAGCCGCATCTACCTGGCCCGTGTCGGCCTGGAGTTGCCGCCGGTGGACGAGTCGCGCCGGCTCACCGGCAAGCGCGAAGGCATCGCCAGCCGCCGCCACGCCATGGCCCCGGCGCAGTCGGTCGGCGGCCCGACGCCAGCGCTTTGGCAGGCCCTGGACGGTGGTGATCCGACGCAGCCGCTGCAGGACTTCGCCCGCTGGCTGGGCGGACGCGCCGGCGATGACACGGAAACGCTGGACCTGATGGAAGCGATCGAAGCGCTGCGCGCCGATCCGGATTGCGATGACTGCCGCGAACGCCTGCGCCGTCGGCTCTGGCCGCTGCTGCCGGCGCCGGCGCCGGCGGCGCAGGCGCGGCCGGCGCCGGACGCGGCCGGCGAAGCCTGGCTGCGCGCACTGACGGAGGACGGGACACCATGAGCCCGCCGCAGGCGTTCGCGCTGATCCTGGCTGGCATTGCACTGTCGGCGACGGTCAGCAGCCTGTTGCGCGGCCGCCGCGCCGGCTGGAGCCGCGGCCGCGTCGCAGCGGTGCTGCTCCTGCAGCCCTTGCTGGCCCTGCTGTTCTGGCTGGCGCTGTGGCCGCCTGCGGGCGAAGGCGAACGGCCACGTCTGGTGGTGCTGACGGCCGGCGCCGAACCTGAGGCGCCGGCGCTGGCGCCGGACGAGCGCTTGTTCGCCCTGCCCGATGCGCCGCGCCCGCCCGGCGCGACGCCGGTGCCGGACCTGGCCAGCCTGCTGCGCCGGCATCCGCAGGCGCGCGGCCTGCGCGTGCTCGGCCAGGGCCTGGCCGCGCACGACCGCGAGGCGGCGCAGGGCTGGCCTCTGCAGTTCGAAGCCGCGCCGGCGCCGACCGGCCTGGTTGCCCTGGATTGGCCGACACGACTGCCGGCCGGCGCGCCGCTGCCGGTGGCCGGCCGCGTCGCCGGCATCGGGCAGGCACGCCTGGAGCTGCGCGACCCCGCCGGTGAGCGCGTGGACAGCGCGCTCGCCGGCGAAGACGGCCACTTCCGCCTGCAGGCCTGGACCGGCCTGCCCGGCCGCGTCGCCTACCAGCTGCAACTGCTGGACGCCTCCGGCGAGGTGCTGACGCAGGCGACGCTGCCGCTGCAGGTACTGCCGGGCCACCCGCATCGGCTCTGGCTGCGCGCCGGCGCGCCGAATGCCGAACTGAAATACCTGGGCCGCTGGGCGCTCGACGCCGGCCTGTCATTGCACGCCGAGTTCGCCCTCGGCGCCGGCATCCGCATCGGCGACCGAAGTCGCCCGGTGAATGCCGCCGAACTGGCCCGGACCGACCTGCTGATCCTGGACGAACGCAGCTGGCGCGAGCTCGGTCCGGCCGGCCGCGCCGCCGTGGACGATGCGGTGCGCGAAGGACTGGGCCTGCTGCTGCGCATCTCCGGCCCGCTGGATGCGGCGACGCGCCGCGAGCTGGCCGAGCGCGGCTTCCGGCTCGAAACGGACACCGGGACAGGCCAGGTCGAACTGCCCCTTGCGCTGACGCCGCGCGCGCGCGGCGAGGAGGTGGTGCCGCGGCTGGGGCGCTGGCCGGGGCGGCTGTCGGCGCCAGGCGGCGCCGTGTTGCTGGCCGATGCCCGCGGCCGGGCGCTGGCCGCCTGGCAGGCGCGCGGGCGTGGTCGCGTCGGCGTCTGGCTGCTCGACGACAGCTACCGCTGGTATCTGGCCGGCTACCCGCAGGCGCACGGCCATCTCTGGGCCCGCGCCGTGGCAACGCTGGCGCGTCCGCAGCCCTCGGCCAGGGCGGTGGCGCCGGCCCGTGGCCGGGTGGGCGAGCGCGCCGCCCTGTGCGGCCTGGGCGCGGACGCGGAGCTGGAAGCGCCTTCCGGCGCCCGCATGGCCCTGATGCCCGATCCCGCCACCGGCCCCGCCGCATGCGCCGCCGTCTGGCCGCGCGAGGCGGGCTGGCACCGCCTCCGCGACGGCGGACGTGAACTGTCCTGGTGGGTGATGCCGGCCGATGCCCTGCCCGGGGTGCAGGCGCAGGCGCGTCGCCAAACCACGCTGGCGCTGGCGGCGCAGTCGCCGGCCGAACGCGTGGGCCCCGCGCCGTCCACGCCGGGCCCACGCTGGCCCTGGTGGGCGGCCTGGCTGGCGCTGGCAGCCCTGGCCTGGGCCCTGGAACGGCCGCGTCCGCGCGCAACCCGGGTCGGGTGATCAGCGGCCCTGCCGGGGTGCCGCAGCACCCTTGGCCGCACGGCGCGCCTCGTCCCCGGCGGCCAGTTCGGCCGCCAGCGCCGGCGACACGCCAGGAATGCGGTGCCAGTCGATCTCGTCGATCTGCTCCGGCGGCAGGAAGCGCTCCGCATATTCCAGGTAGACCCGCTCGCGCAGGAAGACATCGAACAGGTCCGGGTCCACGTGGTTGTCCAGCTTCATGCGGCCGAGGATGGTCAGCGATTCGGACAGCGTCTTGCCGGTCTTGTAGGGCCGGTCGGCGGCGGTCAGGGCCTCGAAGACGTCGGCGATGCCCATCACCCGGGCCGGGATGCTCATCTGCTCGCGGGTCAGGCCACGCGGATAGCCCTTGCCGTCCATGCGCTCGTGGTGACCACCGGCGTACTCCGGCACCCGGCGCAGGTGTGGCGGCCAGGGCAACGCCTCCAGCATGCGGATGGTCACCACGATGTGGTGGTTGATGATGCCGCGCTCGGCCTCGGTGAGCGTGCCGCGGCGGATGCACAGGTTCTCCAGCTCGTCGGCGCTGAGGAAGGACTGCTCGCTGCCGTCCGGGCCGCGCCAGCGCATGGCGCCGATGCGGCGGATGTTGGCGATGCGGGCGTCGTCCATGAACTCGCCGCCGATGTTGGCCTCACGCACCGCCTCGCGGTCGGCGTCGAGGCGGGCCAGGCGGTCGCGGTAGCCGTCTTCGTCCAGCTCGCCCCTCAGCAGGGCGATCTCGGCGTCGCGCCTGAGCACCTCGAAGCGGGTGTCCACCAGTTCGATGCGGTCGAACAGGGTCTGCAGCTTGGTGGCCTTGTCCACCACGTGCACCGGGGTGGTGATCTTGCCGCAGTCATGCAGCAGGCCGGCGATCTTCAGCTCGTAGCGGTCGGCCTCATTCATGCGGAAACCGGCCAGCGGCCCGACCTCGGTGCGGTGCGCCGCTTCGGCCAGCAGGCTGGTCAGCACCGGCACCCGCTCGCAGTGGCCGCCGGTGTAGGGCGACTTCTCGTCGATGGCGGTGTTGATCAGGTTGATCAGGGCCTCGAACAGGTTCTCCAGCTGGTCGATCAGCCGACGATTGTTCAGGGCGATCGCCGCCTGCGAAGCCAGCGATTCCACCAGGCGCTGGTCGGCGTCGGTGAAGGCCACCGTGTTGCCCTGGTCATCCTTGGCGTTGATCAGTTGCAAGACGCCGATCACGCGGCCGTCGTGATCCTTCATCGGTACGGTCAGGAAGGACTGCGAGCGGTAGCCGGTGCGGGCATCGAAGGCGCGGGTGCCGCTGAAGTCGTAACCCTCGGCGTCGTAGGCGTCGGGAATGTTGACGGTCTCGCCGGTCAGGGCCGCGTGCGCCACCACCATGCCATGGTTGCCGCTGCCGTCCGGCAGGTACAGCGGCAGCGGCGCAAAGTCTATCGGCTCGCCATGCCGCCCGCCCTTGAAGTAGCCCAGGCTGTGGTTGCGCAGTACCGCGAAGTGCAGGCGATCGTCCTCCACCCGGTACAGGGTGCCGCCGTCGGCGCGGGCGAACTCTCGCGCCGCCTCCAGGATGCGTTCCAGCAGGGTCGGCAGGTCGCGCTCGTGCGAGAGGGCGATGCCGATGGCATTGAGGGTGTCCAGTCGGGCAAGGATGTCGTCGGCACTTTGCATGGCGGCTGGCCTGGTACCGGTTGCAGTGAACATGAGGCTAAAGCCCGGTCGAACGCAATCCTGGACCGGAAGCGGCCGTGACCGGCCCGGGCCGCGCGGGGCGTTGGACAGCCCGTGAGGCGATGTTCAGCAGGCGTTTGGAACGGCGTCACAGTCCGGCGCGAAACCGTGACCGCCACCCCGCCGCAAACGTGAACAACGGCCGGAAAGTGCTTGAACCGTGAGGGATTTCCCACAACGCGCAACTGTGAGCGCGCGCGCAAACGGGAGCGTCACGCCTGCCTAGAGTGCAATCGAAGGCCGATCCCCCCACCGGCCGACGCAAGTGGAGCAGGACCATGAACGCCGCCCGCAAGCACCTCTTCCGCGAGATCCCCGTTGCCATGGCCGCGTTCGGCATCGCGCTCGGCATGGCGCTGGCGCCCATGGCCATGGCCCAGGAAGGCGCCGCGGTGGCGGCCCAGGGCGCGGCGGTGACGGCCAAGGCCCAGCTGGGCTTCCGCATCGTCATCCATGACGTGGTGCGGGTCGAGGACGGCCGCTGGGACCGCGCCGATGAAGGGCGTTCGGCCCACCTGCCGCGCTTCCAGGTGCGCGAGGACGCAGTGGACGGTCGGCCGGTGCTGACGATCACGCAGCCCTGACGATCGCAGCCCTGACGCCCCGGCGCTGATTCCGCAGCCCGATCCGCGGGAGCCACATGCATCGGCCGGACGGTCGGCGAGATTCGCCGGGCAGGGATGGACGCCGAAGCCACGCCGCCAGGCGGGACCCGACGGCCGCTTCACACCGGCGGCGGATTGCGATGGGCGAAGCTGCGCTGGTGCCAGTACGGATAGGGCCTGGGCCGCTCGCTGACCGCGTCCAGGCGCGCAAGCTGATCGGCGTCGAGATTCCAGCCGACCGCGGCCAGATTCTGCCGCAGCTGTTCCTCGTTGCGGGCGCCGATGATCACGCTGCTGACGGTCGGCCGCTGCAGCAGCCAGTTCAGCGCCACCTGCGGCACGGTTTTCCCGGTTTCCGCCGCCACCTGCTCCAGCGCGTCCACCACTGCGTACAGGTAATCCGGCGCCACCGGCGGACCGCTGTCGGCCACGCGCTGGGATTGCAGGCGGCTGGTCTCCGGCAGCGGCCGGCCACGCCCGATCTTCCCGGTCAGCCGGCCCCAGCCCAGCGGGCTCCAGACCACGGTACCGATGCCCTGATCGATCGCCAGCGGCATCAGTTCCCACTCGTAATCGCGTCCGATCAGCGAGTAGTAGGCCTGGTGGGCGACGTAACGCGTCCAGCCGTGGCGGTCGGCGGTGGCCAGGGCCTTCATCAGGTGCCAACCGCTGAAGTTGGAGACACCGAGGTAACGGATCTTGCCGGCCCGTACCAGGGTGTCGAGCGTGGACAGCACTTCCTCCTGCGGGGTGCGCGCGTCGAAACCGTGCAGCTGGAACAGGTCTATGTAGTCCGTGCCCAGGCGTCGCAGCGAGCCTTCCACCGAACGCAGCAGATGGTGGCGCGATGAGCCGACCTCGTTCTCGCCCTCGCCAAAGCGGAAGGTGGCCTTGGTCGAGATGATCAGCCTGTCGCGCGGACGGCCCTTGATGGCTTCGCCGAGCACCGCTTCCGAACCGCCGTTGGAATAGACGTCTGCACTGTCGAACATGCAGGCGCCGTGCTCCAGGCAGATGTCCACCAGGCGCCTGGCCTCGGCCACGTCGGTCCGGCCCCAGTGCTTGAAGAATTCGCTGCTGCCGGCAAAGGTGGCGGTGCCCAGGGCCAGCACCGGGACACGAAAGCCCGACCTTCCCAGATAGCGAAATTCCATGACGGACTCCCAGGTTATCGCCGAAGATGGTCCATTGCAGCGCCGCCGACCGCTCCGGCACAAGCGGCGGCGGGAAACACTGTGTTGGCGGACCTTCCGGCGCGGGCCGCGTGGGAATGAATGCGGTGAAAACACGCGGGGCGGATGGCCCTGGCCACCCGCCCCGCGTGTTCCGCTGTTGCGGCGCGAAGCCGCAGAAGCCGGCTTACTTGGCCGCAGCGTCCTTGAGCTTCTTCAGCGCGCGGACCTTCACCTTGACGGTGGCCGGCTTGGCGGCGAACCACTGCTCTTCCTTGGTGAACGGGTTGATGCCCTTGCGCCGGGGCTTGGCCGGCACGTTCACCACGTTGATCTTCAACAGGCCCGGAAGCACGAAGGCGCCGGCGCCCTTCTTGCTGACCGATGCATGGGCGACGGCCTCGAGCGCGCCCATCACGGCGCGCACGTCCCTGGCGGCGACGCCGGAGGCCTCGCTGACCTGGGCCACCAGGCCCGACTTGCTCAGTACTTCCTTGATCGGCTTGACCGCGACCGGCTTCTTGGCGGCGGCCTTCTTGGCGGCCTTCGGGGCAGCCTTCTTCTTCGCAGCTTTCTTGGTAGCCATTTCTGTGGTTCCCGTCGGTGGGTTTTATCGGTTGATTGGGGTGCCTGGGTACGCCCCCGGCACGGCGAATGTAGGGCAAGTCCGTCGCGCCGCCAAGCCCGAAACCGCAAAAAACCCCGGGGGAAACCGCCGGTCGCGATCCGCGGGGCGGGCTACGTAATGTCCGGGACATCCCGGCCACCCCTCGTGCCCGCCCCGCCGGCGGCCGACCTGCCGCTAGACTGACCGCCACGACGGTGAAGGACCGGACGCATAAAATGCCGGCCGAATCCGCCACCGGAACCGAGCCATGAGCGACACCCCGCCCGACCGCCTCTCCGTCAACCCGCGCAGTCCGCACTTCGACGCCGCCGTGCTCGAGCGCGGCGTGGGCGTGCGCTTCAACGGCGTCGAGCGCCACAATGTCGAGGAATACTGTGTCAGCGAGGGCTGGGTACGGCTACCGGTCGGCAAGGCCCTGGACCGGCATGGCAACCCGATGACGCTCAGGCACAACGGCAAGGTCGAGGTCTGGTTCCTGACCGGGGAAGCCGGCGAGGACGGCGCCGCCGACTGACCGGCATCAGGCCGGCGGCTCGCGTCGGCGCCTGTCCCGGCCGTACACCCCGCATCCCGTGGAACCCGATCGCGCCCGGGCAGGCAAACCGTGTCCGCCTCAGCCGGCCCGGGTCCGGCTGCGCACATAGCCGGCGCGCACCCGGTTGCGGCCGCTGGCCTTGGCCAGATACAGGCCGCGATCGGCGGCCGAGACCAACAGATGCGGGCTCATGCCCGGCGCCGGCACCACCGCCGCCACGCCGATGCTCACCGTCACGTGCCGCGCGACCCGCGAGGCCGGGTGCGCCAAGGCCTGCGCCAACACCTCGCGGCGCAGGTCCTCGGCCGCCGCGCGCGCACGGTCGAGGTCGTGCCGTGGCAACAGCACCGCCATCTCCTCGCCGCCATAACGGGCCGCCAGGCCGCGGTTGCGCTCGGCGACATTGGCACAGATGCGGGCAAGCTCGCGCAGGCACTCGTCGCCGTGCTGGTGGCCGAGGCTGTCGTTGAGCTCCTTGAAGCAGTCCGCGTCCACCAGCAGCAGGGCCAGGGGCCGCGCCTCGCGACCCATGCAATCCCAGTCTTCGGCCAGGCGCTGGTCGAAACTGCGCCGGTTGGCGATCCCGGTCAGGCCGTCGCGCATGGAGGACTCGCGCAAGGCGCGGTTGGCCAGCTCAAGCTCGTGCACTACCCGCGCCAGGTGGATCGCGCCCGCCACCTGCGCCGCCACCGCGTCGAACACCAGGCAGGCCTGCGGGCTGAAGAAGTCGCGCTCGGTGCTCTCCAGATTGAGTACGCCGAGCAGGCGACCACGATGCCGGATCGGCACCAGGTATTCCGAACGCACCGAATCGTGGCCGGGCACGTAGTCCGGATCGCCATCCACATCGGTCAGCAACTGCGCGCGGCCGGTGCGGACGCACCGGCCCGCCGCCCCCTTGGTGATCGGCCAGGGCTCGCTGCCGGGCGCGCCGGCCGGCGCATCCAGCTCGAGCACGCCGGACCAGACCGCGTGCACGAAATGGGTGCCCTCCTCGTCCAGCAGGATGATGCTGGCCAGGGCTACCGGCAGCCGGGTGGCCAGGCAATCGACGATGCCCTGCAGGACCTCGTCGCGGCCTTCGCCCTGCAGGGCGGCGCGCGAGACCTGGGCCAGGATCTCGGTGAGCATGGCGCGGCGGCCGGCCGCATCGCGTTCGGCCCAGCTCGGACCGTCAACCAGCCAGCCTGCCGGATCGGATTGGACGGCCTGGGGGGGGCAAGGACAGTCCTCGGGGCAGGAGGAGCCCAATCTAACGCCATTCGGCCCTCGGAGCGGACAGTGGACGGGCGGCGTCCGCCCCGCCTTCCGGACCGGGCCGCGACGGCCGAAGCATGACTTGCCGCACGGGTGGAATGCGCCAGCACGGGCGGAATCCGACGGCAACTGAACCGGTGGCAACGAAACGCTGTTTTTCGGCAGCCCTTGGTCCGCTGCCGGCATCCCGTCGCGTACTTGAGGCAGTGCGCCGCAAACGCGCACCGGCCAGCCGCCGCCACGGGCAGACTCGCTGCCCCCAGCCCCGAAGCAAGTGCAAGACCCGCCGCCGATGTCCCGCCACCGATTCCGCCTCATCGCCCGCCGACCGGCGCCGCGCCGGGCCATCGCCGCCGTGCTGGCCGCCCTGGCCGTCGTCGCGTCGGCGCCCTCGGCGATCTCCGCGGCCTCCGCGCCCGCCGGCGCCGCAGCGATCCCGCCGCTGCCGCCGCGGCTCGGACTGACCGGCCTGTTCGAGGACGGCAACCCCGCGCGGGTGGATCCCGGGCATCTCGCCTTCTCGCCGCAATATCCGCTGTGGACCGACGGCGCGCGCAAGCAGCGATGGATCTCGCTGCCGACCGGCACTGCGGTGGACGCCCGCGATCCGAATGCCTGGCAGTTCCCGCCCGGCACGCGCCTGTGGAAGACCTTCGCCTACGACCGGCCGGTGGAAACCCGCATGATCGAACGCCTGGCCGATGGCAGTTGGCGCTACGCCACCTATATCTGGCGCGAGGACGGCAGTG
This sequence comes from Arenimonas fontis, assembly GCF_008386465.1. Classification (GTDB taxonomy): domain Bacteria; phylum Pseudomonadota; class Gammaproteobacteria; order Xanthomonadales; family Xanthomonadaceae; genus Arenimonas; species Arenimonas fontis. Next base: position 305,617 of record NZ_VUOD01000004.1, read on the forward strand.
ATGCCGACCTGGCGCCGGCTCGGGCGACGGTGCTGACCATCGCGGCGGCGCCGGAAGGTCGCTATGTCGTGCCCTCGCGCGACGACTGCACCGCTTGCCACGAGGGCGGCGCCACGCCGGTGCTGGGCTTCAGCGCCTTGCAGCTTTCGCCGGACCGCGATCCGCACGCGCCGCACGCCAGCGCCGGCCAGCTTGGCCTGGACGACCTGGTGCGCATGGGCCGCATCACCGGACTGCCCGACGCCATGCTGCGCAAGCCGCCGCGCATCCCGGCCGCCTCGCCGGAGGAGCGCGCCGCACTCGGCTACCTGCACGGCAACTGCGGCCACTGCCACAACCGCAGCGGCCGCGGCGTCCCGGTGGCACTGAACCTGGCCGCGCTGTGGCGCGACGACGGCATCGACGCCGACAGCATCCGCGCGTCCATGTTCGGCCGCGAAGCCCGCTATGCCGGCATCGGCCAGCCGCGCCGCCTGGTCGTGCCGGGCGAGCCCGTTTCCAGCCTTCTGCCCGTGCGCATGCGCAGCCGCGACCCGCTGCTGCAGATGCCGCCGCTGGGCACCCAATCCGTGGACGATCGCGGCCTGGCCCTGGTCGAACACTGGATCGCGACGATGCCTTCGTCGCAGCGAACCAGCCCCAAGGAAACATCCCCATGAACAAAACCCCACACCTGAGCCTGGCCATCGCCATGGCGCTACTGACCGCGGTTCCGCTGGCACTCTCGGCTTCCGACGCCGCCAAGCCCGCCTCCGATCCGGCCGGTGCTGCCGCAAGCGGTGTCGAAGCGGACCGTGCCGCCAAGATCGAACGCGGTCGCTACCTCGTGAACACCTCGGCCTGCCACGATTGCCACACCCCCTTCGTGATGGGCCCGAACGGACCGGAGCCCGACATGAGCCGCGCGCTTTCCGGGCACCCGGAGTCGCTGCCGATGCCGCCGCCGCCGACCTTGCCCGAAGGCCCCTGGATCGTCCTGATGGGCGCCACCAACACTGCCTGGGCCGGCCCCTGGGGCGTCAGCTACACCGCCAACCTGACCCCGGACGAGGACACCGGCCTGGGCCTGTGGAGCTTCGAGAACTTCCGCGACACCATCCGCAGCGGCCGCCATCTCGGTCGCGGCCGGCAGGTGCTGCCGCCGATGCCCTGGCCGGTTTACCGCAACATGACCGACCAGGACCTGGAAGCGATCTATCTGTACCTGCAATCCATTCCGCCGATCCGCAACAAGGTGCCCGAACCGGTGCCGCCGCCGGCGCCACCGGCCGAGTGATGCCCGGCGGGGCGGCCGGCGGTAAGCTGGCCGCCCCGCACGTTCGAGCGAAGGACCATGGATCCGATCCTTTCGATCCGGGGCGTGGGCAAGACCTACGCCTCGGGCCTCACCGCGCTGCACTCGGTGGACCTGGAGATCCGGCGCGGCGAGATCTTCGCCCTGCTCGGCCCCAACGGCGCCGGCAAGACCACCCTGATCAGCATTGTCTGCGGCATCGTCAACCCGAGCAGCGGCACGGTGATCGCCGACGGTCACGACATCCGCCGGCAATGGCGCCAGGCCCGGGCCAGGATCGGTCTGGTGCCGCAGGAGCTGCATACCGACGCCTTCGAGACCGTGACGGCGACCCTGCGGCTGAGCCGCGGCCTGTTCGGCAAACCGCGCGACGACGCGCACATCGAGCGGGTGTTGCGCGCGCTCAGTCTCTGGGACAAGCGTGACAGCAAGATCATGGCGCTCTCCGGCGGCATGAAACGCCGGGTGCTGATCGCCAAGGCGCTGGTGCACGAGCCGAGCATCCTGTTCCTGGACGAACCCACCGCCGGCGTAGACGTCGAGCTGCGCCAGGACATGTGGCGGCTGGTGCGGGAGCTGCGCGAACAGGGCACCACCATCATCCTGACCACGCACTACATCGAGGAGGCCGAGGAAATGGCCGACCGGGTCGGGGTCATCAACCACGGCCGCCTGGTGCTGGTTGAGGAGAAGACGGCGCTGATGCGCAAGCTCGGCCGCAAGCAGCTGAGCCTGCACCTGCAATCGCCGCTGCCGGCGATCCCGCCCGAGCTGGCCGGCCTGCCGCTGGAGCTGTCCGCCGACGGTTCCACCCTCGTCTACACCTTCGACGCCCAGGGCGAACGCACCGGCATCGCCGGCCTGCTGCGCCAGCTGTCGGCGCACGGCATCGATTTCAAGGACCTCAACACCACCGAAAGCTCGCTGGAGGAAATCTTCGTCAGCCTGGTGCGGCGGCGCGAGCCGCAGGAGGACGCGGCATGAACTGGTACGGCATCAAGGCCATCTATCGCTTCGAGATGGCCCGCACCTTCCGCACGCTGGGCGAGAGCATCGTTTCGCCGGTGCTGACCACCTCGCTGTACTTCATCGTGTTCGGCGCGGCGATCGGTTCGCGCGTGGGTGACATCGGCGGCGTCAGCTACGGCGCCTTCATCGTCCCCGGCCTGGTCATGCTGTCCATCCTCAGCGAAAGCATCTCCAACGCCGCCTTCGGCATCTACATGCCCAAATGGGCCGGCACCATCTTCGAACTGCTGTCGGCGCCGGTGGGCTGGGTCGAAGCGGTGCTCGGCTACGTCGGCGCCGCCGCCACCAAGTCGCTGATCCTGGGCGCGCTGATCCTGCTGACCGCGCGTTTGTTCGTGGATTACGAGGTGCAGCACCCGGCGGCGATGCTGCTGTTCCTGGTGCTGACCGCGGTCAGCTTCAGCCTGTTCGGCTTCATCATCGGCCTGTGGGCCACCGACTTCCAGAAGCTGCAGATCGTTCCGCTGATGGTGGTGACGCCGCTGACCTTCCTGGGCGGCGCCTTCTACTCGATCGGGATGCTGCCGCCGTTCTGGCAGAAGGTCGCGCTGTTCAACCCGGTGGTGTACCTGATCAGCGGGTTCCGCTGGAGCTTCTTCGGCCAGTCCGATGTCAACGTGACGATCAGCTTCGCCGCCATCGTCGTCTTCCTGGCGCTGTGCCTGGCCCTGGTCCGCTGGGTGTTCAAGACCGGCTGGCGGCTGAAGGCCTGAGCGTCCGCCCGGGCCGGATCCGGGCGGAAACGGTGACCGGGCGCACGGATCGGCGCCGATGTCGCGGCGCAACGACGGCGGCATTGCGAAAGCTTGAAGGACATCGCGGTTCCCGGTCCCGGCCGGGCGCACAGTGGACCCGCCGGAGGACCGCCGGCATGGCGCCGGCGGGCGCGGCTTCCCGAGGAGTCCCGCCATGTCCACATCGTCCACGCTTTACTCCCGCCTGCGCGGCGACCTGCGCCTGAGCATGATCACGCTGTTCGGCGCGCTCACCTTCGTCGGCATCGCCCCTTTCGTGGCCATCCGTGCCAGCCGGGCCGAGTGGCTGGCCGCCGGCCTGGACGCCGGGATGATGCTGATCATCGCCGGCAGCGTGGCTTACGTCTGGCGGACCGGGCGGACGGAGCTGGTCGGCTCGATCAACGCCGTCGTGGTGTCGCTGGTCTGCGCGGTCCTGACCGGCCTGCTCGGCGAAGCCGGCCACTTCTGGACCTACACCGCGCTGGCGGCCAACTTCATGCTGGCCCCGCGCTGGCTGGCCGCGGCCTGCTGCGCGGTGCTGCTTTCCGCCCAACTCTGGCTCGGCAGCTTCTCCGACCTGGTGGCCGCCGCGGCCTTCCTGACCAGCGCCCTGCTGGTGACCCTGTTCGCGGCGGTCTTCGTCGGCCTGAGCGAGCGCCAGCACCGGCAGCTGCTGGCCATGGCCACCCTCGACCCGCTGACCGGCGCGCCCAATCGTCGCGCACTGGAAGTCGAACTGCCCGAGGCGGTGCAGCACCACCGGCAGCGGGCCGAACCCATGGCGCTGGCCGTGCTGGACCTGGATCACTTCAAGCGCATCAACGACCGGCATGGCCACGAGATCGGCGACCGGGTGCTGGTCGACCTGGTCGCCCGCATCCAGGGCGTGCTGCGCAAGCGCGACCGGCTGTTCCGGCTGGGCGGAGAGGAATTCGTGCTGCTGCTGCCGGCCACGAGCGCCGGCGGCGCACGCGCGGCGCTCGAGAAAGTCCGCCGGGCGGTGGAAGCGCAACCGATGGGGCCGGACCTGCGGGCCACCGTGTCGGTCGGCGTGGCCATGCTGGCGGCCGAGGACGATTGGCCCAGCCTGCTGGCACGCGCCGACGAGGCCATGTACGAAGCCAAGCGCCGCGGCCGGAACCAGGTGCGGATGTATCCCCCGTCCCTGCTTGCCGGAGACCGGCGCGGGGGCAATACCGATCCGCAGCCCCTGCCGGCCACTGGTTGAGCCCGGGCTCAGCGGCGTCCGCGGTCGCGCCAGGCCAGGACCAGGACCCAGGCCATCGCCGCCAGCATCAGGCTGGCGGCCCAGTACACGCTGCCGAAGGAAGCCCCCTCGGCGGCGATGGCCAGGATCAGGCCCAGCGGCAGGCCCAGCCAGCCGAGAAACCGGACCGACCTGGCCAGGCCGGGCGGCAGCGCGCGCCCGAACATCTGCCGGGCATGGCGCGGCAGACCCAGGCCAAGCAGCACCCAGGCCGCCAGGCAGACCAGGAATACCAGGGCGATCACGCCGCCGCCTCCCGCAGGCGCTCGGCAGCGGGCGCCGCGGTCGCACGGCGATACGCCCGCCGGGCCATGGCCGCGAAGGCTAGGGCAAAAGCCCAGGCCACCAGGTCCACCGCCGCCAGGGCGCCGTCGCCGCGCGCCAGCGTGGCCGGCAAGGCGCTGTCCGGCGTGACCAGCAGGTTCGCCACCGGCAGGGCCGCCAGCAACACGGCAGTGATCGCGAACAGGTCGCGCCAGCCGCGGCCGGCACGGTCGCGCCAGGCCCCCCAGGCAGCCGCCAAGCCCCAGGCCCAGACGAAGCTCGCGACTTCGGCGCCGGCACGATCGGCCAGGTCCATCGGCAGCAGGCGATTGGCCAGCAACAGGGCCGCCGCCGCCAGCGGCATGCCGGCCACGACGCCGACGTTGAGCCCGCGCACCAGGCCATATCCGGAAAGCGCGCCGGCCGCGGCGACCTGGCGGGCGCGCTTGCGCACCCAGACCTGCAGGCCGGTGGCGATCATCACGCAGCCGGACAGGCCGAGCAGGAAATACAGCGCACGCACCAGGCTGCCGCCGAACTGCGCCATGTGCAGGCCGCCCATGAAGGTGTAGGTGCCGTAGCCGGATCCCGGCGGTGCCGTGTGGTGCAGGAAGCGGCCGTCGGCGGCGTCGTAGAACACCTGCTCGAAATTCCAGGCCACTGCCCGGCTGTGGTCGCCGCCGAAGGCGATGGTGGCGCTGGCATCGTCGGGATGGTGCACGCTGACCCAGGCCACACGCTGCCCGAGCCGTCGCTGGGCATCGGCCAGCAGCGCGTCGGCCGAAGCCAGACGCGACAGCGGCCGACCCTCTTCCGGGCGTTCGTACAGGTCGCCGGCCTCCTCGTAGAACCTGAACACGTCGCCGTCGTAGGCCACCTGCACGCCCGCCAGCATGTAGTTGGCCACGAAAATGGCGACGCCGGTGTAGGCCATCACCAGGTGGAAGGGCAGGCCCAGCACTCCGGTCAGGTTGTGCCCGTCCAGCCAGGCGCGCTGGCCGCCGGCGCGCGGCCGGAACACGAAGAAGTCGGCGAACAGGCGCCGATGAGTGATCACGCCCGCTACCAGCGCCACCAGCATCATCATGCCGGCGAAGCCGACCACGTACATGCCGAAGGTGCCCGCGTGCAGGTCGTAGTGCAGGGTGAAGAAGAACTCGCCGCCGGCGGTGTCCGGCACCGGCTCGCCGGTGACCGGGTGCAGGGTCTGCCTGAGGTGACTGCCGTCGTCGAAATAGACGTAGGCCTCGGTGGCGCGGTCGCGGGCGTTGCCGGCCAGCACATACCAGGCGTGCGCGTCCGGATGATGAGCCTGCGCCCAGGCCAGGGCCGGATCGAAACGCGGCTGCTCCGGCAGCCTGGCCTCGTGCAGCCAGGGCCGCATCCAGTCGTCCAGCTCGCTGTCGAAGCAGGCCAGCGTACCGCCGACGAAGATCACGAACAGCAGCCAGCCGACCAGCAGGCCGGACCAGGTGTGCAGCCAGGCCATGGACCTGACCAGGGATTCCTTCATGGCCTCGCTCCCCATTGCGGAAACAGCAGGACCGGCAGCAGCAGCGCCAGGCCCAGCCCCAGCGGCCAGGCCCAGGCGCGCCAGGCCGAGCGCGCGGCGAAGGCATACACCGCGGCCACGCACCACAGCGCGAAACTGGGCAGGCTGGCGAACACCACCCGGTCCACCTTGGCCAGCGGCAGGGCCGCGGTCAGGAAGGCGGTGCAGCCCCAGGCCAGGAAATAGCCGGCCAGCACCGCCGCCCCGGTGCGTGAGGCCACGGCCAGCCGCCAGCGACTGCCGGAAGCACGGTGTGGGCCGGTCGCGCGCGCCATCAGAACCGGTAGGCCAGGCTGAGGGTCGCGTTGCGCGGCGCGCCGTAGAAGCCCTGCTCCCAGTACAGGCTGGGGATGTACTTCTCGTCGGTCAGGTTGTCCAGCACCAGGCTGGCGCTCCAGGCCTCGGCGAACTCGTAGCGGGCCATCAGGCTCCACAGCGCGTAGGCGTCCTGCTCGATGCGCAATGGCGTGGCATTGCCCAGGGCGTCGTAGGCCACCGCCTCGCGGTGGATGCCGTCCTGCCAGCGCACGCGCATGCCCAGGCTCAGACCCTCCACCTGCGGCACCTGCACGGCGGCGGAAGCATGCAGCAGCTTGCGCGGCACCCAGGTGCGGGCTTCCGCGCCGTCCGGCGTTTCCAGGCTGAGCTGGGTATAGCCGGCGGACAGCTGCCAGTGCTCGCCGATGCGGCCGGCCAGGTCGAACTCGAAACCGCGCGACTCGGCATCGGTGCCCACGTAGTAGGAGCGGCCGCTGGCCGTGTCGAAGCCGGCGTACTCGGCCAGGTTCCGCTGGCGGGCGCGGAACAGGGCGAAGCCGGCGTTCAGGTGGCCTTCGAACCACTCGCCTTTCAGGCCCAGCTCGGCGTTGTCGCCGGTGATCGGCCCCAGCAGCTCGTCATCGATGTCGGTCTCGGCCTGCTGGTTGAAGATTTCGCCGTAACTGGCATAGGCGGACAGCACCCGGTTGAGATCGACCACGGCGCCGGCGAAGGCGGTGGTACGGGTCTCGTCCACGGTGTTCGGGGTGCCGTAGCTCACGCCGGCGGTCTCGACCCGGCTGCGGTTGGCGCCGGTGATCAGCTTGACGCGGTCGGCCAGGTTCCAGCGCACGCTGGCGTAGGCGCTGTCACGTTCGTAATCGAAGTCGGCGCCGTCGGAATAGGCGTCGAACACCGGCCTGGGGTAACTGCCGTCGAAGGCCTGGCCCGGAGCCAGCGGCGTGCCGACGTCGTTGCCGTACCAGGAGATTTCGCGGTTGTCGCCACGGGCCGAACTCAGGCCCAGCACCAGCTCGTGCTCGCGCCCGCCCAGGCTGATCGGCCCGGTGGCGTAGAGATCGAACTCGGTGGCCTCGAACTCGCCCTCGTAGTCCGAGGGATAGGCGAACAGGCCCAGGCCGGTGTCCGGATCGGGCGTGCCGTACACGTAGAAAAGCTGGGTGTCCTGCTCGGTGCGGTGCCAGTTGAGCGCGGCGCGCAGGTTCCAGCCGCTACCGAACTCGTGCTCCAGGTCAACGAAGGCGCGCAGATCGTCGCTGTACCAGTAGGACCAGTCGGCAGCGGTGCTGGTGGAGCGGTCGTAATCGGTGCGGCTGCCGTCGCTGTAGAACAGCGGCAACGCACCCCAGAGCACGCCGGTGGGGCGGTTGCGCTGCCAGGAGGCGCCGGCGGCCAGGGTAGTGGCCTGGCCCAGGTCGGTTTCCAGCACGCCGTACAGCAGCTGCTTTTCCTGCTCGTAGCGGTCGAGGTAGCTGTCGCCTTCTTCCCAGGCCAGCACGGCGCGGCCGCGCAGCGCGCCCTCCCCGCCCAGCGGGCCGCCGACGTCGGCATCCAGGCGCCGGCGGTTCCAGCTGCCCAGGCCCAGACGCAGGCTGCCGTCGAACTCCCGTCCCGGCCGCTTGCGGACGAAGTTCACCGTGGCCGAAGGATTGCCGGTCGAGGACAGCAGGCCGTTGGCACCGCGCAGCACTTCGATGCGCTCGTACAGTGCCGTGTCCATGTCGCCGTCCTGGATGCCGTAGGGCAGCGGAATGCCCAGGCCATCGCGCTGGAAGTTGACGATGTCGAAGCCGCGCGCCGAGTAGTAGCTGCGGTCGGTCTCGACCTGCTCGACGTTGACGCCGGTGACCGCGCCCAGCACCTCGTTGACGCTGTCCAGGCCGAAATCGTCCATCTGGGCGCGGCTGACCACGCTGATGGACTGCGGCGTCTCGCGCGGGCTCAGTTCCAGACGGGTGGCGGTGGCGGTGGGGCCAGCCACATAGCCTTCGGGCCGCTCGCCGGTGACCTGGACCGCGTCCAGGCGGGTGGCGCCGGCGGCGTCCAGGCCGAGATCGGCGACGGCATTCGTCGCGGCGTCCAGGCCGGCGTCGTCGGCGCGGACCGGATTCAGGGGAAGCGCGGCCAGCAGGGCCGCCGGCAGCAGGGCCAGGCGAAACTTGGGGGCAGACATGTAGATTCCTTGGTCAGGACGTGGGGTTTCATCGCAGGGAATCCCGGGCGTGGCGTCTGCTGGGCGGCGCATTATAATTGCGAACCGTTCGCATTTGCAAAGCCGGGCTGTCCCCGACAGCACCGCTTTCCCTGGCCGGGCCGGCGCAGGCCGGCCGAGCCGCCCGCTCAGGTGCCGCAGAAGGTCTGCAGCACGCGCTCGCCGACGGTGGGCGGGCGCATCCAGGGCCGCTGCGCCTCGCCGTCGTCGAAGGGCCGGCGCACGGCGGCCAGCAGGGCCTCGAAGACGTCCGGCTCGCCGCGGTAGGCGGCGGTGATCGCGGCCTCGACCTGATGGTTGCGCGGGATCACCGCCGGATTGGTGGCCCGCATGCCGGCGGCGACGTCCTCCGGCGCGCGCGCTTCCCGCGCCAGGCGCTCGCGCCAGCGTCGCAGCCAGGCGTCCATGGCCGGCGTCTTCGGCAGCGCCGGCAGGTCCTCGAACCACGGACGCCCGTCCGGCAGGTGGCTGAGCGCGCGAAAGGCCAGGGTGTAGTCGGCCTCCACTTCCTGCAGGGCGTCCAGGAAGGCGTGGGCCAATTCCTCGTCACCGTCTTCCGCGGTGGCGAGGCCGAGCTTGCGGCGCCCGCCCGCCCGCCAGGCCTCGCCATACCAGCCCACGAAGTCCTCCATCACCTGCCGCGCCTGCGCCAGCGCCTTCTCCTCATCGGCATCGAGCAGGGGCAGCAGGCTTTCGGCCAGGCGTGCCAGGTTCCACTGGGCGATGCCGGGCTGGGCGCCGTAGGCATAACGGCCACCACGGTCGATCGAGCTGAACACCTTGCCCGGGTGGTACTCGTCGAGGAAGGCGCAGGGGCCGTAGTCGATGGTCTCGCCGGAGACGGCCATGTTGTCGGTGTTCATCACGCCGTGGACGAAACCGACGTGCATCCAGGCGGCGACCAGCTCCGCCTGCCGGCGCGCCACCGCGCGCAGCAGTTCGAGATAGGGCGCGTCGCCATCGGCCAGTTCCGGGTAGTGGCGCCGGATGGTCCAGTCCGCCAGCTGGCGCACCGAGGCGAGGTCGCCGCGGGCGGCGTAGTACTGGAAGCTGCCGACACGCACATGGCTGGCCGCCACCCGAGTCAGCACGGCGCCCGGCAAGGGCTGTTCGCGCAGCACCTGCTGGCCGCTCAGCACCACCGCCAGGGCGCGCGTGCTGGGAATGCCCAGCGCATGCATGCCTTCGCCGACCAGGTATTCGCGCAGCACCGGGCCCAGGGCGGCGCGGCCGTCGCCGGTGCGCGAAAACGGAGTACGGCCGGCGCCCTTGAGCTGGATCTCGAAACGCGCCCCGTCCGGCGCCAGCACGTCGCCCAGCAGCAGAGCGCGACCGTCGCCGAGCTGCGGCACGAACACCCCGAACTGGTGGCCGGCATAGGCGGTGGCCACCGGCTCCGCGCCCGGCGGCGGAACGTTGCCGCCGAACCAGAGCGATGCCAGCGCCGACGGCCGGGCCGGCCAGCCCAGGCGTTCGGCCAGGTCCGCATTCCAGGCCAGCAGGCGCGGCGCCGGCACCGGCGTCGGCGCGGTCGGCCGGGCGAAGTCCGGCGGCCAGGCGGCGCGATCGATCAGCAAGGCCGGGTTCACGGCGGACGGCATGCCTGCGTTCATGCCGCCAGCATAGTCCGGCGGGCCGGACCCATCAGTCGTGTCGCCAGAACGCCATGTCGCCGTACTCCCAACGCCAGGGCGTGCCTGTCTCGCCCAGCACCTGCCGTGCCAGACGCGGAAACGCCGGCTCGGCACGCACGTCGTTGGCCAACAGCACCACGCAGCGGCGCCCCCGCTCCAGGCATACCAGCATGTTGCCCGTGGAACCGTTGTGTCCCCCCTTCATGAAGCCGCGTCCCTGCGGCCCCTCGAACACGATCACGCCCAGGCCGGCCGCCAGGCCGGGAATGCGCTGTTCAGGCGGCAGCTCGGGCTGGAAGGAGGGGAACTGGCTGGCGGTGGTGATCGGCCACTGCGGCCGCACCAGCTCCGCCCGTCCGGCCGGCGACAGGCCCTCGCCGCGGACGTAGCCGGCGGCGAAACGGGCCATGTCGGCGATGGTGGTGTCCATCGAACCCGCGGCCCGCACCTTGCTGCGCTCGTCGTGCGGAACGGGCCGGCCGGCCTCGTCCCAGCCGTCGGCCAGGTTGGCGGCGAAATCCTCCCGCCACATCATCGCCGTCCTGCCCATTCCGAAACGGTCGAACACGCGCTCCTGCATCAGGCGCCCCACGTCCAGCCCCAGGCCGCGCTCCAGCACGAACTGAAGCAGGATCAGTCCCTCCCCCGAATAGGCGTAACGGCTGCCGGGATCGAAATGCATGCGCAGGCGGCCGTCGGGTTCGACGAAGGCGAAGTTGGCGAAGCCGGCGCGATGGCTGAGCAGGATGCGCGGCGTCAATCGCCGCCAGCGGGGATCCTCGGCCAGATGGCTCCAGGGCCCGTACCGCGGATCGTCCGGGTAGTCCGGCAGCGGCCGATCGAGGTAGTCGGCGATGGAACGGTCCAGGTCCAGCACGCCCTCCTCCGCCAGCTGCATGACCAGGTGGGCGAAGGCCGCCTTGGTCAGCGAGGCGCCGTACATGATGGTGTCGGTTTGCAGGGGCTCGCCGGCGGCGTTGCGCTCGCCCCAGGCCTGGACCCAGCTCACCCGACCGTCCTCGATCAGGGCCATGGCCAGGCCGCGGGCGCCGGTGGCGGCCATGGCCGCCCGCACCTCGGCATCGAGGGTCGGCGGCGGGGCGGCCTCAGCGGCGGGCGTGCCGCCGGCGCCGGCGGCGAAGGCCATCAGGGCTGGCAGGGCGGCCCGGACCAGCCGGCGGGAAATGGTGACGAACAGGGCGATCAGGATGCGCATGGCGGTCTCCGCGTGGTGTCTGCCCCCTTTGACGCGCCGGCGGCGGGAAACTTACGCGCGCCGGCGATGTAAGGTTTGCCCCGTTCGCGCGTCTTCCGGACACAAGCCGCCGGATTCGCCCCATGCCATGTCCCTCTCCCTCCCATTGGAAGCCCGCGTGAACAGTGCCCAGGACCTGCCGAACGCCGAGGACCTCGCCCGGGAATTCGGGCCGCTGGTGTACCGCACCGCCTATCGCCTGCTCGGCGATGCCGGCCTGGCCGAGGACGTGCAGCAGGAGATATTCCTGCGCGTGCTGGAGCGCCCGCCGTCCGGCGTCGAAGCCTGGCCGGCCTGGCTGGCGACCGCCGCTTCCCGCGCCGCCATAGACCTGCTGCGCAAGCGCAACCGCTGGTGGCAGCGGCTGGCGCAATGGCGATTGCAGGCGCCGACCGCCACCCCGTCGGCGGAACAGGCCACGCTCGACCGGGAGCGGGCCAACCGCCTGCGCCAGGCCCTGGCCGGGCTGCCGCGGCGCGAAGCCCAGTGTTTCGGCCTGCGCTATCTCGAAGGCATGGACATCGAGGCGATCGCCGAGGCGCTGGGGCTGACCGCCAATAACGTCAACGTCTGTCTCCACCGCGCCCGACGCCGGCTGGAAACCCGCCTGCAGGCGCATGAAGAAGGAGTGGAAGCATGAATCTCCATGAACACGAACTGCCGCCGCGCGTGGCCGATCACCTGGGCGCCGTCGCCGAACCGGCCGAGCGAGACGTCGCCGCCGCCCAGACCCGGCTGATGCGCCGCCTGACCGAGGCACGGGCGGCAAGCGCGCCCCGCCGCTGGTGGCCGGCCCTGGCCACGGCCGCGGCGGCCATGGTGCTCGCCCTGGGCCTGCCGCTGTTGTCCGGCGGCAACGATGCCTTCGCCGCCGCCCTCGAGCGCTTCCGCACCTTCCGCACCCTGGAGATGCGACTGCAGCACCACGTGGACGACCGGCTCCTGCAGCAGGCCGTGGTGCGGGTCAATGCCGAGGGCGTCACCCGCACCGACGTGGACGAGCGCATGAGCATCATCGTGGACCCGGTGCATGGCCGTCTGCTGACCCTCATGCACGAGAGCCGCACCGCCATGCGGATGACGCTGCCGGCCACCCGGCCGGCCACCGGCGGCGAGCTGGACTGGCTGGAAGAGCTGCGCCGCTTCAAGGGCCAGGCCGAAGCCTTGCCGCAGCGACGCGAGATCGACGGCCAGCGGGCGCTCGGCTGGTCGCTGAGCCTGCAGGGCCAGCGCGTGGAACTGTGGACCACGGCCGATGGCCTGCCCCTGGCCCTGAGCCTGCCCGGGACGCCCGGCCTGCGGATCGAATACCGCTTCCGTTTCGACCTGCCGATGGATCCGGCGCTGTTCAGCAGCGAAGCGCCGGCCGGATACCGGCTGGCCGGCCCGGATGCCGGCCGGTGAACTACCTCGCCCACCTCTACCTGGCCCGCCACGACGACGAGGCCATGCTGGCGGCGCTGCTGGGCGACTTCGTCGGCAGCAGCGCCCTAGAGGCCTGGCCCGCCACCTGGCAACGCGAAATCCGCCTGCACTGGCGGGTGGACAGCTACACCGACGCGCACCCGGCGGTGAAGGCCCTGCGCGAACTGTTCCCGGACGGCCGCCGCCGCTATGCCGGCATCGCCCTGGACGTGCATTTCGACCACCTGCTGGCGCGCGACTGGGCGCGTTTCCATCCCGAACCGCTGCAGACCTTCAGCGATCGCGTTTACGGGCTGCTGCGCAGCCACCACGCACGCCTGCCCGAGCGCCTGCGCCGGCTGGCGCCGCTGATGATCGCCGGCGACTGGCTGGGCAGCTATCGCCGGCGCGAGAGTGTGGACCAGGCGCTGCGCCGCATCGCCACCCGCCTCTCGCGTAACGGCGACAAGCTGGTGGCCTGCCTGCCCATCCTGCGCGCGCACGAGCCGGCGGTGCAGGCGGGTTTCGACACCTTCTTTCCCGAGCTGCGGCAGTTCGTCGAACGGCAGCGACGCGCGGCCGCGAGCGACTGACAGCGCGCGCCGGACCGCGCCGCCTGATCGCGCCGCCTGATCGCGCCGCCTGATCGCGCCGCCTGGCCGCGCCACTCGATCGCGCCTCGACCGTGCCAGCGGACCGCGCCGCCTGATCTCGCCGCCGAACGGCGCAGGCGAAGGCGCCGGCCACGGGGCGCGGCCGGTGCCTTCCGGGTCGCCACCCGCGCCCGCGCTGGGACGGGCAGCGATGGCCTGGCCGCTCAGGCCGCCTGGCGCAGCTTCACCTGCGGGAAGTCCACCGGCGTGTCCAGGGCGATGTTGATGTAGTTGGTGAACAGGTTCAGCGCCACGTGGGCGATGATCTCCACCACCTGGCCCTCGTCGAAACCGGCGGCGCGCAGTGCCTCGACGTCGGCGGCGTCCACGCCGCCGCGCTCTTCCACCAGCTTTAGCGCGAAGGCCAGGGCGGCGGCCGTGCGCGGGTCGGCGCTGCGGCCGGCCTGGGCCTCCGCCATTTCCTCGGCGCTGGCGCCGGCCTTGCGGCCCAGGGCGGTATGCGCGGCCAGGCAGTAGTGGCAGCGGTTGCGGTCGGCCACGGCGACGGCGATCTGCTCGCCCAGGCGGCTGCCGAGCGTGCCGCCGCCGAGCGCACCAAAAAAGGACCACATGGCCTTCAGCGCCGCCGGCGAATTGGCCACGGCGCGGAACATGTTCGGGGTGGCGCCGAAGGCAGTCTGGATCTCGGCCAGGGCCGGACGGCTGGCCTCGGGGGCAGTATCCACGGCGGGGAGGGAAACACGGCTCATGACTGGCTCCTTTGTCTGATCGCGCACCTGTTGCGCGGGGCCAGTCTGGGGCGCAGGATTGGCGTCAGGGTAACAATTCGTCCGGATTTCTTGATGAATCGTCCTGATCCGCCCCTGGACCGGCTGCAGGCCCTGCTGCAGCGCTTCACCGTCAGCGCCCGCATGTTCCACAGCGGGCCGCTGTGCGGCCTGCACGACTTCGGCGACAACGGCCTGGGCCAGCTGCATCTGCTCAAGCGCGGCCCGATCGAGGTGCGCCACGCCGGCGAACACCTGGTGGTGGAAGAGCCCAGCCTGCTGTTCTACCCGCGGCCGCTGCCGCACCGCTTCGTCAGCGACCCCGACACCGGTGCCGACCTGGCCTGTGCCAACCTCGCCTTCGGCCCCGGCCGCGACAATCCGCTGGCGCGCGCGCTGCCGCATTTCCTCCGCCTGCCGCTGGCCGAGCTGAGCAGCGCCCGGGCGGTGCTCGAGCTGCTGTTCGAGGAAGCCTTCACCCAGCGCTGCGGCAGGCAGGCGGTGGTGGACCGGCTGTTCGAAGTGGTGCTGGTCCTGCTGCTGCGGTATCTGCTCGACAGCGGCCGCCTGCAGGGCGGGCCGCTGGCCGGGCTGGGTCATCCGATGCTGGCCAAGGCCTTGGTGGCCATGCACGAACGCCCCGCCGGCCCCTGGACCCTGGACAGCCTGGCGCGCGTGGCCGGCATGTCGCGCAGCCGCTTCGCCGAGGTTTTCGCCCAGGTGGTGGGGCAGCCGCCGGCGCGTTACCTCACCGGCTTCCGCATCGCCCTGGCCCAGGACGCACTGCGCCGCGGCGAGCCGCTGGAACGCATCGCCGAACAGGTCGGCTACGGCAGCAGCGCCGCCCTCTCCCGCGCCTTCAGCGCCGAATGCGGCCTGTCGCCGCGGCAATGGCGCCGACAGGCTTCGTGACGGGACCGCGCGACGGCGCCGCGCGAAGGCGCCGCGGCCGCCGGTGTTAGCATCGTGGCGCCCGGTCGCGCCCCCCGTTCAGGCGGCCGGGGCCTCCCTGTTCACCCGCCCCGAGGTCCGCCATGAAGATCGCCATCGCCGCCGCCGCCCTGGTCCTCGCCCTTGCCGGCTGCCGGCACGTCCACGTCCACGACGGCCCGCACCACAAGGACGGCCCCAACTACGTCCTGGTCTGCCACAAGGGCAAGAAAACCCTGGAACTGCCGCGCGAGGCCGTGGATGCCCACCTGGCCCACGGCGACTGGGTGGGCCGCTGCTGAACCCCGCTGACCGCCACGATCCGGCAAGCCCATGAACGAGCCCCAGTCCGAATCCCCGCCGCCCGCCCCCGCCGACCAGCGCTTCCTCGGCGGCCGCGGCTTCGACCTGCTGGTGGGCCTGGGCGTGCTGCTGATCTCGGTGGTCTCGCTGTTCGTGGCGGTCAGCGCCAACAGCACCCAGGAACGCATGCTGGCCGCCAGCGTCTGGCCGACGCTGCAGTTCGGCACCAGCAATGTCTCGCTGGACGGCGAGCGGCAGATCGCCTTCGACCTGCTCAACCGCGGCATCGGTCCGGCCCGCATCCGCTGGGCCGAGCTGAGCTACGACGGCAAGCCGGTGCAGACCTTGGGCGAATACCTGCGCATCTGCTGTGACTACGAGGGCGAAAGCATCGGCGTCACCAGCGGCCTGCGCCAGCGGGTGCTGGGCAGCGACGAGTGGATCCAGGTGGTGCGCATCCCTTACCCCGAAGGCAACGAGGCCCTGTTCGAACGGCTCGACCGGGCCCGGCACCAGGTGCGGTTGCGCGCCTGCTATTGCTCGGTACTGGACGACTGCTGGCTGCTGGACAGCCAGCGCGACGAACCCGAGCCGGTGAAGGCCTGCCCGGCCGCGCCGCCGGTGCTCTGGGGCAGCTGAAGCGGCTGCCCGCGAAGCGCCACGTTTCCGCCCGCCCCCTGCCCCCGGCCAGCGCAAGGCTGGCCGCCCAGCCCCCAGCGAGAGCACGCCATGTCGCACCGTCCTGCCCGTCGCCGCCTCCTGACCTCCGCCCTGGCCATGGCCGCGCTGCCGCTGGCGGCGCGCCTGCCCGCCTTCGCCGCCTCGGCCGGCGTGACCGCTGACGAAGCCAGCCTGCGCCAGGCCTGGGCCGAGCTCGAAGCCCGCCACGGCGGCCGCCTCGGCGTGGCCGTGTGGGATACCGGCAGCGGCCTGCGCGCCAGCCACCGCGGCGATGAGCGCTTCATCATGTGCAGCACCTTCAAGCTGGTGCTGGTGGGCCAGGTGCTGGCGGCCGTGGACGCCGGCAAGGAATCGCCGGAGCGCCGCCTGCGCTGGAGCGCCGAGGACCTGGTGAGCTGGTCGCCGGTGACCGAAAAGCACGTGCAAGACGGCCTGACGGTGGGCGAACTCTGCGAGGCCACCCTCACCACCAGCGACAACACCGCCGCCAACCTGCTGCTGGCCGAACACGGCGGCCCCGCCGGCCTGACCGCCTGGCTGCGCGGCATCGGCGACGAGGTGACCCGCCTCGACCGCTTCGAGCCCGGCCTCAACGTATGGCACGAAGGCGAACCCTTCGACACCACCAGCCTCGAGGCCATGCTGGACACCATGCACAAGCTGCTGCTGGGCGACGTGCTCAGCCCGGCATCACGTCAGCGGCTGACTGACTGGCTGATCGCCAACCAGACCGGCGACAACCGCATCCGCGCCGGGTTGCCCGGGTGGAAGGTGGGGGACAAGACGGGGAGTGATGGGAAGCACACCAGCAATGATGTTGCGATTGCGTGGCCCCCTGGGGGTGGGGCGGCGGTGTTGGTGGCGGTGTACTACACGGAGTCGGAGGTGAATGCCGCGACCCGCGATTCGGTGATCGCCGAGGCCACGCGCGCATTCTCTGAGTAACGACAACATCCGATGACTGTCAACAATCATGCCGGCTCTGGCGCCGACTATTGATTTCTCGCTCTGTATAGCGCCAAGTCCTCCGGCGACACCTGACTTGCCGGAACAAGGTCGTAGTGTTCTTCCGCGAGTATCCTCACGTCGCCATCTTGGATGGCAAGCTCGAACATCGCAATCTTACTGCTCGTAATGAACTGTGCCGAAACCGAGCGGCATATCAGGTTAGGGAACTTCTCTTGGCAGCAGGCAATATCCTGTTCGGTCTGCTGCCTGCCGTGCTTATCTTTCCCGCCTTTCGCCTGTACCGGAATGATGTACTGCCTTCCGGCTCTATCGATCCCAACATACAGTTCGTCGATCTCGATCTGCCCTATTCCCTGAACGGTCGTTCGCAGGTGATTCTGAAGAGAATACGCGGCGATGCCGAGAAATATATCCACCAGCCTGTTGTATCTGACCTTCGCCAAGAGCGCTTGTTCGTCACCAAGAGCATAGGCGCCAATGATCTCGGGAGTCGCGTCGGGAATCTTAACGACGACCAAGTCTTCCCTTGGCACAATTCGCACCGGCCTTACGAGCCTAAACGAATACTTGGCGACGCCCTCCCCCTGGATTATCCACTCATATCCCTTTGGCGCCGTCTTCGCGATTCCGCTCGGAAGCTCCTGTCTGAACTTGAAGGAATAGATCGTGTCTCCAAGGTTCTTCGGGCGCGCTATTCCTAGATCCCTCGCAACTTCCTCGAACTCGTCGCGATCAAATCGGATCT
The DNA here is from genome assembly GCF_008386465.1 of Arenimonas fontis. Taxonomy (GTDB): domain Bacteria; phylum Pseudomonadota; class Gammaproteobacteria; order Xanthomonadales; family Xanthomonadaceae; genus Arenimonas; species Arenimonas fontis. The sequence goes on from NZ_VUOD01000004.1 coordinate 323,553, forward strand.
TAGTGGCGCCCGACTTGTGGTGGCGCCGAAAAATCTCCTCAACTATTGCCGCGTAGCGGTTCCGCCCCTTACTCGCCACCTTGGCACCCTTCTTGTTCGACACTCACTCCTCCGTCCTTCTCGATTCATGCTTGGAAACAATGGATCGCAGCAGCTTCATTTCCAGCCTTTTGAGGTCTCGAATCTCGCACTCGCGAACTGTCAGAACGCGCCAACCCATCGCCCGGAGCCGCCTTCGAACCCTCGCATCCCTTTTTCGATTTACCTCAATCTTCGACCTCCAATAGCTCACCCGAGTTTTCGGAATCCTCCCCTTTTTGCAGCGATGGCCGTGCCAAAAACAACCGTGCACGAACACGACAGTCCTCCTCCCGGGCAGCACTATGTCAGGCGTTCCGGGCAGATCCCTCCGGTGGAGCCTGAACCGGAACCCAAGCCGATGCAACACCGACCTAACCAGAAGCTCGGGCCCTGTATCGACGGACCGTACGCGGGACATCAGCCAACTGCGCCGCTGGGGGGGCAGTCTATCCACGGGACCGGGGCCTCCTCGAGTCTCAGCTTCTGAGAGCTGAAGGGCCGACCCTCACAATCCGAGGCCGGGCACCTTCCTACACCGTACTCGGCGATCTCCGATCAACATTGCCAATCCAGACCCCTATAATCCTCGCCATGGACCAGAATTCAAGGCCTATCGGCATCGACCTCTTTGCTGGGGCGGGGGGCATGAGCCTCGGCTTCGAACAGGCCGGATTTGATGTCGTCGCTGCCGTTGAGATCGATCCGATCCATTCGGCCGTGCACAAGTTCAATTTCCCCGATTGCGCGGTCATTCCCCGATCCGTGTCGGAGGTATCGGGTGCCGATATCCGGCGGGCCTCAGGAATCGGAAGGAGGCGAGTCGACGTAGTCTTCGGAGGCCCTCCTTGTCAGGGATTCTCGCTGATCGGCCAACGCGCCTTCGACGACCCTCGAAACGCGCTCGTCCGCGAGTTCGTTCGGCTGGTTTGCGAGCTTGACGCGAGCTATTTCGTTTTCGAGAACGTGAAAGGACTGACGGTCGGAAAGCATAGGGCGTTCCTCGAAGAGTTGATCGATGCTTTTGAAATATCTGGCTACAAGGTCACCAAGGACTGGCAGGTACTGAACGCGTGCGATTACGGCGTCCCTCAGGACCGTCAGCGCTTATTCCTTCTTGGGGCTAAACGCGGAATCGCCCAACCCGCGTATCCTGCGCCAACGACCGCAAAACCAGGCGTCACTAGCGCCCTACCGAAAGTTCCGACATGCTCCGATGCCTTGGGAGATTTGCCGGATGCGGAACGCTTCAAACAGCTGATCGACTTTGACGAAGTCGTAACGACAAGGTGGGGAAAACCGTCCGCCTATGCCAAGTTGATGCGCTGTCTAGACAAGGACGGATGGCATTTCGGCTATCGTCGCATTTGGAATCCGGACTTGCTTACGTCCAGCATGCGTTCCGACCATACGGTCATCTCGCGCCAGCGTTTTGCCGACACTCCTCCCGGGACGGTCGAACCCGTATCCAGGTTCTTCAAGCTTCACCCCCATGGAATCGCAAACACGCTCCGTGCCGGCACCGATTCTGCCCGAGGGGCGTTCACAAGTCCGAGGCCTATTCACTACCGCTGGAACCGATGCATTACCGTCCGCGAGATGGCGCGCTTGCACGGGTTCCCCGACTGGTTTCGCTTCAACGAGACAAAATGGCATGGCGCCAGGCAGGTAGGTAATGCAGTTCCGCCGCCGCTTGCGCGCGCAGTTGCGCAGCAGATAGCCCTGGCACTAGGGGTTTCCGCTTCACGCCCCAAAAGGGTGATTCGCCTTGGCGACGCTTCCCTCTTGCGCCTGGACATGTCAGCCGCCTCGAACTACTGGGGCATACCGCGACCGATCGGCCATAGAGATAGAAAGAGCGGCGCCAAGAAGCGCCGCCAGCTAGACCTGACAGATCAGTTGTTCTAGTTCGAGGGCGTCAGAAAATACAGCAGGCAAGCATCCCTTGTACCGAAGATTCTTCCCCGCATCCTGAATGGGCCTCGATCACTGCGCCTAGCTCAGACCCCCACCGGATTGGCCTTCTCCACGTCGATCCTGTACTGCTTGATCGCCCGCGCCACATCCTTCGCATTCATCTTGCCCTCGGCGGCCAGCGCTGCGATCGCCGCGTGGGCGATGTAGTAGCGGTCGACCTCGAAGAAGCGGCGCAGGTTGGCGCGGGTGTCGCTGCGGCCGAAGCCGTCGGTGCCCAGCACGGTGTAGCGCATCGGCACGAAGGCGCGGATCTGGTCCGGGTAGGCGCGCACGTAGTCGGTGGCGGCGATGGCCGGGCCCTGGCGCCCCTCCAGGCACTGCGTGACGTAGGGCAGGCGCGGCTTTTCTTCCGGGTGCAGGCGATTCCAGCGCTCGACGTCGAAGCCGTCGCGGCGCAGCTCGGTGAAGCTCGGGCAGCTCCAGATGTCGGCGCTCACGCCGAAATCCCTGTCCAGCAGTTCGGCGGCGGCGATGGCCTCGCGCAGGATGGTGCCGCTGCCCAGCAGCTGTACGCGCAGCTCGCCCTTCTTCGGCTTGCCGGCGTCCCTGAGCAGGTACATGCCCTTGAGGATGCCCTCCTCGGCGCCCTTGGGCATCTCCGGGTGGGTGTAGTTCTCGTTCATCAGGGTGAGGTACCAGTACTCGTCCTGCTGGTCCTCGAGCATGCGCTTCATGCCGTGCTGCAGGATCACCGCCACCTCGTAGCCGAAGGTGGGATCGTAGGCGCGGCAGTTGGGGATGGCGCCGGCCAGCAGATGGCTGTGGCCATCCTCGTGCTGCAGCCCCTCGCCGTTGAGGGTGGTGCGGCCGGCGGTGGCGCCCAGCAGGAAGCCGCGCGAACGCATGTCGGCCGCCTGCCAGGCGCTGTCGCCGATGCGCTGGAAGCCGAACATCGAGTAGTAGATGTAGAACGGCAGCATCGGCTGGTCGTTGCTGCTGTAGCTGGTGGCCGCGGCCATCCAGCTGCTGAAGGCGCCGGCTTCGGTGATGCCTTCCTCCAGCACCTGGCCGGCCTGGTCCTCGCGGTAGTACATCAGCTGGTCGGCGTCCACCGGCTTGTACTTCTGGCCCTTGGGCGAATAGATGCCGATCTGCCGGAACAGGCCCTCCATGCCGAAGGTGCGCGCCTCGTCGGCGACGATGGGCACGCAGCGCGGACCGACCTGCTTGTCGCGCAGCACGATGTTCAGGGCCTGGACGAAGGCCATGGTGGTGCTGAGCTCGCGCTCGCCGCTGCTCTTGAGCAGGCGCTCGAAGGCCTCCAGCTTCGGCACCTGCAGCGCCACGCTGGTCTTGCGCCGGCGCTGCGGCAGGAAGCCGCCCAGCCTCGCCCGCCGCTCCTTCATGTACTGCACCTCGGGCGAGTCGGCGCCCGGATGGTAGAACGGCACCTGCGACAGCTTGTCGTCCGGGACCGGAATGTTGAAGCGGTCGCGGAAGGCGCGCACCGCCTCGTCGTCGAGCTTCTTGGTCTGGTGGGTCGGGTTCAGCGACTCGCCGGCCCGGCCCATGCCGTAGCCCTTCACCGTCTTGGCCAGGATCACGGTCGGCTGGCCGGCGTGGTTCACCGCCGCATGGTAGGCGGCATAGACCTTGTGCGGGTCGTGGCCGCCGCGATTCAGACGCCAGATGTCCTCGTCGCTGAGGCTGGCCACCATGGCCTTGGTTTCCGGGTACTTGCCGAAGAAGTGCTCGCGCGTGTAGGCGCCGCCGAAGGCCTTGCAGTTCTGGTACTCGCCGTCCACGGTCTCCATCATCAGCTTGCGCAGCATGCCGTGGCTGTCGCGCGCCAGCAGCGGGTCCCAGTAGCTGCCCCAGATCAGCTTGATGACGTTCCAGCCGGCGCCGCGGAAGCTGCCTTCCAGCTCCTGGATGATCTTGCCGTTGCCGCGCACCGGGCCGTCCAGGCGCTGCAGGTTGCAGTTGATCACGAATATCAGGTTGTCCAGGCCCTCGCGGCCGGCCAGGGCGATGGCACCCAGGCTCTCGGGTTCGTCCGTCTCGCCGTCGCCGAGGAAGCACCAGACCTTGCGGTCGCTTTTTGGCAGCAGGCCGCGCGCCTCCATGTACTTGAGGAAACGCGCCTGGTAGATGGCGCTGATCGGACCCAGGCCCATGGACACGGTCGGGAACTGCCAGTAGTCCGGCATCAGCCAGGGATGCGGGTAGCTGGAGACGCCCTTGCCGTCCACTTCCATGCGGAAGTTGTCCAGCTGGTCCTCGCCGATGCGGCCCTCCAGGAAGCTGCGGGCGTAGATGCCCGGCGAGCTGTGGCCCTGGATGTAGACCAGGTCGCCCGGATGGCTTTCGCTGGGCGCGCGCCAGAAATGGTTGAAGCCGACGTCGTAGAGCGTGGCGCTGGAGGCGAAGCTGGCGATGTGCCCGCCCAGGTCGCCCGGCTTGCGGTTGGCGCGCACCACCATCGCCATGGCGTTCCAGCGGATGATGCTGCGGATCCGCCACTCCATGGCGGCGTCGCCGTCGCTCTTGGCCTCCAGGTGCGGCGGAATGGTGTTGACGTACTCGGTGGTCGGGTGGAAGGGCAGGTGGGCGCCGGTACGCCGGGTCAGCTCGACCATGCGCTCGAGCAGCTGATGCGCGCGCTCGGGACCGTCGTGGTCCAGCACCGCCTTCAGCGACTCCACCCATTCCCGGGTCTCGGTCGGATCGGGGTCGTTTTCCAGTACGTCGTTCAACCAGTTCATATCCGTTCCTGGGCCGCGTGGCGGCGCTTCCTGCAGCCGAAGTGTTCCAGCCGGCGGAGTTTAACCCAGCCCGCCCTTGCCGGACCCCGCTCGGAAGCGCGGTTCCGTTCGGACCGGTATGCTGGCCGCACCCCTTGCAGGAGGGTGCATGGACGTGGTTGCCGACGCTGCCACCGCCAAGCCGGCCCGACGGCCGCTGCCCTGGCAGCGCAGCCTGCGCACCCGGCTGGCCCTGTGGTCCAGCCTGGCCAGCGTACTGCTGCTGCTGGCCGTGGCCATGGTGTTCTACGCGGCCCTGCGCCTGGTGTTGGTGCAACTGGCCCGGGACGAGCTGCGCAACCTGTCGGAACAATCGGCGCGCGGCCTGCAGGCCACCCTGGACTCGGTGCAAGTCAGCGGCCGCGCCCTCACCGGCGCGGCGGCGCGCCTGGGTCGCCAGCCGGTGAACCTCACCAACCTGATGAAGGCCACGCTCGATGCCGACCCGGCCATCGCCGGGGTCATGCTGATCATCGAGCCCGGGCGGCTGGAACCGGGCGATCCCGGCTTCGACTGGTACATCCGCCGCGACGGCGACGGCCTGGTGGAATCCTCGGTGCGCGCCCTGGGGCCGGAGTACGAGGATTACCGGGTGATGCCCTGGTGGATCCGCACCATGACCTCGCCGGACCCCTGGTGGTCCGAGCCCTATCGCAACGAGGCGACGGCCAACGAGTGGTTCGTCACCTACAATCTGGCCCTGCGCCGCAGCGGCGACCCTGCCACGGCCGAACCGGTGGGCATGGTCAGCGTGGACGTGCCGGTTTGGCGCCTGCGCGCGGTACTGGGCGACGCGCCTGCGGACGGCGAGCTGCGCCCGGCCCTGGTTACGCCCGGTGGCACCCTGGCCGTCCACGCCGATCCGGCGCTGGCGATGCAGGCCGGCCTGCAGGAGCAGGTACGGCACGGCCGCACCGAGCTGGAACCGCTGCTGCGCGCCTGGCGCGAGGGCATTGCCCTCGAACTGCGGCACGAGCTGGCGTCCGGGCCGCACGCCGGCGAAGTGCGCTACACGGTGGCGCAGCCGGTCGGCGACACCGGCTGGGTATTCGGCCTGAGCGTGGACGAACGCTGGGTGCTGGCTTCGCTCAACCGGGTCACCTTCTGGGGCGTGCTGGCCGGCCTGGTCGGCGTGCTGTTGACCGTGCTGGTGGTGCAGCGCTACTCGCGCCTGATCGCCCAGCCCATCGAGGACCTGACCCGCAGCGCCGATCACTTCGCCCAGGGTGAGTTCGACTACCCGTTGCGGCACGTCGAGCGCGAGGACGAGGTCGGCGTGATGGCGCGCGCCCTGGATGTTGCCCGCGATTCGATCAAGCGGCAGATGGCCGAGATCGCAGACATGGGGGCCCAACGTCTGCGCATGCAGAGCGAACTGGACATCGCCCGCGACATCCAGTTGGCCATGCTGCCGCGCGGCAACGAGCTGCGTGCCGGCGATGCCCACCTGGAGGTACACGGGCTGCTGGAACCGGCCCGGGTGGTCGGTGGCGATTTCTACAACTTCTTCCAGCGCGACGACGATGCGCTCTGGTTCGTGATAGGCGACGTCTCCGACAAGGGGGTGCCGGCCGCGCTGTTCATGGCCCGGGCCCTGACGGTGCTGGAGGTGGCGGCGCAACTGGGCGGCTCCCCCGACCGGGCCCTGCGCGAGGCCGCCCGGCACCTGGTCGAAGGCAACGACACCTGCATGTTCGCCACCGTGCTGTGCGGGGTGGTGGAACTGCGCACCGGCATGGTGTCGCTGGCCAGCGCCGCGCATGAACCGCCGGTGCTGCTGCATGCGGACGGCCGCCGGGCCCTGGTGCCGGTGGCCACCGAAGGCCCGCTCGGCGTGGACGTGCCGGCCGGCTTCCCGGTCTGGCGCGGCCGCCTGCTGCCTGGCGATACCTTGCTGGCCTATACCGACGGCATCACCGAGGCCTTCGACCCCGAGGATCGCGCCTTCGGCAGCGATCGCCTGCTGGCCGCCCTTGACCCGGACAGGAACGCCCGCGACCAGTGCGAGGCGCTGGTGGCGGCGGTGCGCGGCTTCGCCGGCGGCGCGCCGCAATCCGACGACATCACGGTGCTGGCCGTGCGCTTCAAGCGCGATGCCGACCGCCAGCAGCGCTTCTGCGTGAAGGCGGCGCTGCGCCCGCCCTTGCCGGGCGACCCGGTGCGCCAGCTGCTGGCCGAGATGGACAGCGGCCTGGCCGGCCATGCCTTGCCCATGACCGTGCTGCACGACCTGCACCTGGTGATCGAGGAAGTGGCCTGCAACATCGTCCACCACGGCGCCGAGGAAGGCCGCGAGCCGGCCCTGGAACTTCGCGCCACGGTGGACCAGGACCGCCTGGAACTGGAGTTCCGCGATGACGGCCGCCCCTTCGACCCCTTGTCGGCGCCCGTCCCGGACCTGGACGCCGACATCAGCGACCGTCCGATCGGCGGCCTCGGCGTGCACCTGGTGCGCGAACTGGCCGAGGAACTGGAGTACCGCCGCGAGGCCGGCCGCAACGTGCTGCGAATCGCCCTGCACATCCCCCCACCCCCCGACCAGGAGTGACACCATGAGCCTGAGCATCGAGATGAGCCCGGCCGAGGCCGGCAAGCAACGGGTCGCCGTCGCCGGGCGCCTGGACACCCACACCTATGCCGAGCTGGACGCTCAGCTGGCGCCGGTGCTGGCCTCGGACATCCGTTCGCTGGTGCTGGATCTGGCCGGACTGGAGTACATCAGCTCGGCCGGTGTGCGTTCGATCTTCAAGGCCCGCAAGGCCATGGCCGCGCGTGGCGGCAAGGTGCTGGTGGTGAACCCGCAGCCACAGATCCAGAAGGTCTTCGACGTGGTCAAGGCAGTGCCCTTGAACGAGATCTTCTCCTCGGTGGCCGAGGCCGACGCCTACCTGGACACCATGCAACAAAAAGTTCTGCGCGGGGAGGATGACGAGTAGGCCCCGGCCTGTCGGATAATGGCCGGCCCAAACGCCCCCTGGCACCAGAAGAAGAACCATCCCGTGCGCCGCCATTTTCCCTTCGTCCTCCTGTTCGCCCTGCTTGGCCTGTCCGCCCTGGCTTCCGCCCCCGCCGCCGCCCTCGAATTCGAGCTGGGCGCCGGCCCGGTGGACGAGATCGACGGCGATGGCACCTGGATCGCCACTGCCAGCTGGCTTACCGGGCAACGTCACCCCTGGGAACTCGCCGTCGGCATGATCGGCGCCCGCACCCAGGCCCAGGGCGTCGACACCGGCGACGTCTACTTCGTCTCGGTGTCCAGGCGCCTGACCTGGAAGCGCTGGTTCGTGCAGGGCGGCATCGCCTTCACCGACAGCGACAACGAGGTACTGTCGAACCATTGGCAGTTCCGCACCGGCCTCGGCTACGACTTCGGCCGGTTCAGCCTGTCCGTCGCGCACCTGTCCAACGCCAATACCGGCGGCCGCAACCGCGGCGAGACCTTCGCCCTGCTGCAGGTGGCGTTCTAGAGCCGGCCCAGCACGAACAGCGTGCCGTAAACCAGCAGGGAGCCGGTCACGTACCAGCGTTCGACCCGCCGCCGGCGGGCCGGATCCTCGCGCGCGCCGAACAGGTCCAGCAGGGCCTGGCGCAACAGGAAGGTGTACAGCACGTAGTAGAGGAAGGGGATGACGTGCACGTACCAGGGGAAGTCGCCGACCCGCTTGCCGAACAGGCCCAGCAGCCAGCCGATCTCGGTGTAGATGCCGAAGGTGCCCAGGGCGGCATTGATGAACATCCACCTGACCTCCTCACGGCCGAAGATCGCCAGGTAAAAGACCAGGTAGACCAGGATGGCGAAGCCACCGTGCATGTACAGGAAAGCGACATCCACGCCTTCGGCGAAGTAGGCCATCAGGAAGCCGGAACCGCCGAAAGCGCCCATGTGCACCAGGAAAAACGGGTACAGGCAGCCGGTGGGCGCCTTCTCGCCCTTCCGGTACAGCCTGCCGTTGATGCTCAGGTCGGATTTCAGCTTCATGGCGCCCTCCCCGGCACCATCGGTTCGGCTCATCCGCGCGCCGCCCGGATCTGCGCGTCCACCGCCGCGATCGCCGTCATGTTGACCACCCGTCTTACGGTCGCCGAGGGCGTCAGCACGTGCGCGGCGGCCGACAGCCCCATCAGGATGGGCCCCAGGCCGACGCCGTCGGTGACGTTGCGCACCAGGTTGTAACCGGCGTTGGCGGCGTCCAGGTTGGCGAAGGCAAGCAGGTTGGCGCGGCCGCTCAACCGCGAGTTCGGGAAGATGCGCTGGCGCGCCTCCTCGTTCAGGGCGATGTCGGCGTGCATCTCGCCCTCGACCTCCAACCGCGGGGCCCGCTCGCGCAGGATCTGCAGGGCATCGCGCATCTTCTGGGCACTGGCGCTCTCGCTGGAGCCGAAGTTGCTGTGGCTGATCAGTGCCGCCTTCGGCGTGATGCCGAACAGCTTCAGACGGAAGGCTGCCTGCACCACCGATTCGGCCACCTGGGCAGCGCTCGGGTCCACCTGCACATGGGTATCGGTGAAGAAGGTCACGCCCTTCTCGTTGATCACCGCGCTGAGCGCCGACAGGCCGCGTTCCTCGCTTTCCACGCCGAGGATCTGCCGAACGTATTTGAGCTTGCGCACGTAACGGCCGACCAGGCCGCAGAGCATGGCATCGGCCTCGCCACGCCGGACCATCAACGCGGCGATCACCACGTCACGGGAGCGGACGATGGCCTTGGCCGCGGCCGGCGTGATGCCCTTGCGCTGCATGATCTGGTGGTAGAGCTGCCAGTACTCGTTGAAACGCGGGTCGTCGTCGATGTTGGTGACCTCGACCTCGCGCCCCAGCTTCAGGCGCAGGCCCAGGCGCTGGATGCGCCGTTCGATCACTGCCGGCCGGCCGACCAGGATGGGGAAGGCCAGGCCTTCGTCCACCACCGTCTGCACGGCGCGCAGCACGGTTTCCTCCTCGCCCTCGGCATAGACCACGCGCTTGCGGTCGGCGCGGGCGCGGTCGAACAGCGGCTTCATCACCAGGCCGGTACGGAAGACCCAGCTGCTGAGCCGGTCGCGATAGGCGTCCAGGTCCTCGATCGGCCGGGTGGCGACACCGGACTCCATGGCCGCGCGCGCCACCGCCGGCGCCACCGACACCAGCAGGCGCGGGTCGAAGGGACGGGGAATCAGGTACTCCGGGCCGAAGCGCGGAGTGTCGCCGCCGTAGGCCGTGCCCAGGTCGGTGGCCTCGCGCCGGGCCAGTTCGGCGATGGCCTGCACACAGGCCAGCTTCATCTCCTCGTTGATCGCGGTGGCGCCGACGTCGAGCGCGCCACGGAAGATGTAGGGGAAGCAGAGCGCGTTGTTGACCTGATTGGGGTGGTCGCTGCGGCCGGTGGCGATGACCGCGTCGGGGCGGGCCTGACGCGCCAGGGCGGGATCGATCTCCGGGGTCGGATTGGCCAGGGCGAAGATGATCGGGCGCTCGGCCATGGTCCTGACCATGTCGGCGCCGAGGATGTTGCCGGCCGATACCCCGATGAAGACGTCGGCGCCACGGACGATGTCGGCGAGGCTGCGGGCGGCCGTATCGCGGGCGTAGCGGGCGATGCCGTGGTTGCCGCCGCCGGGCTGCAGGTCGGGGCGGTCGACATGAAGCACGCCGTCGCGATCGGCGACCAGGATGTTTTCCGGCTTCACGCCCAGGGCCACCACCATGTCCAGGCAGGCGATGCCGGCGGCGCCGGCGCCGCTGACCGCCAGCTTCACCTCGCCGATCCGCTTGCCCACCACCTTGAGGGCGTTGAGCAGGGCGGCGCCGACGATGATGGCGGTGCCGTGCTGGTCGTCGTGGAAGACCGGGATCTTCAGCCGCTCGCGCAGCTTGCGCTCGACCACGAAACATTCGGGCGCCTTGATGTCCTCGAGGTTGATGCCGCCGAAGGTGGGCTCGAGCGCGGCAATGATCTCGACCAGGCGGTCCGGGTCCTTTTCGGCGATCTCCAGGTCGAACACGTCGATGCCGGCGAACTTCTGGAACAGCACGCCCTTGCCTTCCATCACCGGCTTGCCGGCCAGCGGGCCGATGTCGCCCAGGCCGAGCACGGCGGTGCCGTTGGTGATCACGCCGACCAGGTTGCCGCGGGCGGTGAGCGCGCTGGCCTCGCCCGGGTCGGCGACGATGGCCTCGCAGGCGGCGGCCACGCCCGGCGAATAGGCCAGCGCAAGGTCGCGCTGGGTGATCAGGGCCTTGGTCGGGGTGACCTTGATCTTTCCGGCCGGCGCTTGCCGGTGGTAGTCGAGGGCGGCCTGCTTGAAATCGTCTTGCGTTTCGGACATGGACTGGGCTGGTTCGGCGGCCGGGGCGCAGGGCCCGGCAAAGAGGCCCGATTGTAGCCGCCCCGCCGCAATCGCGGCCGACGCGGCCGTATGGCGGTCAGGACTGCGTTATCCTGCCCCCAGGCAGCAAGAGCGCCCTTTCCATGAGTGTCCCGCCCGGCCAAGGCGAACTTCCGCTGGCAAGCGCCGGCCCGGACACCTTCCGCTTCGGCGAGTTCGAGCTGAGCCTGCCACGCCGGCTGTTACTGCGTGCCGGCGAGCCGGTGGAGCTGCAACCCAAGGTCTTCGAGTGCATCGCCTTCCTGCTGCTCAACCGCGGGCGGGTGGTGGACAAGACCGAACTGCTGGATGCGGTCTGGCCGCGCCAGGTGGTGACCGAAGCGGCGCTCAGCCGCTGCGTGATGAAGGCGCGGCGGGCGCTGGACGACGAAGCCGAAAACCCGAAGGTCATCCTGACCGTGCACGCACGCGGTTATCGCTTCATCGCGCCGGTGGAGCCGGTGCTGGACCGCCGTAGCCGCGACCGCGCCGGCGCCACCGAAACGGGTGGGGCGACGCTTTCAGACCCGCTGCCCGCCACCGGTCGGGAGACGGAGCCCACCGCGCCGGTCCCCGCCGATGCGGCGGCGCCGGACGGTGGCCCTGCCTCCTCCGTGACGCCGGCCCCCTCCACGCCTGGACCTGCCGCAGAGGGCGCCGCCCCGTCGCGGCGAGCCCGTCTGGCCTGGGCCATCGGCCTGCCGCTTGCCCTGCTGGCCGCCCTGCTGGCCACCCGCGCCCTGATCTGACCCTTTGATCTGACCCTTTGATCTGACCCTTTGATCTGACCCTTTGATCTGACCCTTTGATCTGACCCTTTGATCTGACCCTTTGATCTGACCCTTTGATCTGACCCTTTGATCTGACCCCGGGTTACACATGCGGGCATGTGGTTGATTCTTTAGGGGAGATGAATGGTCTGACCGGGGTCATGAAATGGTCAGAAGGCGGTTTTCGACGGGTCAAGACCGTCCGGGCCGCGATCCCGAGACTGCGCGCCGCGGAATGTTCCGCGCTGTTTCCGGAGTCGCACCATGCTCGTGTCCGTCCGGCCGCGCCCCCCGTTGGAGCGGCCGTCCCCCCTGTCCCGCCGGCAGATCGTCCTGCGCCGCGAAGCGCTGATCGAGCCCGTGTCCGGCGGCCCCGCCCTGGCCGAGGCCGAGGCCCTGCTGACGGAATTCCATCGTCGCCTGGCCGACCTGTTCCAGGACGTGCCGGCCCTGGCCCAGACCTTCCCCGCCCAGCCCGGCTGGTCGCTGGAACCCGGCCTGCTGGCCCCCGAATACCAGCCGCCGGCCGGCAGCCTGCTGCTGGCCCGCGTCGATGCCCGGCCGGTCGGGCTGGTCGCGGTCCGCCCGCTGCCGGAAGCCTCCGGTTGTGCCGAACTGCGGCGTCTGTACGTGCGCGACGGCCACCGCGGCCGCGGCATCGCCCGCGAACTGCTGGAACGCGCCATCGGTGAGGCCCGCCGGCTCGGTTACCGCGAACTCCGGCTGGAAACCAGCCCGCGCATGCCCGATGCCGAGCACCTGTACCGCCAGGCCGGCTTCCAGCCGATCCCCGCCTACCGCGCCCGCGCCGCCGAGCTGGACCGGCACTACCGGTCCCTGTCCCTGCCGCTGCCCTGAGCCAACTGGAGTCTTCATGTCCCGCTTCCTGATCCTCGCCTACGGCCTGCTGTCCTACGCCGTCTTCTTCCTGACCTTCTGTTATGCCCTGGGATTCGTCGGCAATTTCCTGGTGCCGCGCACGATGGATTCGCCGGCACTGGTGCCGCTGGGCAATGCCCTGCTGGTGAACCTCGGCCTGCTGGGCCTGTTCGCCGTGCAGCACAGCGTGATGGCACGGCCGGCCTTCAAGCGCTGGCTGACCCGTTTCATTCCCGAACCGGCCGAACGCAGCACCTACGTGCTGATGTCCAGCCTGGCCCTGATCGCCCTGTTCTGGTTCTGGCAGCCGATGGGCGGCCTGGTCTGGGAGGTCACGCATCCGCTCGGCCGCGCCGTGCTGTACGGCCTGTTCGGCTTCGGCTGGGCGCTGGTACTGGTCACTACCTTCCTGATCAACCACTTCGACCTGTTCGGCCTGCGCCAGGTCTGGCTGCACTTCCGCGGCCGGCCCTACACGCCGCTGCCGCTGCGCGCGCCTGGCCCCTACCGGCTGGTGCGGCATCCGCTCTATGTCGGCTGGCTGTTCGCATTCTGGGCGACGCCGACCATGAGCCTCGCCCACCTCGTGTTCGCGGTGATGACCACCGCTTACATCCTGGTCGCCATCCGCTTCGAGGAGCGCGACCTGATGGAGGCCCTTCCGGGCTACGCCGAGTACCGGCAGCGCGTGCCGATGCTGGTGCCGCGGCTTTTCCGTTGACCCTTCCCCGACAACCACAAGGAGACATTCCATGCCCAAGTACGTGATCGAACGCACCATCCCCGGCGTCGGCCAGCTCGATGCCGAGCAGCGCCGCGACATCGCCCGCACTTCCTGCGGCGTGCTGGCCGACATGGGCGCCGGCATCCAGTGGCAGCACAGCTACTTCACCGACGACCGCGTGTTCTGCGTCTATCTGGCCAGCGACGAGGAGCGCATCCGCGAGCACGCCCGCCGCGGCGGTTTCCCGATCGACGCGATCCGCAGGGTCAGCGCGGTCGTGGACCCGGTTTGCGCCGAATGAGGCTCCGCCGGCGCGGCCCGTCGCCGCGCCGGCGCCATACGGGACCCGCCAATGTTCATCCACTCCGGCATCACCGAAACCATCGGTCGCACCCCGGTGGTGCGCCTGCGCCGCCTGGCCCCCGGCGGCGGCCTGTACGCCAAGCTCGAGTCCGCCAATCCCGGCGGCTCGGTCAAGGACCGCATGGCCCTGGCCATGATCGAAGCCGCCGAGCGCAGCGGCGCCCTGCGGCCCGGCCAGACCGTGGTGGAGGCCAGCAGCGGCAACACCGGCATCGCCCTGGCCATGGTCTGCGCCGCCCGCGGCTATCCGCTGGTGGTCGTGATGGGCGAACAGTTCAGCGTCGAACGCCGGCGCCTGATGCGTTTCCTCGGCGCCCGCGTGGTGTTGACGCCCGCCCATCTCAAGGGCAGCGGAATGGTGGACAAGGCGCGCGAACTGGCCGAAACCCACGGCTGGTTCTGGTGCCGCCAGTTCGAAAACCAGGCCAATGCCGAGGTGCACGAGCGCCACACCGGCCCCGAGATCGCCGCCGCCTTCGCCGGCCGCCGGCTCGACTACGTGGTGCTGGGTGCCGGTACCGGCGGCAGCCTGCGCGGAATCGGTCGGGCCTTGCGACGGCTGCGTCCGGACACCCGGATCGTCGTCGCCGAACCGGACAACGCGCCGCTGTTGGCCGGCGGCCGGCCGCAACCGTCGCAGGGCAGCCATCCCGATTTCCGCCCGCACCCGATGCAGGGCTGGACGCCCGACTTCATTCCCCTGCACACCGCCGCCGCGCTCACCGAGGACCTGGTGTACCGGATCCTGCCGGTGAGCGGCGAGCAGGCCCTGGCCGGCTCGCGCGACCTGGCCCGCCGCGAGGGCATCCTGGCCGGCATCACCGCCGGCGCCAGCGTGGCCGCCGGCCTGCGCCTGCTGGACGAGCAGCCGGACGCCGAGGTGTTGTGCCTGTTGCCGGACACCGGCGAGCGCTATCTGAGCATGCCGCTGTTCGACGACATCGGCCAGGACATGGACGCCGAGGAATGGGCGATCTCCCGCTCCAGCCCCGGCGCCCGCTTCGACGCGCCGACGCCGGGCGCCGCTACGAGCGCCGCTGCCGCCGCGGCGACGCCGGCGCCGACCCCGGTGGACGAGCCGGCCCTGCGCTGGTTCGAAGCTGCCGTGCGCGACCCGCGGCAGCCGGTGGTCGCCTTCACCCTGGCCTGGTGCGAGTTCAGCTGGTCGCTGCGCAAGCTGTTCGAGCACATCGGCCTGCCCTACCGCGCCGTGGACCTGGACGCACCGGCCCTGCGCCAGGCGGGGCTGGACCTGCCCCTGCGGGCCCTGCTGCACATCCGCACCGGGCAGCCGACCCTGCCGCAGGTTTTCATCGGCGGCCAGCACCTGGGCGGCTGCACCGAGACCATGGCGGCCTTCCGCAGCGGCGAACTGGCCCGCCGGGTCACCGCCGCCGGGCTGGATGCCGGCGCCTGGCCGGCACTGGAGCCGGAGCAGTTCCTGCCGCGCTGGCGGCAGCGGCGCGAGACCGTTGCCTAGACCCGGGACCGCAGGCCCGGCGCCGCTTCCCGCCAAGTCGGCCGCGTGGCCGGACCCACGGTATTACAGGCACGAATAGAACGAATGATTGATTGTTGTGGTATTTGTTCCACCAATCGAGCGGTGCATGCTGACCGGCACGGCTCTCCCGGCGCTCATCCCGACCGCCGGCCGGCCGATTCGCGGAGCCTGAGCATGAACCATCTCGCCAACCTCCTGGGCCGCATTGGCCTCTCACTCATCTTCATCATCTCCGGCTGGGCCAAGATCGGCGGCTACGCCGGCACCCAGCAGTACATGGAGGCCATGGGCGTGCCCGGCGCCCTGCTGCCGCTGGTGATCCTGCTCGAAGTCGGCGGTGGCCTGGCCGTCCTGGCCGGCCTGTTCACCCGTTGGGTCTCCCTGGCCTTCGTCCTGTTCTCCCTGGCCACCGGCTTCATCTTCCATGCCTCCCCGGACGACCAGGTCAACCTGATGAAGAACATCGCCATCGCCGGCGGCTTCCTGGTCCTGGCCGGACACGGCGCCGGGACCTACAGCCTGGATGCGCTGATCGGCCGTCGCCGGACCCCGGCCGGCGGTTGATCCGCTGCACACCGGGAGCCTGCCAGGCTGCGCGCCCGCGGCCTGGCAGGCGCGCGTTTCCCGACCGCCGGCTAGAGCCCCTGGCCCAGCACCAGATCGTCGGCCTGCACCTGGTCCAGGCGAATGCGGTTGGCGAACAGGGAAAAGGCCAGCACGCCGGCCAGGCCATTGGCCCGGCGCATCCACGGCGGCAGGTAGAGCGGCGGCGCCACCGCGCCGCTATCGAAGGCCGGAGCCAGCCGGCCGACGTCCTCCAGCGCCATCTTGCCGGCGAACAGCCGGCGCGCCCGGGCCAGCTGCCGATGGCGCAGGCACCAGCGGAAGAAGGTGTGCACCGCCAGCAGCCCGTGCAGGTAGACCGTGTCCTTGGTGAAGGCGGCGCCGCCGCCCAGCGGCACGCCGCGGAACACCCGCTGCGCCGAGGCGAAACTTTCCTTCGGCGGCTGCCCGGCCTCGAGGAAAAAGCGGAACACCTGGATGAAGTCGGCGCCGTGGATGGCCATGTCTATGGCAAGGATGCGCAGGCTGATCCGCTTCATGCGCTCGATGTCCATGGCGCCGGAGATCAGCTCGGCGAAGGTGGCCAGGCCCTCCTGGGTGGCGGTGGTGCGCGGCGAGCCCCGCGCCATGGATTTCAGCTGCGGCTGCTCGCGGCCGTTCAGCCCGGTCAGGGTGTGCACGAAGGCCTCGTGCACCAGCAACTGGTTGCGGTCGTATTCGGAGAAGCCGGTGTGGCTGCGCAGGCGGATCCGGGTCGGGCCGGCGGCGGCCTTGGCGATCAGGTCGGGGTCCAGTTCCACCCGCACCGGATGATCGGTGAACAACCGGTCCACTGCCGCCTGCAGTTCCGCGCGCACGGTGTCGGCCGGCAGTTCGTAATCGGGCTCGACGGCGCGCAGCTCCTGGTCCAGCTCGTCGGCGATGGCGACGAAATGCCGGGCCGCCTCGATATTGCTCGGACCGTCGCCCGGCAGCATCTCCACCGGCCGGCCGAACAGCCGCGCCGACCAGGCGGTGACCCGGTGGCTGCCGACCGCGTCCAGCAGGCGGGTCGCCAGATGCCAGCTTTCGGCGGTGTCGCGCAGGTAACACCCGATCGGGTCGTCCGGATCGGCGGCCGCGCGCACCGCCTCCAGTTCGGCGCGCACGGCGCTCCACTCCCCACGCGCATACTCGGGACGCGGCATGCGCGGGCGGCCGACCCGCCAGGCTGTCAGGAACTCCTCCTGCAACCGCGCCGGCCAGCTCACCGCCTGCAGCAGGCGGATCCCGCGCACCGCCGCCACCATCCGGGCGTCGAGGGCGGCGTGATGTCGCAGCAGACGGTCGCCGGCGCCCATCAGCGGCGTCCGTACTTGTCCTTGAGCCGCTTGTTCAGCGCCCTGCTCAGCACCCGTTCCTCGGCCCGGCGCTGCGCCAGGCTGGTGGCGGCGGCATCGCGCTCGTCGCGCAGCTTGGCGTAACTGGCAAAGCGCTCGGCATCCAGCCGACCTCCGGCGATCGCCTCCTGCACCGCGCAGCCGGGTTCGTTGCCGTGGCTGCAGTCGCGGAAGCGGCAGCCGGCGGCGATCGCCTCGATGTCCTCGAAGCTGTCGGTCACGTCTTCGTCGCCGGACAGCTTGAGCTCGCGCATGCCGGGCGTATCGATGATGCAGCCGCCCTGCGGCAACGGCGTCAGCAACCGGAAAGTCGTGGTGTGGCGGCCGCGGGAGTCGTGCTCGCGCACCGTTCCGGTTTTCATCTTCTCGACCCCGAGCAAGGTGTTGGTGAGCGTGGACTTGCCGGCGCCGGAACTGCCCACCAGCACCACCGTGCGACCGGGGCCGAGGTAGGGATGCAGCACGCGCAGCGATTCGGCGTCCTTGGCGTTGACCGCGTGGATGGGCACGCCGCCGGCCTGCACCTCTTCGAGCAGGGCCAGGCAATCGTCCAGGACCGGGCACTGGTCGGCCTTGGTCAGCACCAGCACCGGCGCGGCGCCGCTGGCGCGCACCACCACCAGGTAACGCTCGATGCGGCGCGGGTTGAAATCCTGGTCCAGCCCCACCACCACCAGCACATGGTCCACGTTGGCGGCGATCAGCTGCTGCCGGTAGTGCTCGCCGGCGGCGGCCCGCTTGAGCACGGAGCGACGCGGCAGCAGCGCGACGATGTCGCGGCCGCCGCCGTCGAGCGTGACCCAGTCGCCGACCGCGGCGCGCTGCTCGGGCGGGAAACGCGGCCGGGTCCAGGCCGGTGGCGGCTGCACCCGCCGCACCGGCTCGCCCGGGCCGGGCAACACGTCGTAACCACTGCGATGCTGCGCCACCACCCGGGCCAGGCATTCGCCCCCGGCGGCGGCCAGGGCCTGCCGCGCCGCGTCGTCGTCGGGCCAGCCGATGGCGCGCAGTCGGGTCAGGACGTCGTCGGGGGCATGCATCGGCCGGGATGATACGCCGGGCCGACCCGGCTGAAAGCCCGGCGCAGTTCCGCTACTCTCGCCGCCAGTCCCAAGCCGAGCCCCGAGGCGATGCCCCACCCCTCCCTGGCGACCCGCGCGAGCCTGCGCGAGGTGCGCTACGACATCCGCGGCGAACTGTCCCGCCGCGCCCGCGAACTCGAGGCACAGGGCCGTCACCTGGTCCGCCTCAACATCGGCAACCCCGGCGCCTTCGGATTCCGCGCCCCGCCGCACCTGCAGGCGGCGGTGGCGGCGCACGTTCCGCAGTCGGATCCCTACACCCACCAGCAGGGCCTGCCCCTGGCCCGCGAGGCCGTGGCCGAACACCACCGCCGCCGCGGCACGCCCAATGCCAGCGCCGAGCGGGTGTTCATCGGCAACGGCGTCAGCGAACTGATCGACATCGCCCTGCGCGCCCTGCTCAACCCGGGCGAGGAGGTACTGCTGCCCAGCCCGGACTATCCGCTCTGGAGCGCCGCCACCCTCCTCAACGGCGGCCGGCCGGTCTACTACCCCTGCCGCCCGGAAAACGGCTTCCTGCCGGACCCGGACGAGATCGAGGCGCGGCTGACGGCGTGCACCCGCGCCCTGGTGGTGATCAACCCGAACAACCCGACCGGCGCCAACTACCCGCCCGAGCTGCTGCGCCGCCTGGCCGGCATCGCCGCCCGGTACGGCCTGCTGCTGATGGCCGACGAGATCTACGATGGCATCCTGTTCGACGGCGCGACGTTCACGCCGCTGGCGCCGCTGGCCGGCGATACGCCCTGCCTGAGCTTCGGCGGCCTGTCCAAGGTCTGGCGCGCCTGCGGCTGGCGGGTGGGCTGGGCGGTGCTGTCGGGCGATCCGCTGCGGATCGGCGATCTCCATCACGCCATGGACCTGCTTTCGGCGATGCGCCTGTGCGCCAACGTGCCGGCGCAGTTCGCGGTGCCGGCGGCGCTGTCGGGCCCCGACACCATCGCGGCGCTGACCGCGCCGGGTGGCCGCCTGCACGCCTCGCGCCGCGCGGTCATCGAGGGCTGCGCCGCCAGTCCGCATCTGCAGCTGGTGGCTCCCGCCGGCGCCCTGTACGCCTTTCCGCGGGTGGTCGGGCCGGCGGCAGAGGAATTCGACGATCAGGCCTTCGCCCTGGAACTGCTGGAAAGCGAGGACCTGCTGGTGGTGCCGGGCAGCGGCTTCAACCTGCCGGCCTCGCGGCATTTCCGCGTCACCCTGCTGCCCGAGGCGGAGGTGATCGGGGACGTCTTCGCCCGCATCCACCGGGTGCTGGAGCGCCACGCCCTGCGCGCCCGCGCCCGCCATGTCGCCTGAACCGCTGTCCTATCTCGCCCTGGGCGATTCCTACACCATCGGCGAGGCGGTGGCCGAGCACGAGCGCTGGCCGGCGCAGCTGGTCGCCGGCCTGGCGCGGCGCGGCATTGCCCTGGCGCCCCCGCGCTACATCGCCACCACCGGCTGGAGCACCGACGAACTGTGGGCGGCCATGGACGCGGCCGAGCCGCTGGGGCAGTGGGATTTCGTCTCCCTGCTGATCGGCGTGAACGACCAGTACCGGCGCCGGGCCGTGGACAACTACGTGCCGGAATTCGCCCGCCTGCTCGAGCGCGCCATCGCCCTGGCCGGCGATCGGCCGGAACGGGTGCTGGTGCTCTCGATCCCGGACTGGGGCCTCACCCCGTTCGGCGCCGACAGCGGCCGCGACCGCCGGCGCATCGCCGAGGAGCTGGACGCCTACAACGCCGCCGCCGCGAAGGAGTGCGCCGGCCGCGGCGTCGCCTTCGTGGACGTCACCGGTGCCTCGCGCACGCTCGGCCTGCGCCCGGACCGGGTGGCCGGCGACGGTCTGCACCCCTCCGGTCTGGCCTACGCCGACTGGACCGCGCTGGCGCTGCCGGTGGCCGAGCGGCTGTTGCGCCAGCGGCCGTAACCGCCGCCGCCACTGCCGGCAGCACACGCCGGCAGGTCGGGACACGCCCGCTGCCCGCTCCGGTAACCGCGCCTTCAGGGCGGCCTCGCCGGCGGGGCGTAAAATGGCCGCTTCCCCACGGAGCATCGCCATGTCCCTCTCTCCCGAAACCCGCGCCCGCATCGAACGGCTGCTGAGCGACCACCGCATCGTGCTGTTCATGAAAGGCAATCCGCAGGCGCCGCAGTGCGGCTTCTCGGCCAAGGCCGCCGGCATCCTCAACGGCCTGGTCGAACAGTACGCGCACGTGGACGTGCTGCAGGACCCGGAGATCCGCGAGGGCATCAAGGTCTACGGCCAGTGGCCGACCATCCCGCAGCTGTACGTCGGCGGCGAGCTGGTCGGCGGCAGCGACATCATCGAGCAGATGCTCAACAGCGGCGAGCTGCACACCCTGCTGGGCCTGCCAGAACCGGACCGCACGCCGCCGCAGATCCATATTTCCGAGCGCGCCGCCGAGGCCATCCGCGGCGCCATGGAAAACGCCGGAGAAGGCCAGGTGCTGCACCTGTCGGTGGACCCGCGCTTCAACGCCCGCTTCGAGCTGCGCCCGGCCAGCGGCCACGAGATCGTCGCCGAGAGCAACGGCATCCGCGTCCACTTCGACCTGGCCAGCGCGCCGCGCGCGCGCGGCCTGAAGGTGGACTGGGCCGAGGACGCCCGCGGCGCCGGCCTGGCCATCGACAATCCGAACGCGCCGCCGCCGGTGAAGGCGATCAGCGTGCAGGAGCTGCACGACCGCATCCTCGCCGGCGCCATCGACGTGGTGGACGTGCGCCCGGCCGCCGACCGCGCTCTCGCGCCCTTCCCGCACCCGCACGAGGTGCTGGACGAGGACAGCCGCGAGCGCCTGGAGGCCCTGCCCCGGGACGTGCCGCTGGCCTTCCTCTGCCATCACGGCCAGTCCAGCCTGCGCGCGGCCGAGTATTTCCGCGGCCTGGGCTTCCACGACATCTACAACGTGGTCGGCGGCATCGATGCCTGGTCGCGCGAGGTGGATCCCTCGGTGCCACGCTACTGAGCGTGAACCGATGACGACCGCGCCGGAACTCAGCGCTTGGCGTCGCTAGAGCAATTACGCTAATTTGCCCGGGAACCCAGGCCTGCCCGGCCGGTTTCCCCCCGCCGCACGGGCTCGGCCGTCATCACGCTGGAGGGGCGGAATGAACATGAAACGGGCAGTTCCCATGAGCCTGGTCCTGGGCCTGGCCGCCTGCGGCGGCGAGGCGGGCGGCGGCGCCGGCAAGGGCCCGGGGGCGGTCGCCGCCGAGGCCTGCCGGGCAGCGGCGGAAGCCCGCCTGGACGGCAAGCTTTACCAGCTCGACCTGGCGGCACTGGCGGCCAGCATGAGGGAGGCGTCCAACGGCGAGAAGTTCCTCACCGCGCCCATCGTCATCGAGCCGGGCCTGACCTCGGAAACCCGCCAGATCGTCGAATGCACGGTGCGCTTCACCGGCGAGCGCGCCGACGTGGTCGGTTTCGTCTTCAACTGGTAGCCGGGCTGGCAACCGCGGATGGGCCGCGGCCACGACCATCGCCCGGACACCCTGCGGCACGAGCGCCCACTGCGCTGGGCGCTGGCGCTGACTCTCGCCTTCCTGGTCGTCGAGGTCGTCGGCGCCCTGCTCAGCGGCAGCCTGGCCCTGCTGTCCGATGCCGCGCACATGGCCTCGGACAGCTTCGCCCTGCTGGTGGCCCTGCTGGCCGTGCGTCTGGCCCGGCGCCCGCCCGACACCCACCGCACCTACGGCTATGCCCGCGCCGAGGCCCTGGGCGCCCTGGCCAACGGCTGCCTGCTGTTCCTGGTGGCAGGCGGCATCTTCTGGGAGGCGGTGCAGCGATTCCTGGCGCCCGAGCCGGTGGCCACCGGCACCATGCTGGCGGTGGCGGTGGCCGGCCTGGTGGTGAACCTGATCGCGATGCGCCTGCTGCAGGCCGGCGCCGGCGAGAACCTCAACATGCGCGGGGCCTACCTGGAGGTGATGGCCGACCTGCTGGGCTCGGTGGCGGTGATCCTTGGCGCCCTGGTGATCCGCTTCACCGGCCTGGTCTGGGTGGACCCGTTGCTGGCGGTGCTGCTGGCGCTGTGGGTGCTGCCGCGCACCTGGCACCTGCTGTCCGAGGCGGTGCATCTGCTGCTGGAGGGCGCGCCGCGCGGCATTGCCGTGCAAGAGGTCCGCGAAGCCATGCTGGCCGAACCCGGGGTGGTCTCCATCCACGACCTGCACCTGTGGTCGCTGTCCAGCCGACAGCCGATGCTCAGCGCACACGTGGACGTGCGCCGGGACGTGGATGCCGACGCCCTGCGCAGACGCCTGGCCCGGCTGGTCCGGGAGCGTTTCGGCATCGGCCATTCCACCATCCAGATGGAAGCCGAGCGCGGTGGCGGAGGCGGCGAAAGCGCCGACTGCGGCCACGTGCCGCATGACGAAAGCGGCCCGCGCCACCATCACCGCCATTGACGGCCGCCCTGACGCGGCTCAACCGTCTCCCGGCACGTCCGGCTCGCGGAAGCCGCTGCCGCTGCGCGCCAGCTCGCCGGCGCGGAACATCAGCAGCTCGCCGGTCTTGTAGGGCTGCCGGTACTCCGGCGCCGGCGCGCCGCGCAGGTCCAGGCGCTTGCGCCGCACCACCACCAGACCCTCGGGGTGGGCTGCCAGCCAGGCCGATGCCTGGTCGGGGCGCAGTTCGGCCACCGGTGCGCGCAGGCGGCCCAGGAACCCGAACTCGCCCTGATAGTTGCCGACATAGGCGACGGCGCGGCCGGCCTGCTGCTGCCGGCCCACGTGGCGGCCGGCATCCGACAGGTCGTAGCGCGAGCCGAGAACGAGGCCGGCGCCCAGCAACAGCAGCATGCCGAACGCCAGGCCGAGGATCGCCAGGCGACGGGCGCCGGCGTGGTCGGCAAGGCCACGCGCCAGCCAGAGTGCGCCCAGGGCCAGCAGCGGGATCAGGTAATGCACCTGTTTGCCGCTGATGCCGCTGAGGACGAGAAAGGCGCCGGCGAGCGTCACCGCCAGAAAACGGATGCCGCGATCGTGGCCTGCCACGATGCCGGCACGCAGCGCCCGCCAGGCCGGTGGCCAGAGTGTCCAAGGCAGAGCGATCAGGGGCAGCCAGGGCAGATACCAGTGGAAGGGCCGCGGATGCCCGAGATCGCCGCGCACCCGGCCCAGGGTTTGCTCGCCCAGCACCTGGCGCAGCAGTTCGCCGCCGGAGGCGCGGTCGGCCAGCCACAGCCAGGCCAGGGGCAGGGCGAGCGCCAGCGCCAGGGCCGCCAGCAACCGCGGCCAGGCCAAGCGCGCCGCCTCCGGCGGCGCCCAGAGGCGCAAGGCCAGCAGGGGCGGCAGCAAGTACACCGCGGCCACCGGCCCCTTGGTCAGCAGGGCCGCCGCGAAGGCCAGGCCGAAACCGAGCCAGTCGCGCCAGCGCCCTCGCCGAACCGCGTCGTGAAGCGCGATCCAGCCCAGGCACAGCATCGCCAGCAGGGGCAGGTCGAACATGAAGGCGGTGCCGTACAGGGCGATGAACACGCTGCCCAGGAACAGGAAGCCGGCCGTGGTGCCGATCTGCCCGTGGGCCGGCCACAGCCGCGCGCCCAGGCGCGCCAGCAGCCACAGGCAGGCCAGGGTCGCCAGCGGCCCGATCAGGCGCGGCCAGACCGCGTTGACACCGCCCAGCGCCCAGCCGGCGTGCACCAGCCAGAACAGCAGCGGCGGCTTGTGCGCGTACGGCTCGCCCTCGAGCGTCGGCAAGAGAAAATGGCCGTCCCGCCACATTTCCCAGGCAACGCTGGCATAGCGGGTCTCGTCCACCGGCAACAGCGGCCGCAACCATAGCGACAGCAAGGCCATGAGCGCCACGCCGCCGACCAGCCACCACCAGGTCGCGCCGGCGTCGGGCAAGGCACGGTGATTCATCGCCGGCGACAGGGCATCGGTCGGCGCGACGGCATGCAGCGCCGGCCGGTACAGGTCGTTCATCGTGCTTACCGCGTCCCGCTTCGGATGCGCGCACTCTGGCAGCGACCGCGGTAATTCCGGCTGCGCCGATGCTCAGGCGGTCGTTAAGCGGGGTTGCGGACCTCGAGGCGAACCGAAGGCCCCTGCTCGCCCGCCTGCTGCTCGAGCCGCCAGCCGAGCGCGGCGCACAGCCGCTCGACGAAGGCCAGGCCGACGCCGAGATCGCTGCGCAGCGGCGCCGGTCCGCCCGCCTCGCCGCCGGTGGCGGGCCGCAGCGAAAGCCCGCCTTCGTCCAGTACGCAGTCCCAGGCCAGGCCGGGCGCGAAACCCAGCACGCGCTGGAACAGCACGTCCAGTATCGCGTCCAGCCAGCGTCGCGGTGCCGACAGTCCGTCCGGTCCGCGTCCCGCCAGGCGGAGCCGTTCGCCGGCCTGCAGGCCGGCCCCGTCCAGGCGCTTGATCGCCAGCCGGCATTGCTCGGCCAGCGACAGCCGGTCGCGTTCCGCCGGCAATCCGCGCGCCGACAGCAACAGCGCTTCGAGCAGGCCGCCGAGTTCCAGCAGGCCGCGTTCGACCCGCGCCAGGCGCAGGCGCTGCTCGGCACTCAGGCCGGGGTCGTCCTTGAGCACCTCCACGGCGCCCTGGATCACCGCGATCGGCGTGCGCAGTTCGTGGCTGGCGTCGGCGAAGAAGGCCCGGTCGCGGGCGTCGGCCTGCAGCAGCCGCGCCTGGTAGGCGTCTATCGCGCCGGCGAGGCGGCCGATCTCGTCGCGGCTGAATTCCTGCTCCAACTGCGTACGCACCGGCGTCACCGGCAGCGCGTCCACCTGGTCCGCCAGGCGCAGTACCGGCGACACGGTGCGCCCCGCCAGCAGCCAGCCCAGCCAGGCCGAGGCGATGCTGCCCAGGGCCAGGATGGTCAGGAACAGGTTCCGCAGGTATTCCTCCAGCCGCTCGACCGGGGCGATGTCCATCACCAGCACCACCCGTCCGCCCTCCGGGCCGAAGGCGGCCGCATGCAGGTCTTCCTTGCCGGCCAGCTCGAACACCCGCCCTTCCGGCAGGCCGCGCAGCCCGGGTGGTGCCTCCGCTTCGCGGTACACCGAGAATCCGGGCGTACGCGGCAGTTCCACATCGGGGTCGTGGGCCAGCTGTTCGAGATAATCGCGCGAGTGGCCCTCCAGCAGGGCCTCGAGCATCAGCACCTCGTAATCGGAAACGATGAACACGGTACTGACGCCGAAAGCCAGGCTCAGGGCCACGCCGACCAGCCCATAGGCCAGGGCGACGCGGCGGCGCAGCGGCAGGCCGCGCTTCACTGGACGGTCCCGAACCGGTAGCCGATGCCGTGCACCGTATGCAGCAGGGGTTCGGCGAAGGGTTTGTCGAGCACCTGACGCAGACCGTACATGTGGGTGTGCAGGGCGGAGGGATCGCCGCCCTCGGGACCCCAGACCGCGCGCATCAGCCGGGCCTGGTCCACCACGCCGGGGCTGTGCCGCATCAGGCATTCCAGGATGCGCGCCTGGGCCCGGGTCAGGACGATCTGCCGGCCCTCGCGCCGGACGATCAGCGCGGACGGATCGAAACGCACGCCGCAGGCCTCGATGGGCGATCCGGCCGGCGGCCGGCCGCGTCGCGCCAGCGCCCGGATCCTCGCCTCCAGCTCACGGATCGCGAAGGGCTTGACCAGATAGTCGTCGGCGCCCCCGGAGAAGCCCTTGAGCTTGTCCTCCAGGGTGTCGCGCGCGGTCAGCATGATCACCGGCACGCCACGACCGGCCTCGCGCAGGCGCCGGCACAGGTCCAGGCCGTCCAGCCGGGGCAGGCCCAGGTCGAGCACGATCAGGTCGTGTTCACCGGACAGGGCCATGCGCAAACCGCTCTGACCGTCGGCGGCGTGGTCAACGACGTGGCCGCGGCGGGAGAAGTAATCCCAAAGGTTCGCTGCCAGGTCGGCCTGGTCTTCGACGATCAGCAGTCTGAGGGCGGGGTCCATGGCGCTCCGGTCTCAGACCGGGCGCCACGCCGCCCGGCCGAGACCCATTCTGCCCGCAAGCACGGCGCAGGCGCGACGCAGGCGCAAGGGGGTGTCGCGGCGGAACAGGCAGGGACCGTTGGCCGGGTCGCCGGCCATGGCCGCGCCGGCGTGTCCGCGCCAAAGCGACGACACCGTCGCCACCTCGCCGGGTCGGGGCCATTCCGGCAGCCACAGCACCCACGGCGCGGCGGCGGCGGCGACCGCCTGCGCCAGGGCCGCGGCCTGCGACAGGGCACGGGTAGCCAGCTCGACCCGAAGCCCTGGCGCAGTGGCGGCCAGGCGCCGGAAGGCGGGCGCCAGGCGCTGCGGATCCCCGTGACCGAACACGTACCGTTCCGCAACCGGCAATACCTCCTGCAGCGCGGCCAGCCGCGCACAGGTGTCGGCCGGCGGCGGACCCTCGAGTACCAGCAGCAGGCTCAGCGGCGGGGCGACAGGGTTCCGGGAATCGGGCGGCATGGCGGCATGCTGCCCGCCGGCAGGCTAAGCCCGGGTGAGTCGAATCTCAGCCGGGCGTTAACCGGCGGGCGGGCGACAAGGCCGGGCTCCGCCTCCGGCCTTCCCGTGAGGCGCCGTCGCCGCGCGCCGGCACCGGACGCCGCCGCTCAGTCGAACCGCAGGTGCTTGACCGACTTGCCGTGCCGGCGGATCAGCCGCAGGGCCTCGATGCCGATCTGGATGTGGGCGTCCACGAAACGTTCGGTGACCTTGCGGTCCGAGGCTTCGGTCTTCACGCCTTCGGGCACCATCGGCTGGTCGGACACCAGCAGCAGGGCACCGGAGGGAATGCCGTTGGCGAAGCCGGCAGCGAAGACGGTCGCCGTTTCCATGTCTATGGCCATGCAGCGCAGCTTGCGCAAGTAGGCCTTGAACTCGTCGTCGTGCTCCCAGACCCGGCGGTTGGTGGTGAACACCGTCCCGGTCCAGTAGTCGTGGCCGAGGTCGCGGATCATGGTGGAGACCGCGCGCTGCAGGGCGAAGGCCGGCAGCGCCGGCACCTCCCGTGGCAGATAGTCGTTGCTGGTGCCCTCGCCGCGGATGGCGGCGATCGGCAGGATCAGGTCGCCCAACTGGTTCTTGCGCTTGAGGCCGCCGCACTTGCCGAGGAACAGCACCGCCCTGGGCCCGACCGCGCTCAGCAGGTCCATCACCGTGGCGGCGTTGGCGCTGCCCATGCCGAAGTTGATCATGGTGATGCCGTCGGCGGTGGCGCTGGGCATGGGCCGGTCCTGACCGCGGATCTCGGCGCCGGTGAGGCGGGCAAAGGTGTCCAGGTAGCCGCCGAAATTGGTCAGCAGCACATGCGCCCCGAAGTCCTCCAGCGGCACGCCGGTGTAGCGGGGCAACCAGTTGCTGACGATGTCCTGCTTGTTCTTCACGTCCTTTCCTCTTTTCTTTTTCTGGCTCTGTTGAATTTCAAGTGGGTTGCCGGGCATGAGGGTTGATCACTGCGAAGTCGAGCTTGCCGGCGATCAGGAAGATGACGGTTCTGATAGTGGTGAAGCGGGTGAAGCCGCGAGCGCGGCGCTTGGCGGACTGAAACAGGCCGTTGAGCGCTTCGAGGAAGCCGTTGGT
>NZ_VUOD01000005.1 GCF_008386465.1 Arenimonas fontis
ATCTGACCCTTTGATCTGACCCTTTGATCTGACCCTTTGATCTGACCCTTTGATCTGACCCTTTGATCTGACCCTTTGATCTGACCCTTTGATCTGACCCTTTGATCTGACCCTTTGATCTGACCCTAGGGTCAGATCAAAGGGTCAGAACAGGGTTGGGGTTGGCGCCGGACGCGGGCCCCGGGTGTGTGGCAGGCTTGTGGCTCCCATCCGGCCTGCCGATCGCATGTATCTCGAGCATTACGGCCTGCGTGAGCCGCCTTTTTCGATCACCCCGGATCCGCGCTTCGTCTTCCTGAGCGAACGCCACCGGGACGCACTCGCGCACCTGCTGTTCGGCATCGGCCAGGGTGGTGGCGGTGGTTTCGTGCAGTTGACCGGCGAGGTCGGTACCGGCAAGACCACGCTTTGCCGCCTGCTGCTGGAACGGCTGCCCGAAAAGACCCGGATCGCCCTGGTGCTGAACCCGCGCCAGAACCCGGTGGAGCTGCTGGAAACCATCTGCGAGGAGCTGCGCATAGATGTCGCCGGCGGCCGCGGCAGCCTCAAGGCCCTGGTGGACGCGCTCAACCGTTTTCTGCTGGACGCCTATGCCGAAGGCCTGCGGGTGGTGCTGGTGATCGACGAGGCCCAGGACCTCAGCGTCGAGGCGCTCGAGCAGGTTCGCCTGCTGACCAACCTGGAAACCCCGACCCAGAAGCTGCTGCAGGTGCTGCTGCTGGGCCAGCCGGAACTGCGCGACCTGCTGGCCCGCGACGATCTGCGCCAGCTCGCCCAGCGCATCACCGCCCGTTACCACCTGACCCCCCTGGACGCCGAGGAGACCGAGGCCTACCTGCGCCATCGCTGGGCCGTCGCCGGGGGCAAGCGTTTCCCCTTCACGAAACTGGCGGTCAAGCGTATCCACCAACACTCCGGCGGTGTGCCGCGGCTGATCAACATCGTCGCCGAACGGGCCCTGCTGGCCGGCTATGTGCACGAGCAGGTGCAGGTCGGCGAACGCTGGGTGGAGCAGGCGGCGCGCGAGGCCCTGGCGCCGCGGCTGTCGAGACTGCCCAGGCCGCGCCTGGGCGTGC
Source organism: Arenimonas fontis (assembly GCF_008386465.1). Taxonomy (GTDB): domain Bacteria; phylum Pseudomonadota; class Gammaproteobacteria; order Xanthomonadales; family Xanthomonadaceae; genus Arenimonas; species Arenimonas fontis. The sequence continues at coordinate 1,077 of NZ_VUOD01000005.1, forward strand.
TGGTGGCGATCGCGCTGGCGGCGCTGCTGGCCTTGCTGTGGCAACTGCCCCGGCGTGACGTCGCGGAACCTGCGCCCGCCGCCGCCCCGCAAGACCACAACGGAGTGCCGCCGCGCATCGCAGCCGATCCCGTGCCCTACCTTCCCGGTGCCGACCTGCCGGCGCGGATTCTGGCGGCAGGCCCGACGCCCCGTCCGGCCTGGGCTCAGCTGCTGGGGCTGTGGGCCGTGCGTGCCGGCGAAGCAACCGCAGCCGAGGCGGAGGCGTGTCCGCCGATTCTCTCGCCCGGCCTGTTCTGCCTGCGTGGCCGGGCCAGCCTGGACAAGCTGGTGGCGCTTGGCCGCCCCGCCCTGCTCCGCCTGGAAGCCCCGGGAGGCGAGGCCTGGGCCGTCCTGCTTGGCGCCGACGCCTTGCGGGTGCGCCTGTGGCTGGGCGGGGGCCGCTTCGATACCGACCGTGTGGCCATGGACGGCTACTGGCGCGGCGACTATGCCGCGATCTGGCGGGGCCCTGCCTTTCTCGGTGCCGCGGTGCCGGCCGGCAGCAGCGGACCGGCCGTGGACTGGGTGCTCGATCGCCTGCGCGACCGTGTCGGCATGGCCGGTCCGGAGGCCGGGCCGGCCGTGCTCGATGCCAGCGCCACTGTCGCGGTCCGTCGCCTGCAGGCCATGCACGGCCTGGCTGCCGACGGGGTGATCGGCCCGGAAACCCTGTTGGCCCTGTCCTCCACCGACGGCGAAGGGCCGACGTTGCGCCGGAGTCTGGACTGATGTCGCTGATCCTCGATGCCCTGCGCAAATCCGAAACCGAACGCCGGCGCGGCCAAGCGCCGGACCTGTTCGCCGACCCGGTGGCCCCCGGCCCCCGCCGGTGGCGTTCCTGGCTGCCGTGGACCGGCTATGCCCTGGCCGGGCTGTTGGCGCTGGCCCTGGTTTTCCTGACCTGGCGCCCGTCCGGCAGCCGCGAAACCACCGAAGCGCCGGTCGCCGCCGTCGTCGGCGCAGCGCCTGCGGGCGCGGTGCCGGCACCGACCAGCCCGCCGCCGACCAACCCGCCGGCAAGCCCCCCGCCCGCCCCCTCCGCAGCCGCTTCCGGCCAGGCCGCGGCCGCCGCTTCCGCGTCTCCGGCGGCGGCTTCCGGCACCGCCCCATTGCCGGTGTCGGCGCCGATCGTCGGCGCCGCGAGTTCGGCGACCGGCCCTGGGCGCGTCCCTTCGCCGAGACCGCTGTCGAAAGCCCCGCTGCCGCCAACGACCGGACCGGCCGGGCAGGACGCCGTCCCGCACGCGCCGGAACCGGACACCACGGCCGGTGTCCGGCCCGCGGATACCGATACCCAGGCAGGCGCCGGCGCGGCCGCCGATCATGCTGCCGCGCCCCCGCCTCGCCTGACCGAACTGCGGGCGGACCGGCGCGCCGGCCTGCCGCCGCTCAAGCTGAGCATGCACGTCTATGCCGAAGATCCGGCCCGCCGCTTCGTCATCCTCGACGGCCGCCGGCTGACCGAGGGCGGCGCCGTCGCCGACGGTGTCCATCTGCGCGAAATCCGCCGCGACGGCATCGTGTTGTCGGTGGACGGCGACGACTACTGGCTGGAGCGCTGATCCGGTGTTCGTCGCCCTGCCCGGCCGTCAACGCCGCCGCCTGCGCTGGGCCACGCCGCTGCTGGTGGCGCTGATGTGCGCCGCCTACCTGTGGATCGCCCTGCTGCCGGACGATGCCGCCTGGCGCGGCGCCCTGCTGCGTTGGGGCACGCTGTCGGGCAGCGTCACCGAGTGGCGGGCGGCATTGCGCGACGAACGCCTGCTGACCCTGCTCAGCGCCCTGTTCATGCATGCCGGTCCCCTGCACTTGCTGGGCAACGTGCTGTTCCTGCTGATCTTCGGCCTGCCCAGCGAACGCGCCATCGGCCCCTGGCGGCAACTGCTGCTGTTCCTGGGCGGCGGCGCCCTGGCCAACCTGGCGGCGGCACTGCTGATGGGCAGTCCGGCCCGCGCCATCATTGGCGCCAGCGGCGGCGTGTCCGCCCTGATCGGCGCCTACCTGGCGCTGTACCCGGGTGCCCGCCTGGGCATCGTGTTGCCGCTGGGCCTGTGGCTGGAATTCATCAAGGCGCCGGCGGCCCTGCTGATCGGCCTGTGGGCGCTGCTGCAGCTGGTGTTCACGTTCGTAGGCCCCAGTTTCGGCGCCGTGGCCTGGTGGGCCCATCTGGCCGGTTTTTCGGTGGGCCTGGCCTACGCGCTGGCGGTCAGGCCCGGCCTGGCCCGGCGCGCGCGCGGCCTGTGAACGCGGCCGTATAATCGCCGGCATGAACGGCCGCGTGCTCTACAAGGTGACCTTTCTCAACGCCGGCAAGGTGTACGAGCTGTATGCCCGCCGGGTGTCGGCCAGCAGCCTCTGGGGTTTCACCGAGGTGGCCGACCTGGTGTTCGACGTCAACGAGGGCGTGGTGGTGGATCCGACCGAGGAGCGCCTGCGCGACGAGTTCGCCCACACCCGCGTGCTGCATCTGCCGATGCAGAGCGTGGTGCGGGTGGAGGAAGTGGACCGCAAGGGCCAGCTCAGCATCCGCGACGCCGGCACCGGCGAGAAGGTGGTCACGCCCTTTCCCCTGCCGGGCAAGCCCCGCTGAGATCCGCCGCCGTGACGCCGGCGCAGGTACTCGAATTCTGGTTCGTCCAGACCCGCCCGGAGCAATGGTGGGCGGCGGACCCGGGCTTCGACGAGCGGGTGCGCGCCGGTTTCGGCGAATGCCTGCTGCAGGCCGCCCGCGGCGAACTCTGGCATTGGCGCGCCGACGCGGAAGGACGCCTGGCCGAGATCATCGTGCTCGACCAGTTCCCGCGAAACATCCATCGCGGCAGCCCGCAGGCCTTCGCCCATGACGGCATGGCCCTGGTGCTGGCGCAGGAAGCCGTCGCCGCCGGCGCGGCGGGCGCGCTCGAGCCGGTAAGGGCCGGCTTCCTGCTGATGCCGTTCATGCACAGCGAATCGCCGGCGGTGCACGTCGAGGCCGAACGCTTGTTCGCCCGCTTCGGCAGCGCCGAAAACCTGGAGTTCGAGCGCCGGCACAAGGCCATCATCAACCGCTTCGGTCGCTACCCTCACCGCAACGCCATTCTCGGCCGCGAATCCACGCCCGAGGAACGGGAGTTCCTGCGCCAGCCCGGTTCCAGTTTCTGAGCGGCGCGCTCAGCGCAGGAAGTGCTGGCCGGCGCCGTCGGGACACAGCAGCTCGAGGGCTCGTATCTTGCCTTTGCCCTCGCGGCTGAACCGTACCCGTCTGGTCGGCTCGTCCGGTACGGTGAACAGGTCCGCGCCCAGGGGAAGCAGTTGCCAGGGCGGCCGTCGCTCGTACCGCAGCCACAGCCCGCCGCCCTGCGCGGTCCCCCGCACCGGCCCGTAGTCCCCGGCATGGTCGTCGGCCGGAAACTCCGGCGGCGCGGAAGGGTCGCAATCCGCTCAGCCGGCCGGTACGGGTAGCTGGAACTTGCGCCGGTACTGGCCCGGCGTGATGCCGGTGACGCGGCGGAACAGCCGGCGGAAGAAGGCCGGATCCTCGTAGCCGACCCGCCAGCCCACCTCGTCCACCGGCTCGGCCGTGCGCTCGAGCCGGCGCTTGGCCTCCTCCACCCGCAGCCGCTGCACGTAGGCCAGCGGCGCCAGGCCGGTCGCGGCCTGGAAGCGGCGTTTGAAGGTGCGTTCGGCCAGACCGGTGCGCTGGGCCATCTTCTCGACCGGGGAAGGCACCGGATAGTTGCGTTCCAGCCAGCGCTGCGCCTCGAGAATGACCGCGTCGCCGTGATCGCGCCGACCTTCGAACACGATGTACGGCCCAAGCCCGTCGCGATGCCATTGCAGGGCGAAGAACCTTGCCGCCGACTGCGCCACCGCCGGGCCCGCCTCGCGGGCGATCAGGTACAGCACCAGATCGTGCCAGGACATCGAGGCACCCGACGACACCAGTTCGGCGCGTTCGCCGGAAACCACCAGCGGCTGCTCCGGCCGCAACAGCACCCTCGGGTAGAGGTCGGCGAAATGCCCGGCGTAAGTCCAGTGGATGGTGACGGTGCGTCCGTCCAGCAGCCCGGCTTCGGCGATCAGGAACACGCCCGAGCAGGCCGAACACAGCATCGCGCCACGGGCGTGCATGCGTCCGAGCCACGCCACCAGCGCGGGATACCTACCCTTCTTCCAACCCTCCGCCGACAACAGTACCGAAGGCACGATGACGATGCCGGTGCGGTCCAGCTCGTCTATTCCGCGTTGGGCCACCGCCTGCAACCCGCCTGCCAGGACCATCGGCCCTGGCCGCTCGGCGACGATTTCCACCCGGAACGGAGGATCGGCCGGAATGGCGTCGTCCAGGCCGCGCAGGAGAGGGAAAGCGCCGAGCACGTCGTACAGGCCGTGCAAGGTGGAGATCGAGGCTTCCGGGATCGCCAGCAGGCTGACGTGGATCGGCTGCGTCATGACGGCTCCTGGCAGAAATGGCTCCGTCCCGGCCCAGTTTCGCTCTCCCGGACGGCGGCGGCAACGATCAGCTTTTCCAGTCCAGGCCCCCCGGCCCGCAACGAAAGCGAAGAGGAGACGAGCGGAAAATGGAAATGCGACAAGCCCGACTGGACGCGGTGCTCGACCGCGCCCTCACCGACCTGTCCGGCAGCTACGGCGGATTCATGATCCACCTCGGCAACCGCCTGGGCCTGTACCGGGCCATGGCCGGCGCCGGCCCCTTGAGCGCCGAGGAAGTGGCGCATCGCGCCGGCTGTGCCGAACGCTACGTGCAGGAGTGGCTGAACTCGCAGGTGGCCGGCGGTTACGTCGCCTATCACCCGGCCAGCCGCACCTACGAGCTGGGCACGGAGGAAGCCGCCGTGCTGGCCGACGAGGACAGCGCCCTGTTCTTCCCCAACGCCTGGCAGGTGGTGGCCTCGATGTGGGCCGACGAGGAACGTTCGGTCGAGGCCTTCCGCACCGGCCGGGGCGTAGCCTGGGGCGAGCACGACGGCCGGCTGTTCTGCGGCGTGGCGGCCTTCTACCGCAACGGCTACAGGACCCACCTGGTCCGGGACTGGCTACCGGCCCTGGACGGGATGGTGGCCAGGCTGGAAGCCGGCGCGCGCGTCGCCGATGTCGGCTGCGGCCACGGCCACTCCACCCTGCTGATGGCCCAGGCCTTTCCGCAGTCGCGTTTCTGGGGCTTCGACCCGCACGCCGCTTCCATCGAGGAGGCACGACGCAATGCCGAGGCCGCCGGCCTGGGCGACCGGGTGGTGTTCGAGGTGCGCGATGCCGCCGGCTACCCGGCGCTGGAGTACGACCTGATCTGCTTCTTCGACTGCCTGCACGACCTGGGCGCGCCCGACCTGGCGCTGCGCCACGCCGCGGAAAGCCTGGCCCCGGACGGCAGCGTCATGATGGTGGAGCCGTTCGCGCACGACCGGGTCGAGGACAACGTCGGCCCGGTCGGGCGGCTGTACTACTCCGCTTCGTCGGTGCTGTGTTGCGCCCACGCCATTTCCGAAGGCGGTCGGCATGTGCTCGGCGCCCAGGCCGGCGAAGCCCGGCTGGCGCAACTTGCCCGCGCCAACGGCCTGAGCCGGTTCCGGCGCGCCGCCGAAACGTCCTTCAACCTGGTGCTGGAAGCGCGGCCCTGAAACCGGGCTGGCGGGCCCGGACGGCCCGCTGGTAGTCTGCGCCGGCGGCCGCGGGGGCGCGGCCGCATCGGCCCGCGAGCCAACATCCGGGGGAAGCCATGGAGTCGAAACATTCGGGGCTGGGCATCGCCGCGTTCGTCATCAGCCTGGTCGCCGGCATCGCCATCTTCGCCGCCATCGTCGTCGCCGGCGTGATGGAGGCCTCCCGTCCGGGCGGGCTGGACGAGAACTCACCCGAAGCCGTCCTGCTCGGCCTGGTGCTGATCGCCCTGCTGTTCATGGACGTCGTCGCCCTGGGACTTGGCATCGCCGGCCTGTTCCAGCGGGAGCGACGGAAAATCTTCGCGATCCTCGGTACCGTGTTCTCCGGGCTGACGATCCTGGGCACGGTCTTCCTGATCGTACTGGGCAACATGATGGCCTGAGCGGCCGTCAGTCCTCCTCCACCAGCCCGCGCAGGCGCGCCAGCGCCTGATCCCATTGCGCGGCGATCGCATCCAGGTGCCGGCGCACCTCGTCCAGGCGTTCAGGACGCAGCCTCCAGATCCGCTCGCGACCGCGGCGTTCGCCCACCACCAGGCCGGCCTCGGCCAGCGCATCCAGGTGCTTGCTGACCGCCTGCCGGCTGATCGGCAGGTCCTCGGCCAGACGCAGCACCGGCAACGGCCCCTCCCGGCACAGGCGTCCGACCAGGTGCAGCCGTACCGGCTCGCCCAGCGCGGCGAACGCCGGCGCCGCGGCCAGCAAGGTTCCGCCGGCGCGACGCCGGCGCGGACGCGCCCGGCCCATCAATCGCGCTCCGCGGCCAGGTACCTGGCCACCAGATCCATCTGCACCGTCCAGCCCTCGGCGTTGTCGGCGAAGGCCCTGGCCCGGCGGGCCGGCGGTACCCGGTCGAAACCGGACTCCTCCACCGTCAGCAGCACGCCTTCGGCGGTTTGCTCCAGGGTGAACTCCACCAGGGTCATCTGCTCGTCCGGCGGCGCGGACTCGGGCGTTTCCACCGGATCGCCGCCCGGGTGCCAGCGGAAGGAGAACAGGCGCATCGGTTCCATCCGCTCGACCACGATGTCGAATTCCATGCCTTCGAACGCTTCCTGGGCGCGGGCGATCTCCGCATCCATGCGGGTAGGCACCAGGCGGGCGCGCAGGCGCTTGCCGGGCTGGAAGGGCCCGGCGAACCGGGCGCCGAACCAGATGCCGAAGCGCTCGGAATCGGTGAGCGCGCGCCATACCCGCGGCAAAGGCGCGTTCAGGGTAATCCTGCGGACGATGCGGTCAGTGTCGTTCATTGGCAACCTCCTGGTTGCATGACAGCCTAGCGCCGGTCTCGGCAATACGCAACCTATTGGTTGCGCTTTACGGACTGGTGCCGCCACGGGCCCGGCCGCCGGCGCGCCGGGCCGTCGTCGGGCAAGGCCGCCATGTAAGATGGGGCGCGCGTGCGGCCGCCTGGCGGCGGCGCGCCCACTGGGAGGACGCGGCATGACCCGGGGCTCCGACACCGGCCGCCTGGCGCGGCGGGAACTGCTGGCCATGCCGGACTACCTGGCACACGAGCGCAGCCAGGCCCGGCGGCTGGCGATCGGGGCCGCCTGGCTGGTGCTGCTGGCCTTGTCGCTGCTGCAGCTACTCGAGTACCTGCTGGGCCATGACGGCGACCGGGTCGGTCCCTGGCTGCTGCACGCCGTCTGGCGCCTGCCGGCCCTGCTGACGGCCGTGTGGGTGCTGGTGCTGGCGGCGAAACGGCCGGAAGGCGACTGGCCCAGGCCACTGTCGCTGTTGCTGGGGTTCTGGGTGATGATCGCGGCCTGGGGGCTCACCGCCCTGCACCTGGGCGGCCACGAGGTGCAGATGCATGAAGCCCTGCAGCGGCTGGTGATCACCACGGTGGCGGTGTCGGTGCTGGCCGTGCGCGGCGCCCGCGACCTGCTGCCGATCTGCCTGCCCGGCATCGTCCTGGGCGGCGTGCTGCTGTGGTCGCTCGATCCCGGCCCGGCCCGGGCCCTCGCCTGGGCGACGCATCCGCTGCTGGCCACCGTCGTCGCCGCCGTCATCGCCGAGTTGCTGTTCCGCGGCAACGCCCAGGCCTTCCTGGCCAATCGGCAGATCCGCGAAAGCGCCCTGACCGACTCCCTGACCGGCTTGCCCAACCGGCGCGCCGTGGACGATGCCCTGCGCGCCGCCCACGCCAGGGTGGACCGCCACGGTGGCCACTACGCGGTGGTGATGGCCGACCTGGACCACTTCAAGCGGGTCAACGACACCTGGGGCCATGCGGTCGGTGACGAAGTGCTGTGCGAGCTGGGTCGGCGCCTGCGCGCGGAACTGCGCGCCAACGACCTGGCCGGGCGCTGGGGCGGCGAGGAATTCCTGATCCTGCTGCAGGACGTGGATGCCGACGCCGCCTGGCGCGCGGCCGAGAAACTGCGGGTGCGCATCGGCGGCGAGCTCTTCGTCACCTCGGCCGGCGAACTGCCGGTGACGGTCAGCCTGGGCGTCGCCCTGAGCCGCGGGGCTCCCCGGCCAGAGGATGTGGTGAACCGTGCCGACGAGGCCCTGTACGAGGCCAAGCGCGGCGGCCGCAACCGGACTGCGGTGCGCTAGCCGCCCGCTTTTCCGCCGCCGGCTAGGCCTGCTCGCGCCGCGGCCAGGCCGAGGCATCCACGACCTCGCGATAGGCGTGCCAGGCGGCGTAGGCCAGCCAGGGCATCACCACCGCCAGGCCGAGGAAGGCCGTGGCGAAGCCGAGCGCCGTCAGCACCACGATCAGCGCCGCCCACAGCAAGGTCACGCCCTTGTTGCGCAACACGGCGTTCACGCTGCTGAGACCGGCGGTGATCATGTCCACCTCGCGATCGGCGACCATCGGCAGGGAAAACGCCGCGACGGCGAAAGTGAAGGCGGCGAACACCGACCCGGCCAGCGACCCGAACAACAGGAACTCGAGCAGGGCCCGGGTATCGCCCTCGTGCACCGGCACGAAGGCGCTGACCATCATGCCCGCACGCGACCACAGCAGCAGGATCACCAGTTGCACCAAGGCGAACACCGCCGCTTCGCCGACCACGCGCCGGGCCAGCCGCAGTGATGCGCGCAGCCCCGGCCGGCGCCCCTCGGCGAGGTCGCGGCTGACCCCGTACAAGGCCGTCGCCAACAGCGGCGCGATGAACACGAAGCCCGACAGCAGGGCCGCCAGCAGGGCGAACCGGCCCAGGCGCCAGGCCAGTGCCGACACGCCCAGGCTGACCAGCAGCACCACTGCGCCCAGGACCAGGCTGGGGCCGGGCGCGCGACGCAGATCGGCCCAACCCAGCCGCAGCCATCGCCAGGGCGCGTCGTAGCCGGGTTCGCGGCAAGGCGCCACGAAGGGCCGTTCCGGTCCGGGCGGGCGGCCGGACTGAGACTCACCCGACATCGCTCAGTCGCCGCGACGGGCCACGGCCTGTTCGTCCTTCAGTCTGGCCAGGGCCAGACCGATCGCTTCCTCGCCCTCGATCACTTCGCCGCGGGCGTAACCGTCGGTGCGCTCGCCGTCCCCGCGCAGATGCCTGGGCAGGTCCTGCTCGCGCAGGCCGTTGCCGGGGGTGCCACGCAACAGGACGTCCGGGCTCAGGCCACTGGCCTGGATGGAATCGCCGCGTGGCGAGTAGTAGCGGGCGGTGGTGAGCTTGACCGAATCACCGTTCTCCAGCGGCACGACCGTCTGCACCGAGCCCTTGCCAAAGGTACGGCTGCCCATCAGCAGGGCGCGCCGGTGATCGCGCAGGGCGGCCGCCATCACTTCGGCGGCGCTGGCGGTACCGGCGTCCACCAGCAGCACGATCGGCGCCCCCGCCAGCAGGTCACCGGCCTTGGCGTGGTAGTTGGCGTTGGCATAGGACAGCCGGCCGCGGGTGCTGACGATCAGGCCGTCCTCGAGGAAGGTATCGGCCGCCTCGACCGCGGCATTGAGCAAACCGCCGGGATTGGAGCGCAGGTCCAGCACCAGGCCGGCCAGCGGACCGCCGGATTCCCGCCGCAACCGGGCCAGCTGCCGGTGCAGCTGTGGCGCGGTGTCTTCCTGGAAGGCGCTGATGCGCAGGTAGCCGAAGCCCGGTTCCAGCAGGCGACCGGACACGGAGGTGATCTCGATGCGCTCGCGGACGATGGTGAACTCGCGCGGCACCGGCTCGCCTGGGCGACTGACCGTCAGGGTCACGGCGCTGCCAGGCTCCCCGCGCAGGCGCAGGCTGGTCTGGTCGGCGCCGCCGTCCAGCGCCTGGCCGTCGATGGCGACGATGACGTCACCGGCGCGCAGGCCGGCGCGCTGGGCCGGCGTGCCGTCTATCGGCGCCACCACCAGGATGCTGCGGTCGGGCCGCTGTTCGATCTCGACGCCGATGCCGCTGTAGGCGCCCTCGGTCTCTTCGCGCAGGGCTTCGGCCTCGTCGGCTTCCAGATAGGCGCTGTGCGGATCGAGGTCGGACAGCAGGCCGCGCAGGGCCGCCTTCATCAGCTGTTCGTCATCCAGCGGTTCGACGTAGGCGTCCCGGATGGCGCGATAGACCGAGACGTAGCGCTGTATCTCGGCCAGGGGAACCTGCGCCGGCCCGGCATCCGCCGCCCGCTCGGCCTGTTCCTGCGCAGCATGGACGGGCGCCGGCGCCATTGGCGGCGACAGGAGGAACAGCAGCAGGACCAGGCGAATGCGCATGCGCCGATTATGCCCCGGCCCGCCGCCGACGAGGGCGACCGCCGGATGCGGCAACCGCCGGCACCGCGGGCTCGTCCCGGCCCCTGATCCGGGACGGCGGCCGCCCGGCACGCCCGCTGCCGGCAATCGCGCCAGGGTGGTATCAGGGACGCAACCAGGGCCTGGGATCCTGCGGCCGGCCGTCGCGGCGCAGTTCGAAGTACAGCGCCGGCCGGCCCTGGCCGCCGGAACTGCCGACCGTGGCCACCGGCTCGCCGGCACGCACCCAGTCGCCGACGTCCTTGAGCAAGGCGTCGTTGAAGGCGTACAGGCTCATCCAGCCATCACCGTGGTCGATGATGGTCAGCAGCCCGTAGCCCTTGAGCCAGTCGGAAAAGGCCACCCGCCCGGGCGCCACCGCCCGCACTTCGGCCCCGGCCGTGCCGCCGACCAACCAGCCCTCGCTGGGTCGCCCATCCGGCAAGCGGCCGCCGAAGGCGGCCAGCACACGTCCGTCCAGGGGCTTGGGCAGCTGGCCGCGGCGGCTGGCGAAAGGGCGGGTGTCGTCCACCTGGCGCGGGATGTCGGCGACCGCATCGCGCAGGCGTTCCAGCAGGCCCAGCACCGCCTTCTCGTCCCGCCCCAGGGCCGCCAGGCGGGCGGCCCGGTCCTTGAAGCCGGTCTGCAGTTCCGCCAGGACGGCGGCGCGTTCGCCGCGCTCGGCTTCCAGCCGGGCCAGCTCCTCCTGTTGCTGCCGGCGGGCGCTTTCCAGTTGCTGGCGCTGTTCCTGGATGCGCCGGGCCACTTCGGCCAGGTCACGCAACTCGGCGACCAGTCCGGCGATACGCTGCTGGCGGTCGGCCTGGAAATAGCGGTGGTAGGCAAGCACCCTGGCCAGGTCGGCCATGCGGTCCTGGGCCAGCAGCAGCTTCAGCTGTTCGTGCCGGCCCAGCGCGTAGGCGGAACGGACCAGGGCGGCCAGCACCTCGCGCTGCTCGGACAGCCCGGCCTCGAGCAGGGTCCGCTCCTGCTCGAGGGCGGCCAGCTCCTGCTCACGGGTGGCGATGCCGGCCTCGGTGCGGCGCAGCGCCCGCACCGCTTCGGCGACCCGGGCGTCGGCCTCGCGCAGGGCCCGGGTCGCCTGGCCGCGTTCGCCCTCGGCGGCACGCTGCTCGGCGGTGATCGTCCTGATCTGGCCGCGCAGGGTCTCCAGGCGCTGCTGCGCCCGGCTTTCCTCGCTGGCCTGGTCGTTCCGGGCCGACGCCGCCGGCGCGGCCAGCAGCAGTGCCAGCGCCAGGATGCGGATCAAGCCGGCTCCAGCAGCGAACGACCGCTCATCTCGGCCGGCCTGGGCAGGTCCAGCAAGTCCAGCAGGGTCGGAGCGATGTCGCGCAGGGCCCCGCCTTCACGCAGGCGGACCCGGCGGCGGCCGACGTAAACCAGGGGTACCGGCCCGACCGTATGCGAGGTGTGCGGCTGGCCGGTGTCCGGGTCGCGCATCATTTCCAGGTTGCCGTGGTCGGCGGTGACGATCATCTCGCCGCCCACGGCCTCCAGCGCGGTGCGGATGGCGCCCAGGGCATCGTCCACGGCCTCGGCGGCCTTCACCGCCGCCGCCATCACGCCGGTGTGGCCGACCATGTCGGGGTTGGCGATGTTGCAGACGATCACGTCGTGCCGGCGTGCGCGGATGTCCTCGGTCAGCCTGGCGGTCAGTTGCGGCAGGCTCATCTCCGGCTGCAGGTCGTAGGTGGCGACCGGCGGCGAGGGCACCAGCACCCGCTCCTCGCCCGGCAACACGGTTTCCTTGCCCCCGCTCAGGAAAAAGGTGACATGGGCGTACTTCTCGGTTTCGGCGATGCGCAGCTGGCTCAGGCCGTGGGCGCTGAGCACCTCGCCCAGGGTGTTGCGCAGGTCCTCGGGGCCGAAGGCCACCGGTGCCGGCAGTTTCGCGTCGTACTCGGTCAGGCAGACGAAGCGCGACAGGGCAGGCCGGCGGGCGGCGAAGCCATCGAAGCCCGGAGCCACGAAGGCGGCGGTCAGCTGGCGGGCGCGATCGGCACGGAAGTTCATGAACACCACCGCATCGCCGTCGGCCATCGGCCGGTGACCGCTGATGACCGTCGGCTGGACGAACTCGTCGTTCTCCTCGCGGCCGTAGGCGGCCTCGAGCGCGGTGATGGCATCGGAGGCGGTGTCGTCGGCTTCGGCCTCGACGATGGCCTTCCAGGCCCGCTCGACCCGGTCCCAGCGGCGATCGCGGTCCATCGCCCAGTAGCGGCCGATCACCGTGGCCACGCGCACGTCGCCCTCGGCGCACAGGGCCTGCAGCCGGGCCAGGCTGGGCCCGGCCGACCGCGGCGGCGTGTCACGGCCGTCCAGGAAGGCGTGCACGGCGATGTCGGCCACGCCCCGGCGACGGGCCAGCTCGATCATGGCGAACAGGTGTTCCTCGTGGCTGTGCACGCCGCCCGGGGACAGCAGGCCCATGAGGTGCAGGGTGCCGCCGGCGGCCTTCGCGCCCTCGCAGGCGGCCACCAGCTCGGGGTTGGCGAAGAAGCTGCCGTCCTCGATGGCGGCGTCTATGCGGCTCAGGTCCTGATAGACGATGCGGCCGGCGCCGATGTTCATGTGGCCGACCTCGGAATTGCCCATCTGGCCGTCCGGCAGGCCCACGTGCCGGCCCTCGGTGTGCACCAGGGTATGCGGGCACTCGGCCAGCAGCCGTCGCCAGTTCGGCAGCCGGGCCTGGGCCAGGGCGTTGTCGGTCGGATCCTCGCGGTGGCCCCAGCCGTCCAGGATCAGCAGCAACAGGGGCTTGGGGCGGGCGGTGGCGGTCGGCAAGGCGGTCTCCGGTACGTCTGGCACGGGCGAATTGTAGCCGGCGGGGGGAGGCTGGGCCCGTGCATACTTCAGCGGCCCGTAAAGGCAACACTGAACAAGTCCATCCTGGACGTGTTCAGTGGTCGCAAGTCCGGCACATGTCCGGACTTGCGCCCGCGGATCAAGCACTTGCGTGCCTGGTCCGCGGGCGCGCCATCCATGGCGCGCGGGCAACGCTGACCTAATCAGCGTTGCCTTAAACCCCGGCCGGCCCGCGGGCATCGGACCGGGTACGTCCACAGGAGTCACCTGCCATGCGCGTACGCACCCTCGTCCCCCTCGTTGCCCTGTCCCTGGCCCTGTCGGCCGGCCCGGCCCCGGCCAAGGAAAGCATCAGCAAGGTCTTCGGCGGCATCACCGCCGAGGAAGGCCGCGAGTACGGCTCGCTGGATTCGGTAAATGGCGGCATCACCATCCGCGAGAACGCGGTGGTGCGCGAAGCCGAGACGGTCAACGGCGGCATCAGTGTCGGCGAACGTGCACGGGTAGGCAGCGCCAGCACGGTCAACGGTGGCATCAGCCTGGATCGCGAAGCCCAGGCCGGCAACCTGAGCACCGTCAACGGCGCCATCCGGCTGGCGGACGGCGTCCAGGTCGAGGACGAGGTCGAAACGGTCAACGGCGGCGTCAAACTGATGCCCGGCGCCCGTATCGGCGGCGAGCTGAGCACCGTCAACGGCGCGATCTCGCTCAGGCGTGCGGTGGTCGGCGGCGGCATCCACAGCGTCAACGGCGATCTCACCCTGGAAGACGGTTCGGTGGTGCGTGGCGGCATCCGCTACGAGAAGCCCAAGGGCTGGAACTGGAGCGGCTCGCGCGACCCGCGCGTGGTGATCGGCCGCGACTCCGAGGTGGTGGGCGAGATGGTGTTCGAGCGCGAGGTCGAGCTGTTCGTGCACGAGACCGCCAGGATCGGCAAGGTCACCGGCGCCACCGCCCAGCGCTATTCCGGCGACCAGCCCCCGCGCTGAGCCCGGCGTCCGGGCCTGCAGTGCGAAGCGCGGGTTGCGGCTAGAATCGGGCCTCCCCGTTTACGGAGAAGCCCATGAAGCACACCCTGCTCTTCGCCGCCGCCGCCCTGGCGCTGGCGGCCTGCAGCCAGGCGCCGGCGCCGGCCGATGGGCCGCAGGCAGCTTCGGCGCCTGCGGCCGGCCACGGTTTCGGCCCGGAGATCTCGGCCGAGGATTTTGCCGCCCACGTGAAGGTGCTGGCATCCGACGAGTTCGGCGGCCGCGCCCCCGGCACCGACGGTGAACAGAAAACCGCCGACTACCTGGTCGCCCAGTTCCAGCGCCTGGGCCTGAAGCCCGGCAACGGCGACAGCTGGTTCCAGGACGTGCCGATGGTGGCGACCACCGCCGACGAGTCCAGCAGCTGGGCCAGGTTCACGATCGGCGGCGAGGATCGCCCGCTGGCCTGGGGCACGGACATGGCCCTGGGCACCCGCACCGCCCAGCCCCGGGTCGCGGTCGAGAACAGCGAGCTGGTCTTCGTCGGCTATGGCGTGAACGCGCCCGAGGCCGGCTGGAACGACTACGCCGGCCTGGACGTCAAGGGCAAGACCGTGGTCATCCTGGTCAACGATCCCGGCTTCCACGCCGGCGACGACAGCCTGTTCGCCGGCAAGAAGATGACCTACTACGGCCGCTGGACCTACAAGTACGAAGAGGCCGCCCGCCAGGGTGCCGCCGCCGCGCTGATCGTCCACGACGACGCCGGCGCCGGCTACGGCTGGGACGTGGTCAGGAACAGCTGGTCGGGCGAGCAGTACGACCTGCCGGTCAGCGCCGACCCCGAACCGCGCCTGCCGATGCAGGGCTGGATCACCGGCGAGGTGGCCACGGAGCTGTTCGCCCGGGCCGGCCTGGACTTCCAGCAGCTGCGCGCCGCCGCCAACAAGCCCGGCTTCACCGCCGTGGACCTGGGCGACGCCAGCTTCAGCGCGGAACTGAACTCCAGCATCGAGGAGTCCAGCTCGCGCAACATCCTGGCCGTGCTGCCCGGCAGCCAACGCCCGGAAGAGGCCATCGTCTACACCGCGCACTGGGACCACCTGGGCGACCACGGCGCCAGCCACGGCGGCGGCGAGTCAGCCGCCGGCCAGGGCGAGGACCACATCTACAACGGCGCCATCGACAACGCCACCGGCGTGGCCGGGGTGCTGGAGATCGCCGAGGCCTTCACCGTGCAGGATCCGGCGCCGGAGCGCAGCGTGGTCTTCCTGCTGGTGACGCTCGAGGAATCCGGCCTGCTGGGTTCGAAGTACTACGCCGCCAACCCGGTCATCCCGCTCAAGGACACCGTGGCGGTGGTGAACCTGGACGCCATGCCGGTGGTCGGGCCGACCCGGGACTTCGTGGTGATCGGCCTGGGCAACAGCGAGCTGGACGAGGTGCTGCGGCCGATCGCCGAGGCCCAGGGCCGGGTGCTGGTCGAGGAGGACGGCGTGGAGAAGGGCTTCTTCTTCCGCTCCGACCACTTCAGCTTCGCGAAGCACGGCGTGCCGGCCCTGTACGCCAAGGGCGGCATCGACCACGTGGAGAAGGGCGTGGACTACGGCCGCGAGGTGCAGGCGCGGTACATCGCCGAGGCCTACCACAAGCCGGCTGACGAGTTCGACCCGGCCTGGGATCTGCGTGGCGTGGTGCAGGACCTGCAGGCCTTGTACGGTGTCGGCCGCGAACTGGCCGGCAACGAGGCCTGGCCGAACTACGTCGAGGGCAATGCCTTCCGGGCGGCGCGCGACGCGGCACGGGCGGAGGCGACGGCGCCCTGAGGCCGGCATCCCGCCGCGACGGGAAGGGCCGCCCCAGGGCGGCCCTTCGCTTTGCCCGGCCGGCGGCGGCGCTTGCCCGGGTCCTCAGGGTGGCGACGCGACGAATCCGACGATCGCCTCCGCCACCTGAGGCGGCCGTTCCATCAGCGGCATGTGGCCGCAGCCGGGCAGGACGAGGGTCCGCGCCTCGGGCAGGCCCGCGGCGAAGACCGCCGCGGCGCTGGCGTCTATCACCCGGTCGCGGTCGCACCACAGCAACAGCACCGGCACCCGGATACGCGGCAGCAGGGACTGCAGCAACAGGGCCTCCGGACCGCGACCGATGCCGTCCAGCACCTGCTGCTCGAAGTCGCCGTTGGCCCGACGCCGGCGCACCAGGGCCTCGTCCAGCGGCCAGGGCACGAAGGGCGGGTCGGCGAAGGTCAGGGCCAGGAAACGACGCAGGCCGGCCCGGTCGGTCACGGCGAAGGGGTTGTCGCCGGCCAGCACGGCCGTGGCGAAGGCGTTTTCTTCGAAGGCGACGCCCGCCGAGGACATCAGCACCAGTCGCGGCACCAGCTCGGGATGGCGGGCCGCCAGCAGGCCGCCGAGCTGGCCGCCCATGGAGTGCCCCACCACCAGGTCCGGTGGCCGCGGCAGGCGGCGGATGAAAGCGGCCAGGCGCTCTGCCTGCGCCACCGGGCCGTAGTCGGCGCCGGCCAGGCGCTGGCTTTCGTTCCAGCCGGGCAGATCGGGCGCCAACACATGCCAGTGCTCGGGCAGGGCCCGGATCAGCGGCAGCCAGTTTTCCTTGCTGCCGACGAAACCATGTATCAGCAGCACGGTCGGCCCCGCCCCGCCCTGGCCGGCCTCCAGCACGGCCCAGCGATGCCCCGCGGCCTGCATCTGCACCACCGTGGCGCCGGCCAGCCAGCGCTGGCGGGCGAATTCGGCGCGCAGGACGGCCTCGGGCGAGTACCAGGCCAGGGCCAGGGCCGCCAGCAGCGCCACCGCCGCCGCCGTCAGGGCCGTACGCAGGCGCCGGCGGCCCGGCCCGGCCATGCCTCAGTCGGCCCGGGTCTCGGCCTCGAGCGCCGCCTCGGCCTTGGCCAGCAGCGCCTCCACCGAGGCGGTCGTGATCGGGTGATAACCCGGCCGCGCCATGCGGAACACCTGCCGGGCGAAAGCCAGGCCGTCCGGCGTGGCCGCCAGGGCCTCGTAGGTCGGCATGATCAACTTGCGCCGGCCGATCTTGCGCAGGAACAGCGACATCGCCGGCCGCGCCTCGAAGTAGCGGCTGCGCTCGCTGAGCGGATACCAGCGCTGGGCGATCTCGCCATTGCCGGTGCCGGTGAAGCGGAAGGCCTGGTCCAGCTCGACCATCCGCTCGCCCGACAGCTCCGCCGGCAGGCCCTCCAGGAAATACACCCATTCCTGGGTGGTCCAGCCCGCGGTATCGAGATCGCGGGCGGTGCTGTGCTCGTCCAGCCAGGCCTGGCGGGCGCGGTCCACGGCGGCCAGGCGCGGCGATTCGATGCGCGGCGCGAAGGCCGGAATGCCGGGTTCGCTCATCCAGGCCATCACCTCCGCCTCGCTGACCTTGCCCGGCTGCGCCGCCATCAGCCGTTCGCGCAGAAAGGCCAGGAAACGTTCGCTGCTCACGCTCTGGAAGGCGTGCTCGTCGAACCAGGCGCGCAGGAACGGGTCGAAGGCCTCGCGGCCATAACGCTGCTCGAGGAACTGCAGGAACCAGGCACCCTTGTCATAGGCGACCGCGCTCAGGGCGTCCTCCGGGTCGGAGCCGGCGCGCGCAGGCAGCATCAGCACCTGTTGCGCCTCCGGCAGCTGCTTCATCTCCTCGATCAGGCCGTTGCGGGCGTTCACGAACTCCATGTCGGCCCGCTCCTTGCCGTACAGGGCCTCGACGATGCGGTTCTCGACGTAACTGGTGAATCCCTCGTTCAGCCACATGTCCTTCCAGGTGGCATTGGTGACCAGATTGCCGGACCAGGAGTGCGCCAGCTCGTGGGCGATCAGGCCGACCAGGGACTTGTCGCCGGCGATCACGGTTGGAGTGATGAAGCTCAGGCGCGGATTCTCCATGCCGCCGAACGGGAAGGACGGCGGCAGGATCAGCAGGTCGTAACGCTCCCAGCGGTAGGGGCCGTACAGGGACTCGGTCACCTGGATCATCTTCTCGGTGTCCTCGAACTCCTTCACCGCAGCGTCCACCACCTGCGGCTCGGCCCAGACGCCGGCGCGCGCGGAGATCGGCCTGAACACCAGGTCGCCGGCGGCGATCGCCAGCAGATAGGACGGAATCGGCTGCGGCATGCGAAAGCGGTAATCGCCGTCGCGCTCGGCGGCCGGGTCGTTGTCGGCGCTCATCAGCACCATCACGTCGGGGCGGCTGCGGACGCGGGCGCTGTAGGTGAAACGCACCGAAGGGGTGTCCTGCAAGGGCACCCAACTGCGGGCGTGAATGGCCTGGGACTGGCTGAACATGAAGGGCAGCTGCCGGCCCGAGGTCATGGTCGGCGCCAGCCATTGCAGGCCCGAGGCCTCGGGCGAGGTAGCGTAGACCACCCGGACCTGCTCGTACTGCCGGCGCATGCTGATGGTGAGCTTGCTGCCGAAACGCTCGTCGCGCGGAGCCAGTTCGAAATCCAGGCTGCGCCAGCGGCCTTCGCCGTTGCGGCCGCTGACCTTTTCGATGCGCAGGTCGCGGGTGTCCAGCACCAGCTCGCGCGCCTCCTGATCCCGCCATTCCAGGCGCATCACCGCCTCGCCGGCCAGCTGCCGCCGGTCGAAGTCCAGGCGCAGGTCCAGGGCCAGGTCGGTGATCCGGACCTTGTCCGGCTGTGCGTAGGAATGCTCGTCCGTCAGGCGGTCCTGGCCCGGGGCGGGCGCGGCAACCAGCAGGAGGGCGAGCAGGAAAGCGAAACGGCGCATGGCGGTATCCGGCGGTTCGGGACCGGCCGATTCTAGCGCAGGCGCCCGCCCGGCCCGGAGGAGGCTGCGCCGGGGCGGACGCGGGCCCCGGGCTGCCTTGCGCCCCTTGCCGGTACCGCCCCGGGGGAGCCCGATCAGTCCCGGTAGCCGGAGTGGATGGCGCAGATGCCGGCGCTGAGGTTGCGATAGCTGCAGCGGACCAGGCCGGCCGCTTCCATCATCGCCTTGAGTTCTTCCTGCGGCGGGTGCTTGCGGATGGACTCGGCCAGGTAGCGGTAGCTGTCCTCGTCGCGGGCGAAGATCCGGCCCAGGCGCGGCAGCACCTGGAAGGAATGGAAGTCGTAGACCGGCCGGAACCACTGCGGCCGCACCTGCGAGAACTCCAGCACCAGGGCGCGGCCGCCTGGCCTGAGCACGCGGCGCATCTCGTTCAGGGCCTGCTGTTTGTCGGTGACGTTGCGCAGGCCAAACGCAATCGTGACCAGATCGAAGCTGCCGTCCGGGAAGGGCAGCGCCTCGGCATCGAGCTGCACGTAGTCCAGGCCGCGCACCAGGCCGCGGTCGGTCAGGCGGTCGCGGCCCACGCCCAGCATGTCGGCATTGATGTCGCCCAGGACGATGCTGCCGGTCTCGCCGACGCGCTCGTGCAGCAGGGCGGCGATGTCGCCGGTGCCGCCGGCCAGGTCGAGCACCCGGTCGCCGCGGCGCACGCCCGAGGTGGCGACGAAGTGCCGCTTCCACAGCCGGTGGATGCCCAGCGACATCAGGTCGTTCATCAGGTCGTACTGGCGCGCGACCGAGCTGAACACCTGGCCGACCAGCTTCTGTTTCTCGGCCACCGGCACGTCGCGGAAACCGAAATGGGTGGTGTCGCCCCGGGTCTTCTCGTCCATGGCCGGCATTATCCCCCCGCCGGGAGGCTCTGGCATCATCCCGGGCATGAAACGCTACCTGCTCTGGCACAACCCCCGCTGCAGCAAGTCCCGCGAGGCCCTGGCCCTGCTGGCCGGGCGCGGGATCGAAGCGGAGATAGTGGACTACCTGGGCCAGCCACCCTCGCCTGCCCGCCTGCGCGAGCTGCTGCGCAAGCTGGGCGGCGACCCGCGCGCCCTGGTCCGCTTCAAGGAGGACGAGGCCAAGGCCCTGGGCCTGAAGCCCGACGACGAGCGCAGCCCGGCGGGATGGGCGGACCTGCTGGCCGAACACCCGCGCCTGATCGAACGGCCGGTGCTGGAACACGGCGACAGGGCGGTGATCGGCCGGCCGCCGGAGAAGCTGCTGGAACTGCTCTGATCCCGGACCCGGTCGCCCATAAGCCGGCCCTCCTGCCCGACGCGCTCGCCGAAGGCGGGAGACGAGTCCGCAACCGCGCTCTTTCCCGGACATGCCATGCCGATCCGCCCCGCCATCACCACCGATCACGCCTTCATCCTCGGCCTGGCCGAGCGCTTCACCGAATTTCCACTGCCCGCCACCCGCACCCGGGCGATGCTTGATACCGGAATCCGGCGGGATCTGCAGCGGCAGCTGGGCGAGCGCCCCGACACTTCGTTTCCCTATGTGCTGGAGGAAGACGACGGCACCCGCGCCGGTTTTCTGCACCTGCAGCTGGTCGAGGACTTCTTCACCGGCGGCCGCAATTGCCATGTCTCCGATCTGGCAGTGGCGCCGGGCCACGAAGGGCGCGGCCATGCCCGGCGCATGCTCGCCTTTGCCGAGGCCTTCGCCCGCGAGCACGGCTGCGAACGGATGACCCTGGCGGTGTTCCCGGGCAACGCCCGGGCACGGGCGCTGTACGAATCCGAGGGCTGGCAGTACGAGCTGTTGCGGATGGCCAAGCCCCTGTGAGTTGACCCGGGCCCTGTGCGCGACAGGCCGCCGGTGCCAAGCGGAACCGCCCTAGCGGTGCCTGCCCGCCCGCTCCAGCGCCTCGAGATAGGCGGCCCAGCGCTGCTCCTGCTGTTCGCCCAGCTCGCGCAGGTAGCTCCAGCTGAAGATGCCGGTGTCGTGGCCGTCGTCGAAGCGCAGCAGCACGCCGTAGTGACCGACCGGTTCGATGGCGGTGATGTTGACCTCGCGCTTTCCGGCCACCAGCTGCTTCTGCCCGGGGCCATGACCCTGAACTTCGGCGCTGGGCGATTCCACCCGCAGGTATTCGCAGGGCAGGCGGAAGCGGACGCCGTCGTCGAAGGCCACCTCCAGCACGTGCGAGGCCTTGTGCAACACCAGCTCGGTGACGCGCGGCGCGGCCATGGTGCTCACAGGATGTAACGGCTCAGGTCCGGGTCCTGCACGGCATCGCCGAGCTGCTCGTCCACCATGGCCCGGTCCACCATCAGCGACAGTCCGCCCTTGTCCGGCGCCTCGAAGCTGAGCTTCTCCAGCAGTTTCTCCAGCACGGTGTGCAGGCGGCGGGCGCCGATGTTCTCCTGGCGCTCGTTGATCAGGAAGGCGATCTCGGCCAGGCGGTCGATGGCCTCGGCGTCGAAGCCGATGTTCACACCCTCGGTGGCCAGCAGGGCGGTGTACTGGCGCACCAGGGCGTTTTTCGGCTCGGTCAGGATGCGCTTGAAGTCCTCGCGGCCGAGCGCGTCCAACTCGACGCGGATCGGGAAGCGGCCCTGCAGCTCCGGAATCAGGTCGCTGGGCTTGGACAGGTGGAAGGCGCCGGAGGCGATGAACAGGATGTGGTCGGTCTTGACCGGCCCGTAGCGGGTATTGACCGTGCTGCCCTCCACCAGCGGCAGCAGGTCGCGCTGCACGCCCTCGCGGCTGACATCGGCGCCGCCGACCACGTCCTTGCGCCGCGCCACCTTGTCTATTTCGTCTATGAAGACGATGCCGTTCTGCTCGCAGGCCTCGAGCGCCTGGGTGCGGATCTCCTCCTCGTTGACCAGTTTGCCGGCCTCTTCCTCGATCAGCAGCGGCCGGGCCGCCTTCACCGTGAGGTGGCGCCGGCTGGCACGGCCACCGCCGAGGTTCTGGAACATCTGCCGCAACTGCTGGCCCATTTCCTCCATGCCGGGCGGGGTCATGATGTCCAGGCCGGCACCGAGCTGGGCGAGCTCCAGTTCGATCTCACGTTCGTCCAGTTCGCCGGCGCGCAGCTGCCTGCGCAGCTTGGCGCGGGTGCCGTCCTCGCCGTCGGGCGCCACCTCGACCATGAAGCCGGGGCCGCGCCGCTTGGGCAACAGCGCCTCGAGGATGCGGTCCTCGGCGCGCTCTTCGGCCTGGGTGCGCACGCGCTGCTTGGCCTGCTCGCGGAACATCTTCACCGCCACTTCGGCCAGGTCGCGGATGATCTGCTCGACGTCCTTGCCGACGTAGCCGACCTCGGTGAAGCGGGTCGCCTCCACCTTGACGAAGGGCGCGTTGGCCAGGGCGGCCAGGCGACGGGCGATTTCGGTCTTGCCGACACCGGTGGGGCCGATCATCAGGATGTTCTTGGGCATCACCTCGTCGCGCATGCCCGGCTCCAGCTGCATGCGGCGCCAGCGGTTGCGCAGGGCGATGGCGACGGCGCGCTTGGCCGCGGCCTGGCCGACGATGTAGCGGTCGAGCTCGCCGACGATCTCGCGGGGGGTCAGCTGGGTCATCACAGCTCCTCGATGACGAGGTTGCGGTTGGTGTAGATGCAGATGTCGCCGGCGACGTTCAGCGCCGCCTCGGCGATGGCGCGGGCGTCCAGCCCGGTGTGCTGGAGCAGGGCGCGGGCCGCGGCCAGGGCATAGGGACCGCCGGAGCCGATGGCCAGCAGGCCGTCCTCGGGTTCGATCACATCGCCGTTGCCGGAAATGATCAGCGAGCTTTCCCGGTCGGCCACCGCCAGCAGGGCCTCGAGCCGGCCCAGGCGGCGGTCGGTGCGCCAGTCCTTGGCCATCTCGACCGCGGCGCGCACCAACTGGCCGCCGTGTTTTTCCAGCTGGCCTTCGAAGAGCTCGAACAGGGTGAAGGCATCGGCGGCGGCGCCGGCGAACCCCGCCAGCACCCGGCCATCGGCCAGACGCCGCACCTTGCGGGCATTGGCCTTCATCACCGTGTTGCCGAGCGTGACCTGGCCATCGCCGGCGACGACGACCCGGCCGCCGCGGCGGACCGAGAGGATGGTAGTGGCGTGGGGAATGCTGGGGCTCATGAGCGTTCTGACCCTTTGATCTGACCCTTTGATCTGACCCTTTGATCTGACCCTTTGATCTGACCCTTTGATCTGACCCTTTGATCTGACCCTTTATTCTGACCCCGGTTTGCGGCGGCGGGCGCGGGGGTGGGCGGCGTCGTAGACCTTGGCCAGGTGCTGGTAGTCCAGGTGGGTGTAGATCTGGGTGGTGGCGATGTTGGCGTGCCCCAACAGCTCCTGCACGCCGCGCAGGTTGCCGCTGGATTCCAGGATGTGGCTGGCGAAGCTGTGCCGGAGCATGTGCGGGTGCACGCGTTTGAACAGGCCCTGACGCATGGCCAGCACCCGCATGCGCGCCTGCACCGCGCGCGGCGTGATCGCACGGCCCTTGCGGCCGGGAAATACCGGCGCGTCGGCCGAGGCCGGCGCCGACGCCTCTCGCCACCGCTCCAGGGCTTCGCGGGCATGCCGGCCCACCGGCACCAGCCTGGTCTTGCCGCCCTTGCCGCGCACCGTCACCAGGCCCTCGCCCAGGTCCAGGGCGCTCCAGCGCAGTTCGCACAGCTCGGACAGGCGCAGGCCGGAGGAATAGAACAGTTCCATCATGGCCCGGTCGCGCAGGCCCAGTGGCGCGGCGGTGTCCACCTCGACCAGCTGCGCCGCCTCGTCCGGATCCAGCACCTGCGGCAGCTTGCGCGGCGCCTTGGGCGCCCGCAGGCCAAGGGCCGGATTGGCCTCGACGCCCGCGTGCCGGTGCAGATGCCGGTAGAAGCTGCGCACCGCCGACAGACGCCGCTGCAGGCTGCGTCCGGACAGTCCCTGCCGGTGTGCGGCGGCGACGTAGGCGCGCAGTGCCTCCTGGCGCAGGCGGGCCCAGTCGGCGAGGCCCTGCCCGCGCATCCAGGCGGCCAGGTCCTCCAGGTCGCGGCGATAGCCCGACAGCGTGTGCCTCGACAGCCGCCGCTCCACCGCCAGTCCAGCCAGGAAGGCTTCGATCTCCGGCTGCAGCGGCAGGTGTTCGCTCATCGGCTCATCCGTTCGGGAACCGGCCCAGGGCGGTCACCAGGGCCTCGGACATCATGCGCAGGAACAGTGTGCCCATGCCGGGGAAGAAGCGGTTCGGATCGGCACTGCCCACCACCAGCATGCCGCGCCGTTCCAGCGGCAACAGCACGCAGGAGGCCGCCTGCTCGCGCGCCTCGCCGAACAGGAAGTCCAGCTTGTCCTGGTTGAGCCGGCCGCAGATCGGCTCGCCACCGCCCAGGAAGTCGCGGAACGGCGCCAGCGCGGCGTCGCCCGCCGGCACCACCTTCAGCCAGTCTTCGTCCACCCCGGGCACCGGCTGGAACAGCACGATGCGGACGATGTCGCCGCGGAAATCCTCGCCCAGCACCGCCACCATGGTGCGCAGGGTGGCGGCGGCGTCGCCGGCGCGCATCAGGGCCAGCGACAGCTGATGGGTACGCACGGCCAGGCGCTCGTTTTCCTGGGCATTGGCGAACAGCTCGTTCAGGCGCCGGCCCAGCTCGCGATTCTTGTCCCGCAGCACGTCCAGCTGGTAGCTGGCCAGCGAGGCCGCCGGGCCTTCGTCCCTGGGCACCACCAGGCTGATCGCCAGGTCCGGGAACTGCGCCAGGAACTTCGGATGCCGGCGCAGGTAGGCGGCCACTTCATGGGCGCCGAGGCGTTCGTTCTTGTCGTCCATCGTTCGCGTCACTCCTGGGATTCCGGATCGGGGCCCGACCACTGCCCCTCGAATACGAAGGCGGCCGGCCCGGCCATCAGCACCTGGGCATCCTCGTGCGGCCAGTCGATCTCGAGGCTGCCGCCCGGCAGCTCCACCCACACGTGCCGGCCTACCCGGCCGCGCCGGGCCAGCACCACCACCGCCGCGCAGGCGCCGCTGCCGCAGGCGCGGGTTTCGCCGGCGCCGCGCTCGTACACGCGCAGGCGAATGCGGTCGGCGGCCAGGACCTCGGCAAAACCGACGTTCACGCCCTCGGGGAACTCCGGCCGCGCCTGCAGGGCCGGGCCCAGCCGGGCCACATCGGCCCGCGCGGCCGAGGGCACCTCGATCACCGCATGCGGATTGCCCATGGACACGGCGCCGAAACGCAGGCGGCCCGCTTCCGTATTCAGTTCGTACTCGCCGGCTTCAACGGCCGCGGCGAAGGGAATGCGCGCCGGCGCGAAGTCCGGCCGGCCCATGCCCAGGCGATAGCGCCCGTCCGCCAGGCACGCCACTTCCAGCTCGCCGGCCGGGCTGTCGAGCAGGAACCGCTCGCCGCCGGCGACGCCGGCGCGGCGCAGCCAGGCCGCCACGCAGCGGGCGCCGTTGCCGCACTGGCCGGCGGCGCTGCCGTCGGCGTTCCAGATGCCGAAACGGGCCACCACCCCTGCTCGAGGCGGATCTTCGATGGTCAACAGCTGGTCGAAGCCGACGCCGGTGAAAGGGTCGGCCAGGGCCCGCACCAGGGCCGGCGACGGCGGCGGCAGGCCGCCCCGCCGATCCAGCACCAGGAAGTGGTTACCCGCGCCGTGCATCTTGCTGAAGCGCAGGGACATGCCGGCCTTCATTCCCCTGCCGGCGGATCGGCCTTGTCGGGCAACACCAGGTCACCCTTGGTGCCGCAGCCGACGGCCAGGGACAGGCTGAACAGGAGCAGGGCGAGGCGGAAGGTCTTCATGGCGCGAGTATAGTCCGTGCCAGGATTGCTGGCGTACGGAGCGGACGATGTCCTTGTCGGCTTGGCTGTGGTTGGGAATGCTGGTCCTGCTGGCCCTGGCGGTGCCGGCCTGGGGGCGTCGGCGCGGGCGCCGGCGCGGAGGGCCGGGCCCGGGCCGACGCCTGCTGGCGACCCTGCTGTTCCTGCTGGCCTTGGTGCTGGGGCTGGCCGGCGCCCTGATGCATTCCTGGCACTGGCTGCACGAGGACGTGCCGGTGGCGCAACTTTCACTGCGCCAGTTGGGCACGCAGTGGTACATCGGCCAGCTGCAGGTCGGCGACGGCCCGGTCCGCGAATACGAACTGCGTGGCGACGAATGGCAGCTCGATGCCCGCGTGCTGCGCTGGAACCTGCCCGGGCAACTGGCGGGACTGCGGCCGGTGTACCGGCTGGAGCGGCTGTCCGGCCGCTACGGCGATCCCAAGCAGGATCTGGCCGGCCAGCGCAGCGTGCACGACCTGCGCGAGGGCTGGGAAACCTGGCAGATCCGCCAGCGCATGCTGGCCGCCCTGCCCTTCGCCGACGCCCGCTGGGGCAGCGGCGCCTACCTGCCGATGCTGGACGGCGCCCGCTACGACGTCTTCCTCAGCCCGCGCGGCGGCCTGGTGGCCAAACCCGCAGACGCCCGCACCGAGGCGCTGCTGCGGGAGGCGGGGTGGTGATTTGCCGCCACGGACGAGCACGGACAAAGCGATGTCAGGTGGGCGTGCGCCGCGCTAACGGCAAGTGCGTCCTGCAGTGAATGTGTTCATCGGCGCGAATCCGCGTCAGCAACACCTCGCTCCGCCAGCCCCAGCTGCTGCAGCACGAAGGCGTATTCCTCGGCACGTTCGCGGTAGCGCTGGAAGCGGCCGGACTTGCCGCCGTGGCCGGCCTCCATGTTGATGCGGAACAGCAGCGGGTTGTCATCGGTCTTGCGCGCGCGCAGGCGCGCCACCCACTTCGCCGGCTCGAAGTACTGCACCTGACTGTCCCACAGGCCGGTGGTGACCAGCAGCGCCGGGTAGCCCTTGCGCTCGACGTTGTCATAGGGCGAATACGACAGCATGTACTCGTAGTAGACCGGATCGGCGGGATTGCCCCATTCGTCGTATTCGTTGGTGGTAAGCGGGATGGTTTCGTCCAGCATCGTCGTCACCACATCCACGAAGGGCACGTGCGCGACGATCACCCGGTACTTTTCCGGCGCCATGTTCGCCACCGCACCCATCAGCAGGCCGCCGGCGCTGCCGCCCATGGCCGCCACCCGGCCGGGTGCGGCATAACCCTCGGCGACCAGGAAATCGGTCACGTCAATGAAGTCGGTGAAGGTGTTGACCTTCTTCAGCAGCTTGCCGTCCTCGTACCACTGCCGGCCCATCTCCTGGCCGCCGCGGACGTGGGCGATGGCGTAGACGGCGCCGCGGTCCACCAGGCTGATCACGTTGGCATTGAACGCCGGGGACGTGCTGGAGCCGTAGGAGCCGTAGGCATACTGGTAGAGGGCGGCCGTGCCGTCGCGCCGGAAGTCCTTGCGGTGCAGCACGGTCACCGGGATGCGGGTGCCGTCGCGGGCCGTGGCCCAGATCCGCTGTGCCGCGTACTTCGACTTGTCGTAGCCCGGCACCGGCTGTTCCTTGAGCAGCCGGCGCTCGCCGGTCTTCACGTTCAGCTCGAAGGTGCTGGCCGGGGTGGTCGGCGAGGTGTAGGTGTAGCGCAGCCACTCGGTCTCCGGTTCGGCGTTCACCGCCAGGCCCATGGCATAGACGTTCTCGTCGGCGGCGACGAAGGCCTCGCGGCCGTCGTCGTGGCGCAGCCGCACCCGGTCCAGGCCGCCACTGCGCTCCTGGATGGCCATGAAGCCGTCGAACAGTTCGAAGCCGGAGATCAGCACGTCCGGCGAATGCGGCACCAGCTCGCGCCACAGGTTCCGGTCGCCCCAGGGCTGGCCGTCTGCCAGGCTCATGAGGCGGAAATTCTGTGCCTCCCAGTTGGTGTTGATCACCCAGCGGCCGGCGTAGTGGTCGGCCTGGTACTCGATGTCGCGCTGGCGCGGCGCCAGCACCCTCCACTCGCCCGGTCTGGCGGCCTCGGTGCAGCGCATCTCCGAGGACACCGTGCTTTCCACGCCGATGCACAGGTAGCGGTCGGAGCGGGTCCGGCCGATGCCCATGTAGAAACTGTCGTCCGGCTCCTCGTAAACCAGCCGGTCGGCGTCGGTCGGCGTGCCCAGCACGTGTGCCTTGACCCGCTTGCCGAGCAGGGTTTCGCGGTCGTTCTCGATGTAGTAGAGGGTGCGGCCGTCGTCGCCCCACATCAGGTCGGCGGAGGCGCCGGCGATGCTGTCGGACAGGATCTCCCCGGTCTCCAGGTCCTTGACCCGGAGCACGTACTGACGCCGGCCGACCGTATCCTCGGCCCAGGCCACCAGGCGGCCGTCCTCGCTGACCTCGTAATTGGCCAGCTGGAAAAAGTTCTTGCCCTCAGCCATCACGTTGACGTCGAACAGCACCTGTTCCGGCGCGTCCAGGCTGCCCTTGCGACGGGCGTGGATCGGGTACTCCTTCCCGGTCTCGTAGCGGGTGTAGTACCAGTAGCCGTCCTCGAGGTAGGGCACGCTGGAATCGTCCTGCTTCACCCGGCCGACCAGCTCCTGGTAGAGCCGCTCCTCCAGGCCCTCCAGCGGCGCCAGCACGGCATCGGCGTAGGCGTTCTCGGCGCGCAGGTAGGCCAGCACCTCCGGGTCTTCGCGCTTGTCGTCGCGCAGCCAGTAGTACTCGTCCTGGCGTACGGCGCCGTGCGGCGCGCGCACCTCGTAGGGCTTCCTGGCCGCCACCGGCGCGGCTGGCGCTGGCGCCGGTTCGTGCAACTCGTGTCCGCAACAGGCCGGTTGCGGCGGCTGGCTGGCGCAGGCCGCCAGGCCGGCGGCGATCAGGGCGGAGGTCAGCAGGGCAAGGCGCATGTCATTTCCCCTCGAACAGGCGCTGCTTCAGGAAGGTGTAGGCCAGAGCGTTCATGTGCGCCGACTGGGCGTTGTTGGCGGCACCGCCGTGCCCGCCCTCGATGTTCTCGTAGTAGGTGACGTCATGGCCCTGTTCCATCATTCGCGCCGTCATCTTGCGGGCGTGGCCCGGATGCACGCGATCGTCGCGGGTGGAGGTGGTGAACAGCACCGGCGGGTAGTCCACCTGGGCGCTGACGTTCTGGTAGGGCGAGTACTTGCGCAGGAAGGCCCACTCCTCCGGCTTGTCCGGGTCGCCGTACTCGGCCATCCAGGACGCGCCGGCCAACAGCCTGTGATAGCGCTTCATGTCCAGCAGCGGCACCTGGCAGACCACGGCACCGAACAGCTGCGGGTACATCACCATCATGTTGCCGACCAGCAGGCCGCCGTTGCTGCCGCCGCGGATGCCAAGCCGCCGCGGCGAGGTCACCTTGCGGGCGATCAGGTCCTCGGCGACCGCGGCGAAGTCCTCGTAGGCCTTGTTGCGGTTGGCCTTGAGCGCGGCCTGGTGCCAATCCGGCCCGTACTCGCCACCGCCGCGGATGTTTGCCACGACGTAGACGCCGCCTTCGGACAGCCAGGCCCGGCCGACCACGGCCGAATAGCCTGGCGTGAGCGAGACCTCGAAACCGCCATAGCCGTACAGCAGGGTCGGGTTGTCGCCGTCCGGCTTCAGGCCCTTGGGCGCGACCATGAAGTAGGGCACGCGTGTGCCGTCGCGGCTGGTGGCGAAGTGCTGGCTGATCTCCAGGCCCTCGGCCGGGAAGAACGCAGGCAGCTGTTTCAGCTTCTCGGGGGTTTGGCCGACCGTGCCCAGGTACAACGCAGTCGGGGTCAGGAAGTCGGTGACGGTCATGAAGAAGTCGTTCGATTCCTCCGGATCCACGGCCCAGGCGTTGACGCTGCCGAACTCCGGCGCGCCCTTCAGCGGCTCGCGGCTCCAGCCGTCCGGGCCGGGCCTGAGCACGTACAGGCGGTTCTTCACGTCGTCCAGGACGTTGAGGATGACGTAGTCGCGGGTTTCGGCGGCGCCGGCCAGCGAGGTGGTCGGCGTCGGTTCGAACAGGACATCGAAATCGCGGTCGCCGGCCAGAAAGGCGTCGAGCCTGATGGCCAGCAACGAGCCGGCCGGATACTCGCGGTCGCCCGGCTTCCACGGCTCGCGCAGCTGCAGGCTCAGCCATTCGCGATAGGCGCCCTTCTCGGCGCTGTCGGGTACGTCCAGCTTGGTCAGCTTGCCGTCGCGGACCAGGTAGAGCTCGTTGCTGTAGAAGGTGGTCGCCCGGTACACCCAGTCGCGCTCGAAGCCCGGAGTGTGGTCGTGGTAGGCGCCGATGCTGATGTCGCTGGCATGGCCCTCGTACAGCAGCCTGGCTTCGTCCATCGGCGTGCCCCGCTTCCAGATCCGGACGGTGCGCGGGTAGCCGGAGTCGGTCATCGAGCCCGGGCCGAAATCGGTGGCGACATAGACGGTGTCGCGGTCTATCCAGCCCAGGCTGCCCTTGGCCTCGGGCCGCTCGAAGCCGCCCTCGACGAAAGCCTTGTCCACCAGGTCGAACTCGCGGGTGACAGTGGCGTCGGCGCCGCCGCGCGACAGCGCCAGCAGGCAGCGCCGGTATTCCGGCCGCAGGCAGTCGGCGCCCTTCCAGACCCAGTTCACGCCCTCGGCCTTGCCCAGGGCGTCCAGGTCCAGCAGCACTTCCCAGCGCGGTTCGTCCTTCCGGTACTCCTCCGCGGTGGTGCGGCGCCAGATGCCCTGCGGGTTCTGCTGGTCCTGCCAGAAGTTGTAGTAGTACCCGCCCATCTTCGAGACGAAGGGGATGCGGGCATCGGAATCGAGGATGGCCAGCAGGTCCGAGCGCAACTGCTGGAAACCCGGGGCACTGGCGATCGCCGCCTCCGACTCGGCATTGCGGGCGCGCACCCAGTCCAGGGCCTCGTCGCCCTCGACGTCTTCGAGCCAGAGGTAGGGATCGTCCCGGGATTCGGTCATGGTCGGGGTCTGGGCCAGTAGCGCCGCGGGCGCGGCGACGAGGGTGCCGGCGGTCAGCCAGGCCAGGACGGTCGGTCGCATCGGTTCGCCTCTGCGGTTGAGCGGACTGCCGAAGCTAACACGCGCCTCCCGGGCCGGGCCGTAGGCCCAAAGTCATGGCCCCTGCCAGCGCCGGGCGTAACGCCAGCCGTTGCCGCCGTCCTGGTAGTAGCCCGGCAGCGCCGCCAGGCGGCGATAGCCGGCCGCTTCGTAGAGGGCGATGGCGGCGCCGTTGTCCGCGCGCACTTCTAGGCGCAGACCGTCCCGGCCGGCGGCCCTTGCCTGGCGTTCGGCATCAGCCAGCAGCCGGCGTCCCAGGCCGCGGCCGCGCTCGGCGGGGTCCACCGCGATCGAGTACAGCCGGGCCCAGGCGCTGCCCCGGCGCAGCAGCAGCAGGTAGTAGCCCAGCACTCGCCCGCCCCCGGCCAGCACCCGCAGGCGGGCGTTCGGACTGGCCAGGTGCCGACGGAAACTGCGCGGCGACAAGCGGTCGCCCGGAAACCGGGCCTCCAGCGCCAGCAGTGCCGGCAGGTCGGCGGCGCGGGCTGAACGGAGACGGGCGGCGGGCATGGCCGCAGTCTATTAAGGCGGCAGGCACCGGTAGAAGATAGGCGCCCGTGGGCGGCGCGGCCGGTGCGCCCACCTCCCGTCCGCCGGCCAACCGCAAACGTCATGAGCCGCCTCGTCATCGTCGTCGAAAAGCCATCCGACTGGGGCGCCCTGCACCCCTCCGCCGACGTGGTCGCCGCCGCCGACTATCTGCGCGGCGCCGCCGGCAACGAAAGCGAACGCACCCAGGTGATCAACCTGTGCCGCAGTTACAAGTACCTGGGCACCGGCTACTACGTCTCGCTGCTGGCCGAGGCGCGCGGGCACAAGGTGATCCCCAGCGTTCGCACCATCAACGACCTGCGCCGGCGCTCGCTGTATGGCCTGGACATCGAGGACCTGAATGCCCGGCTTGGCAGGTTCTTGCCGGCCGGCTCGCGCGACACCGCCGACTTCAGTCTGCTGGTCTATTTCGGCCGTACCACCCACGGACCGCTCGAGGACCTGGCGCAGCAGGTGTTCGAAACCTTTCCCTGCCCGATCCTGCGCATCGAGTTCGAACGGCAGCGGGTCTGGCAGATCGCCGCGATCAGGCCGGCCGGCCTGCACACGCTTTCCGACGCACAGGAAGACGCCTTTGCCGAAGCCCTGGATGCCTTCAGCCGCAAGCTGTGGCGGCGGCCACGGGCCCGGCGCAAGTACCGCTACGACCTGGCCATGCTGCAGGACCCGGCCGAGGCCATGCCACCCTCCAATCGCAAGGCACTCAAGCGGTTCATCGCCGCCGGCAAGGACCTCGACATCGAGGTGGACCCGATCGGCAAGCGCGATTTCGCCCGCCTGGCCGAATACGATGCCTTGTTCATCCGCGAAACCACTGCGATAGACAATCACACCTACCGTTTCGCGCACCGGGCCGAGCGCGAGGACATGGTGGTGATCGACGACCCTGGCTCGATCCTGCGCTGCACCAACAAGATCTACCTGCGCGACCGCCTGCACGGCCGCAAGCTGCCGACGCCGCGCACCGAAATCGTGTTCCGCGACGACGCCGCCCGCCTGGCCGCCCTGCCCGACCTGCTGGGGTTGCCGCTGGTGCTGAAGATTCCCGACGGCAGCTTTTCCCGCGGCATCCACAAGGTGGAAACGACGGAGCAGCTGCGGGCGGTGGCCGAGCGGCTTTTCCAGCAGACTGCGCTGCTGCTGGCCCAGGAATACGTCTATACCGAGTTCGACTGGCGCATCGGCGTGCTGGCCGGCGAGCCGCTGTACGCCTGCCAGTACTTCATGTCGCGCGGGCACTGGCAGATCTACGACCACGCCGCCAAGGGCGGGGTGCGCTCAGGCGGGTTCCGTACGCTGCCGGTGCGCGAGGCGCCTTCGGAGGTGGTCCGTCTGGCGACGCGGGCGGCCAATGCGATCGGAAACGGGCTCTACGGCGTCGATCTCAAGGTGGTGAAGGAGCGGACGGTCATCATCGAGGTCAACGACAATCCCAGCATCGACGCCGGCGTCGAGGACGCCTACCTGGGCGAGGATCTCTACCGCCGCATCATGTCCGAGTTCCTCCGCCGGCTGGAGCGCAAGCGGCTCGGCGTTCGCGACTGACTTCTCCTGCGCTGCGGGTGGGATTGCCGGGTGGAGGCGGAGTGCCGGGCCCTCGGCCCGGGCGTGCGGCTGCCTCGGTGGAGGTGGCGCAACGAGCGCCGGCGACCCGCCCACGGCAGTCCGGCGACCGTCTCGGGCGGTGAGACGAAGCCCCGGCAGGCTGGGATGGTCATCAGCGGAGACAGCCCCATGAACCGGAACGGCAACGACGCGACTCCCTCCCCCGACCCGCGCATCGCCAACGCCCTCTGGCACTGGCTGGCACTCGGCGCACTGGCCCTGCTGATGCTGCCGCCGACCCGCGGCGAACTGCCCTGGCTGGGCAGCGGGCCGTTCTGGCTGTTGTCGGCGCCGGCGGCGGCGCTTGCGGTTCTGTACCGTGGCGTCCTGGCGGCGGCGTGGCGTGCGCACCTCGTCCGCGACACGCCACGCCGTCGCCGGCACGCCCGGGGCCACCAGGCCCGGCGACGGACTCACAGGCCAGCGGCGTCCAGTGCCTTCTCGGCGGCCTCGCGGCCACGTTCGGCCAGCTCCCTGGCACGCCAGAACTCGTAGAAGGTCGCGGTATCGCGCGGCAGGCGAACCACCAGATCCGGCGGATCCTGGGCCAGGTGCAGGCGGGCCATGTGCGACTGCATGGTGTCCAGGGCCCGCGACATCAGGTCCATCACGCCACGGTCCTTGGCGGTGGCCCTGGCCGGACCGGACCTGGCCAGGCTTTCCCAGATCGCCGCCATGCGTTCGCGCAACGAGGCCGGCCCTCCCTCGCCGGCGCCGTCGGCGCCCTCGCCGTTGCCGGGGC
This sequence comes from Arenimonas fontis, assembly GCF_008386465.1. Taxonomy (GTDB): domain Bacteria; phylum Pseudomonadota; class Gammaproteobacteria; order Xanthomonadales; family Xanthomonadaceae; genus Arenimonas; species Arenimonas fontis. The sequence continues at coordinate 34,818 of NZ_VUOD01000005.1, forward strand.
CCGCATCCACTTCCTCATGGCGCGGCTCCAGCCCGCGTTGCAGGCGGGCCGGCTGGCCGCTGACGTCCACCGCGATCACCAGGTCGGCCTGCATCTGCCGGGTGGCCGCCACCGGTACCGGCGCCAGCAGGCCGCCGTCCACCAGCTCGCGGCCATTCAGGCGCTTGGGCGTGAACACCATCGGGATGGCGATCGAGGCGCGAATGGCGTCGAACAGCTTGCCGCGGGTCAGCCAGACTTCGCGCTGGCTGTCCAGGTCGGTGGCGACCGCGATGAAAGGAATCGGCAGCTCCTCGATCAGGTGTTCGCCGACCAGTTCGCGCATGGCCGCGATCACCTTGTCGCCACGGATCAGGCCGGGATAGCCGAAAGCGAAATCAAGCAAGCGCAACACGTCGCCGCGTTCCAGGGTGCAAACCCAGTCCCGATACGCCTGCAGCCGGCCGGCGGCGTGGATGCCGCCGACCAGGGCCCCCATCGAGGCACCGGCCACGCCGGCGACCTGGTAGCCGCGCGCCTGCAGAGCCTCGATCACGCCGATGTGGGCCAAGCCGCGGGCGCCGCCGGCGCCCAGCACCAGGGCGACGCGCCGACCCTTGTCCGGCTCAGCGCTCATAGGTGGCCAGGGCCAGCTGGAGCAGGGTGCGGGCCTGTTCGCGCAGGGCCGCCGGCGCCACCACTTCGGCGTCGGCGCCGTAACGCAACACGTCCATCAGCAGTTCCCTGGACTGGCTGTAGGGCACCTTCAGTTCATAGCGGCCATCGGCCAGAAAACGCCCTTCCTGCTTGCCGTGCCAGTGCTCGTCCGCCACCCAACGCGCGGCCTTGGCCGAGAAGACGATGGTCGCCACCGCCTTTGGCGTGCCGGAGAAGATGCCGTAGCTGGAGGCCAGGTGCTGGTTGAGCTCCTCGTCGGGCAGGTCGCGGGCGACCTCGTCCAGCATGCGGGCGTTCTGCACACGGTCCACCGAAAAGCTGCGCAGGCCCTCGCGCTCGTGGTCCCACGCGTCCAGGTACCAGTTGTCCTTGTAGTGGGTCAGGCGCTGCGGCGAAACCCTGCGATGGGTACGTTCGTTGGTGGAGCGCGCCAGGTAATCGAACTCCAGCTGGCGCCGGTCCAGCACGGCGCTGGCGACAGTGCGGAAGGCGGCCTCGTCGCGTCGGCGCACACCACTGGCGATCACCCGCACCCGTTCCACCGGCCAGCGCTTGCCGCCGGCCTGCTGGGCCAGCAGGCTTTCGATGCGGCCGCGCAGCGGCGCCAGCGCCGTGGACAGCACGCCATCGCCGGTGCGCACCAGCAGCTGGTGGGCGGCCAGCAGGGCGTGCAGTTCGTCGGAGCTCAGCCACAGGCCGGGCAGCTCGAAGCGGCCGGCTTCCTTCTCGTCGTAACGGATGCGGCCCTCGCCCACGCTTTCCACCGGCGCCGCCAAGGCATCGCGCAGGAAGGCGATGTCGCGGTACAGCGTGGCCCGGGAGCAGCCCAGGTCCTGCATCAGGGTCTGGATGGACACCCCGTAGCGCGAGGATTTCAGGGTGCGGTGCAGGGCGAGGATGCGCTCGTAGCGGTCCATGGCGGGAAGGGCTGGCGGCCGGGTGGGGGCATGTAGAATGGCACCGCCCACCGGGCCTTTCAAAGGCAAGCGCCTTTCGGGGCCAGGGGCCTTTCGAAGCCGCGGAGAAAACGCCATGCGCCTGCGTCTGTTCGCCTGCCTGCTGCTGTGCCCGTTCGCCTTGCCCGTCCTGGCCGGTCCCCGCGAGGAACTGACGGCGGCCTGGGCCAAGTTCATCCAGCTGGAGGCCTTTCGGGCCGAAGTCCGGAGCGCCGGCGACGACAGGCTGAGCGCCCGCATGAGCTTCCGTGCGCCGGACCGGTTCCGGATCGAGGTGGACAATGCCCCTGGCATGATCATCATCGGCAACACCGCCTACATGAACATGGGCGCCGGCTGGATGAGCGTGCCGGTGCCGGTGGCGGACATGACCCGGAAGTATCGCGACGATTCCGTGCTGGAACAGGCCGCGAAGATGCAAGTCGAGGCTTTGGGCGAAGACCGCCTGGACGGCGAACCGGTGCGCAAGTACCGCTACACCACGCCCGACAGCCCGAACACCCGCCAGGTGGCCTGGGTGTCACAGGACAGCGGCTACGTGCTGCAGATCGAAGTGGACGGCGAAGGCAGGGACGACGTGGTGATCCGTTACCGCGACTTCAACGACCCGGGCATCCGCATCGAAGCACCGCGCTGAGCACCGCTTCCCGTCCGCGGCGATGACCGAACCCGCGCTGGACCTGCAACGGCCGGTCGGCGACCAGGTTCGCCGGACCACCTGCTACATGTGCGCCTGCAGGTGCGGCATCAACGTGCACCTTCGCGACGGCCAGGTGCGCTACATCGAGGGCAACCCCGAGCATCCGGTGAACCGGGGCGTGCTTTGCGCCAAGGGCTCGGCTGGCATCATGCAGCACTATTCGCCGGCGCGGCTGCGCAAGCCGATGAAGCGGGTGGGCGAGCGCGGCGAGAACCGCTTCCAGGAGATTTCCTGGGACGAAGCCCTGGAGATCGCAACCGCCTGGCTGCGCGAGGCCCGCGAGAAGGATCCCGACCGCCTGGCCTTCTTCACCGGCCGCGACCAGAGCCAGGCCCTGACCGGCTGGTGGGCGCAGCAATACGGCACCGTCAACTACGCCGCCCACGGCGGGTTCTGCTCGGTGAACATGGCGGCTGGCGGCCTGTACACGCTCGGTGGCAGTTTCTGGGAATTCGGCGAACCGGACTGGGAGCACACGAAATACCTGATGCTCTGGGGCGTGGCCGAGGACCACGACTCCAACCCGATCAAGCTCGGGCTGGGCCGGCTGAAGGCGCGCGGCGCCAAGATCGTGGCGGTGAACCCGGTGCGCACCGGCTATGGCGCGGTGGCCGACGAATGGCTCGGCATCCGCCCCGGCAGCGACGGCCTGCTGGCTTTCGCCCTGATCCACGAGCTGCTGAAGGCCGATCGCGTGGATCTGGACTACCTGGTGCGCTACACCAATGCGCATTGGCTGGTGCTGGACAACCCGGGCGGCGCCGACGACGGCCTGTTCGCCCGTGACGGGCAGGGGCGGGTGCTTTGCTGGGATCGGGGCAGCCCTCCGCCCGGGCCCCTGTCCGGCGAGGGGGAGGGGGAGAATGACCAAGGCCCCTCTCCCCCCGCGGGAAACGGCCCGGGGAGAGGAGGCGCGCCCGCACCGGCCGAGGCCACCGGCATCCATCCGGCCATCGTCGGCGACTACACCCTGCCCGACGGCCGCCGCGCCCGTCCCGTGTTCCACCTGGTGGCCGAACGCTACCTCGATCCGCAGTATGCGCCCGAGGCCGTCGCCGGGCGCTGTGGGCTGCCGGCCGCGACCATCCGCCGGCTCGCCCGCGAGATCGCCGCCGCGGCCTTCGACGATCCGGTGGTGATAGAACAGCCCTGGACCGACGCGCACGGCGTCGAGCACCCGCGCATGCTCGGCCGCCCGGTGGCCTTCCACGCCATGCGCGGCATCAGTGCCCACAGCAACGGCTTCCATACCTGCCGCGCCCTGCACCTGCTGCAACTGTTGCTGGGCGCGGTGGACACGCCGGGCAGCTTCCGATTCCAGCCGCCCTACCCGCGGCCGATACCGCCGGCCAACCGGCCGGGCAAGACACGCAAGCCCGACGGCACGCTCGGCGCCGCACCGCTGGGTTTCATCCACGGTCCGGAAGACCTGCTGGTGGACGAACAGGGCCAGCCCCGCCGCATCGACCATGCCTATAGCTGGCGCTACCCGCTGGCCGTGCACGGCATGATGCACACCCTGATCCGCAATGCCTGGGCGGCGGATCCGGCGCCGGTGGACGTGCTGTTCCTGTTCATGGCCAACATGGCCTGGAACTCGGCCATGAATACCCGCGAAACCATCGCCTGGCTGACCGACCGACGCGAGGACGGCAATTACCGCATCCCCCGCATCATCTATTCGGACGCCTACGCCAGCGAGATGGTCGCCTATGCCGACCTGGTGCTGCCCGACACCACCTACCTGGAACGTTTCGACGCCATATCGCTGCTGGACCGGCCGATCTCCGATGCCGACGCCGCCGCCGACGCCATCCGCTGGCCGGTGCTGGACCCGGCCGCACAGGCCGAAGGCCGCGACGTGCGCGGCTTCCAGTCGGTGCTGATCGAGCTGGGGGCGCGCCTGGGCCTGCCCGGCCTGGTCAGGGAGGACGGCAGCCCGCGCTACCGCGACTACGCCGACTACATCGTCCACCACGAGCGCGCGCCCGGCGTGGGCCTGCTGGCGGGCTGGCGCGGCGACGGCAGCGCCCACGGCAAGGGCGCGCCGAATCCGCGGCAGCTGGAGCACTACCAGCGGCACGGCGGCTTCTGGCAGGCACCGGTGCCGGCACGCGGCCGCTACTTCAAGATGGCCAATGCCGACTACCTGCGCTGGGCCCGCGACATGGGCTTCATCGGCGACGACGCGCCGATCGTGCTGCAGCTGTATTCGGAAACCCTGCAGAAGTTCCGCCTGGCCGCCCGCGGCCATGGCCCGGTACGACCGCCGGCAGCCGAGCGCGCGCGGGTGGAACGCTACTTCGACCCGCTGCCGTTCTGGTACGAGCCCTTCGAGGGCGAGCAGGCCGGCCATGTTCGTTATCCGCTCAGCGCCATCACCCAGCGGCCGCCCTTCATGTACCACGCCTGGGGTTCGCAGAACGCCTGGCTGCGCCAGATCATGACCCGCAACCTGCTGTTCCTGCACCCGGACACCGCCGCCCGGCTCGGCCTGGCCGATGGCGACTGGGCACATGTGGATTCGCACCACGGCCGCATCACCGTGCCGGTGAAGCTGGCCGGAAACGTGCAGCCGGACACCGTCTGGACCTGGAACGCGATCGGCAAGCGCCGCGGCGCCTGGAAGCTGGCCCCGGAGGCGCCGGAAGGACGGCAGGGGTTCCTGCTCAACCACCTGATCTCGGACCGGCTGCCGGACGCCGCTGCCGCCAATGCCGACCCGGTCACCGGCCAGGCCGCCTGGTTCGACCTGCGGGTGGCGGTGTCGCGCGCCGAGGCGCCGGCCGACGGCGCCCAGCCGCAGTTCCCCGCCCTGGGCGATGGTCCGGCCGAGGCCGGCCCGCTACGCTACGGGGCCAGGTTCCGGAGCCGCTGATGTCCACCGAAGCCCTGCTCACCCTCGCCGTGCTGGCCGGTGCGGTCTACCTGTTCGTCACCGAGAAGCTGCCGGTGGACGTGGTGGCCATGCTGGTGCTGGCCGGCCTGCTGGTGCTGGGCCTGGTGAGCCCGGCCGAGGCCCTGAGCGGTTTCAGCTCCGAGGCCACCATCACCGTCGCGGCCATGTTCATCCTCAGCGCCGGCCTGGCGCACACGGGCGCCGTGGCTTCGCTGGGCCGGCTGCTGGCGCGGGTGCGCCGGCCCTGGCTGTTCATGCTGCTGCTGATGGTGGTGATCGGCCCGGTCTCGGCCTTCGTCAACAACACCGCCGCGGTGGCGGTGTTGCTGCCGCTGGTGCTGGCGGCGACCTCGGCCAACGGGCAATCGCCCTCGCAGGTGCTGATCCCGATGTCCTACGCGGCACAGATGGGCGGCGTCTGCACCCTGATCGGCACCTCGACCAACCTGCTGGTGAACTCGATCGCCAAGGACCTGGGCCATTCCGGGTTCCAGCTGTTCGATTTCACCCCGCTGGGCATGATCACCATGGGGGCAGGCTTCGTCTACCTGATGGCGGCCAGGCGCTGGCTGCTGCCGCACCATCCGCCGGCGCCGCTGACCGAAGCCTATGGCCTGGGCAAGTACATCACCGAGCTGCGCGTGATGTCCGGTTCGCCGCTGATCGGCAAGTCGGTGGCGCAGAGCAAGCTGGCGCAGAAGCATTCTGTCTACGTGCTGGAGCTGATCCGCGGCGAGGAAAAGCACTGGTCGCCGCGGGCCGAACTGCTGCGCGAGGGCGACGTGCTGCTGGTGCGCGGCGACTGGGAGAAACTCAACGAACTCAAGGACAACGCCAAGCTGGAGCTGGAGCCCGAGTTCAAGCTGCAGGACACCCAGTTCTCCGGCGAGGATGGCGAGCAGGCGCAGGTGTTGCTGGAAGCGATGGTGGCTCCGGGCTCGCGTTTTGCCGGCCAGACCCTGCAGGAACTGGACTTCCACTGGCACTACAACGCCACCGTACTGGCGGTGCACCGGCGCGGCGAAGTACTGCGCGAGAAGATAAAGGACGTGCGCCTGAGCATCGGCGACGTGTTGCTGCTGCTGGTCCCCAAGGCCGACCTGGCGGTGCTGCGCGGCAACGAGAACCTGGTGATCCTGAACGAACACGACGACGCCCGGCCCGAGCGCGGCAAGGCCCTGCTGGCCATCGCCATCGTCGCCAGCGCGATCACCGTGGCGGGCGTGGGGCTGCTGCCGATCGTGGCCGCCGCCATCCTCGGCGGCATCGCCCTGGTCGCCACCCGCTGCATTGGCAACGACCAGGCCTACCAGGCCGTGGACTGGCGGGTGATCGTGCTGTTGGCCGGCGTCATCCCGCTGGGCATCGCCATGCAGAAATCCGGCCTGGCCCAGGGCATCGCCGACCTGGCCCTGGGCGGGGTCGGCCGGTTCGGGCCGCTGGCGGTACTGGCCGCCATCTACCTGCTGACCGCGGTACTGACCGAAGTGATGAGCAACAATGCGGCGGCGGTGTTGATCACCCCGATCGCCTACTCCACGGCATTGGCGATGGGGGTCAGCCCGACCCCGTTCCTGGTGGCGGTGGCCTTCGCCGCCTCCACCAGTTTCGCCACCCCCGTCGGTTACCAGACCAACACCATGGTCTACAACGCCGGCAACTACCGTTTCTCCGACTTCCTGCGCATGGGCGTACCGCTGAACATCCTGTTCTGGGTGCTGGCCGTGATCTTCATTCCGCGGCTGTTCCCGTTCTGATGACCGGCCTGCCTGCCAACCCGAGCGGCCGCAAGCTTGGCCTGGTGATCGACCTGGACACCTGCGTCGGCTGCCATGCCTGCGCGGTGGCCTGCAAGGAATGGAATGCCGGCGGTATCGCCGGGCCGCTCAGCGACGAACAACCCTACGGCACGGAACCCTCCGGCGTCTGGTTCAACCGGGTCCATTCCTACGAGCTCGAAGGCACGGACACGCAGCCGGCCATGACCCTGCACTTCCCACGCAGCTGCCTGCACTGCGAGCAGCCCGCCTGCGTCACCGTCTGCCCGACCGGCGCCAGCTACAAGCGGGCCGAAGACGGCATCGTGCTGGTGGACGAGGACAGGTGCATCGGCTGCAAGCTGTGCAGCTGGGCTTGTCCCTACGGGGCCCGCGAGTACGACGCGGTCGAGGGCGTGATGAAGAAGTGCACGCTGTGCGTGGACCGCATCTACAACGAAACCATTCCCGCAGGCTCGCGCCAGCCGGCCTGCGTGCAGGCCTGCCCCACCCGCGCCCGCCACTTCGGCGACCTGGGCGATCCGGATTCGGCGGTGTCGCGCCTGGTGGCCGAGCGCGGTGGCACGGTGCCAATGCCCGAACTGGGTTACGCCCCGGTCAATCGCTATCTGCCGCCGCGCCCGCGCCGGGCCGGCAGCCCGGACGAGGCGGCAGCCGATGGCGAGCCGGAGCAAGCCCTGGACGGCAGCCGGCTCAATCCGCTGCTGCGCTGGCTGGACCGCGCCCTGAGCCGCTGATGCATCCCTCGTTTTCGGTCATTTTCTTCACCACCCTGTCGGGCCTGGGCTACGGCCTGTGGATCTGGTCGGCGACGGCGCTGTTGCATTACGGCAGCCAGCGCGGCGTGCACTACCTGCTGCCTCTGGCCCTGGGTGTGCTGCCGGTCACAGCCGGGCTGCTCAGCTCGACCCTGCACCTGGGCCGGCCGTTGCGGGCCTGGCGCGCCTTCAGCCAGTGGCGCAGCAGCTGGCTGTCGCGCGAAGGCGTGCTGGCGGTGCTGGCCTTTCTGCCTTGGGCCTTCGTGGTGGGCTCGGCCCTGTTCGGCCAGGGCGTGCCGGCCTGGGCGATGAAGACGGCCCTGGTCGCGCTGGTGCTGCTGTCGCTGGCCACCCTGGTGTGCACGGCGATGATCTACGCCTCGCTCAAGCCCATTCCGGCCTGGCGGCACTGGGCGGTGCTGCCGGCCTACCTCGGCTTCGCCCTGCTCACCGGCGGCCTGGCCGCAGTCGCCCTGTACGCGCGCTCGGAATGGCCCGGGACGCTGGCGCAGTACGGATTGCCGGCCCTGGCCCTGCTGCTGGGCGGGCTGAAGTGGCGTTACTGGCGCGACATCGACCGCGGACCGCTGCCGGCCGGGCGCGCCTCGGCCCTGGGCCTGCCGGCCGGGCGCGAGATCCGTGTGTTCGAGCGGCCGCATACCGAAGCCAACTTCATCACCCGCGAGATGGGCTTCGTGCTTGCGCGCAAGCACGGGCGGCGGCTTCGGGCCATCGCCCTGCTGCTGTTCGCCGGCCTGCCGGCCCTGCTTGGCCTGCTGGCCTTCCTGCCGGCCTCGGGGCCGAGCGCGCCGCTGCTCGGCCTGGCCGCCGGCTGCGCCCTGCTGGGCGCGATCGTGGAGCGTTGGCTGTTTTTCGCCCAGGCCCGACACCTGGTGACCCTGTATTACTGAATTACTGAGCGGGCGGCCGGGCCTGTGCGGCATGCGCCCGTCCCGGGACATGCCGGTTGGCCGGCGGCCCGGCCGATCGGCTCCGGCAACCAGGATCAGGGCAGCAGGGCGTCAGCGCCACGCGCCAGCAGCATGTCGGCGACCTGCTCGCCCAGCCTTTCCGGTTCCTCGGCCGGACCGCTGGCAAAGCCGCGCACGGTCTTGCCGGTGCCGGCATCGCCGACCAGGCCCTCGAGCGACAGCCGGCTGCCCTTGAGCGTGGCGTAGGCGGCGATCGGCACTCGGCAGCTGCCGCCGAGCAGACGGGTCATCGCACGCTCGGCGCGCACGCAGCGATCGGTGGCCTCGTGATGCAGGGACGCGAACAGCGCGCGCGTGTCCATGTCTCCGGCCCGGCATTCGACCGCGATCGCGCCTTGGGCCGCGGCCGGAATGAAGCGCGGTGCGCTGAGCCGTTCGCGGATGCGCTCGGCCAGGCCCAGGCGTTCCAGACCGGCGGCGGCCAGGACGATGGCGTCGTAATCGCCGGCATCGAGCTTGGCCAGGCGGGTGTTGACGTTGCCGCGCAGGTCGCGCAGTTGCAGGTCGGGCCGGTGCGCTCGCAACAGCGCCTGCCGACGCAGCGACGAGGTACCGACCACGGCGCCCAAGGGCAGCTCCTCCAAGGCCTGGTACCTGGCCGAGACGAAGGCGTCTTCGGGCGAGGCCCGCTCCAGCACGGCCGCCAGTTCGAAGCCGGCTTCAAGCACCATCGGCACGTCCTTGAGCGAATGCACGGCGGCATCGGCGCGGCCTTCCAGCATGGCCACCTCCAGCTCCTTCAGGAACAGGCCTTTGCCGCCGATTTCGGCCAGGGGCTGGTCCAGCACCTGGTCGCCACGGGTGGTCATGGGCACCAGCTCGACCTCCAGGCCCGGATGCGCCTCGCGCAGACGCGCCGCCACGTGTTCGGTCTGCCACAGGGCCAACGCGCTTTCGCGGGTGGCCAGGCGGATCTTCGCCATGTCGTTCCCCTCAAAGATGCCTGAGCCGCTCGCGCAGGCCGGGCAGGCAGCGCCTGCTGACCTCGAGCGCGACCCCATCGTGGCGCAGCACCGCCTGCACCTGTCCCTCGGGCGTGCGGCGCAGCTCGGCGAATTCGTCGGCGGCCACCAGGCAATTGCGATGGATGCGGATGAAGCGGTCGCCGAACTCCTGTTCCAGCGACTTCAGCGAATCCTCAATCAGATCCTCGCCGCGGGCATGGTGCACGACCACGTATTTCTCCTCCGCCTGCAGGTAACGCACTTCCGCGACCGGAATCAGGCGCAGGCTTCCACGCAGGCGGGCGCTGAGGTGGCTGCGGCGGCTGTCGCCGGCGTCGGGTACGCGGCCGGGCAGGCGGGCGGCGCGTTGCAGGCGCGCCCGCTCCAGCGCCTCGACCAGGCGTTCGCGCCTTACCGGCTTGACCAGGTAGTCCACGGCCGCGGCCTCGAAGGCCGCCAGCGCGTGTTTGTCGAAGGCCGTGCAGAAGATCACCGCCGGCGGACAGTCCAGGCCGGCCAGGTGACGGGCTGCTTCCAGTCCGTCCATCACCGGCATGGCAATGTCCATCAGCACGGCGTCCACACCGAGCGATTGCGCCAGTTCGACAGCCTCGCGGCCGTCGGCGGCCTCGCCGGCGATCTCGTGCCCGCCGATCTCGGCCAGCAGGCCGGCCAGTCGGTGCCTGGCCAGGGCTTCGTCATCCACCAGGAGCAGCTTCATGGCCGCAGAGTATGCCAAGCCGGGGTTCAGCCGGCCCGGTCGAAGCGGGCTTGCAGCCAGTCGCCCAGGTCGCGCACCTCCTCGGCGCAGACGCTGTGCGGCATCGGGTAGCGGTGCCAGTCGACCGACAGGCCCAGGTGGCGCAGGACATCCCGGCTGCGCTCGCCCAGGGCGTACGGCACCACCGGGTCGTGCAGGCCGTGCGCCATGAAGACCGGCGTGGCGCGGCCGGCCGGCGTGCTTTCAGCCGCGGTGGACGCCGCCAGTGGCAGGTAGGTGGACAGGGCAACGATGCCGGCCAGGCCGGCCTCCCGGCGCAGGCCGGCGGCCAGGGCGACGGCACCGCCCTGCGAAAAGCCGGCCAGCACGACCCGCGAGGCCGGTACGCCACGCTCCGCCTCGCGTGCCAGCAGGGCCTCGACCCGGGCCATGGACTCGCGCACGCCGGCTTCGTCGGCGCGTTGCTCGATGCTCAGGTCGCGGATGTCGTACCAGGCGCGCATGGGCAGGCCGCCGTTGATGGTCACCGGCCGCACCGGCGCGTGCGGGAACACGAAGCGCAGGGCCGGCCAGCCCGGCCGCACCAGCTCGGGCACGATCGGCTCGAAATCGTGGCCGTCGGCGCCTAGGCCATGCAGCCAGAGAAGGGTCCATTCGGGGCTGGCGCCGGTCTGGCGTTCGACGCAGTCGGGCAGGCTCATCACGTTCCATTCCGGCAGGGAGGAACGCGGGATTATGCCGGGGCCAGGCCGCCTCCGAAGCCGATCAGCCCGCCCAGCCGGCGGGCGATGCGGTCGGCCGCCTCCCGGCCGAGCCGGGAGAGGTCCACGTCGGCCGCCGCCAGTGCCTGCTCGGCGGGCAAGCCGGGCACGGCATGCAGGCGCAGGGCGCAGGGCCGCCAGCGCGGCCAGGCCGACAGCCGCACCGCCCGCCAGCGCGGGCCGGGGTGGGTATCGGCTTGGCAGGCTTCGACCGGCACACAGTCCAACAGCCGTTCCCAGGCCAGGAAGTCGCTGTCGGGCAGGCGATGCAGTTGCCAGCAGCATTCGCCGTCGGCGCTGCGAAAGCACAGGGCCTCGCTCGGCCCTTCGCTGTCGAGGCTGACGTGCGCGTGCACCTGCACCGCGCGTCGCCAACCGCTGAGCGGATGCCGGTCGCGGGCATCATGCAGGCACAGCACCGGACCCAGGGCCGCCAGGGCATCCGGCGGACAGGAATGCAGGGCCGCGGGCCTGGCCATGGCGCCCCTACTTGACCAGGATCAGCTTGTCGTTGCGGGTGTGCCGCAGCCGATAGACCTGGTCGCCGTGCCGTATCAGCACTTCCCGGGCGCCGCGCATCAGTTCGCGACTGTCGAACGCGGGGGCGGCCGGGACCGTGGTTCGCGGGGCGGCGGAAAGCGGGGGCAGCGGAAGCGTCAGGGTCGAAGCCATGGGCCTCTCCAGCGGGTGGGCTTGTCGCAAATGATAACGCTTCGCATTACCGCGTCAAGCCCCTGCCCCGCTGGCATTTTGTCGCCTCCGGGCTCAGCCCTTTTGGGTCGGCAGCCGGAACTGCAGCACCTGGCGTTGCTCCACCGGCCCCGGCAGTGGCTCGAAGCGCCAACGCCGCACCGCTTCCAGCGCCGCTTCCTCGAACACGCCCTCCGGTTGCGCACTCAGCACCCGCGGCGCCTCCACGCTGCCGTCGGCCCGCACCACGAAAGCCACGGTGACCTCACCCTCGATGCGGCGGCGCAGGGCCATCAGCGGATAGCGTGGAATGGGCGCGCTGGCCAGGCGCGGCGTGACCTTCGGCGCGCCAGGCGGTGGCGCAGGGGATGGCAGGACCGGCCGCGCCGGCGAAGCCGACAGCGGCGCCGGCGAAGCCGACAGCGGCGCCGGCGAGGGTACCGGGGACGTCGCGTCGCCGGCGTTCGGCCGCGCGGACCATGCGCCGCCCAGCGCGGTGGCCGGGGGCGACGACGGCGGCCCGCCCGCCACCTCCGTCGGCCCGCTCCCCTGCGGCGCGGTTCCCGGCGCTGTGGCGGGCAGGTCGGCCGTGGCCGGGGCGGTGGCGCGGCCGTCCGCGTCACCGGCCGTCCGCTCCCCCGTCGCGAGCTGTCCGCGCTGTCGGGCCGCGGCCTCCGTCTCGGCCTGCAGACGGGCCGCTTCGGCCGCCTCCGCGCTCAGCAGCGCGTGCTGCAGCCGGGTGACTGCGGGCGTCCCCTCGTCCACCCGCGCAACCAGGCCGATCAGGCGGCGTGCCTCGGCGAACTCGGCCCGCTCGATCGCCTGTTCGGCGGCGATGACGGCATACGGCAGCAGTTCCAGCAGGGTGGTGTCGAGCGCCGCATCGTCGGGCCGCAGCGCAACCAGGGCCAGGTAATGCTCGATGGCGTTGTCGCCGGCCGGCGCGTAGAAACGCTGCTCGGCGAGGGCGCGGGCGGCAGCGTCGCGCAAGCCGGTTTCGTCGGTGGCGGGAGGATTTGCAGCGGGCGCGGCCCTCGCGTCGCCGTCCGACGCAACCGGCCGCGAGGGCCTCGCCTCGACGGCGGTACCCGTCGTGACGGAATCGGAGCAGGCGGCCAGCGACAACGCAGCCAGCAAGGGAAAGGAGCAGCGGGAAAGAGGCATGCCTGGCGTAGCGCGAACTCGGGGCCGGCAGGCTAGCCTCCGCGCGTGACCGCTTCGCTTCGGTGCGGCATCAGTTTTCTTGCGGCCTTACCCGCTGCCCCGGCTCCAGGTCTCCGGGCGGGAAACGCACCACCAGGTCGTCGGCCGACAAGCCCGATATCACCTGCCGCCAGGATCCGTCGCTGGGGCCGACCTCGACCGGCACCGGCCAGGCACGGCCCTCGCGCAGCTGCCAGGCGCGCCAGCCGTCGGCGTCGCGCACCAGCGCCTCCAGCGGAATACGCGGCACCTCTTCCAGCGCCAGCACGGTGACGCGCGCGTCCACCTGGTAACCGTGGCCCAGGCCCTCGGGCACCTCGTCAAGGGCGATACGCACACGCACGCGCTGTTCCTCGACACCGAGCGCGGAGACTTTCAGCTCGCCCAGCGGCTCCACCCGCTCGACCCTGCCGGGCAAGGGCTCGCCGCCCCAGTTCTCGACCGTTGCGCCAGCGCCGGGGCGGATGCCGACGGCATCCTGGGAAAGAAAATCGCCCACCACTTCCAGATCGGCCAGGTCGGCCAGTTCCAGCAGCGGCGTCCCGGCCGCGACCGGGCCTTCGCTTTCCTGCCAGCGTTTGAGCAGGACGCCGGCCACCGGCGCCCGCAGCTCCAGCCCGCCGTTTTCGCCATTGTGCTCCCAGGCCAAGGCGGCACGCGCCTCGCGCAGTCGGGCCTGGGCAGCGTTGCGCGCGGCCAGGGCCTGGCGATGCGCGGCATCGGCGGCGGTGAGCTCGCCTTCGGCGACCAGGCCTTGCTCGAACAGGGTGCGGATGCGGCGCAGCTGGTCGGTGGCGGCATCCAGCCTCGCCCGGGCTTCGACTTCCAGGGCGGCGGCGGCCTCCACCGCGGCCTCCGCCTGGGCGCGGGCGCGCGGATCCAGCGGCGCGCTGCCGGCCGGCCGCAACCGCACCAGCACCTGCCCGGCCTGCACCGGGTCGCCCGGTTCGAGTTCGATGCGCTCCAGCGTGCCCGTCACCGGCGCCGCGATCGCGTAAAGCTCGCGTGCCCGCGTGACGCCCTGGTCGAGCACGGTGACGAGCAGCGGACCACGCTCTATCCTGGCGACCGGCAACTCGCGCGGCCGCGGCGCCCAGGCCCAGGCGACCCAGGCCGCCAGGACCAGGAGCACCAGGCTCCAGGCAAGTCGGGTCCGCGTGTGCGCTGACAGGGGCATGGCTTACTCCCGGGACTTCAGGCTTTCTACCAGATTGATGCGGTCCACCTCGCGCCGCACCACCAGAACGGCGGTGCCGATCGCTGCGGCGATGATCAGGGTGGCGGTGCCGAAAGTGGCCGGCTGGAACACCGAGGGAAAGGTGAACATGTCGGTTGCCATCGCCTGCATGAAGGCCATGGAAAACCAGTGCCCGGCGAACAGCCCCACCGGCAGTGCCGCCAAGGACAGCAGCACGATCTCGGCCATCAGCACGTAGGAAACCTCCCGGCGCCCATACCCCATCACCTGCAGCGTGGCCAGGTCGCGCCGTTGCTCGGCGAGGGTGACCGAAGCGGTGGCGTATGCGACGCCGACGGCCATGAGCACCGCGAAGGCGATGAAGATGCCGGACATGGCACCGGCGCCTTCGTCGAAGATCTTCTGCATGGATGCGCGAGCCAGACCGACGTAGCTGACACCGACGATGGCCGGCGATTCCCGCACCGCATCGTTGAACGCCCGATAGCGGCTGCCATCCAGGCGCAGGTGCGCGCCGTTCACCCGCTGCGGCTCGCCGGCAGCACGGTTGAGAGCCTCCAGGCCGATGTAGGCGCTGGAGCCGATAGTCACCGGCACCACCCCGACCACCGGCAGGTCGAAACTGCGACGCTGCCCGTCCACCAGCTCCACCCGCACCCGGTCGCCCGGCTGCGCGCCCAGCTTGCCGGCCAGGCTGCGAGTGAGCAGTAGGCCATCCTCGCGCGCCGGCCAGGCGCGGCCGTCGGCATCCACCAGACGTTCCAGCATCGGCTTCTCCGGCAAGCCGATCAGAGCCTCGTCGGTGCGACGGCCGTTGGCATGGAAGATGGCCTCGACCGCGCGCGAGGCTTCGGCGCGCTCCACCCCAGGCAGCCGCGCCAGCGCCCGGAAGGCGTCACGACCCTGGGCTTCGGCCAGGCTCAGACTGACATCCTGGCGACGGCTCAGGCTGAAGCTGATGTCGAGAAGCCGCTGCACGCCCACCGGGAAGGACTGCGACAACACCAGCAGCACCAGGGCACAGGCGATGCCGGCGATGGTGGTGAGGGAGCGGCGCGGAAAACCGAGGATGCGACGCAACACCACCCGGGTCAGGGCATCAAAGCGACGGGTCGCCGATTCGGTCAGGCCCGGCCCGCGCCGGAAGGCCGGCGGTGGCGGCGGCGCCAGTGCCTGCGCCGGTGCCAGCGCCAGCACCCGCCGTACCGCCGACAGGCTGCCGGTCACGGCCGCCAGCACGCCGGTGCCGGCGCCGGCCAGCGCCGCACCCAGGCCCATCTCGAAGGGCAGCGCAGGCAACTTGTAGAACTCCAGGTACAAGGTGGCCATCCATTCGCCCAGCATCTGACCGAGCACCAGGCCCAGCATGGTGCCCAGGCCCGCCAGCGCGGCCGCCAGCCCGAGATAGGCCACGGCCACTTCGCCTGGATGGAAGCCGAAGGCCTTGAGCAGGCCGATGTTGCTGCGCTCCGCTTCCACCAGGCGGGTCAGGCTGACATTGAGCAGGAAGGCCGCCACCGCCAGGAAGGCCGGCGGAATCACCAGGGCCATCGTGCGCAGCTGATCCAGTTCCTGATCGAGGAAGCGCGCCGAGGCAATACGCTCGCGCCCGCGCGGCCGCTGCGCGCCGTATCGCCCCAGCAGGGCTTCCAAGGCCGGCTCCAGCGCCTCGATGCGCAGGCCGGGTGCCAGCCGGATCACCAGGTCGTTGAAGGCACCATCCATGTCGGCAGCGCGTTCGAGCGCGCGCCTGGGCATCCACAGCACGGCGTAACGCTCGGGCTGCGGAAACAGGTCGCCGGGCGGATTGACGAACACGAACTCCGGCGAATTGGCGATGCCGACCACACGCAGGCGTTCGCGACCACCGCGGATCGTCGCCGGCAGCAAGGCGCCGACCTGCAGGCCACGGGCATCCATGAAGGCCTGGTTCACCACGACCTCGTCCCGGGCATCGGGACGCGGCCAGCGCCCGCTCACCAGCCAGGGCCGGTTGACCGGCGTGGTGAACGGGTCGTCCAGCGACAATAGCCGGCCGGTGACCGGTTCGGTCGCCTCTGGCAGGTCCAACACCACCGGCGCGGCCGCGCGGGCGTCCACGGCCTGCACGCCCGGCAGGCGCGCCACCGCCGCGACCAGGCGGCGCGGCGCCCGCACCAGGTTCACTTGCGCGTGCGCGAACAGCGACTCGCGGTAGTAGTCGTCGCGGGCCTTGCCAAGTGACAGGTGCATACCCAGGCTTCCGACCAGGATGCCGATGCCCAGGCCCAACAGCAGTACCACCGCGCCACCCTGGGCACGCAGGCGCCACAGGTCGCGCAACATCTTCATGCCCAGCGGGTGCAGCCGCTTCACCAGCGCAACTCCGAGGCCGGCACCCGCTGCGGGTTCTCGCTGATCTCGCGGATGAGCCCGTCGGCGAAGCGGATGACCCGGTCGCCGAGGCGGGCCATGTCGGCATTGTGGGTGACGATCATCAGGGTGGTGCCGAAGCGGGCGTTGGCATCCATCAGGGCCTCGAGCACGCGCACACCGGTTTTTAGGTCGAGGGCGCCGGTAGGTTCGTCGCAGAGCATCACCTTCGGCCGCTTGGCCAGGGCGCGGGCGATGGCTACGCGCTGCTGCTCGCCGCCGGAGAGCTGGGCGGGGAAATGGTTGGCGCGGTTCTCCAGGCCGACCAGGGCCAGCGCCTGCATCGGATCCATGGGCGAGGGCGCGATGGTGGTGACCAGCTCGACGTTCTCCCGCGCCGTCAGGCTGGGGATCAAGTTGTAGAACTGGAACACGAAGCCAATGGCGTCGCGCCGGTAGCGGGTGAGCGCGCGTGCGTCCAGCGATTCGATCCCGGTGCCCTGGAAACGCACGCTGCCGGCGGTGGCGGCATCCAGTCCCCCCAGGATGTTCAGCAGGGTGGACTTGCCGGAGCCGGATGGCCCGAGCAACACGACCACCTCGCCCTCATCCAGCCGCAGGTCTATGCCGCGCAGCGCGTGCACGGCGCTTTCGCCATCACCGTAGACGCGGGTGACACCGCGCACTTCGAACACCGGGACTCGCTGGCCGTTCATCCTGCGCCCTGGCCGATCCTGGCCCGTGGTTGGGATGGCCTATGGTCGCCGGGCGCATGGTCTGCCGGCAATGGCAGCAGTTGACGGAAATCAAACGACGGCTTTCAACGCTGCAACCGCCAGCCGCCCGGCACGCCGCCGGGCGACAGCAGGACCTGCCAGAGCTGGTTTCGGCGGGTGCGGAAGCTGGCCATGGACACCGCCAGGTAGTAGTGCCACATGCGGCGGAAACGCTCGCCGTAGCGAGGTGCCAGCCGTGGCCAGGCGGCGTCGAAATTGCGGCGCCAAGCCTGCAGGGTCAGGTCGTAGTCGGCGCCGAAATTGTGCCAGTCCTCGATCACGAAACGACCTTCCGTCGCCCGGGCGATCTGCACAGCCGAGGGCAGCATGGAGTTGGGGAAGATGTAGCGGCCGATCCACGGGTCGGTGTGGCCGGTGCTCAGCTCGCCGCCGATGGTATGCAGCAGGAACAGGCCGTCGGGCGCCAGCAACTGCCGCACCTTGTCGAAAAAACGGCGGTAATTGCGCCGGCCGACGTGTTCGAACATGCCTATGGACAGCACCCGGTCGAAGCGGCCGCCCGCTTCGCGGTAGTCCTGCACGCGGATCTCCACCGGCAGACCGGCGCAGCGCTCGCGCGCGTAGGCCGCCTGCTGTTCCGAGATGGTGATGCCGACGCCTTCGACGCCATGCCGCTCCGCCGCCCGCGCCAGGGCCTCGCCGAAGCCGCAGCCGATGTCGAGCAGGCGCATGCCCGGGGCCAGGCCCAGCTTGCGGAAGCAGAGGTCGAGCTTGGCGGCCTGGGCGTCGTCGAGATTGTCTGCATCGGCCCAGTAGCCGCAGCTGTACACCATGTGCCGCCCCAGCATGGCGCGGTAGAGGTCGTTGCCGAGGTCGTAGTGACGGCGACCGACCTCGCGCGCGCGCCTCGGCGTCTGCAGGTTGAGCAGCCAGGCCCGCAACGCCAGCCAAAGATCGCCCCAGCGGCGCATGCGGCGATCGAGCCTGGCCGAGAGTATGGCGGCGAAGAAGCCGTCCAGCGATTCCGCGTCCCACCAGCCATCCATGTAGGACTCGCCAAGGGCCAGGGAGCCGCCGGCCATCACCCGGCGGAAGAAGCGCGGATCGTGCACCTGCGGATCCTGCGGCCGCTCGCCGCCGATGCGGAGCCCGGCCCCGGCCAGCAGCCCTTCGACACGACGGCGCCAGGGATCGGCGATGGCTTGCGGACGGCGGCTGGCGGACATGCTCCGGCGCCTCCTCGACAGATCAGGAACGATGATACGCCCGCCGTCCGTGCGATGAGTCGCGATGCTTGCGGCAGCATTGCGCCTACGTGCTTCGCGCGCATGACGACGGGCAGCGCCGGGGCACCTGGCTTGCCAGCGCACGGCGTGGACGGATGATCCGGCCGCTCAGGGCTCGGCGTGCCGGCGCAGCAGGTTGAAATAGGACTTGTTGATCAGCTCGACGGCACGTCCCGTGCCTTCCTGACCGACCAGCTGTTCGCGCGCCACGGACAGGTCGTGCAGCAGCTCGCGGACGGCGGGATCGCGCACCAGGCTCTGCACCCAGCCCACGACCGCGAGGCGCTCGCCCCGCTCCACCGGCCGGACGCGATGCAACTGCCCGGTCGGGTAACAGATCGCCGAACGGGCAGGCAACTTGAAGGTGCTCTCGCCGCTGCCGTACTCGAAGGCCAGTTCGCCTCCTTCGTAGGTATCGGGCTCGTTCAGGAACAGGGTGAACGATACGTCGCTACGCACGTGGTTGGGCTCGCCCATGATCGGTGCGTCCACGTGCAGCCCGTAGGCCATGCCCGGCCGGTAGCGGCTGACCAGCATCGCCGCCAGGCGCCGGGGCTGGGCCGCGCTCATGAAAGCGTCGCAGCGACCCAGCGCCTTCATCACGATGCCGGAGATCTCCCGCATCACCGGATGGTTCCACGGGATCTGCTCGTTGTTCTTGACCTTGTGCAGCCACTCGCCGGCAGTGGCCTTGCCTTCGACGAAACCGACGGCGGCCACCAGTCGCTTGACATGCGCAAGCTCGCTGGCCGTGATCAGCTCGGAAAGCGTGACGATCATGACAGGGCCCCCATGCCCTTGCAGTCGAGTCGGGCGGATTCGGCCCAGTTTAGTGGTTCACAGCCCGGGATCAATGTACGCGGACCCTCATGCCACCGGGACGCGGGGCCACACCTGCATGTGGCCGGGCGAAGGTACTGGGCCCACCAGGACTCGAACCTGGAACCAAGGGATTCACGTTTCCCCGGAGGTTTCCCCCCGGCGTGGACTATCTCTTCACCCTCCGCCTGCGCGGGTGGGGTGCGGGACGCTCGAGCCTGTCATCAAGGGCACTGAAGCCCCCAGGTAGTCTCTGCACCTTCCGGCGGTGTACCGCCGGCTTGGCTCAGGGTTGCCACCGGCCGAGCCGCTGAGGTTTCCCTGAATTCATCCCGTTCTCGTCCGCCCGTTACCGGGCGGCGACACCTTTCGATGAGTCCCCTGCTCTAACCATTGAGCTATAGGCCCGTTGAATGCGGAATCCTAAAACAAAAACGGCCGCTTGGGCGGCCGTTTTTCTTCCCTCTCCCCTGCCCCCTCTCCCGCAGGGGGAGAGGGGTGGGTGGGGCGGGTCATTCCAGGTCGAGGAAGGAGCGCAGCTGCTCCGAGCGGGTCGGGTGGCGCAGCTTGCGCAGGGCCTTGGCCTCGATCTGGCGGATGCGCTCGCGGGTGACGTCGAACTGCTTGCCCACTTCCTCGAGGGTGTGGTCGGTGTTCATGTCGATGCCGAAGCGCATGCGCAGCACCTTGGCCTCGCGCGGGGTCAGGCCGGCCAGCACGTCGCGCACGGTCTCCATCAGGCCCAGGTTGGTGGTGGCGTCGATCGGCGACTCGATGCTGGTGTCCTCGATGAAGTCGCCCAGGTGCGAATCCTCGTCGTCGCCGATCGGGGTCTCCATGGAGATCGGCTCCTTGGCGATCTTCAGCACCTTGCGGATCTTGTCCTCCGGCATGTCCATCTTCTTGGCCAGCTCTTCCGGGGTCGGCTCGCGGCCCATCTCCTGCAGCATCTGCCGGGAGATGCGGTTGAGCTTGTTGATGGTCTCGATCATGTGCACCGGAATGCGGATGGTGCGCGCCTGGTCGGCGATCGAGCGGGTGATCGCCTGGCGGATCCACCAGGTGGCATAGGTCGAGAACTTGTAGCCGCGGCGGTACTCGAACTTGTCCACCGCCTTCATCAGGCCGATGTTGCCCTCCTGGATCAGGTCGAGGAACTGCAGGCCGCGGTTGGTGTACTTCTTGGCGATGGAAATCACCAGGCGCAGGTTGGCCTCGACCATTTCCTTCTTGGCCTTGCGCGCCTTGGCCTCGCCGTAGGCCATGGCGCGGTTGATTTCCTTGATGTCCGGCAGGGTCAGGTACAGCGACTGCTCGATGCCGATCAGCTTCTGCTGCTCGGCGACGATCTCGTCGCGGTGCTCGCGCATGCCCGAGGACCACTTCTGCTTGCGACGGATGACCTCGTCGGCCCAGCCCAGGTTGGTTTCGTTGCCGGGCCAGGCGCGCAGGAAGTCCTTGCGCGGCATCCTGGCCTGGCGGGTGCAGATGTCCAGCACCTTGCGCTCGTGCTCCTTCACCGCGTTGACCACGTCGCGTAGCTTGCGCACGAAGGCATCCATCAGCGCCAGCGGCAGCTTCAGGCGCAGGAACTCGGCCGCCATCTCCTCGCGCGCCTTCAGGGTCTTCTTGTCGGTCGGGCCGTATTTGCCGTAGGTCTTCTGGAACTTGGTGTACAGGGCCTTCAGCGCGTCCATGCGGCGGCCGACCTCGGCCGGGTCCGGGCCGGTGTCGACGGCGGCATCGGCCTCATCGTCGCCACCCTCCTCGTCCTCGTCGTCGTCGGCCTCGATGTCGGCGTCCTCGTCCATGGCCGCCACGGGGATCTCTTCCTCCGGCTCTTCCATGTCCAGGAAGCCCACCACCACCTCGTTCAGGCGCTTCTTGCCCTCGAGATGCTGGTCGTAGTCCTCCAGCAGCATCTGCACCGACCAGGGGAAGCTGGCCAGGGAGGCGTGCACCTGGTTCAGGCCTTCCTCGATGCGCTTGGCGATGGCGATCTCGCCTTCCCGGGTCAGCAGTTCCACCGAACCCATCTCGCGCATGTACATGCGCACCGGGTCGGTGGTGCGGCCGCCCTCGGTATCCAGGGCGGACAGGGCGGCGGCGGCTTCCTCGGCGGCGGTGTCGTCGGCATCGCGGCTGCCCGAGGAGTCGGACAGCAGCAGCGTTTCGGCATCGGGCGCCACCTCGTGCACCTCGATGCCCATGCCGTTGATCATGCCGATGATGTCCTCGATCTGCTCGGGATCGACGATGTCATCGGGGAGGTGGTCGTTCACCTCGGCATAGGTCAGGTAGCCCTGCTCCAGGCCCTTGCTGATCAGCTGCTTGATTTCGGACTGCTGAGCCGGACGATCGTTGGCCATGTAAGGAAATCCCGCTGCTGGGAAAATGGAACCGCGCAGTATACAGGCCCCCGGAAGGTCCTGCCATGCCATTGAATGACAAAGAGTTTCCGCGCGTTCAGGTCTGCAACCAGAAGGTCACCGGGCCGTCATTGACCAGGCTGACCTGCATGTGGGCGCCGAAGCGCCCGGTTTCAACCGCCGGATGGCGGGCCCGGCACTCCCGGACCAAACCTTCGAAGCCGCGGCGGCCGGCCTCCGGCCCGGCCGCCGTCGCGAAGCTGGGCCGCAAGCCCTTGCGGGTATCGGCGGCCAGGGTGAACTGGCTGACCAGCAGCAGGCCGCCGCCGGTCTGGGAAAGGGACAGGTTCATGCGGCCGTCGGCGTCGGCGAACACCCGGTAGGCCAGCAGGCGCTCGGCCATGCGGCCGATGACCGCCTCGTCGTCGCCGGGCTGCACCGCCACCAGGGCCAGCAGACCGGGACCGATGGCCCCCACCACCTCCCCGTCCACCCGGACGGCGGCCTCGGTAACGCGCTGGATCAGGGCGATCATGCCGGCATCCTCGCCGGCCGTCGCAACGACGGTCAACGGCGGCTTGACGCCATCCCGTAAACTCGGGCCATGTCCGCGCCCGAGTACGCCGCCCGTCTGCTGTACGTCCTGGCCTGGCTGATCGGCCGGCTGCCGCTGCGGACGCAGCAGGGCCTGGGCACGCTGCTGGCGCGCCTGGCCTACCGCAGAAACACCCGCGAGGCCAAGGTGGCGCGCCGCAACCTGGAGCTGGTGCCGGCCGCCGCCGGCGGGCGCGAGCCGGAACAGGCGGTGCGCGCCATTCTGGCCCAGACCGGGCGCAACGCCCTGGAAACCCTGCGCATCTGGACCCGCCCGCGCCGCGACAACCTGGCCCTGGTGCGGACCGTGCACGGCGAGGCGCATCTGCAGGCAGCCCTGGCCGCCGGCCGCGGCGTGATCGTCGCCGCGCCGCACTACGGCAACTGGGAACTGCTGATCGAATTCATGGCCGCGCACGGGCCCTTCTCGCTGGTCTACCGGGTACCGGAGAGCCGCGTCGGCGACGCCTTCCTGCGCCTGGCCCGGGGCGGCGAGAACGTGCGTCTGGTGCCGGCCGAGGCCAGCGCCATGCGGCCGCTGTACAAGGCCCTGCAGGCCGGCGAGGCAGTCGGCATCACGCCCGACCAGCAGCCGAAACTCGGCAACGGCGAGTTCGCGCCGTTTTTCGGCCTGCCGGCGCTGACCCTCAGCCTGATCCCGAAGCTGGCGGCGCGCAGCGGCGCGGCGGTGCTGTTCGGCTACGCCGAGCGCCGGACCGACGGCCTGTTCGACCTGCATTTCGAACCGGCCGATCCGGCCGTGGCCGCCCCCGACCTGGCCCGCGCCACCGCCGCCTTGAACGCCGGCGTCGAGGCCATCGTCCGCCGCGATCCCAGCCAGTACCAATGGACTTACAAGCGTTACACCCTGCGTCCGCCGGGCTCCGGCGAGGCCAATCCCTATCCGCGCAGCTGCAGGTGAATCCATGAGCGAAGGCGCCACGCCCCCGACCGACTACTCACCGCCGACCCTGGAGGAGGACGCCTGGCATGCCTTGCCCGATCCGGCCGGCACGGTGGCCGCGCTCGCCGGCGCCCTGGCCGGCCTGGGCCCGGCCGTCGGCCTGGCGATACTGGCCAGCGCCTTCCTGCCCGAAGCCACGAGCGTGCGCCTGATGGTCGCGGCCCTGCTGCTGGTGTCGGTGACCGTGCTCGGCGCGCTGATCGGCCGTGCCCGCGCCCGACGGGTGCGCTGGCGCCTGGACGCGCGCGGGCTGAGCGTGCGGCGCGGGCTGTTCTGGCACAGCGAGATCCTCGTGCCGCGCAGCCGCGTGCAGCATCTGGACATCGAGCGCGGGCCACTGGAGCGGCAGTTCGGCCTGGCCACCCTTGTCGTGCACACTGCCGGCACGCGCATGCATGCCCTGCGCCAGGCCGGGTTCGCGGACGGTTACGCGATGGCCCTGCGCGACGCACTGGTACCGGAAGCACGACGGCATGATGACGCCCTCTGAGCCGGGATTGCCGCCGTCGGAACCACCCCGGGCCGCGCCGGCCGTATCGGGCGGCGACCGCCGCCTGCATCCGCTGTCCTGGCTGTTCGTCCTGATCCAGCAACTCAAGCAGTTCGCCTTGCCCCTGCTGGTGCTGCTGTTCACCGGCCGCGGCAATGCCTGGGAGCTCTGGGGCCTGGTCGGTGCCGGCATGCTGGTGTCGTATTCGCTGCTGACCTACTTCACCTACCGTTTCCGCATCGAGGACGATGCCATCGTCATCCGCAGCGGCGTGATGCAGCGGACCGTGCGCAACATCCCCTTCGAGCGCATCCACAATGTCGCCCTGCACCAGACCCTGCTGCACCGCCTGGCCGGTGTGGCCGAGGTGCGGCTGGAATCGGCCGGCGGGGTGAAACCCGAGGGCGAGATGCGGGTGCTGTCGCTGGCCGACGCCCAGATCCTGGAGGAACTGGTACGCGGCCACGTCGCCGGCACCGGCGACGACTCCGCGGGAGATCACGGGGCGACCGCGCCGCCGCGCATCCTGCTGCAACTGCCGATGGCGGAAGTGGTGCGGCTGGGCCTGATCTCCAATCGCGGCATGATCGTGGTCGCGGCCGCCTTCGGCCTTCTCGCCCAGACCGGAGAAACCTTCGGCGACCTGATGGAAGCGAGCGCGCGCCTGCTGGTCGGCTGGGCGAAGGAGCAGCACCTGGACGGCGCCGCCACGGTCATCGGCGCAATCGGCCTGTTCGTAGCCGCCGTGCTGGCGATGCGGATACTGTCGGTGGCCCTGGCCCTGCTGCAGTTCCACGGCTTCACGCTCAGCGAGTCCGGCCGCCGGTTGAGCGCCGAACGCGGCCTGCTCACGCGCCTGCGCGCCAGCCTGCCCCGTCATCGCATCCAGGCCTGGAGCCTGCGCGAAACGCTGCTGCACCGCTGGTTCGGCCGGCAGAGCCTGCGGGTGGACTCGGCCAATCCGCAGACCGGCGGCGACGACCGCGCCCTGCGCGATCTGGCCCCGGTGGCGCCGCCCGACACTGTGAACGCGCTGATCCACCACTTGCTGCCCGGCGCCAGCTGGCCGCTTCGGCAATGGCATCGCCTGCATCCGCGCGCCTGGCGCCGGCAGTTCACCCTGCCGGCCTTGCTGACCCTGGCCGGCAGCGCCGGGCTGGCCTGGAAGGAAGGCTTGCCTGGCCTGTGGCTGCTGCTCCTGCTGCCGGTATGGCTGCTGCGCGCGCGGGTCTGGGCGCGGCATGCAGGCTACACGCTCGAGTCCGGCCTGGTGGCGGTGCGCGAGGGCTGGCTGGACCGGCGTTGGCGCTTCGCCGAGGTGCGCAAGCTGCAGGCGGTGAAGCTGAGCCGCTCGCCCCTGGACCGCTGGCAAGGCATGGCTACCCTGTGGCTGGACACCGCCGGCGCCAGCCCTTTCGACATGCCGCTGCGCATCCGCTACCTGCCGGTGAACGAGGCCCTCGCCCTGCGCGACCGGCTGGCGCCCGCCATGGAGGCTCCGGCTACTCCCGCCAGAACGCCGGCGTGAGCAGCACCAGCAGCGAGAACACCTCCAGGCGGCCCAGGATCATGCCCAGGGTGCCCAGCCAGACCGCCATATCGTTGGTGTCGCCGAAGGTGTAGGCCACATCCCCCAAACCGGGCCCGAGGTTGGCCAGCGTCGCCACCGCCGCGCCGTAGGAAGACTCCAGATCCAGGCCGCTGAGGTTCATGCCGACCACCAGCAGGGCGAAACACAGCATCCAGATGGCGATGAAGCCACTGACCGACAGCACCACGCTTTCGGACACCCGCCGGCCGCCCATCTTCACCAGGAACTGCGCCTTGGGGTGCACCAACTGCTTGATCTCGCGGTATCCCTGGCGCACCACCATCACCACGCGCGCCACCTTGAGACCGCCGACGGTGGAGCCGGAGCAGCCGCCGATCACCGCGATGGTCACCACCAGAAACGGCGCCGGCCCGGTCCAATGGTCGAAACCCGATACCGTGAAACCGGTGGTGGTGATGCTGGAGACGACCTGGAAAACCGCCAGCCGGAACGATTCGCCCAGGTGCGCGTAGTCGCCGCCGAACCACAGCACCAGGGTCACCACCAGGCTGGCGCCGGCGACGATGCGCAGGAAGGCGCGCAGCTCGGAATCGGTGCCGTAGACGGCCATGGACGCCCGTCGCCAGGCGACATAATGCAGGCCGAAGTTGATGCCGCCCAGCAGCATGAACAGGATGGCGATCCACTCCAGGATCGGGCTGTCCCAATAGTCGAAGGCGGCATCGTGCGTGGAGAAGCCGCCGGTGGACACGGTGCTCATGGCATGGCCGATCGCGTCGAACAGGTCCATGCCGGCCACCCAGTAGGCAGCGGCGCACAACACGGTCAGGCCGAAATACACCGCCCACAGCGCCTTGGCGGTTTCGGCCACGCGCGGGGTCAGCTTGGTGTCCTTGGTCGGGCCGGTGGATTCGGCCCGGAACAGTTGGGTGCCGCCGATGCGCAGCATGGGCAGGATCGCCACCGCCAGGATGACGATGCCCATGCCACCGAGGAACTGCAGCGACTGCCGGTAGAACAGCACGCTGCGCGGCAGTTGGTCGAGGCCGGAGATCACCGTGGCGCCGGTGGTGGTCAGGCCGGAGGTGGCCTCGAAGATGGCGTCGGTGTAGCTCAGGTAGGGCGGGGCGTGCACGAACGGCAGCGCCGAAACCAGGCTGGCGAATACCCAGGTCAGGGTGACGATCAGGAAGCCGTCGCGCAGGCGCAGCTCGTAATGGACCCGGCGCACCGGCAACCACAGCACCAGGCCCACCGCCGTGCTGCTCAGGAAACTGGCGAAGTACACCGGCGCCGTGCCCTGCTCGTCCCACAGCAGCGCCAGCAGCGCCGGCGGCAGCTTGCTCAGCGAGGACAGGACGATGATGACGCCCAGGATCTTCTGGATGGCCCGCAGGCGTTGGCTCACAGCCAGGTGGCTCCGGTCTGGAACAGGGCGCTGACCGTGGCCAGCTCGCGCTTGTCCATCACGAACAGGATGACGTGATCGCCGGGCTCGATCACCACGTCGTGATGGGCGATCAGCAGCTTGTCGCCGCGCACCAGGCCGCCGATGGTGGTGGCCGGCGGCAGCTCCAGCTCGTCCAGGCTGCGACCGACCACCTGCGACGTGCGCCGGTCGCCGCGCACCACCGCCTCGATCGCCTCGGCGGCGCCGCGCCGCAGCGAATACACCCGCGCCGGCGCACCCTCGCGGATATGCGCCAGCAGCGCGCCCAGGGTGACCAGCTGCGGACTGACCGCGATGTCTATCGGGCCGCCCTCGACCAGCTCGGCATAAGCCGGCCGGTTGATCAGCGAGACCACCCGCTGGCAGCCCATGCGCTTGGCCAGCATGGCCGAGAGGATGTTGGCTTCGTCCTCGTTGGTCATCGCGCAGTAGACGTCGGTCTGGTCAATGTTCTCTTCCCGCAGCAGATCCTCGTCGGCGCAATCGCCGACCAGCACGATCGAGTTGAGCAGGTCCTCGGCGACGTTGCGGGCACGTTCGCGCGAGCGCTCCACCACCTTCACCGAATAGCGGTTCTCCAGACTGCGGGCCAGGGCGCGGCCGATGTTGCCGCCGCCGGCGATCATCACCCGGCGGGCCGGGCGCTGGTCCACCCGGCGCAGCTCGCTCATCACCGTCAGGATGTTGCGGCGGTCGGCGAGGAAGAACACCTCGTCCTCGACCTCGATCACCGTGCTGGCCTCGGGCTTGACCGGCCTGCCCTGACGGAAGATCGCCGCCACCCGTGCGTCCACGCCGGGCGCTAGGTGCTGGCGCAGTTCACGGATTTCGTGCCCGACCAGGGCGCCGCCGGGCACCGCCCGCACCGCCACCAGCTGGGCGCGGCCGTCGGCGAAATCCAGCACCTGCAGGGCGCCGGGGTATTCGATCAATCGTTCGACGTGCCGGCAGACCAACTGTTCGGGACTGATCGCGGCGCTGACCGCGCTGTCCGGCCCGGCCAGGGCCGGCACGTCCAGGAACTGTGATTCGCGCAGGCGCGCCACCCGAGCCGGGGTACGGAACTGGTGCTGGGCCACCTGGCAGGCCACCAGGTTGACTTCGTCGCTGGAGGTCACCGCCACCAGCAGCTCGGCGTCCTCGGCACCGGCCTGGGCCAGCACCGAAGGCAGCGAGGCGTGACCGACCACGGTGCGGATGTCGAGCTTTTCGGCCAGATCGCGCAGGCGGTGGGTGTCGGTGTCCACCACCGTGATGTCGTTGTTTTCCGAGGCCAGCGAGGCGGCCACCGAAGACCCCACCTGGCCGGCTCCGAGGATCAGGATCTTCATGACGGACGGATCTTCCCTGTCGGCACGGTGGACCTCCCCCCGGGGCCTCGCGAACGGGCGCTAGTCTACCCGTACCGGCGCGGACCGGTCGGCCGGCGGGCAGGCGGCCAGCGCCTCCGGGCCGAGCAGCCACCAGCTGCGGCGGTTGGCCCGCCCGACTTCCCGCGCGTCGGGCGCCGTTTCGTAGGCGATGCAGGCGAGGGCCTCGCTGCGTTGAACCAGCAGGCGACGACGCGCCGGATCCTGCGCCAGCCAGGCCTGCGCCCGCTGCAGCTGCAGGGCCGGCGGCGCCCGGAAACCGAACTCGGCCACCGGCCCGATCGCCTGCAGCAGGTTCTGCTCCTTCCAGTCCACCAGACCCAGTACCGTCGCCGGCCCGGCCAGGGCACGAGCCTGCCGCATCACGTCGCGGGAGGAGTTCTCGCCGTCCAGCACCGGGTGGACGACGAAGCCGTAACCCAGCCACAGCGACCACAACAGCGCGGCCATCGCCCAGTGCGCGCGGCGGACCCGCAACCAGGCCGCCGCCAGCAGACCGATGCCGCCGGCTCCCGCCAGCATCCACCACAGCCAGCGGGCCTCGCCGGCCAGGCCGCGGGCGAGCTCGAAGCGGCGCTCGAATCCGGGTTCGCCAAGCAGCGCCAGCAGGCCGATCGCCGCCAGCGATGCCGCCAGCAGCGTCGTCAGCACCAGCAGGGCGCGGCGAAAACCCGCCCGCTCCAGCACGTCCTGCAGATAAGGCGCGGCGGCCAGCGCCAAGGCCGGCAGCGCCGGCAGGATGTACATGTCGCGCTTGCCCGGCGACGCGCTGAAGAACAGCAGCACCAGCAGCACCCAGGCCAGCGGCAGCCAGACCCGGGCGTCGCGCTCGCGCCAGGCCTGTCGCCAAGGCCGCGCCAGCCAGGGTAGGGCCAACGAAAACGGCAGCCAGAACAGGGCGATCACCTGGCCGAAGTACCACCAGGGCTCGTGGTGATGCCAGGCATCGGTGTAGCGGGTCGCGGTCTGGGTGAACAGCAGGTTGTGCAGGTACTCGGCATGATCCGGCCGCCCGCCGGCCAGGGCGATCGCCAGCACGGGACCCAGCCACAGCGCGATCGGCAGCAGGAAAGCAGCGGCGCCGGCCACCCAATGCCAGCCGTATCCGGGGCCGGAACGGGCCAGCCCCTGCCAGCCGCTCCTGGCCATCCAGCCGAACGGCAGCAACAGCAGCAGCGGCAGGAAACCGACCCCCTTGGTGATCACACCCAGGCCGGCGGCCGCGCAGCCCGCCCAGTACCAGCGCCAGTGCGGACCCAGCAGCAGGTGCCGGCACAGGCCGTACAGGGCCAGCGTGGTCAGGAACACCAGACTCGGATCGATCTGCGCACGTTTGGCCTGGTAGGTGAACTGCAGAGCGGTCAGCACCGCCAGCGCCGCCCACAGGCCGGCACGAGGCGTCCACAGGCGCGCCGCCAGGTCGCGTACCAGGACCAGGGTGCCCAGGGCCGACAGCAGCGAGGGGAGCAGGAAACTCCAGCGCCAGCTGCCGATCAGGCCGTAGGACAGGGCCAGCAGCCAGAAGTAGAACGGCGGCTTGTCCGGATACAACTCGCCGCCCCGGTGCGGGAACAGGAAATCGCCGCTTTCCACCATCTGTCTGGCGACCAGGACGAAGCGCGGTTCGTCCGCGGGCCATGGCTCGCGCAGGCCGTAGCCGGCGGCGAGCAACACCAGGGCGGCGAGAAAGAACAGCAGGGTGTCGCGACGGGGGGTATCCATGGCCGGCGATGCTGCCAGAACACATGCACGGGCTGCGACCGGCAGCGGCTCGACGGCCGGCCGACCGGCGGCCCGTCGGGGCACAACCGGACCGGCGCCACCCCCTTCCAGCCATCTTCCACCCTTCCAGCCATCTTCCAGTCATGTCCGACGGGGAAGAATCCCGTGGCGCCCGCACCGCCCGGTCTGCCGATGAAGACCAGCCTGATCGTCACCACCTACAACTGGCCCCGCGCCCTCGGCCGGGTACTGGACAGCATCGCCGGCCAAACGCGGCTTCCGGACGAGGTGATCGTCGCCGACGACGGCTCCGGCCCCGACACCGCCGCGCTGCTGAAGGCGAGGGCCGCCCGCTTCCCCACCGCCTTGCGCCATGTCTGGCAGGAAGACCAGGGATTTCGGGCCGGGCGGGCCCGCAACCTGGCGATCGCCGCCAGCCGTGGCGATTATCTCCTGCTCATCGACGGCGACATGGTGCTGCATCCGGACTTCGTCGCCGACCACCTGGCCTTCGCCACGCCGGGCTGTTTCGTCCAGGGTTCGCGCGTGCTGACCGGTCCGACGACCGGCGCGCGCCTGCTGGCCGACCCGGAGCTGCGGCCGAGCCCGTGGCTGCCCGGCCTCGACCGGCGCCGCAATGCCTTGCGCCTGCCCTGGCTGGCGCGAAGGCTGTTCGCCCGCCGGCCACGGCCGCCACGGGCGATCAAGACCTGCAACCAGGGCTGGTGGCGCGAGGACCTGCTGCGCCTGAACGGCTTCGACGAACGCATGCAGGGCTGGGGCCGCGAAGACATGGAGCTGGCCTGGCGTGCCCACCACGCCGGTATCCATTGCCGGCACCTTCGTTTCGCCGCCCTGGCCTGGCACCTGCATCACCCGGAACGGCACGTGGACGGCGCCAGCGCCAACGACCGCTTCCTGGCGGACACCCGCCGCACCGGCGCCACCCGCTGCACGCTCGGCGTGGATACCCACCTGGCGGCGATGGCCACCAATCCG
The DNA here is from genome assembly GCF_008386465.1 of Arenimonas fontis. Taxonomy (GTDB): domain Bacteria; phylum Pseudomonadota; class Gammaproteobacteria; order Xanthomonadales; family Xanthomonadaceae; genus Arenimonas; species Arenimonas fontis. The sequence goes on from NZ_VUOD01000005.1 coordinate 65,779, forward strand.
CCGCCCGACCTACGCGACCCGCCGGCTCAGCCGACCTTGCGCAGGAGCGCGTAGAAGAACCCGTCCATGCCCCGCTCCCCCGGCAGGCGCTGGCGGCCAGCACCGTCGGCGTGGCCGAAGGCCTCGCCCGGATCCTCGACCTGCGCGCCCGGCGTGCGCGCGAGAAAGGCTTCCACCTGCGCAGCGTTCTCCGCCCGCAGCACCGAGCAGGTGGCATAGAGCAGCCGCCCCCCCGGCGCCAGCAGCGGCCAGAGCGCATCCAGCAAGCGGGCCTGCTGCGCCGCCAGCAGCGGGATGTCCCCGGCGCGGCGGTGCCATTTCACGTCGGGCTGGCGGCGGATGATGCCGGTGGCCGAACAGGGTGCGTCCAGCAGGATGGCGTCGAAAGGCCGGCCGTCCCACCACGCGCCAGGCTCGCCGGCGTCGGCGGCGCGGATCCGCACGGCATCGGAAACCAGGCCCAGCCGGGTCAGGGTCTCGTCCAGCCGGGCCAGCCTACGCGCGTCCCGGTCCAGGGCCAGCAACGCGCCCCGGCCCTGCAGGCATTCGGCGATCTGCGCGGCCTTGCCGCCGGGCGCGGCGCAGGCGTCCAGCACCCGCTCGCCCGGACGCGGCGCCAGGGCCAGCACCGCCAGCTGGGCCGAGCCGTCCTGAACGCTGGCGCTGCCCCCGGCCCAACCGGGAATGCGCTGCACCGGCACCGGAGTGTCCAGGCGCAGGGCGTCGGGCAGCGACGGCTCGGTTTCGCAGGCAATGCCGGCCTCGCGCAAGCGCATGGCCAGACTGGCGGCGTCGGTGCGGCCGGTATTGGCGCGCAGCCACATCGGCGCGCTGTCGTTGTTGGCGGCCAGGATGGCCTGCCAGTGCCGCGGCCAGTCCTGTCGCAAGGCGGCCGCCAGCCAGTCGGGGTGGCTGTGCGTGATCGCCGGGTCGACGCTTTCCGGCCAGGACTCGCGGGCGGCACGGCGCAGCAGGGCGTTGACCAGCCCGACCATCGACGCCCGGCCCAGGCTGCGGGCAGCGCCGGCAGTGGCGGCCACGGTGGCGTGGCCGGGCAGCTCGAGCGCGTCGAGCTGGGCCATGCCAGCCAACAGCAAACCGTGCACGGCACTTTCGCGCGCCGGCAGCGGGCGCTGCATCCAGCGCTCGAGCACGAACTCGTAGCGGCGGCGATGGCGCAACGCCTGGAAGCAGATCGCTTCGAGCAGGGCACGGTCGCGCGGGTCGGGCCAGCGTGGCAGCGTCGCGGCGAGCTCCGCCTTCAGCGAACGGCCCCGCCCCAGCACCGCCGCCAGCACCTGCGCGGCGGCGGCGCGCAGCGGCGAGCCGGCGCCCTCGCTCATGCCGTCCTCAGGGCGGGCCTGGCGTTGAGGTAGTCGGCGGCGGCGATCGGCCGGCCGCCCTCGCGCTGGACCGTGAGCAGACGCAGGCGGCCTTCGCCGCAGGCCACGTCGATGCCGTCGCGGCCGGCGGCGACGACGGTGCCAGGTGCCGCGCCGGCGGCCTGGTCCAGGGCTTGCGCGGCGTGGATGCGCAGGCGCTCGCCGGCCAGCTCGGCCTCGGCCACCGGCCAGGGCGAGAAGGCGCGCACCCGTCGGGCCAGCACGGCGGCCGGCAATCCCCAGTCCAGGCGGGCTTCGCCCTTCTCCAGCTTGTGCGCGTAGCTGATGCCCACGTCCGGCTGCGGCTGCGGCACCGGCCGCATGCCGGCACGCAACAGCTTCAGGCCGTCGGCCAGCACCTCGGCGCCGAGCGCGGCCAGGCGATCATGCAGGCTGCCGCCGGTGTCGGTGTCGTGGATCGGCGTGCGCAGGGAAAGCAGCACCGGGCCGGTATCCAGGCCCTTTTGCATCTGCATGAGGCAGACGCCGGTTTCGGCATCACCGGCCTCGATGGCGCGCTGGATCGGCGCCGCCCCGCGCCAGCGCGGCAGCAGCGAGGCATGCACGTTCCAGCAGCCATGACGGGGAATGTCGAGCACGGCCTGCGGCAGGATCAGGCCGTAGGCCACCACCACCATCAGGTCGGGTTGCAGGGCGCGCAGCTGCTCGCGCGCCTGGTCGGAGCGGAAGTTCTCCGGCTGGTAGACCGGCAGGCCACGTGCCAGCGCCTCCCGCTTCACCGGCGGCGCGGCCGGCTGCCGGCCGCGTCCGGCCGGGCGGTCCGGCTGGGTGTACACCGCGACCACCTCGCCGCGGGCGGCGGCCGCGCGCAGGCTGGGCACCGCGAACTCCGGGGTGCCGGCGAAAACGATCCTCAGGGACATCAGGCCGCGCCGCGCTGCTGCTTGGCCAGCTTCTTGCGCACCTGCTCGCGCTTGATCGGCGAGAGGTAGTCCACGAACACCTTGCCGGCCAGGTGATCCATCTCGTGCTGGATACACACCGCCAGCAGCCCGTCGGCCTCGATCTCGAACGGCTGGCCGTCGCGGTCCAGGGCCTTCACCCGGATCCTGGCCGCACGCCTGACGTCGGCATAGATGCCGGGCACCGACAGACAGCCCTCCTGGCAGACCTGTTCGCCCTCGGCGGCGAGGATCTCCGGGTTGATGAACACCATTGGCCGGCTTTGGTCCTCGCTTACGTCCAAAACCAGCAGGCGCTGGTGCACGTCCACCTGGGTGGCGGCCAGGCCGATGCCCGGAGCGGCATACATGGTGTCGAACATGTCGTCGATCAGCCGACGCAAGCCCTCGTCGACCGTCTCGACGGGCCGTGCGACGGTTCGCAGCCGCGGGTCGGGGAATTCCAGGATGGGGAGCTTGGCCATGGACGCTAATGTGGGGAGCGGGGGGCCCGGACGCAAGGCCGGGGTTGGTCATTATACCCTTGGCAGGCTTGCCTTTCGGCCCCTTTTCTGGGCTATAGTCGGCCAACCTGTCCGGGGAAATCAGGTGGATAGCCGCCATGTTTAAACGGCTTCTTGCAGTCAGCGCTGCCATGCTGCTCACCCTCGCCGGCGCCGTCATCGCGGCCGAGCTGCGCGAGGACCATCCGACCACCTACGTGGTCAAGAAGGGCGACACGCTCTGGGACATCGCCGGCCGCTTCCTCAAGAAGCCCTGGCTCTGGCCGGAAATCTGGCAGGCCAATCCGCAGATCCGGAACCCGCACCTGATCTATCCGGGTGACGTGCTGAGCCTGGTCTACATCGACGGCGAGCCGCGCGTCCAGGCCGAGGGCCCGCGCATCGGCGAGGCCGTGCCCACCATTCCGCTGGCCGACGTCGAGGCCTTCCTCAAGCAGTTCACCGTCGTGCCGGATGCACGCGCGCTGCCGCATGTGGTGGGCATGGAAGACGATCGCCTGCTGAGCAGCGCCGGCCAGCTGGTTTACGTGCGCAACCTCCAGGGTGCCCAGCCCGGCATGGTGGTGGACATCGCCCGGCCGGTGAACAAGCTGGGCGGCGGCAAGGGCAAGCACCCGCCGGGCATCAGCCCGCTGGACCAGGACGGCCGCCGCTTCCACACCCATTGGGCGGTGCCACGCGGCTTCGGCGAGGCCACCGGCGAACACCTGGGGGACGAACTGGCCATCCACGCCACCGGCGAGGTGACCCGCGTCCAGGGCGAGGTGGCGGTGGTGCTGCTGCGCGACGAGGGCCGCGAGATTCGCGTCGGCGACCGCGTCCTGCCGTCCGAGGCCCAGCCCTACGACCTGCATTTCTATCCGCGTGCCCCGGACAGCATTCCCGACAAGGCCCAGGTGATGGCGGTTGCCGACGGCATGCAGGCCGGTCCACGCCTGGTGGTGGCGCTCAACGTCGGCGCCCGCGATGGCATCCGCAACGGCCACGTGTTCTCGATCTGGCACGGCGGCGCCAAGCGCCCCGACCATATCGCCAACACCAACCGCATGGCCGGCAACGCCGACAGGGTGCAGACGCCCGACGATTACGTCGGCCGCCTGATGGTCTTCCGCACCTTCGACAAGGTCAGCTATGCGCTGGTGATGGAAGGCATCCGGCCGGTGCACACGGGCGACAAGCTCAAGCATCCGGACGCCACCGAATGAGCCGACCCCGGCCCACCGGCAATTCCTACATCACGGCGCCCGCGGGCGCCGTGATGCTTTCCGGGCCATGGAAGCCGAGCGTGCCCTGCTGATCCTCCGCCATGCCCGTTTGCCGGACGCGGCCCTGCGCCGCCTGCTCGAAGCCCATCCCGACCCCGCCACCGCCCTCGAAGCGGCCCGCCGCGGCGGGCTGGCCGGCCTGTCCGGCGAAGCCCTGGCCGCCCTGCGCCGGCCGGATCCCGCCCGGCTGGCTGCCGACCTGGCCTGGCTGTCCCGGCCGGGTCATCGCCTGCTGGGCTGGCAGGATCCCGACTACCCACCGTTGCTGCGGCGCAGCCCCGCTCCGCCGGCGATGCTGTTCCTGGCCGGAGACGCCTGCCTGCCCTGGCATGCGCAGATCGCCCTGGTCGGCAGCCGTCGCCCCAGCGCCGGCGGCAGGGCGCGGGCTCGCCGCTTCGCGGAAGCCCTGGCGGCGGCCGGCTGGGTGGTCACCAGCGGCATGGCCGAGGGCGTGGACGCAGCCGCGCATGAGGGCGCGCTGGCCTGCGGCCGCACCCTCGCGGTGGTCGGCACCGGACCGGATCTGGCCTATCCGGCCAAACATGCCGGCCTGATGGCGCGGATCGCGGAATTCGGGGCGGTCGTTTCCGAACACCCGCCGGGTACGCCTGCCCTGGCCAGCCATTTCCCCAGCCGCAACCGCATCATCGCCGGCCTGTCCCTGGGCACCGTGGTGGTGGAGGCCGCACTGCGTTCCGGCGCGCTGATCACCGCCCGTTTGGCCGGCGAGGCCGGGCGGGAGGTGTTCGCCTTGCCGGGCTCGCCCGACAACCCGCTGGCGCGCGGCTGCCACAGGCTGATCCGGGAGGGCGCCACCCTGGTCGAGTCGCCGGAGGAGGTCGTGGCGGGCCTGGCCCCGCTCGCGCAGGCCCTGGCGCAGCAATTGCGTGGCCGGCTCGAAGCCTCGGCCGCGGTGCCCGCGACGCCGCCGGCGGTTCAGCCGCCGGCCGACCCCGACCACAAGAAGCTGTGGTCGGCCCTGGGCCACGACCCTACCGGTCTGGATGAACTGGCAGAGCGGACAGGATTGACGGTCGCCGCCCTGTCCTCCATGCTGCTGCTCATGGAGCTGGACGGCCGCGTGGTGAACGAGCACGGACGCTACGCCCGCCGCCCCTGACCTTCCCACCGCGCCCCGGGCGCAGGCTGAGGGTGATGAAAGAGACCATACTGGACGTCCTGCTTTACCTGTTCGAGCACTACTTCTACGACGACCCCGACGCCGTCCGGGACCGCGACTCCCTCCAGAACGGCCTGATCCAGGCCGGCTTCAGTCCCGCCGAAATCAACAAGGCCTTCGACTGGCTGGACGAACTGGCCAGCCGCCGTCCGCCGCTTGCCGGGCCGCGCCCGCAGGCGCAGGTGCGCGTCTACTCCGGCCCCGAGCTGGACAAGCTGGACACCGAGTGCCGGGGATTCCTGATGTTCCTGGAGCACGGCGGGGTGATCGACGCCGACCAGCGCGAACTGGTGCTGGACCGGGTCATGGCCCTGGACCAGGACGAGATCGACGTGGACGATCTCAAATGGGTGGTGCTGATGGTGCTCTTCAACCAGCCCGGCGCCGAAGCGGCCTACGCCTGGATGGAAAGCCAGATGTTCGATGACGAACCAGAAGCCGTGCACTGAAGGCGCGATGGACAGCACTCCCTGGTACTACGTCGACCGACAACGCAACCGGCATGGACCGGTCACCGCCGAAGCGGTCCGCCAGGCCTACACGGCCGGCATTCTGGACGGCGCCAGCCTGGTCTGGCGCGAGGGCATGGCCGAATGGACGCCGCTGGGCCAGATCGTGGCCGACCTGGGCCTGGAACGGATACCTCCCAGCGCGGCGCCGCCGCCGGCGGACATCGGCGCGCCCCGGCGCAGCGGCTGTGCCACCGCCGCCATCGTGGTCGGCGGGGGCGGCGTATTTCTGGTGATCGTGCTGGCTATCCTGGCCGCCATCGCCCTGCCCGCCTATCAGGACTACCTGGGGCGGGCGGAGCTGAGCCGGATCCTCGCCGAAGCCGCTCCGCTGAAGACCGCGCTGGCCGACTTCAGCGCCAATACCGATCGCTGCCCGCGCGGTCTGGACGAGCTGGGCCTGGAAGACCTGACCATCGCCGGCGTGGACGAGATCGCGGTCGGCGCCTTCGATGACGGCCGCTGTGCCATCGAGCTGCACTTGGGCGAGGTGGACAAAGTGCGCGACTCGACCGGCCAGCGCCTCTGGCTGAGCCTGGAGAACGACGGCGGCTTCGGCTGCAGCGGCGACGAGGCGCTGTTCCGCTACCTGCCCCAAAGCTGCCGCTGAGCCCCTGCCCGGCCTCGCTCCCGGACCCTGCCCCGGGAGGACCCCGGCCAGGCCCTTGCTTGACAGGCTCGGTCGGGCTGGGGCCTTAATGAAATAAACCCCGGCCCGCGTCCCCCCGCGGGCCGCGTCATCTCGGCGCCCCCGCGCGGGCCGCCCTGGAGCTTCCCCGGCATGGCCAAGAACCTGCTCATCGTCGAGTCGCCCGCCAAGGCCAAGACGATCAACAAGTACCTCGGCAAGGACTTCCAGGTCCTGGCCTCGTACGGCCACGTCCGCGACCTGGTGCCCAAGGAAGGCGCCGTGGATCCGGACGACGGCTTCGCCATGCGCTACGAGCTGATCGACAAGAACGAGCGGCACGTGGACGCCATCGCCAAGGCCGCCAGGGGCGCCGAGGCCATCTGGCTGGCCACCGACCCGGACCGCGAAGGCGAGGCCATCAGCTGGCACATCTCCGAGATACTCAAGGAGCGCGGCCTGCTCGAGGGCAAGGCCCTGCACCGGGTGGTGTTCACCGAGATCACCCCGCGGGCCATCCGCGAGGCCCTGCAGCACCCGCGCCAGGTCGCCTCCGACCTGGTGGACGCGCAGCAGGCCCGCCGCGCCCTCGACTACTTGGTCGGCTTCAACCTCTCGCCGGTGCTGTGGCGCAAGGTGCAGCGCGGCCTGTCGGCCGGGCGGGTGCAGTCGCCGGCCCTGCGCCTGATCGTCGAGCGCGAGGAAGAGATCGAGGCCTTCGTGCCGCGCGAGTACTGGAGCGTCGAGGCCGAGCTCAACCATCCGCAGCAGGCCTTCACCGCCCGCCTGGTCAAGCTGGACGGGCAGAAGTTCGAGCAGTTCACCCTGACCGACCGCGCCTCGGCCGAAGCCGCGCGTGAACGCCTGGTCAAGGCCGCCGGAAGTGCTCTGCGGGTGACCGACGTCTCCAGCAAGGAGCGCAAGCGCCGGCCGGCGCCGCCCTTCATCACCTCCACTCTGCAGCAGGAGGCGGCGCGCAAGCTCGGCTTCTCCACCTCCCGCACCATGCGGGTGGCGCAGAAGCTTTACGAGGGTGTGGCCCTGGGCGAGGAAGGCACGGTCGGCCTGATCACCTACATGCGTACCGACTCGGTGAACCTGGCCGAAGATGCCGTGCGCGAGATCCGCGACGTGATCGCCCGCGACTTCGGCACCGGTGCCGTGCCGGACCGTCCCAACGTCTACCGTTCCAAGTCCAAGAACGCCCAGGAAGCGCATGAGGCGATCCGCCCGACCTCGGCCCTGCGCACCCCGGCCCAGGTGGCGCGTCATCTGGACGACGACGGCCGCCGCCTGTACGAGCTGATCTGGAAACGCACCATCGCCTCGCAGATGGTGCCGGCCACGCTCAACACCGTGTCGGTGGAACTGGCCGCCGGCAGCGAGCACGCCTTCCGTGCCAGCGGCACCACCGTGGTGGATCCGGGTTTCCTGGCGGTGTACGAGGAAGGCAAGGACGTCCGCGGCGCCGAGGACGAGGATGAAGGCCGCAAGCTGCCGCCGATGCGGCCGGGCCAGGACGTGCCGCTGACCAGCATCCACACCGACCAGCATTTCACCGAACCGCCGCCGCGCTATTCCGAGGCCTCGCTGGTGAAGGCGCTGGAGGAATACGGCATCGGCCGCCCCTCCACCTACGCCAGCATCATCCAGGTGCTGCAGGCGCGCGAGTACGTCTACCTGGACAACCGCCGGTTCCGGCCCAGCGACGTCGGCCGCGCGGTCGCCAACTTCCTGTCGGCGCATTTCAGCCGCTACGTGGACTACGACTTCACCGCCCGGCTCGAGGACGAGCTTGATGCAGTCGCCCGCGGCGAAGAGGCCTGGGTGCCACTGATGGAGCAGTTCTGGAAGGAGTTCAAGGCCACCGTGGACGAGAAGAGCGAGTCGGTGGACCGCTCCGAGGCCACCGGCGCGCGCCTGCTCGGGACCGATCCCAAGAGCGGCAAGCCCGTCTCCGTGCGCCTGGGCCGCTACGGGCCTTATGTGCAGATCGGCAGCGCCGAGGACGAGGACAAGCCGAAGTTCGCCTCGCTGCGCCCGGGCACCAGCATGCACACCATCACCCTCGAGGAAGCGCTGCCGCTGTTCGACCTGCCGCGCACGCTCGGCGAACTGGACGGCGAGAAGGTAACGGTGGCGGTCGGTCGCTTCGGGCCCTTCGCCAAGGCCGGCGACACCTACGCCTCGCTGGGCAAGGAAGACGACCCGTACACCATCACCTACGAGCGCGCGGTCGAACTGATCAAGGCCAAGCGCGAGCTGGTCGCCAACCGCATCATCAAGAGCTTCGAGGGTACCGGCATCCAGGTGCTCAACGGCCGTTACGGGCCCTACATCACCGATGGCGAGCGCAACGGCAAGGTTCCGAAGGACCGCGACCCGGCCAGCCTGAGCCTGACCGAGTGCCAGGCCCTGCTGGCCGAGGGCAAGCCAGTGCGCAAGGGCCGCTTCGGCCGCAAGGCGGCGGCGAAGGCCGCGACCAGGAAAGCGGCGAAGAAGGACACGACGGCCACGGCAAGCGCCGGGACCGGTAAGGCCGGCGGGAAGGCGGTGGCGAAGAAAACCACCGCCAAGAAGGGCGCCGCCGGCAAGGCGCCCGCCAGGAAGGCGGCTGCGAAGAAGGCCGCGCCGAAGAAAGCGGCGACGAAGAAAGCCACGGCGACCAAGGCGGCCTCCCGCAAGACTACCTGAGCCGGCGCCGTCGGCTCGGCGACGCTCAGCGCCCGGGTTGGCCGTAGCGTTGGATGCCGCGCCTGGCCTTCTCCTCGGCGACGATCCGGCGTACGTCGGCCAGCAACTCGCCGGCGTCATAGACGATGCCGTCCTTGACCACGTAGCGCACGCCGCCGACACGGGTCGGTTCGCCCTCAGGACCCAGGCGGATGTGGCCGGTACCGTACAGCACCTTGAGATTGGCCAGCGGGTTCTCCGCCACGATCACCAGGTCCGCCAGCTTGCCCGGCTCGACGCTGCCGATGCGGTCGGCCGCGCCTAGTGCTTCGGCGCCCGACAGGGTGGCGGCGCGGATCACCTCCAGCGGATGGAAGCCGGCCTCGCGCAGCAACTCCAGCTCCTCGATGGTGCCGAAGCCGTAGGTCTTGTAGATGTAGCCCGAATCGCTGCCGACCGTGACCCGGCCGCCGCGGTTCTTGTAATCGTTCACGAAGGCCATCCAGCGCCGGTAGTTGTCCTTCCAGTCGGCTTCCTGCTCGCTGCCCCAGTCGAAGAAGAAGCTGCCGTGGTTGTGCCGGCTGGGCCGGAAGAAGTCCCACAGCGCCGGATGCGTGTATTCGTCGTGCCACTCGGCGGTGCGCGCGCGCATGAAGTCGCGGGTGGCCTGGTAGATGGTGAAGGTGGGATCGAGGGTGAGGTCCAGGGCCAGCAGTTCGCCGATCACCTGCTCGTAGTGCTCGCTGCCGGGCCCCGCTGCCTGCGCCCAGAGTCGGCCGGCCTGGTGGAAGCGCTTCTGCTCGTCCATGTAGTTGTAGTCGGCCGGGTACTGCTGCACGCGCTGGTCGTCGAACAGCGCCTCCGGCAGGCCGTACCAGTGCTCCATGGTGGTCAGGCCCCAGCGCGCGGTGGTCAGCACGTTGACCCGGGCCACGTCCAGCTGGGCATGATGGCAGGCGCTGCGCATGCCCTGCCTGCGCAGCTCGTCGAAGGCAGCCTCGAGGATGTCCGGGCGGTAGCCGAAGCACTTCATGCCCAGGGCGCCCTTGGCCTTCATCTCGCGCACCCAGCTGCGGGCCTGCTCCGGCGTGGTCATCGGCGTCTCCCTGCCCATGCCGAAGAAGGCATAGGGAAAGATGCGCGGCGCAGTGATGGTATTGGCGGCACTGCGGCGTGCCTCCGAGACGCACCAGTCGATGCCGTTGCCGCAGCCCGGATCGCGCACCGTGGTGATTCCGTGCGCCAGCCACAGCTTGTAGACGTATTCGGCAGTTACGCCCTGTTCGTCGCCACCGATATGGCCATGCATGTCCACGAAGCCGGGCAGCACGAAGTGGCCCGACAGGTCGAGCTCGTGGCCGCCGGGCGCCAGGGCCGGGCGCGCCTTCGGGTCGATCTGGGCATCGGCGCTGCCGACGATCTGCACCCGGGCGATGCGATCGCCCTCGATCACGATATCCACCGGCCCGTAGGCCGGCGCGCCGGTGCCGTTGACCACCGTCACGCCGCGCAGGATCAGCTGCGGCCACGGGCCCTCGCCCTCGTCGCGCGCGGGCGCGGGCGCAATGGCAGCGCCGGCGGCATCGGTAAACAGCAGGCAAACGGCGAACAGGATCGGGCGGATCATGGCGGTCCCGGAGGTGGCGGATGCAGCGGAGCCAGCGGACAATGCCGGCATGCGCTCGCCGGCCTGGTCAAGCTTAGCGGTTCTGCTGCTGCTCGTCGGCCCGGCCGGCGCGACCGGGGAGATCACCGTCTGGCGCTGCACCGACGCCGGCGGCAGGGTCACCCTTCAGGATCAACCCTGCCCGGCCGGCCAGGCCGCCGATGCCAGGCAGATGGTCCGGCCGCAGGATCCGCCGCCGCGGCCGCCAGCGCCGCAGCCGCCCCCGGCACCTGCCCCGCAGCCGCCCCCGGAAGAACCCTATTACGCCTGGGCACCGCCGCCGATCTACCAGTGCACCGACTTCGACGGGGCCGTGCGCTACAGCGAGGACTACGACCCCAACTACCGCTGCGTACCGCTGGCGGTGCTGGGCTACGACGTGGCCGGCACACCCGCCGCCGGCGCCTGCCGCTGGGTGCGCGAATCCTGCCTGCGTCTGGACGACGAGGCCGCCTGCGCCCAGTTCAAGGCCAAGCTCAAGCAGGCCCGCTCGGACGCCCTGCATGCCTTCAGCGACACCGCCGCCTACCGCCGCTCCGAGGTGGAGCGCTTGCAGCGCATCGTCAACGAAAGCTGCCGCTGAACGCGACTCAGAAGCCGTAGTGCAGGAACCCGCCGTCCACGCCGATGCATTCGCCGGTGATATAGCTGGCCGCGGGCAGGCAAAGGAAAGCGACGGCCGCCGCCACTTCCTCCGGTTCCCCGACCCGGCCCATCGGCGTGCGGTCCAGCACCTCGTCCAGGTAATCCGGATCGGCCAGCTTGGCCGAGGTGCGCCGGGTGCGGATGTACCAGGGCGCCACCGCGTTCACCCGCACGCCGTCCTCGGCCCACTCGCAGGCAAGATTTCTCGTCAGCTGGTGCAGGCCGGCCTTGCTCATGCCGTAGGGCGCGCCCGTGCGGACATGGGTGAGCCCGGACACCGAGCCGACGTTGACGATGCTGGAGCTGGCGTGCTGGCACAGCAGCGGGTAGGCGAAGCGGCTCAACTCCCAGGCCGAGAACAGGTTGGTCTCGAAGATCTGCCGCCACTCTTCCTCGTCGTAGTCCACTGCGGCACGGCTGGCATTGGTGCCGGCATTGTTAACCAGTACCTGCAGGCCGGTACCCAGGTCCTCGACCCAGTCCATCACCTCGCGCCGCTGTTCCGGGTCGGCCACATCGGCGGCAAAGGCACGCAGCTCCGCGTCCGGAAACTCGTCTTCCAGCTCCTGCCGGGCCTGCTCCAGCAGGCCCTCGTCGCGGGCCACCATCAGCACGTCGGCCCCCAGGCCGGCCAGCTCGGCGACGATGGCGCGGCCGATGCCGGCGCTGGCGCCGGTCACCAGCGCCACCTGTCCGTCCAGACGCCAGCGCCCCCGCTGCATCAGTAGTCACAGAAGCAGTGGGCCACGGCCTGGAAGGGCGTGCGGCCGTCGCGGTCGAGCCAGGCCAGGCCGCGCTCCACCCGCTTCAGGGTCTGCCCGTCCAGCATCAGTGGTGCGGCCGGAGCCAGCCAGCGCAGCATGGCCTGGCCGTGGGCGCTGCCGCCCATGTTGACGATGAACTGCTCCAGCGGCGACAGCGGCCGTTCGACGTAGCTCACGCCGTACTTGCCCTCTTCCAGGTTCGCACGCCTGGCCGCCTCGGCCAGTGCCGCCTCCAGGCCGCCCAGCTCGTCCACCAGGCCACGTTCCCTGGCCTGGGCACCGGTCCAGACCCGGCCGCGGGCATGCACGTCTATCTGCTCGGGCGTGCTGCCGCGGGCAGCGGCCACCTTGCCGGTGAAATCGCGATAGCCCTTGTCGATGACCGCCTGGATGATGCGGCCCACCCCCGGGTCGAGCGGGCGGGTCGGATCGAAGGCGCCGGCCAGCGGCGTGGTGCCGACGCCGTCGGTGTTGATGCCCAGCTTGTCCATCACCCGCGGCACGCTCATCCACAGGCCGAAGATGCCGATCGAGCCGGTGATGGTGTTCTCGTCGGCATAGATCCGGTCGGCATTCATCGAGATCCAGTAACCGCCCGAGGCGGCCACGTTGCCCATGGAGACCACCACCGGCTTGCCGGCCGCCTTGGTCAGCTCGACCTCACGGCGGATCTGTTCGGACGGATAGACGGCGCCGCCGGGCGAATCCACCCGCAGCACCACCGCCTTCACGTTCTCGTCCTCGCGGGCCTGGCGCAGCAGGTCCGAGGTGGAGTCGCCGCCGACCGTGCCCGGTGCCTGCTGGCCGTAAGTGATCTCGCCCTGGGCCACCACCACCGCGACCTGCGGCCGGCTGTCCACCAGCTTCTTCGCCGTCTGCTGGGCGAGATAGGGCCGCAGGGCGACCTGGCGGAAGCTGTGCTCCTCCTCGTCCAGGGCGCCGCGCTCGATCATCATCTGCTCGAACTCGGCCGCGGTCTTCAGGCCGTCCACCAGGCCGGCCTGCAGGGCCAGCGCGGCCAGGTCGCCCTCGGCCGCCTGCACGCGTGCCGGCAGGTCCTCGACCAGGCCCTGCAGTTGCGCCACCTCGAGCTTGCGTGCCTGGGCAATGTCGGCCAGGAATCGCTGCCAGATGTCGCTCATCCAGAACAGGTCGGCCTCGCGCGCCTCCGGCGAGGCGGCATCGAGCACGTACGGCTCGGCGGCGGACTTGTATTCGCCCACCTTGAACAGGTGCACGTCCACGCCCAGCTTGTCCTGCAGGCCTTCACGGTAATACAGCCGGTAGCGTGCCAGGCCCTCGAGGAAGACCATGCCCATCGGATCCAGGTAAACCTCGTCGGCCTGGGCCGCCAGGTAGTACTGCTTCTGGTCCATCTCCGAGCCCCAGGCCACGACCTGCTTGCCGCTGGCGCGGAACTCGCGCAGGGCGGCGGCGACGTCGCGGATGGCGGCATAGCCGGCGCTGCTGAAGCCCTCGGTGTTGATCACGATGCGCTCGATGCGCTTGTCGTCCTTCGCCGCCTCGATGGCGGCCAGCACGTCACGCAGCTGCACCTCGGGCCGGCCCCGGCCCATGGCCTGGTTGAGCACCCGGTCCACCGGGTGGGCGCCGTACTGCTCCACCAGCGCCGCACTGAGGTCCAGCACCAGCGCCGAGCGGTCGGCGAGGGGCTTGACGCCGGAGCGGGTGAACATGAACACCAGCAACAGCGCCAGCAGCAGCAGGAAGATCAGGTTGAAGACCAGCCGCCGGGTGAAGTCGATCAGGTTCCAGGTGCCGACCAGCACGCGGCGGATCGGGCCGGGTTTGGCCTGTGCCATGGGGAAACTCCTTGGATTGCAGACCCCAGCATACCCAAGCCGGCGCCCGGGCGAGTGGCCCTCAGGTCATGCCGGCGGGCGCAAGGGGCGATAGGCCATGCGCCAGAACCGCCAGCCGAGCAGGACCGCGGCGGCCGATAGGCCGACGATCAGCCCCGTCCACAGCCCCGGCGCGCCGCGGCCCTGGCTCAGGCCCAGCCAGGCCCCCAGCGGCAGACCCAGGCCCCAGTAGGCCAGCACGGTGATGACCATCGGGATGCGGGTGTCCTTCAGGCCGCGCAGGGCGCCGGCCGACAGGGCCTGGAACCCGTCCGGGTACTGGAACACCGCCGCATAGGCCATCAACAGCGCGGCCAGGGACACCACCGCCGGATCCGGCGACACCAGGCCGGCCAGCCAGGCCCCGCCGGCCAGCAGCAGGATCGCCGACAGCGTCTGCGCCAGCATGGCGAGGGAGTAGCCCGCCGCCGCCGACCAGCGCAGGCCGGACGCATCGCCGGCGCCGACCGCGTGCCCGACCCGCACCGTGGTGGCCATCGCCACGCCCAGCGGTACCATGAAGCACAAGGAAGCGGCCAGGATGGCGATCTGGTGCGCCGCCATAGGCGTGGTGCCCAGCGTGCCGATGATCAGGGCGGTGGCCACGAACAGGCTGCCCTCCATGAACACCGATACGCCCATCGGCAGGCCCAGGGCCAGCAGGGCGCGGATCGGCGGCCAGCGCGGCCGGTCGAAACGCTCGAACAGCCGGAGGTCGGCGAAACGCGGCGCCCGCCACAGGTACAGGCCCAGTCCCAAGGCCTGCAGGCTGAGCACACCGGCGACGGCATACCCCAGGCCGGCCGCGCCCAGCCCGGCGCCGAACATCAGCAGGTATCCCAGCGGCACCAGCAGCCCCAGCCCGCTCAGCCCCGCCACCATCGAGGGCAGGGTCCAGGCCACGCCCTCGCTGAGGTTCCTCAGGCAGAAGTACAGGGCCAGGCCGGGGGCGCCCCAGCTGATGGCCCGCAGGAAGGCCTCGGCTTCCGGCCGCGCCTCCTCGGTGATGCCCATGGGGCCCAGCGCCAACGCGCCCAGCCGCACCACCACGATCAGGCCCAGGCCCAAGGCCAGGGCCAGCCACAGCGCCTGCCGGAACACTGCGCCGATCTCGGCCCGGCGCCGGGCACCATTGAGCTGCGACACCGTCGGCGGCACCGCCATCAGCACACCGATGCTGACCAGGATCACCACCGACCAGACCGCGCTGCCGACCCCCACCGCAGCCAGGGTGGTCGGCCCATACCGGCCGGCCAGCACCGTGTCCACGATGTTCATGGCCATGGAGGACATCTGGCTGAGCACCAGCGGCATGGCCAGCACCAGGCTGACGCGCATCTCTCGCAGCAGGCGCGCGGCGCGGGATTCGGGAGGGCTCATGGCGGCTTGAAGGCTCGGCGGCCGGCTATATTAGCCGCAGCCGGAAGGGGAACCACGATGTCCGACGAAAGCATCGGCAGCGCCGCCGCAGCGCCCACGCCGGAGCGCCGTTGCCAGAACTGCGACGCGGTGCTGCTGGGCGAACACTGCTATGCCTGCGGCCAGCCCACCAAGGGCCTGGTCCGGCATTTCTCCAGCATCGTCGGCGACTTCTTCGACTCGGTGTTCGAACTGGACTCGCGCATCCTGCGTACGCTCGGGCCGCTGCTGTTCCGGCCGGGCTTCCTCAGCGAGGAATACTTCGCCGGCCGGCGCGTGCGCTACGTCAGCCCGGTGCGCCTGTTCGTCTTCCTCAGCCTGTTCGCCTTCATCGCCGCGCAATGGAGTTTCGACCTGAGCGGCGAAGACCAGGTGGTGCGGATGGACGCCGATACGCCCGCCCGGGCCGGCGCACCGCTGGGACGCGACCTGATCCGCCAGGCGACCACGCCCGAGGAGGTTCGCGCCGCCCGCGATCAGGTGCTGGCGGAGCTGAGGCGGACCCGGGCCGAAACCGTGGACGTTCCCGGCCTGTCCCTGGGCCTGGAGGCGGCCGAGCAAGCCATCGCCGCCGCCGCGCAGGAGCGCATCACCGAACTGGAGGCGGCACGGCGCGACCCGGCCGGCGCCGTAGCGGGGGCGACCACGGAACCTGCGGCCGACGACTCGCAGGCCGCCGACCAGGTTCCGGCGACACCCCCGCCCTTGCCGGCCGACGCCCGTGAGGAGAAGGACACACCGCGGATCTACTTCAACTCACAGCCCTGGGATCCGGTCAGCAATCCGGTGCGGATCGGCTGGCTGCCGGAAGGCGGCAATCGCCGCATCAACGCCTACGTCGGCCGGGCCCAGGGCAACATTGCCCGCATCCAGGAAGACCCGAACCTGCTCAAGGACGCCTTCCTGAGCGCGGTGCCGACCACGCTGTTCATCATGCTGCCGCTGTTCGCGGTCTTGCTGAAGATCGTCTACCTGTTCAAGCGGCGCCTGTACATGGAACACCTGATCGTCGCCCTGCACAGCCACAGCTTCCTGTGCGCGGCCCTGCTGCTGGTCCTGCTGCTGGACGCGCTGGCCGGCTGGAGCTCCGGGCTACCCTGGCTGTCCCGGCCGCTGGGCTGGCTGGAGACCCTGCTGATCGTCTGGATGCCGCTGTACCTGCTGTTGATGCAGAAGCGGGTGTACCGGCAGGGCTGGATCATGACCCTGTTCAAGTATTCGGTGCTGGGCACCTGTTACCTGATCCTGGTTTCCTTCGGGGCCACCTTCGCGCTGCTGCTGAGCCTGGTGCAGATGTGAACACGATCGGCTACGAAGTCACCCTGCAGGTGGACGCCGACATCGCCGACGACTACCTGGCCTGGCTGCGCCGGCACGTGCAGGCGATGCTGAGGCTGCCCGGCTTCCTCGACGCTCGCGTGGCCGAGCGGGTGGATCCGGCGCCGGCCCCTGGCGAAAGGGTGTTCTGCTGCCTGTACCGGTTGCGCGACCGGGCCGCGCTGGAGGCCTACCTGCGCGAGCACGCGCTGCGCATGCGCGCCGACGGCGAGCGGCGCTTCGGCGGCCGCTTCCTGGCCAGCCGGCGCGTGCTGGAGACCCTGGCCGATTACTGAGCCAGGCGCTGCCGCACCAGCTGGGCGCGCTGTTCCGGCCCGCCCGCCAGCACCAGTTCCCGGCGCAGGGCTTCGCGTTCGCTGGCCGGCAACCGGCGCGCCAGCACCGCCAGGTCGGCGCGCGCGCCCGCGTCCAGGCCGTGCAGCAAGGCCAACCACTGCGCGCGCTCCGAGGCGGGCACGAAGGCGAACAGCGGCCGCAGTCGGCCGAAATCCGCGCCCAGACCGGGACCCAGCCACCAGTCCTGACGCTGGTCGGGCGGCAGGGCATCGAACTGGCTGCGCAGGGCCTTCCGCTCTTGCTCCGGCAAGGCCCGCCAGGCATCGCCCGCAGCCCGCACCCGCTGGCGTTCGTGCCCGGGAAGGGCCTGCCAGGCGGCGAACGGGGCACGACGGCGGGCGCGCTCGGCAGCCGGAAGGGCGTCCCATTCCCGTATCCGCTCGCGCAGCGCCTCCCGTTCCACCGGCGACAATGAGAGCCAGTGCACGGCCTGCCGGCGCATGCGCAGCCTGAGCTCAGGTTCCAGTCCCGGCCAGGCCGCGGCCAGCGGCACCAGCAGCTGCCGCTGAGCCGGCGGCAGGGCGGCGAAGTCGGCCGGATCCGGCTGGCCCGACTCGGCCTGGCCGGCCGATTCCCCGGGCTGATCCGGGCCCGTCGCCGGGGCGATGGCCTGAGCGGCGGCGAACCAGCTCAACAGGGCGAGGTCGGCGGCCAGGGCCTGCAGTTCCGGTTCGGCAAGCTGCGCATAGTCGGGATGGGTCACGATATCGCTGACTTCGGACATCGTCGGTCTTGGCCGGCTCCCTTCCGGCAGGGCCTGGGGCGCCGGGCGGTCTCCGGGGGATTCCGGAGCCGGCCACCACCAGCTCGCGGCGAAGGCGATCGCCAGCAACACCAGCAGCATCCAGGCCCAGGCGCGCGTCCGGGACGGCTGGACGCGCGGTTCCGGTTCGGCCTGGTCCGAAAGTACCCGTTGCCGCAGGGCAGCCAGGGCTTCGGTCCGCTCGGGCGAGAGCGATTTCACCTGCCTGTGCAGGCGTTCGCGCAGCTCGCCCAGGCTGGCGTAGCTGACGCCGGCGTCGGCCAGCTGCTGCAAGGCGCGGCGCAGTGCGAACCGGTAGGTGGCCTCGCCGACGCCAAGGACCTGGGCGGCATGGGCGAAATCCAGGCCGGCCACCAGGCGCAGCAGCAAGGCCGCCCGCGGACCATTGCCCAAAGCCGCGAGAGCGGGTTCGCCGCTTTCGCCCTCGCCCAGCTCCGGCTGGGCCAGCAGCAGCGACCAGAACGCGGCCGGCCAGCCCGACAGCGGCGTGATCGCGGACACCGAACGGAAGGCGCGCATGGCGTGACCGAGTGCGCTCTGGGCGACGTCGCCCCGGCCGCACTGCAGCTCGGCGAAGACGAAGGCGCGCCGCTCGATGCCGCGCAGGAAGGCCGCCAGCGCCTGGGAAGCGGTCGTGCCGGAGGTCGTCGGGGGGGCCGATTGCACGCCCCATTCTAGCCGCCCGCCGGATTGCCGACAGCGGCTTGACATCCGCGATCCAGCCGCTCTCCCAGGCCTGGCGCGGGCTCCGGCGTGAAACGTTTTGCACAGCGCCGCCGCCGGTCCACGGCCGGTGCCGGCAAGGGCGGGGCGACACGGGGAGGCTCGTCGAAGCCGAATTCAACCCATTGATTCGTATGGACTATGACGGCCTGGTTAAAAATTGCCCAAGCCGGGTGGAGGCCCGCTTTCACCGGGGATTCATGGTTCTGCTCCAAGGCCCTTCCACAGACTTGTCCACAGGCAGTGTGGATAAGGGATTTTCGCATTGGATGTCAGTGGTTTAAGGCACTTTTGTGATGAGGTTCGCAGCATGCCCGCGCAAGTCGCTTCACAGCGCCCCGGGATAGACTGGCGCCATGCCCGAAGGTCTCCCGACGGTACTGCGCGTCGCCCTGCCGATACCGCTGCCCCAGTGTTTCGACTATCTGCCGCCGAAAGACGGGAGGATCGGGCCCGACTGGCTGGGCTGCAGGGTCCGGGTGCCGTTCGGGCGGGGCGACGGCGAACGGGTGGGTCTGGTGGTGGACGTCGGGCCGGCCGGACACCAGGCCACCGATCTGCGCCCGGTTCTGGACCGGCTTGACGCCGAACCCTTGCTGGCCGGCGAGCTTCTGGACAGCCTGCGATGGGCGGCCGGCTACTACCACGCACCACTGGGCGAACTGGTAGCCACAGCCCTGCCGGCCCCCCTGCGTGCCGGCCAGCCGCTGCCGGATACCGCCGTCCATGCCTGGCAGACCACGACCGGCGGTCGTGCCGCCGCCGATGCTGGTCGCGACGGCCGGCCCCGGCGTCTGCTGCGTCTGCTGCTGGCCGGGCCAAGGGACGAGACCTGGCTGGACCAGGCCGAGCCGGGCTGGCGCGAGCCGATGCGCCGCCTGCAGGCACGTGGCCTGGTCGAACGCATCCGCTGCGACCCCGTCTCGCCGGCGGCCTCCGGCCCGACAGCCCCGGCGCCCGAGCCCACACCCGGCCAGGCCGAAGCGCTGGCCGTCCTGCGTGCCGGAGAGGGCTTCCGCGCGCTGCTGCTGGAGGGTGTGACCGGCAGCGGCAAGACCGAGGTTTACCTGCGCGCCATCGCCGAGGTCCTGGCCCAGGGACGGCAGGCCCTGGTGCTGGTACCGGAGATCGGCCTGACCCCGCAGACCCTGGCCCGCTTCCGCACCCGCCTGGGCGTGCCGGTACTGGCCATGCATTCGGGCCTGGCCGATGGCGAACGGGCCCGCGCCTGGGCGGCCATGGCCCGTGGCGAAGGGCGGGTGCTGGTGGGCACGCGCTCGGCGGTGTTCTGCCCGCTGCCGCGCGCCGGCCTGATCGTCGTGGACGAGGAGCACGACGCCTCCTACAAGCAGCAGGACGGCGTGCGCTACCACGCCCGCGACCTGGCCCTGGTACGCGCCCGGGCGCTGGGCGTGCCGGTGCTGCTGGGCAGCGCTACGCCCTCGCTGGAAAGCCTGCAGAACGCCCTGGCGGGCCGTTACGGCCACGTCCGCCTGGCCCAGCGCGCTGGCGGCGCGCGACCGCCGGTGGTCCGGGTGCTGGACCTGCGCAGGCGCCCCTTGCGCGACGGCCTGTGCGAGGAGGCGCTGCAGGCCATCGGCACCTGCCTGGAACGCGGCGAACAGGCCCTGGTGTTCCGCAACCGGCGCGGCTATGCCCCGGTGCTGCTGTGCCATGACTGCGGCTGGAGCGCCCGCTGCGCACGTTGCGATTCGGCCATGACCGTTCACGCCGGCGGCCGTCGCCTGGTCTGTCACCACTGCGGCGCCCGCGCGCCGGTGCCCAATGCGTGCCCGGACTGCGCCAGCCTGGGCCTGCAGCCGCAGGGCGCCGGCACCGAGCGCCTGGAACAGGCCCTGGCCGAACGTTTCCCGACGGCCCGTCTGCTGCGCGTGGACCGGGAAACCACCCGCCGCCGCGATGCGCTGGAAAAGCACCTGGCCAGCCTCGGCAACGGGCCCGGCATCCTGGTCGGCACCCAAATGCTGGCCAAGGGCCACGACCTGCCCAATCTCAGCCTGGTGGTCGTGGTCGGCGTGGACGAGGGCCTGTACTCGGCCGATTTTCGCGCCGGCGAGAAGCTGGCGCAGCTGCTGATCCAGGTGGCCGGCCGCGCTGGCCGCGCCAGCAAGCCCGGCCAGGTGCTGCTGCAGACCCACCATCCCGGGCATCCGCTGCTCACCACGCTGCTGGCCGGCGGCTATCCGGCGGTGGCTGCCCTGGCCCTGGCCGAACGCGAAGCGGCGCATTTCCCGCCCTTCGCGCATTTGGCCCTGCTGCGCGCCGAAGCCGACCACGAGGCGGCCGTGCAGTCCTTCCTGCAGGAAGCGCACCGGCTGTTCGAGGCACGCGAGGGCGTGATTGCCAACGGCCCGATGCCGGCGCCGATGCCACGCCGCGCCGGCAAGGCGCGCGGCCAGCTGCTGCTGGAAGCGGCGCGACGCGGCCCGCTGCACGCCGCCCTGCGCGACTGGCTGCCGGCCCTGCGCGCGCTCAAGTCGGCGCGGCGCGTGCGCTGGTCGCTGGACGTGGACCCGATCGATCTCTACTGAGGCATGGCGAACATGGAAAAGCAGCTTCCGCGCGTACTGGTGATCGGCGGCGGCTTCGGCGGCCTGTGGGCGACCCGCGCCCTGGCCTCGGCGCCGGTGCGCATCACCCTGGTGGACCGCAGCAACCACCATCTATTTCAGCCCCTGCTCTACCAGGTGGCGACGGCCGGCCTGTCGGCCCCGGACATCGCCGCACCGCTGCGGCACATCCTGCGCAAGCAGCGCAACGTCACCGTGCGCATGGACGAGGCGGTGGCCATCGAGGCGCGGGCGCCTGGCCAGCGGCACGCGCGGATCATCGGCGGCGCCGGGACGCCGCACTCGGCGACGCAGGAGTGTGGCCGGCAGGAGTCAGCGCAGGCGTGACCGGCTCCCGCGCAGCGCGCGCGCACGAGATACCCGGCGACATTCACCGACACGGACATGCGGACAGCGTGATGGGTGATGGGCAACCGCGTCGCAGCCTGCCCGCGAGCGGCGTTTGCCCACATCGATGCGGAAACGGCCCCTCGCGGGGCCGTTCCGTCGGGTCATCCGCTCGTCCCGCGTCAGGCGGCGAAAACGGCGCGCATCTTCTTCAGCGCGTTGGCCTCGATCTGGCGGATGCGCTCGGCGGAGACGCCATACTCGTCGGCCAGTTCCTGCAGTGTCGCCTTGGGTTCGCCCAGGAAGCGGCGACGGATGATGTCGCGGGAACGCTGGTCCAGGCCGGCAAGGCTCTCGCGCAGCAGCTCCAGTTGGTCCTCTTCGTGGCTTTCGCGCTCGTAGGCAAGGGCTGGGTCGGCCGCCGGGTCGGGCAGGAAGGCCACCGGCGAGGGCGGCGCGTCGTCGTCGCTGTCGGTGGGCGCGTCGAAGGCGATGTCGCGGCCGGACAGGCGCGATTCCATCTCCAGCACCTCGCGCTCGGAGACGTTAAGGTCGCGAGCAACGGCACGCACTTCCTCGGCATTCATCCAGCCCAGACGCTTCTTGCTCTTGCGCAGGTTGAAGAACAGCTTGCGTTGCGCCTTGGTGGTGGCGACCTTGACGATGCGCCAGTTGCGCAGGATGAACTCGTGCATCTCGGCGCGGATCCAGTGCACGGCGAAGGACACCAGACGCACGCCCTGGTCAGGGTCGAAACGCTTGACCGCCTTCATCAGGCCGATGTTGCCCTCCTGGATCAGGTCGCCCATGCCCAGGCCGTAGCCCTGGTAACCACGGGCCACGTGCACGACGAAGCGCAGGTGCGAGAGCACCAGCGATTTGGCGGCATCCAGGTCTTCCTCGTCGCGGTAGCGGCGGGCCAGGTCCTGTTCTTCCTCGGCGCTGAGCACCGGGATACGGTTGACGGCGGCGATATAGGCATCCAGCGAACCGAGTGCGCTGGGCACCGGCAGGTTGTTGGCGATCAGAGCCGTGCTGGTCATCGAGGTCTCGCTCATGGGTCCGGAGTCTAGCACTCGCGCCATTGGAGTGCTAAACGGGGCCTGAGTTCCCGGACTGTTGCACCATTGAAACAGCCGCCGTTCAGGTCCGGATCGAGATGGGGCCACCGGAACGCCCTTCAAGGCCCCGTTCAGATGGCGGCCGCGGCGCCGTTTCCCGGCCCTCGCAGCGGCCCTCGGGAGCCACCCGGGCCCGGCCTCCCCGCCCCCGGCCCGCCCGGCCCCTCAGCCGGCCTTTCCGGCCAGCATGGCCTCGACCTCGGCCCGCGGTGGCAGCGACCAGTCCACCGGCGCCTGGCCGGCCCCCTGCAGCCAGCGGTTGGCCTTGCCGAAATGGCCGCAACCCAGGAAACCCCGATGCGCCGACAGCGGCGAGGGGTGCGGGGCCCGCAGCAGGCAGTGCCGACGACCATCCAGTAGCCGGCCCTTGGCCTGGGCGTAACTGCCCCAGAGCATGAACACCAGGCCCTCCCGCTCCCGATCCAGGGCCTGGACGATGGCGTCGGTGAAGCCTTCCCAGCCCTTGCCCTGGTGCGAGCCGGCCCGGCCTTCTTCCACGGTCAGCACGGCATTGAGCAGCAGTACCCCGCGCCGGGCCCAGGGCAGCAGGCAGCCGTGGTCCGGCGGGGCGATGCCCAGATCGGCATGGATCTCCTTGAAGATGTTCTGCAGCGAGGGCGGCACCGGCACGCCTGGCAGCACGGAAAAACACAGGCCGTGGGCCTGGCCCGGGCCGTGGTAGGGGTCCTGGCCCAGCACCACCACCTTGACCTGATCGAAGGGCGTGGCCTCGAGGGCGGCGAAGATGCGGGGCCCGGCCGGATGGATGCGCTTGCCGGCCGCCTTCTCCCGACGCAGGAAGGCGGAAAGTTCCTGCATGTCCGGGCGCAGCAGGTAATCGCCGACCCGTGCCTTCCAGGACGGCTCCAGCCGGACGCGCTCCTCCGCGGCCACCGTCACTTCTTGGCGTTCTTGGTCCGCAACAGCCGCCCGACCCGCAGCTGGAACAACAGCTTGGTCACCAGCAGGCGCTCCTCGATCGGCTTTTGCACCAGATCGTTGGCGCCGGCGCGCAGCAGGTCGCTCTGGTTGGCCGGGTTGGCGTCGCCGGTCATCACCAGCACCGGTAGCATGCCCTTGGCGTAGCCGAAATCCTGGCGGATGGCCTTGAGCAGATCCTTGCCGGTCAGCTCGCCCTTCAGATAGACATCGGTCAGGACCACGTCCGGGCCGGGCACCTTGCCTTGGGCGCGCGCCGTTTCCAGGTGGGCCACGGCGTCCTCGACGCCGGTGGCGTGGGTCACCGACAGCCCGTGTTTCTCCAGCATGCGCCGGGTGGCCATGGCCACCACGCGGCTGTCCTCGACGTACAGCACCTCGCCGCCGGCCTCGGCCTCGGGCGCTACGTAGCCCTTGATGAAGGCAGCCAGGGCATTGAAGCCCAGCGACTTGTCGAAGTAGTCGGTGACGTCGTCGCTGATCGAGCGGTTCTCCAGCCGCTCCTGCACATCACCGGAAACGACGATGATCGGGATGTAGGCCTGAGGGGTGTGCTCGCGCAGGAAACGGGCCAGATCCAGCCCGTCCATGTCCGGCAGCCGCAAGGCGGTGGTGACCAAGTTGACAGCCCCAGACTGCAGTGCCGCCTTGGCCTCCTCGCCGGTTTCGCAGCCGACGAACTCCATGTCCGGCAGCGCTTGCCGCAACACTCCCTCGATCATCTTGCGGACGACCTTGGAGCCGTCCACGACCATGATGCGCGGATTGCTGGTGTCGAAGGTGCGGAAGGCGGGGCTGGCCATAGGCTTCACACGTCCGTGGGCCGGGTCTGGCGTAGATGATGCCCGGTTGCGAGCCATGCGCCCAGCCACCCCATCGCCAGCGCCCCCGCCAACAGCAGGCCGACGCCGCGCCAGCCGGGCCCGGCCAGGCGGAACTCGGCGCCGTAGCTGGCCACCAGCGCCGCCAGCGGGCCCTGCAGGAAGGCTCCGGCCACGGCCAGCAGCAGCAGGGCCAGCAGGCCCGCCGCCAGGCCGTACCAGGCACCCAGGTAGAGGAAGGGCCGGCGCACGAAACCGTCGGTGGCGCCCAGCTGCTGCAGCACGGCGATTTCCTCACGACGGGCGCCGATGTCCAGGCGCACGGTGTTGCCCACCACCAGCAGCACGCCAAGGCCCAGCAGCACCGCCAGCACCTGCACCACCCGGGCGCCGAAGGCCAGCCAGGCCGACAGGCGCTGCCGCCAGAGCGCGTCGTGCTGGACGATCTCAGCCTCGGCCAGCTCACGCAGGCTGGCCGCCAGCGCCCCCCCGTCGCCCTCGGGCCGGACCACCAGCACCGCCGGCAGCGGATTCTCCTCCAGCACCTCGAGGGCGCCAGCCAGGTCGCTCATGGTGCGGAACTCGGCCAGGCCCTCTTCCGGCGTGCGTACGGTGACGCCGGCGACGTCGGGACGGGCCCGGAGCTCCTCCGCCAAGGCTTCGGCCCGAGCCAGGTCCACGTCCGGGCGCAGGAACACCCCGATTTCACGCGATTCGGTCACCGAGCCGGAAAAGCGCTCGATGTTGGCCATGGCCAGGCCAAGTCCCAGCGGCAGGGCAATGGCCACCGCCATCACCCCGACCGTCAGCAGGGTGGCGAAGGGCCGGCGCAGCAACCGGCCCAGGCTGGACACCAGCGCATACAGGTGCTGCTCGCGCCAGGCGCGCAGACGCGAAAGCGGGCTGCCGGGATGGCTGCGGCCGGCGGCGGGACGCTGGCGGGATTCGGCGCGCGCGTTCATGCCGCCAGGTCCTCGGGCGCGATGTCGTCCACCAGCCGGCCGTGGTCGAGCACCAGCACACGCCGGCGCATACGCTTGACCAGCATGAGGTCGTGGCTGGCCACCAGCACGGTGGTACCGCCGGCCGGCAGCTCGGCGAACAGCTGCATGATCTCGGCGGCCAGCTGCGGATCGAGATTGCCGGTGGGCTCGTCGGCCACCAGCAGCAGCGGCTGGCCGACGATGGCACGGGCGATGCCGACGCGCTGCTGCTCGCCGGTGGACAGCTGGGCCGGCAGGGCCCGTTCGCGTCCCCCCAGGCCGACCCGGTCCAGCACGGTGCGCACGCGCTTGCCGACCTCGCTGCCGGGCAGGCCGGCGATCAGCAGGGGCAGGGCCACGTTGTCGTGGACGCTGCGATCCATCAGCAAACGATGGTCCTGGAACACCACGCCGACCTGGCGCCGGTGCAGCGGCACCTTGCGCCCGCGCACCTTGGCCAGGTTGCGCTCGTTGACCAGCACCGTGCCGCGGCTGGGCCGCTCGGACAGGTGCACCAGGCGCAGCAGGGTGCTCTTGCCGGCCCCGGAATGGCCGGTGACGAACAGCATTTCCCCGGGCTCGACGCTGAAGCTGACCTCGCTCAGGGCCGGCGGGTTGCCCGGATAGCTCTTGGAGACCTTGTCGAAACGCAGCAGGGCCATGCGCTCATGCCTGGGGGCGACGGGCGCAATCTAGCAGAGCATCCGTCGCTGCGGCCTCCGGCCGCTCAGTGCTTGCTGGGCGGCGAACGCTTCACCAGCGCCTTGAGGCCCGCTTTGAGACGCCCCAGAAGCGAGGGCTTGGCTTCGGCGGATTCCGGCCGGCGGCCGTCGGGCTTGGCGGTTTCGGCCGGCTTGCGCGGCTCGGCGCGCTTGCCCGACTCCGTCGCCCGGGATGCCCCATGGTTGCCCGTGCGCGAGGCGGCCGCGTCGCTACCGCCCTCGCCCAGCGGCTTGCCGCGCCGGCGGCGACGGCGCTTGCGCCTGGGCGCGTCGGGATCGGACTGCTGCGGCGAGGACGGCGCCGGACGCTCCAGCGGCAGCTCCGCCTGCGGGTGCTCGCTGGCCATTGTTTCCGCGTTGCCGCGGCGCTGCCGGCGCTCCCGCTGCCCGCCCGGGCGGTCACTGCGGTGTTCGCGTTCGCCACTGCGGCCGCGGCCACCACGGCGACCGCCGCCACGCCGTTCTTCTTCGGCCCGGCGCGCTTCGCGCGCCTCCCGGAAGATGGCGCCGACGCTCTCGGCGGCTTCGCCGTCCTCACCGGCTTCGGCCTCGACCGGGCGGGTCCGGCGCGGCACCGGGATCAGCAGCTCCGGCTCGATCTGCTCGACCGGGATTTTCTGGCCGATGTAGGCCTCGATGTCCGGCAGACTCATCGCATAGCGCTCGCAGGCGAAACTGACGGCATCGCCCTCGGCGCCCAGGCGGGCGGTGCGGCCGATCCGGTGCACGTAGTCCTCGGCATCGAAGGGCAAGTCGAAGTTGTAGACATGGGTGACACCGTCGATGTGCAGGCCGCGGGCGGCCACGTCGGTGGCCACCAGCAGTTCCAGCTGGCCGTTCTGGAAGCGGCGCAGCAGGCTTTCGCGCTTCTTCTGCGGCACGTCGCCGGACAGCACGCCGACCCTGAAGCCGGCCTTCTCCAGCGCCCGCGCCACCCGCTCGACCCAGACCTTGGTGTTGACGAAGACCATGGCGCGCTGGTCGCCGCCGCGGCTCAGCAGGCCGATCAGCAGCGGGATCTTCTCCTCGTCGGCCGGCAGGTACAGTCGCTGGCGCACGCGCGCGGCGGTGACCGTCTCGGCCTCGACCACCAGCTTCTCCGGTTCGTTCATGTGCTCGTAGGCCAGCTCCAGCACCCGGTGGCTGAGGGTGGCGCTGAACAGCAGGGTCTGCCGCTCGGTGCGGATCGGCATGCGCCGCAGCAGGAAGCGGATGTCCTTGATGAAGCCGAGGTCGAACATGCGGTCGGCCTCGTCCAGCACGCACACTTCGCAGGCATGCAGCGAAACGACGCGATGCTGCTTGACGTAGTCGATCAGGCGGCCGGGAGTGGCGATGATCACGTCCACGCCCTCCTGCAACAAGGCGCGCTGCTTGTCGTAGTCCACGCCGCCGTAGACCAGGGCGAAACGCAGGCCGAGATCGGCGCCGAAGCGGACCGCGTCCTTGTGGATCTGGATGGCCAGCTCCCGGGTCGGCGCCAGGATCAGCGCGCGCGGATCCTCGGGCTTGCGCTCGGCCAGGGCCGGGCGGGTGAGCAGGCGGTTCATCACCGCCACCAGGAAGGCCAGGGTCTTGCCGGTGCCGGTCTGGGCCTGGCCGGCGACGTCGCGGCCGGCGAGGGCTATGGGCAGGGTCAGGGCCTGGATGGGGGTACAACGGGTAAAACCGGCGGATTCGAGGCCCGAAAGCAGGGCCGGGTGCAGCTCGAAGCTGGAAAAAGCGATATCGGTCAGTGGCTTGTCGGACATGAAGGTCTCTGGATGCGCGTCTCTGCGCTTGCGCGGCCGGCCCGGGGGGCCGCAAACTGGCCGCGTCCCGGGGGTCGCCGATGGCGATTGAAATTGCGTCGAAAGCGCCCCAGTTTACCCGAATCCGCGCCCGGCCCCGGTCGCGACCCCAATCAAAACAGGAGTTTGTTCACATGAGCGACCAGGTGCTTCATGTGGGTGACGCCGACTTCGAGGCCCAGGTGCTCAGGTCCGACACCCCCGTGCTGGTGGATTTCTGGGCCGAGTGGTGCGGCCCCTGCAAGATGATCGGCCCGATCGTGGACGAGTTGGCGGGCACCTACGCTGGCAAGGTGAAGGTGGTGAAGCTGAACATCGACCACAATCCCCAGACGCCACGCCAGTACGCAGTGCGCGGCATCCCCACCCTGATGCTGTTCAAGGACGGCAAGGTGCATGCCACCCAGGTGGGCGCGGTCGGCAAGGCCCAGTTGGCCCAGTTCGTGGACAAGGCGCTGTGAGCGCCCCGGACCCCGGTCGCCGACCCGGGGTCCCTGCCCGCCGGCTTGTGGCCCATGGGCCGGCGGTGATAGCGTAAGGGCAGCTCAGGCGCCCTCTGGCGCCCCGTCTTGCAAGACCCCTCTCACCCAACACGCTCGCGCTCGCGAGGTGAACTCCGTGTCCGAAAACGATCTCGAGTCCGGCGACAACGCCGAGAAGCGCTCGCGCAAGCCGCGTGCCGCGTCCCATCCCGAAAGCGGCGGCGAAGCCCCCTTGCCCGCAGCGGCGCCAGCCCCCGAAAGGCAGCAAGCGGAATCCTCCGCCGGCGATGCCGGCGGCGGCAACGGCGGCCAGGAAGGCTCGGCCCAAGGTGGCGACGAAGGCGGCAATGGCGGCCAGGGCGGCTTCCGCGAAGGTGGCCGGCGCAACCGCCGCGAACGCTTCCGCGACAAGCGCTTCCGCGACCGCGACCGCAACCGTGAAGGCGGCGGCGAGGGCGAGGACGGCAATGGCAATGGCGGCGGCCAGGAACGGCCGGTGCCGCAGCTGCCGCCGGACTTCCCCGTCTACAGCCTCAACGACCTCAAGCGCATGCCGGCGCACAAGCTGCTGGAGATCGCCGAGAAGCTGGGCCTGCACGAAGGCGTGGCGCGCATGCGCAAGCAGGACGTCACCTTCGCCCTGCTCAAGGTCCTGACCCGGCATCCGCAGGGCGTGGCCGGCGACGGCGTGCTGGAAATCCTGCCGGACGGCTACGGCTTCCTGCGCTCGGCCGACGCCAGCTACCTGGCCGGCCCGGACGACGTCTACATCTCGCCCAGCCAGATCCGTCGCTTCAACCTGCGCACCGGCGACCACATCGCCGGCCGCATCCGCAGCCCGAAGGATGGCGAGCGCTACGTCGCGCTCAACATCGTGGACACCATCAACGGCGAGCCGCCGGAGGCGTCCAAGGGCAAGGTGCTGTTCGAGAACCTGACCCCGCTGTTCCCGCGCGAGCGCTTCCGCCTCGAGCGCGGCAATGGCAGCACCGAGGACATCACCGGCCGCGTGCTGGACCTGATGGCGCCGATCGGCAAGGGCCAGCGCGCCCTGATCGTCTCGCCGCCGAAGGCCGGCAAGACCATGCTGATGCAGAACGTGGCCCAGGCCATCCTGCACAACCACCCGGACGTGCACCTGATCGTGCTGCTGATCGACGAGCGTCCCGAGGAAGTGACCGAGATGCAGCGCACCGTGCGCGGCGAGGTCATCTCCTCGACCTTCGACGAGCCGGCCGCGCGCCACGTGCAGGTCGCCGAAATGGTCATCGAGCGGGCCAAGCGCCTGGTCGAGCACAAGAAGGACGTGGTGATCATGCTCGACTCGATCACCCGCCTGGCCCGTGCCTACAACACCGTGGTGCCCAGCTCCGGCAAGGTGCTGACCGGCGGTGTCGACGCCAATGCCCTGCACCGTCCGAAGCGCTTCTTCGGCGCCGCCCGCAACGTGGAGGAAGGCGGCTCGCTGACCATCATCGCCACCGCGCTGGTGGATACCGGCTCGAAGATGGACGAGGTGATCTACGAGGAGTTCAAGGGCACCGGCAATGCCGAGGTGCACCTGGATCGCCGCATCGCCGAGAAGCGCGTCTACCCGGCCATCAACATCAACCGCTCCGGCACCCGCCGCGAGGAGCTGCTGATCGAGCCGGACATGCTGCAGAAGATCTGGATCCTGCGGAAGCTGCTGCACCCGATGGACGAGCTGGCGGCCATGGAGTTCCTGCTGGACAAGATGAAGAACACCAAGTCCAACGACGAGTTCTTCCAGTCAATGAAGCGCTGAGGCGGTTGCCGCCTGCATGCGGAAACGCCGGCCCCAGGCCGGCGTTTCCGTTTCCGGCGCCGGCCGGGACGCCCTTTCAATCAGCGGATGGCCGGGCGGCAGCCGCGGCGCAACCCATCGAATCGGCGCAGGCGGCAAAAAGGGAAGGGCGCCCGCAGGCGCCCTTCGATGCGTACTGAAGCCTGACGACCGGTCAGTTCACACCCACGGCCGACCAGGCGGCGGCGACGGCATTGGCCTCGGCCGAGGTGTTGCCGTACAGGTCCGTTGCCGCCTGAATGGTGGCGGTGCGGGCCTGGGCGTAGTTGGTGGACGAGGTCATGTAGACCGTCAGGGCGCGGTACCAGATCTTGCCGGCCTTCTCGCGGCCGATGCCGGTCAGCGCGGTGTTGCCGTTGCAGACCAGGTCGGCCGGGCTCAGGTCGTCGGCCGTGCCGGCGCCGAACCCGGCCGGCACCACGGCGCCTTCCGCCAGCAGGTAGAAGAAGTGGTTGGCGACGCCGGATGTGTAGTGCACGTCGTCCGAGCCCATGCCAGAGACGTAACAGTCGTACGAACGACCATCCAGGCTTGGCTTGAACATGTAGCGCAGGGCCAGATTGCCGGGATTGCCGACGATGAACTCCTCGCCGATGAGATAATCGCCCGGATCGCTGGCATTGTTGGCGTAATACTCGACCATGGCGGCGAAGATGTCCGAGGTCGCCTCGTTCAGGCCACCGGATTCGCCGCTATAGATCAGGTTGGCGGTCCGGCTGGTCACCCCGTGGGTCATCTCGTGGGCCGCCACGTCCAGCACGGTCAAGGGGTAGTAGTTCACGCCGTTGTCGCCGTCGCCGAAGGTCATGCAGAAGCAGGCATCGCTCCAGAAGGCGTTGACGTAGTTGCGGCCGTAGTGGACGCGGGCGACCGCGCCGACGCCGTCATCGGCGATACCAAGCCGGCCGTGCTCGTCCAGGAAATAGTCCCAGGTCGTCGCGATGCCGTAATGGGCCTCGGCGCCGGCGGACTGGGAACTGGACACCGTGCCGTTGCCCCAGACATTGTCGGCATCGGCGAAGACGGTGCCCATGCCGGCGGTGCGCATGCCCATGTTGTTGGTGCTGCCGCCGCCGCGAACCAGGTCCTTGAGCTGGTAGTTCGAACCGCAGTCGGCGGTATCCACGCTCACCGTGCCGACGGTGATGCCATGGCCGGTACCGCTGGCCGGCGTGCCGGTGGCGCAGGTGTTTTTGTCGCGACCGGGACGGGCGACATGGATGGCATCCCATTTGTCCAGCAAACGACCGTCCTGGGCACTGACGATGTAATGCATTTCGGTCGGCGTCTGGTCACTCCGCATGCCGCGCAGGACGACCTCGTGCGCCAGAACCGGTTCGATGCCGCCGCGGGCATAGACGACCTGACGGGCGCTGGGTGTGCCCTGCACGCGCAGGCCGAATGCGCCGCGCGCCGCGTTGACGGCGTAGCTGCGGCCGAAGGCGGCACGGGTGCCGGCCGGACGCCGGGCGGTGTCCAGGGTCTGGCTGATGCCGACCAGCTCGCCACCGCGCGCATGGACCACGAAGTCGCCGCCAATCACCGGCAGGCCATTGCTCCAGACACGATTGAAGCGCACATGCTCGGTACCGTCGTCGTCTATGATCACCGACTGGATCTGCGCCGAGAACTCGTCGCCGACCGCGCGATGCACGCGTCCGGTACCGGCTCCGTCGAGAAGCGCCTGGGCGCGCGCGGCAGCGGCGGCCTTGGCGGCTGGCGTGGCCGGACGCGCCTCGCCGGCGAACGCCGGCAGCGCGACCAGGGCAAGCACCGGCAGAATGGCGGCGCTAAGCAGGCTCATCTTCAGTTTCATTTCGGTATCCCCTTGTCCCCGTTGTGTAGCGTCAATGCTGGACGTTGCCGACGGCAGCGCCTGGTTGGCGGGTACGGCGCAGCGGCGCAGGCGGCTTCAGCACCGCACCCTCGAAATAGGAAACGAACAGCGGAAATCCGCGCGGCGAGTAGCCGATGAAGGTGAAGCCGGCTTCGGGCACCTGGGCGGTGGCGTAACGGCCGGACAACATGCGGTTCTGCAACTCGGCCAGTACACCGATGGCTTCCGGCTCGGCCTGGGCGGCATTCCATGCCTGGAGCACCTCACAAACCCGTCGCACGAACGGCACCGTCTGGTGCTGGCCGCGCTTGGAAGGGTCGAAGAACTGCCGGTAGTAGTAGGTCGGCTGCCTCAGCCGCGGCAGGATCCGCAGCACCGCAGTACCCACCGCGCACACCCTGCCGTTCTCGTCCCGACCGATGCAGACCGCCTGGTCCGCGCGCATGTCCGCCTGTTCGCCGCTGGCCAGCGCCCTGTTGCGCTCCCAGAACTCGCGCAGCTCCTGTTTGAGTTCGGGCGTGACCTGCTTCCAGACCGGGATGATCTCGAAACTCATTCTGGCGAATCCTTCCCCGCGGTGCCTGCCGGCACCGGTCCCATCTGCCGGACCATCGAAACGTACTCGTCGAATTGCAGCCTGCCGTCCTTGTTGCCGTCGAAGCGCGACAGCGGCGGAGCCTGGTCGCCAGCCCGGCGCACCAGCAACAGCCCGCGGTACTCTTGGTCATCGATGGCACCGTCGTCGTTGCGGTCCACCCGCTCGAACTGGGCGCGCAGACGGGTGACTGCCGCACGCTGCCGCAACGTGTCCCAGCCCCTGCGGAACTCTTGCTGCGACAGCACGCCGTTGCCGTCGGCATCCCAGCGCTTGAATACCGCGTCGCCGGGGTGCTGGTCGGCACGCACCGGCTGCTCCTGGCCGATCGCCACAAGCGGCAGCGCCAGCATCAGCCCGGCCAGCGACAACCACACCCGGCTCATGCGCCGGCCTCCGCCGCAGCGGGGGCAGCCGCCGGGATCGCCGACTCGAAGGTGATGAGGTCGCGGATCTCCGGTGTACGCAGACCGATCAGCATCGGGTTGCGGACGTTTGGCAGGAAGCACACGTCGAACACCTCGCTTATGTCGCCATCGAAACGGATCCAGTTGAGCACGTCGCCGTTGGCCAACGAAACGATCTGCACACCGCACCACGGCTCGGCATCGCGCTTACGCAGCTCCTCATCCAGATCCAGGCCCTCGAAGCGCTGGTTGCGCGGCTTGGACAGGCCGACTGCTGCCACATTGCCGGCGATAGACAGGCCGCGGGCGAAGCCCGGCACGAAGGCCAGCGGTACGAACTTCTTCTTCTCCAGGTCCACCCAGCCCAGGTGTCCGGTGCCGGCATTGAGCACCCATAGCCGGCCGTTGGCCCAGCGCGGCGAGTGCGGCATGGACAGCCCCTCGCAGACGATCTCGTCGGTTTCGACGTCGATCACCACGCCGCCGTCGCGGCGCCGGTCGCGCCAGCCGTCGACGGTGTCGCTACGGCAAACCGCCGTAACGTACTTCGGCCGACCGTCCACCATTGCCAGGCCGTTGAGATGGCAGCGGTCTTCCGGGGCGAGCTTGCTGATGAACTTCGGCTTCCAGATCGCCTTGAAGCTGTGGGTCAGGCTCAGCTCGGCCAGGCAGGAGTATTTGGTGTTCACGAACACCACCCTGCCGTCCTTGCGTATGCCCAACTCGTGGATGTCCAGATCGCCGATCGTCTGGGCATTGCGCGGCACGTAGCACTTGTCGAAGCGGCCATGAACGGTCTCGTTCGGCCTCAGCACGTTTTCGAACCGCCAGACCTGGTACAGCCCGCCCAGGTAGATGCGCTGGGCGTTGCCGACCACGCCCATGGCACGCTCGAAAATGCGCTCGAAGAACGAAACCCGTCCCTGCTGATCGCTGCCGACCAGATAGATGCGGCCGGTCTGGTACGAAGTGATCGCCAGCGATACCCGATTCATGGCCAGCCACCCGGCCAGGCCGCGCGAACAGGCCTTCTGTACGTTGAGCTTGGTCAGATCCTTGGGCGCCTGGGCTTGCGACGAAGCGCCGGATGCCGCCGGCGGGGCTTCCGCGCCGACCGTCTGAAGCCCGGATTCCAGTTCCTGCTCCGGGCCGGTCTGGTCGCGGAGGTCTTCCCCATCGCTCTTCTTTCTTGCCACGTCCTGCTCCAGCCTGTCTTCTCCCATCCCTGGCGGCGGCGCGGCGACCTCCACGGTCGCCACGCCGGATTCCGTCACCAGGTCCAGCGCACCACTAGCTGGCCGCCGAATGTGCTGTCCACCGCGCCGCCATCATTCCAGTTGACGCCGCCGGTCAGCGACCAGCCGCCCTTTTGCACGCCGATGCCGAGTTCGAGCTGGCCGGTCGTGCCATCCGCTTCCACGCTGCCCGCCAGCGTCGGGTCGCCGTTGACGATGAAGCTGCTGCGGCCATCCGACTCGTGTATGGCGCTCAGGCTGCCGTAGGGCGTGAGCCGAATACCGTTGCCGGTAAGGAAACTGTGCTCGAGCCCCAGGCCGACGCGCAAGCGCTCGGAATCACCGCCGTCCAGCCTGGCCTCGGTCAATGTGCCGGCCACCGGATCCATGTTGTCTATGCGGATGCGGGTGTACTGGATCTGAGGCACCAGGGTCATGGCGCCGACCTTCCAGCCGGTGTAGCCCGCCTCCAGGTTGAATGCCCTGGCATTGCCGCTGGTCTGGTAGCTGGCGGTCGCCGTACGCAGGCGGGACTCGAAGTCCATCCAGCGCCACGACGCGTCGAAATAGAAATCGCCGCGCAACCAGGTGGCATAGAGGCCTGCGCTGTCCAGGTCGGTCTGATCGCTGCCGGAACCCCCGGCCAGTCCACGCCGGCCGTCGGCCTTGCCCAGCAGCACGCCGTAATGGAAGCCGTGGCCGACCGTGAAGTTCATGCCGATCTCGATACCATCGGACTGCTGCGAGAACCCGAGATTCTCGCCGGCTGCGAAACCGCTGCCGGTGGGGCGGACATCACCATCGCTGTCGAACCAGCGCACCCAGGGTCCGAGCCCGTTCATCCCGTCCAGCGTCGGCAGAACGCCGACGCGCTGGCGAAGGGTGCCGACACTGGTCCCTATCAGCGAATGCACTCCCGGCGCCACCGTAGCGGCGAGGACGCCGCCGTCGCTCAGGCCGTCGGCGACGATGGCCAGGCTGAACAGGTTGTCCGTGCCCGCCACCGAGTGGTCCACCGTCAGCCCGAAGGCGAGCAGTTCGCTCTCGAATCCGGTCAGGCTGCCCGCGACGAAGGCATTCGGGTCCGCATCTCCGCTGGCCACCACCACCGTGATCGGACCGATGTCCAGGTCGGCCGGCATCTCGGTGATCGAAACGTTGATGGTCTGCGGATCGCTGCCCACGATGTCACCTTCGACATAGAGCATGTCGCTGGTTTCGGCGGCGAGATCGACGTCCACGTGGATGGCACCGTCGCCGCCGAAGTTGCCGTATACCGTCAGCACATCGTCGGTCGCGCCGTCCACGAAGCTGATCACCCCGTCGTTGGCCAAGGCACCGGAGGTCGGGCCGAGCGCCAGCGGCGTCGAGATCGATTCGCCCGAAACGATGGCCATGCCGCCACCCGCCGTACCCAGGTCGATGTAACTGTCACCAATGACCTGGATCGTGCCGGAGTTGACGAAGACGTTGCCGCTGTCGGCATCGCCAAGATCGATACCCGAGTAGGCCAGCACCAGCAGGCCGGCGTTGTACAGGCTGTCGTCACCGGCACCGGCTTCCAGTACGCCCGATACGATGGTGAGCGTGCCAGCGTTGTCGATGTTGTCCGCGCCGTCTCCCAGGTCGCTGCCAGGCCCGACCAGGTACCAGCTTCCGCCGGCTGCGTTGTTGATCAGGTCGTCGCCGGCGCCGGTGATGATGGCGCCGTTTATCTCGCCGGTGTTGTGCACTTCGTC
Source organism: Arenimonas fontis (assembly GCF_008386465.1). GTDB lineage: Bacteria > Pseudomonadota > Gammaproteobacteria > Xanthomonadales > Xanthomonadaceae > Arenimonas > Arenimonas fontis. The sequence goes on from NZ_VUOD01000005.1 coordinate 101,772, forward strand.
TACCTGGTCGCCGCCGAGCACGGCGATCGAGCCGCCGGCAGGCGCACCGGTTTCGATGGTGCCGCTGTTGTACAAGCGGGCGACGCCGGTATCGGACACCATGCTGACCGCGACCGCGACGGTGTCATGGTCGGCGGAGATGGTGCCGCTGTTGGTCACGGTGACGTCGCCGTCGCTGATCGCCACCAGGCCCACCGCCGAGCCGGACGGATCGCCGGCGCTGGCATGGATCGTGCCGCTGTTGCTCACCTGTGCCGAGCCGTAGCCGGCCACGTAGGCGGCGATGGCGCTGCCGCCGATCGTTTCCGCCAGTATCTCGCCGGCATTGTCCAGGATGGCATCGCCGAACTGGCTCACCGCGACCAGACCGACCGCCTGACCGTAATCGCTGATCGCCGAGACGATGCCACCCGCGGCGTTGCTTACCGACGCCAGGTAGTAGCCGGCCGCGTACACGGCAAATGCCGTGTTGTCCGATACCGCCGTGATGTCGCCGGAATTGGTGATGGCAGCGCTGACACCGACCGCGAAGGCGCCATAAGCGTCGGCGTAAAGCGAGGTCGCATGGATGCTGCCACTGTTGACCACCCCGACGTCGCCCGCGCCGCTGATGGCGGCGGCGCCCACGCCGGCGCCATTGACGCCGTTGGCGACCAGCGAGCCGCCGTTGTCCACCAGCGCACTCCCGTAGGCGGACTGCGCTCGGGCCGCGATAGACAATCCGAGCACCGACGAGGCGAGGACGTTGCCGGAGTTGCCGACCACCACCGTGCCGCCGGGCGAATAGCCGTACAGACCGACGGCCGCCCCATCATACGCATACGCGCCGACGTCACCGGCATTGTCTATCGCCGCCGAGGAAACGCCGTAGGCAGAGATGCCGATGCCGCCGTAATACCCTTCGGCGCTGATCGTTCCGGAATTGGTGGCGATCGCCGCATCGCCCTGGGCAATCAGCCCGGAGGCCGAGCCATACCGGGAGAATGCGTAGACGTCGCCGCTGTTGTCGGCCGTGGCCTGGCCGTAAAGCGCCCGGGACAAGGCGCCCACAGCCATGCCCGCATAACTGTAGGCACTGATGTCGCCGCTGTTGACGACCAGCGTGTCGCCGGCGGAAGAGATGCCGAACGCGCCGACGCTGGTGCTGGTGCCGCTGCCGTTGGTGTAAATGCTGCCGGCATTGGTGATCGACACGTTGCCGGTCGCCGACAGGGCAAGCGCCCCGAAGGCGGCATTGAAGCCGGAATAGGCATTGATCGCGCCGCCGGCGGCATTGGTGACCACGGCGTCGGTGTAGGCGCTCGCCAGCACGCCGTAGGCGTACTTGCCGGACACGTCCACCAGGCCGCTGTTGTCGATCGTGGCGGTCCCGCCCTGCGAACTGGCGAGGATGCCGTAGGCACCGTAGTACTTGAAGGCGGTGGATTCGACGTATACGTCACCGGAGTTGACGACACTGGCATTGCCGGAAGGGGACAAGGCCAACAGGCCGTAGGCCGTCCCGCCCGAGAACACGTCCACCAGGCCGCTGTTGTCGATGCCCGCACCGGCGTCGCCGGCGGCGACGATACCGCCGGTGCCGTAGCCGTACTTGGCGTACTGGTAGGCCTGGACGGTACCGCTGTTGGTCACGCTGGCGGTGCCGCCCGGGTTGAGCGCGATGGCCTCGATGGCGGTACCGCCGAAGTAGCCCGCTGCCGAAACACTGCCGCTGTTGTTGACGACCACTGCCGCGTCAACGCCGTAACTGGAGGCGTGTATGCCCGTACCCAGAGCGCTGCCGTACAGGTAGCCGCCGTAATAGGTGATCTCCCCGGCGACGATGTCGCCGCTGTTGCCGATCGTGACGTCGCCGCCCGCATCCGCGTAGATTCCCATGGCAACGTAGCCCTGGGCCTCGATCGAGCCGGCATTTTCAACCAGGGCGCCGCCGGCGCCGCCGGAGGCGTAGATGCCCATCGCGTACTGGCCGGAGTAGGCGAAGATGGTACCGTCGGCACCGACCGTAACGGCGACGCTGTCCAGCGCCTGGGCCTCGATACCTGCGGCCCAGGTGGCACCGTAGGCGCCGATGTAGCCGTCGTTGGCCACGACGACGTTCTGTCCGTAGGCGAACACGCCGTCGGCTAGTCCGTACTTGGAAACCGCCAGGACGCCGCCTTCGTTGCTTACCGAGACGTCGCCGTAGGCGGTGTAGCCCAGGATGCCGATGGCGTCGTAGGCGAGGGAGCCCGCCCCGATGATCCCGGAGTTGTGGACGGACACGCTTCCGTAGGCAATGGCCTGGACACCCGTCGCGTCGCCGTTGTAGGCGACCGCGTAGATGCTGCCGGCGTTGTCCACCACTGCCGAAGACTGCGCCTGAACCGCCACGCCGGTAGCGCCGTAGTAGCCGACCGCCTGAACGAGCCCACTGTTGTCGACGTTGGCGGTATACCCGCCGGCGGCGATGCCAAGAGCGTTTCCGCCGTAGGACTGGGCGCCGATGGTCCCGCCATCGTTGCTTACCGAGGCGTTGCCGTAGGTGGATCTGGCATAGACGCCGAACGCCGCGGAATCGCCATAGGCGTAGACGGAGCCGTAGGCGCCATTGGTCACGTTGGCGTCGCCGTCGGTGGAGAGCGCCAGCAGGCCGGCACCGAGCGCATAGCCGTCCGCGATCACGGTACCGTCGTTGCCGACGATGGCGTCGCCGAGCGAACTGATGGCGATCGCGCCATAGCTGTACTTGCCCTCTGCGACCACCAGGCCGGTGTTGTCCACCTGCGCGATGCCGTCGCCGGCGTTCGCCTGGATGCCGATGCTGTACTTGCCGTAGGTGTTGACCTCGCCCGAATTGATTACCGTGGCGCCGGCGGGGCCGCTGGCGGTAATGCCGGTGGCCCGGTAGTAGCCGACCGAGTAGGCGCCGACGAACCCGGAGTTGTCCACCGTGGCGGAACCGTAGCCGGAGGCGGCGACCACGCCATAGGCGCCGTAGTACTTGCTGGCGTCGGTGCTGACGGCGACGATGTCGCCGGCGTTGACGACGGTGGCGTCGCCGGACTGGGACAAGGCCAGCGCGCCGTAGGCCAGACCGCCGGAGACCGCCACGACGACGCCGCCGTACTGGTTGTCGATCGAGGCGCCGGCGTCGCCAACCGCAACGATGCCGTTGGCACCGTAGCCGTATTTCGAGTACTGCTGGGCATAAACGAAGCCGCTGTTGCTGACGATGGCGGTGCTGCCCTCGTTCAGCGCCAGCGCTTCAATGCCGGTTCCCCCGTAGTAGCCCTGGCCGATGACCTGGCCGGCATTGTCCACCGACACCGTTGCATCTATGCCGTAGCTCATGGCGTGGATGCCCGTGCCGGTGAAGCTGCCGGTGGCGTCGCCGCCGACCACCAGGCCGCCATAGGCGTTGGTCACCGTCGTGTCGCCGCCGGACTCGGCATAGATGCCGTGGGCGAAACCGTAGGACTGGCCGACGGCAACGCCGGAGTTGGCCACTGTGGCGCCGCCGGCGCCGCCAATGGCGTAGATGCCGAAGCCGTAGTAGCTGCCGCCTCCGTAGGCATAGCCGCTGTTGCTTACGTAGACCGAGTTCCCGCCCTGGACCTCGATGCCGGCGCCCCAATAGCCGCCTTCGCCGATCGCCGCACCCTGGTTGTCCACGCTGACGTTGACCCCGGAGGCGAAAATGCCGTCACCGACGCCATAGCTTCCGTTTGCACTGCCGACCGCCGCGCCGGTGTTGGTGATGGCGACGTCGCCGTAGATCGAGTAGCCGTACAGGCCGATGCCATTGCCGTAGGAGCCGTTGGCCTCGGCGATGGCCGCGCCTGTGTTGATGATGGTGACGCTGCCGTTGACCGAGCGGCCCTCGATGGCGATGGCGTCGCCGCCATAATACGAATAGGCGCCGGCGTAACCGTTGTTCTCGACGACAACGTCACCGTAGCCGAAGGCCCGTATGCCGGTCGCAGCGTAGTAGGCACCGGCATAGACGGAGCCGTCGTTGGTCACCGACACCCCAAGATACCCATAGGCACCAATGCCGACCGCATTGCCGTAAAAGGCGATTGCCCTCACGCCGCCGCTGTTGCCCACCTCGACTTCCTGGCCGTAGGCGGCGATGGCATAGGCGTTTCCGTAGTAGCGGCTGGTCGCGTACACGCCACCCCGGTTGTCCACCTGGGCCAGACCGTCGCTGGCGACGACGGCCATGCCGATGGCGCTGCCGTAGGCCTCGGCGTCCACCAGGCCGGTGTTGGCGACACTGGCCCCATACCGTCCGTTGGCATAGATGCCGCCGGCGAAGGATCCGGTCGAGTAGGTGTACACCGCGCCGTTGTTGGTGACGGCGGCCGTTCCGTAGTCGGACGTCGCCTCGATGCCTGACACGAAACCGCTCCCGTAGGCGTAAACGATTCCGGTGTTGGTGACGGTGACATCGTCCACCGCATCGGCGATGATGCCGGAGCCGTTGTAGGCGTAGATCGACCCCGCGTTTCCGATGTCGGCGCTGCCGCCGCTGTCGACATGGACGCCGATGGCGTCGCTGACGCTGACATAGGCGTAGGCGCTCACGTCCACCACCTGCGCCCCGCCACCGTACAGGTAGACGCCATCGTCGCCCGCCGCCGGGGTCACCGTGGTCAGGTTGACACCGTCGCCGACGACGACGGTCAGGTCATCCACCCCGTAGTCGATGGTGTCCGGGTAGTTGGCGTTGTCGCAGGTGACGGTGTCGCCGGGTGACGGCGCCAGGATGTCGCAGGCCCAGGCCGGGCCGGCGGTCGCGAGGGCCAGGGCCGAAAACGCAAGCGCCGTCCTGACGGCATTCGCGACCGGCGCTACCCGCGGTCGCCTGCCCTGCCTGATTCCCTGCGGATTCCCCTTGCCGGCGCCGAAACCATTCCCCTTGGCGTTCATCGCAGCCCATCCCCTGTCCGAATTGTCTCCGCGGAACCCCCTATCGCTTCCGGCCGCGCGGACCAGCCGGAAGCAAGACACGCCCGGAGAGCGAACCGCTCCCGCGGAAGTGTGAACTGTGTCACAACAGATGCCCCTCTTATCGTCGGTTCCCCGGCGGATGTCAACCCGCACTGCGACGCGTCTGGACGGTCGCCCGACCCTTCCCGGATTCCCGCCCGCCCCGGAACGACCGCCCCTCAACGCGGGTCGCGCAGGAACCTCGCCAGGGAGGGCGGCCCGCCCGAACGGCCGGGCTCGAACTCGGCCGCCACGTCCACGAAACCGCGAAGCACCGCCAGATCGTGCGGTGTGCGGCCCAGGGCATCGCGGGCCTGCCGGTCGGCCCCCTCGCGCAACAGGCGCTGGACCACCCGCGGCAAACCGTGCAGGGCGGCCAGATGCAGGGGCGCAAGGCCCCGGCCATCGCGCGCGTCCAGATCCACCCCCTCGGCCAGCAGGCGATCCATCGCCGCCAGCAGCACCTCCTCGTCGCAGGTGGCGCCGGGCTCCGCCCGGGCGCCCAGCAGCAGCAGCAGCGGGGTCTGGCCCGCCTCGTTGCGGGCATCCGGTTCGGCATCGGCCAGCAGCAAGGCGTCCAGCAGCGCCAGCACCCGGCTCCGGTCCCTGGACGAGAAGGCATGCAGGGCGGCGCAGTGCAGCACGCCAAGACCCTGGCCGTCCCGGGCCCGCACGTCGGCGCCGTGGGCGAGAAGACGGGCGATGATCTCCGGCTGCCCCAAGGCGGCAGCCAGCATCAGTGGCGTCACCTCGCCCGGGAGCGTCTGGTCCGCGCCGGCGCCTGCCCGCAGCAAGCGCTCGACCACGTCCACGTGCCGCATGCTGATCGCCGCCGACAGCGGCGTGGCACCGGTACGGGCGGCCAGGCCGGTGTCGGCGCCATGCCGCAGCAGCAGCTCCACCACCTCGTCGTGGCCGCCTCCGGCGGCACGCAGCAGGGCCGTGCACCCCTGGGCATCGGTGGCATCCACCGGCAGTCCCAGCTCCAGCAGCCGGGCGACCGCGTCGAGGTCGCCGGCCATGGCCGCCGCGGGCAGGTCGGCGGGCTGCAGCGCCCGGCCCGGCAGTTGCCAGCGGCGCCATTCCAGCCAGCGGCACAGCTCGCGCCGGTCCGCCGCCAGGGCCAGGCCCAGGGGGGTCTGGCCGTCCGGCGCCGCCAGGGCCGGCGAGGCGCCGTGCCGGATAAGCAAACGGATCGCGCTCTCGCGCCCCAGTTGCGCGGCCACATGCAAAGGACTCAGGCCGCGGGCATCGCGCTGGTTCGGGTCGGCGCCGGTCGCCAGCAGGCGCTCGGCAAGACGCGCCCAACCCAGGCGGATGGCCAGCGCCAGCGGCGGGTCGCCTGCGTCGTCGCCGAAAGCGTCCGCGCCGCGCTCCAACAGGGCCAGGGCCATCTGCTCGTGACTGCGCAAGGTGTGGTCGCCGACCAGGCAGGCGCGCAGCCAGCGCGCCAGGCCGCCCCGCCCGGCGACGGGCGTGCCGATCTCGAGCAGATGCATCAGCGCCGGCATGGCCGGGCCGCCCCGCGCCAGCAGGTGGAACAGCACGCTGTCCTGCCCGTCCACCGGGGCGTCGGCGCGGGCGCCGTGCCGCAGCAGCCAGGCGAACAGGTCCGCTTCGCCCTCGGCGGCGAACTCCAGCAGCAACGAAGCCAGCGCGGGGCCTTCAGGCCCCGCGCCCAGACGCAGCATGGCCTCGGCCGACTCCAGCCGGCCGGCGGCCAGCGCTTCCCGCAGCAACTCCCTGGGCGACTTCTCCAGGCGCCCCTCGACCAGGGTTTCGGCCACGCTGGCCGGCAAGGGCCAGGTGGGGTCGAGCACCGCCACCTGCGGCCAGCGGCCGTTGCCCAAGGCCACCTCCAGGGCACGCCGGCCGGCGTGGTCACGCTGCTCCGGGTTCACCCCCATGGCGATCAGATGACGCAGGAACTCGGGAGGGGCGCCGGCTTCGGCAGCCAGGATCAGCGCGTTGCGGCCTTGGGCATCGACCGCGGCGACATCGGGGCGCGCCTGCGCCAATCGCGCCAGGACCTCGGCATGGGCGCCGCGGGCCGCTTCCAGCAAGGGCGTCAGTTCGTCGGCGTCGCGGGCATTGCGGTCGGCCCCGGCCTCCAGCAGCGCAGCGACGATCTCGGCGTTGCCGTTCGCGCAGGCCTGCAACAGGGCGGTGCGCTGGTGTTCGCCGCGGGCGTCCACCCGGGCCTTGTGCCGCAGCAGCAGCTGCACGCCGGCCGGGTCGTCGTCGCCGCTGGCGGCGGCCAGCAGGGCCGGTTGCCCGCCGACGGGCTCCGGCTTGGCACCCCGCTCCATCAGGAACCTGGCCAGACGCCAGTTGCCGGCGGCACAAGCCACGCCGAGGGGGCTGTGGCCCTCATGATTGAGCGCTTCCAGCTGGGCGCCGGCATCCAGCAGCAAGGCGGCCACGGCCGGGTCCGTGCTGCGTGCGGCGTGATGCAGCGGCGTATTGCCTTCGGCGTCAGGACGCCGCGGGTCGGCGCCGTTGGCCAACAAGGTCATCACCGCCTCGGGGCGGCCGTGCCAGCTGTCCCGGGTGGCGGCCAGCAGGGGCGTCAGCCCGGCGTGCTCCTCGTTGAGGTCGACGCCGCGGGCAATCAGTTCGCGCAACAGGCGCAGGTCGCCCAGCAGGGCCGCCAGCATGGGCAAGGTGCGCTGGTCGCGCTCGTCTTCCGCCGGCAGGGCATGCGGGTCGGCCCCTTCGTCCAGGGCCATCAGGGCAGCCTCGGTCCGCCCGTTGCGGGCGGCGGCGTAAAGCCTCGCGTCGAGATCTTCGGGTTCGACTTCGGGCGGCCGCGGCACATCGTCCTGATCGTCACCGACGATCGGCAAGCCGGTGGGCAGGGCCGGTTCGGCGGCTGGCGGGCGCCCCCAGTGCACCATCGCGACGTGGGCCAGCAGGGCGACCAGCGCCTGGCCCAGCCAGGCCGCCGGCCGCGCCGACGCCGGCACCAGGCCGGGCCAGGCCAGGAGCAGGCCGCCGGCGGCCACCAGGAACACGGCCAGCGCCACCAGGAAGCCTCGCCCCGCGTCCTCCGGCCGGCCGCTGCCGACGGCGGCCGCCAGAGTGGCGAGGCGGGCGCCGTCGCGCTCGGCCAGACCGAAGGCCGGCCAGGCCCGCCAGAAGGCCAGCAGCGCCAGCCCGGCCAGGCTGCCAAGCCCCAACGCGGACGCCAGCGAACCGGTTTCCCGCAGCGCCCGCATCGGCCAGGCAGTGGCCAGGGCCAGCAGGACGATCGCTGCGCCCCACAGCAGTGCCAGGCCCAGCAGATCCCGCCTGAGCAGGGCCGGCGGCAGACGCTCGGACCGCAGGCCGCGATGTAGGGACAGTGCGAGCGCGAACGCGGGTTGCGCCAGCCAGACGCCGACCAGACCCGGCCAGGGCCCCAGCCAGGCCAGGGCCGACAAGCCCAGGCCGAGCATCAGCCACAGCCAGGGCGAACCGGCGGGCCGGGACTCAGTCATCGGCCGGGGGGACCGTCGCCAGCGCAGGCGGGAACTGGACATGGAAGCCGCGCGCGGCCAGGTTGGCGCGCACCACGCCGGCATCGGCACGGGCCAGCCTGCGGCCCTCGTCCAGTTCCAGGGCCAGCACGAACGCCAACTGGCCCAAGGGTGCCCGCACCGGTTCCGGCAACACGGCGAAGTCGTCCCGCTTACGCAGGAATACGTAGGTGTCGGCCTTGCGCAGGGACTTGTAGACGTAGGCTTGCATGGGCGGTGCCGGCGGGCTGGCCGGGATTGTCGCCGCAATCGCCGGCATGGGAAAGGCGGCACGGTGCGGCGCCCGGTCGCTTTGTTAGGCTTGCCGGTCCGTTGTCCGTCCTTCCGGAGCCGACATGCCGCAACGCCCCCGTTCCTTCGTCCGCCACCTGGCCCTGAACCTGCTGGCAGCCGCCAGCCTGCCCGCCCTGGCCCAGGAGCCGCTGACACTGGACCGCGCCATGGCCCACCCCGACTGGATCGGTCCGCCGGTGGAAGCGGCCTGGTGGTCGCTGGACGGGCAGCGCGCCTACTACACCCTCAAGCGCGAGGGCGCGCCGATACGCGAACTGTGGACGGTGCCGGCGGCCGGCGGCGAAGCGGTGAAGCTGGAGGGCGCCGCCCTGGCCGACGTGGACGGCCCGGCCCCGCAATACGACCCGTCGCGCCGGCATGCGGTGTTCGTCCGCAACGGCGACGTGTTCCTGCGGCAGCTCGGCGGCCCGCTGGTACAACTCAGCCGCAGCGCCGAGGCCGAGGCCGAACCGCGTTTCGGCGCCGACGGCCGCTCGGTGCTGTGGCGGGTGGGTCACGACTGGTTCCGCTGGTCGCCGGCCACCCGCCTGGTCGAACCGGTCGCCCTGCCCCGCAGCGGCAAGGACCCCGGCGCGCCGCCCGAACCGGATGCCCTGCGCGAGCACCAGCTTCGCCTGAGCAGCACCCTGGCCCGCGAGAAGGCCTTCCGCGAGGCCCAGCGCGAAAAATCCGAGGCCGACCGCAAGGCCGATCCGACCCGTGCCACCGCGCCGGTCTACCTGGGTGAAGGAGTCGAAATCGCCGCCACCACGGTATCGCCGGACGGCCGCTGGCTGATCGTGGTGACCGAGCCCAAGGGCGCCGACAAGGGTCGCGCCGGCAAGATGCCCAAATACGTCACCGAGTCGGGCTACGAGGAAGCGGAAGACGTGCGCACCCGGGTCGGCCGCAATCCGCCGCTGGGCCAGGCCCTGAAGCTGGTGGACCTGCAGGACGGCTCGGTGCGCGAGCTGCCGCTGTCGGCCCTGCCCGGCATCGACCGCGACCCCCTGGCCGAGCTGCGCCGCAAAGCCGGACTCAAGCCGCTGGAAGGCGAGCGCACCGTGCGCATCGAGGGTTTCCGCTGGTCGGCCGAAAGTGGCCAGGTGGCGCTGATGGCGCGGGCCGTGGACAACAAGGACCGCTGGATCGCCACCGTGGACTTCCAGGCCGCCCGCCTGCAGCCGGCGCATCGCCTGACCGACCCGGCCTGGATCAACTGGAACTTCAACGATTTCGGCTGGCTGCCCGGCGGCCGCACGCTTTGGTTGCTGTCGGAGGAAAGCGGCTGGTCGCACCTGTACACCGTGGTGCCGGGCCGGCCGGCCCAGCGCATCACCGGCGGCCGCTGGGAGGCCTCGTCGCCGCAGTGGTCGCCGGACGGCGGCACCGCCTATTTCCTCTGCAACCGCGAATGGCCCGGTGACTACGAAGTCTGCGCCGTGCCCAGCACCGGTGGCGAGGTGCGCGAAGTCACCGCCCTGGACGGCGTCGAGAGCTTCGAGCTTTCGCCCGACGGCAGCCGGCTGCTGCTGCGCTGGTCGGCTCCACACGTACCGCCGCAGCTGGCGGTGCAGGCGGTGACCGGCGGCGAAGCGGTGAAGCTGACCGACACCCGCAGCGCCGACTACCGGGCCCGGCAATGGCTGGCGCCCCGCTTCGTGCGGGTGCCGTCCGGCCACGGCGCCGGCACGATCTGGGCCAAGCTGTACCGGCCCGAGACCCTGGAGCCGGGCCGAAAGTACCCGGTGGTGATGTTCGTGCATGGCGCCGGCTACCTGCAGAACGTGCATGCGCGCTGGCCGGTCTATTTCCGCGAGCAGATGTTCCACCAGCTGCTGGTCGAGAACGGCTACATCGTCCTGGACATGGACTACCGCGCCTCCGAGGGCTACGGCCGCGACTGGCGCACCGCCATTTACCGGCGCATGGGCCATCCGGAACTGGAGGACTATCTGGACGGCGTGAAGTACCTGGTGGCAGAGCACCAGGGCGATCCGGACCGGGTCGGCATCTATGGCGGCAGCTACGGCGGCTTCATGACCTTCATGGCGCTGTTCCGTGCGCCGGAGGTATTCAAGGCCGGCGCCGCGTTGCGGCCGGTCACCGACTGGACCAGCTACAACCACGAATACACCTCGAACATCCTCAACACCCCGGAGCTTGACCCGGAAGCCTATCGGCGCAGTTCCCCGATCGAGTACGTGGAGAACCTGCGGGGCCGCCTGCTGATCAGCCACGGCATGATCGACGACAACGTCTTCTACCAGGATTCGGTCCGACTGGCCCAGCGCCTGATCGAGCTGAGGAAGCACGACTGGGAACTGGCCAGCTACCCGCTGGAACGCCACGCCTATCAGCACCCGGAAAGCTGGTACGACCAGTACCGACGCATCTTCGAACTGTTCGAGCGCAGCTTGAAGTGAGTGTTCTTCGCTGCGGATCTGCGCGGATGAGCCCCTTCCTTCAGGACGCAGCGAACACACCCTCCAGTTCGACGTCGAGTTCGCGGCGGCAGACGTCGCCGCGCAGGTAGGCGATGCGGGCGGCGGGTATGCCGCTGGCGGCCATGACGGCCTGGGCGGTAGCCAGGTCGCGCGGGTGGCGAAGGTAGACGCGCAGGGCCTCGCAGTCCGGCAGGCCGAACCGGCGGCCGGTGTGACGCTCGCCCTCGGCCAGCAGGGCGGCCAGGTTTTCCAGGCTCTCGCGCAGCTGGGCGGCGAAGTCGCCGGCGTGCCGGGAAAGGTGGCCGACGATGCTGGCCGTGCCGGAGGCCAGAAGGCGCGGCTGCACGGTGTCGGCGTCCAGCACCGCTCCGCGGGAGAAGCCGGGCGGCACCGGGCCGTGCTCCCGCGGGTACCGCCAGGCCGGGGTCTGGCGCGGATTCTCCAGAGCGATGGCCGGGGCTTTCGAGCACAGCGCCAGCAGTTGCAAGCGGCCCGGCACGGCGTCGGCGCCGATGGCGGTGGCGGCCGGCGGCGGGTCGTTGAACATGCCGTCCACCGCCCGGGCCCGGCCGACGCAGAAGCGACGGTAACGTTCCCGGTCGCCCTCTCCCTCGTTGATGGCGGCGAAGTAGTTCCAGATTCGCAGCAGGTAGGGATGCGGCGACGGCCGCACCGCGGCCAGCAGACGGCGGTAGGCCGCATCCGCGGCCGCTTCGATGTCTCCGCCGGATTCCTGCTGTTCGATCGTCACCAGGCGATAGTGGTCGTCGTCGCCGACGTCCCAGGTCTCGGTTCCGGGCCCGGCCAGCAGCGGGCAGGCGACGTCCAGCAGCGAGTCCGCCCGGTCGCGGAAACGGAAGGCGATCAGCGGCGGCGCGCCGGCCTGCGGTTCGGTGAGCACGCGCAGGCGCGGCGGGAGGGGTGGCGGACTCATGGGCGCGCGGATTATAGCGGCCGGCCCGGCGGCTATCATGGCGACTGTTCCGCACCGGGGTCCGCCATGAGCGATTTCGCCGCCGTCCATGCCTTCCTGCGCGAGTTGCAAGACCGCCTCTGCGCCGCCCTCGAAAGCGCCGACGGCGACGGCCGCTTCCTGCAGGAGGATTGGACCCGGCCGGAGGGCGGCGGCGGCCGTACCCGGGTACTGAAGGAGGGCGCGGTGTTCGAGCAGGCCGGAGTGAACTTTTCCGATGTGGCCGGCGCCACCCTGCCCCCTTCGGCCACCGCCCACCGGCCAGAGCTGGCCGGCGCCCCCTGGCGGGCCGCAGGCGTGTCCCTGGTGATCCATCCGCGCAACCCTTACGTGCCGACCTCGCACGCCAACGTCCGCTTTTTCGAGGCCCGGCCGGAGGGCCGCCCGCCGCTGTGGTGGTTCGGCGGGGGCTTCGACCTGACGCCGTTTTATCCCTTCGACGAGGACGTGCTGCACTGGCACCGGGTGGCGCGCGATCTGTGCGCGCCGTTCGGACCGGACCGCTACCGCGAACACAAGGCCTGGTGCGACCGCTACTTCTTCCTCAAGCACCGCAACGAGGCGCGCGGCATCGGCGGCCTGTTCTACGACGACCTGCACGCCGACGGCTTCGAGCGCTGCTTCGCCTACACGCGGGCGGTCGGCCACGGTTTTCTCGACGCCTACCTGCCGATCGTCGAGCGGCGCAAGGCCCTGCCCTTCGGCGAGCGCGAGCGCGAGTTCCAGCTGTACCGGCGCGGCCGCTACGTCGAGTTCAACCTGGTCTGGGACCGCGGCACGCTGTTCGGCCTGCAGAGCGGCGGCCGCACCGAGTCCATCCTGATGAGCCTGCCGCCGCGCGTGCGTTTCGAATACGGCTGGCAGCCCGAGCCGGGCAGCGCCGAAGCCCGCCTGGCCGGCTACCTGCGTCCACGCGACTGGCTGGCCGAGCTCGGCTGAGCGGATTGCGCCAGCAGGCGGCCAAGGTTCTCTCCCATCCGAGTGGACCGGATCGGACTTGCCGCTGTTCGGGCCTGCGGTGGAACTGGTGCCGCCGCGCCTGCGGATGGCCTGCGGCTACTGCGACGACGCCCGCCATTTCCTGAAAATCCGCGCGGTATTTCCCTGACGCGGGTGAAGAACCTCAATTCAGCCGCATCGGCTCCGCAACACCGGCAAGCACGAGCACGCCCCAAATCAACAAAGCAAAGCCACAGAACAGATAGAGGCAGACGAAGAAATGAAAAGCGATCGGATTGTCTTTGCGTGTCGGCGTGTAAAGCCTTAGGCCACTCCTTCCTGCCCGAACTTCGCCCGTGACGTAGGCTCGGTAGGCGTAAACGAGCAGTCCCACGCCGAGGATGAACTTGAGGAAAGTCATCATCACGAAACCTTCTTCGGCGCGAGCTTGGAGCCGATGAACGCAGCGAGGAGCTGCGGAAGCGAGACGATCGCCATGAAGATCATGGCGAGCGGCAGCAAGCTCAGCGAGCTGCCGAACATTAGGGCGCCGATCGCTTGGCCGCCAGCCATGCTCGCCGCCCACCGCCAGGGCTTGGCAGGAAACAAATAGCCGAGAACGAAGGCCACGGCGCTCATGAAAGGAATGCCGGCTGAATAATAGATACCGTCGTCCCACGCTTCATTCTTTCCGGTCGCGACGGTGATGACCACGTAGACGATCAATCCGCACAGCGCTGAAGCTGCGTAGGGAAAGAAGCTGTTGCCCCGGTTCATCGGTCAGCCTCCCCGCATGGGGTGCAAGGTGTGAGCGTCATCGGTGGCAACGGGTTCAGGCCTGGGCCCTGAGGCTCAACCCCTTACACAAGGAGCTACCGGCGACCGGAAAGATGGTAGTCCTGCCGGCGATTCCTCGGAAGAGCCCGGATGCCGACCTGCTGCGCGAGACGAGATGATCGGTTTTTGCCGGCCGAAGACCTCCGCTTCCGGTAGCGGGGCGATCCAGGGAAGCTCAGAACGAATCGCCCTGACTGCGCGACGATGCTGCGCATCCACTGCCTGCAGCGGTGGTACACCTTGAGCGATCCGGCCATGGAAGGAGCCTTGTACGACACGCCGGTGATGCGCCGGTTCGCGCGGCTCGGCGGGCTTGCTGACGTTCCGGACGAGACGAAGACGCTGAACTTCCGGCGCTTGCCGGGTTCGATACGGGCCGTCTCGATGCCGGCATCTTGCAGCCAGTCGAGGACGGCGCGGCTAACGAACTCGGGGCCATCGTCCGACCGCAGGTGGCGCGCGGGTTCCTCGTGCAGGCTCACCGTCCGCGAGCCAGCCCCGGCCAGGAAAGGTTGGGAACTGCCAAATAAAAACCCCGCGGGCCAGGGGAAGCCCGCGGGGTCAGGGGTTGGAGACGCAGGTTGGGGAGAACCTGGCTCCGGTGGATCCACTCAGGGGAGGGAGTGATCCGGCGCCGGACATTGCATCCGACGCGCTTAGTAGACCCTCGCGGAGATGAGAAGTTCGTGAACGCGGCAGTTAAGGAATCATTCGATTCAGGACGTGTTCACCGTCGTGCAAGCCATTGGCACAGAAGGCGAAATCCGTCACGGAACTCGTGCCGATGGCGGCACGGTGTGTACCGGAATCGGCACCAATCCGACCGGCCTGGCGCCGCTCCCGCGTGTCGGCCTCAGTGCGCCTCGTCCCAGTTGGCGCCCACGCCCACGTCCACCACCAGCGGCACTCTGAGTTCGGCAGCCCCGGCCATGCGCCGGCGCACCTCCGCCAACAGCGTATCCACGAAATCGGCATCGGCCTCGAACACCAGCTCGTCGTGCACCTGCAGCAGCATGTCGGCCCGGTCGCCGTGCTGCTGCAACCAGGCATCCACCGACACCATCGCCCGCTTGATGATGTCGGCGGCGGTGCCCTGCATCGGCGCATTGATCGCCGCACGCTCGGCGCCGGCGCGCTGGGCGGCGTTGCGGGAATGGATTTCCTGCAGTTGCAGGCGCCGGCCGAACACCGTTTCGACGTAGCCGAGCTCACGGGCCTGCTGGCGCACGCGATCCATGTAATCGCGCACGCCCGGGTAGCGGGAGAAGTACAGGGCGATGTAGTCCTGGGCCTCGCCGCGGCCGATGCCCAGCTGCCGGGCCAGGCCCCAGGCGCCCATGCCGTACATCAGGCCGAAGTTGATCGCCTTGGCGGCGCGGCGCTGGTCGGCGCTTACCTCTTCCAGCGGCAGGCCGAAGACCTCGGCGGCGGTGGCACGATGAATGTCCTGGCCGCTCTCGAAGGCGCGCAGCAGGCCTTCGTCGCCGGACAGGTGGGCCATGATGCGCAGCTCGATCTGCGAGTAGTCGCAGGCCACCATCTTCCGGCCCGG
This sequence comes from Arenimonas fontis, assembly GCF_008386465.1. Lineage (GTDB taxonomy): Bacteria > Pseudomonadota > Gammaproteobacteria > Xanthomonadales > Xanthomonadaceae > Arenimonas > Arenimonas fontis. The sequence goes on from NZ_VUOD01000005.1 coordinate 117,285, forward strand.
CGGCGCGATGAAAGCGGTGCGGATGCGGCGGCCGTCCTCGGTGCGGATCGGGATGTTCTGCAGGTTCGGATCGTTGGAGCTGAGCCGGCCGGTGGCGGCGCCGGCCTGGTGGTAGCTGGTGTGCACGCGGCCGGTGTCCGGGTTGACCATCTCCGGCAGCTTGTCGGTATAGGTGTTGCGCAGCTTTGCCAGGCCCCGGTACTCCAGCACCAGGCGCGGCAGTTCGTGCTGGTCGGCAATGGCTTCCAGCGCCTCTTCGTTGGTGGAGGGCGCGCCTGTGGGCGTCTTCACCAGGGCCGGCAGCTTGAGTTCGTCGAACAACAGGGCGCCCAGCTGACGGGGCGAGTCCAGGTTGAAGGCGCGGCCGGCGATCTCGTGGGCCCGCTGCTGCGCGGCCAGCATGCGCCGGCCGAGATCCTCGCTCTGCCGGCGCAGCTCTTCGGCGTCCACCAGCACACCCTTGGCCTCCATGCGCGCCAGCACCGGCACCAGCGGCATCTCGATGTCGCGATACACCGACATCAGCCTCGGCTCGCCGGCCAGCTTTTCCGACAGCACCCGATGCAGGCGCAGGGTGATGTCGGCGTCCTCGGCGGCGTAGCGGGCGGCGTCCTCCAGCGACACCGCCGAGAACGGGATCTGTTTGGCGCCCTTGCCGGCGACCTGCTCGTACTTGACGGTCTGGTAGCCAAGGTACTTCTGCGCCAGCGTGTCCATGTCGTGGCGCTGGCCACCGGCATTCCAGACGAAGCTCTCGAGCATGGAGTCCTCGGCATACCCGCGCACCTGCACGCCGTGCCGGCGCAGCACGTGCAGGTCGTACTTGCCGTGCTGACCCAGCTTGGGCCGGTCCGGATCCTCCAGCACGGGTCGCAGCGCCTCCAGCACCCATTCCCGGTCCAGCTGCGCCGGCACGCCAGGATAGTCGTGACCGACCGGGACATAACAGGCTTCGCCGGGTTCCACCGCGAAACTCAGGCCGACCAGGCGGGCGCGCATCGGATCCAGGGAGTCGGTTTCGGTGTCCATGGCGATCAGCGGCGCATCGCGCAGGCGCTCGAGCCAGGCCTCCAGCGCCTTCCGGTCGGTGATGCACTCGTAAGCGCCCGGCGCGGCCAGACCTTCAGCCGGCGCTTCTGCTGTTTCGCCTGCCAGGGCGGACGGACCCGGCGGCGTTCGCCGACCGCTGCCCTCGCCATTGCCGGCTTCCAGGTCCCTGAGCGCGGCGTTGAAGCCGTAGCGCCGGTACAGCTCGCGCAGGGCCGCGACGTCGCGCGGCCGCGGCCTGAGATCCTCCGGTCCCTGCTCCAGTTCGACGTCGGTCTTGATGGTGACCAGCCGCTTGTTCAGCGGCAGCCGGTCGAGGGCGGCGCGCAGGTTCTCGCCGATCTTGCCCTTGATGTCGCCGGCGGCAGCCATCACCCCTTCCAGGCTGCCGTACTCGGCCAGCCACTTGGCGGCGGTCTTGGGCCCGCACTTGTCCACACCGGGCACGTTGTCCACGGTGTCGCCCATCAGCGCCAGCAGGTCCACCACCTGGTCGGGGCGGACGCCGAACTTCTCCTGCACGCCGGCTTCGTCCATCACGGTGCCGGTCATGGTGTTGACCAAAGTGATGCCGGGCCGGACCAGCTGGGCGAAATCCTTGTCGCCGGTGGAGATCAGCACCGGAATGCCCTTGCTCCTGGCCTGCAGGGCCAGGGTGCCGATGACGTCGTCGGCCTCCACGCCCGGCACCCGCAGCAGCGGGATGCCCAGGGCCTGGACGATGGCCAGCATCGGTTCGATCTGCGCGCGCAGATCGTCCGGCATCGGCGGCCGGTTGGCCTTGTAGGCCGGGTACATCTCGTCGCGGAAGGTCGGGCCGGAAGCGTCCACCACGAAGGCGGCATAGTCGGGCTGCTCCTTGAGCGTGGCCCGCAGCATGTTGACCACGCCGAACAGGGCGCCGGTCGGGCTGCCGTCCGGGCCGGTCAGCGGCGGCAGGGCGTGGAAGGCCCGGTAGAGGTAGGAAGAGCCGTCGATCAGGACGAGGCGGGACATGGCGGGCATCCGTGGCGTCGGACCGCCGATTCTACGCCGTGGCCGCGATCGCCCTTGAGCATGCCTTGGCCATTTGCCATGCTGACCGTCCCGCGCCGGAGAACCGTCATGGCCCCGCCCCTGTTGCCCCTGTTGCTGGCCCTTGCCGCCCAGGACGCTCGAGCGCCCGCGCGCGAGGAGGCGCCCATTCCCGACAAGGTGCAGGCGCCGCCCGAGACCGATGAGCCGCCGACGGTCAGCATCCGCACCGGCGAAAACGGCGACGTGGTGGAGGAGTACCGGATCGGTGGCCGGCTGTACATGGTCAAGATCACGCCCAGGCGCGGCCCGGCCTACTACCTGTACGACACCGACGGCAACGGCAAGCTCAACCGTGACGAACGCGGCCCGCGGGTCAGTCCGGTGTACTGGACGATCTACGAGTGGGACTGAGCCGGAGCGCGCTTCCGCTGCGCGTCATCGCCGCCATCAGCGAATGCGCCGGCCGCGCGGCGGCGGCGGCGGCCGCGCTGCTGGTCCTGCTGGTGTTCGGCTTGGTGCTGGCCCGCTACGGCTTCGGCCTGGGTTCGGTGGCTGCCCAGGAAGCCGTGCTCTGGCTGCACGCGGCGATCTTCCTGCTGGGCCTGGGCTTCGCCTACCGGCATGACCGGCATGTGCGGGTGGACGTGTTTTCCGCCCGCTGGAGTCCACGCGCCAGGGCGCGGGCGGAGCTGGCCGGCATCGTCCTGCTGCTGCTGCCCATGTGCGTGTTCGCGATCTGGATCAGCAGCGACTACGTGGCGGCCAGCTGGGCGGCGCGCGAGGGCTCGCGCGATCCGGGCGGGCTGCCGGCCTGGTATCTGCTCAAGGCCCTGATCCCGCTTTCCGCCGGCCTGCTGGCCCTGCAGGGCCTGGCCCGCGCCGCCGACGCCGCCCGTCGCGCATTTGCCGGAGAGAGTCCCGGCACATGAGCCTGGCCGACACGCAGCTGCTGATGCTGGTGTTGCTGTTGCTGGGCCTGTTCGCCGGCCTGGCCAGCGGCTTCCCGGTCGCCTTCGTGCTGGGCGGAACGGCCCTGCTGGCGGCCGGCGCCGGCACCGCGCTCGGGCTGTTCGATCCGAGCTTTCTGGAGGCCTTTCCAAACCGCGTGTTCGGGGTGATGACCAATGAAACCCTGGTCGCGGTGCCGCTGTTCGTGTTCATGGGCGTGATGCTGGAGCGTTCGCGCATCGCCGAGGAGTTGCTGGAAGCGGTGGCGGCCCTGTTCGGACGCCGGCGCGGCGGCCTGGTGGTGGCGGTGCTGCTGGTCGGCGCCCTGCTGGCGGCCTCCACCGGCATCGTCGGCGCCACCGTGGTGGCCATGGGGCTTATCTCCCTGCCGACCATGCTGCGGCACAGCTATTGCCCGCGCCTGGCCAGCGGCGCCATCTGCGCCTCCGGCACCCTGGGCCAGGTGATCCCGCCCTCGATCGTGCTGGTGCTGCTCGGCGACCAGCTGGGCAACGCCTACCAGCAGACGCAGCTGAAACAGGGCCTGTTCGCCCCCGAGACGGTGTCGGTGGGCGACCTGTTCGCCGGCGCCCTGGTGCCCGGCCTGGGCTTGGTGGGCCTGTACCTGCTGTACGCGCTGTGGGTGGCCTGGCGACAGCCGGAGCGGGCGCCGGCCCTGCGCGAGGCGATCCCGCGCACGCGCGGCCAGTTGCTGAAGGCCATCCTGCCGGCGCTCAGCCTGATCGTGCTGGTGCTGGGCTCGATCCTGGCCGGCCTGGCCACCGCCACCGAAGCGGCCGCCGTCGGCGCGGTTGGCGCCACCGCGTTCGCGGCCCTGTATCGGCGGCTGGACCGCAAACGCCTGGCGGAAGTCGCGCTGGAAACGGCGAAGGTGGCCGCGATGGTATTCGCCATCCTGATCGGCGCGGCGCTGTTCGCGCTGGTGTTCCGCGGCTACGGCGGCGACGAGCTGGTGCATGGGGCCCTGACCTCGCTGCCCGGCGGCCTGTTCGCGGCGGTGCTGGTGGTGATGCTGCTGATGTTCGTGCTCGGCTTCGTGCTCGATTTCATCGAGATCACCTTCGTGGTGGTTCCGATCGTCGCGCCGGTGCTGCTGGCCATGGGCGTGGATCCGGTCTGGCTGGGCGTGATGATGGCGATCAACCTGCAGACCTCGTTCCTGACACCGCCCTTCGGTTTTGCCCTGTTCTACCTGCGCGGAGTGGCGCCGCAGACGCTTGCCACCGCCAAGATCTACCGCGGCGTGCTCCCTTTCATCCTGCTGCAACTTCTCATGCTGGGCCTGGTGGCGGCCTTCCCCGGCCTGGCCACCGCCCTGCCGGAGTGGCTGTATGGATGAGCTGCGGATCAGCACCGACCCCGCCGACGTGGATCTGGACGTGGTGCACGGCTATCTCAGCCGGCACTCCTACTGGAGCCCGGGCATCCCGCGGCCGGTGGTGGCGCGGGCGCTGGCGAATTCGCTCTGCTTCAGCGCCCTGCGTGGCCGCCGCCAGGTCGGCTTCGCCCGGGTCGTGACCGACAAGGCCACCTTCGCCTGGCTGGCCGACGTGTTCGTGCTGCCCGAGGCGCGCGGACAAGGCGTGTCCAAGGTGCTGATGGCGGCGGTGCTGGCGCACGCGGAGCTGCAGTCGCTGCGCCGCTTCCTGCTGGCCACCGCCGATGCCCACGGTCTGTACGGGCGGTACGGCTTCACCAGCCTGGCCCGGCCGGAGCGCTACATGGAACGTTATCGGCCGGACGCCTACCTGGACCCCGGCGCCGGCGCCTGAGGCGACGGCCGGGCCGGCACCCGCGTCGGCGATGGGGCCGCCGGCGGGCGCCGGCTCAGTCGCGGGTGGCGTAGTAGGCCACTTCCGAGACCGCGTGCCAAGCCTTGGCCCGGGCCTCGAAGGCGCGCATGGAATCGAGCACGCGCCGGGCCATCGGGTCGGCTGCCGCGGCCTCCTCCAGCACCTCCTGCGAGGCGCGGCGCAGCGCCGCCATCACGTCGTCGGGCAGCTGCCGCAGCTCGACGCCGTGCTCGCGCACCAGCGCGTCCAGGGCCTGCTGGTTGCGGGCGGTGTACTCGGCCAGCATGGAGTCGTTCACCGCGCGGCAGCAGGCGTCCACGATGTCCTTCAGGTCCTGCGGCAGGGACTCCCAGGCAGCCTGGTTGATCATGCATTCCAGGGTCGGGCCGGGTTCCTGCCAGCCGGGGTAGTAGCAGTACTTGGCGGCGCGGTGCAGGCCGAAGGCCAGGTCGTTGTAGGGGCCTACCCACTCGGCCGCGTCGATCGCGCCGGATTGCAGCGAGCTGAAGATCTCGGCGCCCGGCAGGTTCACCGGCGTCGCGCCGACCCGGGCCATGACCTCACCGCCCAGGCCAGGGATGCGCATCTTCAGGCCCTTGAGATCGGCCAGACGGTGGATCGGCTTGCGGAACCAGCCGGCCATCTGCACGCCGGTATTGCCGGCCGGGAACGGCACCAGGCCAAAGGGTGCGTACAGCTCGCGCCACAGTTCGAGACCGCCGCCCTCGTACAGCCAGCCGTTCATTTCCTGGGCATTGAGACCGAAGGGGACGGCACAGAAGAACGGCGCGGCGGCCGCCTTGCCCTTCCAGTAGTAGCTGGCGGCGTGGCCCATCTCGGCGGTGCCGCGGCTGACCGCATCGAAGACCTCGAAAGCCGGCACAAGCTCGGCGGCGCCGTACACCTTCACGTTCAGCCGACCGCCGCTGGCGGCGGTGATCATCTCGGCCAGGCGGGCGGCGCCGGTGCCCAGGCCGGGGAAATTGGTCGGCCAGGAGGTCACCATCTTCCAGTGGCGGATCTCGCCGGAGACTGCCGGCCCGGCCCCGCCCTCCGGCCGCGGCGCGCAGGCCGCCAGGCCGGTGGCTACCGCGGCCAGGCCGGCACCGCGCAGCAATTCACGTCGTTTCATTCGGGCTCTCCCCCCGGAAAACAGGCGGCGAATATATCAGCCGCCTCCCGACCTGGCAGGATGACCCCTCAGGATCAGGCCGGCTCCAGCCTGGCATAGCCCAGGACCAGCCACTTGGCCCCGCCTTCCTCGAAGTTCACCTGCACCCGCGCATGGGCGCCGGCGCCTTCGGCGTCCATCACCACGCCAAGGCCGAAGGTCGGATGCCGCACCCGCTGGCCCAGGTGCAGGGCCGGGCCGGCGCCGCTGTCGAGCGCCGCGGCGCGGACCATGCCCAGCGAGGCCGGACGGCTGACCTGCACCCGCGGCCGCACTTCCCGCAGCAGGGCATGGGGAATCTCGCGCAGGAAGCGCGACGGCGCGCCCGGCATCTCCATGCCGTGCAGGCGGCGCGATTCGGCGTAACACAGCACCAGCCGCCTGCGGGCGCGGGTCAGACCGACGTAGGCCAGCCGCCGCTCCTCCTCCAGCCGCCCGCTTTCCTCCAGCGAACGGCTGCCGGGGAACAGGCCTTCTTCCATGCCGACCAGGAAGACAGTGGGGAATTCCAGGCCCTTGGCGCTGTGCAGGGTCATCAGCTGCACGCCGTCCTCGCCGGCCTCGGCCTGGCCCTCGCCGGCCTCCAGGGCGGCGTAGCCGAGGAAGGCGACCAGGTCGCTCATACCGGCCGTCTCCTCATCGTCCTGGGCGCGTTCGAAACGGCTGGCGACGGAGACCAGCTCGTCGAGGTTGTCCACCCGCGAGTCCAGCTCGCCGCGCGAGGCGCTGGCGTAGTGCTCGCGCAGGCCGGAGGCGGCGATCACGTGATCGAAGGCCTCATGCAGCTCCAGGTCCTGCGAATCGGCCTGCAGCCCATCCACCAGCGCGAGAAAGCCGCGCAGGGCATTGCGGGCCCGTCCGGCCAGGCGGCTGCCTTCCGCCAGCGCCGTCGCCGCCCGCCACAGCGACGTCCCGGCCTCGCGCGCCTGCCGGCGCACCTCGTCCAGGGTCTTGCCGCCGATGCCGCGGGCCGGAGTGTTCACCGCCCGCTCGAAAGCGGCGTCATCGTCGCGGTTGGCCAGCAGGCGCAGGTAGGCCAGCGCGTCCTTCACTTCCATGCGCTCGAAGAAGCGCAGGCCGCCGTAGACCCGGTAGGGCAGGCCGGCCTGGACCAGCTGCTCTTCGATCGCCCGCGACTGGGCGTTGGAGCGGTAGAGCACGGCATGATCGCCGGCATCGGCGCCTTCGGCGATGGCTTGGCGGATGCGCTCGACCACGAAGCGGGCCTCGTCCACCTCGTTGTAGGCGGCGTAGAGTTCGATCGGATCACCCTCTCCCGCTTCTGTCCACAGCTTCTTGCCGAGCCGGCCGGGATTGTGGGCGATGATGGCGTTGGCCGCGGCGAGGATGTTGCCGGTGCTGCGGTAGTTCTGCTCCAGCCGCAGGGTGCGCGCGCCGGGGTAGTCCTCGAGGAAGCGCTGCACGTTCTCGACCCTGGCGCCGCGCCAGCCGTAGATGGCCTGGTCGTCGTCGCCGACCACGAACACCTGGCCGCTGTCGCCGGCCAGCAGGCGCACGAAGGCATACTGGATGGCATTGGTGTCCTGGAACTCGTCCACCAGGATGCGGGTAAAGCGGTGCCGGTAGTGCGCCAGCAATTCCGGCCGCCCTAGCCACAGCTCGTGCGCGCGCAGCAGCAGCTCGGCGAAGTCCACCAGTCCGGCGCGGTCGCAACGGACCTGGTATTCGCCGTAGGCGCGCAACATGGCCTGGCCGAAGACATCGCCGCCGGCCGGCTGGATGTTCTGCGGCCGCCGCCCCTCGTCCTTCTGGGCATTGATCCACCAGGCGATCTGCCGCGGTGGGAAGCGGCCCTCGTCCAGACCCAGGTCGGCGGCCACGCGCCTGAGCAGACGCAGCTGGTCGTCGGCGTCCAGCACCTGGAAACTCTCGGGCAGCGCGGCTTCCTGCCAGTGCAGGCGCAACAGCCGATGCGCCAGGCCGTGGAAGGTACCGATCCACATGCCACGGCTGCCGTGCCGCAGCAGCGCCTCCACCCGCCCGCGCATCTCGGCGGCGGCCTTGTTGGTGAAGGTGACGGCGAGGATGCCGTGCGCCGGCACGCCCTCGACTTCGTTCAGCCAGCCGATGCGGTGCGTGAGCACGCGGGTCTTGCCGGAACCGGCGCCGGCCAGCACCAGCAGGTGGCCCGGCGGCGCCGACACGGCCTCGCGCTGGGCCGGGTTCAGACCGTCGAGCAGGTGGGAAACATCCATGCCGCCATTGTAGCGGCGCCACGGCGGCTCAGTGCTTCTTGGCCAGCGCCACCGACTGCGACATCAGCTTGTCGGTCCAGGCGATGCCGATCGCCGACACGATGAAGGCCATGTGGATGATGGTCTGCCACATCACGCCCGCTTCGGTCACCGTGGTGCAGCCCTTGGACTTGGCGGCGAGGTCGGTCATCGCCTGCATCGCCGCCAGGCCGGCCTCGGTACCGCACAACGGCATGCCGCCAAGGACACCGGCCTCGATGAAGGTCTTGAGCAGATGGATCGAGGAAATGCCGATGATGGCCATCGCCAGCTTCACCTTCAGCACCGAGGCGTTGACGTGACTGAGCCACTCCGGCTGGTCGGGATGGCCCTGCAGGTTCAGGCGCGAAACGAAGGTCTCGTAGCCGCCGACGATTACCATCACCAGCAGGTTGGAGATCATCACCACATCGATCAGGCCCAGCACCAGTAGCATGATGCCCTGCTCGGTCAGCGTGTTCGCGTCCATCACCAGGTGGGTCAGTTCCTTGAGGAACAGGAACACGTACACGCACTGGGCCACGATCAGGCCCAGGTACAGCGGCAGCTGCAACCAGCGGGAGGCGAAGATCAGGTTGGGCAGCGGGCCGAGCTTGGGCTTGCCGCCGGCGGGAACGGTCTGGGACATGCGGGATTCCGTGTGCCTATTTCTTCGAGGCCAGGCCCACCACCACGGCCACGGCGCCGGCGCCCAGCAGGGCCCAGCCGAGGTTCAGGGGGGCGGTCTTCGTTTCGGTCTTGTTGATTTCGATCGGGCCCAGGTCGGCCACCTTCTCGCTGGTCTGGAACTTGAAAAGGCCGGAGACGATCGCGCCGCCGGCCAGCAGCAGCAGGACGCCGATGACGAGCAGGGGCTTGCGCATGAGGAGTCTCCGTGGGTCCGGATGCGGGAGTGGCGAAGGCCGGGCCGGGCAAGGGTAGGGGCGTCGGCCGGGTCTTGCCAAGCGCCGGCGGCGGCTAGTCCAGGCGCACGCCCGGCAGTGACAGCACGTAGTCGGCGCCCATCAGCTGCGAAGGCGTGTAGTAGCCTCCCGCCGGCCGTTCGCCGCCGAGCAGGCGCTGGACGATGCCCAGCGACGCGGTCGCCGTCAGCTCGTAGCCGTTGGGCGTGCGCAGGCGGCAGCGGGCCTCGCGCCCGGACGGGTCGCGGGCCTCGCCCCAGACCGTGGCGCCGGCAGTGGCCCGGCGCTCCTGCGAAGGACCTCGCACCCGCCGGCGTACCCGCCCCTTCAGCCAGGCCTGGACCGGACCCAGGCCCAGCAGCGGCGCCAGCCAGCGTATCCGCCGCAGCCGGGCGGCGGTGGCCGGTGGCACCGCCATGTAGACCTCGACGTCGGGGATGCCGGTGCTGACGAAGGCGGTGAACACATCGCCCCAGGGAATGGTCATGGCGAAGCGCTGCTCTCCTTCGCGCTCGAAGCTGCGCGTCTTCCAGGCCAGCGGCACCTTGCACAGTTCGCCGCCGACGCGCACCCGGCCGCCCTTGCCCAGGCCCTCGATGCTGGTCAGCGCCGTGCCGCGGCTGGGACCGCCGCCGGCCTCGAAGGCCAGCACCAGGGAACTGGCCGTCGGCAGCTCGCGCTTGAGCCGGGCGGCGACGCAGTCGGTGGGCACCACGTCGAAGCCGGTGCCGGGCAGCACCACGATGCCGGCCTCGCGGGCGCGCAGGTGCTGGGCATGGCAGTGGGCGAAGACGTCTATCTCGCCGGTGATGTCCAGGTAATGCGCGCCGGTGGCCAGACAGCCTTCGAGCATGGGCGCCGCGGTGGCGGAGAACGGCCCGGCACAGTGCAACACCAGGCCGACGCCGTCCAGGGCGCTGCGAACCAGGGCCGGGTCGTCCAGCGGAAAGGCGCGCACCGGCAGGCCGTGTTCACGGCCCAGTTCCGCCAGCGCCTCGGCGTTGCGTCCCGCCAGCACCGGCCGCAGACCGCGCGCCACCGCCTCGCGCAGGATCAGCCGGCCGGTGTATCCGTTGGCGCCGTATAGCATCCATTGCATGTCAGGACTCCTGTCGCAGGGCCTTGGCCGTCTTGCACAGCCGCCGATGGTAGTACTCGGGGAACCAGCGCTTCAGCCGCCAGCGCAGAGGCTCCTTGCGGGTCGGGAACACCAGGAAATCGCCACGCTCGATCGCGGCGAAGGCGCGGTCGGCCACCTGCTCCAGGCTGTCGCCGGCCTTGCGCATCATCGCCTCGGCGACCGGCCTGAGGCGGGCGGCGCCGCGCCAGCTCTCCAGCAGGTTGCTGCGGAAGAAGGCCGGACACAGCACGCTGACGCGCACGCCGCTGCCTTCCAGCTCGGCGCGCAGCTGTTCGCTCAGCGCCACCACCGCCGCCTTGGACACGCCGTAGCTCATCAGCCCGGGGGCGCCGGCCAGACCGGCGAAACTGGCGGTGTTGACCACCTGCCCTGCGCCGGCGGCGATCATCGCCGGCAGGAACAGCCGGCAGCCGCGCACCACGCCCATCAGGTTGATCTGCAGCACCTCCTGCCATTCCTGCGGCGTGCTCTCGACCAGGGTGCCGCCGGTGGCGATGCCGGCGTTGTTCATCAGCACGTCGAGGCCGCCCCATTCCCCGGCGATGCGCTCGTGCACCTGCTCCATGGAGTCGTCGCTGCCGACGTTGGCGACGATGGCGAGATGGCCGTCGCCGGGCAGGGCGGCGCGGGTGAGCTCGACCCGGGTGGCATCCAGGTCCACGCAGGCCACACGGGCGCCGGTGCCGGCATAGCGGTGCGCCAGCGCCTGGCCCAGGCCGCTGCCCGCTCCGGTGATCAGTACCCGCCGCCTGCCCATCGCCTGCCGCCCTCCAGGTCCGGCCGCCACGGGCCGCGTGCTAGGCTCCCGAGGATAACAAGCGGTCCATCATCGGAGCCAAAGCGGTGAACGACTCCCTGTTCGACCTGGCCGGGCGCACTGCCCTGGTCAGCGGCGCCAGCCGCGGCATCGGCGAGGCCGTCGCCCGCCTGCTGGCGGCGCATGGCGCCCATGTCATCTGCACCAGCCGCAAGGTCGAGGCCTGTGAGGCGGTGGCGGCGGCCATCCGCGCCGACGGCGGCTCGGCCGAGGCCGCCGCCATGCACGCCGGCGATCCGGCCGCGATCGAGGCCGTGTTCGCAGGCCTGGATGCCGCCGGCCGGCAGGTGGATATCCTGGTCAACAATGCCGCTGCCAATCCCTACTTCGGCCCGGCCCTGGACATGCCGCTGGAGGCCTACGAAAAGACCGTCGAGGTGAACCTGCGCGGCTATTTCTGGACCACGGTGCAGGCGGCGCGCCGCATGCGCGGGCGTGGTGGCGCGGTGGTGAACGTCGCCTCGGTGAACGCCGAACGGCCTGCGCCGGGGCAGCTCGTGTATTCGATGAGCAAGGCCGGCATCGTCAACATGACCGCTGGCTTCGCCAGGGAACTGGCACCGCACGGCATCCGCGTCAACGCGGTGCTGCCTGGTCTGACCGACACCAGGTTCGCCTCGGCCCTGACCACGAACCCGAAGATCATGGACATGATGATGAAGCTGATCCCGCTGGCGCGCGTGGCCCAGCCCGGCGAGATCGCCCCTGCCGTGCTGTTCCTGGCTTCGCCCGCCGCCAGCTATCTCACCGGCGCCTGCCTGCCGGTGGATGGCGGCTACCTCGCCTGAGAGTTCCGCAACGATGCGTACCCTGCTCCTGCTCGCCGCCATGACCCTGACCGCGCCTGCCCATGCCGAACGGCTGACCCTGGAAGCCATCACCGGTCCCGACCCCTTGAGCGGCCCCAGCCTGATGAAACCGGCGATCGCGCCGGACGGCAGCCGCGTCACCTTCCTGCGCGGCAAGGACAACGACCGCTTCCAGCTGGACCTGTGGGAATACGACATCGCCAGCGGCGAGGCGCGGCTGCTGGTGGATTCGGCCGAAGTGCTGCCCGGCGCGGAGCAGCTCTCGGACGAGGAGAAAGCGCGGCGCGAGCGCCAACGTATCGCCGCCTTCCGCGGCATCGTCGAGTACCAGTGGGCGCCGGACGGCAAGGCACTGCTGTTCCCGCTGGGCGGCGAGCTCTACCTGTACCGGCTGGAGGCGCCGGCCGGCGAGCGCGTGCGCAAGCTGACCCGCGGCGAGGACGGTTTCGCCACCGATCCGAAGCTGTCGCCCGGCGGGCGTTTCGTCGGCTTCGTGCGGGCACGCGATCTGTGGCTGGTGGACCTGACCGACGGCAGCGAGATCCGCCTGACCCACGACGGCGGCGAGAGCATCGGCAATGGCGTGGCCGAGTTCGTCGCCGACGAGGAAATGGGCCGGCACACCGGCTACTGGTTCGCCCCGGACGACTCGGCCGTGGCCTTCGCCCGCATCGACGAATCGCCGGTGCCGCTGCGCCGCCGCTACGAGATGGGCGCCGAAGACGTGACGGTGGTGGAACAGCGCTACCCGGCCGCCGGCGAGCCGAACGTACTGGTGAGTCTGCACGTGGCCGACCTGCGCCGGCTGGGCCGGCCGGTGCCGACCCGCGAGCACGTGATCGAAGGCAAGACCGGCGAACGGCGGCTGCGGCTGCAGGAATACATGGGTCCGGCGCCGGTGACCGAGGTTTTCCTGGGCGCCGACACCGACATCTACCTGGCGCGGGTGCAATGGCGCGACGCCCGCCGGCTCACCTTCCAGCGGCAATCGCGCGACCAACAGCGGCTGGACCTGGTCGAGGCTGACCTGGACAGCGGCAAGCAGCGCATCCTGCTGACCGAGACCAGCGAGACCTGGGTGCCGCTGCACGACGGCCTGCGCTTCCTGGCCGACGGCAGCTTCCTCTGGCTGTCCGAACGCAGCGGCTACCAGCACCTGTACCTGCACGACGCCGACGGCCGGCCGCTGCGCGCACTGAGCTCGGGCCAGTGGGTGGTGGACGAGCTGCTGGCGGTGGACGAGGCGGAGGGCCTGGCCTATGTGGCCGGCACCCTGGATTCGCCGCGTGAGAAGCATGTCTACGCCCTGCCCCTGGCCGGCGGCGAGCCGCGCCGCCTGACACAGGCGCCAGGCGTGCACGAGGCCCGCTTCAGCGGCAACGCTGCCGTGTTCGTGGACCTGTGGTCGAACACGCGGACGCCGCCGCAGACCGAACTGCTGCGCGCCGACGGCACGAAGCTGGCCACGCTGGTCCGCAACGACCTGGCCGATCCGAAGCATCCCTACGCGCCCTACCGCGCCGCGCACCGGCCGACCGAGTTCGGCACCCTGCGCGCCGCCGACGGCAGCCAGCTGCACTACAGCCTGATAAAGCCGGCCGGCTTCGATCCGGCGAACAAGTATCCGGTGGTGGTGTACGTGTATGGCGGGCCGGCGGCGCAGACCGTGCTGGACGCCTGGCCTGGCCGGGCCGATGCGCTGTTCAACCAGTACCTGGCCCAGCGCGGCTATGTGGTGTTCTCGCTGGACAACCGTGGCACCCCGCGGCGTGGCAAGGCCTTCGGCGGCGCCCTGTACCGGCGCCAGGGCACGGTGGAGGTGGAAGACCAGTTCGCCGGCGTGGACTTCCTGCGCCGGCAACCCTGGGTGGACGCTTCGCGCATCGCCGTGCACGGCTGGTCCAACGGCGGCTACATGAGCCTGATGCTGTTGGCCAAGGGAGGCGATCGCTACGCCTGCGGCATGGCCGGTGCGCCGGTCACCGACTGGGCCCTGTACGACACCCATTACACCGAGCGCTACATGGGCCACCCGGCGGACAATGCCGAGGGCTACCGCCAGGCCTCGGTGTTCAGCCACCTGGACGGCCTGCGCGCGCCGCTGCTGCTTGTGCACGGCATGGCCGACGACAATGTGCTGTTCAACAACTCGACCAAACTGATGGCCGCCCTGCAGAAGCGCGGCACACCCTTCGAACTGATGACCTACCCCGGCGCCCGGCACGGCCTGACCGGCACCGACGCCCTGCACCGCTACCGCCTGGCCGAGCGCTTTCTCGCCCGCTGCCTGTTCTGACCCTTTGATCTGACCCTTTGATCTGACCCTTTGATCTGACCCTTTGATCTGACCCTTTGATCTGACCCTTTGATCTGACCCTTTGATCTGACCCCTATGCGGAAAGGGTGACCAGGGCGGGGGCGTGATCGGAGGGGCGGTCCCAGGTGCGGGGTTCGCGGTCGATGTCGGCGGCCACGCAGTGCGGGCGCAGCGCTTCACTGACCAGGCAGAGGTCGATGCGCAGGCCGAGGTTGCGGCGGAAGGCCGCCGCCCGGTAATCCCACCAGCTGTAGACGCCGCCGTCCTGGTGATGCAGGCGGAAACTGTCGTGCAGGCCCAGGGCCAGCAGGCGCCGCAGCGCCTCGCGTTCGGGCGTGGAGCAGAGAATCTTCTCGTGCCAGGCGGCCGGGTCGTGCACGTCGCGGTCGTCCGGCGCGATGTTGAAGTCGCCCAGCACCACCATGCGCGGATGACGCTGCAGGTCGGCTTCCAGCCAGTCGCGCACCGCCGCCAGCCAGCGCAGCTTGTATTCGTATTTCTCGGTGCCGACGTCCTGGCCGTTGACCACATAGAGGTTGACGACGCGCAGGTCGCCGACGGTGGCGGCGATCACCCGCTTCTGCTCGTCCGCGAAACCGGGAATGCCGACCTGCACTTCCACCGGCGACTCGCGGGCGAGGATGGCAACGCCGTTGTAGGTCTTCTGGCCGGCGAAGACGCTGCGGTAGCCCAGGGCCGCCAGGGCGTCGTCGGGAAACCGGCTATCCTCGAGCTTGGTCTCCTGCAGGCCGACGATGTCGGGCGCTCGAAGCTTCAGCCACTCCTCCAGGTGCGGCAGGCGCACGTTGAGGGAGTTGACGTTCCAGCTGGCGATGAGGTGGTTGGCCTTGTCCATTCGCGAATGCTAACCGCAAGCGCCTGCGCCCGCGCCCCCGGCCGCCCCTTGAGCGGCGTCAAGACCGCCGGCTTCCAGGAGCGCAGCATGGATACCAGCACCGGAACCCCGACGACATGAGCCGAGCCCGCTACTCCCCCGCCCGCCGCCGCCTGCACTGGCTGATCTTCATCGCCATGATGCTGGTCTTCGTCCTGATCGAATTCCGCGGCATCTTCGAGCGCGGCACCGCCGAACGCGCGGCGATGGTGCAGGGCCATTTCTGGCTCGGCCTGGCCATCTTCGCCCTGATGCTGCCGCGCCTGCTGCTGGCCTTCCGGCAGCCGGCGCCGCCGGTACAGCCGCCGCTGCCGCACTGGCAGGCCACCCCGGCCAAGCTCGTCCACCTTGCGCTCTACGTCCTGCTGCTGGTGCAGCCCCTGCTCGGCCTGGCCACGGCCTGGGTGGACGGCAAGCAGCTGCTGATCCCCTTCACCCGGGCCGCCATCCCCGCCCTGCTGGCCCCCGACGAGGCGCTGGCGCACCAGCTCGAGGACATCCACAAGCTGATCGGAACCATCTTCTACTGGCTGATCGGCCTGCACGTGGCCGCCGCCCTGTACCACCACTTCATCCGCCGCGACGACACCCTGCGGCGGATGACCTGAGCCTCCCGGCCCGGGGCCAGCCCCTTCGACGCGGATGAACCCGGCACCTTCATCCACGCCAGAGCCCTAGGCCGCCAACCCGTAACTCCGCAGCAAGGCCTCGGGCTCGGGTTCGCGTCCGCGGAAGGCGACGAAGCTTTCCAGCGCCGGCCGCGAGCCGCCGACAGCGAGGATCTCGCGCCGGTAACGCTCGCCGGTGGCGCGGTCGAAGATGCCGGCCTCCTCGAAGGCCGCGAAGGCGTCGGCGCTCAGCACCTCGGCCCAAAGGTAGCTGTAGTAGCCGGCCGCGTAGCCGCCGGCGAAGATGTGGGTGAAAGCGTGCGGGAACCGGTGCCAGGCCGGCGGCCGCACCACCGCCACCTCGTCGCGCACCTCTTCCAGCAGTTCCAGGGTGCGCGGGCCGCGGGCCGGGTCGTATTCCAGGTGCAGGCGGAAGTCGTAGAGGGCGAACTCCAGCTGCCGCACCAGAAACAGTCCGGCATGGAAGTGCCGTGCCGCCAGCATCTTCGCGTACAGATCATCGGGCAGCCGTTCGCCGGTCTGCCAGTGCTTCGCGAACAGGTCCAGGGCCTCGCGTTTCCAGGCGAAGTTCTCCATGAACTGGCTGGGCAGCTCGACCGCGTCCCACTCCACGCCGCTGATGCCGCCGACGCTGGGCCAGTCCACCTCGGTCAGCAGGTGGTGCAGGCCGTGGCCGAACTCGTGGAACAGGGTCACCACGTCGTCATGCGTGAGCAGGCTGGGCTTGCCCTCCGCCGGCGGCGGGAAGTTGCAGGTCAGATAGGCCACCGGCCGGTACTCGGCCTCGCCGTCGCGCAGGCGCGAGCGGCAGACGTCCATCCAGGCGCCGCCGCGCTTGCCGGTACGGGCGTAGTGGTCCAGGTAGACGCCGGCGCGCACGGTGCCGTCGGCGTCCAGCACGTCGAAGTAATGCACATCCGGATGCCAGGTATCCACCCCGCTGCGCTCGACCAGGCGCACGCCGAACACGCGCTCGGCGACGGTGAACAGGCCGCGCATCACCTCCGGCAGGGGAAACCACGGCTTGAGCTGCTCCTCGCTGAAGTCGAAACGGCGCTGGCGCAGCTTCTCCGAGGCCCAGGACACATCCCAGGGCTGCAGATCGTCCAGGCCCAGCTCGGCTCGGGCGAACTCGCGCAGCTCGGCCAGCTCACGCTCGGCCACCGGCCTGGCCTTCGCAACCAGCTCGCGCAGGAAACCGAGCACGCGCTCGGGCGTGCCGGCCATCTTGTCGGCCAGCGACAAATGCGCCTTGCTGGGGAAACCCAGCAACCGCGCCGCCTCGTGCCGCAGCGCCAGAATGCGGGCGATGCGCTCGCCGTTGTCGAACTGCCCCGCGTGCGGGCCCTGGTCGGAAGCGCGGGTGTTGTAGGCCCGGTAGACTTCCTCGCGCAGGGCGCGCGTGTCGGCATACGTCAGCAGCGCCTGCACCACCGGGCCCTTGAGGGTGGCCAGCCAGCCGTCCCGGCCCTTGTCCCTGGCCTGGCCACGCAGCATCCTGCGGGCCGACTCCGGCAGGCCGGCCAGTTCGGCCTCCTCCAGCGGCCGGGTCCAGGCATCGGTGGCGTCGAGCACGGCCTCCTCGAAACCGGTTTCCAGCTTGCTCAGCTCGGCCTGGATGGCCTTGAAGCGCGAGCGCGCCGGCTCCTGCAGGGCGACGCCGCTGAGCCGGAAGCCGCGCAGGCTGTCCTCCACCAGGGTACGACGGGCGCGGTCCAGATTCTCGAAATCCGGTGATTCGCGCAGGGCCTTCACCGCCTCGTACAGGCCGCGGTGCTGGCCCAGTTCGGTGGCGTGTTCGGTCAGCTTTTCGATGGCGGCGGCGTAGGCCTCGCGCAGCTCGGGCGAATCCTTGACGCCGTGCAGGTGCGACACCGGCGAGAACACCCGGCCCAAGCGCTCCTCCCAGTGCTCCAGCGGGGCCAGCAGGCGGGAGAAGTCGCGGGCTTGCGGGTCGGCCACCAGGCGTTCGACGTCGGCGCGATAGTCGGCCAGCACCCGGTCCAGGGCCGGATTCACGTGCTGGGGGCGGATGGCGGAAAAGGCGGGCAGTTCGCCCTGGTCGAGCAAGGGGTTGGTCAGGTCCATGGTGTTCAGATGGCGGCGCGCGGCCGTCGCTTCAACGGGAAGGGAGGGGCGTCCGGGTTCACGGCGGCCGGCGGGCTGCTGCGGCCCGCTCAGCGCGCCAGCAGCCGCAGCAGGGCGTCGGCGACGCGGCCGTAGGGCGGGTCGAACAGGCCGACGGCGTTCAGGCGCGGCTGATGCATCACCGGCTGCAGGTGGCTGAAGGCCAGGAAGCCGGCTTCGCCATGGTAGCGGCCCATGCCGCTGGCGCCGACGCCGCCGACCGGCAGTTCGTCCTGGCCGAACTGCACCAGGGTGTCGTTGACGCAGACGCTGCCGGCCACCACCGCTTCCAGGCTGCGCCGCAGCCGACGCCGGTCGCGGTCGAAGGGGTAGAAGGCCAGCGGCCGGTCGCGTTCGAGGATGTAGGCGATGGCCTCATCGTGGCTGTCGTAGCTCTTCAGCGGCAGCAGCGGACCGAAGATCTCCTCGCGCATCACCCGCAGCTCGTCGGGCGGGTCCAGCAGCAGGGTCGGCGGAATCAGCTCGATGCCGGGCGGCGGCGGCTCCTGGTCGGGCCGGTGCTGCATCACCGTGACGCCGCGCTCGCGCGCCTCGTCCAGCATGTCGCGCAGGCGCGCCGCCTGGCGGGCATTGACGATGGCGGTGTAATCGGGGTTGGTGGCGAGGCTGGGGTAGAGCCGGCGCAACTCGGCCAGCAGCAGCCGGGCCAGCTCGTCCCGCTGTGCCCGCGGCACCAGCACGTAGTCGGGCGCCACGCAGGTCTGGCCGGCATTGAAGCACTTGCCCACGGCAATGCGGGCGGCGGCGTGGCGCAGGTCGTAACCCGGCGCGATCAGGGCCGGCGACTTGCCGCCCAGCTCCAGGGTCACCGGCGTCAGGTTGGGCGCGGCCGCCGCCATCACCTTGCGGCCGACCGCGGTCGAGCCGGTGAACAGCAGGTGATCGAAGGGCAGCCGACTGAAGGCGGCGCCGAGCTCGGCATCGCCCTGCACCAGGACCACACGGTCGGGCGGGAAGCTCTCGCTGACCACCTTGGCCAGCACTGCGGCCGTGCGCGGGGCGAATTCCGAGGGTTTGGCCATGACGTGGTTGCCGGCGGCGATGGCATCGGCCAGCGGAATCAGCAGCAACTGGATCGGGTAGTTCCAGGGCGCCATGATGCCGACCACGCCCAAGGGCTGCGGCAGCAGTTCGGCCCGGGCCGGCAGGAAGGCGGCGTTCACCGGCGCCCGGCGCGGCCGCATCCAGCGGCGCAGGTGCTTGCGCAGGTGGCGGATCTCGCCCAGGGTGGTCATCAGGTCGGCCGACTGGGTGACATGGCGGGAACGCCGGCCGAAATCGCCCGAAACCGCCCGCACCAGCTCGTCGGCATGGCGCTTCACGGCCTCGGCCAGGCGGGCCAGGTCGTCCATGCGCTGGGCGTAATCCGGCCGCTTGCGCCGATGCGCCTGGCGCAGGCGCTCCAGCATCCGGCCGAGGTCCAGGTCGAGGGGGGTGGGCGTGTCCATGCCGGCATCTTAAGCCCTGAGCGCCGCACCGGCTGGAGGCCTGCGGGCCCGCGCGGCCGCGGGGCCCATGAGGCCGCGGGGCCAGTGCGGCCGGGGCCGGACGGCGCCGCCTCATCCCGCACGCCCTTGCCGGCCGGTCCACGCCCGGCCGCCGGCCGCGCCGGGCCGGCCGCTACAATGCCGGCATGAACCTGCGTCCCTACAAGGGCATCCTGCCCACCCTCGGCGCCCGGGCCTACGTGGACCCCGCCGCCACCGTCATCGGCGACGTGCATATCGGCGAGGACAGCTCGATCTGGCCCGGCTGCGTCATCCGTGGCGACGTCAACCACATCCGCATCGGCGCCCGCACCAACATCCAGGACGGCAGCATCGTCCACGTCACCCACGAAGGCCCCTACACGCGGCCTGGCGGTTGGCCGACGATCATCGGCGACGACGTCACCATCGGCCACGGCGCCATCGTCCACGCCTGCACCATCGGCAACGCGGCGCTGATCGGCATGGGCGCGACAGTGCTGGACGGCGCGGTGGTCGAGGACCACGGCTTCGTCGGCGCCGGCGCGGTGGTGGCGCCGGGCAAGACGGTGCGCGGCCGCGAGCTCTGGCTGGGCAATCCGGCCAGACCGGTGCGCACGCTCTCCGACCGCGAGGTCGAGCAGCTCTACTACTCGGCCAGACACTACGTGCGCCTGAAGGACGATTACCTGTGAGCGCCCGCCGCCTGCTCCTGCTGTGCTGCCTGCTCCTGGCCCCGGCCCTGGCCGCGGCCGACGACGTCGCCTGGTCGAACAAGTGGCGGCTGCAGTTCAGCGGCGCCGCCGAATCGGCCGGCGAAATCGTCCTGGAAGTGCGCGACCGCGCCGGCGCCCGCTTCGAGGTGACGGTACCGATCGAGGGCAACGACGGTGAAAACCGGGTCGCGTCCAAGGTCCGGCGCGCACTCGACCGCGCGCTGCCGTCCGGCTGGCGGGTCGAACGCGACGACGGCGAGGACGTGCTGGTGAAGCGGCGCTGGTACCACCCGCGCTTCACCCTCCGGATCGTGCGCAGCAGCGTGAAGGACCTGCGGATCGGCCCGGACCGCGAGTAGGCGCCTCAATCGGCCGTCTGCAGCGCGTCGGCGCGGCTGGACAGCGCTTCGTAGACCTCGTCGGTGTCCGGCCGCTTGCCGTGCCAGAGGGCGAAGGCTTCGGCCGCCTGCTCGACCAGCATGCCCAGGCCATCGAAACGGTGCTGGATGCCGGCGGCGCCGGCCCAGGCCAGGAAGGATACCGCCGCCTCGCCGTAGTTCAGGTCCACCGCCAGGGCCCGGTTGCCGGCCAATGAGAAGGGCAGGTCCAGGCCGCCGCCGCCGCGACCGGCCGAGGTGGCGTTGACCAGCATGTCGAAACCGCCCAGCTGAGCCAGGTCGCTCCAGTAGCGGGTGTGCACCCGGCCCGGCTCGCCCAGGGCGTCGGCCAGGGTATCGGCCTTCTCCGGCGTACGGTTGACGATCCACAGCTCGCCGACGCCGGCATCCAGCAGGGCCGGCGCCACACCGCGGGCGGCGCCGCCGGCGCCCAGCAGCAACACCCGGCGGCCGCGCAGGTCCAGACGGCGGCGTTCGGCCAGGTCGTGCACCAGGCCGATGCCGTCGGTGTTGTCGCCCTGCCAGGCATCGCCGTGCCGCAGCAAAGTGTTCACCGCGCCAGCCCGGCGGGCGCGGGCGCTGACTTCGGCGCACAGGTCCAGGGCCAGTTCCTTCAACGGCAGCGTGACACTGGCGCCACGACCGCCGGTGGCGGCGAAGCGCGCCAGCACCTGCCCGAACTGGTCGGGCGGCGCGTCCATGGCGACGAATTCCAGCGCCATGCCGAACTGCGCGGCGAAGGCGGCATGGATGCGCGGCGACAGCGAGTGCGCCACGGGGTGGCCGAACACGGCATAGCGGTGCGACATGTCATCCCTCCTTGAGCCAGCGCGCGACATCCAGCGCGAAATAGGTGAGCACGCCGTCGCAGCCGGCGCGCTTGAAGCCCAGCAGCGCCTCCAGCACGCAGGCGCGCTCGTCCAGCCAGCCGTGCTGCGCGGCCGCCTTCAGCATCGCGTACTCGCCGCTGACCTGGTAGGCATAGGTGGGCACGCCGAAGCGCTCCTTCACCCGCCGCACCACGTCCAGGTAGGGCATGCCCGGCTTGACCATCACCATGTCGGCGCCCTCCTCCAGGTCGAGCGCGACCTCGCGCAGGGCCTCGTCGCCGTTGCCGGGATCCATCTGGTAGGTGAACTTGTTGCCCTTGCCCAGGGCGCCGGCGCTGCCGACGGCGTCGCGGAACGGGCCGTAGAAGCTGGAGGCGTACTTGGCGCTGTAGGCCAGAATGCGGGTGTTGACGTGGCCGGCCTGCTCCAGCGCCTCGCGGATGCGGCCGATGCGGCCGTCCATCATGTCGCTTGGCGCCACCACGTCGGCGCCGGCCTCGGCATGCGAGAGGGCCTGCCGAACCAGGGCGTCGAGCGTTTGGTCGTTGACGACGTAGCCGCTCTCGTCGAGCAGGCCGTCCTGGCCGTGGCTGGTGTAGGGATCGAGGGCGACGTCGGTGATCACGCCGAGCTGCGGAAACTCGCGCTTGAGCGCGCGGATCGCCCGCTGCGCCAGGCCGTCCGGATCCCAGGCGGCGGCCGCGTCCAGCGACTTGGCCTCCGGCGCCGTCACCGGGAACAGCACCAGGGCCGGGATGCCCAGTTCCACCGCCTGGCCGGCCACCTTCAGCAGCTCGTCGATGGACAGCCGCTCCACGCCCGGCATCGAGGGCACGGCCTCGCGACCGGCGGGTTCGTGCACGAACACCGGCAGGATCAGGTCATCCACCGTCAGGGTGTGCTCACGCATCAGCCGGCGCGAGAAATCGTCGCGGCGCATGCGGCGAAGGCGGGTGTGGGGGAAAGGCATCCGATGCTCCGTATTTTCCTGACGCCGCTCATGATACGCCTGCGCCGACGGCTAAGATGCCGGCATGTCGACCAACCGTTCCCTGCCCGGACAGGTGCGCGCCTGCCTGGCCCTGCTCGCCTTGCTGGCCCTGCTGTGCTGGCTGGCGCCGCCGCTGCTGGACCTGCCGGATCCGCACCGGCCGCACTGGGATACCCCATCGGCAGCGCCCTCGTTGCAATCGGGCCACTGGTTCGGCACCGACGCCATCGGTCGCGACGTACTGGCGCGCACCCTGGCCGGCGGCCGCGTATCGCTGACGGTGGGCGCGCTGGCAACGGTGATGGCGCTGTTGCTGGGCCTGGCCTGGGGCGCGGTGGCCGGTTACGCCGGCGGCGCGCTCGAGCGGGCCATGGTGCGCGTGCTGGACGTGCTCTCGGCCCTGCCCTTCCTGCTGATCGTGATCCTGCTGCTGGCCCTGTTCGGCCGCTCGGCCTGGCTGCTGCTGGCGGCCATCGGCGCCTACGTCTGGATCGACCTGGCCCGGGTGGTCCGGGCCGAGGCCGCCCGGTTGCGCGAGGCGCCCTTCGTGCTGGCCGCGCGCGCCGCCGGCGCCCGCTTCGACCAGGTACTGCGCTGGCACCTGCTGCCGCAGCTGCTGCCGCTGGCCCTGGTCTATCTGGGCCTGATCCTGCCCCAGGCCATCCTGGTGGAAAGTTTCCTGGGCTTTCTCGGCCTGGGCCTGGACGAGCCGGCGGCGAGCTGGGGCACCCTGCTGGCGGAGGGCAGCCAGGAGCTGGACACCGCGCCCTGGACCCTGCTGTTCCCCGCCGCCTTCCTGGTCGCGACATTGGCCGCCTTCCAGTTCCTGGGCGACGGCCTGCGCGATTGGCTGGACGTGCGCGGCGCGCCGGCATGAGCGCGCCACGCGCCTTCCGCCTGCGCGGGCTGGAGGTTTTTGCCGGCCGGCGGCGCCTGCTCGGTCCGCTGGACCTCGACCTGGAAGCCGGTCGCTGCCTGGGCCTGGTGGGCGAAAGCGGCAGCGGCAAGAGCTTGAGCGTGCTGGCCATGCTCGGCCTGCTGCCGGCCGGCCTGCACATGCGCGGCGTTCTGGCGCTGGCCGAGGGCGCCGGCCCGGAGCGACGCCTGGCACTGGGCTCGCCGGAACACCTGGCTCTGCGCGGCCGCGCCATCGCCTGGATCCCGCAGGACCCGCTGGCCAGCCTGCACCCGCTGCGCCGGGTCGGCGACCAGCTAGCCGAGGCCCTGCGCCTGCACCGCGGCCTGCACCGGGCCGAAAGCCGGGCCGTCGCGGTCGGCCTGCTCGATCGGCTGGAACTTCCGCAACCGGCGGCCCTGGCGCGGCGCTGGCCGCACCAGCTCAGCGGCGGCCAGCGCCAGCGCGTCCTGGTCGCCCTGGCCCTGGCGGGGCATCCAGCCTTGCTGCTGGCCGACGAACCGACCTCGGCCCTGGACCCGCGCCTGGCCGGCGAGGCCCTGGCCTTGCTGAATCGCCTCCGCGAGGAGCAGGGCCTGGCCCTGCTGCTGGTCAGCCACGACCTGCCCCTGGTGGCCCGGCACGCGCAGCGCCTGGCCGTGCTCGAGCGTGGCGAATGCGTCGAGCAGGGCGATGCCGCCGCCGTGTTCGCGAACCCGGCCCACCACTACACCCGCGGCCTGCTGGCCGCCTCGCGCCTGCCCTCTCCGCCGGAACCGGCGCCAGGCCCGCACCTGCTGCGGCTGGAGACGGTCTCGGTGCGTTACCGGCGTGCGCCCGCCCCGGCCGTCGCCGGCATCAGCCTGGACCTGCACCGCGGCGAATGCCTGGCCCTGCTGGGGGAAAGCGGCAGCGGCAAGTCCAGCCTGGGCCGCGCCCTGCTGCGGCTGTTGCGGCGCGGCGTCGGCGGCCGCGTGCTGCTGGACGGCGAGGATCTGCTGGCGGCCGATCGCCGGCGGCTGCGGGCCCTGCGCCGGCGCATCGGCGTGGTCTTCCAGGATCCGGCGGCCTCGCTGGATCCGCGCATGCGGGTGCACGAACTCATTTCCGAGCCCTTGCGCATCCACGGCCTGGCCGATGCGGCGAAGCGAAGGGCACGGGCGGAGGACCTGCTCGCCGCCGTCGGCCTGGACCCGGCGCTGGCCGAGCGGTTCCCGCACCGGCTCAGCGGCGGCCAGCGCCAGCGCGTGGCGATCGCCCGCGCCCTGGCCACCGATCCGGACCTGCTGGTCTGCGACGAGGCCGTCTCGGCCCTGGATGCGCAGCACCGGGCGGGCGTGCTGGCGCTGCTGGGCCGGCTCAAGCGCGAGCGCGGCCTGGCCCTGTTGTTCATCACCCACGATCTGGAGGCCGCGTACGCCCTGGCCGAGCGAACCGCGGTGCTGCGTGCAGGCAGGATGGTGGCCCTGGGCGCAACCGCCGAGGTCCTGGCCGGCATCGCCCGGGTCGGCTGATACACTCGGGCGACCCCGAGGGGAGGGGAGGTAGCCGCACCGATGCCATCGTCATCGCTCACGTCCGGCCAGGCCATGCCCGACGCGCGGCCGCGCGAACGCGGGCTGGCCGAGCTGGAAGCCGAGATCCAGCGCCTGCGCGTGGACGTGGAGCGGCTTGGCCGGGCCGAGCGCCTGCAGCGCGCCCTGTTCGCGATCTCCGACCTGGCCAGTTCCGGCCAGGACACCGCCGCGGTGCTGCGCGGCCTGCACGAGATCGTCGGCCGGCTGATGTATGCCGAGAACTTCTACATCGTGCGCTACTCGCCCGACAGCGACACGATGCGCTTCATCTACTTCGCCGACAGCCAGGATCCGGTGGAGCCGGACCCGGAGGAGGAAATCCCGGCCGAACGGATGGCCAACAGCCTGACCCTGGCCCTGATCCGCCACGGCAAGCCGGTCATGGGCCCCTCCGACCAGGTGCGCGCCCGCCTGAACGTGCCCAGGGACGAAAGCCTGGGTCCGGACAGCGTGGACTGGCTTGGCGTACCGATGGTGGATGAGGGCGTGGTGCGCGGCGCCGTGGTAGTGCAGAGCTACGACCCGGCCTGGCGCTACAGCGAGGACGATTGCGCCCTGCTCGGCTACGTGGCCCAGCACATCCTGACCGCCCTGGCCCGGCGCGACGCCCACGAGGAGCTGGAGCGCCGCGTGGACGAGCGCACCCGCGAGCTGCGCGAGCAGATCGCCGAACGCGAACGCAGCGAACGCCTGCAGGCAGCGCTGTTCCGGATCGCCGAGCAGGCCAGCCGCAGCGAAAGCGTGGACGCCTTCTACGCCGAGGTGCACGGCATCGTCAGCGGCCTGCTGGACGCGCGCAACTTCTTCATCGCCCTGCTCACCGCCGACGGCCAGGAACTGGACTTCCCCTATTCGGTGGACGAGCGCGACGAAAAGCGCCCGCGCCGCCGCCTGGCCAAGGGCCTGACCGAGTACGTGCTGTCCACCGGCGCGCCGCTGCTGGCCACCGACGAGGACATCCGCCGGCTGGTCGCCCAAGGCCGGGTGCAGAGCTCGGGCGCGCCCTCGGTGTGCTGGCTGGGCGTGCCGCTGCAGGTCGGCGCCAAGGTGGTCGGGGTGATCGCAGTGCAGAGTTACACGCCCGACTACTACTACAGCCAGCGTGATCAGGAACTGCTGAGCTTCGTCTCCTTCCACATCGCCCAGGCCCTGGAGCGGCGGCAGGCGCACGAGTCACTGCGCGAAGCCTATGCCGAGCTGGAACAGCGGGTGGCCGCCCGCACCAGCGAACTGGCCGACGCCAACCGCGAGCTGCGCGACCAGATCTCGGTGCGCGAACGCATGGAGCTCAAGCTCAAGCACGAGGCCATGCACGACACCCTGACCGGCCTGCCCAACCGCAGCCACCTGCTGGGCCGCATGGGCATGGCCCTGGCCCGCTACCGGGGCGATCCGCAGCAGCTGTTCGCCGTGCTGTTCCTGGACCTGGACCGGTTCAAGGTGGTGAACGACTCGGTCGGCCACCTGGTCGGCGACGAGCTGCTCAAGGAAGCCGCCCGGCGCATCGGCCGCTGCGTGCGTGATCCGGACATGGTGGCGCGTCTGGGCGGCGACGAGTTCGCCATCGTGCTCGACCGCATCCACAGCGCCGAGGACGCGGTGGCGGTGGCCGAACGGGTCATCCAGGCCCTGGCCGAACCGATGCGCATCGCCGGCAAGGAGCTGTACACCTCGGCCAGCATCGGCATCGCCATCGTGGACGGCCGCTACCGTAGCCCGGAAGAACTGCTGCGCGACGCCGACGTGGCCATGTACCGGGCCAAGGGCGCCGGCCGCCAGCGTTACGCCCTGTTCGACGAACAGCTGCACAAGGCGGCGCTGCGGCTGCTGGAAATGGAAGGCGACCTGCGCCGGGCCCTGCTGCGCCAGGAGTTCGTGCCGCACTACCAGCCCATCCTCGACCTGGCCGACGGCCACCTGGTCGGCTTCGAGGCGCTGATGCGCTGGCACCATCCGGAACGCGGCCTGGCCATGCCCGGCGAGTTCATCGGCGTCGCCGAGGAAACCGGCAGCCTCGAGCACATGGACTGGCAGGTCTACGAGCGGGTCTGCCGCGACATCCCGCGCCTGACCCGTGGCCAGGCCTACACCACGCTCAACGTATCGCCCCGGCACCTGCGCGCGCCCGACTTCGACCAGCGCCTGCTCGAACTGATGTCGCGACATGAGGTGAAGCCGGCCAACGTCCGGCTCGAAGTCACCGAAGGCGCCCTGCTCGACCAGCCGGAGCTGGTGCAGGCCTGCCTGGGCCGCCTGCGCCAGGCCGGCGTGCTGACCCTGCTGGACGATTTCGGCACCGGCTATTCCTCGCTCAGCTACCTGCAGCGCTTCCCGCTGCACGGCCTGAAGATCGACCGCAGCTTCGTCACCGGCCTGCGCAGCGGCGAAAGCGGCGGTTCCAGCGCCATCGTCCGGGCGATCCGGCTGCTGGCCGATTCGCTGGGCCTGGAAGTGATCGCCGAAGGCATCGAAACCGAGGAACAACGGCACCAGCTGCGCCTGCTCGGCCTGCAGCAGGGCCAGGGCTACCTGTTTTCCAAACCGGTCTCGGCCGAGGACGTGCTGGCGCGCTATTTCGACGCCGCGTCCTGAGGCGAGACCAGGCCTTCGGCGCGCAGCCAGGCGATGGTGTCGGCCAGCAACTGCGGCAAGGGCGTGCTGCGATACCCCAGCATGCGCTCCGCCTTCGACGAATCCACCCGCAGCTGGTGGCAGGTGAACGCGGCAGCGGCCGGGGTGATCTCCGGCACCTCGCCGGTGAAGCGGGAAACGATGTCCAGCACGCGCGCCCAGGCCTTCAGGACCAAGGCCGGCGTGGCGCGTTTCGGCGTGCGCCGGCCAAGCTGGCGGCCTATCTCGGCGATCAGCGCGAGGAAGCTGGCGTGCTCGCCGCCCAGCAGGAAGACTTCGCCATCCATGCCTTCGCGCCAGGCGCGCACCTGCACCCGGGCGATCTCCCGCACGTCGGCGAAGGCACCCGCGCCCGGCGGCGCGCCCGGCAGCCTGTTCTGGTCCACCAGTCGGATCAGCCGCGACCAGTTTTGGCGGTCGCCGGGGCCGAGGATGTGCGAGGGCTGGAACACCACCCAGCGCAGGCCGGATTCGCGCACGCGCCGCTCGGCCTCGTACTTGCTGCGCTCGTAGTTGATCCAGGAATCGCCGCCGCGCTGCGGCACGTCCTCGCGCAGCGTCTCGTGCACCAGGTGCGAGTAGGCCGAGACACTGGAAGTGTGCAGGAAGGCGGACACGCCGGCCTCGCGCGCCGCCGCCAGCAGGCGCACGGTGCCACCGACGTTGGTGTCGGTCTGGGCGGCATTGCCGGGCGCCCAGGTGTTGGTGTCGGCGGCCGTGTGGAAGACCGCCTGGCAGCCGGCCACCGCCCGCCGCAACGAACCGGCATCGCCCAGGCTGCCGCGCACCGGCACGGCGCCCAGGCGGGCCAGCACGGCATCGCCCTCGGGCGAACGCGACAGGCCGCGCACCTGCTGGCCGGCGGCGATCAGCTCGCGGACCAGGTGCTGGCCGAGAAAACCGGTCGCGCCGGTGACGAGGACGGTGGGCATGGCGGAAGGGGCTTTCGGTTCCGGAGTCAAGCTTCACGTGTCCGTATTGTGAAACCGGTCACGTTTCCAAGACTATACTTCAGCAACACTTCTCAACCCCCGGTTCCGAAAGCGGAAAATGAGCCCCCTCCTGCCCCGCCCACTGCCCCTGGCCGGCCTGGCCTGGCTCACCGGCTTCCGCCGGGTTCCGGAAAACACCGTAGTGACCAAACACCGCTTCGGCCGCTTCGTCGCGGCCCTGGGGCCGGGCTGGCACTGGACCGTGCCGGGGCTGGACCAGCTGGGCAGCCCGGTCTGCCTGATCGGCCATCACCTGGACGTGCCCGCCGACAGCGGTGCCCATGCCGAGCTCTACTACCAGATCCTCGATCCGGCCCAGGCCGGCGAGGCCCTGGACCGGGTGGACGCCCTGGTGCTCGACCAGGCCCGCGACGCCCTGGCCTCGCTCCAGTCGCTGGCCGACGCCACCCGCCCCCTGGCCGAGGCCCTGAAGGCCGAGCTCAACCGCCGGGTCGGCAAGCTGGGCCTGCGGGTCATCCGCTGCTCGGTCCAGGGCCTGCAGGGCGCCTGAACCGGCCTCGCCGGCCATCGCCGCAGTCGCCGACGCCCCGGGCGGAAGTCCTACAGCCCGGCAAGGCGTTCGCCGGGAGCCCGGCCGCTCCGGCTCGACCAAGGCCTGGCCCGACCCGCAGCCCGGCCCGGCGGCGGAGCGGCCCTCCGGCCCGGTCCAGCCGCAGGCAAAGCCCGCATAATCCACGCATGATCCCGTCCTCGCCCCTGCTTCCGGAACTGGAAGCCGGCCTGATCGCCCTCGGCCTGCCGCCCCGGCCTCTGGCCCAGCGGCTGCTGGACTATCTGGCCCTGCTCTCGCGCTGGAACCGCACTTACAACCTCACCGCCGTGCGCGACGAGCGCGAAATGCTGTCCCGGCACCTGCTCGACTCGCTGGCCATGTGGCGCTTCCTGCGCCCGGGCCGGCTGGCCGACCTGGGCACCGGCCCGGGCCTGCCCGGCATCCCGCTGGCCCTGGCCCGGCCCGAGCTCGAGGTCAGCCTGGTCGAAAGCAACGGCAAGAAGGCCCGCTTCCTGCGCGAGGCCGTCCGCCGCCTGGGCCTGGTCAATGCCCGGGTGCTGGAAGCGCGGGCGGAGGCGGTGGAGGAACCCGGCGCCTACCCGCAGATCACCGCCCGCGCCCTGGACAGCCTGGCCGGGATCCTGACCGTCGGCGGCCACCTGCTGGCGCCCGAAGGCCGGCTGCTGGCGATGAAGGGCCAGCGCCCCGATGCCGAGATCGCCGCCCTGCCGCCGGACTGGCGGGTCGAGGCGATCGAACCGCTGACCGTCCCCGGCCTGCCGGGCGAGCGGCATCTGGTGATCGTGGGCCGGCGGCCGCCGCAACCGGCATAATCCCCCGTCCGACGCGAGGAGAGAGCATGGGCCGCATCATCGCCATCGCCAACCAGAAGGGCGGAGTCGGCAAGACCACCACCGCCGTCAACCTGGCCGCCGCGCTGGCCGCGGTACCGCGCCGGGTCTTGTTGGTGGACATGGATCCGCAGGGCAACGCGACCATGGCATCGGGCGTGGACAAGCGCGAGATCGGGCGCTCCAGCTGCGAAGTGCTTCTGCGCGAATGCCCGGCCGAGGCGGCGATCATGAAGTCGCCGGAGGGCTACGACCTGCTGCCGGCCAACATCGACCTGACCGCCGCCGAGATCCGCCTGATGGACGAGGCCGGCCGCGAACAGCGGCTGAAGGAGGCCTTGGCCCCGCTGCGCGAGCACTACGACTACCTGATCGTGGACTGCCCGCCCTCGCTCTCGCTATTGACCCTCAATGCCCTGGCCGCCGCCGACGGCGTGATCGTGCCGATGCAGTGCGAATACTTCGCCCTCGAGGGCCTGAGCGCCCTGGTGGACACCATCGAGGCGCTGAAGGCGCGGCTGAACCCGGCGCTGGAGATCGAAGGCATCGTCCGCACCATGTTCGACGTGCGCAACAACCTGGCCAATGCCGTGTCCGGCGAGCTGACCCGGCACTTCGGCGACAAGGTGTTTCGCTCGATCATCCCGCGCAACGTGCGCCTGGCCGAAGCGCCCAGCCACGGCCAGAGCATCCTCGGCTATGACCGCGCCAGCCGCGGCGGCATCGCCTACCTGGGCCTGGCCGGCGAGATCGTGCGGCGCGAAAAGAAAAAAGTGCTTGAGGAGACCGCATGAGCAGCAAGAAGCGCGGCCTGGGCCGCGGCCTGGAAGCCCTGCTGGGCACCGGCAACAGGGGCGCCGCTCCCGCCGCCGAACCCGCCGGCGCCGGCGACGGGCTGCACACGCTGCCGATCGACCGCCTGCAGCCCGGCCGTTACCAGCCGCGCACCGGCATGGACCCGGAAAAGCTGGCCGAGCTGGCCGAGTCCATCAAGGCCCAGGGCCTGATCCAGCCCATCGTCGTGCGCGAGATCGGCCGCGACGGCGACGGCAGCCGCTACGAGATCATCGCCGGCGAACGCCGCTGGCGCGCCGCCGGCCAGGCTGGCCTGACCGAGGTGCCGGTGGTGCTGCGCGAGGTGGACGACCGCGCGGTCATCGCCATGGCCCTGATCGAGAACATCCAGCGCGAGGATCTCAACCCGCTGGAGGAGGCCCAGGCGCTGGCACGCCTGATAGACGAGTTCCACCTGACCCACCAGCAGGCCGCCGAGGCCGTGGGCCGCTCGCGCGCGGCGGTGTCCAACCTGCTGCGCCTGCTGGAACTGCCCGACGGCATCCGCGAGTTGCTGGAAAGCAAGCAACTGGAGATGGGCCATGCCCGCGCACTGCTGACCCTGGCGCCGCAGGCGGCCCTGGCGCTGGCCCGCGAGGCCGCCGCCGAGGGCTGGAGCGTGCGCGAGGTCGAGCGGCGCGCCCAGCAGCTGGCCAAGGGCCGGATTCCGGCGCGCAAGCCGGGCACGATGGCCGCGCGCAAGGTGGACGCCGACATCGCCGCGCTCGAGCGCGAACTGTCGGAGACGCTCAGCGCCAAGGTCGCCGTGCAGCACGGCCGCGGCGGTCGCGGCAAGCTGGTGATCAGCTACCACGGCCTGGAGGCGCTGGAAGGCATCCTCGAGCGCCTGCGCGGCGAACGTTGAGATGACGGTGCTGGTCACCGGCGCCGCCGGTTTCATCGGCGCCTATACCTGCCGGGCCCTGGCCGCGCGCGGCGAGCGCGTGCTCGGCCTGGACGATTTCAACGACTACTACGACCCGGCGATCAAGCGCGACCGGGTGGCGGTGCTGTGTCCGCAGGTACCGATCGCCGAGCTCGACCTGGCCGACCACGATGCCCTGGCGGCGTTGTTCGAGCGCGAACGACCGACCCGGGTGGTGCACCTGGCGGCCCAGGCCGGCGTGCGCTACTCGCTGCAGAATCCGCGCGCCTACGCCCGCTCCAACCTGCTCGGCTTCACCCACGTGCTGGAGCTGTGCCGACGGCACGGCGTGGAGCACCTGGTCTACGCCTCCTCGTCCTCGGTGTACGGCGGCCGCGCCATCCCGCCCTTCCGCGAGGACCAGCGCATCGACCGGCCGCTGAGCTTCTACGCCGCCACCAAGGTGGCCAACGAGGCCATGGCCTGGAGCTATGCCCACCTGTACGGGCTGGCCTGCACCGGCCTGCGCTTCTTCACCGTCTACGGGGCCTGGGGTCGGCCGGACATGGCGCCGGTGCTGTTCGCCCGGGCGGTGCTGGCCGGGCGCGAGATCGCCGTCTACAACCACGGCCGGATGCGCCGCGACTTCACCCATGTCGGCGACATCGTCGCCGGCGTACTGGGCGCCCTGGACCATCCGCCGAGCGCCGGGGATGGCGACGGCGCGCCGCACCGGCTGTTCAACCTGGGCAACCACACGCCGGTGGAGCTGGAACGCTTCATCGCCGTGATCGAACAGGCCGCGGGCCGCCCGGCCCGCAAGCGCTACGAACCCATGCAGCCGGGAGACATGCCCGAGACCATGGCGGACACGTCGGCGGCGGCGGCGGCCTTCGGCTTCGCTCCGCGCACCGGCATCGAACGCGGCCTGCCCGAGGTGGTGGACTGGTGCCGCGACTACTTCGGCCCGGACCGCTACTGAGCCCACACGGCCGGAGTAAGGCCGGCACAGAATTCCTTAATATGCGCGGCGCGACAATCGCGCCTTCGCAACCTCTCCGAAAGGCTTCGCACGCCGTGTACCCGCCCGAACTCTCGGTTGTCGTTCCCGCCTTCAACGAACAGGGCAACATCGGTGCCCTGGTGGACGAGATAGCCGCTGCGCTGCGCGGTCGGCTCGCCTTCGAGATCATCGTGGTGGACGACCACAGCAGCGACGGCAGCGTTGACGAGCTGCGCGCCGCCAAGACCCGCACACCGGAGCTGCGGGTACTGCAGCACCTGCGCCAGAGCGGCCAGAGCGCGGCCATCCGCACCGGGGTCAAGGCCGCGCGCGCAACCTGGGTGGC
The DNA here is from genome assembly GCF_008386465.1 of Arenimonas fontis. Taxonomy (GTDB): domain Bacteria; phylum Pseudomonadota; class Gammaproteobacteria; order Xanthomonadales; family Xanthomonadaceae; genus Arenimonas; species Arenimonas fontis. The sequence goes on from NZ_VUOD01000005.1 coordinate 150,104, forward strand.
CACCCTGGACGGGGACGGCCAGAACGATCCGGCCGATCTGCCGCGGCTGCTGGCCACCCGCGACGCCGGCCCGCCCGAGGTGAAGCTCTATGCCGGCTGGCGCGTCAATCGCCAGGACAGCATCGGCAAGCGCTGGGCCTCTCGCCTCGCCAACGGCATCCGCGCCCGGCTGCTGCGTGACGCCACCCCGGATACCGGCTGCGGTATCAAACTGTTCGAGCGGGCCGCGTACCTGGACCTGCCCTGGTTCGACCACATGCACCGCTACCTGCCGGCGCTGATGCAGCGGGCCGGCTGGAAGACCGTCAGCGTGCCGGTGAACCATCGCCCGCGAGCCGCCGGCCGCTCCAAGTACAACAACCTGGGCCGGGCCCTGGTAGGCATTCGCGACCTGATGGGCGTGGCCTGGCTGATCAAACGCAACCGCCTGACCAGCGTGCGCGAACTGGAGTGAGGGCATGAATCAGGAAATCCTCTGGCTGGCCTGGACCGGCCTGCACATCACACCCTGGAAGCTGATCGGCTACACCGGCGCACTGATGTTCGGCGGCCGCTGGCTGGTGCAGTTCATCGCCAGCCGCCGGGCTCGCAAACCGGTGATCCCGCGGATGTTCTGGTACATGAGCCTGCTGGGCAGCGTCATGACCCTGAGCTATTTCATGTTCTCGGCCAAGCAGGACTCGGTGGGCGTGCTGCAGAACCTGTTCCCCACCTTCACGGCTGCCTACAGCCTGTGGCTGGACATCCGCCACCACGGCTGGCGGCCGAGCGCCGGCGCTTCCGACGCCGGCGGCGGCTGACCCGGCCCGGCGCGGACCGGCACGAGCTGGCCAGGCGCCAGCCGAGACGCTCGCCTGGCACTGTGGCGCGGGCATAATGCCTTGATTCGGTGACGTTTTGCTCTACCCTGGCGCGGCCCGCGCGCCTCCGCGCCCGCCTGCGCCCGAGCCCGTCCCTGCTTGTAAGTGCCGGACCTGAAAGGCATAATGCGCGGCTCGCTCCGCATCCGCCCCATCGGCCCTGGCCCGGGAATGCGATCCCCAGGCCCTGGCGGAGCGTCGCTACACCTCCCGCATCGCAGCGTCCGCGGCCCCGGCCGGCGGGCGCGGGGCCGAAGCCATCCGGGCCATGGGTGGCCAGTCCTTACCCAGGAGTCGCAACATGAGCCGAGTTTGCCAAGTCACCGGCAAGGCCGTGCGGACCGGTAACAACGTCTCGCACGCCAACAACAAGACCCGCCGCCGTTTTCTTCCCAACCTGCATGAGCGCCGCTTCTGGGTGGCCTCGGAGAACCGTTGGGTGAAGCTGCGCGTTTCCACCGCCGCCCTTCGCACCATCGACAAGAGGGGCATCGACGCCGTCCTGGCCGAGCTGCGTGCCCGCGGCGAGAAGATCTGAGGAGGACTGAACCATGGCATCCAAGCGCGACAAGATCCGCCTGATCTCCTCGGCCGGCACCGGCCACTTCTACACCACCGACAAGAACAAGAAGACCACGCCGAACAAGATGGAGATCAAGAAGTACGATCCCGTCGTTCGCAAGCACGTGATCTACAAGGAAGGCAAGATCAAGTAAGCCTCCCGGCGAACACGATCTTCGGAAAACCCGCCCGCGTGGCGGGTTTTCTTTTGCCTCAGCCCTGGCCGGCGCCGGCGCCGAGCAGGCGCATGCCCGCCCACAGCGCCGCCACGCCCAGCAGCACGCTGCCGCCGGCGTACAGGCCGGCCAGCAGGAGCTCGCCCCGGCGCAGCAGCGCCACCGCGTCCAGGCCGAAGGCGGAGAAGGTGGTGAAGCCGCCGAGCAGGCCGGTGAACAGGAACAGCCGCGTCTCCGGCCCCAGCACGTGCTGGCGTTCGACCAGGCCGGCCAGCAGGCCGGCGACGAAGCAGCCCAGCACGTTCACCGCGAAGGTGCTCCAGGGAAAGCGCTGCTGCAGGCTCAGATGCAGCACCAGCCCGCCCAGGGCGTAGCGGGCGATCGCGCCCAGGCCACCGCCCACGCCCACCAGCATCAGTGCTTTCAGCATCGTCCCGCTCCCTCATCCAGCCGGCAGTTCCAGCCGCGCGCGCAGGCCGGCGGGACTGCTGTCCAGCCGCAACCGGCCGCCGTAACCCTCGGCGATTTCCTGGACGATGGCAAGGCCGAGGCCGGAACCGGGCGTGCGCTGGTCCAGGCGGACGCCGCGGCCGAGGTCGGCGGGGCTGGCCTCGGCGGGCAGGCCGGGGCCGTCGTCGGCTACCTCGATCCACAGGCGCTCACCCTCCCGTCCCGCGCCCACCCTCACCTGCGCCCGCGCCCACTTGCCGGCGTTGTCCAGCAGGTTGCCCAGCATCTCCTCCAGGTCCTCACGGCCGCCGGCGAACACCAGGCCGCCCGGCACATCGCCTTCGAAGCGGAGATTTCGGTCGCCATGCACCTTCGCCATCAGCGCCAGCAGGCGCTCGACCACCGGCGCCACCCCGGTGCGCGCGCGCTGGTCGACGGTGACGCTGCGGCCGAGGTGGCGGTCCACCGAGGCACGCATCTGCGCCACCTGTTCGCGCACCACCTCGGGCAGGCGCGGGCCGGGGCGCTCGGCTTCCAGCGAGAGCACGGTCAGCGGCGTCTTCAGCGCATGCGCCAGGTCCTGGGCGGCGGTGCGGGCGCGGCGGACCGTGCGGTCGTGGTGTTCAAGCAGCTCGTTGAGATGGCCGGCCAGCGGCGCGACTTCGGAAGGCAGGCCGCCCGTCGCCAGGCGATCGATCTCGCCGCGGCGCACCCGCGTCACCTCCTCGGCCAGGCGCGACAGCGGCCGCAGGCCCAGCATCACCAGCAACACCAGCACCAGCAGCAGGCCGCCGGCGACGATGGCCACGGTGACGGCGGCCACGCGGCGGAAACGCGTGGCATCGGCGCTCAGCTGGGTGCGGTCGGCGGCGACCAGGAACACCGCCGGCTGCTCCAGGCGCGGGAAGCGCACCGCCTGCAGGCGCGCGCGCAGCGGTTCGCCGCGCGGGCCGGTGAGGTCCAGGCTGCGGGCCGGGCCGGCGCGCTCCGGCAATGGCGCCGCCAACTCGCCATCCCAGAGCGAGCGCGAGCGGAAGCGTCGATCGCCCACCGTCACCCACCAGTAGTGGCCGGAGAAGGGCTGGGCATAGTGCTGGTCCTCGGGCTCGCTGCGCAGCTCGAAGCGGCCGGCCTCGTCCACTTCGGCGCTGGCCAGCAGGCTTTCCAGCTCCTGCTGCAACTGCCGGTCGAAGGCGCGCTCGCTGGCCTCGGCGAAGGCCTCGCCCAGCCACAGCGCCGCCACCAGCGCCGCCAGCGCCACGCCCAGCAGGCCTCCCAGCAGCAGGCGCAGGCGCAGCGAGTGCCGGTCGATCACGGCAGCGCTTCCAGGCGGAAGCCCTTGCCGCGCTCGGTGACGATGCGGGCGGCGCCGATCTTGCGGCGGATCCGCCCGATCAGCACGTCCAGGGCGTTGGAATCGGGGTCGTAACCCTGTTCGTAGACGTGCTCGCCCAGTTCGGCGCGGCTGACCACCGCACCCTGGCGGTGCATCAGGTAGGCGAGGATGCGCTGCTCCTGCGCGGTCAGCGCCAGCGGCTCGCCGGCGAGGGTGAAGCGGTTGGCGTTGTCGTCCAGCACCAGCGCGCCGCACTCGATCAGCGGATGCACGTGGCCGGTGCTGCGGCGGATCAGCGCGCGCAGGCGCAGCACCAGTTCCTCGATCGGGAAGGGCTTGACCAGGTAGTCGTCGGCGCCGGCGTCGAAGCCGGCCAGCTTGTCGTGCCAGCGGCCGCGGGCGGTCAGCACCAGCACCGGCATGCGCCGGCCATTGCCGCGCCAGGTGTCCAGCACCGACAGACCGTCCATGCCGGGCAGGCCCAGGTCCAGCACCACCGCGTCGTAGTCCTCGGTCTGGCCGCGGAACTCGGCATCGCGACCATCGGCGGCGCGATCCACCGCGAAACCGGCCTCGCCCAGCGCCTCGGCCAGGCGGCTGGCCAGTTCGGCATCGTCCTCGGCCAGCAGCACGCGCATCAGTCGTCCTCGACTTCGATCTCCAGCAACTCACCGGTGCGGGCGTCGTACTCGAACTCCAGGATCACGCCGTCGGCGCCCAGGATCTCGATCTCATATTCGTGGTTCTCCAGCTCGACCTCCAGCACCTCGCCGGGATGCCGGCTGAGGGCGTCGTCGATCAGGCCGGCCAGCGGCACGTACTCGCCGCGGGCGACGGCCTCGCGCACGCGATCGTGGTCGCGCGGCGACAGCTGGGCACCGTGCCCGGCCGCCGGCGCCGACGGCCCGGCCGGCGCCGGGTCGGGCGCGCAGCCCGGCAGCAGCAGGGCGATCAGCAGCAGGGGCAGGCCATTGCGCATCGGCCAAGCATGCCGCAAGCCCTTAACGGGTTCATTAACAACCGCGTCACGGTGGGGTTAGCGCGGCTGCGGATAGTGCGTGCCACAGCGCCATTCCGGCGCCACCCGCGAAGGAGTCGATCATGCGTTCCCCCACCCTTGCTGCCCTGGCCCTGGCCATCCTGCTCGCCGGCACCGCCGGCGCTGCCGAGACCGGCTTCGGCCCGGAGCAGGCCACCCAGGCCCTCAAGACCGCCGGCTACGGCGAGATCCGCGAACTGGAATACGAGGACGGCCTGTGGGAGGCCGAAGTCCGACGCGCCGACGGCCGCTGGGACGATGTCGCCGTCGATCCCGCCACCGGCGAGGTCTTCGACCGCCTGTCCCAGCGCCCGCTGATCGGCGTCGACGAGGTCGTCGCCGCCGTGGAGCGCGCCGGCTACCGCCGCGTGCACGACCTGGACCGCGACGGCGCGCTCTGGGAGGCCGAGGCCTATGACGCCGACGGCCGGCGCTTCGAGCTGCGCATCAGCGGCTACGACGGCCGCATCCTCTCCGCCCAGCCCGACAACGACTGATGCGCGCGTCCGCATCCCCGATGCTCGCCGCCGCCCTGCTGGCCCTGGCCGGCTGCGGCGGCGAGCCCGCTCCGCTGCCGGAGGGCGCGGTCGCCGTGCAGGACCGCAAGCTCGACGAAATGAGCGGACTGGCGGCCTCGCGCGCCCAGCCCGGCGTGCTGTGGGCGATCAACGACAGTGGCAACGCCGGCCGCCTGTTCCGCCTGGGCGAGGACGGCAGCGCCCTGGGCCGGGTCGACGTGGACGGCGCCTGGCTGCGCGACAGCGAATCGCTGGCCTACTGGAACGAGGACGGCCGGCACTGGCTGCTGATCGGCGACGTCGGCGACAACCGCGGCTGGCGCGGCAGCGTGGTCGTGCATGCGGTACCGGAGCCGGCGCCCGGCCAGGAGGACGTGGACATCGCCTGGTCCCTGCGCTTCCGCTATCCCGACGGTGCCCGCGACGCCGAGGCGATCACCGTGGATGCCCAGGCCGGCGACCTGCTGGTGCTGAGCAAGCGCGACCGCCCCGCCCGGCTCTACCGCGTGCCGCTGTCGGCCCGTCACGGCGATGGGATCGTGCAGGCCGAACACCTGGCCTCGCTGCCGGAAGAAGCGATCGCCGGCGCGGTCACCAGCCTGGACCTGAGCGAAGATGGCCGCGACCTGCTGGTGCTCAGCTACGGCAGCCTCTACCGCTGGCATCGCCTGCCCGGCGAGACCTGGCCGGAGGTGCTGGCGCGCGCGCCCGAAGCGCTGCCGCGGCCGGCCATGCGCAAGGCGGAGGCACTGACCCTCACCGGCACGCCCGGCGAAGTGCTGATCGGCGCCGAGCAATGGCCGGCGCCGCTGTGGTCCACCCGCTTCGCACCGGCGGGCAAGGAGGAACTGGCGGCGGCCGGAGACGCGGGCCTGGGTGGCGCGGACTGAGCCGCCTCAGAGGGCGCCGGCCCCGGACCAGGTCCGGGCCAGCGCCCGGCGCGCCGCCAGCATCAGCGGCACGCCGATCAGCAGCATGTGCGCCGCCAGGTCGGGCAGGACCTCGAGCAGCGACGTGGGCGTCTTCAGCGGCGCCCGCGACAGCGGCACCACCACATAGGTCATCACCAGGAAGACCAGCACCCCATACAGCAACCCGCCGACGACGGCGCGGCGCGGCGTGGCTATCCGCCGGCCGCCGAGCACGGCGGCGCCGAAGGCGATGCCCAGCATGATCAGGTAGTGCGCGCTGGCGCCGAGCGCCGCCGAGGCCAATCCGCCCTCGAAGGCGGCCCGGCCCTGCAGGCCACTGGCGATCACCTGCAGCACCCGCTCCGGCGTCACCTCCCATTGCAGCCAGGCGCGGGTGAAGGCGTAGGCCAGGTCCAGGCTGCCGGCGATCAGGGTGCCGATCAGCAGCCAGGACCAGGCGGGGCGTTTGCGGAAGCTCAGGGGCATCGGGGCGGGCATGGCGGGAATCGGTAAGCGACTGTAGCCGGACCATGACGGCGCCGATGTGCCGGCCCGGCCTCCGTCGTCCGCCGGGGGTGCCGGAAGTAATGCCCACGATCATGAACGGGCCAATTGGTCCACCAAACACGCTCCGGATTTGGTCGGTCGGCCCGGCCCGCCACTTTTCTAGCCTCGGCCATGGGAAAGCCACCAAGGAAACGTCCCCATGGAACCGCATATCCACTCTGACATCCGCCACGGCCACATCGGCCTGGGACGCAGCCTGGACCTGGCCCACGAGGCGCCGGGCCAGGGCTGGCTGCTTTCGCTGGCCGAGCGCGGCGCCACCGTGCATGTTCCGGCCGGCTGGAGCTCGGTCTGGGTGCTGCTGCGCGGCGAGGCGCAGGCCGGTACCCCTTACGTGGACATCGAACTGGCGCGCGGCCAGATGCTGACCTGGAGCGACGGCCCGCTGCGCCTGTCCATCCGCCGTGATGGCTGGCTGCTGGGCTTTGCCGCACCCTCGGGACTGTGGCGACCGAGCCCCGCCCTGCGCTGGGCCCGGCCGCGCATGCTGCACTCGCGCCGGCGCGAGGAGCTCCGCGAGCTGCGCCGGCTGCTGGTGCGCCTGGGCCGCGAATGCCGGGCCGGCGGCGCCAGCGCCCTGCTGGTGCAGTCGCTGCAGGACGCGGTCTTCGACAGCCAGACCGACCTGGCGCCCTGGCTGGAGCGCTGCAACGGCCAGAACACCGCCCGCAAGGAATACACCCTGCAGCGCCTGCTGCGGGCCCGCAATGTGCTCGAGCACAGCCACGGCGTCACCGACGGCGTGGCCCACCTGGCCGGCATCGCCCGCTACTCGGTGACCCACTTCAAGCGCAGCTACCACGACGTGTTCGGCATTTCCCCGGGCGAGCACGCCATGCAGCTGCGGGTGGCGCACACCTGGAAGCTGGTGACCTCCACCAGCCTGCCCATCGCCGATGTCTGCGAGGCGGTCGGTTTCGAGAGCAAGAGTGCTTTCTGCCGCACCTTCCGCCGCAGCTTCGGGATCACGACGTCGGAAGCGCGTGCGAGGGGCCGGGAGATGCTGGCCAGCGCCTGAGCGGCGACCGGAATGGATCGGGCGTGTGCCGTCCGGTCCATTCCGGCGCCGCGGCGGCCCTGCGGCCGTAGAATCGGCCACAAGCGCAAGCGGCGCGAAGGGGGAGGAGGCGAGCGATGGACCTTTTCCTGGACGGCAACGGCCCGGTATCCCGGCAGCTGTTCAACGCCATCCGCGCGGCCATCGCCGAAGGCCGGCTGCATCCCGGCGACAGGCTGCCGCCCAGTCGTGACCTCGCCGCCGCGCACGGCGTTTCGCGCGGCACCGTGGTGGCAGCCTATGAGCTGCTGCGCGTGCATGGCCTGGTGGAGTCGCGCACCGGCTCGGGCACCTATGTCGCCCGCTCGCCCGAGAACCGCGCGCCGGCGCCGGAAGCGCCGCCGCGCGACCCGCAGACCAGCTACGCCCGCCGCGCCCGCCTGGCGCACGACCACTCGCGCATCCCCGGCCGACCGGTGGCGGGCGCGCGCATCGATTTCCAGTACGGCATGGCCTCGCCGCCCTCGCTGCTGCGCGCGCGCTGGAAGCGGCTGCTGGCACGCGCCCGGCCCTTCGACCACTGGGGTTATCCGCCGCCGGCCGGCTCGATGCGGCTGCGCAAGGCCATCGCCCAGCACATCGCCCGCACCCGCGGCGTGGTCTGCTCGCCCGAGGACGTGCTGGTGGTGAACGGTGTGCAGCAGGCCACCGCCCTGGTCTGCCGCGTGCTGCTGGAACCGGGCGACGTGGCGGCGGTGGAGGATCCCGGCTACTTCAGCCTGCGCCGCACCCTGCAGATGCATGGCGCGCAGATGCGCGGCATCCCCGTCGATGGCGAGGGCATGCAGGTGGACAAGCTGGAAGGCAGCCAGGCCAAGCTGGTCTGCGTGACGCCTTCGCACCAGTTCCCCACCGGCGTGGTGCTGTCGGAGCAGCGACGGCAGGCCCTGGTCGACTTCGCCAACCGCACCAGCGCCTGGATCCTCGAGGACGACTACGACGGCGAGTTCCGCCAGGACGGCCCCGCCCTGCCCTCGCTCAAGGCCATGGACCGCGATGGCCGGGTGATCTACGCCGGCAGCTTCTCCAAGACCCTGTTCGCCGCCCTGCGCCTGGGCTACATGGTGGTGCCGCCCGGCCTGCGCCTGGACTTCTTCAACAGCAAGTGGGCGATGGACTTCGGCTGCTCCATGCTCGAGCAGACGCTGGTGGCCGAGCTGATGGAGTCCGGCGACTACGACCGGCACCTGGTGCAGCTGTCACGCCGCCTGCGCGAGAAGCGGCAGCTGCTGCTGTCCATCCTCAACGAAACGCTGGGCGCCAGCGTCGAGATCCATCCGGCCCGTACCGGCATGCACCTGCTGGTCTGGGTCAACGGCCTGAGCAATGACGACGCCGGGAAGATCATCGCCAGCGCCGCCGCCGATGGCCTGGGCCTGCACCCGGTGGCGCCCTGCTACTTTTCGCCGCCGCCGCGGGCCGGCTTCCTGATGGGCTTCGGCGCCCTGAGCGCGCGCGAGCTGGCCATCGGCGCCCGCCGCTTCGCCGACCTGGTCACCCGGCACCTGCCGGCCGGCGCGCCACGGCGCGGGCTGATACGGCTGGTGCGCTGAGCCTCAGCGCGCGCGCAGCGCCAGCCAGGCCAGCGCCACCGTGACCGCATCGCCCAGGGCGGTGTGCCGGGCCAGCACCGGCACGCCGAGATCGGCGGCGATGCCCTCCAGCGAAAGGTCCAGCACGCCCTCGGGGCGTGCCAGCCGCGCCTGTGGCCGGTAGGCGCGGGCCAGGTCCACGCTCGGGTTGGGCAGCGGAAATCCGGTGACCAGCCGCACTGCCGGATCGAGCATGGCCAGGTCGAAGCCGATGTTCAGGCCGAGCAGCCGGCGCGGGCCCAGCCAGCGCAGGAAGTGCGGCAGCACCTCGCGCAGCGGCGGCGCGCCGGCCACCTCGGCCGGCGTCAGCCGGTGATGCCGGATCGAGGCGATGTCGAAACCGCGCTGCGGATGCACCAGGGTTTCGAAACGCTGCGACAGCAGCACGCGATCGTCGCGCACCGGCACCGCCGCCAGGCTGAGCACGGCGTCGTGGCGCGGATCCAGGCCGGTGGTTTCCAGGTCCAGCGACACCCACTCGTTTTCCGGCGGTGGAGCGAACAAGGCCGCCCACGGCCCCTCGCCATGCCGCCTGCCCAGCCACCAGCGCCGCAACGGACCCATGCTCAGCCGCGCAGGTGGAAGACGTCGGCCACGTGCGCCTTGAACTCGTTGGCCACGCGCAGAGCGTCGCGCAGCAGCTCGCGATCCAGGTGGCGCAGGCCGGCGACGTCGATGCCGTTGGACGGCAGCCGACCCGCCTCCAGGTCGGCCAGTTGCTGGCCCAGGCGCAGGCGCACCAGCACCGCCAGCGCCTGCGGCAGGTCCCGGCCCAGCGCCGCAGGCAGGGCGCCGGCCGCGACCAGGGCGGCGCAGCGGTCGAAGCTGTTGCGGTGGCGGATGCCGTGCTTCAAGGCCAGCGTGCGCAGTCCGTGCACGATGGGGAAGATGCCACCGCGTTTGAGGTCGGCGCGGCCGTCGCGCTCGCGCACGTGGCCGAAAAACGTCAGCGGATTGCCTTTCGCCAGCGTCGCCTCGGCCAGGTAGCGCAGCAGCACCTCGTCGCGGCCCAGGGCCAGCAGCGCCGCCGGCAGCGGCGCGAACAGGTCCGCATTGCCGGCCACCGGCCGCGCGTCGAGCAGAATGGCCAGGTCCAGGGCACTGCGGCCGTCGGCGACCCGCGCCCACTGCTGCACGCGCTCGTGCCAGCCGCGCAGCTCCAGGCGCCAGTGCGGATTGCTGACCATCACCTTGCCCGGGCAGGGCGGATAGCCGATGTCGGCCAAGGCCGCGGAGAAGGCCTCCATCGCCGCCGGCAGCCCGTCCCAGTCGAAACCGTCGGCCAGCACCAGGGCATTGTCCTGGTCGGTCTTGAGGATCTGCTCGCGCCGGCCCTCGCTGCCCAGCACCAGCAGGCACATGCGCGACTGCTGTTCCGGCGGCACCAGCAGGGCGAACACGCGCGCCAGCACGCGGGTGTTGAGGGCGCTGACCATCTCCATCAGATAGCTGGTCTTGGCGCCCTGGGCGTGCAGCTGGCGCACCAGGTCGGTCATCCCGCGCGCGGCCTCGGCCACTTCGGCCAGATTCGCGGCCCGCGCCAGCCGCAGGCTGATCAGGTGCGAGCTGCTGGCGTAGTGCGCCAGCACCTCGGCCATGCCCAGGCTGCCGACGTAGTCCTCGCCGCGACGCACCAGCACCCGTTCGACATGGTGTTCGGTCATGCTGACCAGGGCCTGGAACAGCACCTCGTCGGCGCGCACCGACAGCAGGGGCCGGCTGGCCAGCGGGCCGATCGGCGCGCCCAGGTCCAGGCCGCGCGCGGTCAGCGCGTCCAGCAGGTCGGTACGGGTGACGATGCCCGGGCCTTCGCCGCTGCCGGGCGCGGCGCGCACCAGCAGGCAGTCCACGCGGTGCGCACGCAAGGCGGCGGCGGCCTCGGCGATGCTGGCCTCGTGTGCCAGCACATGCAGCGGCGCCAGCTGGGCATCGCCCACCCGCGTCAGCATCAGCCGGTTGAGTTCGCCGGGCTGCTCGCGCTCGGCCAGCAGCTTGCGCTTCACGCTCAGGGCCTGGTGGAACCAGGCGGCGAAGCGGCCGTTCTCCTCCAGCAACTGCTCGAACACCGGCGCCGGCAACAGGAAGCACACGGTGTCCTGCTCGGCGCGATAGCTGTGCCGGGCGCGGCCGGCGATCACCGCGAAGGCACCGAACAGGTCGCCCGGACCGTAGTCGGCGAACAGCCGCGCCTGCTCGCCCTCGCCGTCGAAGGCGCGCACCAGGCCCTTGAGGATCACCTGCACCGCGTCGGCAGGCTGACCCGCATGGATGATGCGGGTGCCGGCCGGATGGAAGGCCAGATCCGCTGCCGCGGCCAGCCGTTCGCGCTGCGCCGGCTCGAGCAGGTCGAAGGGCGGCGCGTCCAGGTCCAGCCCGGGAGGCATGGTGGCCATGGGCGCAGCCTGCCATGGGCCGCCGCCGGCGTCAGTTCGACCTTGGTCCGGCGCCCTCACGCCTGGTGGCGGCAGTTTGACGCCGATGAGCGGCGGCTCCGTCGCAACGGCGCCGGCGCGCGACGGCTTTGGCCTAGCCTGCATCCCGTTGCCGACAGCTGCATGCCGCCCTCATGCCCAAGGACCACAACCAATGCCCCTGACACGCCCGCTCATGATCGCTTGCCTGGCCTTGGGCCTGGCCGCCGGCCACAGCCATGCCGATGTGCCCCTGCCCGCCCGTTTCGAGGCCGACCAGGTGTGGCTGGTCCCGCGCCTGGACGGGCGCGAGTTGCGCCTGTTCACCGATACCGGCGGCGGCTGGAACGCCATCGGCCGCGAGATCGCCGAAGCCGCCGGCTGGCCGATCGAGGTCGTGGACACCGGCCAGGGCGAACTGGCCGTGGTGCCCTTCCCCGCCTTCGACGAGGGCCACGGCATCCCGGCGCCGCCGGCGCATTTCATGCAAGGCCGGCTGGCGCTGGCGGAACCGGCGCGGTTGTTCGGCGGCGACGGCTTCCTGGGCGGGCGCTGGTTCGCCGACGGCATCTGGGATTTCGACTACCCCGCCGGCACCCTGACCCGCCGCGACGCCGCCGTGCCGCCGGCGGGCAGCCACGCCGTGCCGCTGGGCTTCCAGGTGGACGCGGCCGGCCGACGCACCACCCACTTCCCGTCCATGGACATCGTCGTGGACGGCGAGACCCTGCCGGTGCTGCTGGATACCGGCGCCACCGCCCACCTGACCGAAAACTCGGCGCCGCTGTTCGGACGCGAGCCGGACGACATGATGGGCGTGTCCTTCATCGAGCAGGAAGTGTTCGAGCGCTGGGTGCGGCGGCATCCGGACTGGCGGGTGATCGAGGCCGGCGACCGCAAGGGCCCGCAGCTGCGCCGCATGATCGAGGTGCCGGCCGTCACCATCGCCGGCTACACCGTCGGCCCGGTCTGGTTCTCGGAGCAGCCGGCGGGCGCCTTCCAGCAGTACATGGCCACGATGATGGACCGGCCGACCTGGGGCGCCATCGGTGGCTCGGCGCTGAAGCACTTCCGGGTGCTGGTGGACTATCCGGGCGCCACCGCCCACTTCCTGCCGGCGGACGCCGCTGGCGACGCCACCGGGCGGCACACGGACGCCGGCGACGGCAAGGCCGGTGGCTGAGCCCCCGACCAGGCCCCGGCTGCGACTTTGGTCGTAGGCCGCGGCCCGGCCGCATGGCGGCGCTATAGTCGCCCTTCGCCGGGGAAAGGCGGGGAGGGGGCGTGATTCCGGGCTGGATCCTGCTGCTGGTGTCGGTGGGCTATGTCGGCCTGCTGTTCGCGGTGGCCTGGTGGGGCGACCATCGGCCGCTCTATCCCAGCCGCCAGTGGCTGCGGCCGCTGGTGTATTCGCTGGCGCTGGCGGTGTATTGCTCGTCCTGGACCTTCTACGGCGCGGTCGGCACCGCGGCCAAGTCGGGCCTGGGCTTCCTGCCGATCTACCTGGGCCCGATCCTGCTGTTCGTGTTCGGCTGGCGCATCCTCGAGCGCCTGGTGCTGGTGGCGCGCGAGCAGAGCACGGTCTCCATCGCCGACTTCCTGGCCGCCCGCTACGGCCGCGCCCAGAACATCGCCGCCACCGTGACCCTGGTGGCGGTGATCGCCGCCATTCCCTACATCGCCCTGCAGTTCAAGGCGGTGGCCATGAGCATAGACGTGCTTTCGGGCGCGGCGCCGGGCACCGGCGGCGAACGCGGCGTGCTGGCCGACCCGGCCCTGTACGCGGCCCTGCTGCTGGCGCTGTTCGCCATCCTGTTCGGCACCCGGCAGATCGACGCCACCGAACACCACCACGGCATGATTCTGGCGGTGGCGCTGGAATCGCTGGTCAAGCTGCTGGCCTTCGTCGCCGTCGGCGCCTTCGCCCTTGGCCACCTGCCTGGTGCCGAAGGTGTGGTGGAGCGCTTCCGCGAGGCGGCGTGGCAGATCATCGAGCCCGGCATTCCGGCCGGCTTCGTTTCGCAGACCCTGCTGGCCTTCTGCGCCATCGTCTGCCTGCCGCGACAGTTCCACGTGGCGGTGGTCGAATGCGGCGAAGTGGCCGACGTGCGCCGGGCGCGCTGGCTGTTCACCGGCTACCTGGTGGTGATCTGCCTGTTCGTGCTGCCGATCACCTCGGCCGGCCAGGCCCTACTGGCCGGCAGCGGCGCCGCGCCCGACACCTACGTGCTGGCCCTGCCCATGGCCCTGGACAACACCGCGCTGGCGCTGGCGGTATACGTGGGCGGCTTCTCGGCCGCCACCGGCATGGTGATCGTGGCCTCGGTGGCGCTGGCGACGATGGTCAGCAACGACCTGGTGATGCCGGCGCTGTGGCGCGGACGCCTGGCCCAGGACCTGCACAGCCCACACCTGGGCACGCGGGTACTGTGGGTGCGCCGCTTTGCCATCCTCGCCATCGCCCTGCTGGCCTATGCCTACTACCGTGGTGCCGCCGGCAGCGGCGAAAGCCTGGCCGCCTTCGGCCTGCTGGCCTTCGCGGCGGTGGCGCAGTTCGCGCCGGCCCTGATCGGCGGCCTGTACTGGCGCGGCGCCAGCCGGCGCGGGGTGATGGCCGGGCTGATCGCCGGCTTCACGCTGTGGGCCTACACCCTGCTGCTGCCTGCCCTGGGCCGGGCCGGCTGGTTCGACACCGGCTGGCTGGCGCACGGCCCGCTGGGCCTGGCCTGGCTGCGGCCGGAGGCGCTGTTCGGCCTGGTCGGCTGGGACGCCATCACCCACGGCAGCTTCTGGTCGCTGCTGGCGAACACCGGTGCCCTGCTGGTGGTGTCGGCGCGCTATCGGCCCAGCCTGGACGAGCGCATCCGCGCCACGCCCTTCCTGGACCCGTACGCGCAGCGGCCGCTGGCGGCGCCGGGCGGCTGGCAGGGCAATCTCAGCGTCGGCGACCTGCAGCAGCTGGCGGCGCGCGTACTGGGCGAACGTCATGCCCGTCGTGCCTTCGCCGAGTACGCCGCCAGCCAGCAGCGGGAACTGGCGCTGCAGGCGCCGGCCGACCGCGCCCTGATCCAGTTCACCGAGCGCCTGCTGGCCGGCGCCATCGGCGCCGCCTCGGCGCGCCTGACCCTGACCACCGCCCTGCGCGGCTCGGGCATGGAGCTGGGCGAGGTGATGAGCCTGCTGGACGAGGCCAGCCACGAGCTGCGCTTCAACCGCGAGATCCTCTCGGCCACGCTGGAGAACCTGTCGCAGGCGGTGAGCGTGGTGGATCGCGACCTGCGCCTGGTGGCCTGGAACCGCCGCTACCAGGAAATGTTCGGCTTCCCCGCCGGCATGCTGTACGTAGGCCGGCCGGTGGCCGACCTGATCCGCTACAACGCCGAGCGCGGCGAGCTGGGCCCGGGCGACGTCGAGCAGCAGGTGGCCAAGCGGGTGGAGTACCTGCGCCAGGGCTCGCCGCATGTGTTCGAGCGCATCCGCCCGAACGGCCAGGTGATCGAGATGCGCGGCCAGCCACTGCCGGGCGGCGGCTACGTCACCACCTACAGCGATGTCACCGCCTACAAGCAGGCCGAGCAGGCCCTGCGCGAAGTGAACGAGACCCTGGAGCAGCGCGTCGCCGAGCGCACCCGCGAGGCCGAGCAGGCCAACCTGTCCAAGACCCGCTTCCTGGCGGCGATCAGTCACGACGTGCTGCAGCCGATCAACGCCGCCCGGCTGTTCACCTCGGCCCTGCGCGAGGCCGCCGGCGACCCGGCCGAGCAGCAGCGCCTGGCCGAACGCGTGGACGCTTCGCTGCGCGACGCCGAGGAACTGCTGGACGGCCTGCTGGACATCTCCCGCCTGGACGCCGGCGCCCTGAAGCCGGAGCTGGGCGTGTTCCGCCTGGACGAGCTGCTGGCCAGCGTGGCGGCGCAGTACGCGCCGCTGGCCGCCGCCCGCGGGCTGCGCTTCCGCGTCCACGGCGGCAAGGTTTCGGTGCGCAGCGACCGGCGCCTGCTGCGCCGCGCCCTGCAGAACTTCGTCGCCAATGCCCTGCGCTACACCAAGGAAGGCCGGGTGATCCTGGGCGTGCGCCGGCGCGGCAACCAGGTGGAGATCGAGGTCTGGGACAGCGGCCCGGGCATCCCGCCACACCATCTGGCGCAGATCTTCGAGGAGTTCCGCCGCTTCGATCAGCCCTCGCCCTGGGGCGAGCGCGGCCTGGGCCTGGGCCTTAGCATCTGCCAGCGCGTCTCGCGCATGCTCGACCACCCGATCAGCGTGCGCAGCTGGCCCGGCCGCGGCAGCGTGTTCGGCATGCGCGTGCCGCTGGCCGATACCACCCTGCCGGCCAAGCCGCCGCGGGCCCCGGCCCAGGGTGGCGAGCTGAGCGGCCTGAAGGTGCTGTGCCTGGACAACGACCGCGAGATCCTCGAGGGCATGGAGGCCCTGCTGGGCCGCTGGGGCGTGCAGGTGCGCGTGGCCGAAACCGTGGCCGCCGCCCGCGCCCTGGCCGAGCGCGAGCGCCCGGACGTGCTGCTGGCCGACTTCCACCTGCACGACGAGATGGACGGCCTGGGCGCCCTGGCCGGCCTGCGCGAGCTCTGCGGCGAGCAGACCCCTGCCCTGCTGGTGACCGCCGACGGCAGCGACACCGTCAAGCGCGCCGCCCGCGACCTTGGCATCCCCGTGCTGACCAAGCCGGTGAAGCCGGCGAGCTTGCGGGCATTTTTGGCGGCGCAGAGGAGGCGGGCCGGCGTCGCCGGCTGAGGCACCTTACTTCTTCATTGGCGCGACCTCGGCGCAGGCGTCCCAAACCGGAAGTGGAAGCCGCACCCCGCCAGACAGCTTCGACGGGTAGTGGACAACTGGGTGCGGAAGCGGGAGAAGCGCGAGAAGGATCCGAAGGATCGCAACGATGAGTGAGCACGACCTCACGCTGAAGTTCCGCCTGCCGGATGCCAGCGCCATCCCGGGCAGCACAGCGGCGCTCTTCCGCCCGGCGCCCGTCGTTTTCGCGAACCCGCGTTGACTGCTTTCGACCAAGGCAGGCATCAGGTCTGTCGCCCCGGCTTCTTGATTCCGGCGGAAAGCGGGCAGGACGTCCTGGAAGGCCGGAACGGAGCTGGTCGGGCACGTTCTCGCGAAGGGCGCGGCTGAACCGCTCGAAGCAGGTGTTCCGGTTCGGCTGGCCGGGCGGGATGCACCGGATCGGCGTGTCTTGCTCCCGGCCCGCCCGGTGAGGGCCTCGACCACTCAGCCGCCGCGCAGGTGCGCCGCCAGCTTGTCGAGTGTCTGGTAGCCGTACTCCACCGCGCCGAAGCCGATGACTTCGCGGCGGCGGGCCTTGCTCGGGTGCAGTTGCCGCAGGGTCAGCACCGTCTTGCCGTCGTCCTGGCTGTCGAAGGTGATGGTGACGTGGAAGCGGTTGGGGTCGTCGTCGCGGTCGGTGCCGTGGTCGAACACCAGCCTCTCGGGCCGGCGGATCTCGAGAAAATCGATGCGGTTCGGGTAGACGGTGCCGTCGGGCCCGCGCATGTCGAAGCGCCAGCGGCCGCCGGGGCGCAGATCCATCTCGTGGGTGGCGCAGCTGAAACCTTTCGGGCCGAACCAGGCCATCAGCTGCCCGGGCTGCGTCCAGGCGTCGAAGACCAGCTCGCGCGGCGCGTCCAGGACACGCGAGATGACGATCTCGCGCTCGATCAGGCGTTCCAGCTCAGGATTTCGGCTTGCCATGGCGTGGGCTCCTCGTTCGGGTCGTTGGCCGGGCCTCGCGCGCCTGCAGCTGGAGCAGATGCGCCTCCAGCCGATCCAGGCGCCGCTCCCAGGCGTTGCGGGTGTGCTCCACCCAGGCGGAAATCTCCGCCAGGCCCTCCACCCGCAGGGAGCAGGGCCGGCGCTGGGCGTCGCGGCCGCGGGCGATCAGGCCTGCGCCTTCGAGCACCTTCAGGTGTCGGGAGATCGCCGGCACGCTGATGTCGAAGGGCGCCGCCAGCTCCAGCACGGTGGCGTCGCCGCGGGCCAGGCGGGCCAGGATCTGCCGACGGGTGGGGTCGGCCAGGGCGGCGAAAGCGGCATCGAGCGGGGCGGCGCGGGACATGCGCCTTATTTAACTACATGGTTAAACAATGTCAAACCGCCCCTTGGCTGGGCTCCGGCCCGGTCACGGGACGGGCGATGCGCAGGCGTGCGGTGGTGTGGCCAGCTCGCCCCCCCCCCCGAAAACAAACGCCCCGGGGTGGCCGGGGCGTTCGCCTGTCGCGGAAGGGTGCCGGTCAGGGGCTGAGCTTCAGACTCAGCCCATAGGCCTGCAGCAAGGGGTTGAGCGGCTGGAAATAGCTGGTGGCCAGCTTGGCCTGCTTGCCCTTGCAGCTGTAGTTGCCGCCGGAAAGCACGCCCTGGGCCTGGCCGGGCGTGGTGATGAAGGACCCGCCGGAATCTCCGCCCTCTGCGCAGACCTTCACCTGGGTAAGGCCGTTCACGGTGGCGTCCGGGTATTGCACGGTGACGTTCTTGGCCTCGATCACGCCGCAATGCAGGCCGGTGGTACGGCCGGAACGGCACACCGCGGCGCCGATCGGCGCCTCGGTATTGCCGCGCACCGGAATGTCGCCGTCGCCGTAGCCGTTCACCACGGGCTGCAGGGTATGGCCATTGTCCACCTGCACCCAGGCGCGATCGGCACCAGGGAAGTCCGAGGCGGCGAAGGCGCCGATCTGGCTGACGGTGCGGCGCCGCACCAGCACGAAGGCGCCGTCGCCGGCCGCTCCGCAATGGCCGGCCGTGGCGAAGCCCTGGGCGCCGTTGCGGGTCACCGCGAAGCCGACCGAACAGTAGTAGTAGTTGCTGCCGTCGCTGGAAAGGTACTCGCTGCCGCCCATCAGGGTCGCCAGCGGCCTGGGCGCCGAGGCCATGGTGCGCAGGCGGATGGTGTCGGAATCGGCGCCGCTGGCGGCGATGAAGTCGATGGCCGCCTTGCGCGCGCCCGGGGCCACGTTGATGGTGACGCTGTTTTCGCGCACGTCCACGAACCAGCCGTACACGCCTTCGGGCACCCTGGCGCCGCGCGCCACCATGTCGTCCATGTCCTGCTTGGCCGCTTCGAGCCGGGCAAGGCTGTGCCGGACGTTCCTGATCTCGGTCCCGGCCGGCCCGCGCTGCGGCCGAATGGATGTGGTGGCGACGACGAGCTGGTACTGGCCGTCGGGCTTGCGCTCCAGCCAGCTGCCCGCGAAGCGGTCGCCCTGCGCCTTGGCCAGACGCTGGCCCTGCTGCGCGGCCAGGCGCTCGATCTTCAGGTACTGGCTCAGCTGGGCCGGCGACAGGCCGAGGTCGCGCTGCATGGCCGCCCGCATGGCAGGAGCGACATCGCGGTCGGACGGTCCGGCGGCGGAGACCGCCAAGGCCACGAAGAAGACAAGGGGGGAAACAGCCAGCAGGCCACGTTTGGCCCAGTTCACGAACTTGCGCATCTGCATTCTCCTGTCGGATGGACGTGGATGGCGCAGGCCTGCCGTGGGGGGCACGGACAGCAGGCGGGGCGGGCCCGGCGCGCCGATACTGGCACAGGCCCCCGTCGAGGTCGAACCCGGCGCCGCAATCGGCGCTGCGGCGCAACAGCCTGGGGCCGGACGCCGCGCCTTGGCCTCACCCGCGGGCGCTTGCGTCGGTGCCCGGATCCACCGCCAGCTTCCCCGCCATCAGCACCGCCTGGGTGCGGTTGCTGGCGCCGAGCTTGCGCAGGATGGCGGTCATGTGCGCCTTCACGGTGGCCTCGGACACGCCCAGGGCGTGGGCGATCTGCTTGTTGAGCAGGCCGCTGGAAAGCATGGAGAGCACGCGGAACTGCTGCGGCGTCAGCTCGCGCAGGCGGGCGGCGATCTCGGCCTCGTCCGGGCGCAGGCCCTCGCCGGCCTCGGCCTGGGGCGGCGCCCAGGTGTCGCCGGCAAGTACGGTGCTGATGGCCTCGCCGATGGTGGCCGGGTCGGCCGATTTGGGAATGAAGCCGGCGGCGCCGTAGTCCAATGCCCGGCGCACCACGCCGGGCTCCTCGCGGGCCGAGACCACCACCACCGGCAGCTGCGGCTGGCTGCCGCGCAGGTGCACCAGGGCGCTGAAGCCGTGCGCGCCGGGCATGTTCAGGTCCAACAGCAGCAGGTCGGCGTCGGGGTTGGCCTCGGCGGCGGCGAACAGGGCGTCGGCGCTGTCGGCCTCGACCAGACGGGCGGCCGGCAGCAGCCGGCCGACGGCGCCCTTCAGGGCTTCGCGGAACAGCGGATGGTCGTCCGCGACCAGGATGGTGGGCGCGGCCGTCACGCTCAGCGCGCCTGCCGTTCCCGCACCAGGCTGTCCACCACCGCCGGGTCGGCCAGGGTGGAGGTGTCGCCCAGCGAACTGCGGTCCACGCCCTCGGGGCCGGCCTCGGCGATCTTGCGCAGGATGCGGCGCATGATCTTGCCGCTGCGGGTCTTGGGCAGGCCCGGCGCCCACTGCAGCCAGTCGGGCGCGGCGATGGGGCCTATCTCCTTGCGCACGTGCGCGACGAGCTCCTTGCGCAGCGCCTCGCTGGGTTCGACCCCCGCCTTCAGCGTCACGTAGGCATAGATGCCCTGGCCCTTGATGTCGTGCGGCGCGCCCACCACCGCCGCCTCGGCCACGGCCGGGTGCGCCACCAGGGCGCTCTCGACCTCGGCGGTGCCCATGCGATGGCCGGAGACATTGATCACATCGTCCACCCGGCCGGTGATCCAGTAATAGCCGTCGGCGTCGCGGCGGCAGCCGTCGCCGGTGAAGTACATGCCCGGGTAGGTCTTGAAATAGGTGTCGATGAAGCGCTGGTGGTCGCCGAAGACGCTGCGCATCTGCCCCGGCCAGGAATCCAGCAGCACCAGATTGCCTTCGGCGGCGCCCTCGAGCAGGCGGCCTTCCGCGTCCACCAGGGCCGGTCGCACGCCGGGCAGCGGCCGGGTGGCCGAGCCGGGCTTGGTCGGGGTGGCGCCGGGGATGGGCGAGATCAGGATGCCGCCGGTCTCGGTCTGCCACCAGGTGTCCACGATCGGGCAGCGGCCCTCGCCGACCACGCGGTGGTACCACTCCCAGGCCTCGGGATTGATCGGCTCGCCGACGGTGCCCAGCAGGCGCAGGCTGCGCCGCGAGTGTTTCCGCACCGGCGCCTCGCCCTCGCGCATCAGGGCGCGGATGGCGGTGGGCGCGGTGTAGAACACGGTGACGCCGTGGCGGTCGCAGACCTGCCAGAAGCGGCCCGGGTCCGGATAGGTCGGCACGCCCTCGAACATCAGCGAGGTGGCGCCGTTGGCCAGCGGCCCGTAGACCACGTAGCTGTGGCCGGTGACCCAGCCGACGTCGGCGGTGCACCAGTAGATGTCGCCGGGCTTGAGGTCGAACACCAGCTCGTGCGTGTAGGCGGCCCAGACCAGGTAGCCGCCGGTGGTGTGCAGCACGCCCTTGGGCTTGCCGGTGCTGCCGGAGGTGTAAAGGATGAACAGCGGATCCTCCGCGTCCATCGGCACCGCCTCGTGCGTGTCCGGCTGGCTGTCGACCACGGCGTCGAACCAGCGGTCGCGCGGCATCTGCATGGGCACGCCGGCGCCGGTGTGGCGCACCACCAGCACGGTCTCGACGCTGTGGGTGCCGGGCTTCTTCAGCGCCTCGTCGACATTGGCCTTCAGCGGGATGGCCTTGCCGCCGCGCAGGCCCTCGTCGGCGGTGATCACCAGCTTGCTGCTGCAGTCGGCGATGCGGTTGGCGATGGAATCCGGCGAAAAGCCGCCGAACACCACCGAGTGGATGGCGCCGATGCGGGCGCAGGCCAGCATGGCCACCGCCGCCTCGGGAATCATCGGCAGGTAGATGGTGACGCGGTCGCCCTTGACCACGCCCAGCGAGGTCAGCGCATTGGCCAGCTGGCAAACGCGGGCGTGCAGCTGCCGGTAGGTGATGCGGCGCGGCTCGGCGTTCGGATCATCCGGCTCCCAGATGATGGCGACCTGGTCGCCGCGCTCGGCCAGGTGCCGGTCCAGGCAGTTGACGCTGGCATTGAGCTGACCGTCGGCGTACCAGCGGATGTGGAAGTCCTCCAGCCGGTAGCTGGTGTCCTTGGCCCGGGTGTAGGGCCGCGACCAGAGCAGGCGCTGGCCCAGGCGGGCGAAGAAGGCCTCGGGATCACGCACGGACTCGTCGTAGTCGCGCTCGTAGTCGGCGGCCCGGTAGTTGGCGGCGGCCTCGAAATCGGCTGGAACGGGATGGATGCGGTCGGACATGGCAACTCCTGCGGGCCGGCGTGTCGGCCGGCCGGTCCGCGAAGATTAACCCCGCTGCCGAGCGATGCGGCCCCGCTCCGGCCATTAGACATTGGTCTAGCCGCGCGCCGGTTTCGACCAATTGGGAATGGCCGCCCGCGCACGGCCCTCCACAGACTCGGCCGGCCGCTTTGGCCATGGCCCGAATTCCGGGAGGGGAACATGAAGCAGACGAAAACCACGCAGCGCCGGCCGCTGGCCCTGTGCCTGGCGCTGGCCCTGGCCGCGCCGGGCGTCGCGCCGGCCCAGGAAACCGCGGATGGCGACGCCGGCCTCGAGGCCCGCATCGCCCAGCTGGAACGGATGGTGGCCGCCCTGAAGGGCGAGCTGGAGGCGCAAAAGGCCGCCCAGGCCGAGCAGGCCGCCAAGGCGCCCGATCCGGCCAAGGGCATCCAGCAGACGCCGATCATGCCCGCCGCCAACCCGGGCACCCGCTTCAGCTTCGGCGGCTTCATCAAGCTCGACAGCCTGTACACCCGCAGCAACGGCGGCGAGATCCCGGACGGCAGCGCCGGCCGGCTGTTCTACCTGCCCGGCGCGATTCCGGTGGGCGGCGCCGACGAAGGCACCGACCTGGACGTGCACGCGCAGTTCTCGCGCCTGTGGTTCGGCGCCGACACCGACCTGGACGGGTACAAGCTGCGCGCCTACCTGGAGATGGACCTGTTCGGCGGCGCCCTGGGCAACGAGATAGCCACGAACACCTATGGCGTGACCATCCGTCATGCCTACGTGGCCTGGGACAAGTGGCTGGCCGGCCAGACCTGGTCGAACTTCCAGGACGTGGCGGCGCTGCCCGACGCCGTGGACTTCATCGGCCCGACCGAGGGCACGATCTTCGTCCGCCAGGCCCAGCTGCGCTACAGCAACGGACCCTGGTCGGTATCGCTGGAGAACCCCGAAACCACCTTCACCGGCCATCTCAACGGCGTGCGCGGCAACAGCGACGACAACAACGTGCCCGACCTGAGCCTGCGCTACACCCACAAGGCCGACTGGGGCCACTTCGGCATCGCCGGCCTGGTCCGCCAGCTGAAGGTGGAGACGCCAGCGGCCAGCGAGTCGGAAACCGCCTTCGGCCTGAGCCTGTCGGGCAAGGTCAACATCGGCCGCAACGACGACCTGCGCTTCATGCTCAGCGGCGGCAGCGGCCTGGGCCGCTACCTCGGCCTGGGCCTGGGCCCGGACGCCATGGTCGCCGCCGACGGCTCGCTGGAGGCGCTGGATGCCTACGGCGGCTTCATCGCCTGGCGGCACGTGTTCTCGCCGAAGCTGCGCGGCAACCTGTTCTACTCGGCCGCCAGCTACGACAACGACACCGCCCTCACCGGCCTGGGCGTCACCAAGTCCTCGCAGTCCATCCACGCCAACCTGATCTGGACGGTGCTGCCCAAGCTGGAGATCGGCGCCGAGCTGATCCACGGCACCCGCGAGCTCGAAAGCGGCGCCGAGGGCGACCTCGACCGCCTGCACATGCACGTCAAGTACAGCTTCTGACCGGGGAGGTCACATGAGCGCACCTGTCACCGAAGAGCGGCGCAAGGAGTACTGGCGCCGCACCCTGCGGATCACGGCAATCCTGCTGGCGATCTGGTTCCTCGTCACCTACGTGGTGATCTTCTTCGCGGTACCGCTGAACCAGATCACTTTCCTGGGCTTCCCGTTCGCCTTCTACATGGGCGCACAGGGAGCACTGATCGTCTATGTCGCCCTGATCGTGTTCTACGCCAGGTACATGAACAAGCTGGACCGCGAGTTCGGCGTGGCGGAGGAGGGCTGAGCCATGAGCGATTTCGTCAGCCGTCTTCCCAAGATCTACGGGATGTACACCGGAGGCTTCATCGCCTTCGTGGTCATCCTGGCCATCGCCGAGCAGATGGGGCTTCCCAACGTCTGGATCGGCTACGTCTTCATGGCGGCCACCATCGGCCTGTACGCCATGATCGGCATCATGAGCCGCACCGCCGAGACCGACGAGTACTACGTCGCCGGCCGGCGCGTGCCGGCGGTGTTCAACGGCATGGCCACCGGCGCCGACTGGATGAGCGCGGCCAGCTTCATCGGCATGGCCGGCACCCTGTACGCGCAGGGTTACGACGGCCTGGCCTTCGTGATGGGCTGGACCGGCGGTTACGTGCTGGTGGCGCTGTTCCTGGCGCCCTACCTGCGCAAGTTCGGCCAGTACACCATCCCCGACTTCCTGGGCACCCGCTACGGCGGCAACCTGCCGCGCAGCATCGGCATCATCTGCGCCATCACCGCCAGCTTCACCTACGTGATCGCGCAGATCTACGGCGCCGGCATCATCACCAGCCGCTTCCTCGGCATAGACCTGGCCACCGGCGTCTGGGTCGGCCTGGCCGGCGTGCTGGTGTGTTCGCTGCTCGGCGGCATGCGGGCGGTGACCTGGACCCAGGTGGCGCAGTACATCGTGCTGATCATCGCCTACCTGGTACCGGTGGTCTGGCTGTCCATCAAGGTGACCGGCAATCCGGTGCCGCAGATCGCCTACGGCGAGGTGCTGCAGCAGATCGGCGGCCTGGAGCAGCAGCTTGGCGTGACCGCCGGACATGCCACGCCGTTCGTCAAGAACGACATGGTGAACTTCATCGCCCTGACCTTCTGCCTGATGGTGGGCACGGCGGCGCTGCCGCACATCCTGATGCGCTTCTTCACCACCCCCAGCGTGAAGGAGGCGCGCAAGTCGGTGGGCTGGAGCCTGTTCTTCATCTTCCTGCTGTACTTCACCGCGCCGGCCTACGCGGCCTTCGCCAAGTTCGAGGTCTACAGCAACGTGATCGGGCAGTCGATCGCCACGCTGCCGGCCTGGGTGGCGTCCTGGTCGAAGGTGGGGCTGGTGTCGGTGTGCGACGCCGTCAACGCCATGGAGACGGTGAAAGGCTGCGCCGCCAACGGCAACGGCGACGGCATCCTGCAGCTGACCGAGCTGGTGCTCAATGCCGACGCGATCGTGCTGGCGACGCCGGAGATCGCCGGCCTGCCCTACGTGATCGCCGGCCTGGTGGCCGCCGGCGGCCTGGCGGCGGCGCTGTCCACCGCCGACGGCCTGCTGCTGACCATCTCCAACGCGCTTTCGCACGACATGTACTACAAGATGATCAACCCGAACGCTTCGACGAAGAAGCGCCTGATCGTCGCTCGTGTCATCCTGCTGGGCGTGGCGGCGGTGGCGGCCTACGCGGCATCGCACGCGCCGGCCACCATACTGGCCATCGTCGCCTGGGCCTTCTCGATCGCGGCGGCCGCCTTCTTCCCTGCCCTGGTGCTGGGCATCTTCTGGAAGCGGGCGAACAAGGCCGGCGCGGTCGCGGGCATGATCGTGGGCTTCGGCATCACGCTGTACTACCTGATCAACGTGAAGTTCTTCGGGATGCAGCCCTGGTTCGGCATCAAGGACGTGTCGGCCGGCATCTTCGGCATCCCGCTGGGCTTCCTGACGATCTGGATCGTCAGCCTGATGACCAGGGAGCCGGCGCAGGAGATCAAGGACCTGGTCGAGGACCTGCGCTACCCGCGGCTGGTGCGCAGCTAGTCTCTCTCCGCCGCGGCCCGGCGCTCCCCGGGCCGCGGTCTCCCCGACGCCGATGTGCGAACATCGGCGTCTTCTTTTGGGTGCCGGTAACCGACCATGCTGACGGCTTACACCATCATCCAGTTCGTGCTGGCAGTGCTGATGTGGACCCTGGTGGGGCGCGGCGTGCTGCGCCTGCTGATCCCGGGCGACCCGATGGCCAACCCGGTCTACCGGATCTTCACCTGGGTGCTGTGGCCGGTGCTGGCGCCGCTGAAGGCGACGCTGGGGCGGCTGGTGCCGCACTCGCACCTGGGCTGGTACGCGCTGTTCCTGCTGCTGACGCTGCGCGTGGGGCTGTACATGCTGTTCTACAGCCAGGGCTGGCTGGTGCTGCCAGCCCCTGTCGCCGGCGCCTGAGCGGCGCCGGCCCTGCTGCCGGCCGGGCTCAGGCCCTGGCCGGCGCCATCGCGTAGCCCTTGAGGCAGGCCGAGAACTCTTCCAGGGCGCGGATGCCCGAAGCCTCGGCCTCGGCGCACCAGGCGCGCAGGGCTTCCAGCTTGGCCTCGGCCTCGGCGCTGCGCAGCTCGTAGATCGCCAGCAGGCGCTGGCGGAACTCGATCAGGCGGTGGATCTGCGGCCGCTCGTTGATCCAGGCGGTGAAACGGGCGCGCTGCTCCTCGCTCAGCCAGCGGCCCTCGCTGCGGAAGGCGCGGCGCAGGCGACCCGGCAGGTCACGCGCCTCGGCCTGCAGGTGCGGCTTGAGCACCATGCGGTAGTAGTCGGTGGCCACCTGCCAGCGGTGCGCCATCATGGCCTTGAGGGTCTCGGCATCGGGCACCTGGATGTTCGGGCGCAGGTCCAGCTCCGGGGCCACGCGCAGCACCTTGGCCAGGCCGACCGCCTGCAGGCCGCGGATCATTGCCCAGCCGATGTCGAACTCGTAGCGGCGCAGGGCGAAGCGGGCCGAGCTCGGGAAGGCGTGGTGGTTGTTGTGCAGCTCCTCGCCACCGATCCACACGCCCCAGGGGGTGAGGTTGGTGGAGGTGTCGGCGGTGTCGAAGTTGCGGTAACCCCACCAGTGGCCCAGGCCGTTGACGACGCCGGCGGCCCAGAACGGGATCCAGGCCATCTGCAGGGCCCAGATCGCCACGCCCGGGATGCCGAACAGGGCGAGGTTGATGAACAGCATCAGCACCGGGCCCATGGTGGCGTGCGGGGTGTAAACGTGGCGCTCGATCCAGTCGTCGGGCGTGCCCTTGCCGTACTTCTCCAGCATGTCCTTGTCCAGGCGCGCCTGCTGGTAGAGCTCGACACCGCGCCAGAGCACCCGGTTGATGCCGGCGAAGCGCGGGCTGTGCGGGTCTTCCTCGGTCTCACACTTGGCGTGGTGCTTGCGGTGCACTGCCGTCCACTCCTTGGTGACCATGGCGGTGGTCAGCCAGGCCCAGAAGCGGAAGAAATGGGTCAGCACCGGGTGGAAGTCGACGCCACGATGGGCCGCGCTGCGATGCAGGTAGAGGGTGACGGTGAAGATGGTGGTCTGCACCACCACCAGGAAATAGACGGCCATCTGCCAATAGCTGGCCTGCGTCAGGCCGCGGGACAGCCAATCGTAGAGCGCGGGGGACATGGTGACTCCGGAGCGGGCGCGGGGCCCGGTGTTGCGTTGGGGAAGCCGCATCATGCCCCCCGGCGGGCCCCCCGTCACCCTGCGAGGGGGTACGGAATGGGGCCGGGATTCAGGTTCGGCGGGTGATTGAGCCCATCGCACGGGCGGGCGACACTGCCGCCATGCCCGAACTGCCCGAAGTCGAAACCACCCGCCGCGGCATCGCCCCGCACCTGGAAGGCCGGAAGATTGCCGGCGTGACCCTGCGCCGGCCGGACCTGCGCTGGCCCATCCCGCCCGAGATCCGCCGCCTGTTGCCCGGCCAGCGCCTGTTGGCGGTGCGGCGGCGGGCCAAGTATCTGCTGCTGGACACCGAGCCCGGCGCCGCCCTGGTGCACTTGGGCATGAGCGGCGTGCTGCGGGTGCTGCCCGGACGCACCCCGCCGGCTGCCCACGACCACGTGGACATCCGCCTGGATTCCGGCCGGGTGCTGCGCTTCACCGACCCGCGCCGCTTCGGCTGCCTGCTCTGGCAGCCGGCCGGCGAGACGCACGAGCTGCTGGCCGGCCTCGGCCCCGAGCCGCTGTCGGACGCCTTCGACGGCGACTACCTGTTCGAGCTCAGCCGCGGCCGCAAGGCGCCGGTCAAGACCTTCCTGATGGACCAGGCCGTGGTGGTGGGCGTGGGCAACATCTACGCCGCCGAGAGCCTGTTCGAGGCCGGCATCGCCCCGCACCGGGCGGCGGGCTCGATCAGCCGCGAACGCTACGCGCGGCTGGCGGCGGCGGTGAAGCGGATCCTCGGGCACGCGATCACGCGTGGCGGCACCACCCTGCGCGACTTCCTGTCACCGGATGGGCTGCCGGGGTATTTCGAGCAGGAGCTGCGAGTGTATGGGCGGGAGGGCGAGCCCTGCCTGGTGTGCGGGCGGAAGATTCGCGAGAGCCGGCTTGGTGGAAGGGCTACGGCGTGGTGTGGAGGGTGTCAGAGGTAGCTGAATCGCCCGGGCTTCCCGGAGGCGATCGGTTCAAGCTGATCGTGGCGCTGCCGCTGGCGAAGCGGCGCGCCACCGCTCAGGAACTTGGCTCGGTGATCACGGCACATCACTAGCGCCGTCCTGCTTGAGCACGGCAATGATCCGGTCGCGGTAAACCTCGACTTCTTCATGCAACCTCCTGGCGGGGAAAAGATGCCAGAAAGTTCCACTTATCGGCTGTCTACCGACCGGGGAAGCTTACGGTTGTACCAGTCGACGAACGCCCGCGCCCAGCGCCGCGCCTGATCGAGGTCGGCAAATCCCTTGGCCGGAAAGCCCGGGCGGTACTTGGCGGTGCGGAACAGCGATTCGACAAAGGCGTTGTCGTCACTCACCCGTGGGCGCGAATAGGACGGGGTCACGCCCAGCCACTGCAGCATCGCCAGCACCGTGGTGGCCTTGAGCGTCTGCCCGTTGTCGCCATGCAGCACTGGTTTGGTCGGGGTCGCATGAAGGCCCTCGGCCAGCGCGGTGCGCTTGAGCAGATGGGCCGCGTGCTCGCCGGTGTCGGACGCGTGCACCTCGTAACCGACAATCTTGCGGCTGTAGAGGTCGAGGATCAGGTAGAGATAGAACCACTGCCCGCTGACCGTCCGCGGCAGCCAGGTCACGTCCCAGCACCAGACCTGGCCCGGCGCCTGGGCGACATGGGTGGTCGGTGCACGCCCCGCCTCGGGCGCCTTGGCGCGTCCGCGGTGCGCTACCTGCGCGGCCGCGTGCATGACCCGGTAGAACGTCCGCTCGCTGGCCAGATACACCCCTTCATCGGCCAGGCGCGGCACGATCTGGGCCGGCGGCAACGCAGCAAACCGGTCCTCGTTGACCACGCGCAGGATCGCGGCGCGCTCGGCCTCGCTCAGGGCGTGGGCCGACCGGGGGCGAACGGCCTGGGGGCGGCGATCCGCCCGGATCCCGCCGGCCTCGTCCTGCCAGCGCTGAACGGTGCGGGGGTCGATGCCGACCACCTCGCAGGCCGGTGCCAGCCGGGCGCCTTTGGTACGGGCTTGTTCGATGTCGCGGACCAGTGCCTGGCGATCTTCCAGCGCAATCATGCGTCCGCGTCCTTTCGGAAGATCGCCTCGGCTTTTTTTGCCAGCACCAGGAGCGCCGCCGCTTCCGCCAGCGCCTTGTCCTTGCGCCGCAGCTCGCGCTCCAGCTCACGCACACGGCGCCGCTCTGCCTTGGCATCGGACGCGACAGCGGCACCCGCAGGATCCGCCAGCGCACCAACGGCGGCCTCGCGCCACTCATCCAGCTCGCTCGGGAACAACCCGTGCGCGCGGCACCAGGCGTTGCGATCCTCCGCACTCATCGAGGCCGTCGTCAGCACCGCCTCGAACCGGGCCGCCGCCGTCCAGCCGCCAGGCTTCGGCCCGGACGCCAGAGCCGCCGCGCGCCAACGCTCCAGCGTCGCCACCGACACACCCATCTCCCGCGACACCACCGCCAGATCGGCACTCTCAGGCGGCAACAGCCTGGCTACCGCCTTGTCCTTGAACGCTTGTCCGTATCGAGCCACTTGCCATTTCCTCTCGCCCCCAAACATGGTCCTATCGGGGCGGCAACTAGTCTGACACTGGGGGCACCGGCCAAGGCAATGCTGACCAAGCCGTTCCTGGAAATGTCCACGCTCTCGACACGTCTCCCGATAGCATTGAGCAATAGCCTCGGGAAGTCCGGATCGCCGAACACCGCGTTCGATTTGGCATCGGTCGCATGAGCCTTCCCAAGCAGCCGCAAGACCGGGCCATCAAAACTTAGCTCGATGTAATCCCGAACAAAGCAAACACCGCTCACCTCTTCTCCTACGATGCTTTCAATCGCAGATCCTGAAGAAGACGAAGAAATCATGGCTTTTTATCCAAGTAGTGGTGTGCCGCAGGATCATTGTTGGAGACAGTGCGCCCAGTTGCAGGGTTGACGGTCTGCCGCCCCTCGTTCATGTAAACCGCCCTGGCACCTTGGAGTTGACCCGGTTTAGTGGACACCTCATCGTTGGATTTGGAGGAGTTCACCATGGCAGACAAGACGGTTCGATACGCGCCGGAGTTTAGGCGGCAGATGGTGGCGTTGGTCGGCACGGGCCGGACGCCGGCATCGCTGTCCAAGGAGTTCGGGCCTTCGGCCTGGACGATTGGGCTTTGGGTCAAGCAAGCCCAGCGTGATGCGGGCAGCGGCGACGGCGGGCTGACGAGCGCTGAGCGCGAAGAGCTGCAGCGCTTGCGGCGCGAGAATCGGCGGCTGAAGGAGGAGCGCGACATCCTCTCAAAAGCCGCGGCCTGGGTCGCCACGGAGAACGGCCCCTCGAAGCGCTCTTCGGGTTCGTGAAGGCGAATCAGGCCACCCATTCGGTCGAGGTCATGTGCCGATTGCTTGGCGTGTCCAGGAGCGGGTTTTACGCCTGGTTGAAACGCCCGATGTGCCAGCGGCAGCGGCGGGATCTGGAACTGACGGGCACGATCTGCGCGATCCACCGCCGCTCGCGGGAGACCTACGGGGCCCCGAGCATCCACGCCGAGCTGGCGGACGATCACGGCATTCACATCGGCCGCAAGCGCGTGGCCCGGCTGATGCGCCAGAACGGCCTGCGGGGCGCCACGCTGCGCAAGTACGTGGTGACCACGCAGAGCGATCCGGAGGCGGCCAAGCCCATCGATCTGGTGGAGCGCCGGTTCTTCGCCGACGCGCCCGACCAGCTGTGGGTGGCGGACATGACCTATGTCCCGACTTGGTCGGGCTGGCTGTATCTGGCGATGGTGCTGGACGTGTACTCGCGCAAAGTCGTCGGCTGGGCCATGGACACGAACATGCGCACCGAGCTGATCCTCGACGCGCTGCAGATGGCGGTGACGCAGCGTCAGCCGAGCGGCGTCATCCACCATTCGGACCGGGGGTCCCAGTACACGAGCTATGCTTTCGGCAAGCGCTGCCGGGAAGCCGGCATCATGCCGTCGATGGGCTCGGTGGGCGATGCCTACGACAACGCGATGGCCGAGAGCTTCTTCGCCACGCTCGAACGCGAGGTGCTCAACCGTCGGCGGTTCAAAAGCCAGGCCGAAGCCAGGATGGCGATCTTCGAGTGGATCGAGGGCTGGTACAACCCGCATCGTCGTCACTCGGGTCTGGGTTACCGATCGCCGGTCAACTACGAGCGCGCACATCACCAAGCAAGGGTCCGGATGGCAGAGCTTCCGCCACCTGCAGCAGCGGAACCGACGTCGGGTAAGATCCCGGAGGCAGCATGAAGGAAAGAGCGCAGGACTGAGACATCAACCTGTCCACGAAAGCGGGTCAACTCCAGAACACCCGATCAGGCGCTGCGCGAAGCGCTGCAGATCAACGCGCTGCCGCCCATCGTTCCCGACCTCGAGGAGACAACCGAAACCCAAGCTGAGAAACTCGTCGCCTGACCGCCGCTACCAGTGGCCCAGTGTCGGGTAATTACCCAACTTGTACACGATAGTGCAATCAGTCAGCGAAGGAGTAATGGCAAACTTCTTCA
Organism: Arenimonas fontis; assembly: GCF_008386465.1. Classification (GTDB taxonomy): domain Bacteria; phylum Pseudomonadota; class Gammaproteobacteria; order Xanthomonadales; family Xanthomonadaceae; genus Arenimonas; species Arenimonas fontis. Next base: position 181,566 of record NZ_VUOD01000005.1, read on the forward strand.
AGATCCAAGACAAACTCGCCGGACATCAAACTAATTGTGCCTAGCACCTCAACATCCGCTGATATGTTGCACAAGTAGTTGGCACCTCGTTCTGAGCAGATCTTCTTTCGTTCAGCATAAAACTTCGCTACAGATTCGGAAGTGCCACGCCTGCCAATGTCGATTATGCGGCGCCCTCCGACGCATGATGCGTCCTCGACAACTTCCTCGTGCTTTCCATCAGACACATAACGCGCGCTGAGTTTGACCTTAGCGCCATGGTACAGCTGAAGATTCCAGGCAACCTCGCAAAATGAAGGTTGCTTTGCTTCAACGTCTCTTACGTTGACAGACGTTGACGAGACACAGCCTGCCAAAAAGAAGGCCACGTAAAAAGCTGCTAATCGCTGCGGACGCGTAGTCACTTCTTCTCCTCCGGCGGCTTTTGTCGAGCTTCCCAATTCCTTACCGATCCTTCTACGCCTTTTGCTTGCTCTTGCTTGCTAATGTTGACCCCAAGCCCTTTACCAATAATTGCTTCAGTAGCATATGCCCTAGTTTCAGTGGCTCGCACCTCATCGCTCGTATTCGCTGGTCGCCCCCTAGCCTGAGCATCCATGTCATGACTGGCCTCATGACCGATAACCATGGCGCCAGTCGTAGAGTTATCCACCTTGCTGATATCGATAGTGGTAGTCCCTCTCTGGTCTGTATGGGCGACCGTGTCGCCCTTCAATTCACCAGGCTTATAGTGCGGCCCGCCCGATCCTTCAGTGCCGATATATTTCAATACCTGATCTACGCGCCTTCGCTCGTGCCGAGCTTCAAGACTGTTGCGTGATTCTCGCATAGCTGCAACGTATGTCTTAATGGCAGCGCAGACCGAAACGTCACAGCTATATCTCCCGTCGGGATCAGTGAAGCGATATGAGTTGTTGTTGCCGTACCAATAGCGGTTGAAGTTGGTGCCGTTGACTGAGCTGGCCGCCACCGGATCCACCGACAGGAACCGCCCGGTCACCGGATCGTAGTACCGCTGCTGCATGTACACCAGCCGGCTGGCCGCATCCATCCGGTGCCCCGTGAAACCCGGGCCGTTGATCCAGGTGCCGTCCGCCGGCTCGCCCCAGGCCGTCAGCCGCTCGCGGCGCACCACCTGACCGGACTCATCCGTCTCCGCCACCGGACTGCCCAGGGCGTCGGTGTGCTGGTAGCGGATGTAGCTGGTGGCGCCATCGAACGAGACCGTCCGCATCGCCACCAGGCTGCCACCCAGGTAGATGTGGTTGTGCCGCAACTGGGTCTTGACGTCGTTGGTGTATAGCAGCTTGCCGTCCTGACTGTACTGGAAGTAGGTTGACTCCCCGGTCACTTCCCGCACGCGACGGCCCAAGCCGTCATAGACATAGGTGCTGGACAGGCCACCGACCGTACTGGCCGTCAGCCGGTTGGCGCGGTCAAAGGTGAAGGTATCAGTCGGACCGCCCGCCCACTGGCGCTGGACCAGGTTGCCGCGGGTGTCGTAGGCCTGGGTGAACACCGTGGCCCCGGCGTCATTCCTGACCTGGTGGTTGCGGTTGGCCGCGTCATACTCCATCCGGTAATCCCGGCTGCCCTGGGCCAGCCGGCGGATGTTGTCGAGCGCGTCATAGGCAAAGGTGCCGTTGCCGCCCTGGGCGCTGCCCGCAGTCACCGACAGCAGGCGGTCCAGGGCGTCGTAGCTCATGTCCCGGTTGCCCGGCTGGCCGGTCAGGCCGTCGGAGATGGCCAGGACATTGCCGTTCTTGTCGTAGTCATAGCTGTCGTCCAGTACCACTGTCGCGCCCAGCGCATCCCGGCTGCGCTCCGGCAGGCCGCGGGCGTTCTGGGTCAGGGTGTGGACAATGCCGTTTCCGTAGGTGAACTGCTTGATTGCCCCGTTCGGATGGTAGGTAACGCCCGTGGCATAGGTGCCCGCCTGGGTCGGCTGGCCCAAGGCATTGGGTGCGTAGCTCACCTGATGGCCGTCTCGGTAGGTCAGGGTCGCCAGGTGACCCAGCGGCGTGTAGCCATACTGGGTCAGCCAGTTCAAGCTCCCGTATTGCAGTCGCTCGCTGGTCAGTAGGCCCAGGCGGTTGTAGCCATAGGTCAGCGTGACGTCCCCCGAGATCACCTTATGCACGGCGCCATCGGGGTGATAGCTGGTGCTCACATCCGGCGTACTGTCCGGATAATCCACGAGGATCAGGCGGTTGCGGGCGTCATAGCTGTGCAGCACCTTGTCGGCAGCGGCCACGCTGCCACGGTTGCAGCTCAACGTCGTCAGGTTCGTACCCTCGGCACTCCAGGCCAGGTTGCCGGCGGCGTCGTAGGCGAACAAGGTGGCGCCCGTCTCCGGCTCGATCCGCTTGCACAGCCGCTGCTGGGCGTCATACACGTACTGCCGCACCACCGACTGGGCGCTGCCGTCGTAGCTGCCCGAGCGGGTGAGGCGGGTCGGGTGGCCGAAGGCATTGCGGGCGATCTCCGTCGTTTGCTGCACGGCCTGGCCCTCGGCCTGCACGATCCTCACCGGCCAGTCGGTACCGGGCGTGTCCCAGGCCAGGTACTCGGTCAGGGTCGTGAAGCCGCGCGGATGGGTGACCCGGGTCCTGAACCCGCTCAGGTAGGCCGTGCTGGTCACCAGGGGGCCCAGCTCGCTGTCCTGGCTGACCCGGGTCACCCGGCCCAGGGCGTCGTAGGTAGTGCCCACGCCCTCGGTAAAGGAGGCGATGCTGCTGGCACTGGCCCGCGGGTAGCCCTCGAACACCACCCGCCCGTAGGCGTCGTGCCGCCAGCCGCGGAAGTGCTGCGTGCCCGTCGGGTCGGCCGCGTCGTACTCCCGCGCGATCACCGGCCGCCACAGGCCGTCGTAATAGGTCGCCTTGCGGTAGTCCCCCCGGCTCTCCACCACCCGCCAGTGCCCGGCCGCAAGGCCGTACTCGCTGCTGGCCACCTGCGCGTAGGCATAGCCGGTCGGCGCCCAGGCGCTGGCATCGCACACCCCCGCCTGGCTCCCCGACGGCCAGGTCACCCCGCTCACCCGGCCCATCCCGTCATAGCCGTAGCAGGTCCGCGACCCCCGCTCGTCCTCCCGCCAGACGATCCAGCCCTGATCGTTCACCCCCGCCTTCACCACCGTCCCGTCCGCCTGGCCGATCGTCTGCGGAATGCCCCGCTTCCAGTCCGTCAGCGTCGTCGCCTGGCCCCGCCCGTCCGTCACCGTCCGCACCGTGCCGTCGGCGTGGTAGGACAGCGATTGCTCGAGCAGACCGAAGGCTTTTCGCCAGACTGGCCGCGCCAGGCTGTCGAAACCCACTTCCCGCACCACCACTCCCGCCACGGTTTCCGACGCCAGCTGGCCCAGCACCCACAAGGGCAAATGGTCGTGGTAGGCGTACTGCTCGCTCCGCTGGTAGCCCAGAGTGCTCGAGCGGGTGACCGCCGTCGGCCGGGCAAAGGCGTCGAACGCGGTGATGTCCCGGCTGAACGTCACGCCGTCCTGGACAATCCGCAGCCGCCGCAGCGGCCGCAGCCGCTCGTTCCAGAACACGTCGCTGTACCAGCTCGGGTCCACCCCCACCCGGTCCGGGAAGGGCTGACCGGTCGGGTCCGAAACGTACTCGTGCACCTCCTGCCGCACCCGCACGTCCCCGAACCAGGTCTCCTGCGACAGCAACTGTCCCTCGTCCCGCTCGTAGCGGTTGCCGAAGGTATATACCTCCCGGATCCCTTCCGGCCCGGCGACCGTCACCGACCGCGTCTGCGGACCATAATCGCCCGCCGCCACCGGCCCGTTGCCGTAACTGAACGTCCACTGCGCAACCGGCAGGCCCGGACCGCTGACCTGCTTGCCCACGATCCCCACCACGTCGAAGCTGCGCGGCGTCCAGCTCTCGAAATCCCAGGGCTGATCCGGCTCCCCGGTGGTGTTGGGCATGCCCGACGGCGCCGTGATCGTGCCGTAGCTGCAATGCGAATCCGGCACTCCTGCCCGGACATGACGCAGCCAGCGGAACGTGAACGTGGCGGTCGCGCCGGCCGGATGGGTGATGCTGCCCGTCGCCGTCTGCGGCGACAGCACGCGGCGGAATCCGCACCAGGGCGACGCCCAGTCCCAATCGTCGCCCGACCCGTCACCCCCCCAATGCGGCGGGTAGATGCCCGCCATCTGCAGCGTCCACTTCGATCCGTCCGGCAACGTGACCGTGGACAGCTCGCCGCCACCGCCGTAGCCATAAGCCACCGTCCGGCCCCCGCTGGACACACTCGCCACCCGACCGTCCGCGCGCCACGACACCGCAATCGCGCGGCCGTCGCTGGCCGTGATGCCGGTCAGCCGCGAGCCCGACCAGTGATAGCTCACCCAGTTGCCGAAGCGGTCCTCGACCCGCGTGGCGTAAAGGCGGGCCCGCGAGCGCGGTTCGTAAAACCACACCCACCGCCCGTTGCCCCACTGCTCCTGATTCAGCTCGCTTCGGCCAATGGTCTTCTCCGGCATCAGCACCAGCCAGTCGAACCAGTACTTCGTGCCATCCGGCGCCACCGCCAGAAACCCTTCGCCTCCTTGCCCGCTGGCCAGGGATGGCAGGCAGCCGACCTGCCAGAAATCCTTGGTCAGCCACGGATACGGACCTCCTGCCGGAGTCGGCAGAGCCGCTTCCCGAAACAACAGCTGCCGACCGCCTTCACCCGGCACGAACAGTTCAAACCCCCGCCAGTAGTGGTAAGCCATGAACCCGTTGTATCCGGGCGGCGCCGCCTCCAGCCGTGTCTGCGGTGAACTGCAGCGGGCCATCGGATTGGACGTGCTGACCTTCCAGCCGACATCCGCCAGCACGCTGGCCCCGATGTGCGGCACCTCCAGATCCCAGTCGCCGAAGGCGAAACCGCGGGGCGATCCCTTCTCTCCCTCCACATCCAGCCGGCGGGATATGGCCACCGTCAGTCCGCTGTTGCCCGGGATGCTCAGATCGGTATGGCGGAATGCCGTCGTGCCCTTGTACAGGTTGACCTGCTCGCCGAACGCCTCGTCACCAATGCTGCCGACCACGCTGGCCGACTGGATACGCTTGTGGTGGTCATCGGCGTAGTACTGTCCCCACCCTGCCTGCGGCGCCAACAGCGCCAGCAGCGCCACGGCCATCACCCGAATGCCTGTCATCCGCATCGTCTCCATGCCTGGAATCGCCCCGGGGCGTCGGATTCCCGCCGTCTCCCCACCCTCCGATCCACGGCGGCACGGGCCCGCACAGGACAGGAAAAATGTGACGAGCGTCACGAATCAGACTCTCGGTCGGCATCGCCCGCCCCTACACCCCCGCCGCCCGCCACCAGAGCCCCCGCACCACCGGCGGCAGCCGGCCGGCCAGGCCCAGCCCGTACCCGCCCCGGCCCCGGCCGGGGGGACTTTGGCTATAGTGTCGCCAGCCCGCGCCAAGACGGGCCCCGGGGAACCATGAACGAGTCCGCAGAAATCACCCAGTGGCTGGCCGCCGCCCGGCAAGGGGACAAATCGGCGCTGGACCGCGTGCTGGCCACCCTGTACCGGGAGCTGCACGGCATGGCCCGGCGCCAGCTGGGCGGCCAGCAGCAGGGCCATACCCTGGACACCACCGCCCTGGTGCACGAGGCCTACCTGAAGCTGGCCGGCCGCGCCGAGGCCGAGTTCGAGGACCGCGCCCACTTCTTCGCCTACGCCGCCAGCGCCATGCGCTCGGTGGTGGTGGACTACGCCCGCCAGCGCATGGCGGTGAAGCGTGGCGGCGATCTGCACCGGGTCACCGACCTGCCCGAGGACGCCGGCGGCGGCATGCGCCTGGACGAGGACATGCTGGGCCTGGACGTGGCCCTGAACAAGCTGCACGCCCTGGACCCGCGCCTGGCCCAGGTGGTGGAGATGCGTTATTTCGCCGGCCTGTCGGAGAGCGAGATCGCCGGCCTGCTCAAGCGCTCGGAACGCAGCGTGCGGCGCGACTGGCAGAAGGCGCGCATGTTCCTGCTGGCCGCCCTGCAGGGCTGAGCCCGGGAGTCCCGGCATGGACTCCGAACGCTGGGCCACCCTGTCCCCCCTGCTGGACGAGCTGCTGGAGCTCGACCCCGAATTCCGCCCGCGCCGCCTGGCCGAGATCCGCGCCGCCGATGCCGCCATGGCCGACGAGCTCGAGCGCCTGCTGGCCCTGGAGGACCAACGCCCGGATTTCCTCAGCGGATCGGTGGTGGACGCCGCCGTGTTCGCGCCCCAGCCCGGCCAGGTCATCGGCCCCTACAAGCTGGAACGGCTGCTGGGCGAAGGCGGCATGGGCCAGGTGTGGCTGGCCATCCGCAATGACGGCCTCTACCAGCGCCGGGTCGCGCTGAAACTGCTGCGTCCCGGCCTGGGCGATACCGGCCTGCGCCAACGCTTCAACCGCGAGCGGCAGATCCTGGCCCGGCTCGGCCACGCCCATATCGCCCGCCTGCTCGACGCCGGCGTCAGCAAGGACGGCCAGCCCTATCTGGCCCTGGACTACGTGCAGGGCGAGCCGATCACCCACTACGCCTGGAACCTGGACCTGCCGGTGGCCGAGCGCCTGCAGCTGTTCCTGCAGGTCTGCGCCGCGGTGAGCCACGCGCACGCCAACCTGGTGGTGCACCGCGATCTCAAGCCCTCGAACATCCTGGTGACGCCGGCCGGCGAGGTCTGCCTGCTCGACTTCGGCATCGCCAAGCTGCTGGACGAGGAAGCCAGCGGCGAGCAGGAACTCACCGGCACCGGCGCCCGCACCTTCACCCTGCACTACGCCGCGCCCGAGCAGCTGCGCCACGGCGCCGTCACCACCATGACCGACGTGTACTCGCTGGGCATGGTGCTGTACGAGCTGCTCACCGGCCGCAAGCCCTACGAGACCGACCGCGCCACCGACGCCGCCTGGGAAGAGGCCATCCTGCACGCCGACCCGGTGCGGCCCTCGCAGGCGGCGCTGCGCCAGGCCCGCGAGGACGGCCGCCCGCACGCCCGCAAGCGCGCCCGCGAGCTGGCCGGCGACCTCGACAACATCCTGCTCAAGGCCCTGGCCAAGCTGCCGGACGAGCGTTACGTCTCGGCCGAAGCCCTGGCCCAGGACATCCGCCGCCACCTCGAAGGCGAGCCGGTGCTGGCAAGACCGCAGAGCCTGGCCTACCGCACCGGCAAGTTCCTGCGGCGCAACTCCCTGCCGGTGGCAGGCGTGTCGGTGGTGGGCATGATGCTGGTGGCGGCCCTGGTGTTCGTCACCTGGCAGGCGCGGCGCGCCATCGAGGAAGCGCAGCGGGCGCAAGCCATGCAGGATTTCGTGGTGGCCCTGTTCGAGGACACCGAGCAGACCGGCAGCGGCGACGCCGTGGACGTGCGCAGCCTGCTGGATGCCGGTGCCCGCCGCGCCGATACCGACCTGCATGGCCAGCCGCGCGCCCGCGCCGAACTGCTGGGCCTGCTGGCACGGCTGCGCCAGGGGCTGGGCGACGACCGGGAGGCGCTGGCCCTGCTGGATCGCCAGGCGCGGCTGTTCGCGGCCATGCCCGAGGACGATCGCGAGCGCCTGCAGGTGGAGGCGGCTGCCTTGCGCGGCCGCAGCCTGCGTGCCCTCGGCCAGGCCGATGCCTGCGTGGCTGAACTCAAGCCGCTGCTCTCGCTCAGCCAGCAGTTGGCAGTGCGCTGGCCGCGCGCCTCGGCCGAGTTCCTGTCACAACTGGGGCGCTGCCACCGTGCGCTCGGCGGCCGGGCCGTGGCCCGCGACCTGTTCGGCCAGGCACTGCAGCTGCGCGGCGCCGGCGGCGAGCTCAGCAAACCCCTGCAGGCGGAAAGCCAGGCCGATCTGGCCGGCCTGCTGATGGACGAAGGCCGGTATGCCGAGGCGCTGGACGGCATGTACCGGGCGCTGGGCCTGCTGCGCGAAAGCGTCGGCGACCGCAATGCCCTGGGCGTGGAAGTGTGGCGCGAGCTGGGCCAATTGCAGCGCGCGCTGGGCGATCGCCGCGAGGCCGAGGCGTCCTATCGGCAGGGCCTGCAGATCGCCCTGGACCGGTTCGGCGTCGGCCATCCGCTGACCATCGGTGTGCAGCGGGCCTTGGGCGATCTGTTGATCGAGGTGGGCAAACTGGAGGAAGCCGGCCGCCTGCTAGGCATGGCGCATCAGCGTCTGAGCGACCGGTTGGGCCCGGATCACGGGGAACTGGCGCGGTCCTGGCGCCAGCTCGGCCGCCTGGCCTACGAGCAGGGCCGCCTGCCGCAGGCGGCCGATGCACTGCAACGCAGCCTCGACCTGCATCGCCGGCACGGAATGCTGGCGGCCGATCCCGCCCTGCTTTGCGACCTGGCCCGCGTCCAGTCGGCCCAGGGCCTGCACGCCGCGGCGGAGGCCCTGGCCCGCGAATGCCTGCAACTGGCCCAGGCCGCCAGCCCGACCATGGCTGCCGAGGCCGAGCGCCTGATGGTATGGCTGGCCCTGGCCCGGCAGGACGGCACCGCCGCCCGCGACTGGCTGGCCCTGGCCGAGCGCCGCGGCGATGGCGGCGAGCCCCGCGTGCAAGGCGAGTTGGCCCGGCTGCGCATCAAGCTGGCCCTGGCGGACGACGACCTGCCCGCCGCCGAGGCGGCCCTGGCAACCTTGCGCGCGCTGCCGCTGCCGCAGGGCACAGACATCGCCCTGCGCACCTGGCGCAGCGACGCCCTGCTGGCCGAGTTGCACTGCCGGGCCGGCCGCGCCGGCACCGGCCGCGAGCTGATCGAAGCCACCCTGGCCGCGGTCGGCCGGCAGGCCCCGGAGCGCCAGCGCCTGCTGGACGAACTGGCCGCCGATGCCGGCAGCTGCGGCCGGCGCTGAGCCGGACGCTCAGTTTTCCTCGCCTTCCGGCCGGCCCAGCGGCAGCTGCGGCTGCTGCAGGTCTATGACGCCCTCGCCGGCCATCACCTTCTTGAACTCGCCGCGGCTGACCGACACGTAGCGCTCGTTGCCGCCGATCTCCACCTGCGGGCCATCGGAAACGGCGCGGCCATGTTCGTCCACGCGCAGCACCATGGTGGCCTTGCGGCCGCTATGGCAGATGGTCTTGATCTCGACCAGATTGTCGGCCCAGGCCAGCAGGTACTGGCTGCCCTCGAACAGCTCGCCGCGGAAATCGGTGCGCAGGCCGTAGGCCAGCACCGGCACGTGCATGCGGTCCACGATCTCGGTCAACTGCCAGACCTGGCGCTTGCTCAGGAACTGCGCCTCGTCCACCAGGACACAGTGCAACGGCCCGTGCGTCTCGCGGTCGGCACGGGCCAGGGCTTCCAGGTCGTCGTCGGGCGTGAACACCGTGCCGCGGGCCTTCAGGCCGATGCGTGAAGCCACCACGCCCTCGCCGGCCCGGTCATCCAGGCGCGGCGTCAGGATGAGCGTGCGCATGCCGCGCTCGTGGTAGTTGTGCGCGCTCTGCAGCAGGGTGGTGGTCTTCCCGGCGTTCATCGCCGAGTAGTAGAAGTACAGCTTGGCCAATGTCGCGGTCCGGCGCGGGTGGAGGCGTCATTATCGCCGCGCCGCCGCCGCTTGTCCGGCGGGTGACCGCAGCCGGCGGGGCGCCGGGGTGCTCAGTCCTGTGTCGCGTCCCGTGCTTCGTCCCGCGCTTCGTCCTGCGCTTCGTCCTGTGCCTCGTCCTGCGCTGCGCGGTCTGTTCTGTTCCGGGCCCGGTCGGCGGCGTCCTCGCCTGCCTGCAACAGCTCGCCCACGGTCACGGTGCCTTCCAGCGGCCGGTCCCAGCTTTCGTCCTGCCAGCGGAAGTAGGCTTCGGGCACCCAGAAGCGGTCGTCGTAGAAGGTCTCGCCGTCTATCACCTGGATGCCGCTGGGGGTCGGAATGACCACCCGCAGGAAGCCCTTGAAACCCACCCGGCTGCCGGTCATGCGGCTGCGTTCGCGCCGCAACACGGTGGCCAGGCGCGGCTTGGCGACCTCGTCGCCGTACTCGGCGTAGAAGGTCTGGCCTTCGGTGACGGCACGGGCGCGCTGTTCCTGGTCCAGCTGCGCCCAGTAATGCTCGCGCTTGGCCAGCATCAACGGATAGCCGCGCTCGGCGGCCAGGTCCATCCAGATGTAGGCCAGGACGGGGTCGCGCGGCACGCCGCGGCCGTCCCAGTACATCTCGGCCAGGAGTGCCTGCGAGGGCTTGTCGGCGTAACGTGCGGCGCGGCGGAAGGCGTTGGCCGCCTCCGTGTACCGGCCTTCGCGCAAGGCCTTGTGGCCGATATCGCGATGCCTGAGGTCCGGATGCGCCGACATGAAGGCATCGGACTGCACGATCAGCGCCTCGTCCGAGGAGCGGCGGGGGGCATTCACCTGGGCGATCGCGGCCTGGGCGGCCAGGCAGAGCAGCAGGGGGGCGGTCAGGACGAAAACGCGGCGCATGGTCGTCTCCCGGCAATCGGCTCCATGCAGAACCTTGCCACCCCGACAGCCCGACGGGAAGCGGCCGACACTCAGCAGGGGGTCGGAATGTTCAGCAAGGCCAGCGCTTGCCGGAATCCGGCGTCGGGCGGGGCCGCGACCTCCAGCCGCCGGCCGTGGACCGGATGCGGAAAGCCCAGCTTCCAGGCATGCAGCAGCATCCGGTGCACGCCGCGCATGCGGAAGGCCAGGTTGTGCCGGCCGTCGCCATGGCTGGTGTCGCCAACCAGGTGATGGCGCAGGTGCTTGAGGTGGCGGCGGATCTGCCGGAAGCGCCCGGTCAGCGGGCTGCAGCACAGCAGGGCGTAGCGCGCGCTCGGATGTGCGCGATCGGGCCAGGGCGCCTCGGCCCGGGCCAGGGTTTCGTAGGCGGTGCGGGCTGGCTTCTTCGCCGGCTTGCCGGGGCCGCCATCCAGCGGATGGTCGATCAGGCCGGCCGGCGGGTCCGGCCAGCCGCGGCAGACGGCGAGGTAGTGCTTGTCGAAACCCTCCGCCATCAGCGCCTTGCCCAGCGCCGAGGCGGTGTCGCGGTCGAAGGCCAGCAGCAGACAGCCGCTGGTGGCGCGGTCCAGGCGGTGCGCCAGGAGTACCGGACGGCCAAACTGCCCGCGCAGGCGGTCGGCGGCGAAGTCGGTCTCGCCGCGGGCCAGGGCGCTGTCGTGCACCATCAGGCCGGCGGGTTTGTTGACGACGGCCAGGTACTGGTCGGCGTACAGGACCTCCAGGTCCTCGCACCTGTCGGGCCTGTCGGTCACGGGCAGCCCCCGAAAGCCGCGCTTCAGCGCCGCGGCCAGGCCGCCAGGAAGGCGCCAGCCGCGCCCAGGCCGGCGATCAGTGCCGCCGCCGGCACGCCCCACAGGCGCGGGCCGCCGGCTTCCAGCGCGAACAGCACCGCCGCCACGATCATCAGGCCGGCGCCGAGAATGGCGTACACGGTCTGACGCTGGCCAGCGCGGGAAATGCGCGCCAGCTCCTCCAGATCGCGGCTGCGCATGTGCAGGGCGTGGTCGCCGCGTACCTGCTGGGCCAGCCAGTCGTGCAACAGGCGCGGCATGTCCGGCGCCTGGGTCACCAGCTCGGGCAGGCGCTTGCGGAACTCCGCTGCCAGATGGCCGGCGCTGTAGCGCTCGCGCAGGATCGCCTCCAGCACCGGCCTGGCTTCGGCCCAGATGTCCAGCTTCGGGTCCAGCAGCCTGCCCACGCCCTCGATGTTCAGCAGGGTCTTCTGCAACAGGATCAGCTGCGGTTGCAGGGTCAGCTCGTAGCGCTGGGCGGTCTTGAACAGCTTGACCAGCACCTCGCCCAGGGAAATCTCGCTCAGGGGCCGGGTGAAGTAAGGCTCGCAGACGGCGCGGGTGGCGGCTTCCAGCTCGTCCAGGCGGATGTGCGAAGGCATCCAGCCGGCTTCCAGGTGCAGCTCGGCGATGCGCCGGTAGTCGCGCTGGAAGATCGCCATGAAATTTTCGGCCAGGTAGTACTGGTCGCGCCGGGTCAGCTGGCCGACGATGCCGAAATCGATGGCGACGAAACGCGGATTGGCCTTGCGGGCCGGGTCGGTATCCACCCAGATGTTGCCGGCGTGGGCGTCGGCGTGAAAGAAGTTGTCGCGGAAGACCTGGGTGTAGAACACGCGCACGCCCTTGGCGGCCAAGGCCTTGCGATCGATGCCGGCGGCGTCCAGGGCTTCGACGTCGTCGGCCGGAATGCCGGCCACCCGTTCCATGGTCAGCACCGAGGCCGTGCTCAGCGGCCAGAACACCTCGGGCACGTACAGGTCGTTGCTGTCCTGCCAGGTGCGGCGCATCAGGCTGGCGTTGGCACCCTCACGCTGCAGGTCCAGCTCGGCCATCAGGGTGGATTCGATTTCCGACACCACTTCCTGCGGGCGGATCCGGTCGGCACTGGGATGGTGACGATCCGCCAGCGCAGCCAGCGCGCGCAGCAGGGCGATATCGTCGGCGATGCGGGCGTGGATGCCCGGGCGCAGCACCTTCACCACCACCTCGCGTCCGTCGTGCAGACGGGCCGGATGCACCTGGGCGATCGAGGCCGAGGCCAGCGGCTCCAGGCCGAACTCGGCGAACAGCTCGGACACCGGCTTGCCCAGCTCGGCCTCGATGCGGGCGCGCGCCTGCTCGCCCGGGAAGGGCGCGACGCGATCCTGCAGCAGCGACAACTCCTCGGCGATGTCCGGCGGCAGCAGGTCGCGGCGGGTGGAGAGGATCTGCCCGAACTTCACGAAGATCGGGCCCAGCTCCTGCAGGGCCAGGCGCAGGCGCTCGCCGCGCGGGCGGTCGGCGCCGGCGCGGCGGCCGGTCAGCGGCTTGAGCAGCCACAGCCAGCCACCGACGGCGGTGTCTTCGAGCAGGGCGTCCAGGCGGTGCTTCAGCAGCACCCGGACGATGCCCAGCGCGCGCAGGCTGCCGCGCAGGCCGCTCACGGGCGCTCCGCCTGTTCGAGCCGGGCGATGCGCGCGGCCAGGCGCTCGGCGCGGTCGCGCACGGCGTCCACGTCGTCGAGGAAGGCGGAGAGTTCGGCCTTGCCAACCAGGTCGCGCGATTCCTCGGTGAGGTATTCGACGGCGTCGCGTCCCAGGCCACGGGCAAGCCGGGCACCGGCCTTCAGGGCCTCGCGCAGCGTCCGCGCCACCTGCGGGCCGACGATCGGGCCCAGCAGCTCGGCGAAGGGCTGGTCCCAGTCGGGATCGAAGCGCCTGGCCAGCCCCTGCAGACGGCGCGCCAATTCGGCATCGCCGTTGACGCGCACCCGGCCCACCGGCGGCGCATCCGGCGCGCGCAGGAAAGGCAGCTGCGAGAGCACACCCGACAGGGTGGCGCGAATGCCCAGGTCGGGCTCCTGCGTGGGCGGGCCGACCTCCAGGCGGCCGCCGGCGACGCGGATGTCCAGCGCCACCGGCGGTGCCTCCAGGGCCAGGCCGATGCGCCGGCCCTCCAGCGTGGCCAGGGCGGCGGCGGTGTCCGGATCGAGTGCCAACAGGCGGTTCAGGGCCTCGCCCAGGGCGCGACCGGCCAGGGGCTTGAGGGCGTCGAGCGGGGAAACGGGCTCATCCATGCCGCCATTCTACGGGTCTGATCTGACCCTTTGTTCTGACCCTAGGGTCAGAACAAAGGGTCAGATCAGGGTGGAGGGATGGGCAGGTCAGCGGGGGGTGGTGCGCCACCAGTCGGCCAGGCGCTGGAGACCCTCGTCGATGCTGACCGTGGGACGGTAGCCGAAGTCGCGCGCCGCGGCCGAAATGTCGTACCAGTGCGGCGTGCTCAGCTGCTCGGCCAGGAAGCGGGTCATGGGCGGCTCGCCGCGCAGGCGCAGCACGGTCCAGGCGGCTTCCAGCACGGCACCGGCTGCATAGGCCAGGCCGTAGGGAATGCTGCCCTCGACTGGCGGCACGCCGGCGGCCTGCAGCAAGTCGTTGACGATGCGGCGCACCGGCCGCGGTTCGCCGTTCGAGATGAAATAGGCCTTGCCGGCGCAGGCCGCGCCCGGCGTCAGCGCCTGCAGGGCCAGCACGTGGGCACGGGCGGCATTGTCCACGTAGGTGGTGTCCATCAGGTTGTGGCCGCCGGCGATGAAACGCAGCCGGCCAGCCCTGGCGCGCTCGACCAGGCGCGGCAGCAGCTGGCTGTCGTCCGGGCCCCAGATCAGGCGCGGACGCAACGCCACCGTGGCCAGCTCCGGCCCGTTGGCCGCCAGCACCTCGTTCTCGGCAATCAGCTTGGTGGCCGGGTACGGCGCCTTGAACTTCGTGCCCAGCGGCGTGTCGAGCTCGTTGCCTCCCTCCACCGGCGTGCGCCCGCTGTGGGTGACGCTGGGCGTGGAGGTGTAGACCAGCCGCTTGATGTCATGCGCGCGCATCGCCGCCAGCACGTTGCGGGTGCCGGTGACATTGGCGGCGAAGTAGTCGGCGTAAGCGCCCCAGGCGCCCGCCTTGGCGGCATTGTGCAGCACGGCGTCCTGGCCGGCGCAGGCGGAGCGCACGGCGGCGGCATCGGCCAGGTCGCCGCGGATCTGCCGCACGCCCATGGCCTCCAGTTCCGGCGAATGGCTGCGCTGGAAGCTGGTCACCTCGTGTCCCTCGGCCAGCAGCGCCCGGCACAGGGCCCGGCCCAGGAAACCGGCGCCGCCGGTCACCAGCACCTTCATGCCCGCACCCGCAGCTTCTTCGCCGCCCAGCGCGCCAGCCGCTCGCGGCCGATCTTGGCGTTGTGGCGGATGTCCACCGGGAAGCCGGGATGCTCGAGGAAATCGCGGATGCGCGCCGTGTGGGCGAAACCCTCGGCCAGGCGCGCCAGGTCATCCAGTACCTGCCGACGCTGCGCCTTGCCCAGCACGCCCGACATCTCCACGCAGAGCACTGGCCGCTGCTCGCCGGGCTCGCCTACGCCGACCAGGGCGGTGCGCCGCACCAGCGGATGCTGGTTGAAGATCGGCTCGACCTGCTCGGTGAACAGGGTGCCCTCGGCGGTGCGCACGCGCTGCGACTTGCGCCCGCAGAACCATAGCCGCCCCTGCTCGTCGAAGCGGCCGATGTCGCCCATGCGGTGCACGATACGGACGCTGCCGTCGGGTAGGGTCTCGCGGATCTTGGCCAGGGCGGTGGCCTCCGGCCGGTTCCAGTAGGTGTCGGTGGCGGTGGGGCCGGCCACGGTGATCTCGCCGATCATGCCCGGCTCCAGCACCACCACCTTCGACCAGTCTTCGATCGGATCGTCGCTGATGCCGATGATGCGCACCTCGTTGGGCGGCACCGGCCGGCCGACGCAGGTACCGGCGCCGTGCTCGGTATCGGCGCGGGTGGATTGCAGCTCGCGCGCCTCGATCACGGCAACGGGCAGGCATTCGGTGGCGCCGTATGGCGTCCAGAACTGCGCCTGCTCCGGCAGCAGCTCGCGCATGCGCGCCACCACGTCGGCCGGCACCGGCGCACCGGCGCTGGTGACCCGGCGCAGGCCCGGCAGCGGCCGGCCATCGTTGGCCAGCACCCGCATCAGCGCCGGCGAGCCGAACAGCTGGTCCACGCCGAAGCGCTGCAGCGCGTGGTGCAGCCTGCGCGGGTCCGCCCGGGCCGGCCGGGTCGGATCCATGTCGGGAATGATCGAGCTCAGGCCCAGGGCCGGATCGAACAGGGCGAAGGGCGGGAAGGTCGGCAGGTCCACGCCGCCGGGCTGCAGGTCGAAGGCCTGGCGCAGCATGTCCACCTGGGCGACGAAATGCCGGTGCCGGTACACCACGCCCTTGGGCACGCCGGTGGAGCCGGAGGTGAACAGGATGGCGGCCATGTCGTCCGGCGCGGTATCGGCCAGCTGCGGACCTGCCCCGGCACCGGCGGCCTCGACCGCGGCCAGGGTGTGGCCGCCCCAGAACAGCCGGCGGCCGACCGTCACCAGGATGCGCGCGCTGCGCGCCCAGCCCAGCAGCGCGCGCGCCGCCATCGCCAGCGGGATGCCGATGAAGGCCTGCGCCTCGGCCTCGTCCAGACACTGCTTCAGCGCCCGCTTGTCAATGCCCGGGTCCACCAGCACCGGCACGGCACCGGCCTTGAACAGGGCGAACATCAGCAGGAAGAACTCCGGCGAAGGCCGCACCATCACCACGGTGCGGGTGCCGCGCACGATGCCCAGCGACGCGAGGCCGGCCGCGATCGCGTCAGAGCGGCGGTCGAGTTCGCCGTAACTCAGCGTCAGGTCGTAGCGGGCGAAACCGTCGGCGCCGCGCTTGCCCGGGCAGCGCATGGCGATGCGCTCGGGCGCCTCGGCGGCCAGCCCGGGCAGGACGGCGGCGATGTTGCAGGGGCGGTTCATCGGGAACTGCGGGCGGCGCGGCGACGCCGCATTCAGATCAGGTTGCGGTCGAGGAAATCGCGGATGCGCGGCACCAGGTGCTCGTGCTTGTCTTCCAGCACGTAGTGGCCGGCGTCCTCGTAGACCTGCTGCTGGGCCTTGGGCAACGCCTGGGCGAAGCCCTTGAGGAAGTGGTGGTCGAAGACGAAATCGCGCAGGCCCCAGCCGATGAAGGCCGGCCGGTCGGCGAAGGACGGCAGGCGCTTGGCCGCCTCTTCCAGCAGATCCCAGGCCAGGTCGCCCGGCGCCAGCGGAATGTCCTGCACGAAGCGGGCGACGGCGCGGCGGTTGGCCCAGCTGTCGTAGGGCGCCACCAGGGCATCGCGCACTGCCGGCGCCAGCGGCCGCACCACGCCCTGCTTCGCCGCGCCGGCGGCAAAGGCGTTGAAGCCACGCACCGCCCACTCGCCGATGGCGAAATCGCGGCACAGCTTCAGCTGCCAGGGCATGGGCTTGGCCGGCGGCAGCGGGAAGGCGGCGGTGTTGAGGATGATCAGGCGCTTGATGCGGTGCGCGTGCTTGAGCGCCCAGCCGAAGCCGATCATGCCGCCCCAGTCGTGCACGGCCAGGGTGAGGTCGTCACCCAGGCCCAGGTGCTCGACCAGCCGGTCCAGGTCCTGGATGCGGCTGCGCAGGGTGTAGCGGTAGGCCTCGTCATTGGGCTTGTCCGACAGGCCCATGCCGATGTGGTCGGGCACGATGCAGCGGTAGCCGTCGCGCAGGCCCAGCACCAGGTGCCGCCAGTAGTAGGACCAGGAGGGATTGCCGTGCAGCATCAGCACGGGATCGCCCTCGCCCTCGTCCAGATAGCTCTGGGCGAGGCCATTGGGGTGCACCAGGTGCTTCGGCTGGAAGGGGTAATCCGGGAACGGCCCCTTGGCCAGGATGCGGGACTGCTCGGCGGTGAGGGCGGCTTCGTTCATAGGGCCCGGATTGTACCGGCTTAGGGCCCTCCCCTCTCCCCTGCCCCGCTCCCGCTGGGGGAGCGGGGTTTCGCGCCATTTCCCCTCACCCCTTGCGGGAGAGGGAGTCGGGAGAGAGGGGGTTGCCCGCACGTCGCCCGGATTGCCCGGCCACACCAGGCCAAGCTTTACTTGGCGTGTCAGCTCCGACCTGGATCCTGTAGTCCATCACAGTTTTCGCTCCACATGCCCGTGCTCGAATCCGTGCTTTCCGTGGCGGTGTCGTTCTGGTGGCTCTGGCTGATCGCCCTGCTGATCCTGCTATTGCGGGTACCGGCGATCAAGGGCTGGTTCGGCGAACGGCTGGTGGAGGTTTCGCTGCGGCTTTCGCTGCCATCGGACGTTTACCAGGTGTGCCACGACATCACCCTGCCAACTCAGGATGGAAGCACACAGGTGGACCACGTCGTGGTTTCGCCCTACGGCGTGTTCGTCGTAGAGACCAAAAACATGCGGGGCTGGATCTTCGGCAGCGAACGGGATGCCTGGTGGACGCAGAAGATCTATCGCCGCAGCCACCGCTTCCAGAACCCGCTGCGGCAGAGTTTCAAGCATGTCGCCGTGCTGCGCGAGTTGCTGGAGCTGCCGGAGAATGCGGTGATCTCCGTGGTCGTGTTCGTCGGCGGCAGCGAGTTCAAGACGCCGATGCCGCCCAACGTCACCTACGGTCTGGGCCTGGTGCGCTTCATCAAGTCGCACACGACGCCGGTACTGTCCGCACAACAGGTTCCGGATATCCTGCA
The DNA here is from genome assembly GCF_008386465.1 of Arenimonas fontis. GTDB lineage: Bacteria > Pseudomonadota > Gammaproteobacteria > Xanthomonadales > Xanthomonadaceae > Arenimonas > Arenimonas fontis. The sequence continues at coordinate 199,567 of NZ_VUOD01000005.1, forward strand.
GCGACTGGACGCTGCAGCCCTTGCACCCGGCCGGGAAACGCGGAAGCAGCACGTCGCCCGCCTGCGGGAGCGCTTAGATGGCGATGCCTGCCCCCGCTGCGGCAAAGCGCTGGTCGAAAGGACGGCGCGCAAGGGCATGCGTGCCGGGCAGCGCTTCTTGGGCTGTTCCGGTTACCCCGCGTGCCGATACACGCGACAGATCGCGTCCTAGCTGCCGAAGAAGGCGTTCAGCCTCACCGCCAGCATTTCCCGACGGGTCTTCAGGAAATCCTGGTAGGCCGAGACCTCCAGCAGCTCAGGTGCCGTCGGGATGGCCTGGGCGGTGAATACCGCCTCGCCCGCATCGGCAATGTACTTGGGCAGGTATTCGGCGGGCGCCCGGTCGCTGATCTTGCGGTTGGTTTTGCCGGAAACGAAGGCAAGGTTGGCGATGTCATTGATCTCGCGCGGCCGAAGCCCGGCTTCACGCAGCACCTTCTTCGGGAAGATGTGGTGGAACTGCAGGCGGTGCTGCGAACCTTTGTGGTCAATCGCAATCTTCAGTCGCGACTGCCAGTCCACCGCTCCGGCCTCATGGAAGGCCAGGAACATGGATTTGAACAGCGCACTGCGCTGGTTGCGACCTTCGAGCTCCTCCGGCGTGATGTCCAGGCGACCGAACTGCAGGCGCAAGCGGTCAATCAGTGCCGCCACCCCTGCACCCTGGCTGATGGATGCCAGGTCCTGGTCCAGGATGGACTCACTGGAGCCCCGGGAGAAGCGCCCCTTGGCGTTCGCCACCAGCGTCCAGTAGCGCAACCGGTCGGCCTCCTCTTCCTTCAGCTTGTAGCTGCGTTGGTGGCCATAATAGGCCAGCACGATAAGGATGAAGGGCGAGGACAGCAGCACCGGGCTGCGAATACCGACGTTGCTGCGCAGGAAGTTCAGTGCGAACTCCATACCTTCGCAGCTGCGGGACCAGCCTTCCTGCAAGCGCTCCAGAGAGATGCTGCCGACGGTCTTGAAACGCGACTGGCCGGTGGCGAAGGCCACCATGGCCTTGAGGAAGATGCCCAAGTCGAGATCGAAGTCGTCGTCCGCGCAGCGCTTCTGGAACGCCTGGAACTTCTCCAGCGAGTTGCGCCACATGGCCGTGATCTGCGCCAGGGCCAGGTCGGAGCTGCGCAGCTTGGCGCCCAGCGAGTTGACCCGGACGAAGATCTCGGTCACCTCGTCATAGCTCATGCTGCTTTCCAGCACGTCCATCCGGTAGACATAGCGACGGATAGCCCGCAGCCTGGCCAGGCGCTTGGCGTACTTCTCGGCGCGTGGGTCGTCCAGGCTGGTTACCCCGGCCTTCTTGAGGAAGTCACGGTCGCTCTGGGTCTTGAACACGTCGGTGACCCTGACCCAATGCGGCAGCTGTTCCAGCTTCCTGGTCGCCACCACGAAGGCCATCTGGTTGAACCTGGCCATCAACTCGTCTTCGCTGGAGTCGCCATCTTCGTCGTCATCCAGCTCGTCGTCGAAGTCGTCGCCGTCCTCGTTCACCTCGGTGACGACCGAAAGCTCATCCGGATGCTCGAGATTGAAGAGGATGTCGATGGGGCGTTGCCTTCCCCGCACCTTCACCGGCTCGCCGCGGATCACTGCCGACAGCGACGTCAGCCGCTGCTGCCCATCCAGGAGCAGGAGGGTGGACTGGAAGGGGTTGGCCTTCTGCCCCACCGAGAACTCCTGTAGCGGAACATCCTCTGAAGACTCCCACAGCAGGATGGCGCCGGAAGGATAGCCGCGATAAAGGGAGTCCAGCAGGTCGCGCACCCGCGGTGCACGCCAGACATAGCGCCGCTGCATCTCCGGCAGCCGCAGCTTGCCGTGCTCGATCATGCTGACCAGTTCTTCGACGGTGGCTTCGGCCCGCGCCATTCTCAGTACTCCTCGGCTTTGGCAGCCCGCTTCCGGCGGGCAGGCTTCTTCGCGGCTGACAGCAGGCTGGTCAAGGCCTGGTAGCGTTCGAACAGGAAGGCGACCCGCTCGGCATCGGTGCCCAGCTTCGGCGGCTTGCGGCCTGCTGCCTTCTCGGCGGCGATGTAGGCCGTGTCCACGGCCTTGTCCAGGGCCTTGTGCGCCTTGAGCAGGGCGGGCGGCATCGTCAGCGGGTCGTAGAGGTCGGCCAGGGTGCTGTTCGGGAAGGCGGCGCGGGCATCCAGCACGCCCTGGGCGGCCTGCTCGATGTCGGCCCGGTACTTCTCCTCGATGATCTCCGGCCAGGGGAAGTTGTTGTAGACGATACCGGCGGAGTAGCGGTACCGGCTCTCAAGACGGCCGCAGACCTGGCGGACCCAGGCCATGTGCATCTCCGACACGAGCACGCCCAACTCGTACTTCGAAGCCCCTGGAATTATCAGGCAGAGATTGCTCGCGATGACGTCCTTCGGCAGGAATCCCATGGGGATGTACTTCCGCCTCTCCGACGAAACGCTCGGGACAACAACGTAGTCGCACTCCTCATGGGAGACGAATGCGAACTCGGCGGGCCGATCTGCCAGTTCCCTGGTTGCCTGCCGCTTGCTCGACAGGCGGAACGCCTGGACAGCATTCACCCGATCTAGCACCGGCTTGCACCCCTTTAGCGAAGATGGCTCTGCTCCCTTCAGCCAAAGACAGTAGCGCATACCGCCGTTGATGTATTCATCGGCTCCCAGGAAAGGCCTTATCCAACTGCTCGCAGCCGGGCACTCCGAAACAATCTTCTCCCGCTCATCCTCCATCAGCACCAGGTTGCCACCATCTATCGGCTGATTGCCGAACTTCATGATGGGAACATTGCAGATGGGTGCCGTTCTGTTGGGAAGCAGAATGTCGTCTGCGTCAACAAGATAGGGGTTCAGGCGCGAAACCCACCGCTCAAGGGCATCACCTCTTGGACTCTCATACTCAAACAAGCGAATCCCGCTTGCGGCTCCGGTTCCAAATCCGATGATTACGCAGTGGACTGCGGCAATACCCCTTGCTTCATTGGTCCACTGGAAGGTGCGATGTGCGAAGTGAATGTGTATTCCCTTCCCAAGAAGGGATTTCCACAACACCCCAACCTGTTCGCCCTGGGCGATGGAGTTGGTGGATACGAAGGCGCAGCGGATGCCGGTTCCCTGCATGTAGTCCGCCGCCTTCAGGTACCAGGCGGCCACCAGGTCCAGCAGGCCGGCGCCCTTGAGGTCTCCTGCCACGCCCAGCAGGTCCTGGCGTTGCTCGGGACTCATCAGCTTGGCGCCGACGAAGGGCGGGTTGCCGAGGATGTAGTCGAGCTTGTCGGCCGGCACCACCTTGTCCCAGTCCAGGCGCAGGGCATTGCCGTGGACGATGGTCGGGCTCTTGGTCAGCGGCAGGCGGGCGAAGTACTCGCCGAACTGCTCGGCCACCCGCTGGTTCATCTGGTGGTCCATCAGCCACAGCGCCACCTGGGCGATCTGGGCCGGGAACTCCTCGATCTCGATGCCGTAGAACTGGTCCACGTCCACGGCCACGTGCTCGGAGACCTTGGTCAGCACGCTGGCCTGGGTGGAGTACAGGCGCTTGAGGATCTCCAGCTCCAGCAGGCGCAGCTCGCGGTAGGCGATGACAAGGAAGTTGCCGCAGCCGCAGGCCGGGTCGAGGAGGCGCAGGTTGGCCAGGCGCAGGTGCAGGGCCTTGAGCTTGCCGTCATTGTTGCCGGCCTTTTCCAGCTCGGCTTTCAGCTCGTCCAGGAACAGCGGGCCGATCAGCTTGAGGATGTTCTTCTCGCTGGTGTAGTGCGCGCCGAGGTTGCGGCGCGCCTTTTCGTCCATTACCGACTGGAACATGGAGCCGAAGATGGCCGGGCTGATCCGGCTCCAGTCCAGGGCGGAGGCATCCAGCAGCATCTGCCGCATCTTCGCGTTGAAGGCGGCCAGCGGCAGGATCTCCTCGAACAGGCGGCCATTGACGTAAGGCAGCGCGGCCAACTGCTCGTCCAGGGTTTTCTGGCGCTTTTCTTCCGGCGTGTTGAGGGTCTGGAAGATCTGCGCCAGCCACATGCCCAGGTCGGAGCCGTCCGGCGAGGTGCGGGTGCGGATCAGCTCGTGGAAGTACTGGCGTTCGCCGAAGATGCCGGTGTCATCGGCAAACAGGCAGAACAGCAGCCGCACCAGGAACACTTCCAGGGCGTGGCCCTCGTAACCGGCCTCGCGCAGGGCATCGTGCAGGCGACCCATGCGCTCGGCGGCCTGCACGTTCACCGGATCCTCTTCCTTGAAGCGGTGGGTCTGGTAGCCGGCGATGAAGCCGAAGCCGTGGACGTGCTTGTACAGTTCCTCGAGCGGAAATTCGAGCGGCGCTTCCTCGCCTTCCAGGTCGTACAGGCGGAAACGGGCGAAATCGGACACCAGCAGGTAGCGTGGCAGCTCGGCGTCGCTCAGGCCGTGGAAGTAGTCGCGGGCCTGGGCGTGGGCGCGGTCCAGGTCCTTGCCGCGGGACTTGTGCTCGACCAGCAGCACACCCTTCCAGAGCAGGTCAATGTAGCCATCCTTGCCATCAATCTTCTTGACCCGCTTCTCGAAGCTGGCGACGCGCTTGCGGCTGACGCCGAAGATGTCGAAGAACTGGTCCCAGAAGGTCTTGGCCTCGGCATCCTCCGAGGCCACATCGGCCCATTCCTGCGAGAAGCGCAGGGCCCGATCCTTGATCTCGTTCCAGCTCAGCGGCACGGCGGCTGTCCGGTTTGGCGGTGGAAGGATTGGCTGAGCATACCGACCCCTGTCTCAGCCGGCGCGACGGTTGCCGACAAAGCCCGGCCTTAGGCGCCCGTCGGCACCTGGGCCCAGGAAGCCCGTGTCCAGCAGCCCACGCAGATCCCGCTGCCGGGTCTTTTCGGTCAGGTGGGCGTACATGGTCTGGTACCAGGGCTCCAGCCGCAGTTCCGCCGGCGACAGGGCGCGGCCGCTGTCCATCAGATGCCGGACGATGGCGTACTGGCGCGGATTGATCTTCCCCGTCTCCAGCTCTCGCCGTAGCACCGCGTCGAACAGAAGCACGGTCACCAGCTCGTTCACACGGCCATGCAGCCGCTCGATCACCACGCGCAGGCCTTCCAGGGTGAAGGTCACGAAGTCCTGATTGGGGAACGGCTCATCCCGGCCTGCTGCCTTGCGGCAGTGATTGAACAGCGCGAAGTAGCGGTGGATCTGCTCCTGGTAGAACTTGGCCAGGGCAAAGGGTGCGTAGCGGTAGCCGGCCTGGCGCAGCAGCGTCGCCTCGAGCACTCGCCCCACGCGGCCGTTGCCGTCCCAGAACGGGTGGATCAGCTCGAAGTACAGGTGCACCAGCGGCGCCCGCAGCAGGGGCGAGATGCCGGCGTCCATCAGGCCTTGGTGCCAATCGACCAGGCCGTCCATCAGCCGGTCGATGTCGCGCCGGTACTGCGGTGGCCTGTAGATGCCGCCATGGTCCTGGTCGCCCACGACGGTGGGCCGCTCCTTCGGGTTGTCGCGGAACAGGCCGGGGCGGTTGTCCGGGTGCGGCAAATCCCGGCAGATTTCCGCGTGCACGGCCCGGATGTAATCCACATCCAAGCGCCATCCATCCGTCTCGGCGGACCTGACCGCCAGGTCGTAGGCTGCCTTGATGTTGCGGACCCGGACCTCCTGCTCCGCCTGCACCTTGCCGGGGTCCGCATCCAGGGCACGCCTCGTCTCCTCTTCGGTAAGCGTGGCGCCCTCGATGGTGTTGGTGCCGAACACCGACTGCACCAGCACCTCGCGCTGCAACTGGTTGGCCACCTGAGCCAGGGGCGAGGCGCTGAACATCTTCCAGGCATCCTCCACCCGGGCCAGGGGCAGGGCGAGGGCACCCGGGTCCAGCCCCAATCGGAAGGTGAAGGGGCCGAACCGGTCGGTCTCCAGGCGCAGGTCCAGGGCGGTCATGGCGCTTAGGATGTGCCCAGAAATGTCCAAATGCAACAACCCTATATATGCATGTAAATCAATATGTTAGGAGATACTGTAGTAATCTTGTGTCTCCTGAGATGTCGCCTTCGAAGGGGCATCGGAGGGCCTTCGAAAGGACTTTGGTGGGGCCAGAAAGGGGCTTGGCGGGGCCGCCAAGGCGAACGCGGGGCCGAAAAGCAGAAAGGCCGCCCTGCGGCGGCCTTTCCCCTCTCCCCCGCCCTCTCCCGCAAGGGGAGAAGGGGAGCTGGTTTACCACTCGACCTCGGCCATGGAGCAGTTCAGGCCGGAGCCGATGCCGAGCAGGGCGACGCGCTTGCCCTTCTTCAGGCGGCCCATTTCCTTGAGCTTGCTCAGCACGATCGGCACCGAAGCCGGGCCGATGTTGCCGTGCTCGTGGAAGATGGTCATGACCTTCTGCGGGTCGATGCCGAAGGCCTTGATGAAGGCCTGGGTGTGCACCTGGCTGACCTGGTGGATGACGAACTCGTCCAGCTCGTCCACCACCCAGCCCAGGGCCTGGCGGGCCGCCGCGAAGGTGGCCTGGGCCAGCTTCAGGCCCTCGATCAGCAGCATCCGGGTGTCGGTGACCATGCGGTCGAGGTTGCCGCGGCACAGGGTGTTCCACTGGGTGGCGGCGCGGGTGACGCCGCCCTTGTAACGCGGCGCGTCCGGCGTCAGCTCGCTGCGCGAGAGCACCATGGCGGCAGCGCCGCAGCCCAGGGTCAGGGTGGCCAGCTCCTGACGGAATTGCTCCTCGGTGACGCCCGGCGCGGTCATGCGCTCCAGGGTTTTCTCGTAGGCCAGGTTGGCGGTTTCGCCATCCACCACCAGGGCGTATTCGATCTCGCCGCGCTCGATCATGCGGCTGGCGATGTCCATGCCGTTCAGGAAGGCCAGGCAGGCGTTGGCGACGTCGAAGTTCTGGCAGTTCTCGCCCAGGCCAAGATTGCCGGCGACGATGGAAGCCGTGGACGGTTCCAGAAAATCGCGGCTGACCGAGGTGTTGACCAGCAGGCCGATCTTCTCGCGGGCCACGCCGGAGTCGGCCAGGGCCTTTTCGGCGGCCAGGGTGGCGGCGTCGGAGGCCTGCACGCCGTCGTCCCAGAGCCGGCGGGCGTAGATGCCGGCGATGTCCTGCAGGACGTCCGTGCGGATGCCTAGCCGTTCCATGGTCGGCTTGAGGCGGGCGTTGATCTCGTCGGAGCTCAGTCGGCGCGGGGCGTCGACATGGGCCAGGCCGGCGATGGAGACGTGTTGGAACAGCATGGCAGGGTCGCCGTAGGGGAAAACCTGTGCACGTTACCCGGTTCGCCCCCGCGGCTCAACTTTGGCCGCCGTGCGGCGGCCGCGCCGCGTGAGGGCCGTCTCAGTCCTCGATGGGGAAGGTTTCGGCCTCGCCCGCGGCCTGCGCGGCCGCCCGGGCCGGGGCCTGGCCGGGACGGGCGGCGCCGCAGCGGAAGGCGAGGAAGCGCTGCTCCCCGTCCCTGGGTTCGGCCTTGGGTTGTACCGTGTCGGCGCCCAGACCCGGGGCCTCGTTGCGGGCCAGCACCTCGAGTTCGTCGCGTACCCGGATGTCGTTGCGCTCGTAGGGGCCCAGCCGGTCCTTCACCGAAACCGCGATCTCGCCGCGGCGCTCGCAGGCCGACATGTCCTGGCCCGCGCGGACCACCCGCACGTTCTCGGCGCCGGGCGCCATCTTCACCCAGGTGCAGGCGCCCAGCAGGGCGCCCAGGCCGAAGGCAAGGAAAAACCGCGTCGCGCGCATCCGGAGACTCCGCAGGAGTGAAAGGAACACGGCCGGGATTGTCGCCCCGGCCGTGCTGAACGGGCAATGAGGCGTGGCTTCAATCCGCCCCGGCCACCGGATTGCCGTCGGCATCGATCACCTGCACCTCGCCCAGGCCAAGGCCGCGCACGGCATCCTCGATCTTGCCGAGGTCGCCCACCACCACCCAGGTCAGGGCCTCGGGCTTGATGGTGGCGGCGGCAGCCTGCACCTGCTCCGGGGTCAGCGACTCGACCCTGGCCTTGCGCTGCAGGACGTAGTCGTCGGGGCGCTGGTAGCGGACGATGCCGGAGATCGCCGAGAGCACGGCGTTGGCGGTCTCGTAGCTGCCAGGCAGGCTGCGGATCTCGCTGGCCTGCACCTTGGCCACTTCCTCGGGCCGCGCCGGCGCCTTGCCGGTGGCGTAGTCGCCGATTTCGCGCCGCAGCTCGGCCAGGGCGTCGGCGGTCCGGTCGATCTGTACCGGCGCGAAGGCCAGCCAGGGGCGCTGGCCCTTGGCCGCCTGCACGAAGCTGTAGCTGCCGTAGGCCCAGTGCTTGTCCTCGCGCAGGTTCATGTTCAGGCGCGAGCTGAACTCGCCGCCCAGCACCGCGTTGGCGATCTCGAACTCCACCGCCTTCGGGTCCATGGTCGAGGGCACCAGCTGGCCGACGAAGATGTTGGCCTGGATGGCGCCCGGCTGGTCCACCAGGAACACGCGCGGCTTCTCCGGCAGCGGCACTGCCGGCACCTCGACGGTGTCCGGGGCCTCGGTCCCGACCTTCCACTGGCCCAGGTGCTTCTCCAGCACCGGCACGATCTCCTCCAGGGTGGTGTCGCCGACGACCACCAGGGTGGCGCCTTCCGGGCGCACCCAGGTGCGGTGGTAGTTCAGCAGGTCATCGCGGGTCAGCGAGGCGATGGATTCCTCGTTGCCGGTGCCCGAGAACGGGATGCCGTAGGGGTGGTCCTGGCCGTACAGCAGCGGCGGCAGCACGCGCAGCGCCGCGGCGTTCGGGCGGGCCTTCTCCTGCTTGATGCCGGCGATCCAGCTCTGGCGGACGCGCTCGATGTCCTTATCGTCGAAGCGCGGCTGGGTCAGCATGGTGGCCAGCAGCTCGACCGAGGGCTCGAGGTTCTTCTTCAGGGCCGAAACGTAGACGCTGGCGTCGTCCAGGCTGGCGCCGGTGCCCCACTGCATGCCCAGGCGGTCGGCGGCATCGGCGAAGGTCAGCGCGTCGTATTCGCCGGCGCCTTCGTCCAGCATGCCCATGCTGAAGCTGGCGGTGCCCAGCTTGCCGCCCTGGTCGGTGATGTAGCCGCCCTTCATCAGCAGGCTCATCTGCACCACCGGCACGCCGTGGCGCTCGGCCAGCACCACCTTGATGCCGTTGGAAAGCTCGGCGCGTTCCAGGGCCGGAAAGCTCAGCTCGGGGAACTCGCTGGTCCGCGGCACGCCCTGGCTGCGGTCCACGTCGGTCTCGACGGTACGGTACTTCGGGTCGGCGGGCGGCACCTCGGCCATGGGCGGATGCTCGGCGGCCGGCTCCTCGACGGTGGCCACGCGCTCGCCGGGCAGCACCACCAGGGTGTGGTCGCCACGGCTCAGCCAGCGCCGGCCGGCCTCGCGCACGTCGCGCACCGAGGCACGGGCGAGATTGCGCAGCTGTTCGCGGAAACAACCAGGATCACCGGTGTAGACGGCGCATTCGGCCAGGGTGTCGGCCTTGCCGCCGAAACCGCCGATGCGTTCGATGCCACGGATCACCCCGGCCTCGATGGCAGTGCGGGCCTGCTCCAGCTCGGCCCTGGTCGGGCCGTCCTGCAGCAGTTTCGCCAGTTCTTCGTCCAGGGCCTGCTCGACCCTGGCGGGCTCGACGCCCTGCTTCACGTCCACCTGGATGTAGAAGAAGCCACCCAGCAGGTTCGGCCAGGAACCGGCGACGACGTTGTCGGCCAGCTTATCCTCGTGCACCAGGCGCTTGTCCAGGCGCGAGCTGCGCGAACCGCCCAGCACCCGCGACAGCAGCTGCAGGCGTTCGACGTCGGCGTGGCCGTACTCGGCGGTGTTCCAGACGCGGTAGACGCGCGCCTGCGGCACGTTGTCGGTCATCTCCTCGCGGGTGGACTCGGTGCGCGGCGCCGGATCCACCTTCGGCTGGGCCATGGTCGGACCGGCCGGGATGTCGCCGAAATACCTGGTCACCTTTTCCTTCGCCGTCTCGACGTCTATGTCGCCGGCCAGCACCAGCACGGCATTGTTCGGGCCGTACCAGGTCCTGAACCAGCGCCGCACGTCCTCGAGGGTGGCGGCATTGAGATCGGCCATCGAGCCGATGGTGGTCCAGCGGTAGGGATGGCCTTCCGGATAGCTGGCCTTGAGCAGACGCTCGTAGACCTGGCCGTAGGGCTGGTTCTCACCCTGGCGCTTCTCGTTCTGGACGACGCCGCGCTGTTCGTCCAGCAGCTCCTGGGTCACCGCGCCGAGGAAATGGCCCATGCGGTCGGATTCCATCCACAGCGCCATGTCCAGGGCGGTGGTCGGCACGTTCTGGAAGTAGTTGGTGCGGTCGGAGTTGGTGGTGCCGTTCTGGTCGGTGGCGCCGACCAGCTCGAAGGGCTCGAAGAACTCGCCCTGGTAGTTCTCGCTGCCCTGGAACATCAGGTGCTCGAACAGGTGGGCGAAGCCGGTGCGGCCGGGCAGCTCGTTCTTGGAACCGACGTGGTACCAGATGTTCACCGCCACGATCGGCGCCTTGCGGTCGGTGTGCACGATCACCCGCAGGCCGTTGGGCAGGGTGAACTGTTCGTAGGGGATGTCCGCCACCAGTCCGGCTTTCGCCGACTGGCGCGCCAGCGCATCGGGGGCATGGAAAGGCGCCAGGCTGGCGAGGGCCAGGCCAGCGGCCAGGGCGAGCGCGCGCATGCGCGGACGGCGTTCGACGGACATCAGCACTCCTCGTGGATTTTTCGTATCGGTCTGGGTGAGCCGGTTTCCCGGAACCGGCAATCCTAGCCGTCCCGGTCCGACCGGACACTAGGCCGAAGGCCATGCGCGGCCGAGGAAAATCGCCCGCCGGCTGTCCGCCGCCTTGTCCGGCGCCCGGAAACGGACAGCCGGACGCCGCCAAACCATTGATCGGGAAAGGCTGCAACCATTGGCATGGGTTCTGCATCCATGGCGGCATGGACCTGTCGAAGGAGCCGGCCATGAACCTCCGCAACCCCCTGCGCCGCGGCCTGTTCGCCCTTCCCCTGGTGGCATTGGCCCTGGTCGCCGCCATCGCTGCCGAACCGCCCGAACTCGGCGAACGGATCCAGCGCGGGCTGGCCGCCCGCCTGGCCGGCGAATGCGACGTACCGGCGCCCGGCCTGCTCGGCCTGGCCCGCGTTCCCGGCCATCTCGTATTGCCGCCGGCGGACTGCGCCGGCTGATCCCTCCCGGCCCCGGCGGGAGCAAGCCCAGGGCGGTACGCCGCCCGTCGCTCCCGTTTCTCTTCCGCGGCCGGCCGGGGCGGGAGCGGCCGGAGGCGATAATGCGGGAATGCTGCACGTCATCCTGCACCAGCCCGAGATTCCGCCGAATACCGGCAACGTCATCCGCCTGTGCGCCAACACCGGTGCCCGCCTGCACCTGGTGGAGCCGCTGGGTTTCGAGCTCGAGGACGCGAAACTGCGCCGCGCTGGCCTCGACTACCACGAATGGGCCCGCCTGCAGGTCCATCCTTCACTGGGCGATTGCCTGGCCGCGATCGGCACCGCCCGCGTGTTCGCGTTCAGCGCGCGTTCGTCCAGGCGCTTCGACCGCGTGGCATTCCGCGAGGGCGACGCACTGTTGTTCGGTTGCGAAACCCGCGGTCTGCCCGCCGACGTGCTGGAAGGATTTCCGGCGGATCGGCGGCTTCGCCTGCCGATGCGGCCGGGTCAGCGCAGCCTGAACCTGTCCAACGCGGTGGCGGTGGCGGTGTTCGAAGCCTGGCGGCAGCTGGGATACCCCGGCGCGGATGCGTGTGACTGATGGCAGGGTGAGGCGAAAACCCGCATTCCGTTAATCCTTGGTTACGGCGCGATTCCGATACTCGGCGACGCCCCTCACGGGCAACCCCCACAAGATAAGGAATCACCGACATGAAGCGTTCCCTGATTGCCCTGTCCCTGGCTGCCCTGCTGCCGCTGGCAGCCCAGGCCGACGACAAGCTGAGCTACACCTACGTCGAGGGCGGCTACATCAACATCGACAACGATGCCGACGGTTTCGGCGTGCGCGGCTCGTTCGAGTTCGGTAACTCCGGCTTCTACGGTTTCGGCGCCTACTCCTGGCTGGAGACCGACGTTGGCAGCACGGACATCGACGCCAGCGAGCTCGGCTTCGGTTATGCGCACGGCCTGACCGACAATCTCGACCTGATCGGCGAGGCCGCCTGGCAGAACGTGGACGTGGATGGCGCCGGCAGCGCCGACGGCTACCGCGCGTCGGTCGGCCTGCGCGGCTCGTTCACCGAGAACTTCGAGGGCCTGATCAAGGCCAACTATGTGGACGGCGACGACATCGACAGCGACTTCACCGGGACCATCGGCGCCCAGTACAAGTTCAACAAGACCTGGGGCATCACCGGCGAGGTCGAGTTCGCCGACAATGCCGAAACCTACCTGGTCGGCCTGCGCGCCAGCTTCTGATCGCCACGATCAGTCGCAACTGCCGTAAGGAAGAAGCCCGGCCAGGCCGGGCTTCTTCTTTGTGCCTTGCCGCGGATGGACAAGGACAGGGCTTTACGAGTCGTTCCTGTCTCTTGCAGGTGAATCCGCGGCGAAAACTCAGAACAACCCCGGCGGGAACTCCGGCTTCTGTTCCCGGGCCAACAGCATGCGCAGGCCTTCCACCGGGGTGATGCGCTCGTGCAGGACTTCGCGCACCAGGGCGGAGATCGGCAGTTCGATGCCGAGCCGTTCGGCCAGGCGCATCACCTCGTCGGCGGTCTGCACCGACTCGACCACCTGGCCGATCTCGGCCACCGCCTCGCGCAGCGACTGACCCCGGCCCAGGGCCAGGCCCAGCCGGCGATTGCGGGAGAGGTCGCCGGTACAGGTCAAGACCAGGTCACCCAGCCCGGCCAGGCCCATCAGGGTTTCGACCCGACCGCCCAGAGCCAGGTTCAGGCGCAGCATCTCGTTCAGGCCGCGGGTGATCAGGCCGGCGCGCGCGTTCAGGCCCAGCTGCATGCCGTCGGCCACGCCGGTGGCCACGGCCAGCACATTTTTCATGGCACCGCCCAGTTCGGCGCCCTGCACGTCGTTGCCGGTGTAGGCGCGGAAGGTCGGGCCATGCAGCACGTTGGCCACCGTCTGGGCGAAGTCCTCGTCGTCGGAATGGACGGTCACCGCGGTCGGCAGCCCCAGGGCCACTTCCCTGGCGAAAGACGGGCCGGTGACCACCGCCAGCGGCACGTCCGGCCCCATCAGATCGGCAGCGACTTCATGCAGGAAGCGGCCCGAGCCGGGCTCGAAGCCCTTGGTAGCCCAGGCCAGGCCGGCATCGGCGCGCCGGTGCGGGGCCAGCGCGCGCAGGGTTTCGGTGAAGGCGTGGCTGGGCGTGACCACCAGCACCAAGTCGGCCTCGGCCACGGCCTCGGCCAGATCGGGAGTCGCCGCCAGGGATTCCGGCAGCGGCGTGCCTGGCAGGTAGCGCGGGTTCTCGTGCCGCTGCGCCACCGCCTCCACCTGGCCGCGGTCGCGGCCCCACAGGATGGTGGTGTGGCCATTGCGGGCGATCAGCGCCGCCAGCGCCGTGCCCCAGGAACCGCTCCCCAGGACGGCGACCGCCGGTTTATCTGCCGAAGCCATCGGCGGCCGGGATCAGGCCTGACCGCCCTCGGCGGGCACGCCGTCGCCCTGCTGGGCCTGGGCGGCGCGGCGACGCAGACCCTCGGCGTACAGCGCCTCGAAATTGATCGGCTGCAGATAGAAGGGCGGGAAACCGCCCGCGGCCACCAGCTCGCCCACCTGCTGGCGGGCATAGGGGAACAGCACGTTCGGGCAGTAGGTGCCCAGCATCATGTCCAGGGTGCGATCGTCGAAGCCGGACAACTGGAACAGGCCGGCCTGGGCCACTTCGGCCAGGTAGATGGTCTTCTCGCCCACTTTGCAGGTCAGGGTGACGCCCAACACCACCTCGAACAGGCCGTCGGCGACGCGCGCCACCTTCTGATTGAGGTTGAGGTCCAGTTGCGGCTGGCCGGCTTCGCTGAAGACCTGCGGCGCGCCGGGCACCTCGAAGGACACGTCCTTCACGTAGATCCTCTGGATGATGAACTGCGCCTGCTCGGCGGCGGCGCCATTGTTCTGCTCGGCCATGTCGGCAACTCCGGGTGAATGCGTGGGAAAGGGCGGGATTATCGCATGTCCGGCCGGTTCAGGCCCGACCCTTGGCCAGCGGCAGGCCGGCGCCGGTCCAGGCGTTGATGCCGCCTTCGAGCACGGCCACCCGCTTGAAACCGGCCTTGACCAGCTTTTCGGCCACCCCGCCGGCGGTCACGCCCATGTTGCACACCAGCACCACCGGCGCCTCCCTGGATTTGGCCAGCAGCCTGGACTCCGGGTCCACCTGGCTGGGCAGCAGGTGCTTGCTGCCGAGGATGTGCCCCTTCTCGAACTCTGCCTGGCCGCGCAGGTCCAGCACCAGGGCGTTCTCGCGGTTGATGAGTTCGGTCAGCTGCACCGGGCTGACGCCCTTGAAGCCGCGGAACAGCCGGCGCACCTCGGTGACCACCAGGGCCACGGTCAGGCCGGCGAAGATCAGGACGAGGAAAAGGTTGTCTTGGGCAAAGCTGGTCAGGCGGTCCATCGTGCGGGGTCCGGCGGGCGGGGGCGGCATTATCGGCCGCCCGGGGCCCCGGGCAAAGCCCGCTCAACGCTGGCGGATGTCGGGCAGGCCGCTGACCAGCCACCAGCGCTTGGCCTCGCCGTCCCAACGCCAGCGCTGGCGATCGGTGACCACGCGTTCGGTCTGGGTATGGCGGTTGACCAGGCGGATCAGCACGACCTGCTCGTAGACGCCTTCCTCCGGCGTGTTCTTGCTGCGCACCTCGTAGCCGGACACCTGGTACTGCTTGTAACGCTCCATGTCCAGCTCGCCGGGCCGGTCACGTTCCAGCACCTGCGGATCCACGAAGGCCAGGGCCTTGTCGAACTCGCTCCAGCGGATGGCGCTGGTGTAGTGGTAGAGGGTCTGCTCCAGCGGGCTGCGCTTGGTGGCGCCGCCGCAGGCGGCGAGCAGGGCACACAGCGCGGCGGCGAAGAGGACGGCAAGGACTCGGGCAGGCGTGTTCATGCCCGCATTATGCACACCCCAGCCGTGTTCTGACCCTTTGATCTGACCCTTTGATCTGACCCTTTGATCTGACCCTTTGATCTGACCCTTTGATCTGACCCTTTGATCTGACCCCGGCGTTCGCTGATGCCGGCAGGGATGGATGGGGGTTCAGAGGCGGAAGGCGGCGAAGCGGCCGCTCAGCTCGGCCACGGTGGCGCCATCCGGCCCGCGCACGCACGCCTGCAGCATGGCCCGGGCCCGGCCGCGTTCGGCGAAGGCTCGCAGGAAGGCCGCCAGGTCGCTCTCCGGCGCCAGCCAGGCCTCGGCGGCCAGGTCGGCATACAGCGGCTTGAGGTAGCGCAGCTGGCTGTCGGCGACGTAGACCTCGGCGTGCGGGTAACCGGCCCGGGCCAGTTCCAGGCTGAGCAGGCCCCAGCCGGCCAGGGTCATCAGCCCGGCCAGGCTGCCGCCGAAGGCGCAGCCCTTGTCGTTGACGTTGGCGGCCAGGGGCGCGTGCAGGTGCAGCACGCCGTCTTCCAGGCGCACCGCGCGCGCCTGCATCGCGGCCACCGGCGGCATCGCCCGGTAGTGGGCGTTGAGGGTTTCGATCGGGTCCATGCACTGCTTTATGCGGTGGGCTGTGCCAAGCTGGGGCCATGCACGCTCAGCGCGAAGATGGCCCACTGGCCGGATGGTACGTCATCTCCCTGCGCCCTTCGGGCGGGCACGCGCCGGTGCGCCGTGCCGCCTCGGCACTGGGGGCGCGCACCTTGCCGGTGTCCACGCTGGCCCTGCGCGCGCTCGATCCCGGGCCGTCGCTGGCCGCGGCCCTGGCCTGCCCGGCGGTGGTGTTCACCAGTCCGGCGGCGGTGCGTTTCGCCCGCGCCCGGCAACCGCTGCAGCCGGCGCCGGGGCAGCGATGGTACGCGGTGGGTCGCGGTACCGCGGCAGCCCTGCTGCGCGCGGGCGTCACCGGTGTGCTGGCGCCTGCGGGGCGCGGCGAATCGGAAACCCTGCTGGCCCTGCCGGGACTGGAAGCCGGCGGCGGCCGCGATGTCGGGGTGGTGACGGCGCCTGGCGGACGCGGCCTGATCGCCGAAGAACTGGGCCGGCGAGGCTTCCTGGTGCACCGTGCCGAGGTCTACCAGCGCGTGCCGGTGCGACCGCGCGCCGACCGGCTGGCGGCTCTCGCGGCCCTGCCGGAGAGCTCCGCCCTGCTGGTGAGCAGTCGGGAAGCCTTCGACGGATTCTGGTCGCGGCTGGAGGCGCCGGTGAAGGAGACGCTGCAGCGACGGCCGGCCGTCGCCAGCAGTCCGCGCCTGGCCGCTTACCTCGCGGCATCGGGCTTCCGGCGCCTCGTGATGGCCGATGGGGCAATGCCGACGCAGATGCTGCGGGCGCTGGCAGCCGATGTGGGCGCGGGACGCTTCCGGTAGGATGTCTTCGCCTTCCTCATCGCCCACCGGGCCATGAATTCCGTGCTCGACGAGACTTCCGATACGCCGCGTCCCAGGCACCGTTTCGGCGCGCTGGGATGGTTGCTGGTGCTGCTGGTGCTGGCCGCGATCATGGCCGGCGGCTGGCGATGGTGGTCTTCCCGCGCGCCGGCCAACGCCGGCCCCGATCTGAGTCCGGAAGCGCTGGACGCGCGCCTGCTCGAGGTCGAGCAGGCGGTCGCCAGCCTGCGTCGCACCCAGCAGGGCCTGGAACAACGGGTCGCCGATGCCCAGGCGCGGGCCGGGCTGCTGCGCGACGAGGTGCTGGCGGTGGGCGAACGCGCCGCCATCCTGGAGGACAGCCTGCGTGAACTCGGCGCCCAGGCCAGCGAGGGCACGGAAAGCCTTCGCCTGGACGAGGCGGAGCTGCTGCTGAGCCTGGCCCAGTCGCGCCTGGCCGTGGCCGGCGATCTCGAGGGCGCCATCCGCGCCACCGCCCTGGCCCAGCAGGCCCTGGCCCCGCTGACCTCGCCCGAGTACCTCAACCTGCGCCAGACCGTGGCCCGCGAGCTGGCCGCGCTGCAGGCCCTGCCCGACGACCCCCGCAGCCGCGCCGCCGGCGAACTGGACGCCCTGCAGGCGGCCCTGCCCGGCCTGGCCAGCCGCGCCCCGGGGGCCGATGCCGACACCCCCGCCGACACTTCGACCTGGCGTCGCCTGGCCGACGCCGTGATCCAGGTCCGGCCCAGCCACGCCCAGGACCTGATTTCCCCCGACGACCGCGCTGCCGGCGAAGCCGCGCTCGGCCTGGAGCTGGCTCTGGCCCGTACCGCCCTTGAACGCCGCGACGAAACCGCCTTTCGCGCCGCGCTGCAGCGGGTGGAGCAGTGGCTGCTGCGGCTCTACGCCGAGGACGAGGCCCTGCGCGCCGAGCGCGAACGGCTGGCCCGGCTCGGCCGCCTGAACCTGATGCCCGACCTGCCGGCCCGCGGCGTCGCCCTGCGGCAGCTGCGCGACCTGCGTCGAGGCAGGAGCGACCCATGAAGCTCTACCGCAGCCTTCTGCTGGGGCTGGTTCTGGCCCTGCTGGGCGCGCTGGCCTGGCATTGGTTCTCGCAGGACCTGGGCGACGTGGTGGTGCGCTTCCGCGGCTTCACCTACAGCACCACCCTGGCCTTCGCGCTGACGGCCTGGCTGCTGCTGTGGTTCCTGCTGTGGGCCTTGTGGTGGCTGGTGCGCTTGCCGATCCGGGCCTGGCGCCGGCATGCGCGGGCGCAGGCCCGCAACCGCCTGGTCAATGGCCTGGAAGCCCTGCACCAGGGACGCTGGGCGCGCGCCGCCAGCCTGCTCGAACGCGCAGCCGCCGAGCGTCCGGAACGCGGCCTGGCCCTGCTGGGCGCGCGTCGCGCCGCCGCCGAAGCCGGCGACATGGAGGCTGCCGCCCGCCACCAGGCCGCGCTGCTCAAGCACGATCCCGGCGCCGCGGCGCTCGACCAGGCCGAACGGCTGCTGGCCCAGGGGCGCGCGGACGAAGCGCTGGCGGCACTGGCGAGCTGTCCCGCGCTGCCACCGCGCGGCCTGCGCCTGCAGGCCGAGGCCCTGGTCGCCGCCGGCCGCGCCGACGAAGCCCTGGCCCTGCTGCCGGCCCTGCGCCGGGAACAGGCCCTTGGTCACGCCGCCCTGGCCGAAGCGGAACTGCGTTACACGGCCGCCTCGCTAGGCCAAGCGCCGCAGTCGAACACCCTGATGCAGCGCTGGCGCGCCGTGCCCCCGAAGCTGGCGAACGAAGCCGAGGTGGTCGCCGCCTTCGCCCGGCGCGCGGCCCGGCTTGGCCTGGAAGAGGAAGGCGCCGAGGCCCTGGCCGCGGCGCTGGACACCCGCTGGGACGAAGGCCTGGCCGCCCTTTACGGCGAACTGCCCGGCGGCCGCGGCGACGGCGCCAAGCGGTTGGCGCGCGCCGAAGCCTGGCTGGCGCAGCATCCGGACAGTCCCGGCCTGCTGTGCGGCCTGGCCCGCCTGTACATGGAGCAGGGCCAGTGGGCCCGCGCCGAGGACCACCTGCACCGTGCCCTCGCCCAGGGCGCCGGCGCCGAGGCCTGGGAGCTGCTGGGCCACGTGTTCGCCCACCACAACGACCCGCGCGCCGCCATCGCTTACGCCAACGCGCTGCGCGCCGGCCGCGGCGAGACGCCCTTGACCCTGGATGGCCGCAGCCTGCGGGAACAGATCGCCGACCAGGCCGTCGCCGAACTCCGCAACGAACACGGCCTCCCCCTGCTTCCCCGCTGATCTGACCCTTTGATCTGACCCTTTGATCTGACCCTTTGATCTGACCCTTTGATCTGACCCTTTGATCTGACCCTTTGATCTGACCCTTTGATCTGACCCTAGGGTCAGAACAAAGGGTCGGAACAGGCCGGGATGGGGTCAGCGTTCGAGGATGGCGGCGACGCCCATGCCGCCGGCGGTGCAGATGCTGATGAGGGCGCGGCCGCTGCCCTTCTCCTTCAGCAGCTTGGCGGCGGTGGCGACAATGCGGGCGCCAGTGGCGGCGAAGGGGTGGCCGAGGGCCAGGGAGCTGCCGACCACGTTGAGCTTCGAGCGGTCGATGCTGCCCAGCGGCGCCTCCAGGCCCAGCTTCTCCTTGCAGAACACCGGATCCTCCCAGGCCTTGAGCGTGCACAGCACCTGTGCGGCGAAGGCCTCGTGGATCTCGTAGAAATCGAAGTCCTGCAGCTTCAGCCCGTTGCGCTGGAGCAGCTGCGCCACCGCCCAGCACGGCGCCATCAGCAGGCCCTCGCCGTGCACGAAGTCCACCGCCGCCACCTGCGCGTCCACGAACCAGGCCTGCACCTCCCGGCCATGCGCTGCCGCCCATTCCTCGCTGGCCAGCAGCGCCGCCGAGGCGCCGTCGGTGAGCGGGGTGGAATTGCCGGCGGTCAGCGTGCCCTGGCCGGAAGTCTTGTCGAAAGCCGGCTTCAGCGTCGCCAGTTTCTCCGGAGTGGTGTCGGGGCGCAGGATGTTGTCGCGCTCGACGCCGCGAAAGGGCACCACCAGGTCCTGATAGAAGCCGCGCTCATAGGCCAGCGCCGCCTTGCTGTGCGATTCGTAGGCCAACTGGTCCTGGGCCTCGCGGCTGATCTTCCACTCCCTGGCCATCATCTCGCAGTGCTCGCCCATGGATTTGCCGGTGCGCGGCTCGCCCACGCCGGGGAATTCCGGCTTGAGCTCGGAGAAGGAAAAGCCCTTGAAGGCACGCAGCCGCTGCCCGAAGGTCCTGGCCATGTTGGCGTCGAGCAGGCGCCGGCGCAGGCGCTTGTTCACCGCGATCGGCACGTCGGAGGTGGTGTCGCTGCCGCCGCCGATGCCGGCCTCGATCTGGCCCAGGGCGATCTTGTTGGCGACGTGGATGACGGTGTCCAGCGAGGTGCCGCAGGCGCGTTGCATGGTGATGCCCGGCGTCTGCGGCGACAGGCCCGAGCTGAGCGCCGCCTCGCGGCCGATGTTCCAGTCGCTGCTGTGCTTGAGCACCGCGCCCATGGCCACTTCGCCCAGGGTCTCGCCGTGCAGCCCGAACTTCTCCACCAGCGCGCCCAGTGCCTTGATGGACATGCCCAGGTTGCCGACGTCGTGGTAGGCGGTGTTGTTGCGGCAGAAGGGAATGCGAACGCCGCCGAGAACGGCGACACGACGGGCGGACGGCATCTGGCTCACTCCTTGGGGCTCGACTGGAATGCGACGGAAAGGCCCGGGCGACGGGCGCCACGGTTAGAATCGCGATCATAACCCGACGCCACCGTATGCTCATGGCCGATTCCGTGATCTGCTGCCTCGGCGCGCTCGCCCTGGAACTGACGCCGGGCACCCGCGCCGGCCGCGAGGCCCTGCCTGCCGAGGCCGCCGGTCGGCTGGCCGCGCTGGTGGCACGCGACCTAGGCGACATCGCCCCCGGCGCCGCCGCGCTCGACCTGGGCCTGGTGGCGGCGCTGTTCGATCCGGTGGAACTGCTGCGCCCCGGCTACCCGCTGCACGGCGAGCTGGAACGCCTGGTGGCACGCGCGCCCGGCGCCGCCGGCGGCCGGGTGATCGGCTTCGGCACCGGTGCCGAGGGCTTGCCCGGCCCGCTCAGGCCCAACCCCGACTACGCTGGCGGCCCGCTGCGCCTGCTGCCCTTCCTGCTGCGCGGCCCGGCCGACGCGCTGGCGCCGGTGGCCGAACGCCTCGAACAAACCCTGCTGGACACCGGCATGGCCGGCGCGGAAACGGCCCTGGCGGCCCAGGACGGCTTTGCCGCCAAAATCGAGCACGCCCGCCTGATGACCCTGGACGACCTGGCCGCCATGACCGCCCTGCAGTACGAACACGCCGGCCTGGCACCGCTGTGGCCGCTGCTGGAAACGGCGCTGTTCACCCCCGAACGCGAGGTCTGGCTGGACGCCCCGCCCGAACCCCTGCTGCGCCTGGCCGGCGGCGAGGCGCGCATGGCCCTGCTGGACATCGACGCCTGGTCGGAAGGCGGCTTTGCCCCCACCGGCCTGGACGCCGCCGCCCTGGGCCGCAGCTACGAGCACTTCCAGCGCCGGCAGCGGCAACTGGCGGCGGTGCTGGAAGCGCATGGCATCCCGGTCACCTTCGACCACTGCCCGGCGGGGCGCGACCCACGCGAGATCCTGCGCGCCTGAGCGCACGCCCCTGGACGCCGAGGTCCGGCGGCGCGCATCCAGGCCGGCCCGCGCCCGCCCGCATCCCTGGGTTTCCCCCGCCCTCGGCTAGAATCGCCGGTCATGGCAGCGCTCCCCCTCACCCTGGCGGTCATCACCCACAACGAGGCCGACTGCATCGGGCGCTGCCTGGACAGCGTGCCCTTCGCGGCCGAGAAACTGGTGGTGGACAGCCTCAGCGACGACGACACGGTGGCGGTGGCGCGCGCCCACGGCGCCCGCGTGGTCGAACAGGCCTGGCTGGGCTTCGGCCCGCAGCGCAACTTCGCCAGCACCCAGGCCAGCCACGACTGGATCCTGGTGCTGGATGCCGACGAATACCTCTCGCCAGAACTGGCGAAGGAACTGCAGGAAGGCCTGCCCGCCCTGATGGCCGGCGACGCGCCCGCCGCCATCCTTCGCCGGCGCACGCTCTACATGGGCAAGCCGATGCGCTGGTACCGCCCGGCCGTCGGCGAGCGCCTGGCCCGGCTCTACCACCGCGGCCGCGCCCGCTGGACCGAGGCCCGCGTGCATGAATCGCTGCGCTACGAAGGCCGCGCCGCCGAGTTCCGCGCCCCGTTCGAGCACGTCAACAACCCGACCCTGGCGCACAAGCAGCTCAAGGTGCTGCGCTACGCCGAACTGAAGTGCCGCGACTGGCTGGACAAGGGCAAGCCGGCGCGCATGTGGCAGGCGCCGCTGGTATACCCGGCCGCCTTCCTCAAGGACTACCTGCTGCGCCTGGGCTGCCTGGACGGCTGGCGCGGCTTCGTCATCTCGCACACCGCGGCCAGCTACGCGCTGTACAAGCGCCTGCGCTACTACGAGATGAAGGCCAACCCCGACTCGGTCGCGCAGGCAGCCCGGGTCCTGAAGCGCCACGGAGTGGACCGCTGATGAGCGGCAAGCGATACCTGCTGTACGGGTCGGAACGTTACGCCCTGGCGATCCTGCGGCCGCTGCAGGAGGCGATCCGCGCCCGCGGTGGCGAGGCCGCCTGGTTCTTCGACGGCCCCGGCGCCGAGGATCTGCGCCCGGACGAGCGCCTGCTGACGGTGCAGGACGTTCGGCAATGGCGGCCACTGGCGGTGATCACCTCCAGCAACGCCGTGCCGCATTTCTTTCCCGGCGTGAAGGTGGAAACCTTCCACGGTTTCGACGCCGGCAAGCCGCGGCACATCTACATCCGCGGCTTCTTCGACCTTTACTGCACGACCGGCCCGGGCGACACCGCCAGGTTCCAGGTCCTGGCCGACAGGCTGGGGCATTTTTCGGTGGCGGAAACCGGCTGGCCCAAGCTCGACCCCTTCATGCGCGAGATCGCCGGGCCGCTGCCGCCGGTGCGCGAGCGGCCGGTGATCCTTTACCACTCGACTTTCTCGCCCTCCTGGAGTGCCGCCGAGACGCTGTACGGGGAAGTGAAGCGGCTTTCCCGCGACGGGCGCTGGCGCTGGATCGTCAGCTTCCACCCGAAGATGAACCGGGCCACCCGCGAGAAGTTCATCGCCCTGCAGAACGAGCACCTGCGCTTCGCCGACAACGACAACATCCTGGAGCTGTTCCCGCAGGTGGACATGATGTGCTCGGACACCTCGTCCGCGCTAAACGAGTTCCTGCTGACCGGCAAGCCGGTCGTGACCTTCCGCAACCGGCGGCCGGGGCCGCAGCTGATAGACATCGCCGACCCGGCCCAGTTCGAGCCGGCCATCGAGCAGGCGCTGTCGCGGCCGCCGGTGCTGATGCGGGCCATCCGCGAGTACGCCGACTCCATCCACCCTTACCGCGACGGCCGTTCCAGCGAGCGGGTGCTGGAGGCGATAGACGCCTTCGTCGCCGCCGGCGGCCGCAACCGCCGGCCCAAGCCGGCGAACCTGTGGCGCAAGTTCAAGATCCGCCGCCGGATCGGCTACTGGGGGCCGGCACGGTGGTGAAGGCGCGGCGCGGCGATCAGCGCCCGCGCGGCAGGGCGGCTTCGTACATGCGGTAACCGGCGTCCACCATGCCCAGGGATTCATAGGTGCGCTGGGCGCCTTCGTTGTGGCGCTCCACGTACAGGCGCAGCCCGCAGACGCCGGGCATCGCTTTGGCCAGCTCCCACACATGGCGGTAGAGCGCCCGGAACACGCCCTGGCGCCGATGCTCCGGCGGGACGTAGACGCTCTGGATCCACCACCAGTCGCCATTGCGCCAGTCGCTCCACTCGTAGGTGAGCATCAGCGTGCCGACCGGCTGACCGTCGCGCTCGGCGATGAAGTAGGCGCCGCGGGTGGGGTTTTCGAAGATGCCGCGGACGCCGGCTTCTACGGCGGCGGGGTCGAGGCGCTTTTGCTCGGTTTCCCAGGCCATGGCCTGGGCCCAATCGGCCAGTAGCGCTGATTCGGTCGAACTTGCGGGACGGCATCTAAACATGGATCACCCGGCATCAATTGCGCGCCCGATGGAACGCGCGTCAGGCACTGCTTCAAGAATCGATTGCGCTCTGGTTGCAAGTCGCGCGTCGCTGGCAGTTGCGCTCGGCATTGGCGCTGTGGTCGATTGCTAGCCTGTTCCGCGACCCAGCTTCCGGGTCACTGTGTTCCTTCCCACCCCCAACACCCCCGCCGCCCGCTGCCGATGCCCGTTCGTATGCTCCAACGCAGCCTCCAGCAGCACCTGGTCAAACGTTTCCCGGTAGGCGGGGTATAGGCCGGTTTCGCCGCGGGCCAGGGCATCGCGCACGGCCTGGGCGAGGTGGCGGGTCCAGTCGGCGCTGGCGGCGGCGGCGGGGCGCAGGCTGCCGGCCAGGTCGCGGGGGCCGATGCTCTCGCCCGGGGCCAGGGCGGCGAGGCGCCAGCACAGGTTTTCCAGTTCGCGCACGTTGCCGGGCCAGTCGTGCTGCTGCAGGCGCTTGAGGGCCTCGGCGTTCAGGCGCTTGGCCGGGCTGCCCAGGCGGGCCGCGGCCTGGGCCAGGAAGCGGGCGGCCAGGGCGGGAATGTCGGCCTTGCGCTCGCGCAGCGGCGGCAGGCGCAGGCGCACCACGTCCAGGCGGTGCAGCAGGTCGGCGCGGAAGCTGCCGTCGCGCACCTTGGCCTCCAGGTCCTGATGGGTGGCGGCGATGACGCGCACGTCCACCCGGATCAGCTCGCGGCCGCCGACGCGGAAGAACTCGCCCTCGGCCAGCACGCGCAGCAGGCGGGTCTGCAGGCCGGCCGGCATGTCGCCGATCTCGTCCAGGAACAGGGTGCCGCCGTCGGCCTGTTCGAAGCGGCCGGTGTGCCGCTTCTGGGCGCCGGTGAAGGCGCCGGCCTCGTGGCCGAACAGCTCGCTTTCCAGTAGCTCGGCCGGAATGGCGGCGGTGTTGAGGGCGACGAAGGGCTTGTGCGCCCGCGGCGATTCCCGGTGCAGGGCACGGGCCACCAGCTCCTTGCCGGTGCCGGTTTCGCCGGTGATCAGCACGTTCAGCGGCGTCTGCGCCACCCGGCCGATGGCGCGGAACAGCTCGCGCATGGCCGGGGTTTCGCCCACCAGGGCGTCGGCGGCGAGGGGCGTATCGGCCGGGGTTTCCGGGGCCGGGGCGTCGGCCGCGCCCGGGCCACCGCCGCGGCCGGCCGGCAGGGCGCGGGCGGCCAGGGCCACGGCCTCGTCCAGGTCGAAGGGCTTGGAGAGGAACTCGTGCGCGCCGCCGCGGAAGGCCGAGGCGGTGCTGGCCACGTCGGTATAGGCCGACATGACGATAACCGGCAGCCCGGGCCGGCGGGCCTTCAGGACCTCGAGCAGGGCGATGCCGTCCATTTCCGGCATGCGCACGTCGGTGAAGACCAGGTCCGGCGGGGCCTCCTCGGCCAGGGCCGCCAGTGCCTGCCGCGCCCCCTCGAAGCCCTGCACCAGGTGCCCGGCCTCGCGCAGGGCCTCGGCCAGCACGAAGCGGACGCTGCGGTCGTCGTCTATGACCCAGATGCGGGTGGGGGTGGGCATGGGGGCCGTCCTGGGGTGAGGGTGGACGGATTCTGCACCATTTCGGTGCAAAGCATGCCGATGAGGGCCGTGCTCAGCCGCCCTGGCCGGCCATCAGCTCCTGCGCCACCCGCAGCCCCTCGTGCAGGCCCGGACGCGGTTCCGGGGCCGCAAAGGGCAGCAGGCCCAGGCGCTGGCGCAGTGCCACGATTTCCTGCCAAGCCGCTTCCGCGTACAGATCTGCCAGAAACAGCCGGTCGGCAGCCAGGTTGCCGACCTGCGCGCGCTTCTTGAAAGCGACGGCCCAGTCACCGCGGCGGATGACGAGGTCGTAGTAGGCCGCGCCCAAGGCCGGATTCCGGTAGGCGGGCGCAGTGAAGTACACATCACCCAGCACTTCCAGTGCGTACACGGAGCCGCGCGCGGCGGCGTCCTGCAGCATCAGGATGGGCTCGTTGCCGTAGCGGCCCGACATCGCCATGCGCAGCGCCGCCATCACCTGAATGCGCAGGTCCTGGTCGGCCGCCGCGCGCAGTTCCTCCACGTCAGCTCGGACCAGGTACGAGTGGGAGAAAGTGTCCATGTAGCCATGGCGGTGCAACCAGGCGGCGTCTTCCGGGCTCCTGGCGTAGTCGTTCTCGTCGCCCGGGCGGTAGTTGTAGGTCTCGCCGATCACATTCAGCAGGGTGGAGGTACGGGGTACACCGGGGCCGTCGGCAGCGCGCGTGGGGTGGTCTGCCTCCACGATCTCCTTCCCGTCTTCCGGTGGCAGCGGGGCGGCGGTTTCCGGCTCGATCACCTCAGCATCAGCCACCCGCGCCTGCGGACGCGATGCCTGCCCGCTTCGCTGCGTTACGTAGAACAGTGCCGCTGCGCAGATGAGTGCTGCGCCGACACCGATAACCAGCCCCTTCCGCAATTTCTCCCCTCCCCTCGGCCAAGCGTCGCCCATGACAGGCGGTGGATTCTGCACGATCCCGCCTCGAGCCGGACTCCTGCGTATCCAGCCAGCAGTCCCCTTGGCTGTGGGCAACGGTGGGCTGACAGGCGCGTACCGTGGGTTCGGCCATCTGAACCACCCCGCCACCCTTCCTTGCTTGTGGAATCTATGATGGCTAGACTTTCACCAGAAAGGAGCCCCCATGCCCCACCCCACCCCCCACTCCACCCCCGACCCCGCCCAGGTCCTGGCCAAGGCCGTCACCCGCGCCGCCGACCAGCTGGAGCTGCCGCGGGCCAGCCTGGCGCGGATCCTGGGGCTGAGCCCGGCCACGGTGACCCGGCTGTACCGGGGCGATTACCGGCTGGAGCCGGACAGCAAGGCCGGCGAGCTGGCGCTGCTGCTGGTGCGGCTGTTCCGCTCCCTGCATTCCATCGTCGGCAGCGGCGATGCCGCCCGCGCCTGGCTGGCGGGGGAGAATCTGGGCCTGAACGGCCGCCCCCGCGAGCTCATCCTCAGCGCCCAGGGCCTGGTGCATGTCCTCGATTACCTGGACGCCCACCGCGCTCGCCTCTGAGGCGCGTGCCTGGCGCGGCCAGGCCTGGCGCGTGGTGGAGGCGCAGCACGTGGTCGCCACCATGGCCCTGGTGGACGACGCCGCCGAGCAGGACCTGCTGGAACAGCTGCTCGAGCGCGCCAAGCCGCCCCTGCCCGCCGCCGCCCGCGGCCTGCACTACCTGCTGGCCACGCCCTTCCGCTACCCGCCCCTGCCCAGCGGCTCGCGCTTCCGCGGCCCGGGCGAGCCGGGCGTGTTCTACGGCGCCGACCGCCTGCCTACCGCCTGCGCCGAGATCGGCTACTGGCGCTGGCGCTTCCTGCGCGATTCGCCGGCGTTGGAGCGCATTGATTCGGTCGCCCACACCGCCTTCAAGGTGAGCCTGAAGGCGCGCATGCTCGACCTGCGCCGCGCTCCGCTCGACCAGGACCGCGCGCTGTGGATGGCACCCGACGACTACAGCGCCACCCAGGCCCTGGCGCGCCTGGCCCGCGAGGCCGGCATCGGCGCGCTGCGCTACCGCTCGGTGCGCGATCCCGGCCAGGGCACCTGCACCGCCCTGCTCGATCCGGCCGGCTTCGCCGAGCGCCGGCCCATCGGCAGCACCCAGACCTGGTGGCTGAGCGTGCAGCGCCAGCAGGTGGTCTGGCTGCGCGAGAAGCAGCGCCTGCAGTATCGCTTCGGAAGCTGAGGGTTCCGCGCGCCCGAGGGTTCCGCGCGCTCGCCGGCGGCAACGGCCCGGCGCGCTCAGCCCGCCCCGCCTCCGGCCGCCCCTTCGTCTCCGGCCGGCGGCACCGGCAGCAGCAGGGTGAACACCGTGTGCCCCGGCCGCGAGCGGTAGCCCAGCGAGCCGCCGTGTTCGCGGGCGATCTGCTGCGCCAGCGGAAGGCCCAGGCCGGTACCTTCGGCGCGGCCGGTGACCAGCGGCAGGAAGATGCGCTCGGCCAGGTCCTCGGGCACGCCGCGGCCGTCGTCGGCCACTTCCACCCTCACCGCCAGGCGGTGCACGTTTTCGCCGATGACGATGTGGTGCTCGGCGCGGGTGCGCAGGCTGACGTTGGAGGCGCCGGATTCCAGGGCATTGCGCACCAGGTTCCACACGGCCTGCACCAGGCGGTCGGCGTCGCCGCGGATGTCCGGCAGCGAGGGGTCGAAATCGCGGCTCAGCTTCACCGACCAGCCGGCCTCGGTTTCCGCCAGCTGGCGCACGCGCTCGAGCACGGCGTGGATGTTGGTCGGCGCGAAGGGGCGGGGCGGGGTGGGGTGCAGCAGGCGCTCGACCAGGGCCGCCAGGCGGTCCGCTTCGCTGCCGATCAGCTCCACGAGCTGGCGTGCGTCGCCGTTCTCGACCCGGCGCGCCAGCAACTGCGCCGCGCCCTTGAGGCCGGCCAGCGGATTGCGTACCTCGTGCGCCAGACCCTTGAGCGCGGCGTGCAGGGCGGCGGGCAGGGCAGTGGCGGGGTCTTCGCCGGGGAACTCCTCGGAAGGATGCGCCTCAAGGCGCAGGCCGCCGTGTTCGTCGCGTGCCAACAGCAGCTCGGCGAAACGTTCGCCGCCGCCGGGCATGGCCAGGCGCGCGCGCCGCACCCGCACCGCCTCGCCGGTGTCGGGCAGGCGCACCAGCAGGTCGGCCAGGCGGCCGCCTTCGGCGTCCAGCTCGGTGACGGCCAGGCCCTGCAGGCGGCGGGCGCTGACCCCCAGCCAGCTGGCGAAGGCCGGGTTGCAGCCCAGCAGCCGCCCCTCGGCATCGGCCCAGGCGACGGGCGTGCTCAGGGTGTCGAGCGCAGGCGGGTCGGGGCGGTCCGGCATGGCGGCAGGATAGTGCAAAGCCGCGGCCCCGGGCCGCGCCGTCGGGAAGGCAAGCGCTCGCTTCTTGCGCGCAAGCCGGACGCCGGCGGATGCCCCTCGGGCGACGCGCCGACGCCCCGCCGGGGCGGTGCCGGAACAGGCTCAGGCGATGCCGTGGCCGCCCACGGGCCGGGTTTCGAAACGTTCGCCGAAGCCGGCGATGATCGGCCGCGCCTTGGCGATGGCGGCCTGCACCGCGGGCAGGTTCAGCGAGTTCAGATGGTGTTGCTGGCTTTCCCAGACCTCGGTGATCCAGATGGCGTCCGGATCGGTCGGGTCTTCGGCCACCACGTAGCTGCGGCAGCCGGGCATGCCGTCGGTGCCCGCGAGCAGGATGGCGATCAGGGCGTCGCGCTGGCCGGGGGCGGCCTTCATCTTTCCGATCAGTCCGTACATGCGGCGTTGGCTCCATGTTGGGGGCGGGCGGGAAGCTAACACGGCGGTGGCGGCGGATCAGCGGGCCCGGCAAGGTCATGGCGCCGGCGGTGAGCCTCTGGATCGCCCCGGCTGTGAGTACTGGGTCGAGGTCACGCGGAGAAACTACGCCAGCCGCGGCTACGGCATGCTCGCCCTCGTCGAACGCAGCTCCGGCACCGTCGTTGGCTTCTGCGGTTTGGTTCACCCCGCAGGGCAAGCCGAGCCCGAGATCAAGTGCGCGCTTCGCCGGGATTGCTGGGGCAAGGGCTTCGCCACGGAAGCGGCGACCGGGCTGCTCGGCTATGCGAGGCAGCTGGGCCTGTCCGACGTCATCGCGAGCACGGACCCGCGGAACGAGGCATCTCACAGGGTTCTCCCGACGCTGCCTGGGCTGCACCCTGTCTGCCGGAGCGGGTCTGGCGACGCTGCCGCGGGTCTTCCGCCTGTGCGCGCAGCCCGCATCCTCAGTCTGCGGAAAGGTCCAGGCTCATGAACACGCTGTGCGGATCCTCGCGGTAATCGCCGAAAGGCGGGCAGGGCACGAAGCCGACGCTTTCGTACAGGCGTTGCGCCGGCAGGAAGAGCGGGGCCGCGCCGGTTTCCAGGCTCAGCCGCCGGTAGCCGCGTTCGCGCGCCACCGCCAGCAGGTGCGCCAGCAGGTGCGCCAGCGGGGCCCGGCCGGCGCCGCGCCGGCGCAGGCGCGCCGGGGTGCGCATTGACTTGATCTCGCCGTGGGACGGGTCGAGCTCCCTCAGGGCGCCGATGCCCAGCAGCAGCTTGCCTTGCCAGGCGGACCAGACGCTGATGCCCGGTTGCCGCAGGCGGTCCAGGTCGAGCGCGTGCACGCTGCAGGGCGGCGAGTTGGCGCGCATTTCCTGCAGGTGTTCGGCCAGCAGGGCGTGGATTTCCGGGCGACTGAGATCGTCTTGTTCGATGCGCATGGCGGTTGGCGGTGCCCTGAATGGCCAGAACGCGAACGGCCCGAAGCGAGCCCGGGCCGTTCGTCCTCCTTCCCGTGCCGGGCCAGGCTCAGATGCCGTAGTACAGCTGGTACTCCAGCGGGTGCGTGGCGGCGCGGAACTTGGTCACTTCCTGCATCTTCAGGGCGATGTAGCCGTCAATGAAGTCGTCGCTCATCACGCCGCCGGCCTTGAGGAACTCGCGGTCCTTGTCCAGGGCTTCCAGGGCCTGGTCGAGGCTGTGGCAGACGGTCGGGATGTTCTTCTCCTCCTCCGGCGGCAGGTCGTACAGGTCCTTGTCGCTGGGTGCGCCCGGATCGATCTTGTTCTTGATGCCGTCCAGGCCAGCCATCATCAGGGCGGTGAAGGTGAGGTAGCCCGACTGCATCGGGTCCGGGAAGCGCATCTCGATGCGGCGCGCCTTCGGATTGGACACGTAGGGGATGCGGCACGACGCCGAGCGGTTACGGGCCGAGTAGGCCAGCATCACCGGCGCCTCGAAGCCCGGCACCAGGCGCTTGTAGCTGTTGGTGGTCGAGTTGGCGAAGGCGTTGATGGCGCGGGCATGCTTGAAGATGCCGCCGATGTACCACAGCGCCAGCTGGCTCAGGCCGCCGTAGCCGTCGCCGCTGAACAGGTTCTGCCCGCCCTTGGCCAGGCTCTGGTGCACGTGCATGCCGCTGCCGTTGTCGCCGACCAGGGGCTTGGGCATGAAGGTGGCGGTCTTGCCGTTGCGATGGGCGACGTTCTTGACGATGTACTTCAGGGTCAGCAGCTCGTCGGCCTTCTTCACCAGCGAGTTGAACTTGGTGCCGATCTCGCACTGGCCGGCATTGGCCACCTCGTGGTGGTGCACTTCGACCTCGATGCCGGCGGCGGCCAGCACCTTGCACATCTCGGCGCGGATGTCGTGCAGCGAATCGGTCGGGGCCACCGGGAAGTAGCCGCCCTTCACGCCCGGCCGGTAGCCGGTGTTGCCGCCCTCGTACTTCTTCCTGCTGTTCCAGTGCGCTTCCTCGGACTCGATCTCGAAGAAGGTGTGGCCCATTTCGTTGGCCCAGCGCACGGAATCGAAGATGAAGAACTCGGGCTCGGGTCCGAAGAAGGCCTGATCGGCGATGCCACTGGCCTTGAGGTAGGCCTCGGCGCGCTTGGCGACGCCGCGCGGGCAGCGGCTGTAGCCCTGCATGGTGGCCGGGTCGAGCACGTCGCAGGTCAGGATCAGCGTCGGGTCGGCGGTGAAGGGATCCACCCAGGCGGTGTCCGGGTCCGGCAGCAGCACCATGTCGGACTCGTTGATGCCCTTCCAGCCCGAGATCGAGCTGCCGTCGAACATCTTGCCGTCCTCGAACAGGGCCGGTTCGACGATGCTCACCGGGAAGGTGACGTGGTGCTGCACGCCGCGGATGTCGGCGAAGCGCAGGTCCACGAACTCGATGGCGTGGTCCTTGATGAGTTTCTCGATGTGCGCGTAGGGCATGGCGGATGGCTCCGGAGAGTGGGTAGGGCTGCCCCGTCAGGTGCAAGGGGCGTGCCAGCTCTGGCGGCCTCGTAAGCCTTTGATATGCCTTTGTTCCTGAGAGCGGTGCCGGATGGTCGGCACCACCATGGGGCGGCGCTTGGCGGCACACGCACCATGTTGGTGCAGTCTCTCCGGTGATGTGGCACCCGGGACCGGGCCGCCCGCCCCGGCGGAGCTCAGCCCAGCGCCTTTCGCAGCAGGGCGCGGATGCGTTCCTGCTCGGCCTTGCCCAGCGCCACCAGGCCGAAGCTGGTGGGCCACATGGCGCCCTCGTCGAGCCGGGCCTGGCCTCGGCCTTGAGCTCGCGGGCGCGCTCCTTCATCGCGGCCTGCTCTTCGGCAGTGAAGGCCTTGCCAGTGCTCTTCCTGGCGGACTTGCTGGCGTTCTTGCTGGTCATGAAGCCCTCCCCGCTGGGTTGTCACCGCCCTGGCTGCGGGAATCACGGGGCGGACGACGGAACTCCGCCGCAACCTGCGGCGATGGCAACCTTGTTGACGATCCGGTCGCAAGCTGCCGCGAACGCCGGAGCCACATGGCGCTGAATGCACGATGGCGTTCATCGCCCCGTCTTCTCGCGGGTTTCCGCGTAGATCCCATGGTCCCCATCATTTGAGCAGCGGAAGATGGCCTGTCGCGCGTGCCTGGGCCATGGGAACTGACGATATCCCCCTGCGATCCGGGCCACCTCGGCCTTGGAGTGACCACAAGCGCCGCCGTGGATGCCCGGGAAGCCGATGGAGCGGACGATCATCGTGGTGAACCGCCCTCCCTGATGTGCGGCAGCAATGCCCGAACACCACCTGCGCTCGCGATCAGGCTGTTCGCATGGCGCACGGTGGGTGGCCATTGCAAGCCCGCCTTCATCTGCGAGCTGCCTCCCGGCTCGCCACGTTTTGGTGGGCTCTTGCCGTTGAAGGTGCATTGGAGAAACCCCTTCCGCTTCCGGCAAGGTTTATCCTTCGCCGGTCCTGATCACCGCGACCTCATGTGAACTCCCTCCTTGCCGACCTCCTGTTGGGCATCCTCGAAGGCCTGACCGAGTTCCTGCCGATCTCGAGCACCGGCCACCTGCTGATCGCCCAGCACTGGCTGGGGCCGCGCAGCGACCTGTTCAACATCGCCATCCAGTCCGGCGCCATCCTCGCCATCAGCCTGGTGTACCGGCAGCGGCTGTGGGAGCTGGCGACGCAGTGGCGGCTGGCCGGGCCGCGCGATTACCTGCTGAAGATCGCCCTGGCCTTCCTGGTGACGGCCGTGGTCGGCCTGCCGGTGCGGCTGCTGGGCTGGCAGCTGCCGGAGACGGTGACACCGGTGGCCTGGGCCCTGGTGCTCGGTGGCGTCTGGATGCTGCTGGCGGAACGCTGGAGCGAGCGCGGCCCGCCCAGCGACACCGTCACCTGGAAGATCGCGGTGGCGGTGGGCCTGGCGCAGGTGGTGGCCGGCGTGTTTCCCGGCACCTCGCGTTCGGCGGCGGCCATTTTCATGGCCATGCTGCTGGGCATGAACCGCAAGCCGGCGGCGGCCGAATTCGTGTTCCTGGTGGGCATTCCCACCATGTTCGCGGCCACCGGCTACGCGGCCATGGAAACGCTGCTGGACGGCCATGCCGGCGACGAGGACTGGGCCGGCCTGGCGGTGGCCTTAATCGCCGCCACGGTGGCCGGCTTCGCCGCCGTGCGCTGGTTGCTGCGCTACATCGGCACGCACCGCTTCACGCCCTTCGCCTGGTACCGCATCGGCCTGGGCACGGCGCTGCTGCTGGGATTGCCGGCCGGCGGCTGAGGCCGCCGGCGCGGTGCGGCCCTACTCGGCCGGGTAGCCCAGGGCCTGGGCCACCGGCGCCAGTACGGCAAATTCCTCGGCAAAGGCCTGTCGGTAGTGGCGCCAGTGACCGGCGGGGAAAGGCCGGACGCCGGAAGAGGCGGACGGGGCTTCCAGCACTGCCGCATCGAGTTCCACCCCGAGAACGCGGCCGGCTTCCACCGCGGCTTCAGCCAGATCGCCATCACGGCGCAGCCAGTACACCCGTTCCCGCTCTTGGTTGGAGAGCGCCAACAGGGCCTGCAGCGAGTCGTGCAGCCATTGCGCGGCCGCCCGGGTGTCGCCGCCCAGGCCGAAGCCCTGGGCGCTGCCGAACACCATCCAGTTCAGCAAGGCGTCGCGCGGATCGGTGAGCAAGACCAGCCAGCGCACACCCTGCAGGCCTCGCAGCAGCCGCGCGTCGGCGTGCGAAACCCAAGCCACGCCGCGGTCGTCGCCGGCCTCGGCCAAAGCCTCCGGCCCGGACTTGAGCCGTTCGGCCAGGGATTCGCGCAGGGACGCGGCCAGCGGGTCCACCCGCAAGCCCGGCAGGGCCACCAACACGGTTCCGGCGCCGGCTCGGGCCTGCGCTTCGGCGGGCGCCAGCGGCGGCAAGGGCCGCTCTTCCGGCAGCGGATGGTCAGCCAGTTCCCGAATCGTTGCCGCCGCCTCGTCGTGACGTCCGAGCCGGTCCAGGAGGAGCGCTCGCCACCCCATGACGTTGCGCAGGCTATGCGGTTGGCCCGCCGGTACGCGCACCGATTCCAGCGCCTGCAGCGCCGCCTCCGGGTCGGTCAGGTAGCGGATCCTGACCAGCACCAGGCCGGCTCCTGGCAGGTCCGGCTTCAGCGCCAGCGCGCGCTGCGCCGCCTCCGCCGCCGCCGCGGGCTGACCGGTGGCCTCCAGGTAACCGGCCATCTGCTCCCAGGCACCGGGGCTGTCGGGCACCGTCTGTACCCAGCGATCCAGCACGGTCCTCGGGTTCTCGCCGATGCTGCCGGCCAGGGCTCCACGCAGCATCCACAGGCTGTCTTCTCGCGGCGACTTGGCCAACGCCGCTTCCATCAACGGCAGCCCTTCGTGCGCGCGTCCGTCCAGACGAAGGGTTTCCAGCGCCATCGGCAAGATCTGAGGATGGTCGGGCTGCTTTACCAGCAGCGGTGCCAGGGTCTCGTAGGCATCGCCGGCGCGGCCCAGGCCGATCAGGAGTTCGGCGCGCAGGCGAACCAGGGCAGGATCGCCGCGCGTGGCGGTCAACAGCTCGTCCACCAATGCCAGCGCCTCGTCGAGCTTGCCCTGCCGGCGCAAGGCTTCCAGCAGGGCCTGGTTGACCGTGAGATTGGTCGGCGCCAGCGCCCGTGCGTTGCCAAGCGCCTGCTGGGCGAACGCCAGCTGCCCGCTGCGCAGGAAGCCCAGGCCCAGCGCCAGGTGCGCCGCCGACAGACTGCCATCGGCCTTGACCACGGCCATGAACAGGCGCATGGCCCGCTCCTCGTCGCCGTCGAAACGGGCCAGATGACCCTCCAACAACAGGCTGAGCGGGTGGTTGGGGTTGACGCGCTGGGCCAGCTTGAGCTGGTTTTCGGCCTCGCCGCGGTCGCGCCGCATCAGGGCGGCCTGACCGGCCAGGGCGTAGGCGGGCAGGAAGTTGGGATCCAGGCCGCTGGCCAGCCTGGCGTACTTCTCGGCCGAGTCCAGATTGCCCATGGCCATGGCCAGGGATGCCACCGCGAAGGCATAGGCCGGCTTGTCCGGGGCCAGATCGGTGGCACGACCAAAAGCCGCAAGGGCACCCCGGACATCGCCTGCCCGCTGCAGCGCCAGACCGAGCAGGTACTGGGCTTCGGCATTGTCCGGCTCGGCCTTGACCAGGCGCCGGGCGGCGGCCAGTGCTTTCTCGGTATCGCCGCGCCGCAGCGCGTCGGTGATCTCGGTGGACATGAAGGGCTCAGGCGGAAAAAGAAGCGGGCATTGTAGCGCGGCCGGCCGGGGCGGCCGCGACGGCGGCCTCCAGCCGGTCGGCCACCCAGCGTTCGGCGTAGCCGTTAAGCGACAGGCCCTCGAGGAAACCGCAGTGGCCGCCCAGCTCGGCGTATTCCAGCCGGGAATGCGCCGGCAGGCGCAGGGCCGGGAAGCCCTCGAAGGGAATCACCGGATCGTCGGCCGCCGCCAGCACGTTCACCGGCACCTGCAGCCGGGCCAGGCGATCGCCGGCGATGTTGTAGCCGTCGAAGTATTCGTCTATGCCGGCCATGTCGGTATGCCGCTGCACCATCCAGTGGGTCAGCCGGCGCATGTCCAGGCCGAGCACCTCATCGCCGAAGTCGTGCCGGTGCGGGAACAGGGCACGCTTGCGCCGCAGCGAACGCCGCCACTTGCGCATGAAGTACCAGTGGTAGATGGGCAGGCCGGTCTCCAGGGCATGCAGGATCCGGGCCGGGTCCAGGGCCGGGCAGACCGCCACCGCGTGCGCCAGCGGTACGCCGGCCTCCGGCGCGGCCAGGGCCAGGCGCAGGGCAAAATTGCCGCCCAGCGAGTAACCGGCCGCCAGCAGGGGCCGCTGCGGGAAACGCCGCGCCACCTCGCCGGCCGCCTGCACCACGTCGGACAGGCGGCAGGAATGGAACAGCTCCTCGTTGAGGTGATGGGTGTCGCCGTGGTCGCGGAAGTTCAGCCGGAACACGTCGAAGCCACGCCGCAGCAGCTCCGCCGTACTGTGGCGCATGTAGCTGGAATCGGCGCTGCCCTCCCAGCCGTGCAACAGCAGCACCAGGCCGCGCGGCTCGCGGCCGGGCAGGCTGTTGTGGAAACCCAGCAGGCGGGTGCCGTCGGCCAGGTCCAGCACGTGTTCGGCATGACTGGCGCCGAGCCGGCGCAACGCCCGCGCACCCAGCAGGCGGCGCGGTGGCAGCGAGCCGAGCACCGACTGCAGATGCGGATTGCGCAGCCAGCGCGGCGGGCGGTAGTCCACCGGCTTCATCGGCCCGGCCTCAATGCGTTTCCATGGCCGCGACGATACGCGCGCGGCAGGTGTCGGCCATGCGCCGGCGGCCATCCTCGCTGGCGGCCACCGGTTCCAGGAAATGCACCTCCGCCACGCGCGGCGGCTCGCCGAGCAGGCGAAGGAAGTTGGCGAAAAAGCTTTCGTTTTCGCCGAAGGCGACGATGGTCTGGGCGTTGCCGCGCAGCCCGTACTTCAACGCCACCGGTTGCGCCGGCACCCCGGCCACCACCGCCGGCTGGAAGATGCGGGCGTGGAAAACCCCGATCGCGTCGCCGCGGGTGGTGCGTCCCTCGGGAAACACGCCCACGGCCAGGCCCTGGCGCAGCCGTTCGACCATCTGGTGCATCACGCCGTGCAGGGAATCGTTGCTGCCGCGATGGTGGTAGATCGTGCCGCCGCGGCTGGCCAGCCAGCCGACCAGCGGCCAGCGCGAAATCTCGGCCTTGGCCACGAAGCCCATCATCCGCTGGCTGTGCATCAGCTCGATGTCTATCCAGCTGACGTGATTGGCCACGAACAGCACCGCCCCCGGCAGCGGCGTGCCGTAGCGGCGCACGCGGAAACCGAAGATGCGCATCAGCACAGCCGACCACCAGCGGATGGCGCGGTGGTCCAGCCGCTCGCCGCCGGGCTCGAAGCGGGCGCTGAGCGGGTTGATCAGCGCCAGCACCACCGGCAGCGACACCAGCAGGTGCAGCAGCAGCAGCGGAGCCCGCAGCAGGTAGCGCAGCACCCGGGCCATGCCGGCCTCAGCGGCGCACCACGGCGCCGGTCATGCGCGACAGGCAGACCGGCTTGCCGCGCTCGTCCTCGATGCGCACTTCCCAGACCTGGGTGCTGCGGCCGACATGCACCGGCCGGGCGGTGCCGGTGACGATGCCGCCGGTGACCGCGCGCAGGTGGTTGGCATTGATCTCCAGGCCGACCAGCTGCTCGCCCGAGTCCTCATCCAGGCACAACCAGCCGGCCATGCTGGCCAGGGTTTCGGCCAGCAGCACCGAGGCACCGCCATGCAGCAGGCCGAAGGGCTGTCGCGTGCGTGCGTCCACTGGCATGGTGCCGCGCAGGAAGTCCTCGCCGTGTTCGGTCAACACGATGCCCAGATGGCCGGGCGCGCAGCCGGCCAGGAAGGCGTTCAAGGCCGGCAGGCCCGGGCGTTTGCGGAAGGGGCCGCCGGGGGCGGCCTCAGCGGACACGGAACATGCCCGGCCGGTAGGCCGTGGTATAGCCCTTGCGCTGGTAGCCAGAAGCATCGCCGTAGCCGCTGCCCAGCTCGCGGTTGCGGCGGCGGTGCATGCGGTCGATCAGTTCGTCGCGGCGGGCCTCCAGCCAGTCGGCGCGACCGACCTTGGCGGGATCCAGGCCGCGCCGATCCGCCTCGTTCTGGCGGAACTCGCAGAACTCGTCGTAGGCGTCCAACTCGTGGTGCAGCTCGCGCACCGACAGCTCGATGGCGATCGCGTCGTCGAAGTAGCCGAGCACCGGCACATGGTCGGGCACGATGTCGGCCGGTTCGGCGAAATAGACCAGGGCCGAAAGCACCCGCTGGGCGTCTTCCTCGGGCAGGTGCCAGGCCTCGTCGCGCAGCATGGCGATCATGGCGTCCAGGCGGTCCAGCCGCTGGGCGATGAAGTCCGGCACCTCCACCTTGGTCGCGCCTTCGAGCAGCCTGGTGGCGGCAGCGATGATCTCGTCGGCGCTCTTGCTGCCGGCGGCTTCCCGGGCGGCCTTCATGGCCTGGTTGAAATGCTCGAGGTCGCGGTCGGAGAGTTCGAACTGGATCGAAAGGGGCATCGGCGGGGTCCGGCAGGTCGGTTCGGAGCCCAGCAGCCTAGGCCGGGCCGCCGGGCGCGTCAATCGAGACCGCCCGGAGGCCGGAAAACCCTCAGAGGATAGGCACCAGGCCGGCGCCGAAGGCGGTCAGGATGCGGGTGTAGATGGTCTTGAGCGGAATGTCCACCTCGGGGAAGGCCCCCACGTCCTCGTGGCAATCGTGAAAGCGGGGGTCGCCGGGCGGCATCGGGTTGCAGCCCGGTTTGAGCTCGTAGCTGGTGGCGTAGGGAAAGGGCCAGATGTCGAAGATCGGGAGCTTCTCGCTGATCTTGCCCAGGCTGTAGACCAGTCCGGGCAGGATCGGCGACTTGCGGTGTGCGGCGATCAGCCAGGCATTGGCCGGGCTCATGTCCCGGCGGATGCTGGCGTGCAGGGCGGCGGCGAACTGCGGGTCGTGCACCACCACCATGGATTCGGTGTTGAGATGGTCCGAACGCGGATCGAAGTTGTGGCTGCCGACCACGCCGACTTCGTTGTCCACGACCAGCGATTTCGAGTGCAGGCCCACCCGCACGCCGGCGCGTTTCAGCGGCACCGGGCCCGAGGCCGACCCGGCCGATCCCGAGCCGAAGATCGGCAGCAGGGTATGTTCCGGGCCCAGTGCGCCGGTGGCGGCCACCTGGATCGGCGCGTCCTCCGGATATGGCTTGTACTCGAAGATGCGGAAGCGCAGCTCGCGCAGGTAGAAGCGCTTGTACTTGTGGCTCATCGCGTATACCGGAAAGGCGTCGGTCGCGGCCAGCGAGTTGGTGGAAACCCAGACCACCGGCGGGTCCTCGCGCTTCTGCAGGGTCTTGAACAGCTTCTTTGCCGGGCGCGAGAACACCAGGTAGGGGGTCTGCAGCACCAGTTCCTCGCGCACGCCGGCCACCAGCTCGCGCATGGCCAGGGAGGCGTCGTCCCCGGGAGCCGGATCGCCGGCATGCTTGTCCGGCAGGTCGGCGTAGAACTCCACCGGCCCCACCGGCAGGGTGAAAGGCGACAGACGTTCCCAGACCCGCTGCCCGTCGCCGGCGACCTCGGCCATGGCCTGCACCCGCGGCGAACGCACGCGCGCCGGGTCCAGATGCCGGTGCCGCAACACTTCGCCGCGCTCGACCAGGCGCTCGGCCACGTCGCGCAGGCCCTCGGCCGGCACGCTCAGCGGGTGCCGCCAGAAGGCCTCGAAGTTCTCGCCCATCTCCCGCGCCACCGGCCCGGCCACCAGGATGTCGCGGTCGCGGTAGTTGTAACTCTCTCCCCAGTCGAAGTAACGGTCCTGGATGTTGCGGCCGCCGGTGATGCCGACCACGCCGTCCACCAGCAGCAGCTTGGTGTGCATGCGCCGGTTGAAACTGCGGAAGCAGCAGAGGATGCCGGCGGCGAACTGCAGCTTCTGGGTCTGGGCTTCGTTGAAGGTGGGGTTGTACAGGCGCAGCTCGAAGTTGCGGTGGGCGCCGGCCAGGGCCGCCTGCAGGCCGGGGTCGGGCAGGCCGTACAGCTGGTCCAGCAGCACCCGCACCTTCACCCCGCGCCGGGCCGCCGCCAGCAGTTCCTCCAGCACCAGCAGGCCGGCATCGTCGCTGTCGAAGATGAAGCTTTGCAGCTCGACGCGCTCGCGGGCGGCGCGGATCAGGTGCACGCGGGCGAGCAGGGCGTCCTGGCCGTAGTCCAGCAGGGTGACCTGGTGCCGCGGCGCCTCCGGCGTGGACTCGGCCACCGCGGCCTGGGCCAGCTCCAGCAAGGGTGATCGCGCCGGCGCGCAGGCCTCGGCCACGCAGTCGGGCGCGGCAAGGCGCCCGGCCTCGGCGATCTCCGCGGCCTGGCGGGCGATGCGCGGTTCCAGCGTGGTGCAGCCGGCCAGGGCCAGCAGGGCGCACAGCGCCAGCAGCAACCGGGGGGTCATGGCGTGTCAGGTTCGCGCAAATGGACCAGGAAGTCGAAGGCCACCCCGTCCTGGACCCAGAGCCGGTAGGCCTCCATGCCGAATTCTCGCCGGCTGATCTGCCCTGAAACATGAAGGGTGCAGCCCGGGCCCGGCGCCGGGCAGGCGGCGGGGTCGAGGGCGAAGCTGACCGGCCGTTCCCGGCCGCGCAGGCGCAAGGCGCCGTCCAGGCGGCCGCCGGTGCCCAGCAGCGCGCCGTCGAAGGGCGAAGAGGTGAAGCGGATGTCGGGATGGTTCTCGACGTCCAGGAACTTCTCGGAACGGGTCATGCGCACCCGCCAGTCCGGACCGTCCAGCACCAGCCGGCGGGCATCCAGCCGGACCCGCACCTGCCAGCGCCCGTCGGGCAGCGCCACCAGCTCGCCCTCGATGCGCTCGAAACGGCCGCGCACCTCGCCGGCCAGGCGCATCTCCACCAGGATGCGGGCCTCGGAGGCCTCCGGGTCCAGGGCGGCCAGCCGGGGCGGGCCGGCGAGCGCCGCGCCGCCGCCCAGGGTCACGGCCAGGCACCAGGCCCGAAGCGCGCCCTTCATCGGCTCAGGGCGACCAGAACGCCGCCAGCCGGGCGATGCCGGGCTCCATGGCCAGGTCCTCGGGCAAGGACAGCACCGCCACCGCCCCGGCGGGCATGCCGCGGAATCCGCCCGAGCGGCCGGAGCAGAGCAGGGCGACCACCTGCTCCAGGCCGGGGTTGTGACCGATCAACAGGATCCGCCCGAGTTCGCGATGCTCGTCGGCCACCTGGATGAGGCGGCCGGGAGTGGCGTCGTAGATGCGCGGTTCCTGGCGCAGCTCGGCGTAACCCAGCAGCTCGAGTACCGCCTCGCAGGTCTCACGGGTGCGCCGGGCCGGGGAGCACAGCACCCGGTCGGGCAGGAAGCCATGGTCAGACAGCCAGCGGCCGGCCGCTTCGGCCTCGGCCTGTCCCTGCAGGGACAGCGGACGGTCCAGATCATCCTGACCGGGAGCGGCCGGTTCGGCGTGGGCGTGGCGCAGCAGGATCAGTTCGCGCATCGGCGGAGCTCAGGGCACCTTGCGCAGCCACTTCAGCAGCGGCGCCCAGTCATCCTGGTGGGCACGGATCTGCTCGGAGTGGTAATCGAACAGGGAACGTCCCAGGGCGGCCATCAGCACGTAGGCCTGGGTGTCGCGCAGGCGGGCCACCAGCGGGTAGGGCCAGGTTTCCAGCTGGGCCACCGCCTGCTGGCTGTTGCTGGTCCAGGGCTTGAGCCGGTTGGCGACGATGCCGACCGGCAGCTTGCCCTTGCGCACCCGGGCGTGGCCGGCCAGGGAATTCAGGAAGGGCACCGTGGCCTCGAGATCCATGATCGAGGGCAGCACCGGCACGACGACGGCGTCGGCGATGGCCAGCAGGGCGTCCAGCTCATCGGCCATGGCGCCGGCGGGCGCGTCTGCGACCAGCATGTCCATGCCGCCGGGCAGGTGCTTCTGCCAGCTGCGGCGGCAGCCGTCCAGGGGCAGCACGGCGCTGGCCAGGCCGGCCCGCTTTTCGCACCAGTGGGTGGAGGACTTCTGCCGGTCCGCGTCCAGGAGGGCGGTGGCCTTGCCTTCGACCGCGTAGTAGGCGGCCAGGTTGGTGGCGACGGTGCTCTTGCCGGCGCCGCCCTTCGAACTGGCGACCAGGATCGTGCGCATGCCGGGCCTCCGCGATGGGATGAGCCGCCAGCCTACCACCGCCAGCGCCCCGCGAAAGACACCGGGCCTGACCGCCGAGACCGGACACGATCGGGCCAAGGCCCCCAACCCCGGTCCCGGCGTCGGGCGCCGGACTCCGACCCCGCGGCGAGGGTGGCGAGGATTGGCATATCCTTTGCCGCTTTCGCGGGGAAATCTTGATGAGCGAACTGCAGGACCTGACCGCCCTGGTGCGGGCCAACACCGCCCTGGTGGTGATCGAGACGCCGGATGAGGGCCGGGTGGTGGACCTGTTCCGCCATCTGCTGATGAACGTTTGGCGGCCGCTGTACCGCTGGGCGATCACCGAGGGCCTGCGCCGGGTGGACCTGGACGGCGAAGACGAAGCCTTGGCGCCGCCGGACGCCACCGCCACCCTGCATGCCATCCGCGGCCTGCCCCAGCGCAGCATCTGCCTGCTGCTGGATTTCCACCCCTACCTCGGC
Source organism: Arenimonas fontis (assembly GCF_008386465.1). Lineage (GTDB taxonomy): Bacteria > Pseudomonadota > Gammaproteobacteria > Xanthomonadales > Xanthomonadaceae > Arenimonas > Arenimonas fontis. Next base: position 241,601 of record NZ_VUOD01000005.1, read on the forward strand.
TACGCCACCACCCAGCGCCTGCTGCGCGAGATCGTCCTGCGCCGCGGCTGCCAGGAGCATACGGTGGTGATGGTGGGCACCAGGATCGAGCTTCCACCGGACCTGGAACATCACGCGGTGCGGTTCTCCCTGCGCCTGCCGGACGAGAAGGCACTGCTGAAGCTGGTACGGGACGAAGCCGCCGTGTACATGCGCGAACATGGCGGCAAACGCGTGGAAGTGGACCAGGAGGCGCTCGAGGCCATGGTGCGCAACCTGCGCGGCCTGTCGCTGACCGAAGCGCGACGCCTGGCCCGGCACCTGATCTTCGCCGACGGCGCCATCCACGCCGGCGACCTGCCGGAGCTGGCCAAGCTGAAGTTCGAGCTGCTCAACCGCAGCGGCCACCTGCACTTCGAATACGACACGGCGAAGTTCGCCGACGTCGCCGGCCTGAACCGGCTGAAGGCCTGGGTGCGCCAGCGCCGCGCCGCCTTCACCGCCGATGCGCTGCCACCGGGCCTGGATCCGCCCAAGGGCATCCTGCTGCTGGGCGTGCAGGGCTGCGGCAAGTCGCTGGCGGCCAAGGCGGTGGCCGGCGGGTTGCAGGTGCCGCTGGTGCGCCTGGATTTCGGCACGCTGTACAACAAGTACCACGGCGAGACCGAGAAAAACCTGCGTGAGGCCCTGGCGTCGGCCGAGCAGCTGGCGCCCTGCGTGCTGTGGATGGACGAGCTGGAGAAAGGACTGGCGGCGTCCGGCAGCAGCGAGGACGGCGGCGTCTCGCGGCGGGTGCTGGGCTATTTCCTGACCTGGATGGCCGAGCGCAAGTCGAAGGTGTTCCTGGTGGCCACGGCCAACGCCGTGCATGACCTGCCGCCGGAGCTGTTGCGCAAGGGCCGCTTCGACGAGATCTTCTTCGTCGACCTGCCCGACCACGGCACCCGCGCCGAGATCTTCCGCCTGCACCTGCAGAAGCGGCAGGTGGCCTGGGAGGAGTTTTCGCTGGACACGCTGGCAGAGGCGGCGGACGGCTTCTCCGGCGCCGAGATCGAGCAGGCCATCGTCGGCGCCCTGTACGCCGCCCACGCCGACGGCGTGCCGGTGGACGAGGCGCGGCTGCTGGAGGAAATCCGCGGCACCCGCCCGCTCAGCGTGCTGATGGCCGAGCAGGTGCAGGCCCTGCGCGCCTGGGCCCTGCCCCGCACCGTCCCCGCCGACTGATCTGACCCTTTGATCTGACCCTTTGATCTGACCCTTTGATCTGACCCTTTGATCTGACCCTTTGATCTGACCCTTTGATCTGACCCTTTGATCTGACCCTTTGATCTGACCCTTTGATCTGACC
>NZ_VUOD01000006.1 GCF_008386465.1 Arenimonas fontis
GCCGGTAACGCTTGGCGACGGTGTCGTGAACCGGATGCTGGCCCTCCACGCCAGCCAGCGCGAAGCGGCTGCCGGCGATGAAGTCCACCCGGATGGTGAGCGTCTTGGCCGCCAAATCGAAGTCCGCGCCCGTCACCTGCCACGGCGGAGAGACCCCCAAGGCAGCCTCAAACAGCTTGTCAGTCATACCCGATCCCGTACCTGCTCAGGTCCAGCTTACCCACTCGAAATTGAAAAGAGGCACCTTTTTTGCTCTGTCTTTGAGAGCGAAAGGCACGGAGACGTGAATTTCGTCACCCGATCTAGCAATGAGAATTTCCATCAAGTAGCCCCAATGTCTGTGCTGAAACCTAACACCAGAATTAAGCCGCGCCGCGAAGCGGCGTCGGCTTGAATGAATCGTTAGACCGCGCCGAGCATCCGCGCAACGAGCGGTCCGATTGCTTCAGTAGCCGCGAGCCTCGCACCCGCCGCCGTAACCGATTTGAGGCGCTCAAAGTAGCTTCTCCGATCCACAGAAGAATCCACTGACTCCGGAGTCTTTTGAAGAAGCGCAAATCCCTTGCTGGTGAGCACCAGGCTCTGGAACCCACGCACCTCCAGGTACTGCGGCCCATCCGAGACTCGAACGAAACCTTCGTCGATGAGGAACCGGATGGTCGCATCCGCAGCAGTAAGGAGGTGTTGGTATTGCGGGCTTCCTTCCGCGTACTTCTCTTCCAGTAGTACGCCAATCCCCAACACGGTCGGGTCGATGTTGGTCGGGGTGGGGAACGCCTCGTAGAGCTTAACGAGGACCTTCGCTGCGACGATATTGAAGACTTCGATGTTCGGAGGTGCGCTCATGTTTGGAGGTCTAACTACTATTAGACCCCGAAGTGGGGCGTAGCACGGATTCTGTGGCAGGACTGAGGGCTCGTCAATCAGGCTTTTCCTATAGGAATCAGTGGTTTGTGGCGATGGGCGCGGGGCTGGGGGCATGAAACATTGAGGGCGTTATCCGGTGTGGAGACGTCCATATGCAATATGACCGCAGCGCTGCAGCCGTAACCGGCGTGCGAACCCAGCCGGAACGGCCACGGTTGTTGGACGAAGTTCGGCGCCGTTTGCGGATGAAGCATTACAGCTTGCGTACCGAGCAGGCGTATCTGTACTGGATTCGCCGCTATATCCAGGCCAACGGCAGGCGGCATCCGCGCGAGATGGGCGGCGCGGAAGTGGAACGCTTCCTCAGCGACCTGGCGCGCAAGGGGCGGGTGGCGCCCAGTACCCAGAACCAGGCGCTGTCGGCGCTGCTGTTCCTGTATCGCGAGGTGCTGGCGCAGGAACTGCCGTGGATGGAGAACGTGGTACGGGCCAAGCGCGCGCCGCGCTTGCCGGTGGTGCTGTCGCGCGCGGAAACGACGGCTTTGCTGCGCCATCTGTGCGGACGCGAGGCGTTGATGGCGGCGCTGCTGTACGGCAGCGGCCTGCGATTGATGGAGTGCCTGCGCCTGCGGGTCAAGGACGTGGAAGGGATCGATACGAGCGCCATGCAAAATTTCACAGAGCTTCACCTCAAGCCAGAGACGCTGGCGCACTACGGGTTGCCGGATATCCCGTACCCCATCCCTGTAACCGAGCTGAAGCCGGCCTTACTCGACAGTGGGGATCTTCCGCTGGCCGCGATGCTGCACGGCCTGCAACAGCGTAGCCGGGATGGAAAGGCCGCATGGCAGCAGGTCGAACCCGCAATGGATCGGCTTTCCGAGCTGTTGGCGCCTGACGATGCCCGCGATGTCATTTCAGCTGCCGGTGACCACTGGTGGCTCGAGGTGGGGCCCGTAGACCTCGGCGGCAAACTTGTCACCATCCAACGTGGCGATGCTCTGATCGCTGCCATTACCGCCCGGGACGACGGACGCTTGCGGGTGGCCGTGTTTCGCCCGTTGGACGCCAAGAGCGCGGAATACCTGATCGCGCTGGGGCAAGCGCCGCACCCTGAGCACGGGGTCTGCATGCGCGAGAACAACTGGGAGTACGCGCTCGACTGCTCCGCCGGCAACGGCAACTACTACGCGGCCGACCGGGGCGAGGCCTACCTGTCCTACTGGGAGAAAGGCCTGGGCATCAGTTGGGACGGCTCCGATGTGCTCGAGTGGCGCAAGCAGCTGGACCTCGTTGCCCGGCCCGCCGCGCGCGTGGTCGCAGAGCTGGGCGTCTACTACACCTTGTCCGGCAATGAGGACGAGGAGCCGGTTGACGATGCGGGCCCGACGGAAGATATCGAGACGCCGGCCTCACCGGCCTGGCGCAGAAAACGTCAGCAAAAACGCACGGTTCGGGGGCGGTTTCTGGGCTGCCTACTCGGCGGTGCAGTCGGCGATGCGCTGGGCGCACCGGTTGAGTTCATGAAGCGGACCGAGATTCTGCGTCGCTTCGGCCCGAATGGCATCACCCAGTACGCACCGGCGTACGGCGGCCTGGGGAAGATCACCGACGACACGCAGATGACGTTGTTCACCGCCGAAGGGTTGATCCGAGCCTGGGTGCGCGGCTGTTTCAAGGGCAGCACGACCTATACCGGGGTAACGGCGCATGCCTATCTGCGCTGGCTGCAAACCCAGGGCGAACGCCCGACATGTGACATCAACTTCGGTACTGATGAGCCTGGCTGGCTGTTTCAGCAGCGTCAGCTGCACAGCCGTCGGGCACCGGGCAACACCTGTCTATCAGCCCTTCGGGCGATGAACCATCTCGGGGAACCGGCCCGCAACGACAGCAAGGGCTGCGGCGGCGTCATGCGGGTTGCGCCGGTCGGTCTGTTCGCTTGGCGCCTGCGTCAGCACGAATCTCCCCAAGACGCCTTCCGATTGGGTACCGAATTGGCTGCGCTGACCCATGGGCACCCGACCGGAGCCCTGACCGGTGGTGTGCTGGCAGTGCTAGTCCTTGCACTGACAGATGGCGCTTCGCTACCCGAGGCACTGGCCGCCGCCAAGAGCGTCTTGCGAGCCGAGCCAGGCCACGAGGAAACGCTGCGGGCCATTGAGATGGCTGAGGAGTTGACCGATTCAGGCCTGGCTCATGAAGAAGCCATCGCCCAGCTGGGCCAGGGCTGGATCGCCGAAGAGGCGCTGGCGATTTCCATCTATTGCGCGCTGGTCGCCCGCAATTTCAAACAGGGCGTGATCCTGGCCGTGAACCACGATGGTGACTCCGACTCAACCGGAGCGATCGTCGGCAACCTGCTCGGCGCGATGCACGGCGTCAAGGCGATCCCTGCCGAGTGGCTGGCGCCACTGGAGCTGCGCGACGTCATCACCGAGTTGGCGGAAGACCTCTACGCCTTCAAGGATTGGGTGATCGGCGAGCACAGCGACAACGAAGAGCTGAACCGGCGGATCTGGCGGAAGTACCCGGGATTCTGAGATCGCGACCGTGCCAAGGGCCGCGCCTCACTCCCACTCAATCGTCGCCGGCGGCTTCCCGCTGATGTCATAAACCACGCGAGAAATCCCCCGCAACTCATTGATAATCCTGCGGGAAACTGTGTCGAGGAAGTCGTAGGGCAAGTGCGCCCAGTGCGCCGTCATGAAGTCCACGGTCTCCACCGCGCGCAGGGCGATCACCCACTCGTAGGCGCGGGCATCGCCCACCACGCCCACCGACTTCACCGGCAGGAACACGGCGAAGGCCTGGCTCACCTTGTCGTACAGGTCGGCCTTGCGCAGTTCCTCGATGAAGATGGCATCGGCGCGGGCCAGCAGCTCGGCGTACTCGGGCTTGACCTCGCCCAGGATGCGCACGCCCAGGCCCGGGCCCGGGAACGGGTGCCGGTAGACCATCTCGCGCGGCAGGCCCAGCTCGACGCCGATGCGCCGCACCTCGTCCTTGAACAGCTCGCGCAGCGGCTCCACCAGGCCCAGCTTCATGTGCGCCGGCAGGCCGCCGACGTTGTGGTGGCTCTTGATGACGTGAGCCTTGCCGGTCTTGCTGCCGGCCGACTCGATCACGTCCGGGTAGATGGTGCCCTGGGCCAGCCAGCGGGCGTTCTTCAGCTTGCCCGACTCCTCCTCGAAGATCTCGACGAAGAGGTTGCCAATGATCTTGCGCTTGGCCTCGGGGTCGGCCACGCCGGCCAGCGCCTTGAAGTAGCGCTCGGCGGCGTTCACGCGGATCACCTTCACGCCCATGTGCTCGGCGAACATCGCCATCACCTGGTCGCCTTCCTGCCAGCGCAGCAGGCCGGTATCCACGAACACGCAGGTCAGTTGATCGCCGATGGCCCGGTGCAGCAGCGCCGCCACCACCGAGGAATCCACACCGCCGGACAGGCCGAGGATGACCTCGTCCGAGCCCACCTGTTCGCGCACGCGGGCGATCTGGTCCTCGATGATGTTGGCGGCCGTCCACAGGGTCCGGCAGCCGCAGATGTCCACCGCGAAGCGGCGCAGCATCTGCGCGCCCGACTTGGTGTGGGTGACTTCGGGGTGGAACTGCACGCCATACCAGCGCCGCGCCTCGTCGGCCATGGCCACGATCGGCACGCTGGCGGTGCGGGCCACGGCAGCGAAGCCCTCGGGCAGCCTGGTCACCCGGTCGCCGTGGCTCATCCACACGTCCAGGCGCGGCGGGCTACCGGCGTGGTCCTTCAGGCCGTCCAGCAAGGCGCACTCGGCGGTGACTTCCACCTCGGCATAGCCGAACTCGCGGTGGTGGCCGCCCTCGACCAGGCCGCCCAGCTGCGCCGCCATGGTCTGCATGCCGTAGCAGATGCCCAGCAGCGGCACGCCCAGATCGAACACTTCCTGCGGCGCCCGCGGCGAGCCGGCCTCGGTGGTGGATTCCGGGCCGCCGGAAAGCACGATGCCCTTGGCGCCGAAGGCCTTGATCTCGGCCGGGTCGTGGTCCCAGGCCCAGATCTCGCAGTAGACACCGAACTCGCGGATGCGCCGGGCGATCAGCTGGGTGTACTGGGCCCCGAAATCGAGGATGAGGATCTTGTCGGAATGGATGTCGTGCATCAGCTCATCCGATAGTTCGGCGGTTCCTTGGTGATCTGCACGTCGTGCACGTGGCTTTCGCGCACGCCGGCATTGGTCACCCGCACGAACTTCGGACGGGTGCGCATTTCCTCGATGGTGGCGCAGCCCACGTAGCCCATGGAGGCGCGCAGGCCGCCGGCCAACTGGTGGACGATGTTGCGCAGCAGGCCGCGGTAGGGCACCCGGCCCTCGATGCCCTCGGGCACCAGCTTGTCGGCGTCGGAGGCGTCCTGGAAGTAGCGGTCCTTGCTGCCCTTCTCCATCGCCCCCAGCGAGCCCATGCCGCGGTAGCTCTTGTAGCTGCGGCCCTGGAACAGTTCGACCTCGCCCGGCGATTCCTCGGTGCCGGCGAACAGGCCGCCGATCATCACCGCGCTGGCGCCGGCCGCCAGGGCCTTGGCGATGTCGCCGGAGTAGCGGATGCCGCCGTCGGCGATCAGCGGAATGCGGTCCTTGAGCACGTCGGCCACCATGTCGATGGCGGTGATCTGCGGCACGCCCACGCCGGCGACGATGCGGGTGGTGCATATCGAGCCCGGGCCCACGCCGACCTTCACCGCGTCGGCGCCGGCGTCCATCAGGGCCAGCGCCGCGTCGCCGGTGACGATGTTGCCGCCGATCACCTGCAGGTTCGGGTAGTGCTTCTTGGCCCAGGCGACGCGGTCGAGCACGCCCTGGCTGTGGCCGTGGGCGGTATCCACCACGATCACGTCCACGCCGGCCGCGACCAGGGCTTCGATGCGGGCCTCGGTGTCGCCGCCGACCCCGACCGCGGCGCCGACCAGCAGCTGCTCGTCGGCGTCCTTGGCGGCGTTCGGGTTGTCACGCGCCTTCTGTATGTCCTTGACCGTGATCAGACCCTTGAGCGCGAAGCCGTCGTCCACCACCAGCACCTTCTCGATGCGGTGCCGGTGCATGAGCTCCAGGACCTCGTCGTCGCCTGCCCCCTCGCGCACCGTGACCAGCTTGTCCTTGCGGGTCATGATGTTCTTCACCGGGTCGTCCAGTTTCTTCTCGAAGCGCATGTCGCGGCTGGTGACGATGCCCACCAGTTGGCCGCCCTCCACCACCGGCACCCCGGAGATGTTGCGGGCCCGGGTCAGTTTCAGCACTTCGCCGATGGTCGTTTGCGGCGTCACCGTGAACGGCTCGCGGATCACTCCGGCCTCGAAGTTCTTGACCGTGGCCACCTGCGCCGCCTGTTCGGCCAGGGACATGTTCTTGTGGATGATGCCGATGCCGCCGAGTTGGGCCATGGCGATGGCCAGTCGGGCCTCGGTAACGGTGTCCATGGCCGCGGACACGATCGGCAGGTTCAGGCGGATGCCGCGGGTGAGGCGGGTGGCCAGGCTGACGTCCTTGGGCAGGACCGTGGAGTGGGCGGGGACGAGGGAGACGTCGTCGAAGGTGAGCGCTTCGGCCTGGATGCGCAGCATGGGCGGCTCCGGGGTGAGGAAGCGCGGCATTATAGCCTGCCGGCCCGCCACCACGCGGCTGCGGCGACTCGGGCCGGTTGGCGTCCCGTCAGCCCAGCAGCGCCAGGGACAGGCCCGGCCACCAGGTGATCAGCAGCACCGCCGCCGCCAGGATCAGGAAAAAGGGAATGCAGGCCCTGACCAGGGTGCCTATCGGCCGGCCGAAACGGTAGGCGGCGATGAACAGGTTCATGCCTACCGGCGGGGTGAAATAACCCAGTTGCAGGTTGGCCAGCATGACGATGCCCAGGTGCACGGGGTGAATGCCGAAGGCCGCCGCCACCGGCAGCAACAGGGGAACGAGAATGACCACCGCCGAGAAGATGTCCAGCAGCATGCCCACCGCCAACAGGAACAGGTTGAGCAGCAGCAGGAAGGCCAGCGGGCTGTGCACGTGCCGGCTCAGCCATTCGAACAGCCGGGTCGGCACTTCCTGATCCACCAGCCAGGCCGAGAGCGCCAGCGCGGCTCCGAGGATCAGCAGCACGGCGCCTACCAGGCGCACGGCCTCGGCCATTACCCGGGGCAGCTCCCGGAAGGATATTTCCCTATTTATCAATACAGTTACGATCAAAACATAAAGTGCTGTCACAGCTGCGGCCTCGCTGGCCGCAAGGGCGCCGGAGTAAATGCCGCCCAGCACGATAAGGGGCAGCGGCAGCTCCCAGGCGCTTTCCCGCAGGGCGCCGGCCAGTTCCGACCAGGAGAAGCGTGCACCACGCGGCAGGCGCCAGCCCTCGCGCATCGCCTGCAGGGACAACAGCGCCATCATCAGCGCGCCGGGCAGCAGGCCGGCCAGGAACAGGTCGGGGATGGTCACCTCCCCGCCCCCGGCCTGCCCTGCCACGAAGCCGTACAGGATCAGCGGCAGCGAAGGCGCGAACAGCAGGCCCAGGCTGCCGCCGGCGGTCACCAGGCCCAGGCTGTAGCGTTCGGAATAGCCGGCCTGGCGCAGCGCCGGATACAGCAGGGCGCCCAGGGCCACGATGGTGACGCCGGACGCGCCAGTGAAGGCGGTGAAGAAGGCGCAGGCGACGATGGCGACGATGGCCAGCCCGCCCGGCAGCCAACCCAGCAGGGCGTTCGAAAGGCGCACCAGGCGCCTGGGCGCCCCGCTCTCGCCCAGCAGGTAGCCGGCCAGGGCGAACAGCGGGATGGCGGCCAGGCCGGGCAAGTCGCCCAGCCGGTAAAGTTCGACGGCGAGCACCACCGGGTCGTAGCCGGCGAGGTGGAAACCCAGCAGGGCCACGCCGGCGATGACCGCGAAGAGGGGCATGCCCAGCGCTGCCAACGCCAGCAGGATCAGCAGGCCCAGCCACAGGCTCATGGCCGCGCCCCTTCCCCCGTCTCCGGGGATGGCGGCGCGCCTGGCGCACGGTCTGCCCCCGGGCCAGTGCCCGCCGTCAGCAGGAAGCGCAGCGCCATCAGCCCGAAGCCCAGCGGCAGGGCCAGCATCGGTACCCAGCTCGGGATGCCCTCGATGAAGGGCACCGGCGCCTCGCGTTCCAGCCGCACCAGGCCCCAGCCCAGCCAGGCCAGGCTGCCGCAGAGCGCGGACGCGGCCAGTTGCGCGACGGCCCAGGCCAGCCGGCGCAGCCGTGGCGGCAGCAAGCGCGGCAACACGTCGATGGCGATGTGGCGGCGCTCGCGGGTCGCCGCCAGCGCCCCCAGCAGGGCGAGCCACAACACGCCAGCCCGGCCCGCGGCTTCCGCCCAGGCCAGGCCGGTGTCGAAAAAGACCCGCAGGCCGATCTGGCTCACCGACAGCAGCAGCAGCGCCGCCACCAGGGCCGCCAGCAGCATGTCCTCCGCCCGGTGCAGGCCGTCCAGCCAGCGCCGCGTCCGCTGCGCGGGCATTCAGTCGGCCCTTGCCTCGGCCAGCACCCGCCGGACTTCCGCCAGCAAGGCCGGCGAGATCGCCTGCCTGGTTTCGAGTTCCGCCATCACCTGCTCGCCCAGTCCGCGCCAGCGCGCCGCCTCTTCCGGCGCCAGCTCGGTCACCACCAGGCCCTGGCGGCGCAAGGCTTTCAGGGCTTCGTCCTCGTCTTCGCGCACGCTGGCATCCATGCGGCGGGCGGCGCCGGCGAAGGCCCCGGCCAGCACCTGCCGGTCTTCCGGCGACAGTCTTGCCCAGGCCTTGTCGTCCAGCACCAGGAAACCGACCACGTAACTCAGCGGCAGATCAACGAGACTGCGCAGCCGACCGTGCCACTGCAGGGCGATGGCACCGCTGGGCGTGTTGGCCACGGTGTCCACCATGCCGGTCTGCAGCGCGGTGAACACGTCGCCGATCGGCAGCGGAATCGGGCTGACTCCGCCCAGTTCGAAGGTGCGGATGGCGATCGTGTCGTTCTGCGGCACCCACAGCTTGATGCCGGCGACGTCGGCCTGGCTGCGCAGCGGCTTGTTGCCCATGATGTAGGCGAAACCGACGCCGCTCACGCCGAGCAGGCGCAGGCCGCGCTCTTCGAAACCCTTGGCCAGCAGCGGGTCGACCTGGGCCCGCACCGCTGCCACCTCGTCCCAGTTCCGGAACAGGAAGGGCAGGCTGTACAGCTGCGAATCCGGATAGACCAGCGACAGCTCGCTGCCGGTGAACACTCCGCCCTGCAGCTGTCCCAGCCGCATCTTGCGCAAGACCACGGCGTCGTTGCCCATCACGCCGCCGGGGTAGAACTTCACCTCCACCCTGCCCCCGGTGCCGGCCTTGACCTCGGCGGCGGCGGCGCGCAGCTCGCGCATCCAGGCCGAGCCTTCCGGCGCCAGCGTGGCGATCTTGATCTGCTGGGCCCAGGCCGTGCCCGCCAGCAAGCAGACCAGAAGGGTCAGGATTGCGCGCATGCCCCGGCTCATCGTTCCTCGCCTCAGAAATAGTCCTTGCCGCTCTCCAGCAGCTTACGCGCCCGCTCCTGCGCCAGCACGTTCATCAGCGTATAGCCGGGTGCGACCGGGTCGGCGGCCAGTACCTCGCCGAGCAGACGATCGTGCAGGTCCTGATCGAAGACCAGGCGGGCGTAGTACTCCGCCATCAACGTGCGCGCCATCAGGTTGCGGCCACCGCTGAGGGCGATCGCCTGTTCGAAATGCTGGCGACCGCGCCCGGGCTGGCCGCCGAAGGATTCCGGGCGCAGCGAATGCAGCACGCCCAGGTAGGCCTGGGCCATGCCGCCGCCGTGGCCGGGCTCGATCTCCACCACCCGCTCGAGCAGGGCCTGCACTTTGGGCAGTTCGGCGATCAGGCCCCAGTCGCCGCTGTTTGCCTGCAGTACGCCGGCCCAGGCCGCAGCCAGGCCGTAAAGCGCTTTCACATCCTCGGCCGACGCCTTCGCCACCGCCGCCTCAAAGGCTGGAATATCGCCGTCCAGGGCCCTGCAGATCGCCTCGTCGGTGACGCAGATGCTGCGCCGGGCGTAGTCCAGCGCTTTGGCCGCCATGCGCCGGGCCCGCACCGCATCGTCGCCGGTGAAGTTGCCGGCGTAGGCGCCGTTGAGTTCCGCCGCGGCCAGCAGCAGGCTCGCCTTGCGCGGCGAATCCGGCTTGCCGTCGGCGATCAGGCCGTCGATCAGCAGCAAGTAGGCCGGCAGGCCGTCGCGGACGGTGGCCGGATCGTCGCTGTCGACCACCGCCTGCCCGAGCTGCGCTGCCAGGCGGTCGCCGGCCCGGCCGGCGATGGCGGCGCAGGCGGCCAGCAACGCCGCCAGCGCGGCAATCAGGGCAAGGCGGAAGAATCGGCGCGTCGTAATCGGCATCCCGGCCTCGATGTCAGACGATCATCATGACGCTTGTGTGTCGAAGGCCTCGGCGGCCTCGAGCGTGTTCTGCATCAGGGTGGCCACGGTCATCGGCCCCACCCCACCGGGCACCGGCGTGATCCAGGAAGCGCGCCTGGCCGCCTCCTCGAAGCCGACGTCGCCGACCAGGCGGCCGTCCTCGAGCCGGTTGATGCCGACGTCGATGACCACGGCGCCGGGCTTGACCCATTCGCCCGGAACGATGCCCGGCCGGCCCACCGCCACCACCAGGATGTCGGCCTCGCGCACCTGCCGCTCCAGCACCTCGCGCGGGGTGAACTTGTGGCAGCAGGTGGTGGTGCAGCCAGCGATCAGCAGTTCCAGCGCCATCGGCCGGCCGACGTGGTTGCTGACGCCGACGATGGTGGCGCTGCGGCCGCGCACCGGCTGGTCGGTATAGGCCAGCAGCGTGGTGATGCCGCGTGGCGTGCAGGGCCGCAGGCCGAACTGGCGCAGGGCCAGGTGGCCGACGTTCTCCGGGTGGAAGCCGTCCACGTCCTTGCGCGGATCGATGCGATGGATCAGGGCGCTGGCGTCACGACCGCCCGGCAGCGGCAACTGGACCAGGATGCCGTGGATGGCCGGGTCGGCGTTGAGCCTGTCGACGAGGGCGAGCAACTCTTCGTCGCCGGTGCTGGCCGGCAGGTCGTAGTCGACGGCGCGAATGCCCACCTTCGCGGCGGCGCGGCGCTTGTTGCGCACGTAGACGGCCGAAGCGGGGTCGTCGCCCACCAGCACCACGGCCAGGCCGGGTGCCGGCTTGCCGGCGGCGAGCCGGGCCTGGACCCGCTTGGCCAGGTCGTCCAGCAGGTCTTCGGCGATGCCCTTGCCATCGAGGATGCGGGCGCTCATGGAACTCCGGGTTTCGGCGCGAGAGGCCGCGATTATCCCCGATGCGCCGACGGCGCCGCCAGCATGGCGCCTTCGGCAAAAAGATGCCCCGGCCTTGCGGGCCGGGGCAACAAGTCTCCCAACTGACGGGAAGAGAGATTCAGGCGCGGCGGGCGCGCTTGCTGGCCTTGCGGGCAGCCGGACGGCGGGTCGCCTTCTTCGCCGCCGAACGACGGCGGGCACGGGTCGGTTTGTCGGCCAGGCCGAAACGCGCCAGCACGGGCTGCAGGCGGGTCTCGAACTCGGCCTGGGCCTGGTCGGCGAAAGCCAGCGCCTGCTTGCGCAGCGGCGCCACCTTGGCCTCAGCCTGCCTGCGTAGCGGGGCGATCTTCTTTTCCGCCTGCCTGCGCAGCTTCGCGACCTCGCTGCGGGCCTGCTCGGCTGCGGCGCAGGCGCGCTCGCGCAGCGCTTCGGGAGCGGCGGCCAGGGTCTCGACAGCCTGCGCCGCCTGGCGGCGACCGATGGCCACGGCACCCAGGCCGGCCAGCAGCAGGTTGCGGGCGGTGACGGGCGTGGCGGCGGCGCGGGCCGGACGGGCCTTGCTGGCGGAACGGGTCGAACGGGTCATGGCTCACCTCGTGTCGTGCGGCCGGAAAGGGCCGGTGTCGGGCCCGAGTCTGGTGTCGCCGCGTCGAGTTTTCACACTAGCCCGCTTGCGGCCCGACGGAGCTCGGGACAAGCTGGACGTCCCTGTCAGGAGACCGCCAATGGCCGCGAAGAAATCCGCCTGGGCCCGCTTCCCGCACGATGGCAAGGGCTTCGACTACGCCGGAGACAAGCTCAGGAAGGCCTGGCCGGACCTGCATGCCGGCGACGCCGAGCCCTTCCCGGACGACAAACGCGCCGCCGCCCTGATCAAGGCCGCCGGCAAGGCCGCGCCCAAGGGCCTGGACGCCGAGGGCCTGGCCGAGGCCCTGCAGGAGGCCTGGCGGGCCTTCCACCGCGGCGATTTCCAGCGGGCCTACGAGGCCGGCGTCGCCCTGGGCCCCGTCGGCGCCTCGGTGGCCTGCAAGGCCCTGGGCATCCACGCCACCCATCTGGTGGACGACGAAGACGACCGGCTCGAGCGCTTCGAGCGGGTGGCCAGGCTGGCCGAGGACGCCATCGCCGCCCTGCCCGGCGAGGCCAACAGCCATTACCGCCATGCCTTCGGGCTGGGCCGCTACAGCCAGGGCATCAGCATCGCCAAGGCCCTGAAAATGGGCCTGGCCGGCAAAGTGCGCAAGGCGCTTGAGAAGGCGCTCGAACTCGCCCCGAAACATGCCGAGGCGCATCTGGCCATGGCCCAGTACCACGCCGAGATCATCGGCAAGGTCGGCGCCATGGTCGGCGGCCTGACCTATGGCGCCAAGGCCAGCGCCGCCGAGAAGCACATGGCCACCGCGCTCAAGCTGATCCCGGCGGCACCCGTGGCGCACAACGAACACGCCGCCATGCTGCTGCTCCTGCATGGCGAGGATGGCGAGGACGCCGCTGCGGCTGCCTACGAGAAGGCCGGCAAGCTGAAGCCGCGGGACGCGATGGAAGCGCTGGACGCCGAGTTCGCGCGTGCCCAGCTGGAATGAGCCGCCCGGCGTCCGGGCATGAAAAAAGCCGGGCATGCCCGGCTTGGTTTCGGATCCTGGTGGGCGGTACAGGATTTGAACCTGTGACCCCTGCCGTGTGAAAGCAGTGCTCTACCGCTGAGCTAACCGCCCGGGAGGCCGCGCATCTTACGCGGGGGGCAAAAACCGGTCAAGCCGACGAGGGCGGGACGGCGACAGCGCCCCGCGCTTGCACGTCGCCGCTTCCGGCCACGGTCGCTTTGCCCACGGCTCAGCGCAACTTGGTCGCCAGCATCGCCGCGGCTTCCGGCGGCGGCGCGAACCGGTCCGGCCGGGCGCTTTCCCAGAACACCTGGAACACCGGATGGTCGGGAATGGTTTCCAGCAGCTGGCCCTGCGGCACGAAGCGGTGCAGTTTGGCCAGCGAGCGCACCTCGGTGGACGATATCCGGCGGATGATGTGCTCGGGGCCCAACTGGCGCGGATGCTCGAGCCCGGCCGCGGCCAGCAGGTCCCTGAGCGCTTCGAGCGTGTTGCGGTGGAAGTTGTGCACGCGCGCCGCCTTGTCGGCCGGGTCCAGGGCGGCCTGGCGGTGCCGGTCCTGGGTGGCGACGCCGGTCGGGCAGCGGTCGGTGTGGCAGCTCTGCGACTGGATGCAGCCCAAGGCGAACATGAAGCCTCGGGCGGCATTGCACCAGTCCGCGCCCAGGGCCATGGCCCGGGCGATGTCGAAGGCGGTGATGATCTTGCCGGCAGCCGCCAGCTTGACCCGGGCGCGCAGGTCCAGGCCGACCAGGGTGTTGTGCACCAGCATCAGCGCCTCGCGCATGGGGGCGCCGACATGGTCGGTGAACTCCAGTGGCGCCGCGCCGGTGCCGCCCTCGCCGCCGTCCACGACGATGAAGTCGGGCAGGATGCCGGTCTCGCGCATGGCCTTGGCGATCGAGAACCACTCCCAGGGATGACCGATGGCCAGCTTGAAGCCGGTGGGCTTGCCGCCGGACAGATCACGCAGGCGCTGGATGAACTCGAGCAGGCCGATCGGCGTGTCGAAGGCGCTGTGCGCCGCCGGCGATACGCAGTCCACGCCTTGCCGTACGCCACGGGCCCGGGCGATTTCGGCGCTGACCTTGGCTGCCGGCAGGATCCCGCCCTGGCCGGGCTTGGCGCCCTGGCTGAGCTTGAGTTCGATCATCTTCACCTGCGGGTCGCCGGCGTTGCGCTGGAAACGCTCAGCGTCGAACCGGCCCTCCCCGTTGCGGCAGCCGAAATAGCCCGAGCCGATCTCCCAGACCAGGTCGCCGCCGTTCTCACGGTGGTAGATCGAGATCGAGCCCTCGCCGGTGTCGTGATAGAAGCGGCCGCGCCGTGCACCTTCGTTGAGCGCACGGATGGCGTTGGCGGAAAGCGAGCCGAAGCTCATCGCCGAGATGTTGAACACGCTGGCCGCGTAGGGTTGCGCGCGGTCCTCGCCCACGACCACACGAAAGTCGGCCGATTCGATCCGTACCGGCCGCAGCGAATGGTTGATCCACTCGTAGTGCTCGCCGTAGAGGTCGCGCTGGGTGCCGAAAGGCCGCTTGTCCAACACGTCCTTGGCGCGCTGGTAGACGATGGCCCGTTGCTGGCGCGAGAACGGCCGCTCATCGGTGTCGCTCTCGATGAAGTACTGGCGGATCTCCGGGCCGATGGATTCCAGGCCGTAGCGGAAATGCGCCGCCACCGGATAGTTGCGCCGCAGGGCCTGCTTGCGCTGCAACAGGTCGATCACGCCGACGACGCTCAGGCCGCCGAAGATCGCCAGCCCCCAGCCGGCCACCGGCGTCCAGGCCAGGGCGATGCCGAAAACCAGCGTCAACAGCAGGCAGGCCGCGAAAGGCCAGTATCGCGAAGGCAGCATGGGCTCTCCTGTGCTGGTGCCCGGGGTGGGAGTCGAACCCACATGGCCTTGCGGCCGGGGGATTTTAAGTCCCCTGCGTTTACCGGTTTCGCCACCCGGGCCGGGCCTGCCGGCATGGTGCCGCAAGCCTGCCGGCGACGACAACGGCAGCAGCGGAAAAGACGAAGCCCCGCCGGGGCGGGGCTTCGAACTGGAGGCCGGGGTCGGAATTGAACCGGCGTACGCGGATTTGCAGTCCGCTGCATAACCACTCTGCCACCCGGCCGGGAGGCGATCCGGAAGCAAGCTTAGCGCCTGCCTGGCCCGGAAAGAACAAGACCCCGCGAGCGGGGTCTTGTCGGAACCTGGAGCGGGAAACGAGACTCGAACTCGCGACCCCGACCTTGGCAAGGTCGTGCTCTACCAACTGAGCTATTCCCGCGGGAGACGCGCATTTTGGGCAAGCCACCCGGGGGTGTCAATACCCCGTCAGCGCGAAAACGACCTTAGCCATCCCTACCCCTTCTGCCGCATCGCCGGCCAGGCGGCGCGCAGGTAGTCCCAGCCCGACCACAGGGTCAGCGTCGCCGCCACCGCCAGCAGCCATTCGCCGATCCTGAACACGGGCAGGCCCAGCAGGTCTTCCTCAAACAACAGGCAGGTGATCGCCACCATCTGCACGATGGTCTTGAGCTTGCCCAGCCCCGCCACCTTCACCAGGCCGTGCGCGCCGACCTGCGCCATCCACTCCCGCAGCGCGCTGATGGTGATTTCCCTGCCGATGATGATGGCGCTGAGCAGGGCCATCCAGGGCGTATCGTGCCGTTCCACCACCAGCAGCAGGGCGAAGGCCACGGTGAGCTTGTCGGCCACCGGGTCCAGGAAGGCGCCGAAGGCGGAGAACATGCGGAACCTGCGGGCAATCCAACCATCCAGCCAATCGGTGCTGGCGCCCAGCAGGAATATCGCCGCCGCGGCGATGTTGGTCCACGCATAAGGCAGGTAGAAGACTGCGACCAGGACCGGGATCAGCAGGATCCGGAACAGCGTCAGCAGGGTGGGAATGGTCAGGGTCACGGCGTGCCTGCGCTGGAAGCGTCGTCGGGAGATTGTGGCCCAAGTCCGTGCAGGGCGTGGTAGATGCGTTCGGCCAGGGCGCGGTTCACCCCTTCGACACGGGCGATTTCCTCGACGCCGGCCCCGCGCAGGCCGGCCAGGCCACCGAAGTGCTTGAGCAGGGCCGAGCGTCGCCTCGGGCCGATGCCCGGAATGTCCTCCAGCCGGCTGGTCTCGCGCGCCTTCTGGCGTTTTCCGCGATGGCCGGTGATGGCGAAGCGGTGCGCCTCGTCACGCACCTGCTGGATCAGTTGCAAGCCGGGTGAGGCCGCGCCCGGGCGCAATTGCTTGCCGTCCGGCAGGATCAGGGTTTCGTGACCGGCGCGGCGCTCCTCGCCCTTGGCCACGCCGACCAGGGCCACGCCGGTCACGCCCAACTCGTCGAGCACGGCCCGCGCCTGGGCCAGCTGGCCGGCGCCGCCGTCGATCAGCAGCAGGTCCGGCAGCACGCCCTCGTCCATGCCGCGGCGGAAACGGCGTTGCAGGACCTGGTGCATGGCGGCGTAGTCGTCGCCCGGAGTGATGCCGGTGATGTTGTAGCGCCGGTACTGGCCGCGCACGGGACCTTCCGTGTCGAACACCACGCAGGAGGCCACCGTAGCCTCGCCAAGGGTGTGGCTGATGTCGAAGCACTCGATGCGCGCCGGCGGCTCGGCCAGGCCCAGCAGCTCCTGCAGCGACAGCAGGCGCGTGCGCTGGGCAACGCTGGAAGTCAGCTCGGCATTCAGGGCCAGGCGGGCGTTCTGCCTGGCGAGATCGAGGAAGCGGGCCCGTTCGCCGCGCACCGAGGCCTTGATCTCGACCTTGCGCCCGGCCTGGCTGCTCAGCACATCCTGCAGCAGTGCCCGGTCGTGGATGTCGTGGCTGAGCACGATCTCGCGCGGCGGCCGCTGCTCCAGGTAATGCTGGGCGACGAAGGCGCCCAGCACCTCCGCCGGGGATTCCTCGCCGTTGGTACGCGGGAAGAAGCTGCGGGTGCCCTGATTGAAACCGTTGCGGAAGGCCAGCAGCAGCACGCAGGCGCTGCCCTGCCCGACCTCGCAGGCCAGTATGTCCATGTCCAGCTGCTCGCCTTCGACGTACTGCCGGGCCTGCACGCGCCGGATCGCCGCGATCTGGTCGCGCAGCCGCGCCGCCTGCTCGAACTCCAGCCGCGACGAGGCCTCGTCCATGGCCCGGGTCAGCTCGTCCACCAGTTCGTTGCTGCGGCCCTCCAGGAACAGGGCGGCCCGGCGCACGTCGGCGTCGTAGTCGCGGGCGGCGATCAGGCCGACGCAAGGCGCGCTGCAGCGGCCGATCTGGTGTTGCAGGCAGGGTCGGCTGCGGTTGCGGAACACGCTGTCCTCGCAGGTGCGCAAGCGGAAGATCTTGGCCATCAGGTCCAGGGTCTCGCGCACTGCGCCGGAGCCTGGATACGGCCCGTAATAGCGGCCGGCCACCGCCCGCGGGCCGCGGTGGAAAGCCAGTCGCGGCCAGGTTTCCTCGGTCAGCAGGATGTGCGGGTAGCTCTTGTCGTCCCGCAACAGAACGTTGTAGCGGGGACGCAGGGCCTTGATCAGCTGGTTCTCCAGGATCAGGGCCTCGCTCTCGGTGCGGGTCGCCGTCACCTCGATGCCGGCGATCTGCGACACCATCAGGGCGATGCGCCGGGAAGGCTGCTCCTTGAGGAAGTAGCTGGCCACGCGCTTGCGCAGCGAAGCCGCCTTGCCGACGTAGAGCACGCTGCCGTCGGCCGCCAGCATCCGGTACACGCCCGGCGCCGAGGTCAGGCCACGCACGAAGGCCTTGCCGTCGAAGGCCGGCGCCGGAGCCGCTTCCCCGCTCATTCGCCGATCGGCAGGCGGGTCAGCTTGCCGGTGCCCAAGTCGTACCGCAGCACCTCGTGCGCGCCGGTGTTGGCGATCCACAGGGAACCGGAGCCTGCGGCCAGAGCGGCCGGCTGCTCCAGCGGATGCGACAATTCCAGCGTGGCCATGTCGCCGCCGCCCAGTCGCAGCCGCCGCAGCAGCCCGTTGTAGGCATCGGCCACCCACAGCACCGGGGAACCGGGATCCAGGGCCAGCCCCAGCGGCAACTGCATGCGCGCCTCGCGGCGCTGCCCGTCCTGGTCGCCAAACTCGTAAAGCCCCTGTCCGACCAGGGTCTGCACCTGCCCCTGGGCGATCTGAACCGCACGCACCGCCGACGTGGCGGAATCGGCCACGTACAGCATCTGCTGCACCTGCACCAAGGCGGCAGGATGGGCGAACATGGCGCTGCGGGCCGGCCCGTCGGCGATGCCCAGCTCGCCAGTGCCGGCCAGGCAGCGCATTCGCGACTGGCCTAGGTCGTATTCCCAGATCTGGTTGCTGCCCGCCATGGCGATGTACAGGCGTTCGATGCCACCGGTGAGGTCCCAGGGTTGGTTCAGGGCGAAATCGGCTCCTTTTCCCTTGCCCTCGTGCGGCTGCCCGGACCGGCCCTGGCCCAGCACCGTTTCGACCGCACCGTCGAGCAGGCGGATGCGGCGGATGCAGTGGTTGCCGGCGTCGGCGACGTAGAGCGATTCGCGGACCAGGCACAGGCCGCGCGGATGCCGGAACGCGGCTTCCTCGACCGGCCCGTCCAGATAATCGCCGTGGCCGGTGCCGAACTCGCGCAATACCCGGCCGGAATGGCTGCACTCCAGTACGCGGTGATGGCCGGTATCGGCGACGTAGAGATGGTTCTCGCCCGCCGCCAGCCCGGCCGGAAAGGCCAGGGGCAGGCGTGGCTCGGCACCCAGGCGGCGCGGCTGCCGCGGCGGCGAAAGGGCGCCGTCGGCCTCTTCCACCAGCTGCGACACCGCGGCTTCCAGGGCAGGGCCCTGGTCGTCGCCGGCAAACACCTGACGCAGCCTGCCCTGAGAGTCTACCAGGGCAACCGAGGGCCAGGCGCGGATGCCGTAGTGCTGCCAGGCCACCCAGCCGGGATCGTTGGCCACCGGAAAGGACAGTCCCATGCGGTTGACGGCCTTGAGCACCAGCCGGCTGTCCAGTTCGGCATCGAACTTGGGCACGTGCAGCCCCAGCAGCGACAAGGCCAAGGGAAAGCGCGCCTGCAGGCGCTGCAGCTCGTCCACCATGTTCTGGCAGTACGCCGAGCCGGAATTCCAGAACATCAGACCCAGCACGCGACCGCGGTAGGCGGGCAACGGCTGCGGGTCGGCATTGAGCCAATGCAGGGTGTCGGGCAGTTCGGGGGCGAGGGCCGGCGACATGCGCTGCTCCTTGGACGTGCCGGGGATTATGCCTGCCCGCGCAGGCGCCGCAGCAGGCCCTCGGCCGCGTCACGGCACAGGGCATTGACCCGTTCGAAGTCGGCTGCGCTCCCGTAATACGGATCAGGCACTTCGCCACCGGCCTGCACCCCGGCCCAGTCCAGGGCCAGGGCGATGCGCGCGCGGGCGTCCGGCGGAGCCCGGCGCAGCAGTTCGCGCTGGTTGTCGCGGTCGGCGCAGAGGATCAGGTCCATGCCCTGGAAGTCGTCGGCGCGCACCTGGCGGGCGCGCAGGCCGGATATGTCCAGGCCGTACCGGGCCGCCACCGCAACGGCACGCGGGTCGGGCGGCTGGCCGGCGTGCCAAGCGCCGGTACCGGCCGAATCCACCAGGCGCACCAGGCCGGTGTCGCCCAGCACCTGCCGCGCCCAGCCTTCCAGCAGCGGCGAGCGGCAGATGTTCCCCATGCAAACAAACAGTATTTTCAAGTATTTACACGCTATTGTTGATCGGTGTCCGAGATGAAGGCATTGGCCCTGGCCAGGTCTTCCTCGGTGTCCACGCCGGGCGGGAACGGCACCGGCGTCAGGGCCACGGCGATGCGGTGGCCGGCTTCCAGCACCCGCAACTGCTCCAGCGCCTCCATTTGCTCAAGCCGGCCAGGCGGCATGGCGGCAAAGCAGCGCAGGAAGCCGGCGCGGTAGGCGTAGATGCCGATGTGCCGCAGGGTGTCCGGCCCGGGCGGCGACAGCCGGTCCCGGGCGAAGCGATCGCGCTGCCAGGGGATGGGTGCGCGGCTGAAGTACAGGGCCATGCCGGACGCGTCGCGCACCACCTTCACCGTGTTCGGATCGAACAGGCTTGCGCTGTCGGTGACCGGCGTGGCGAGGGTGGCCATGTCGGCGCCGGACTTCACCAGCAAGTCGGCGACGGCGCGGATGCCCTCTGGTGGGGCGAAGGGTTCGTCGCCCTGCAGGTTCACCACCGCGGTGTCCTCGCTCCAGCCCAGCTGGTCGGTGACCTCGGCCAGGCGGTCGGTGCCGGAGAGGTGATCGGGTTTGGTCATGCAGACGCGCACCGCCTGCCCGGCCAGGGCCTCGGCGACGCGGGCGTCGTCCGTGGCCACCACCACCTCGCGGGCGCCGGCCTGCAGGGCACGTTCGACCACGCGCAACACCAGCGGCTGGCCGCCGACCAGGCGCAGCGGCTTGCCGGGCAATCGGCTGGCGCCGTAACGGGCAGGAATGGCGACGATGAAATCAGGTGCGGCCATATCGGGAATCCGTGGATGCCAGGCGGGCGGCCACGGCATCGTAAAAGGCTTCTGGCAGCTTCGCTTCCACAGGAACGGCCCAGGCGTCGTCCAGGCCGAGGCCGCGGCACTTGACCGCGTCCTTCTCGGTCATCAGCAGCGGCAGCGGCGGATCGAAGCGCAGTTCTTCCGGATGGAAGACGTGGTGGTCCGGGAAGGGATGTTCGAGCGGTTCCAGGCCGGCGCCGCGCAGGGCCGCGAAAAAGCGCTGCGGATGGCCGATGCCGGCGACGGCATGCACGCGCTGGCCGGCGAAGGCCGACAGCGGACGCTCGCTGCTGCCGTCGAGGGCGCGGGCGGCACCCGGCTGCAGGCGCATCGGAACCTCGCCCTCGCCCGCCGTGCCGCCGTTGACGACGCGGAAATCCACCCGGCGCCCGGCCGGCTCGCGCAGCGGTCCGGCCGGCAGCAGCAGGCCATTGCCGTAGCGGCGTTCGCCGTCCACCACTTCGATCTCGATGTCGCGGGCCAGGCGCAGGTGCTGCAGGCCGTCGTCGGCGATCACCAGGTCGCAACCGGCGGCGACGGCGGCGCGGGCCGCGGCCAGGCGGTCGCGATCGACGAAGACCGGCAGGCCGGTACGCTCGGCGATCAGCAGCGGTTCGTCACCGCACAGGGCCGGCGACATGCCGGCTTCCACCCGCAACGGCCCATTGCCCCGGCGGCCATGGCCGCGGCTGACGATGCCCGCTGACCATCCGCGGCGGGCAAGTTCGCGGCCCAGGGCGATGGCCAGCGGCGTCTTGCCGGCGCCGCCGGCCACCAGGTTACCGACCACCAGCACCGGCACGCCGGGCGAGGCCGCGGCGGCGGCGGCACGCTGGCGACGTCGGGAGGAAAGCCGGTCGTACAGCCGGGACAGCAGGCGCAGCACCGGGCCGGGCGCCACGCCGCCGTACCAGCGCCGCAGTAGCCAGGCTTCCAGCCGCGCCCTCACGAGCCTTCCGCCTCCCTGAACTGCATGCGGTGCAGGTGCGCGTACAGGCCGCCGCGGGCCAGCAGTTCGGCGTGCCGGCCCTGCTCGACCAGCCGGCCGCCGTCCAGCACCAGCACCTGGTCGGCGTGCTCGACCGTGGACAGGCGGTGGGCGATCACCAGGGTCGTGCGATCGGGAATCAGACGGTCCAGGGCAGCCTGCACCAGCCGCTCCGACTCGGTGTCCAGGGCTGCCGTCGCCTCGTCCAGGATCAGGATCGGCGCGTCCTTGAGGATGGCGCGGGCGATCGCCAGGCGCTGGCGCTGACCGCCGGAAAGCAGACCGCCGTTTTCGCCGATGCGCGCCTGCATGCCACCCGGCAGGCGTTCGATGAACTCCAGGGCATTGGCGGCCTCGGCCGCGGCCCGGATGCGTTCGGGATCCGCCCGGTCGGGCATGCCGTAGGCAATGTTGGCGGCGACACTGTCGTCGAACAGCATCACCCGCTGACCGACCAGGGCGATCTGCCGGCGCAGGTCGGCCAGGCGGTAGTCCTGCACCGGCCGGCCATCCACCAGCACCTGGCCTTCGCTGGCCTCGTAGAAACGCGGCAACAGCCGGATCAGGGTGGACTTGCCGCTGCCGGAGCGGCCGACGATGGCGGTGACGGTGCCCGGCTCGGCCCGGAAGCTGATGCCCTGCAGGGCGGCCTGCTCGCTGCCGGCGTAACGCAGGCCGACTCCGCGGAATTCGATCTCGCCGCGCACGCGTCCGACGGTGACGGTGCCGCCATCGGGCTCGTCCGGCGAGTCCAGGATGGCGAACAGGCGGTCCGCCGCCGCCACGCCGCGCTGGATCAGCGCCTGAACGTTGGTGATGCGCTTGAGCGAGGGCAGCATCGCCATCATCGCCGTCAGCATGGCCACGAAGCTGCCGGCGCTCATCCGCCCCTTGGCCGCCTCCAGCCCCGCCACCAGCAGGATCACCGCCAGCGCCACCGCTGCCAGCAGTTGCACCACCGATGAGGCAGCGGCCCGGGTCGCCTCGACCTTGGTGCCCAGGCGCAGGTTGCGGTCTATCAGCTCGTCATAGCGGGCCAGTTCCGACGCCTGGGCGCCGTATATCTTCACTTCCTGGTGGGCCGACAGCGCCTGTTCGGCCACCTGCGCCATGCTGGCCACGCCGTCCTGGATGCCGCGGTTGATGCGCCGATAGCGCCGGCCCACGCTCGAGGAGATCAGGGCGATGAGCGGCGCCAGCACCAGCATCACCAGGGTCACCCGCGGGCTCTGGTACAGCATGACGCCCAGCAGCACGAGGATGGTCAGACTGTCGGTGAGGATGGTCTTGATGGCCTCGCTCGAGGCCTGTGTGACCTGCTCGGTGTCGTAGTTCAGGCGCGAGACCATGGACGGAACCGGCTCGAGGTCGAAACGCGAGCTGGGCAGGCGCAGATACTTGGCCAGGATGTCGTGGCGCAGATCGCGCACCACGCTGCGCCCGGCCCGCGCCATGCCGTAGTCGGTGCAGAAGGTGGCGATGCCGCGCAGCAGGAACAGGCCGACGATGGCCAGCGGCAGCGTCCAGCGGACGTCGGGGTTCCGGGCCACGAATGTCTCGTTGACCATCGGTTCCATCAGCGCGGTGAAGGCGCCGGCGGCCGCGGCCTCGAACACCATGCCGACGGCGGCGGCGGCCAGCAGCGGCCAGTAGCGCCCGGCCCGGCCAAGCAGGCGCCGGTAGATCCTCCAGGACGAGGTCTCCACGCTCAAGGCCTTGCCTCGGGCGCGGTGGCGATGCGGATGCGGGTGAAGCCAAGCTGGCCAAGCGCGTCCATGGCAGTGACCAGCGCCTGCACCGGCGCCCGCGCATCGCCGCGTATCACCACCGGCCGCTGGCGATCGGCGCCGGCTACCCGGGCGATGGCCTCCTTCAGGGAAGCGGTGTCGCGCCTGAGCACTTCGTCCTGGTCCAGGAAATAGCGCCCCTCGGCATCCACCACCAGCACCAGCGGCGCCACTTCCTCGACCGGCGCCGGCTGCTGCGCGGTCGGCAACACCAGGTTGAGCGCCGCCCGATGGTCGAAGGTGGTGGTGACCACCAGGAAGACGATCAGGCAGAACACCACGTCGATCAGCGAGACCAGATTGATCTCCGGCTCGTCCGGCAACTTGCCCGAGCTCAGCCTCATGCCGTGCCGCTCCGCCTGCTGCCGGCACGACCGGCCGCTCGCGCCGGCGTCGGCGTCACGCCGGGGTCGAGAGCATCGAGCAGGGCCATGGCCTGCTGCTCCATCTCGATGATGTAGGCGGTGACCCGCCCCCGCAGATGGCGATGGAACATCAAGGCCGGTATGGCCACGCACAGGCCGGCGGCGGTGGAGATCAGGGCCTGGCCGATGCCGCCGGCGAGTTGGTTGGCGTCACCGACGCCGGACACCAGGATGTCGAGGAACATCTCGATCATGCCGAACACGGTGCCGAGCAGGCCCAGCAGCGGCGTGACCGCAGCGATGGTGCCCAGGGTGTTGAGGAACCGTTCCAACCGGTGCGCCACGTGCCGGCCGACGTCTTCGATGCGCTCCTTGATCAGCTCGCGCGGGCGTTCGCGCACGTCCAGGCCGGCTGCCAGCAGTTCCCCCAGGGGCGAATTCCGGCGCAGGACCTCGATGTGCCTGGGATCGAGCTGGCGGCCCTTTGCCCACTCCCGGACCTCTTCTCCCAGACCGGGCGGCAGCACCTCGCGCCGGCGCAGGCTCCAGAAGCGTTCCAGGATGATCGCCAGGGCCAGCACGGCCAGCACGATGATCGGCAGCATCACCCAGCCGCCGGCTTTGATCAGTTCCAGCACTCGTCACCTGTCGGGTTCGGGGGGACCGCCGATAGCATACCCGCCGCCGGCATGACGCCAGTAGCGCGGCCGGTCCAGACGGAACCGCTCCCGCACCTCGACGCCGGCCGGACCGAGCCGGATGCGAAGACTGCCGTGCCCGGCGCTGTCGAGCAGTCCCACGCCGTAACGCGCGTAGCGTCCCAGGACCACCGGTTTCGGGAAGCCGAAGCGGTTGTCACGGCCGGCCGACAGCAGGGCCAGCCTGGGCCGCACCGCTGCCAGGAAGTCCAGGCTGGACGAGCTGTCGCTGCCGTGATGCGGTACCAGCAGCAGATCGCTGCCGATATCGGCATGACGCGCCAGCCTGGCCTCCACCTGCCGGCCGATATCGCCCGGCAACAGCGCCTGCCGGCCCGACGCCCGTATCCGCAGGACGCAGCTGCTGTCGTTGCGCAGGTAGGGCAGATGCAGGGGTGGATGCAGCCAGTCGAAGTCGACGCCGTCCCAGTGCCAGCGCTCGCCGGCCAGACAGGGCGCCATGCCGCCGTGGGCCCAGCCCCGCGGGGCCAGCACCCGCGCCACCGGCAGGCCGCGCCGCACCGCAGCGGCACCGCCGGCATGGTCGTTGTCGCCATGGCTCAGCACCAGCATGTCCAGGCGCCTCATGCCCATGGCGCGCAGGGCCGGCAACACCACCGCTTCGCCGGTATCCAGGCCACGCGACGGCGCCGGACCGGCGTCGTACAGCAAGGCATGCCGCTGCGTGCGCACCAGCACAGCCAAACCCTGGCCGACGTCGAACTGGACGATGTCGACCTCGCCGGCTGCCGGCAGGTCCTGCCGCGGCCAAAGCATCGGCAGCCACAGCAGCAGGGCCAGCGGCTTTCCCGGCACGCCCCTGGGCAGGGTCAGCCAGAAGGCGCCGGCCAGGGCCAGGGCCAGGCCGGCCAGGTCCGGCTCCGGCAGCCAGACGAAGGCGGCTGGCCATTGTGCGACCCGCTCCAGCAGCTGCCACAGCAGTTCCATGGCCGCCGCCGCCACCCGCCACGCCCACCCGGCGGCACCCTCGTGCAGTGGCGCCAGCAACAAGCCCGACAAGGCCGCCGGCACCACCACCAGACTGATCCAGGGAATGCCGGCCAGGTTGGCCAGCGGGCCTGCCAGCGAAGCCTGACGGAAGAACCAGACTGTCAGCGGTGACAATCCGGCGGTGGCGACGACCTGGGCCCACACCAGGCCGCGCAGCGGATGCCTGCCTTCCCTGCCCGGAAGGCACCACAGCAACCAGGCCACGCCAGCGAAGCTCAGCCAGAATCCCGGCGCCAGTACCGCCAGCGGATCGGCCAGCAGGATCGCCAACAAGGCCAGGGACAAACCGGTGGCCGGGCCGCTGCCACGGCGCGACAAGCGCGCCAGGGCCAGCACCGCGATCATCAGCAGGGTACGCACCGTCGGCAGCGCGCAGCCGGCCAGAGCCGTGTAGGCGGCCGCAACCGCCAGCGCCGCCGCCGCGCTGGCCAGCGGCCGCGGCCAGTGCCGGCCCAACCCAGGCGCCAGCCACCAGGCCAACCGTGCCAGCAGTGCCCCGAAGCCGGCCGCCAACCCGACGTGGAAACCGGAAATGGCAATCAGGTGAGTCAGCCCGGTGACGCGCAGGATCTCCCAATCGCGATCATCGAGAGCGCGGGTATCGCCCAAGGCCAGGGCACGGACGAAGCGTTCGGACGGCATGCCGGTCGCCTGGGCGATGTGCCGCGCCTGCCGTTCGCGCCAGGCGTCCAGTCCCCGTCCCTGCTCCTGCAGGATGGCCTGGGCCGACGCACCCTGAACCTGGGCCAGGGCGGCAATGCGCTGTTCGACCGCCCGGCGCTCCAGGTCGAAGCCACCGGGGTTCGCCAACCCCGTCGGCGCCCGCCAGCGCAGGTTGAGGCGCCAGCGGCTTCCGGCCTCGACCTCCGGCAAGCGCTGTCCGGGATCGTGATCGGCAAACCAGGACACCCGCAACAGGCGGCCCGCCAGCGCGGCCGCCTGGCCCTCGCCGGCCTCCACCCGGAAGGCGAAGCGCCAAGCGTCCGGGCTGCGGTCGGGCAGCCCCACTACCCGCCCCTGCACCCAGCCGCTGCCCGCCCCCCGCTCCGCCGGCCACTGCAGGGACAACGCATACGCGCCATGCAGGCTGGCCAGGGCCAGGCCCGCCAGCAAGGCGCCGAACGGACGCCAAACGCCAGCGCGGAACCAGATCGCCACGGCCGTGACGAGGACCGGCACCGCCAGCCATGCCGGCGGCAAGGACGGTGCGCGCTGGACGAGCAGCACGCCAGCCAGCATGGCCAGCGCACAGGCCGGCCCGAACGCTGGCGGGGAGGCCGCCGGCGCGGCGGACACTCAGTCCCCGGTCAGGGGCTGCAGTTTTCCCTGGGTCAGTTCCAGGGTCCGGTCCAGTCGCCGCGCCAGACGGCGATCATGGGTGACCAGGACCAGGGCCGTGCCCTGTTCCCGGTTCAGTTCAAGCAACAGTTCGAGCACGCCGGCGGCGGTTTTCTCGTCCAGGTTGCCGGTGGGCTCGTCGCCCAGCACGCAAGCAGGGCGAGCCACCAGGGCGCGGGCGACGGCGGCGCGTTGGCGTTCGCCGCCGGAAAGTTCACCCGGCTTGTGCGCCAGGCGATGGCCCAATCCGACCCGCTCCAGCAGCCGCTGCGCCGGCTCGCGCGCCTTCGCTACCGGTTCGCCACGCACCAGCAGCGGCATCATGACGTTCTCCAGCGCGGTGAACTCCGGCAGCAGGTGATGGAACTGGTAGATGAAGCCCAAGGCGCGGTTGCGCAGCTCGCCGCGGGCCCTCGGCGACAGCGCCGACATCGGCTGGCCGGCCACTTCCACCTCGCCCGCGCTGGGGTGGTCCAGGCCGCCGAGCAGATGCAGGAGCGTGGACTTGCCAACGCCCGAGGCGCCGACGATGGCCACCGTTTCCCCCGCCTTCACCTCGAGGGAGAGGTCATGGAACACCGGCGTGCGCAAGTTGCCTTCCTCGTAGGTCTTGCCCAGCGCATGGCAGCGGATCACGGCGGGCATGGCGGACTCATTCATAGCGAAGGGCCGTGGCCGGATCGGTGCGGGAAGCGCGCCAGGCCGGGTACAGGGTGGCCAGCAGGCACATCACGAAGGCCACCGCCGCCACCATCAGCACATCGGAGACGTTCACCACCGAAGGCACGCCGCTGATGTAGTACACGTCCGAAGGCATGAGTTCGGTGTCGAACAGGTCCTCGACGAAGGCGACCACGTGCGAGAGGTTGCTGGCCAGGGCCACGCCGGCGGCCACGCCGACCGCGATGCCGGCCACGCCCACCACCAGCCCCTGGACAACGAACACCCGCATCACCGCGCCGGGCGACATGCCCAGGGTACGCAGGATGGCGATGTCGGACTGCTTGTCCTGCACCAGCATCACCAGCGAGGACACCAGATTGAAGGCGGCGATCAGGATCACCAGCGACAGCAGGATGAACATCACCGTCTTCTCCATCTTCAGCGCGCGGAAGAAGTTGGCGTGGTCGCGGCTCCAGTCGCGCACCCGATAGAAGCCGTCGTCGAGCCGGTCGGCCAGGTCGCGGGCGACATTCCATGCGTCCCAGAGGTCGTCGAGGCGCAGGCGGACGCCCGAGACGCCCTCGCCCATCCTGGTCAGGGCCTGGGCATCCTGGAGGTGGATCACCGCCAGGCCGAGGTCATATTCCTGGGCGCCCGCCTCGAAGATGCCGGCCACCGTGAAGCGCCGGGCCCGCGGCATCGCGCCCAGCGGCGTCACCGTAGCCTGGGAGATGAACACGTTGACCTGATCGCCGACCTGCACGCCCAGCACCATGGCCAACTCGACGCCGAGCAGGATGCGGTATTCGCCCGGCCGCAGGTCTTCCAGCCGCCCCTGCCGCATCTTGTCCGCCAGTTGCGACACCCGCGGCTCCAGCGCCGGATCCACCCCGCGCAGCAGCGCGCCCTGGCGCCGGCGGCCCTGGATCAGGGCTTCGGTCTCGACGTAGGGCGCCGCGCCGAGCACCCGCGGATCCTCATCGGCCAGCTCGACGGCGCGAGGCCAATCCTGCAGGGGCCCGTCCACGCCGGAGACGGTGGCGTGCGCGACCATGCCGAGGATGCGTTCGCGCAGTTCCTGCTGGAAGCCGCTCATCACCGCGATGGTGGTGATCAGGGCCACGACGCCGAGGATGATGCCCAGGATGGATGCCAGGGACAGAAAGGAGATGAAGCCGTTGCGGCGCTTGGCGCGAAGGTAGCGCAGGCCGATGGCGACGGACAGGGGCTGGAACATGGGCGCCTAGGGTGCCACGAGCGGCAGCGGCCCGGGAGCGGCGGCAGCCGACACGGCCAGCCTGAGTTCACGTCGGGCCGGGGCCGGCAGGTTGTCCGGCATCCAGGCCAGGAACCAGCGCCGGCCCAGGCAGTCTTCCGCGCGCAACCAGGCGAAAGGCCCGCGGAGGTGCCAGACGGCGCGGGCCAGCGGCACGATCCGGCCCCGGGCCGGAACCAGCCACCAGCGGCCGCCGTCGAACAGCAGTTCGCAGGCCGGCTTCCGCCGCTCCTGCCGCCAGAGCCGCGCGCCCAGGGCGGAGACGGCAACGCTGACCGCGGCGGCACCCGGCCAGGGCAGCGCACTGCGCCAGGGCGCCAGCGCCGCCAACAGCGTCAGCGCCAGCAGGGCCGTCTGCCAGATCCGGGACGGATGCCAGTCACAGCGGAAGATCGAGGATGCGGCGGACGAGTACATCGAGCTCCTTGTCGGGTGCCGGCTCCCGGCCCATGAACCAGCGCCAGAGCCTATCGTCCTCGTGGTCCAGCAGCCTGAGGAAAAGCGCCCGTTCGGTTTCGTCCGCCGCCGGCCAGGCGGCGTCGAGATATCGCAGCAGCAACTGGTCGAGTTCGCGCATGCCGCGCCGGCAGCGCCAGCGCAGGCGCCTGACGCCGGCGTCTTCGCTCACTTCAGCAGACCCCAGGCCAGCCAGCCCCAGAGCAGCCAGAGGACCGCACCGCCGGCGGCATAGGCGGCGAAACGATGCATCACCCGGTTGTAGCTGCAGTGGATCAGGCTGTGCAGCGCCCGCAAGGCCACGAAGGCCCAGGCCAGTGTCAGCGATACCGGACCGGTCTGGCCGGTGAGCGTGGCGACCACCAGGGCCAGGTAGAACAGCACCGGCAGTTCGAACAGGTTGCGGAAGTTGTCGGCGGCCCGGGTGTCCGGCAGCTGCGCCAGCATGTCGCGCTGACTGGCCACCTTCTGCGGATGCACCCGCAGGCGTTTCATCTGGCCGATGCGTTCGACGTACATCCGCAGCCAGACCGCCAGGGTCAGCCCGGCCATGGCGAAGGCCGGCCACAACATGGAGGTATCGGCCATGACGTGATCCTCAGGCGCCGCGACGCTGCAACATCAGCTTCTTGATCTCGCCTATCGCCCTGGCCGGATTCAGGCCCTTCGGACAGGTGCGGGTGCAGTTCATGATGGTGTGGCAGCGGTAGAGCTTGAACGGATCCTCCAGCTCGTCGAGACGGGCGCCGGTATCCTCGTCGCGGCTGTCCACGATCCAGCGGTAGGCCTGCAGCAGGATCGCCGGGCCGAGGTAACGCTCGCCGTTCCACCAATAGCTGGGACAGCTGGTCGAACAGCAGGCGCACAGGATGCACTCGTACAGACCGTCGAGCCTGGCGCGGTCCTCCTTGGACTGCAGGCGTTCGCGCGCCGGCGGCGCGCTCTGGGTGCGCAGCCAGGGGCGGATGGAAGCGTACTGGGCGTAGAAGTGCGTCAGGTCCGGCACCAGGTCCTTGACTACCGGCATGTGCGGCAGCGGATAGATCGGCACCTCCTTGCCGCGGCAGTCCTCGATGGCCTTGGTGCAGGCCAGGGTGTTGGTGCCGTCGATGTTCATCGCGCAGCTGCCGCAGATGCCCTCGCGACAGGAGCGGCGGAAGGTCAGGGTGGGGTCGATCTCGTTCTTGATCTTGATAAGCGCATCCAGAACCATCGGGCCGCAGCTGTCCATATCCACCTCGTAGGTGTCGGTGCGCGGATTGGACGGTTCGTCGGGATTCCAGCGGTAGACCTTGAAGACGCGGACGTTTTTCGCGCCTTTCGCAGGGAAATGCCTGCCCTTCTGGACCTTGGAATTCTTGGGGAGGGTGAGCTCGGCCATGGTTTTCGTCCTGGGGGCGGATCAGTAGGTGCGCGGCTTGGGCGGCACCACATCCACGTCCTTGGTCAGCGTGTACATGTGCACGGGGCGGTAGTCGATGCGTGTGTTGCCCTTCTCGTCTACCCAGCACAGCGTGTGCTTGTGCCAGTTGACGTCGTCGCGCTCCGGATAGTCTTCCCGGGCGTGGGCGCCGCGCGATTCCTTGCGATTTTCGGCCGACACCATGGTGGCCACGGCCTGGCCAAGCAGGTTCTGCAGTTCCAGGGTCTCGATCAGGTCGGAGTTCCAGACCAGGGAGCGATCGCTGACCCGCACGTCCTGGAAGGACTCGAACACCGCGCGGATCTTCTGCACGCCTTCCTGCAGGGTTTCGCCGGTGCGGAACACGGCTGCATTGTTCTGCATGGTGCGCTGCATGTCGTCGCGGATCATGGCAGTCGGGGTGCCGCCGTCGGCATGGCGCAGCCGGTCCAGATTGGCCAGCGAGCGGTCGCAGGCCGAAGCCGGCAGCGCCTTGTGCGGCGCACCGGGCCTGATCGTCTCGGCGCAACGGTTGGCGACCGCGCGGCCGAACACCACCAGGTCCAGCAGCGAGTTCGAACCCAGGCGATTGGCGCCGTGCACCGACACGCAGGCGGCCTCGCCGATGGCATACAGGCCCGGGACCACGTGGTCGGGATTGCCGTCCTTCAGGGTGACAACCTCGCCGTGGTAGTTGGTCTGAAGGCCGCCCATGTTGTAGTGCACGGTCGGGATGACCGGGATCGGCTGCTTGGTGACGTCCACGCCGGCGAAGATTTTCGCTGTCTCGGCGATGCCGGGAAGCTTCTCGTGGATGTCGGCCGGGTTGAGATGGGTCAGATCCAGGTGGATGTGGTCCTTCTTCGGTCCGACGCCGCGGCCCTCGCGGATCTCGATGGTCATCGAGCGCGAGACCACGTCGCGGCTGGCCAGATCCTTGGCGTTGGGCGCGTAGCGTTCCATGAAGCGCTCGCCATTGGCATTGCGCAGGATGCCGCCTTCGCCGCGCACGCCCTCGGTGATCAGGCAGCCGGCGCCGTAGATGCCGGTCGGGTGGAACTGCACGAATTCCATGTCCTGCAACGGCAGGCCGGCACGCAGTGCCATGCCGCCGCCGTCGCCGGTGCAGGTATGGGCCGAGGTGGCGCTGAAGTAGGCGCGACCGTAGCCGCCGGTGGCCAGCACCACGCCGTGGGCGCGGAACAGGTGCAGCTGGCCGGTGGCCATCTCCAGGGCCAGCACGCCGCGGCAGGCGCCCTCCTCGTCCATGATCAGGTCGAGGGCGAAAAACTCGATGAAGAACTCAGCCGAATGCGCCAGCGACTGCTGGTACAGGGTGTGCAGGATGGCGTGACCGGTGCGGTCGGCGGCGGCGCAGGTGCGCTGGGCGGTGCCCTTGCCGTAGTGCGTGGTCATGCCGCCGAAGGGGCGCTGGTAGATGCGGCCGTCCTCGGTGCGGGAGAACGGTACGCCATAGTGCTCCAGCTCGATGATGGCCGGGATCGCCTCGCGGCACATGTACTCGATGGCGTCCTGGTCGCCCAGCCAGTCCGAGCCCTTGATGGTGTCGTAGAAGTGAAAGCGCCAGTCGTCCTCGCCCATGTTGCCCAAGGCCGCGGAAATGCCACCCTGGGCGGCCACGGTATGGGAACGGGTCGGAAAGACCTTGCTCAGGCAGGCGGTGCGCAGGCCCTTCTGGGCCAGGCCGAAGGTGGCACGCAGGCCGGCGCCGCCGGCGCCGACCACCACCACGTCGTACTTGTGTTCCTGGATCTTGTAGGCGTCGGACATGGCGGCCTCAGGCGGTGAAAGCGATGCGGCCGATGGCCAGCAGGGAGACGATGGCGCCAAGCGCGCAGGCGAACCGGATCAGCAACTGCAGGACGAGCTCCTTCCAGCCGTGGACGTAGTCCTCGACCACCACCTGCAGGCCCAGGCGCGCGTGCCAGAACAGGGCCAGCACGAAAGCGGCCAGCAGGCTGGCGCTCCAGGGCCGGGCGATGGCCGCACGTACCGTTTCGGCGTCGGCGCCGGCCAGGCTGGCGGCGAACAGCGCGAACCAGGGCGCCAGCAGGGCCAGGGCGATGGCGCTGAGGCGTTGCGACCACCAGTGGTTGACGCCGTCCTTGGCCGAGCCCAGTCCCTTGGCCCGGGCCAGAGGGTTGCGCAGATCGCTCATGCCGCACCTCCCAGGGCCAGCCACCACAGGCCGGCGGTCAGCAGTACGGTCAGGGCGAGCACGACGTAGCCGCTGGCATAGACCCTGGGGAGCTCGAAGCCCCAGCCGGCGTCCCAGAGCAGGTGCCGGAGGCCGTTGAGGAAGTGGTAGATCAGGGCCGCCGAGACGAGGAACAGCAGGCCCTTGCCCAGTGGCGACGCGGCGCAGGTCAGGAAGGCCGCGTAGGCCTCGCCGCCCAGCGACGCGGCCAGCAGCCACCAGGCCAGGCCGAAGGCGCCCAGGGCGACCAGCACGCCGGTACCGCGGTGGGCAATGGACATCATCGAGGTGATCTGCGGCCGGTAATACGGCCCGATCATGAAGGGAGACAGGGGTCGCTTCGGCGTGGCCATGGGCTGCGCTCTGTTCAAGGACTCGTGAAGTAAGGGACCTGTGCCGCCGGTCCGTCAGAAATCTATGCAGCGACCGTTTTTCTCCCAGTCGCCGTAGCGGGTCGGTTCCGGGCCGTCCCGGCCACCGATCTCCGCGGGCGGCGGGCTGTCCGCAGGGGCCGGGGCGTCGGGGAAGGGTTCGGCACGATCCCCGGATTCGCCTATCATTCGCGGCTGCGTCGCCATGCCGCAATGTTACGTCCCGTCGCCGATGCCGTTCAAGGAACCCTTGCCGGACAACAGCTGCCCCATCCTGCCGGGCTTCTCGCTGCTGGAGCTGGAGGGGCCGCAGGCGGCGGCGTTCGCGCAGGCGCAGTTCAGCAACGACGTTTCGGCCCTCGAGCCCGAGCATTGGCACTGGAGCGCCTGGCTGACGCCGAAGGGCCGGGTGATCGCCTTGTTTGCCTTGCTGCGACTGGGCGAGGACCGGCTCTGGCTGGTACTGCCGGACCATCCGGC
This sequence comes from Arenimonas fontis, assembly GCF_008386465.1. Lineage (GTDB taxonomy): Bacteria > Pseudomonadota > Gammaproteobacteria > Xanthomonadales > Xanthomonadaceae > Arenimonas > Arenimonas fontis. Next base: position 33,315 of record NZ_VUOD01000006.1, read on the forward strand.
CGAGTCCCTGGCCGCCGCCCTGCAGCGCTACGTCTTCCGCAGCCGGGTCCTACTGCGGCCACGGCCGGACCTCGTTGCCGCTGTCGGACCTGCCGAACCTGGCGAGGTTCCCGACCTGATCGTCGGTGAACCCGGAAGCGGCATCGCCCTGGACATGGGTGCTCCGGATCTGCCGAGGTGCCTGCTGGTGTTGCCGGCCGCACACCCGGCGCTGGCCGCGCCCGATACCGGGGCGGAGGGCGCATGGCTGGCCGCCGACCTGGCCCTGGGCTTTCCCCGTCTGGATCCGCGACGGGAAGAAGCATGGACACCGCAGATGCTGTCCCTGGAGCGCCTGGGCGCCTACAGCCTGCGCAAGGGCTGCTATCCGGGCCAGGAGATCGTCGCCCGTACCCATTACCTCGGGCAGGCCAAGCGCGGCCTGGTCCGGCTGGCCGGCGAGGGCCTGGCGGCGGGCCGGGCTCTGGAACCTGCCGGCGCCGTGGTCTGCGCTCTCGCCGATGGCAGCCAGGCGCTTGCCGTCACAGCCCTGGAGAGTCCGGCGCCGAGCCTGGAAGGCCGCCAGCTGCAACGCCTTCCCTTGCTCGACGGCCTGCGCCGGCCCCGATGAAGCGGGCTTCCGATTGGCGTCTGGGGGCCGGACCTGCTATACCGCGCGGCAAGGGAGGAGTCCAAACATGAAGCGAATCACCGGCCTGTCGGCCATGCTGCTCGCGCTTGCGTCCACCGGCGCCACCGCCGCCGAGTACACCCTGACGGTGGAGCCCAACTACCCCCCCTACCAGGCCGAACAGGTCTACCAGCCCTTGCTGGACTACCTGTCGGCCAGCACCGGCCATACCTTCAGGCTGAAGACGGCGACCAACTATCACGTCTACTGGCGCGACCTGCGCAACGGCGTCCCCACCGACTTCGCCTTCGAGGAGGCCCATTTCACCGACTACCGCATCACCCGGCTCGGCTTCACGCCGCTGGTGCGCGTTTCCGACCCGACCCGCTATTCGCTGCTGACCACGGCAGACACGGCCGAGGGTGGCCTGTCCGGCCTGATCGGCTACCGGGTGGTGAGCATGCCCTCGCCCAGCCTCGGCTACCTGGCGCTGATCGAGCTGTACCGCAATCCCATGGCCCAGCCGGAGATCCTCTCCGAAGCCAGCAACTGGAAAGACGGCGTGGACATGATCTTCGCCGGCGAGAGCGAAGGTGCGATGGTGCCCAACTACATTGCCCAGCTCTACCCGAACCTGGTGAGCCTGTCGGATTCACGCGAGTTCACCGGCCGCGCGCTCAGTGCTGCCGGGAACGTACCGCAGGACGTGCGCGAAGCCGTCACCCAGGCGATGCTGCGCCTGCACGAGGACCCGTCCCAATACGAAGTGCTGGTGGAACTTGGCGCCACCCAGTTCGTCCAGGCCGATGCCGCCGAATACGCCGGCAGCGAGCGGTTGCTGCGCGCCGTCTACGGCTACAAGCCGGCGCCGGTCCGGCCGGCCGAACCCGCGCCGGAAACCGGGCAGAAGCCGGAAGTGGACATGGATGCCCTCGAGGGCATCCGCGCCACGACCGAGGACTGAGGCCTCACTCCGCCTCGTAGTGGATGAGGTCGGGGGCGTCCGGCACGCCGGCGCGCCCCAGGCTGATGGTGCCCGACTTGCGCAGGTGCAGTTCGTCGCGGTGCAGCTTCAGCTCCTCGTCCTCGCCGATCCGCACATAGGTGCCGTTGGTCGAACGATCGGCGATGACGAAGTGGCCGCGCTTGAACTCGACCTGGGCATGGGTCCGGCTCACCCATTCCGCCTCCACCACCAGATGGTTGCCCGCTTCCCGGCCCATCATGAAAACCGGGGAGTCCGCATCGAGCACGACCTCGTTGCCGCGATGACGCAGACGCAAGCGATTCGCGACCGCCTCCTCTGTGGCTGCCTGCCGCAGTACCGAGCTCTGCACCAGGGTCATTCCGGAGGTGTCCTCCTGCCAGACCAGGTCCACGATTTCGATCGGCAGCAGTTTGCCGCTGACCCGGGCCCGGCCCAGGCTGCGCGCCTCCGGCACCTTGCCCGACAGTGACTGGTAGGTCGCCGCGGTGGTCACCACCTGCTCGCGCTTGGCCAGGGCCGCCATGCGGGCAGCGGTGTTGACCGCGTCGCCGAAGACGTCGCCGTCCTCTTCCAGGGCATCGCCGTGGTGCAGGCCGATGCGCACGGCCAGGCTCTCGCGCACGAACTCCGGATCACGGCCGACCCGGCGCTGCATGTCGCAGGCCGCCAGCACACCGTTGAGCGCCCCGGGGAAGGTGCACATGATCTCGTCGCCGATGGTCTTGACCACCCGGCCGCCGTGCCGGGCGCAGATCCCGGACATCGCATCCAGCACCATGGCGATCAGCCGCCGTGCCTCGATGTCGCCCTTGCGCTCGAACAGGCGGGTGCTGCCGCTGACGTCGGCGAACAGGATGGTCTGGGGCCGGGAACTGCTCATGCCGGAAGTCTAGGTCGCCCGGGCGGCGGCGTCATTCCCCTAAAAAAACGGGCTCAGGCCAGCTGCGCGGCCATGGCGACGATATCCGCCTCCGAGGGGATGACCAGGAAGGCGGCCCCCGCCAGAGGCGTGTAGGTGTCGGCGCCGGCCACCCGGCGCAGGGGCTTGCCGCCGTGCCCGGCCTCGACCACGGCAGTGACGATGCCCTCGCCCACACCGGCCGAGCGCCGGCCTTCGTCCACCACCAGAATGCGGGCGCATTCGCCGGCATGGCGGGCGATGGCCTCGGCATTCAGTGGCTGTAGCCAGCGCAAGTCCACCACCCTCGCCTTCCAGCGGTGCAGCCTTTCGATCTCGCGGGCGGCACGCAGACTCATCGGCACGCCGTTGCCAAAGGTGAAGATCACCAGGTCGGTGGCTTCCGGCTCATACACCCGCTCCTCGCCCAGCACCATGGCCTCGCCCGGCGGCGGGTAAGACGTCAGCCAGCCGCCATCGCCCGGCTCGTAAAGGTCCTTGGTCATGTACAGGGCGATCGGTTCCAGGAAGGCGCAGACCCGGCCGTCCACCCTGGCCAGGGCCATCAGGGTGCGCAGCATGGTCACGGCGTCGTCGCCGCGGCTGGGGCAGCCGACCACCAGGCCGGGAATGTCGCGCAACGCCGTCACCGAGTTGTCGTTGTGGAAATGGCCGCCGAAGCCGCGCTGGTAACCCAGCGAGGCAATGCGCATCAGCATCGGGTTGCGGTACTGGCCGTTGCTGAAGAACTGCAGGCTGCAGGCCTCGCCGCGGATCTGGTCGCAAGCGTTGTGGAAGTAAGCCAGGTACTGGATCTCCGGCATGGGCAGCATGCCCATGTTGGCATAGCCCTGGGCCAGGCCGAGGATCATGGTTTCGTCCAGCAGGGTGTTGAACACCCGTGCACCCTTGAAGGCGCGATGCAGGCCCTTGGTCACCGTGTAGACGCCGCCCTTCTGGGCGACGTCCTCGCCGAACAGCAGCGCTTCCGGGTACTGGCAGAACAGGTCGTGCAGGGCATTGTTGATCTGCACCGCCAGGTGACGTGGCGGCTGGTTCTCCGGCAGTTTCGCCTCGCTACCGAACACCTCGAGGCGGCGCTCGCGGAAGTCGGCGCGGCGCGCCTGCTCGGCCACCTTGTCCGGCGTGTACGGCGCCAGCGGCGCCATCACCTCTTCCAGCGTCTCCAGGCGCGGACGGCGGTCGGCCTCCTCGGCGGCGGCAAAGCAGCGCTTGCGCATGGCCTCATAGCGCTCCAGCAGCTCGTCCGGCGTCATCAGGCCCGATTCCAGGGCGATGGCGGCGGAGCGCAACAGCGGATCGGTGGCCTCCACCGCCATCAGCTCCTGGATGCTGCGCCACTCGATCTCGAAGTCGGTGCCGGCATGGCCCATGATCCGGGTGGTGCGCAGGTGCAGGAAGGTCGGTCGCCGGCTGCGCCGGCAGTGCTCGACCGCGGCACGTACGTCGGCATAGCCGCCGGCCAGGTCCAGGCCGTCGGCGAAGAAGTAATCCAGGCCCGGACGCTGGCGGAAGGACTCGGCGATCCAGCCGGCCGGCGTCTTCACCGAGATGCCGATGCCGTTGTCCTCGCAGACGAACAGCACCGGCGCCGGCAGCCGCTGGTAGGCGGTCCACTGGGCACAGTTGAAGGCGGTCTGGGCCGTGGCATGGTTGGCCGAGGCATCACCGAAGCTGCAGATGACGATGCTGTCGTCCGGCACCGGCAGGGTGTGGCCGATGCGCCCGGCCTGCTCGATGGCGATGGCCGTGCCCAGGGCCTTGGGCAGGTGCGAGGCGATGGTCGAGGTCTGCGGCAGCACCCACAGCGGCTTGCTGCCCCAGACCTTGTGCCGGCCGCCGGAGGCGGGGTCTTCCTTGCTTGCGGCGAAGCTCAGCGCCGAATCCATCACCGGGTCCATGCCGGGCAACTTGCGGAAGCGCTCGGCCATGAAGCCGCCGGAGCGGTAGTGCAGGAAGGCGGGATCGGTGTGCCGGCTCAGGCGCGCCACCATGGCGTTGCCCTCATGGCCGGAGGAACCGATGGTGTAGAAGACCTTGTTCTGCACCCGCAGCACGCGCGCCATCAGGTCCAGGTGGCGGCTGATCAGCTGCGACTCGAACAGCTCGAGGAAATCGCCGGCGGTGCAGGCGCTGCCGGGCAGTACCGGCTCGTGCGGCGCCGGCCGCGGCCGCGGGCTGCCGGCCCAGCCGCGGACGAACTCGATGAAGTTCTCGTCGCAGACCTTGGCGCGATTGACGTCACGTTGGCGGGCAGGAATGGGGGCGGAGGACATGGCGATTCGGCGTGGAGAGTCGGAAAGGTGGGCTCAGGCGGTGCCGCGGCGAGTGCGCCACTGCGCTGCCGTCTGCCCCCAGACTTCGGAGGGTTCGTTCTCGTAAGGAGCCGGCAGCTTCTGCGGCCCGCGCAGGACCGAGCCCAGGCGCCGGGCGACGGCCTGGGAGCCGGCATTGCGCGGGTCTATCGAGTGGATGATGTCGGTCCAGCCAAGCACGTCCACGGCGAAGTCCATCGTGGCGGCGGCAGCTTCGGTGGCGTAACCGCGGCCCCAACTCTCGCGGGACAGGCTCCAGCCGATCTCCGTCCCCGGCCACTCGGCCGGGTACCAGGGACCAACGCGGCCGATCCAGCGCCCGCTTTCCCGTTCGATCACCGAAAACATGCCGAAGCCCTGCAGGCTCCAAGCGCCGGCCATGGTCAGGAAGCTGCGCCAGGCGGCCGCCCGCGGCTGGCTGCCGCCGATGTAGCGGGTGGCCTCCTCGTCGGCCTGCAGCGCCGCCCAGGACTCGAAGTCCTCGAGCGCGGTCGGACGCAGCAGCAGGCGCGCCGTTTCTATCACCGGACCCTGCATGTGGCTTGCTCCTCGATGTCCGCCCGTCGCCGGGCCGGCCGGCTCAGAACGCGTTGATGCCGGTGACTTCGCGGCCGATCACCAGCTGGTGCACGGTCTCGGTGCCCTCGTAGGTGATCACCGACTCCAGGTTCAGCGCGTGACGGATCGGCGGGTGTTCGGTGGTGATGCCGGCGCCGCCGAGGATGTCGCGGGCCTCGCGGGCGATGTCCAGGGCCACGCGCACGTTGTTCCACTTGGCCAGGGACACCTGGGCCGGCTGCATGCTGCCCGCATCCTTGAGGCGGCCCAACTGCAGGCTGAGAAGCTGCGCCAGGGTGATGCGGCGGGCCATGTCGGCCAGCTTCAGCTGCACGGCCTGGGTGGCGGCGATCGGCCGGTTGAACAGCACCCGCTCCTTCGAGTACTCCAGCGCCGACGTGTAACAGGCGATGGCGGCGCCGATCGGGCCCCAGGTGATGCCGTAGCGGGCCTGGGTCAGGCAGCCCAGCGGGCCCTTCAGGCCCTTCACGTTCGGCAGGCGGTTGGCCTCGGGCACGCGCACGTTGTCCAGGTACAGGGCGCTGGTGACCGAGGCGCGCAGGCTCATCTTGCGGTGAACCTCATGGGCCTCGAAGCCCTTCATGCCCTTCTCGACGATGAAACCCTGGATGCCGTCCCCGGTCTGCGCCCAGACGATGGCGATGTCGGCCAGGTTGCCGTTGGTGATCCACATCTTGGCGCCGCTGATCAACCAGTCGTCGCCGTCCTTCCTGGCCACTGTCTTCATGTTGGCCGGGTCGGAGCCGCCGTGCGGCTCGGTCAGGCCGAAACAGCCGATGACCTCGCCGCGGGCCATGGCAGGCAGCCAGCGCAGGCGCTGCTCCTCGCTGCCGTAGGCGTAGATCGGGTACATGCACAGCGAACTCTGCACCGAGACGAAGCTGCGGATGCCGCTGTCGCCGCGTTCCAGCTCCTGGCAGATCAGGCCGTAGCTGACCGCGTTGAGGCCGGCACAACCGTACTGCTCCGGCAGCGAGGAGCCCAGCAGGCCCATGGCGGCGATTTCCGGGATCAGTTCCTTCGGGAACCGGCCCTGGTCGAAGCAGTCGCCGATGATCGGCAGGACCTTCTCGTCGGTGAAGCGGGCGACGCTGTCCTGGATCATGCGCTCCTCCTCGGAGAGCAGGGAGCGGATGTCGTACAGGTCGGTCGGGTTCAGGGCCATGGCGGTCGGGTCGTTGCGGGCGGGAAAGCCCGGCATTCTAGCCCGCCGGACCCTCCCGGGGCAGCCCGCGGAAATCCGGGACCCGCCAGCCGTTCCTGCCATGGGCAGGCATTCCCGACCAGGCGGCGAACCGGGGGCGCCGCCCCGGTCGGCGACGGGCGAACGGAAAGGGCCGGCGTGGTGCCGGCCCTTTCCGGGATGCACGAAACGGGATCAGGGCGACGGGGCCAAGATCAGCCCTGCGGAGGCGCCGCCTGGCCGGCGACCTGGATCACGCCGTCCTTGATCGGCAGCCGATCGCCAGGATCCCGGTCCATGCGCAGGCTGCCGGTCTGGCCCTCGTAACGCCAGGTCACGTCATAACCGACGATCCGGTCGCGCTCGCCCAGCTGGATCCGCGCGCCGGGCTTGCGGTCCACCCGGGTGGTAGCCACGGTGCCGTCTTCGCCGCGGTACTGCACGTCGTAACCGATCACTTCCTCGCGCGGCTCGGTAACGGTCTGGCAGACCGTCTCCATCTCGGTGTACTTCTGACCGCCCTCGTGCCGGCGATCGATCTCGCGGCCGGCATAGGCGCCGCCGACGGCGCCGGCGACGGTGGCCAGCTTCTTGCCGCTGCCGCCGCCCACCTGGTTGCCCAGCAGGCCACCGACCACGGCACCCACCACCATGCCGTCCTTGTCGCCGAAGCGCTCGGGCTTGCGCTTCTCCACTGCCACCTCCTCGCAGACCTCGCGTTTGCCGGTCCGCATTTCGGTGACCGCGGTGCTGCTGATGACCTCGCCATAGATGGGCTCGCGTTCGGTGATCGGCACGGCCGACACGACCTCGGCGTACGGCGTCGAAAAGGCCTGGTACGCAGCGATCGCGCCACCGCCCACCAGCATGCCGGCCAGCACTCCCAATACGGTCTTGTTCATGGTCTGTTCCTCCTCGCGGCGGCGGGGGAACCGCCGACGGGCAGCAGCCTGTGACAGCCCACCTGAATGCCAGCTCAAGCGAGCTTTCAGTCGCGTCATGCTAGTTTGCCGGCATACCCAGGAGGCCCGACATGCCCCATCCCCTGACTGGCCCGCTGGTCGGATTCGCCAGCCGGCTGCGCTTCCCCACCCTGTTCAAGATCACCCTGGCCTTGATGCTGGTGAGCTGGCTCTGGCCCTTCGATCCCATCCCGTTCCTGGATGAGATCGTGACCGCCCTGGCCACCCTGGTGCTGGCCAGCTGGAAGAGGTCCGATCCGCCCACGGCGCCTCCCTCCGATCAGGACCGGGTCATCGAAGGCCAGGCGCGGCGGGAATGATCCGGCTCTATGACAGCCACTGCCATCTGGATGCGCCGGAGTTCGACGCCGACCGGGAGGCGGTGCTGACCCGCGCCCGCGCCGCCGGCGTCGCCCGGCAGCTGGTGCCGGCCGTCGCCAGACCGGGCTGGCCGAAGCTCAAGGCCCTGTGTGCTGCCGAGCCCGGGCTGCGCCCGGCCTACGGCCTGCACCCGATGAACCTGGGTGAACACCGGCCTGAGTACCTCCAGGACCTGGCTGCCTGGCTGGCAGCGGAACGGCCGGCCGCGGTCGGCGAATGTGGCCTGGATTTTTTCGTGGAGGGACTGGACCCGCGGGCCCAGCGCGAGTACTTCCGGCGTCAGCTGGAACTGGCCCGGGAATTCGACCTGCCGGTCGTGCTGCACGCCCGCCGGGCGGTGGACGAGGTGATTGCCGGCCTGCGCCGGGTCGGCGGCCTGCGCGGCGTGGTGCATAGCTGGTCCGGCAGCGAGGAGCAGGCCCGCCAGCTGTTCGGTCTGGGCTTCTGCCTGGGCATCGGCGGGCCGGTCACCTTCGAGCGGGCACAGCGCCTGCGGCGCACCGTGGCAAGGATGCCGCTGGAGCACCTGCTGCTGGAGACCGATGCGCCCGACCAGCCGGGCGCTACCCATCGCGGCCGTCGCAACGAACCCGGCTTCCTGCCGGAGGTGCTGCGGGTGGTCGCGCAGTTGCGAGGGGTGTCCGAGGAGGCCGTTGCCGAGGCCACCTGGGCCAACGCCGAACGCCTGTTCGGCTGAGCATCATCTCAGGCCCGCCGCTTCAACAGCAGCTCCAGGGCCTTGCCGGCCATGGCGAAACCGAAGGCTCCGGTCAGGTGCGTGGCCGCGCCCAGGCCGGCGCCGCAGTCCAGCTTGAGGGCGGCATCCGGAGCGAGTCTCGGGCGGGTGCCGCAGACGCTGCCGTCGGCCTGCGGGTAACGCACGTTCTCCAGCGAATACACCGCCGGCACGCCGAAATAACGGTCCGGATTGCGGGGAAAGCCGTAGTCGGCGCGCAGGCGCTTGCGTACCAGGGCCAGCAGGGCGTCATGTTCGGTGCGGGAAAGATCGCGCACCCGCACCTGGGTCGGATCGAGCCGGCCGCCAGCCGAGCCCGAGACCACGATCGGCAGCTTGCGCCGCCGGCACCAGGCGATCATCTCGATCTTGCTGCGGAAGCTGTCGCAGGCGTCCAGCACCAGGTCATGACCCGCGCCCAGGATCTCCTCGAGGTTGGCGGACACCAGAAAGCGCTGATCCGCCCGCACTTCGACCGCCGGGTTGATGGCCCGGCAACGCTCGGCCAGCACCTCCGCCTTGGCCCGGCCGTACTGTCCGTCCAGCGCGTGCAGCTGCCGGTTGGTGTTGCTGACGCAGACCTCGTCCGCGTCCACCAGCACCAGCCGGCCGACGCCGCTACGGGCCAGCGCTTCGACCGCCCAGGAGCCGACGCCACCGAGGCCGACCACGCAGACCTGGCGTTCGCCCAGCCGCCTTGCGCTGCCCCGGCCATAGAGCCGGTCCAGGCCGGCGAATCGGGATGCGTTCATGAGCGCGGATTCTAGCCGGCCGCGCCGGCTGAACCGCGCCCGGGGGCCGGTCGGTGCCCGTTCAGGGGCAGCCGCATAGCGTCGGCACCGGAACCAGGCATCGAGGAGGCCCGTCATGCAATACAAGTTCCTGATCGCCGCCGGTATCGCCGCCATGCTGGCCGCCTGCGCCAGCAGCACCCCCCGGGACCGCGGTCACGGTGGCTATGGCTATGGCCGGGATCCCGGCCATTACGAGCCGCGGCGCTGCTACGACTGCGGCCAGGTCGAACGCATCGTCACCGTGTACGGCGCCCGCGACAATACCCGTACCGGCGCCATTCTCGGCGGCGTGATCGGCGCCGTGGCGGCCCGCGAAATCCCCAAACACGGCAGCAAGGGCAAGGAAAACACCGCCACCGTCGCCGGTGCGGTCGCCGGCGCCGCGATCGGCAACGCCATCGAGAACAAGGCCAACGAGGAAAGCTTCGACATCCACGTGCGGATGGACGACGGCCGTCTGCTGGTCATCAACCGCAACAGCCTGGGCAATGGCGTTCGCGTCGGTGCCCGGGTCCGGGTGGACGGCACCCGGCTGATTCCGATCGGCTACTGACTCGTCCAATCCGGCCGTATCAGGAATCCGGTCGTATCAGGCCGGCCAGCGGACTTGCCCCACTCTCCCGGGGCGCGGGACCGCCGTGTTATGTTGCCGGCGGTCCTCTTTAGCCTCGGGAGTCCTGCATGCGTTCGGTCATCCTGGTCCTGATCGGCCTGTTCCTTGGCGTCACCGGCACCCTGGTGCTCATGAACGCCCTGCGCAAGGGGACGGCGTATCCCAATGGCGTGATGGCGGTGATGTCGGCGCAGATGGGCGCCCTGAACAACTCTCTCAAGCAGAACCGCTGCGCTGCCACCGACCTGTTGCCGAGACTGCAGACCCTGCGCCACCTGGGCAACGATCTGGAGCCGGCCTTCCTGCCGACCCAGGACGACGAGCGCTTCATCCGGCACGCCAGCGAACTGCGCGCCGCCGTGGATGCCGCCCTGGCGGCGACGCCGTCGGACTGCGCCGCCGCTTCGGTGGTGATCAACCGGATCGGCGGAACCTGCAAGGCCTGCCACGACGACTTCAGGGGCTGAGCAGCCAGTCCGCAACCGTCTGCGCCAGCCCATCCGGCCGGCGCATCCAGCGGAAATGATCGGCCCGGACGCCCAGACGTCCGCCGTCCAGGGTCATGGCCCGGTGGGGGCCGGGGCCCAGCTTGTCCATCAAGGCCGCGAGCGTGACGGCGGGGGCCAGCCAGTCCTCCGCCAGGCTCAGGCCGAGCACCGGGACGGCCAGCCGGCGCATCCGGTCCTCCAGGGACCCGCCCGTGCCGTAGTCCTCGTAGACGCCGTGACGCACGGTCCGTGCCCAGTCGCGCATCACGCCACCCGCCTCGCGTCCGGCAAACCCCAGACGATGCCCCGGGTAATGGCCGCACAGACGGGTCAGCGCCGGCAGCAGCCGGGCGAAAGCGGCGATCGCCAGGCCGGCGGCGCCGCGGTACAGGCGCTCGTGCGGCACGCCCGTGGCCACCAGGACCAGACCGGCGCAGGCTTCCGGATCCAGCGCCGCCAGCATGGCCGCGAACTGACCGCCGAGGCTGTGGCCACCGTAATGCCAGGCGCCCGGGCCCAGCGCCGCCCTGGCGGCCCGCAGGTCCCGCCCGAGCAGCGTCCCGTATCCCCAGTCGATGCCGCGCCCGGCGCGCCAGGCGCTGCTGCCGATGCCGCGCCATTCGGCCACGGCGACCCGGATGCCGTGCCCGGCCAGCGCCGCCGCGAAGGCGTCGTACTTCGCGGCCGGCACGCCCAGGGCCGGCAGGAACAGCAGGTGCGCGCGCGAGGCGGCCGGCTCGACGATGCGCAGGCAGAAACGGTGGCCGTCCTCGGCGACGACCGGATGTTCGACGGGGTTCATGGCATCCGCGGGATTAGTGCAGGCGAAGAAGCATACGCAGGCAGCCACCGCCCGCACAGGCGACCGCCGGACGCTCCGGTGGCCCCGGTGCCGGGCCGGCGGGACGCTGCTAGGCTCGCGCCATGGACACGAACACCGCCTGGTTTCTGGTATCCGCCGCCCTGATCCTGATCGGCCTGCTGGGCACGGTCCTGCCGGTGCTGCCCGGTCTGCCGCTGATGTTCGCCGGCATGTGGCTGGCCGCCTGGGCCGACGCGTATCAGCGGGTTGGCGCCGGCACTCTGACGGTGCTGGGGGTGCTGGTGTTGCTGTCCATCCTCGTGGACCTGCTGGCCAGCATGATCGGCGCCCGCCGGGTCGGCGCCTCCGGCAAGGCCATGTTCGGTGCCGGCGTAGGCAGCGTGGTCGGCCTGTTTTTCGGCCTGCCTGGGCTGCTGGCCGGTCCCTTCCTAGGCGCTTCGCTGGGCGAGCTGTGGCATGGGCGGGAGTTTCGCGCCGCCACCCGGGTCGGGTTCGGCACCTGGCTGGGTTTGCTGCTGGGCGCAGTTTTCAAACTGCTGCTGGCGCTGGCGATGCTGGCGATCTTCTTCGCCATGCTGCTGCTGGGCTGAAACCTCAGCCCTGCAGTTCGCGCAGGGTCACCGAGGGCGGCGCATCCACCACCCGCCGGGTCGCATACAGGCCCGCCAACAGGGCCGCCACCAGGCCGGCGCCGGCGCCGGTGGCGATCATGGCCGGATCGGGCGTCCAGGGCAGGTCGAACACGCGTCTGGCTACCACCCCGGCCAGCAGCGAAGCGGCAATCGCGGCCACCAGGCCGGCGATCAGGCCTAGTGCGGCGAACTCCGAAGCCTGCGCCAGCCGCAGTTGCCGGCGCCGGCCACCGAGCACCCGCATCACCCCACCCTCGAGCAGACGCTCGTCCTGGCTGGCGCTGACCGCCGCCATCAGGACCAGCAAGCCTGCCAGCAGGGCGAATGCGAACACCGCCTCGACCACGGTGGAGACCTGGTCCACCGTGCCGCGGATCTGGTCCAGCACCACGTCCACGTCCACCACCGACAGGTTCGGGAAGGCCGCCACCAGCTCGGCGGTGAAACGCGTGTCGCCAGCGGGCACCTTCACGGCCGTGATGTGGCTGCCGGAGAACCCGTCCAGCGCCCCCGGCGAAGCCAGCACGAAGAAGTTCGGCTGGAAGCTTTCCCAGTCCACCTTGCGCAGGCTGGTGATGCGCGCGGCGAAACGCGCGCCGGCGATGTCGAAGGCGACCTCGTCGCCGAGGCGCCAGCCCAGGTCGCGGGCGAAGTCTTCTTCCACCGACAGCTCGGGCCCGGCCGGCCGTCCCTGCCAGAACCGCCCGGCCACCACCTCGTTGTCGGAACGCAATGCCTCGGCGGCGCTGAGATTGAACTCGCGTTCGGCCATGCGCCGGGCCCGACTGCCTTCCGGATAGTCCGAGCCGCTGGCCGGCCGGCCGTTCAACTCGATCAGCCGGGCACGGATCATCGGAAACAGGGTTGGTTCGGCGAGGCCGCGCCTGGCCACGAAGCTACGCAGCGGCTGCACCTGATCCGGTTGCACATTGACGATGAAGCGGTTGGGTGCGTCCTCCGGCAGCGCCTGGCGCCAGCGCTCCAGTAGATCGGTGCGGACGAAACCAAGCAGCAGCAGGGCCATCAGGCCCAGGCCCAGGGCCGAGACCTGGGCAATACTGGCGCCGGCACGCCGGCCGACGTTGGCCAGACCGTAGCGCCAGGCGCCGCGCAGGCGCCGGCGCAGGCTCCGCACCAGCAGGATCAGGCCCCAGGCCAGCAGGGCCAGCACGGTCAGGGTGATGGCGATGCCCGCCAGCATGGCAGTGCCAAGGACCGCCGACCCGGCCTTCCACCACAGCAGGGCGGACAGGCCGGCCAGGCCGGCGGCGAGCACCAGCCAGGCGCTGGGCTCGGTCGGGTCGAGGTCGCTGCGCAACACCCGCAGGGCCGGCACCCGGCGCAGCGCCAGCACCGGTGGCAGGCCGAATGCCAGCAGCACCGTCAGGCCGACGGCGAAACCTTCCAGCACGGGCCTCCAGCCGGCGCCAGGCAGGTCCAGTTTCAGCGCCTCCGCCAGCCAGACTCCCACCGCCCACTGCAGGCCGAAGGCGATGCTCAGGCCGAACAGGCAGCCCAACAGCCCCGCCAGCAGCAGTTCGCCACCGTGCACCAGCACCAGATCGCGCTGACTGGCCCCCAGGCTGCGCATCACCGCTGCGCCCTGCAGATGCCGGGCACCATGCCGGCGTGCGGCCATGGCCACGGCGACCGCCGCCAGCACCACCGACACCAGGGCGGCCAGGCCCAGGAAGCGGTCGGCCCGGTCAAGCGCCCGACGGATTTCCGGACGGGCCTCGGCGGCGGTTTCCAGGCGCTGGCCGCGGTCTAGCTTGTCGCCGACGGAGGTGGTGAAGCGCTCCACCGCCGCCGGAGTTCCCGCCACCGCCAACCGATAGGTGATGCGGCTGCCGGGCTGCACCAGCCCCGTGGATTCCAGATCGGCCAAGGCCAGGAACAGGCGCGGTGCGGTGTTGAAGTAATCCAGCGCGGCATCGGGTTCCTGCACGACCAGGGCCGCCAGTTCGAACTCGCGCAGGCCCACGCCGATGCGGTCGCCGATGCGGGCGCCCAGGGTATCGGCGCCGGCCCGGCTCAGCCAGACGGTGCCGGGCGCGGGCACGCCCGGCGCGGGCGCCTCCCTGCCGGCAGCGTCACGCAGGACGAACTGCCCGCGCAGCGGGAAGCCCTCGCCCAGGGCGCGCAACTCACCCAGGCGCAAGGCCTCGCCGGCCCGCACCATGCTGGGGAAACCCACGGTCTCGGCTGCCCGCAGTCCGGGCGCCGAGGCGGCCTCGCGCAGGGCGCCGACGATCGGCGCGTCGGCGCGCAGCACGGCGTCGCCGCCAAGCAGGCGGTTGGCCTCCAGCGCCAAGGCCCGCTCGGCCCGGTCGGTGACGAAGCCCACCGAGCACACCGCGGTCACCGCCAGTACCAAGGCCGCCAACAGGATGCGGATGTCGCCCGAGCCCAGGTCGCGACGGAACTGCCGCCAGGCCAGTCGCAAGGGCTTCATGCCGACACCAGGCGGCCGGCATCCAGCCGCAGCACCCGGTCGCAGCGGGCCGCCAGGCGGTCGTCGTGGGTGACCAGCACCAGGGTGGTGCCGGCCTCGCGATTGAGCCGGAACAGCAGGTCCACGATGGCCTGGCCGGTGTGGGTATCCAGGTTGCCGGTCGGCTCGTCGGCGAACAGGAGCGCCGGCCGGGTGACGAAGGCGCGGGCCAGGGCCACGCGCTGCTGCTCACCGCCTGACAACTGTCGGGGATAGTGACCCAGGCGTTCGCCCAGGCCGACCTGGGCCAGGATCGCCCGCGCCGGGCCTTCGCAGTCGCGATCGCCGCGCAGTTCCAGCGGCAGCATCACGTTCTCCAGCGCGGTCAGCGAGGGCAGTAGCTGGAAGTTCTGGAAAACGAAGCCCACCTTGTCGCCGCGCACCCGTGCCCTGCCGTCCTCGTCCAGGCGATCCAGGCGCTCGCCGCCCAGTTCGACATGGCCGCTGCTGGGCAGGTCCAGCCCGGCCAGCAGGGACAACAGCGTGCTCTTTCCTGAACCGGAGGCACCGACGATGGCGACGGCTTCACCCCGGGAGATGGTAAAACCGACCCCGTCGAGGATGGTCAACTCGCCCGAGGGCAGCGGCACCCGCTTGCCCAGGCCTTCGGCAGTCAGTGCGGTCACGGACCGCGCGGTGCGGTCCCGGGAGTCGGCCATGTCGGTCTTCTTTCGATGCGAGGAAGGAAATGGATGCAGTTTATGCAGGCTGGCGAGGGAGGCTTCAATGCCTGTTGGTCATGCTGGCCCTCCTCCTGGCGCTGCCGGCGCACGCCTCGGCGACACGCACCGTCCTGGTGATGGGAGATTCGCTGTCCGCCGCCTACAACCTGGCCCCGGAACAGGGATGGGTGGCGCTGCTGGCGCGCAAGCTGGCCGCCGAACGGCCCGGCTGGCGGGTGGTGAATGCCAGTGTCAGCGGCGAAACCACCGCCGGCGGCGCCAGCCGCATCGGCACCGAGCTGGCCCGGCACTCGCCGGCGGTGGTGGTGATCGAACTGGGTGCCAACGACGGCCTGCGCGGCCTGCCGCTGGAGCAAACCCGCGCCAATCTCGAGCGCATGATCCGCGCCGCCGGTGAAGCCGGCGCGAAGGTGCTGCTGATCGGCATGCGCCTGCCTCCGAACTACGGCCCGCAGTACACGCGAGGTTTCGAGCGCAACTATGTGGAGCTGGCCGAGGCGCACGGCGCCGCCCTGCTGCCCTTCCTGCTGGAACCGATCGCCCTGGACCGGGACGCCTTCCAGCCCGACAACCTGCATCCGGTGGCCGAGGCGCAACCGCGCTTGCTCGAGCACGTCTGGCCGGCACTGGAACCCCTGCTCGATACCGACTCGAGGACTTCGCCATGACCCCCTTGCGCATCAAGCCCCTGCTCCTCGCCGGCACCCTGGCGTTGCTGGCCGGCTGCGAGGCCCGTCACCCCGCGTCGGCGGAACAGGTGTCGCCACAGCGTTTCGCCAGCCAGCATGGCACCCTGGAAGTGTTTCCGGTCGCCACCGGCCTCGAACACCCCTGGGGCCTGGCCTTCCTGCCCGACGGTCGCATGCTGGTGACGGAGCGGCCTGGCCGGCTTCGTCTGGTGTACCCCGATGGCCGGCTTTCGGACCCGATCGCCGGCGTGCCCCAGGTCTTCGCCCGCGGCCAGGGCGGCCTGCTGGACGTCGCCCTGGACCCGGACTTCGAGGACAATCGGCTGGTCTACCTGAGTTACGCCGAGCCCGGCGAAAACGGCGCCGGCACGGCGGTCGCCCGGGCCCGCCTGGCCGGGGACAGCCGGCTGGAGGAGCTGCAGGTGATCTTCCGCCAGCAGCCGAAGCTCGGTGCCGGCCACCATTTCGGCTCGCGCCTGGTGTTCGACCGCGAAGGCCGGCTCTACGTCACCGCCGGCGACCGGGGCGAACCGGAACGGGCGCAGCGGCTGGACCAGGGCCAGGGCAAGATCTTCCGTATCGAGCGCGACGGCGGTATCCCGGCCGACAATCCTTTCGTCGGCCGTGACGGCGCCCAGGCGGCGATCTGGTCCTGGGGTCACCGCAACGTCCAGGGCGCCGCCCTGAATCCCGATACCGGCGAGCTGTGGCAGACCGAACACGGCCCCAAGGGCGGCGACGAGCTGAACATCGCCCGGGCCGGGCTCAACTACGGCTGGCCGGCGATCAGCCATGGCGTGAACTACGACGGCACCCCGGTCGGGGAAGGTCTGCGCGAGGCGCCGGGCATGGAACAGCCCCTGCATCACTGGACCCCGTCGATCGGCGCCAGCGGCCTGGCCTTCTACACCGGCGAGCGATTCCCGGCCTGGCGTGGCGACCTGTTCGCCGGCGGCCTGGCCTTGCGCAAGCTGGTGCGGCTGGATCTCGAGGACGGCAAGCTGGTCGGCAGCGAGGATCTGCTGGTCGAGCTGGGCGAGCGCATCCGCGACGTCCGCCAGGGGCCGGACGGTTACCTGTACCTGCTCACCGATGCCGGCAACGGAAAGCTGTTGCGGGTGGGACTGGCAGCGGACTGAGCCGCCCCGCCCTCAGGCCCATTCGGTCAGGCCTTCGCGCTCGTACAGGGTGCGGAAGCTCGGCCTGGCCTTCATGCGCTGCGCGTGCGCGGCCAGTTGCGGCCATTCGGTGGCGGGCCGCGCCATCCTGCGCGACCAGCGCATCAGCATGGTAAGCAGGAAATCGGCGGCACAGACCGAAGGCCCCAGCAGGTAGGGGCCGCGCCTGGCCAGGTGCGCCTCGATATGGTCCCAGGCCTCGTGGATGCGGCGCTCGGCATCGGCCTTGGCCGCTTCCGGTCCGCCCGGGGCCTCGTGCGGGTACCACCAGGTGCGGAAAGCCGGCATCACCGTGTTGGCCAGGAACAGGACCCACTGGTAGTAGCGGCCGCGTTCGATGCTGCCCGGCTCCGGCGCCATGCCGAAGCTGGGATGGGCATCGGCCAGGTGCAGCACCAGGGCTGCGGATTCGGTCAGCGGCTCGCCGTGCACCAGCAGGGTCGGGACGACGCCGCGCGGGTTGAGGGCCAGGTATTCTGGCCGCTTCTGGTCCCTGGCTTCGAGGTCGAGGCGCCTGAGTTCGTGCCTGGCGCCGAACTCGATCAGCAGCCAGTGCACCACCATGCTCGCCGCACCCGGCGCGTAATAGAGGGTGTACATCTCGCTTCCCTGCCTGGGGGGAGCGGAAGGATACGATGCGCTGCCGGGACCGGGTAAGCCCCTGCCCCGGCACCGGGCGGCCGGGAAACCATGCGTCTTTCCCGGCCGGGCAAGGGGCCGGAGAAAAAACAAGACCCCGAGCGTTTCCGCCCGGGGTCCCGAGGCGCCGGCCCTTGCGGGCCGGGGCGGTTACATCGGCTGGACTTCGTCGGCCTGCATGCCCTTCTGGCCCTGCACGACCTTGAACGAAACCTTCTGGCCTTCCTGCAGGCTGCGGAAACCCGAGCCGACGATGGAACGGAAGTGGACGAACACGTCCTCACCGTTCTCGCGGCTGATGAA
Organism: Arenimonas fontis; assembly: GCF_008386465.1. Taxonomy (GTDB): domain Bacteria; phylum Pseudomonadota; class Gammaproteobacteria; order Xanthomonadales; family Xanthomonadaceae; genus Arenimonas; species Arenimonas fontis. Next base: position 51,324 of record NZ_VUOD01000006.1, read on the forward strand.
ACCGAAACCCTTGGCGTCGTTGAACCACTTGACGGTACCGATCTGACGATCCGACATGACTTGCTCCTTGAAACATATTGCGGATGGATGACATCGCGGACGGAACTTCCGCCGCGCGACTGGGTTGCAAGGAGAAGCGTGGTGAAAAGATGTAGCGGATCGATGGATCTACCGCATCAGGTCACGTTGCACTGTGACCCTTGGCAAACACACAGTCGGGCGCACCCTACACCTTTCCGGCGGCAAAAGCCATCCCGGCCTGACGGACCGGCCGGGATGGCGCTACGGCCGTTCAGTTTCGCCGGCGCTATTCCGGTACGACCGGGATCTTGCCGATCCGCGCCTGCCACTGGCGCGGACCGGTCCGGTGCACCGACTCGCCCCGGGCATCCACCGCCACCGTGACCGGCATGTCCCGGACCTCGAACTCGTAGATGGCCTCCATGCCCAGGTCCTCGAAGGCCACCACCCTGGCCGCCCGGATCGCCTTTGACACCAGGTAGGCAGCACCGCCGACCGCCATCAGGTAGGCCGAGCGGTGCCTGCGGATGGCCTCGATGGCCGCGGGGCCGCGCTCCGCCTTGCCGATCATGCCCAGCAGGCCGGTCTGGGCCAACACCTGTTCAGTGAACTTGTCCATGCGGGTGGCCGTGGTCGGGCCGGCCGGTCCGACGACCTCGTCACGAACCGGGTCCACCGGGCCGACGTAGTAGATGAACTTGCCGCGCAGGTCCACCGGCAGCACCTCGCCGCGATCGAGCATGTCCACGATGCGCTTGTGGGCGGCGTCGCGGCCGGTCAGCAGCTTGCCGCTCAGCAGCAGCACCTCGCCGGGCTTCCAACTGGCGACCTCGTCCCGGGTGACCTCGTCCAGGTCCACGCGGCGACCCTTGGAGGCGTCGTAGGTCAGTGTCGGCCAGTCCTCCAGCGAAGGCGGCTCCAGGGCTACCGGGCCGCTGCCGTCTAGCGTGAAGTGCGCGTGCCGGGTGGCGGCGCAGTTGGGAATCATCGCCACCGGCAGGTTGGCCGCGTGGGTCGGGTAGTCCCTGACCTTCACGTCCAGCACTGTGGTCAGGCCGCCGAGGCCCTGGGCGCCGATGCCCAGGGCGTTGACCTTCTCGTAAAGCTCCAAGCGCAGCTCCTCGGCCCGGTTCGAGGGTCCACGGGCGATCAGGTCCTGGATGTCGATCGGCTCCATCAGGGCTTCCTTGGCCAACAGCATGGCCTTCTCGGCGGTACCGCCGATGCCGATGCCCAGCATGCCCGGCGGACACCAGCCGGCGCCCATGCTCGGCACCGTTTTCAGCACCCAGTCGACGATGGAGTCGGACGGATTGAGCATGACGAACTTGCTCTTGGCCTCCGAGCCGCCGCCCTTGGCCGCCACGATCACGTCCACGGTATCGCCGGGGACGATCTTCATGTTCACCACTGCCGGCGTGTTGTCGCGGGTGTTGCGGCGCCGGCCGGCCGGATCGGCCAGTACGCTGGCGCGCAGCCGGTTGTCGGGGTGGTTGTAGGCACGACGCACGCCCTCGTTGATCATGTCTTCCAGCGACATGGTCGCGCCGTCCCAGCGCACGTCCATGCCGACTTCCAGGAACACGGTGACGATGCCGGTGTCCTGGCAGATCGGCCGGTGTCCTTCGGCGCACATGCGCGAGTTGATCAGGATCTGCGCCATCGCATCCTTGGCGGCAGGCGACTGCTCGCGCTCGTAGGCGGCGGCAAGGCTGCGGATGTAGTCGACCGGGTGGTAGTACGAGATGTACTGAAGGGCGTCGGCGACGGACTGGATCAGGTCTTCCTGCTTGATGACGGACATGGCGGGCGAAGGCTGGCGGCAAACGCCGCCATTCTACCCGCCCCGACACCCGTTCCGCGCCGGCGCAGCAGGGACGGTGGTCGCCCCGGCGGACCCGGCTCAGCCGCCGCCGTGCCTCAGCCAGCGCTCGGCCAGGTCGGCGCTGCTGAATACCCTGCCATTGGCCCCGTACTCCATGGCCAGGATTTCGCCTTGTTCCATCACCGGCAGCAGCTCGACCCGATGCACGACGAAGGCGATCTTGATCCGGTCCAGGCCCATGGCCACCAGCGCGGCGATCATGCGCGCCATGTCGCGTTCGCCTTCGTAGTCGCCCAGCCGCTCCACCACCATCAGGCGACGGGCATTGCCGGCCTTGCACCGGGCGGAAATGGCTGCCCAGTAGGCCAACGAGATCTGCATGCTGTCGCGGGGGCCGCTGACTTCGGCGTAGAGGTAGCCGGGACGATCTTCGAAACGGAGGCTGATGTGGGGGGGAAGCTGCAACACGCGAGGGTAAGGGACTGCCGGGGGGCGCGCATTCTACCCCGCCCCGGCATTGGCCCGCACCGTACTCAGTGCGAGTGGCCGCCCTCGCCGTGCACGTGACCGTGCATGACCTCCTCCAGGCTGGCTTCGCGCACGTCGGTCACCTCGATGGCGAAATGCAGCGACTTGCCGGCCAGCGGATGGTTGCCGTCCACCGTGACCTGGTCGCCCTCGATCCTGGCGATGACCACGGAAATCGGACCCTGCGGCGTATGCGCCTGGAAACGCATGCCGACCTCGATCTCGCCAGCGCCCTGGAACGCTTCACGCGGCACGGTCTGGACCAGCATGTCGTTGGGCAGGCCATAGCCCTCTTCCGGCGGCACCACCACATCGAAACGGTCACCGGCGCTATGGCCCTCCATGGCCTTCTCGAGACCGGGCACGATGTTGCCGGCGCCGTGCAGGTAGCTCAGCGGCTCGTGACCGACGGAGGAGTCGAGCACGGTGCCGGCCTCGTCGGTCAGGGTGTAATGGAAGGACGCGACGGTGCGCTCGGCGATCTGCATGGGGTTTCCTCGGGGGAGGCCTGGCCGGAGAACCCGGTGGCCGAATGAAAGGGCCTGTATTTTCCGACATCGCCGTGCCCGGCGCAAACGACCGCTTGGTCCACCGGCACCAGGCCTGTCGTCGGCCGAGGCGCAACGGCCGGGAAGCCGCCGCGGACGCTGCCCGGCGCTTATCCCGACCGTCCCGACTCACGTACAATCCGCCGGTCCGGACCCGCACGCCAGCGCTCGCCGGTCCGCCTATTGCGAATCCTTCCGATGTCCTCCTTCGCCACCGAACGGGTCCTCGCCGTCCGGCACTGGACCAGCGACTACTTCAGCTTCACCACCACCCGCGACGACGGCCTGCGTTTCGACAATGGCCAGTTCGTGATGATCGGCCTGATGGTGGACGGCCGGCCGCTGCTGCGCGCCTATTCCATCGCCTCGGCCAACTGGGAGGAGGAGCTGGAGTTCTTCAGCATCAAGGTGCCCGACGGCCCCCTGACCTCGCGCCTGCAGCACATCAAGCCCGGCGACGACCTGCTGGTCAGCCGCAAGCCGACCGGCACCCTGCTGATCAGCGATCTGCACCCCGGCCGCAATCTCTATCTGCTGGCCACCGGCACCGGCCTGGCACCCTTCCTGAGCGTCATCAAGGATCCGGCCACCTACGAGCGCTTCGAGCGCGTGGTGCTCACCCATGGCGTGCGCGGTGTCGCCGACCTGGCCTATCACGACTACATCAGCCGCGAGCTGCCGCGGCACGAGTACCTGGGCGAGACCATCTCGAAACAGTTGCTGTATTACCCGGCCGTGACCAGGGAGCCGTTCCGGCACCAGGGCCGCCTGACCACCCTGCTCGACAGCGGCCGAATCGCCGCGGACCTCGGCCTGGCGCCGCTGGACCCGGCGCACGACCGGGCCATGATCTGCGGCAGCCCGCAGATGCTGGCCGATTTCCGCGCCATCCTCGACGGCCGCGGTTTCAGCGCCGCGCCGCGCATCGGCACGCCCGGGCACTACGTGTTCGAGCGGGCTTTCGTGGAGAAATGAGCCGGCCTCAGGCCAGCAGATCCCGAAGGTCCTTTTCGATCTTCTCCGGGGTGTCGGTGGGTGCGTAGCGCTTGAGCACCTTGCCGTCGCGGCCGACCAGGAACTTGGTGAAGTTCCACTTGATCGCCTCCGAGCCGAGCAGGCCGGGCTTCTCGGCCTTCAGGTGCCGGTACAGCGGATGCGCGTTCGCCCCGTTGACCTCGATCTTGGCGAACATCGGAAAGCTGACGTCGTAGCTCAGCGAGCAGAACTGGCGGATCTCGGCCTCGTCGCCCGGCTCCTGATGGCCGAACTGGTCGCAAGGAAACCCCAGCACCACCAGCCCCTTGTCCCGGTACTTGCGCCAAAGCGCCTCCAGGCCGGCGTACTGGGGCGTGAAGCCGCACTTGCTGGCGGTATTCACCACCAGCAACACCTTGCCGCGGTATTCGGACAGGGCCTGCTCGCGGCCTTCGAGGGTCACGGCGGCGAAATCGTGGACAGTGGCCATGGCCTTGCTCCGGTTGGGCCTCACAGCCTAGCGGTGACCAGGCCCGGCCGCCACAGGACCGTGCCTTTCGTCACGGGTTGGCCACCGGGGGATGGGGTAGGCTCGGCGCTTTCCCCTAGCCGCGAGGACCCGCCGCATGACCCGCAAGTTGTCCCTGGCCCTGGCCATTGCCCTTGCCCTGGGCGCGCCCGCCGCCGCCCTCGCCGATGCCGGCCCGGCAAAGGCCGTCACGCCCGCCGAAGCCGACAACCCTTTCTTCCAGGCCAGCACCCTGCCCTACCAGGCACCGCGCTTCGACCTGATCAAGGATGAGCACTACGGTCCGGCGCTGGAAGCCGGCATGGCGGCGCACCGCGCGGAGATCGAAGCCATTGCCGACGACCCGGCGCCGCCGAGCTTCGACAACACCATCGTGGCGATGGAGAAGAGCGGCGCCCTGCTCAACCGCACCGCCGCCGTCTTCTACAACCTGGCCGGCGCCCACACCAACCCGACGATCCAGAAGACCCAGGCCGAGATGGCGCCGAAGTTCGCCGCCCACCAGGACGCCATCCTGCTCAACGGCAAGCTGTTCGAACGGGTGAAGACCCTGTACGACCAACGCGACGGCTTGGGCCTGGACGCCGAATCCCGGCGCCTGCTGGAGCGTTACTACATCGAATTCGTGCGCGCCGGCGCCAAGCTGTCCGACGCCGACAAGGAAACGCTGAAGGCGATCAACGCCGAGCTGGCCAGCCTGGCCACGCAGTTCGGCCAGAACGTCCTCAAGGAGGTGAATGCCTCCGCCGTGCTGGTCGAGGACGCGGCCGAGCTCGCCGGCCTGCCGGCGGAAGCGGTGACGGCCGCCGCCGAGGCTGCCAAGGCGGCGGGCCACGAAGGCAAGTGCCTGATCGCGCTGCAGAACACTTCCGGACAACCGCCGCTGGCCTATCTGCAGAACCGTGAGCTGCGCAAGCGCATCATGGCGGCTTCACTGGCCCGCGGCGCCCGCGGCAACGAGTTCGACAACCGCGAGATCGTCGCCAGGGTGGCCAGGCTGCGTGCCGAGCGCGCCGCCTTGCTGGGCTACGACAGCCACGCCGCCTACGTGCTCGAGGACGAAACGGCCGGCAGCGTCGAGGCGGTGAACAAGCTCCTGGGCGACCTAGCCCCGGCCGCCGTGGCCAATGCCCGCCGGGAAGCCGCCGAGATGCAGGCGATCATCGACGCCGAGGGAGGCGGTTTCCAGCTCGAGGCGGCCGATTGGGCCTACTACGCCGAAAAGCTGCGCAAGCAGAAGTACGACTTCGACGAATCGCAGCTGCGGCCCTATTTCGAGCTGAACAGCGTGCTGGAGAACGGCGTCTTCTACGCCGCCAACCAGCTCTACGGGCTGAGCTTCAAGGAACGCAAGGACATCCCGGTCTACCACCCCGACGTGCGGGTCTGGGAGGTCTTCGACGCCGACGGCAGCCCGCTGGGACTGTTTTATGGCGACTTCTACGCCCGCCCGAGCAAGCGCGGCGGCGCCTGGATGAACGCCTACGTGCCGCAGAACGGCCTGACCGGAGCCAAGCCGGTGGTCGCCAACCACCAGAACATCCCCAAGCCGGCCGACGGACAGCCGACCCTGATGAGCTTCGACGAGGTCACCACCATGTTCCACGAGTTCGGCCATGCCCTGCACGGCCTGTTCTCGAAGGTGAAATACCCGCAGTTCGCCGGCACCAGCGTGCCGCGCGACTTCGTCGAATACCCTTCGCAGGTCAACGAGATGTGGGCCACCTGGCCCTCGGTGTTGGCCAACTACGCCAAGCACTACCAGACCGGCGAGCCGATCCCGCAGGACCTGCTGGACAAGGTGCTGGCCGCCGAACAGTACGGCCAGGGCCACGCCACCACCGAGTACCTGGCGGCAGCCATCCTCGACCAGCACTGGCACCAGCTCGGGCCGGACCAGGTGCCGACCGACACCCTCGCCTTCGAGGCGCAGGCGCTGAAGGCGGCCGGCCTGGACTACCCACCGGTACCGCCGCGTTACCGCAGCACCTACTTCTCGCACATCATGGGCGGCTACTCTGCCGGCTACTACGCCTACATCTGGTCCGAGGTGCTGGACGCCGATTCGGTGGAGTGGTTCAAGGAGAACGGCGGCCTCAAGCGCGAGAACGGCGACCACTTCCGCACTACCCTGCTCAGCCGGGGCGGCAGCGCCGACGCCATGCAACTGTTCCGGAATTTCCGCGGCCGCGATCCGGAGGTGGGCCCGCTGCTCAAGCGGCGCGGCCTGGACACCGCCGCCAGCACCGACTGAGCCGGGCGCTTGCAGAAACGAAACCGCCCGGCGATGCCGGGCGGTTTTTTCATGCCGGTTCGGCTGCCGAGGCGGCCACGCAAAGGCTCGCCGGCAAACGGCGACGGGACGCGCATCGGCGCCACCCGCCGTGGACAGGGGCGGCGGTTTCAGGCGTTGCGCTGGACCGCGCGCAGTTCCTTGTTCAGCACTTCGGCCTTGCTGACGTATTGCTTGGCCAACACCCTCACCACGAAGCTCTGCTCGCGGTCCAGCACCACCTTCTGGAAGGTCTGCTGCAGCTGCCCCTCGACCTCGGCCATGCGCTGGAAGCGCTCGGCGGGGGCGGCCTGCTGCTTGCGCAGGCCGTCGTAGGCCTGGCTCAGGTCGGCCAGGGCTTCGGGCGGCTTGCGACGGCCGCGGCGCCTGGCCGGCTTCAGTTCGTTCGACAGTTCCTGCACCAGCTCCGATTTGGCCTTGGCCAGCTTCGAGAACAGGCTTGAGAGTTTCTTGTCCTTCACTTTCTGCGCCGCCTCCTCGTAGAAGGCGAAGCCGTCTTCGCTGATCTCGATCAGATCGGGAAGGCTGCTGGTGATATCGGTCATGCGGCGCTCCTTGGCGTATGAGGACGGACAGCGCGGTCGTCCCGAGGCCCAGGCCGGGCCCCGGTAGCCCCGGGTGGGGCGGCGATCGCGAAGGATTGCGAAGCAGGCGGCCACGAGGGCCGTTTCACGCCGCGACAGCATACGCGAGCGCCCGTAAAAATATGGTTATCCGGCCGATCACGCGCTTGAAACATCAGAGACCGGCACTTTTAGCCGGTTTTCGCTTCATTTCGAGTATTTTTAGCGCGAATACGACCAGCTCAGCATGCGCCCGGCGGCATAGGGCATCACCCCGTGGAAGGGGCGGGGGTCCTGGTCGAAGACCAGGGGCAGGAAATGCCGGTCGCCCTCCCACAGCGGCACCTCGCCGGCAAGCAGACGCTCCAGCGGCACCCAGGCCAGCTCGCCCTCGGCATTGCGCGCCGGCGGTCGGCCTTCGAAACGGTCCACCAGAAAGATGAAGCCCAGCCAGTCCTCGCCCCCTTTCCCGAAACCCGGCCAGCTGAGCGTGCCACGCAGGCGCAGGGACAAACACTCGATACCCGCCTCCTCGCGCAGTTCCCGGCGCATGCCGGCCATCGCGTCCTCGTCCGGCTCCAGCTTGCCGCCCAGGCCGTTGTACTTGCCGAGGTGGTGGTCGCCCTCCCGGGCATTGCGATGGACCATCAGGCAGTGGCGCCGGTCCGGCGACAGTACGTAGCCGAGCGTGGCCACGATCGGGGTGTAGGGCATCGGGACTCTCAGCGGGAATGGCGATTGCGGCCGCCCGTTTTCGCCCGGTAGAGGGCGGCATCGGCGGCGGCGATCCATTGTTCCGGGCCGGCCATGTCGCGGTCCAGCACCGCGAAACCGATGCTAATGCTGTAGGGCACGACGTTATCGGCTTCCTCGGCCCGGCGGCGCACCTGGCCGAGCAGACGCCGGGCCGCCTGCTCGGCGCCCTCCGGCCCGGTGTCGGGCATCACGACGACGAACTCGTCACCACCGTACCGGGCCGCGACGTCCACCGCGCGCAGGCCCCGACGAAGTTCCACGGCAAATTCCTGCAGTACCTGGTCGCCGACCAGATGGCCCAGTTCGTCGTTGATCTGCTTGAAGTTGTCGATGTCCACCATCATCAGCACCGCCGGCCGGCCGTGCCGGCTGAAACGCTGGAACTCGTGTTCCAGCGCCTGCCGCCAATGCTGGCGGTTGGGCAGGCCGGTCAGAACGTCGGTACGGTTGTGCAGTTCGAGCTGCCGGTTCTGCCGCAGCACGGCCTGCCCCAGCCGCCAGGTGGCCAGGCTGAGGGCCAGCGGATAGCCCAGCAGCAGCGGCAACGCGCACAGGATCACCGACATCGGTGACTCCGGAGACAGCGGGAAGCCCAGCAGGGTCCAGACCAGGCCGCCGCCACACAGCATCGCCAGCCAGCTGCGCGCCAGCAGCCGCCAGCCGCCGGCCGCCACCTTGTCCATGCTCAGCATGGCCAGCAGGACGGCCGATGGCAGCAGGTTGAACTGCATGACCGCGATCCAGGCGCCGCCGAAGGCCGAATCCAGCAGCAGGTTGCGCCTTTCGGCCTGGGCCGGATCCGGCGCCGAGTACGCCCAGTGGTAAGCCAGGTGTGGCCAGAGCAGCGCGTTGGCGGCCAACAGCAGCCAGGCCAGGGGACCGGCCTGATGAAGATGCAGAACCCCCGCCACCGCCACGCCACCCGCCGCCAGGCCGAACACGCGCATCGGATAGAGCCGGCGGACGAAGCGGAGGCCGCGCGCCCGTTCGGGCGGCTGCTCCGATTCCATCGCCGCGGCGGTCTGCAACAGCAATTCCGGCATGCCGTCACTTTCACGCCCGACCGGCCGGTCCGCAAGGCTACGCAAGTCGGGCTGGGCAGCGGCCAGGTGCCCTGCCGCGTCAGGCTTTGCCCGTCGTCGCGCCAGTGGCCTCCAGCCTGGCGCCGTTTCGATCGTCGGGCCAAGGCCTGCATCCACTCCCATATCTTGTGGCCGGCCGGATCGGAATCGTGACCGGCTTCACCATTCCGGCCCGTTGCCCCCGATGCTCAGCCCGTGTCCCGACGCCTTGGTACGAAACCTGCAGCGCTTGGCTGGCGACACTCCACCCCCCTAAAGGAGTTCACATCATGGGCACGGTAATCCCCTTCCCCGCCCGCAAGGTCTTGGACGAGGAGCTGGCGGTCCAGCTCTGGGAACTGGTCATGGCCGGCCGGATCGACAGCCCGGAATACCGCCGGCTCGACGCCGAGATCGCCAGGCGACGCCATCTGGCCGGGCATGCGCGCCCGCGGCCCTGGGCCGGACCGCGCAGGGCCTGAGCCATGCCTGCCTGGTGGCCCCGCCATGGTCGCCGTGGCCCGCGCCTGCCGGCGTGGCCGCGCGGCCGCCGGCCCAGGCGCGACGGCGCCGCCCCACGACCGATCCGGCATCCGCTGCGCGAGCTGACCCGCATGCTGCAGGCCTGGTGGCGGGCGCTCGGCGCCTGAGCCCCGCTACTGCCGCATGGGCTGGCGCTTGCCATCCGGCAACACCAGCTCGCATTCCCCCGTCCAGGCCGGCTGGTCAGCGGTGCCGCCTTGCAGCCGGCCTTCGGCCATTTCCCGGAACTCCCTTGCCAGGGCTGCCCGGCCCTCCCCGCTCAAGGCGCACTCCATGCGCATGCCGCCCGGCATGGTCTGGGAGTAGGGGCAACGTCCCGCTTCGTCCTCGCCGGCGACCACATGTTCGATGACGAAGCCCGGAACGAAGGGATGGGGTCCCTGATGGGTAGCGGCCGCGCACGCGTCCATGGCGTCGGCGAAAGCCAGATCGGCAGCGGCCTGGTTCACGGATGCGGCCACGGGCATGGCCAGTGCCGGCACCAGGGCAAGGACCAGTGCACTGCCGATTCGCGGATGTCTCATGACGATCACCTCGCCGGTTGGAATGTTCGATTCGGAAAACGGCCGATCACGCCCCGCCGGGCCATCGTTCAGCGCCGTGATGGCAAAGTGCGGCGCATGCTTCCGCTTGCCACCGTCCTGTTCGCCTTCGCCACCGCCGCCGGCGCCGGCGATCCGGATGCCGGGCAAGGCCGCCTGGACCGATGCCTGGCCGAGCTGCGCCCGCTGGCACTCGCCCGTGGCGTGTCCGCCGCGACCTGGGATGCCCACATGCCCGGGCGCAGGCAGGACCCGGAGGTGCAGAGGGCGCTGGACCGGCAGCCGGAGTTCGAGCTGCCGATCTGGGATTATCTGGCGGCGCTCGTGGACGAGGAGCGCATCGCCGACGGCCAGGCCCGCCTGCTCGAACATGCCGGCTTGCTGGCGCGCATGGAAGCCGAGCATGGCGTGGATGCCGCCACCGTGGTGGCGGTCTGGGGCGTGGAAAGCGACTACGGCCGCGTGACCGGCCGCAAGCCCCTGCTGGATTCGCTGGCGACGCTGTCCTGTGCCGGCCGCCGCCAGGCCTTCTTCCGCGGCGAGTTGTTCGCGCTGCTGGCGCTCATCGGGCGCGGCGACCTGGACGCCGAAGACCTGACCGGCTCCTGGGCCGGCGCCTTCGGCCAGACCCAGTTCATGCCTTCCACCTACGCCCGCGTCGCCGTGGATGGCGACGGCGACGGCCGTCGCGACCTGGTCGGCAGCGTCGCGGACGCCCTGGCCTCGACCGCCCACTATCTGCGCCGGGCCGGCTGGCAGCCCGGCCAGGCCTGGGGCCATGAAGTCCTGCTGCCCGAGGGCTTCGATACCTCCCTGCAGGGCCGCAGGCAGCGGCGCCCGCTCTCGTACTGGACCGACCGCGGCCTGCGCCGGGCCGATGGCGGCGACTGGCCGAAGGACGAACGCAAGGCGGCCCTGTTGCTGCCGGCCGGCCCGCAGGGTCCGGCCTTCCTGGTGTTCCGCAACTACGACGCGATCTTCAGCTACAACGCCGCCGAGAGTTATGCCCTGGCGATCGCCCTGCTCTCGGACCACCTCCGCGGCGGCGCCGGCCTGCGCATGCCCTGGCCCACCGACGATCCCGGCCTGTCGCGCGCCCAGCGGCGCGAACTGCAGGCCCTGCTGATCACCCGTGGCCATGACATCGGCGAGGTGGACGGGCTGCTGGGCGAACGCAGCCGCCGCGCCATCCGCGCCGAGCAGGCTCGTCTGGGCCTGGAGCCGGACGGCAAGGCCGCCCGCTCCCTGCTCGAGGCCCTGCGCCGGGGCGATTGAGGCCACTGGCCTGACCGCGATCAGCCTGGCTCCGGCCCCGGGTGGGCCGGCAGGAAACGGCCCGGCGCCCGCGATGCGCCCCGCCTGCGGACCGCCGACGCCGACCAGGTTCCGCCTCAGCCTGCCGACCAGCGCGCCAGGCGCGCGTCCTTCTCCGCCCAGAGCACGTTGATCCAGTCCTGGAAGCGCTGGCGGAACTGCGGATCACCGGTGTAATCGGCACCGGCGAAGCCTTCGGGAATGGACAGCAGGCGCAGGTGCACGCGCACCGTGCGCACGCGGTCGGCGAACAGGTCCACCAGGCTGGGCGTCGCCGGTTCGTAATGCAGGGTGACGTCGAGCACGGCATCCAGCACGTCGCCCATGGCGCCCATCACGAAGGCAACGCCACCGGCCTTGGGCCGCAGCAGGTGGCGGTAGCCGGCATCGCCGGCCTGGCGCTTTTCCGGGGTGAAGCGCGTGCCCTCGACGAAGTTCATCACCGACACCGGCAACTGACGGAACTTCAGGCAGGCCTTGCGGGTTTCCTCGAGGTCGCGTCCGGCCAGCTCGGGCCGGCGCGCCAGCTGCTGCGGCGTGTAGCGGCGCATGAAGGGGAAATCCAGCGCCCACCAGCACAGGCCCAGCACCGGTACCCAGATCAGGTTGCGCTTGAGGAAGAAGCGCAGCAGCGGGATGCGGCGGTTCAGCACCTTCTGCAGCACCGGGATGTCCACCCAGCTGCGGTGGTTGGCCAGCACCAGGTAGCGGCCTTCGGCGCGCAGGCCCTCGCCGCCCTCGACGATGAACCGGGTACGGGTGAAGCGGTCGATCATCCAGCCGTTGACGCCGATCCAGCTTTCGGCGATGGCCGGCAGCCAGCGCTCCAGCCGGCGGCGAAGACAGGGCAGCGGAAGCAACCACCTGAACAAGGCCGCGGCCAACAGCAAGGCACCGTGCAGGCAGGTGCTGGCGATGAACAGCAGCGCCGCCATCGCCATACGCGCCATCACCGGCATCACCCGTTCGCCCCCACCCCGTCAACGGCCCAACAGCAAGAAGGGCACCGTCACCAGGCCGAGCATGATCAGCAGGCCCAGCAGGGCCGCCAGGCTGCGCAGCGGGTGCTCGCGCCAGGGCGATTCGCGGTGGCCGGCGGCACGCAGTTCGCGCATGCGCCGGGAGCGCTCGGCCTGGTAGCGTTCGAGCAGGGCGCGGGCGCGCGCTTCCTCGGCTTCGTCGGCATCGTCCGGCAGCCAGATGCCGCCGCCGGAGACGCCCCACATGCTCGGGCGCGTCTCGTAGAAGTCCACGCCCTCGGCCTCCAGCAGGGCGCGCACCTCCTCCAGTTCGTCCTCGGGCACGTCGCGCAGGTGCATCAGCAGGACGGGCATGGCGATCACTCCGCCGGCGCGGCGGCGCCCAGGTGGGTGGCCAGCGCGCGCAGTTGCTGCGCCTGCACGCGATCCACGATCGGCGCCAGGGCCTGCAGGTCCTCGGTGGCGTAACCGCCGGCCCGGTAGCGCATGACGATGCGGCTGCCGCCTTCTTCCCGCGCCGCGATGCTGAACTCGAGCACACCGTGCAAGCCCAGCCCCTGCAGCGGCCCCAGGCCGCCCAGCAGGCGCAGAGTCTTCTCCGGGTCCACGAAGCCCACGCGCAGGTGTTCGGCCTGGCGCGCGCCGGCGCGTTCGCAGAAGCAGCCGCCGGCGACCGGGTCAATGCTCAGCGTTGACTCTTCGCCCCACCAGGTGTGGTCGCGCGGCCACCAGCGGTCCACTTCCCGGACCAGGCCACGCCAGGCCTCGGCTGGCGTCACCGGCACTTCCACCACGTTCTCGATGGTGAAACCGCTGGCGCTGGAATCCTTGAGTTCGGCCGCCGCCGGCGCGGCGAACCCTGTCAGCAGCACGAGCGCGGGGAAGCCTCGACGGAAGATGCGCATCCCGGTCCTCCTCATTCCAGCGGCAGCTTGTCGGCCAGATCGGGGCGCAGCGCGCCCTCCAGCAGCAGCGTTTCGGCGGATTTCGTCCGCAGGGCAAAGGGCACGACCTCGGCGCGCACGGCCTGGCCCTCGGGCGGCGCCTTCATGTCCCAGTCGGAGCCGGGCTGCGGCGTCAGCCGGGCGCTGCCCTCGGCGCCGGCGGCCAGGCCGCCCGACACCGGGAAGTTGAACACCTGCGCCAGCCAGGGCTCGCCGCCGCTGCGCAGGGTGACCTGTACCCACAACCGCTCGATGTCCAGCTGGCTCTCGTTGCGGAACTCGATGTCCAGGTAAGGCCGACGCTGGCCGGTCTGCGGATGGGTGTCGTAGCCATAGCTGGCGCCGGTGACGGCGAAACCCCGGGTGCGGGCCATGTCCGCGAGCACGCGCGCCGTCAGTTGCGCCTGGTCGAGCTTGCCGGCCCGGGCCGCGCCGGCCTCGCTGCCGTCTGATTGCGGTTCGCCGCCGCAGCCGGCGGCCGCCAGAACGACCATCGCCAGGACAAGCCCGCCCAGGTCCCGCACCCGCTCCCGAACCCGCATCGCCATCACCTCTCCCGGCATCCGCACCCAGTCTAGCCCAGCCCCGGCCGGGCCATGCCAGAATCCGCCTCCCGCCACACCCGGACCGGCCATGGCTTCCAGCCTGCTTGCTCTGCTCGACGACATCACCACAGTGCTCGACGACGTTTCGGTGATGACCAAGGTCGCCACCAAGAAGACCGCCGGCGTGCTCGGCGACGACCTGGCCCTGAACGCGCACCAGGTCACCGGCGTCAAACCCGACCGCGAGCTGCCGGTGGTCTGGGCAGTGGCCAGGGGTTCGCTGGTGAACAAGGCGATACTGGTGCCGGCGGCGCTGGCGATCAGTGCCCTGGAAGCCTGGCTCGGGGCCCGCGGTTACCCGATCCCGATCATCCTGCCGCTGATGATGGCCGGTGGCGCCTTCCTCTGTTACGAGGGCGCCGAGAAGCTGATCCACCGTTTCCTGCATTCAGCCGATGAGAAACGGGCGCAACACCAGGCCCTGAGCGAGGCCGTCGCCGACGAGCAGGTGAACCTGGTCGCCTTCGAGCGCGACAAGATCCGTGGCGCCATCCGCACCGATTTCATCCTGTCGGCCGAGATCATCGTGATCAGCCTGGGCACCGTGGCCGGCAAATCCTTCTCCGTGCAGGTCGGCACCCTGGTGGCCATCGCCCTGCTGATGACGGTTGGCGTGTACGGCCTGGTCGCCGGCATCGTGAAGATGGACGACGCCGGCCTGAGCCTGAGCCGGCATCCCGGCCAAGGCCGCTCCGACCGCCTCCGGCGCGCTTTCGGCCGCGGCATCCTCTACAGCGCGCCCTGGCTGATGAAATTCCTGTCGGTGGCCGGCACCGCCGCGATGTTCCTGGTCGGCGGCGGCATCCTGGTCCATGGCATCGGCCCGCTGCACCACGCCCTCCAGGCAATCGGCCCCGGCGGCGGCCTCGGCACCGTCACGGCCCTGCTGGCCGAGGGTCTGTTCGGCGTGCTGGCCGGCGCCCTGGTCGTGGCCGCGCTTGGGCTGCTCAGGCGCCTGCGCGGCGGCGGCTCCGCAACTGCCTGAAGCCGCCCTATTTCTGCAGGAACTGGATCAGCTGCGCCCGCTGCCTCGGACCCAGCAGGCGCAGCAGCGGCAGCAGTTTTCCGATCACCGCCGGCACCTGCGGCAGCACCTCCCGGGCCCGGCCCTGGCGGATGCGCTCCAGCACCTCGTCCACGCTGATCTCCGCGGATGCGGCGGCAGCAGGCGCTGAAGCAGGCGCGGACGATGCCGACCTTGCAGCCGGCGCGGGCTGTGCGGCGGGCGCGGCCGCCGCCGGAACGGTGGTCGGGCCGGCCGTCGGCGCCGCCACTTCGGCAGAACCCGAGGCTCCCGGCGCGTCCGCCGTGATCGCCGACGCCGGCGGCGACGCGCCCTCTTCCACCGGCCCGGCCTCCGGCAGCGGTTCCAATCGCCGCTGGATCGCTTCCAGGGCTTCGACCGCGCCCATGTTGGGGTCCAGCAGCGGGCTCATCACTGCGGTCAGCAACCTGACCTGCCGCGGCTCGCCGGCGATGACCGGCGGAGCCGAGGCCAGCCGTTCGCGCAGCCAGTCCACCAGGGCGATGATGCCGGCCTCCTGGCCGCCGGGTAGCGACAGGCCGAACGCGCCCAGACCGATGCGGCCGGCGGTGTCTTCCTTGCGGATGCGGCCGCGCAGCAAACGGCCGACATGCTGCAGCAAGGCGTCGGCGGCCTCGCGCCCGTGCTGCAGAAAGAAGCGGCGGAAGTCTTCGATCTCGACCTGCATCAGACTCAGCGGCTGTTGGTGCCGTCGCGCGTAGGCGATGTCCTGCTGAAGGCGATCCACGAAACCGGCCCGATTGGCCAGGCCGGTGGTCGGGTCCAGGGTGATGGCTTCCTGCAGGCGGCGGGTCACCCGCGTGTAGGTGGCGTGGGCCCGGGCGCGGGCGATCAGGTCGCTGGCGGTGAAGGGCTTGGAGATGAAATCGGTGGCGCCGCGGTCCAGGGCCTTCATGCGCGCCTTCTCGTCGTCCTCGGCGCCGGTGACCACGATCACCGGCAGGCCCTGGATGCCGCTGTCCTCGGCACTGCGGATCTTCTCCAGCAGACCGTAGCCGTCCAGGCGCGGCATGTTCAGGTCGGTGAAGACCACCTGGATGGCGTGGTCGGCCTCGACCTTGGCCCAGGCATCCAGGCCGTCGTCGCCGGTGACGATGTCGAACTCGTCGCCCAGCATCTTCAGCGCCGCCTTGCGCATCAGCCTGGAATCATCCACCACGAGGATGCGCGCCCGGGCGCCGGCCTGCTCGCTCATGGAACCTCCCCCCGACTGGACCCGGCCCAATCTAAACCGGGCCCGGGGCCTGGCCCAAGCGATACCGTCACGGTTTGCGCCGGCCGCTTCCCGGGAATCAGGGCGAAGCGGCCATCGGGTAGCGCCGGCCGCGGCGCCAGCGCCACAGGACCAGCGACATCAGCGCCAGCACCGCCGCGCCGGCCAGCCACCAGGGCCAGCGCCGGGCATGGGTGGCGGCGGAACTGTCTTGCCAGCGCATGCGCATTTCCAGCAAGCGGTCACTGCCTTCCAGGCGGGACAGGCCGGCGTTCAACTCGGCGACCAGGTCCGGGCGACGGGGGTTGACGCCGAAGGCGTACTCCATCACCAGCATGGGCGGGCCGACTGCGGCGATGTGCCGCAGCCGGTGTCGGGCGACGGCCCGCTCGCCGATGTCCGCCGGCACCAGGGCCAGATCGGCCTCGCCCCTGGCCACCGCCAGCACGGCACCCTCCTCGACATTGACCGGCATCAGTCTGGCGCCGGTGCGGCCGGTGTTCAGCCACTCCCAGGCCAGGCCGCCGAACTGCACGGCCACCCGCCGGCCAGCCAGATCCGCCACCCCCGCCACCGGCGGCGCATCCGAGCGCGCGTACAGCCGGTGGTGGCGATAGTCGAAAGGCCGGGTGAACAGGAAGCGTTGGCGACGGTCGCCGGAGATGAACATCGGCACCACGTCCAGTTCGCCCCGCTCCAGCCGATCCAGCACGCCGTTCCATTCGCCGAACTGGAAACGCAGCTCCAGTCCGCGGTCGGCGGCGATCGCCCGGAGCAGTTCGACGTCGAACCCGGCCGGCTGGCCACGCTCGTCCAGGAAATGATGCGGCGGATAACGCGGGTCGCCGCCCATCCGCACTGGTCCTGCCGCCTCCGCCCGTGCCGTCGGCGGTGGGGTGAGCAGCAAGGCCAACAGACAAAGCAGGCCGGCGACGCGCATCTCGAATCTCCCTGGCATGCCTCGCGCCCGCAGCCGGCGCGATGCCGCCGGCCACAACATGTGCGCCGGCCGTGTCCGGGGGTCAAGTCCCGACCCGAAAAATGACCGGTGCGACTATCGGTGTTAGCGGGGTTATCCTTGCCCGCACGGCGGGCCGGCCCTGATCGGCCGCCGGAACAGGGGACGACACCATGGCCAGCGACACCCCGCCGCGCCCGGCGACGGCCGCACATGGCGCTACCGGCAGGAACCGGCTGCCCTGGCGGGTGTATCCGTTGCGTGCCCTCGGCATGGGCCTGGCCTTCCTGCCCATGTACGCCGTGCTGCGCGAACTGGAATCGCCGCCGGCGGTCTGGGCCTGGGCGGCGTTCAGCGCCTTCGTCTGGCCGCACCTGGCCTTCGCCCTGGCGGCCCGCGCCGCCGAGCCCGACCGGGCCGAAATACGCAATCTGATGCTCGATTCGATGATCGCCGGCAGCTGGGTGCCGCTGCTGCACTTCAACCTGCTGCCTTCGGCGGTGCTGGTGACGGTGGCCACCGCCGACAAGATCAATTCCGGCGTGCGCGGCCTGTGGCTGCGTTCGCTGCCCGCCATGCTGGCGGCACTGGTGTTCACCGGCCTGGCCTACGGCTGGTACGTGCAGCCGGAATCCAGCCTGCCGGTGATCCTGGCCTGCCTGCCGCTGATGACCATCCACACCCTGGCGGTCAGCGCCAACCTGTACCGGCTGGTGCGCAAGCTGCAGCGGCAGAATCTGCTGTTGGACCGGATCAGCCGTCAGGACGACCTGACCGGCCTGCACAGCCGGGCGCACTGGCTGGCCGAGGCGGAGCAACTGCTGCGTGAACACCAGGAAAGCGGCCGACCGGCCACCCTGACATTCCTGGACGTGCACCACTTCAAGGCGACCAACGACCGCTACGGCCATGCCGTCGGTGACGACGTGCTGCGCGGCATCGCCGGTCAGATTCGCGCGCACCTGCCCGAAGGCGGCCATGCCGGCCGGCTCGGCGGCGACGAATTCGCCCTTGCCCTGCCCTACGGCCTCCCCGGTGCCGAGGCCCTGGCCGGAACCCTGCGGGTGGCGGTGGAAACCCTGGAATTCCCCTGCCACCCGGGCCTGCGTTGCTCGATCAGCCTTGGCCTGGCCGAGCCGCCCGGCGCCGGGCTGGGCCTGCGCGAATGGATGGAAGCCGCCGACCGCGCGCTCTACGAAGCCAAGCAGGCCGGCCGCAACCGCACCGCCGGCGCCCGGCCACGGGCCTGAGGCTTCAGCGCAGCTGGCTGTCCTTGCTGCCGCGGCGGTTGTAGCCGCTGCCGACGCGCTGTTCGGCGTCGCGCGCCTGCTGACAGGACAGGCACAGGCGCACGCCCGGCAGCCGGCTCATCCCTCACCAGGTGGTTCCGAACGGGGCCACGCCCATCAGGCGAATGTGCGCCCAGAAGGCGAACCCCGCCCACAGCGCCACGCCCAGCACCACCGCGGCCAGCGTGAAGCCCCAACTCGGCGCCCGGGTGGCCGCCGCCGGCGGCCGCTTCCAGCTCAACAGCAGGCACAGCACCGACCACAGCAGGAAGCCGCCGAACAACAGCACCGCGTGCAGAAAGCCATTGACCAGCACGTGCGCCAGCGCCCACAGCGACACGCCGATCAGCATCGGGTGGCGCAGCCAGCTTCGGAAGTGGTTGCGCGGCAGATTCCCGGCCAGCACCAGCACGAAGGCCACCAGGGTCAGCAGGCCGGCGCCGTGGCGCAGGGCGATCGGCGGCACCCAGAGTAGGGTGGTGTCGCCGGCCCCGGCCGGGCCGTAGCCCAGGATGATCATGGCCAGGCCGATGACGGCCACCAGGCTGTAGGCGGCCTTCCAGCGCATCAGGCCAAGCGCGGCGACGCCGGCCTCGCGCACGCGCGGCGACAGCATGCGCAGCGAATGGACGCCCAGGAACAGGATCAGGCCGAGGACGAGCCAGGACATGGAAGCACTCCGTCAGGGTTGGCGAAGCGATTCTAGGCCGGCGGACGGATCTCCGGAGCAACGGGACGGACTGTCCCGCCGATCGGCCCTCTCAGCCTCCGCAGCCCCCGCAGCAGACCGAGGGCAGCTGACGCAGGTCGCACTCGCTCACCGCCAGGCCGGCCTCGCCCAGCAGCCGGCGCAGTTCCCTGGAGCCCAAGCAGGTGGACAGGCGTAGCAGGGCGCGCCCGCCGTCCACGTCCAGCAGCGCCGCCGGGTCGGCGGCCAGCAGGGCTTCGGCGATGGCGGCCAGGGGCAGCTGGCGGCCAAGCAGGCTGATTTCGTATTCCATGACGACACCCCGAACGATGTCGGCATGGTGGCCGGCGGCAGAGGACGCGGCCATGACGTGGGTCAATCGGGCCGGTGTTTGCCCGGCTCCGGGGTCGTTTGTTCGATGATGCGCAGGGCCTCTTCCTGGCGGGCGCGCAGTTCCTCGTCCTCGGCCAAGGCCTGGTTGGCCTTGTGCTGCGCGCGGATTTCGGGGCTGATGACGTCGATCTGGCGCGGGCGCGACAGCAGGGCCCGGTCGCCCGGGGCAAGCTGGCAGTTGCGGCTCAGGATCTCCAGTTCGTCGCCGGTAGTGGCGGCACCGCTCTGCAGGTTCACCACCACACCCAAGGTGTCGCCCAAGGGTTCCAACGCCTTGCAGATGCGGTCGATCGTGGCGTAGCTGCGTAGCTCGTTGCGGTCGACGATCACGAACAGGTTCTCGCGGTCCAGCCAGACGACCGAACGCACGCCCTCCACCTTCCGGGCGGCGGCCCTCGCGGCTTCTGGATCTACACGGCGAGTGCCGTCGGGCAGTTTGATGGCCCTGCGGAAATCGTCGTTCATGGCTTCCACGTTGCGCTTCAGGGCCTCCTGGTCGCCGGTGAGCGCCGCGGCCTCAATGGCCGCCATCTGCGCGGTGACGCGGGCCGGATCCATGCCCTGCCCAGCCTGCCGGGGGTTGTCCTGGTCCGCGTGCCGCCCCGTACAGGCGGTAAGCGCCATCACAAGCAGGATGCCGGCAACACAGCGCATGCTCAGGCCACCCGCCGGACCTGGGACAGTGTCCGGCCCAAGGAACGCCGGGCCTCTTTCAGGTCGTACTCCGCCTGCAAGCCCAGCCAGAACCGCTCGCTCGTGCCCAAGGCCGCGGCCAGGCGGAGCGCGGTGTCGGCCGTAATGCCACGCTTGCCCAGCACGATCTCGTTGATTCGCCGCGGCGGCACGCCGGCCGCCCGGGCCAGCGCGTTCTGGCTCAGACCAAGCGGCTCGAGGAACTCGGCCATCAGGACTTCGCCTGGGTGGATGTTGGGCAACTGTTTGTTGGTGGCCATCAGTGGTAATCCACGATCCCTACGTCATGGGCATCACCATCGCGCCAGCGAAAGCACGCCCGCCATTGGTCGTTGATCCGGATGCTGTACTGGCCACGTCGATCACCCACCAGCACCTCCAGGCGATTCGCGGGAGGCACACGCAGATCCTCGAGGCTTGCTGCGGCATTCAGCATCCTCAGCTTGCGCCGCGCCACCCGCTGGATGGCGGCTGGAAGATGCCGACTGCGCTGGCCATTCCAGATCCTTTCCGACTCCGGGTCAGCGAAGCTCCGGATCACGGCGCGACCATAACGCTATCCGATATATAACGCAAGTCGTTATAGATGGGCATATGGGCGGACCCAAAGGCCAAGGGCCCGCAGCATCCCGATTTTCTGTTGCCTGGTGCATCCGAAACCTCGGGACAGCGCGGTCCGAACTGCCTGCACGGACGGCCCTACTCTGATTCCACGCCAGACAGGTCCAGCACCCAACGCGGCGTGCCCGGGCTTTCGGAACACTGGAGGGCCGGGGCCGGATCATATGGCTAACCGGGGTATCGCCGCCTGATACAAACCTTCCCCGTACTGCTCGGCCTGTACTAACCTGGTGGTGCCGCCAAGGGGAGATTGGGTTAAGGGGAATAGCCGTGGCGTTCTGGTGGGTAAACCACAAGCAGACGCGGGACCATGAGGTCAGCGGGGGCTATCTATGGTCGCCCTTTCGAAACGCAAACGGCGCCTATAACCAGACGTACGAGAACATGCGCCATGCCCAAGTGGGCGACATAGTCTTCTCGTATGCGAACGGCAGGATCGGCGCAGTTGGCCGGGTGACCGCTGAAGCAACGCCCTGCCCAAAGCCAGCCGAGTTCGGAGTTGTCGGTGACTACTGGTCTGACGAAGGCTGGCTGGTCGAAGTCGAGTTCGTGGAGGTACCCAAGCCGATTCGACCAAAGGAACATATGCAGGCGATCGGGCCGCATCGTCCGGACAAGTACTCGCCAATCAACGCAAACGGCGATGGCAATCAGGGCTGCTATCTAGCCGCAATTCCTGACACCCTCGGCCATCTCCTGATGGCGCTCACCCAGGCGGATGAGCTGCAACTGGATAAGAAGCTCAAGATTCAGGAATCCGAACCCGATGCCATCGTCCTGGAAGATCTGCACCAGATCGACCTGGACCTCACCATCCCGGACACCCAGCGCCTTCAATTGGCCAAAGCACGTGTCGGCCAGGGCCTGTTCCGGAAACGCGTTCTGATGCTGAACGAAAGCTGCCGGGTCACCGGCGTGACCGACCGCCGCCTGCTGATTGCCAGCCACATCAAGGCCTGGAAGGATTCGTCCAATGCCGAGAGGATCAGCGGCTATAACGGCATCCTGCTATCGCCGCATGTGGATGCCCTCTTCGACGGCCACCTGCTGACCTTCGAGGACGACGGGCGGATGCATATTCATGAATCCCTGCCCGCCGACGTGCTCGAGCGCTGGTCCATCGACCCTAGCATGAAGGTGGAGAAGTTCCGGCCAGAACAGGCGGCCTTCCTGGCGCACCACCGGTCGGTTTTTGCCAGGAAGGTCGCCTAGGGCAGGCCTCAACCCTGCTTCGCCTTCCAGGCCTTCAGGATTTCCGCTTCCTTCTCGCGGCTGATGCCGGCGCGAACCTGGGCCTGTCGTTCGGCCGGCAAGCCGTGGAACCAGGCCAACAGCTCGGCGACGGTGGTGGCCAGCGGACGGAAGCTCAGGCCGGCGGCGATCGCGCGGGCATTGCTGACGGCGCCATAGCCGGAATACGGCGTGCCCTCGCGCGGCACCCAGATCGGCAGTTGCGCCTGCTGCTTCTCGAGGAAATCGGCTGGCACGTGCGTGTAGCGGATCGGCCCGCCGGTGACGGCGTGGCAGCCGTGCAGCATGGCGTCAGTGGTCAGGGTGTAGTCGGGGCCGCAGGCGTTGAAGACACCGGTGGTGCCATTCTCGGCCAGGCGGATCATCCACTCGGCCAGATCGCGGCCATCGATGATCTGCACCGGATCCTGGCCGTCGCCTGGCACCAGCACCTCGCCGCCGTCGGCCACGCGCAGTGGCCAGTAGGTGAAACGGTCGGTCTCGTCGCGCGGGCCGACGATGTAGCCCGGGCGCACGATGGTCACCTTCTTGCCGAACTGCTTGTGCGCCTCGGCCTCGCTGAGCGCCTTGAGCGGGCCGTACAGGTTCTCGATGTCGGCTAGCAGGGTTTCGCGGGTTTCGGCCATGGCGTCGCGGCCCTTGTAGGGGGCCAGTGGCGCGTCTTCGTCGAGGCCGGGCTTCGAACCGTCGGCATAAACCGAGATGGTGGAGATAAACAGGTAGTGGCCCACCTTGCCGGCCAGCACCTTGCCGGCATCGCGCACCCAGGACGGCAGGCTGGTGGGGTTGTCTATGCAGACGTCCCACGTGCGGCCTTGCAGCGCCCGCAGGTCGCCGGTGCTGCGGTCGCCCACCAACTGCTCGACCCGGTCGCCCCATTCGGCGATGGGCCGGCGGCCGCGGTTGAAGGTGGTGACGCGGTGCCCGCGCGCCAGCGCATAGGCGACCTGGAAGGGCCCGGTGAAGCCGGTGCCGCCGAGGATCAGGACGTTCAGCGGCGTGTCGGCCCTGGGCACCTTGGCCATGGCCGCCCGGGCGGCGGCGAAGGACGGCAGCATGGCGCCGGCGGCGGCCAGGCCGCCAAGCTTGAGCAGGTCGCGACGGGTGGTGGACATGGCGGGCTCCGCGGCGGTGGTGGCGGCACCATGGCATCACGGCCTGGCCGGCGCCCCTGTCGGAAGTCGGGGGAGCCCGGAACTGCCCGACCGGACAGCCGCACGGCCTGCCAGGCGGGATTCCCGCCATCCGCTGCCGGGCGGGTGTCAGCGCTGGTGTGCCAGGGCGTAGTCCAGCGCGGCCCGCACGGCCACGGCCTGGGCCTCGTTGCACTGCTCGGGCGTGGCCCGCGGGCTGTCCGGGTAGACCTCGGTGGTGGTGCGGTAGCGGGCCCCGGTCATGCCGGCGCACAGGCCCAGATCGCGGCAGGGGTATTCGATGACGCCGTGGGCCACCACCGGCGAACCGATGATCTCGCCCTTATCGTCCGGCAGGGCGATATGGGTGACCTTGGCCACCGCCTCGATGACAGCCTGCTGGAAAGCCGGTTCCGGCGCCTCGCTGTCGGCGCAGAGATAGAAACCATCCGGAATGGTGCCCGGCTCGAAGGGCTTGCCATCGCGGGCGGCCAGGGCCGGGCGGAACTCGGTTTCGTCGCTGTCGGTGGTTTCGTGCAGGTCAACATGCAGCAGGAAACGGCCCTGCAGCGGTTCCATCAGCTGCATCAGCGCCGCCGATTCCCCAGCCGGGCTGGGCGTCCGGAAGCTGCGGTTCGGGTCCACCGCCTCCGGATTCCAGCGGTGGATGCGCTCATAGGCCCAAGGGCTGATGCAGGGGGCGATCAGCAGGTTCAAGCGGCCGGCGTAATCGGCGGCATCGCGCTCGGCAAAGCGCAGCGCGCCGAACACGCCGCTGGTCTCGTAGCCGTGCACGCCACCGGTGACCAGGGCCACCGGCAGATCATCACGCCAGTCGCGGCTGCGCAGGGAGAACAGCGGGTAGCGGCCGTCGGGCGAGTAGTCGAGCTCGCCGTACTGGATGACGTCAAAGTGGGCGCGCAGGCGCTCGATGACCGGAAGGACGTCGTCGGCGTAGCGGCGCCGGACCAGCTGGCGGGAGCGCCAGAGGGCTTTCTCGGCCGTGCCCCAGGGCGTACCCGGGGTGCCGATCGGGTAGAAATTTCCAACGCTCATCTACGGACACTACTCATGTAAGTCGGCTTGGACCTGTAGCCCAGGACAGTTCACGGCGTCGATGACCAGGATCGCCGGCCAGCGCGTGATCGTCTCGGGCCCAGCCCGCATGCCTACATATTCCGCCGATACTCCCCACCCACCTCATAAAGGGCATGACTGATCTGCCCCAAGCTGTGGGTCTTCACCGCCTCCATCAACGCGGCGAAGATGTTCTGGCGGTCACGGGCGACGGCCTGGAGGGCCTTCAGCGGGGGCACGCGATCCGCTGCCCCGGTCGTGCCCAGCGGACGCGGTAGCTCGACGGCATTGCGGGCCTCCTGGAAGGCCTTCACGTTGGCGATCTGCTGGGCCTTTTCCTCGGGCGTGCTGCGGATAAGTTCGATCTCGGTGGCGACCTCACTGCCGCCGTCCTTGGCGCGGAAGGTGTTCACGCCGATCAGCGGCAGGCTGCCGTCGTGCTTCTTCTGCTCGTAGTACAGGCTTTCTTCCTGGATCTTGCCGCGCTGGTACATGGTGTCCATGGCGCCGAGCACGCCGCCGCGCTCGCTGATGGCCTCGAACTCCCTGTAGACGGCTTCCTCCACCAGGTCGGTCAGCTGCTCGACGATGAAGCTGCCCTGCCAGGGGTTCTCGTTGAAGTTCAGCCCCAGCTCCTTGTTGATGATCATCTGGATGGCCACGGCGCGCCGCACCGATTCCTCGGTCGGGGTGGTGATGGCCTCGTCGTAGGCATTGGTATGCAGGCTGTTGCAGTTGTCGAACAGCGCATACAGGGCCTGCAGCGTGGTGCGGATGTCGTTGAACTGGATTTCCTGGGCGTGCAGCGAGCGGCCCGAGGTCTGGATGTGGTACTTCAGCATCTGGCTGCGCTCGTTGGCGCCGTAGCGCTCGCGCATGGCGCGGGCCCAGATGCGGCGGGCCACCCGGCCGATCACCGTGTACTCCGGGTCCATGCCGTTGCTGAAGAAGAAGCTCAGGTTCGGGGCGAAGTCGTCTACGTGCATGCCCCGGGCCAGGTAGTATTCGACGATGGTGAAGCCGTTGCTGAGCGTGAAGGCCAGCTGGCTGATCGGGTTCGCGCCGGCCTCTGCGATGTGGTAGCCGGAGATGGACACCGAGTAGAAGTTGCGGACCTTGTGATCCACGAAGTACTGCTGGATGTCGCCCATCATGCGCAGGGCGAACTCGGTGCTGAAGATGCAGGTGTTCTGCGCCTGGTCTTCCTTGAGGATGTCGGCCTGGACGGTGCCGCGCACGGTGCGCAGGGTCTCTTCCTTGATGCGCGCGTAGACCTCGGGCTCGACCAGCTGGTCGCCGGTCACGCCCAGCAGGCCCAGGCCCAGGCCGTCATTGCCCTCGGGCAGCAGGCCGGCGTACTCGGGGCGCTTGCGGCCCTCGTACATCTTCTCGATCTTGGCGTGGGCGGCGTCCCAGCGGCTCTGTTCGGCGCGCAGGTATTTCTCCACCTGCTGGTCAATCGCCGTGTTCATGAACATGGCCAGGATCATCGGCGCCGGGCCGTTGATGGTCATGCTGACGCTGGTGGTGGGCGCGCACAGGTCGAAGCCGCTGTACAGCTTCTTCATGTCGTCCAGCGTGGCGATGGACACACCGCTATTGCCGATCTTGCCGTAGATGTCCGGGCGCTCGGCCGGGTCCTCGCCGTACAGCGTCACGGAATCGAAGGCGGTGGACAGGCGCGCCGCCGGCTGGCCCAGGCTCAGGTAGTGGAAGCGGCGGTTGGTGCGCTCGGGCGTGCCCTCGCCGGCGAACATGCGGATCGGGTCCTCGCCGGTGCGGCGGTAGGGGTAGACGCCGCCGGTGTAGGGGTAGGAACCCGGCAGGTTCTCCTTGCCAAGGAAACGCAGCAGCTCGCCCCAGCTCTTCCACTTCGGCGCGGCGATCTTGGGGATCTTCTGGTGGCTGAGCGATTCCCGGTAGTTCTCCACCCGGATGGTCTTGCCGCGCACCTGGTACTCGTTCACTTCGTCGGTGACGGCTTTCAGGCGCTGCGGCCACTCGCGCAGCAGGCTCAGGGATTCGCTGGAAAGCGCCTTCACGGCGTCGTTGTAGCGCTGGCGCAGCACCACCAGGCTGCGGTCCGGCGGCGTCTGGGCCGCCGGCTGGTCGCCGGCGGCGGCGCCCATGCGGCGCTCCCACTGGAACACCATCTTGCGGCGGTCCAGGCCGCTGCGGCGCTCGCCGCAGGCCGGCCACTCGCCCTGGGCCAGATGCGGCTGCGCCTGCGGCGGCGGCATCAGCAGGTGGTGCGGGTCGTACAGGTCCAGGGGCTTGGGCAGGGCCGGGTCGCCCAGCTCGCGCAGGCTTTCCCAGTAGTGTTGGGCGCGCTCGGCGGCCTCGGCCTGCTTCTCGATGGAGGCATTGATGGCCCGGCCCTGCTCGGCGATCTCGGCCAGGTAGCGGTTGCGGTTGCCGGGAATCAGCACCGTGGCCCGCGGTTCCTTCAGGCGGGTGTCCACCTGCGGCTCGAAGTCGCAGCGCGGGCTGGCGGCGCCGAGCTTCTCGCGCAGCAGCCGGCACAGGTTGGCGAACATCCAGGTCACGCCGGGGTCGTTGAACTGCGAGGCGATGGTCGGGTAGACCGGCACGTCCTCGTCCTTGAGCTGGAAGGCCACCCGGTTGCGCTTCCACTGCTTGCGCACGTCGCGCAGGGCGTCCTCGGCGCCGCGCTTGTCGAACTTGTTCAGCACCACCAGCTCGGCGAAGTCCAGCATGTCTATCTTCTCGAGCTGGCTGGGGGCGCCGAAGTCGCTGGTCATCACGTAGACGGGGAAGTCCACCAGGTCCACGATCTCCGAATCGCTCTGGCCGATGCCGGCGGTCTCCACCATCACCAGGTCGAAGCCCTGGGCGCGCAGGAAGGCCACGCAGTCCTTGAGCACGGCATTGGTGGCCACGTGCTGGCGGCGGGTGGCCATCGAGCGCATGAACACCCGCGGGCTGCGCAGGCTGTTCATGCGGATGCGGTCGCCCAGCAGGGCGCCGCCGGTGCGGCGGCGGGTCGGGTCCACCGAGATCACGGCGATGCGCATTTCCGGGAAATGCTGCAGGAAGCGGTTCATCAGCTCGTCGGTGACGCTGGACTTGCCGGCACCGCCGGTGCCGGTCAGGCCCACCACCGGCGTCTTGCCGCCGGCCAGCTGCCACTGCTTGCGCAGGCTGGCAAGGGTGGCCTCGTCCAGGACTTCGTTCTCGAGGGTGGTGAGCATGCGGCCCAGGGCGATCTCGTCGCCCGGGTCCACGATGGCGCTGATGCCGGCGTCGGCGGTCGAGCCGGGCTCCGCCCCTTTCCGGGCCTGGGCCCGCTTCGTGGCGGCCTTCCCGGAGCCGGACCGCGCCGGAGCCGGCCCCCGGTTTCCGCCCCCCCGCTGCTCCCTGGCCTCCCGCGTCCGGCGCACCAGGTCCTCGATCATGGCCACCAGGCCCATCTGCATGCCGTCGTTGGGGTGGTAGATGCGCTCCACCCCGTAGTCCTGCAGCTCGCGGATCTCCTCCGGCGTGATCGTGCCGCCGCCGCCGCCGAACACGCGGATGTGGCCGGCGCCGCGCTCGCGCAGCATGTCCACCATGTACTTGAAGTACTCGATGTGGCCGCCCTGGTAGGAGGAGACGGCGATGCCGTCGGCGTCCTCCTGCAGGGCCGCCCGTACCACGTCCTCGACGCTGCGGTTGTGGCCCAGGTGCACCACTTCCACGCCCTGGGCCTGGATCAGCCGGCGCATGATGTTGATGGCCGCGTCGTGGCCGTCGAACAGGCTGGCGGCGGTGACGAAGCGCAGCGGGGCGCGTTCGGTCTGGGCCTCGGGAAGCTGGTTGGCGGGAGTGCTCATGGGCGCTCGGGCTCCGGGAAACTGCGGAATCGCCCGATTGTAGCGCCCCGCCCCGGTTCCGCACCCGGACGGACGGGTCGCACCGCGTCACGCCGACACGGCAGGTCCGAAGGAGACGCCTGCTTGTTCCTGCGATATCCGCGTGGCCTTCCCGGACCTGGGTGAAGAACCCAAAAAAGAGGGCGGTCACGTGGTGACCGCCCAAGCGAACCCTGCTCTCAAGGGTTGGAGGCTGGCGGCCCTCCGGGGAGAGACAGGACCGCCAAGCATTGGAAGGAACGCGTCGCCCCGCGGGGACCGGCCACGATGCCTGCCCGTCTAGAGCGTTTGCTTTACACTACGGCCCGCCATGCCCCTTCCCAGCCCCGCTCGGAAGGCTGTGGCGCTAGTATTTTCAACAACTTGCGGATCATACTTCGCCAACAATCTTACGCCTGCCCCGCGCAGGCCGCGCCGATCCGCCGGACCCGGAGCCCTCCATGATCTTCGAACGCATCTCCACCTCGGACCACGAGGAAGTGGTGTACTGCCACAACAAGGACGCGGGCCTGCGCGCCATCATCGCGATCCACAACACGGTGCTGGGACCGGCCCTGGGCGGCACCCGCATGTGGCCCTACGCCACCGAGCAGGAGGCGCTGGAGGACGTGCTGCGCCTGAGCCGCGGCATGACCTACAAGGCCGCGGTGTCCGGCCTGAACCTGGGCGGCGGCAAGGCGGTGATCTGGGGCGACCCGAACAAGGACAAGTCCGAGGCCCTGTTCCGCGCCTTCGGCCGCTTCGTCAACTCGCTGGGCGGCCGCTACATCACCGCCGAAGACGTCGGCATCGACGTCAACGACATGGAATACGTACTGCGCGAAACCGAATTCGTGACCGGCGTGCACCAGGTGCACGGCGGTTCCGGCGATCCCTCGCCGTTCACCGCCTACGGCACCCTGCAGGGCCTCATGGCCGCCCTGCAGGTCAAGTTCGGCGACGAGGACGTGGGCAAGTACAGCTACGCCGTGCAGGGCGTGGGCCACGTCGGCATGGAGTTCGTCAAGCTGCTGCGCGAGCGCGGCGCCAAGGTTTTTGTCACCGACATCAACAAGGACGCCGTGCAGCGGGCGGTGGACGAGTACGGCTGCGAGGCCGTGGGCCTGGACGAGATCTACGACGTGGACGCCGATGTCTACTCGCCGACCGCCCTGGGCGGCACGGTCAACGAGAAGACCCTGCCGCGCCTGAAGTGCAAGGTGATCTGCGGCGCCGCCAACAACCAGCTGGCCAACGAAGCCGCCGGCATCGAGCTGGAAAAGCGCGGCATGCTTTACGCGCCCGACTACGCGGTGAACGCCGGCGGCCTGATGAACGTCTCGCTGGAGATCGACGGCTACAACCGCGAGCGCGCCATGCGCATGATGCGGACCATCTACTACAACCTGGGCCGCATCTTCGAGATCGCCAAGCGCGACGGCATCCCGACCTTCAAGGCTGCCGACCGCATGGCCGAGGAGCGCATCGCCGCCATCGGCAAGCTGCGCCTGCCGCATCTGGGCGCGGCCGCGCCGCGCTTCCAGGGTCGCCGCGGCAACTGAGCCCCGCCTGGACCCGGCCGCCACGGCGGCCGGGTCATCATCGGCGTTCCGGACCAGGCCCACCCAGACACCCAGACACGGAGTCGTCCATGCGCGTTTTCCCGCTCGGCGAAGAACTCGATGCCCTGCGCGAGGCGGTACGCCGTTTCGCCGAGGCCGAAATCGCCCCGCGCGCGTCCCGCATCGACGAGGACAACGCCTTCCCGCAGGAGCTGTGGCCCAAGCTGGGCGAGCTGGGTCTGTTGGGCATGACCGTGCCCGGCGAGTACGGCGGTTCGGACATGGGTTACCTGGCGCACCTGGTGGCGATGGAGGAAATCTCCCGCGCTTCCGGCTCGGTCGGCCTGAGCTACGGCGCCCATTCCAACCTCTGCGTCTCCAATCTCTACGCCAACGGCAGCGAGGCACAGCGGCAGAAGTACCTGCCGAAGCTGTGCAGCGGCGAGTGGAAGGGCGCCCTGGCGATGAGCGAGCCCGGCGCCGGCTCCGATGTGGTCGGCTCGATGAGCTGCCGCGCCGAGTGGCGCGGCGACGTCTGGGTCGCCAACGGCAGCAAGATGTGGATCACCAACGGCCCCGAAGCCGACGTGCTGGTGGTCTACATGCGCACCGCCGGCAAGGAGGCGGGCAGCCGCTGCATCACCGCCTTCATCGTCGAGCGCGGCATGAAGGGCTTTTCCACCGCCCAGAAGCTGGACAAGCTGGGCATGCGTGGCTCCAACACCTGCGAGCTGGTATTCGAGAACTGCGAGATTCCGCCCGAAAACGTCCTTGGCGAGGTCAACCAGGGCGTCAAGGTGCTGATGAGCGGCCTGAACACCGAGCGCCTGGTACTGACCGGCGGCCCGCTGGGCCTGATGCAGGCAGCCATGGACGTCGTGCTGCCCTACGTGCGCGAGCGCCGGCAGTTCGACGCACCGATCGGCAGCTTCGGCATCATGCAGGCCAAGATCGCCGACATGTACACCGCCCTGCAGGCCAGTCGCGCCTTCGCCTACCAGGTGGCGCGCGACTACGACGCCGGCCACCGCAGCCGGGTGGACGCCGCCGCCTGCCTGCTGCAGGCCAGCGAGGCGGCGGTTCAGGTGGCCCTGGAGGCGATCCAGGCCCTGGGCGGCAACGGCTACATCAACGAATACCCGACCGGGCGGATCCTGCGCGACGCCAAGCTGTACGCGATCGGCGCCGGCACCAACGAGATCCGCCGCATGCTGATCGGCCGCGAGCTGTTCGAAGGCCGCGACTGAAGCCCGACATCGCCGCGGCCGCATTCCCGCGGCGGCGTGGGCCCGGCCGATGTGCCAGCACGGCGCCCGCGGCCGGCTGGCGGGCGATTTCCGCCAGGGCGTCCGTCCCCGCCCTCGCCCCGCGCCCGGCATCCGGGCGATAATCCCGCCATTGCCTCTACCCCATTCCCGACAAGCACGGAGCCATCATGTCCAAGGTCGTGATCACCGGTGCCAAGCGCACCGCCATCGGAGCCCTGCTCGGCCAGTTCACCGGCGTACCCGCGCCGACCCTGGGCGCCGCCGCCATCAAGGGCGCGCTGGAACAGTCCGGCCTGGCGCCGGACGAGGTGGACGAGGTGATCATGGGCTGCGTGCTGCCGGCCGGCCTCGGCCAGGCGCCTGCCCGCCAGGCGGCCCTGGGCGCCGGCCTGCCCACCGGCACCGGCTGCACCACCGTCAACAAGGTCTGCGGCTCGGGCATGAAGGCCATGATGCTGGCGCACGACCTGATCAAGGCCGGTTCGGCGAAGGTCGTGGTGGCCGGCGGCATGGAATCCATGACCAATGCCCCGCACCTGCTCAACGGCTCCCGCACCGGCATCAAGTACGGCAGCGTCGAGATGCTCGACCACATGGCCTGGGACGGCCTGACCAACCCCTACGACAAGCAGGCCATGGGCGTGTTCGGCGAGCTGTGCGCGGAGAAGTTCGGCTTCAGCCGCGAGCAGCAGGACGCCTTCGCCGCCGAGTCGGTGCGGCGCGCCCTGGCGGCGGTGGCCGAAGGCGCCTTCAAGGCCGAGATCGTCCCGGTGGCCGTCGCCGGCCGCAAGGGTGACACCGTCATCGATACCGACGAGCAGCCCGGCCGCTGCAACATCGAGAAGATCCCCAGCCTGCGCCCCGCATTCAAAAAGGACGGCACCATCACCGCCGCCAGCTCCTCCTCGATCAACGACGGCGCCGCCGCCCTGGTGCTGATGTCCGAGGAATCGGCGAAAGCCACCGGCGCCAGGCCGCTGGCCACCTTGCTGGCCCATGCCAGCCATGCCCAGGCGCCGGAGTGGTTCACCACCGCGCCGGTATCGGCCATCCAGGCGGTGCTGGCCAAGACCGGCTGGAATGTCGCCGATGTGGACCTGTTCGAGGTCAACGAGGCCTTCGCCTGCGTGGCCATGGCCCCTATCCATGCCCTCGGCATCCCGCACGGGAAGCTGAACGTGCACGGTGGCGCCTGCGCCCTGGGTCACCCGATCGGCGCCTCCGGCGCCCGGCTGGTGGTGACCCTGATCCACGCCCTGCAGCGCCATGGCGGCAAGCGCGGCGTGGCCGCCCTGTGCATCGGCGGCGGCGAGGCCACGGCGGTGGCGATCGAACTGGCTTGAGGGGTATTTCAAGCGAGCACTTGACTGCGACCCCGTTCGTGACATGATTTTGGCGGCGTGCGCGCCCGGCGCACGTTTGAATATCCGAACTCAACACTCCCAGACGAGGAAAACTCCCATGTCCCTGAACAAGACCCTGCTCGCCCTGGCCCTGGGCCTGGCCCTGGCGGCCTGTTCGCAGCAGGCCGAACAGGCTGCCGACGAGGCGTCCGCCGCCGCCGAGAACGCCGCTGCCGAAACCGCCGAGGCCGCCGAGGCCACTGCCGACGCCGCCGTCGAGGGTGCCGAGGCCGCCGGTGAGGCTGTCTCCGATGCCGCCGAAGCCGCCGGTGAGGCGATGGAGGAAGGCGCCGCCGCTGCCGAGGAGGCGATGGATGACGCCGCCGCCGCGGCCGACGAGGCCATGGACGATGCCGCCGAAGCCGTCGAAGAGGCTGCCGAGGAAGTCGAGGACGAGGCGAAGGAGTAATCCTTCCCGCTTTCTTGCTTCGATACCGACGGGCGCGGCGAGAGTCGCGCCCGTCTTCTTTTGTACACTCCGGGCTTCGCCAAGGGAGTGAACTCGATGCCCGTCCTGTCCAGCCACGTTGACCCGCGCTCGCCGGAGTTCCAGGAGAACGCCGAGGCCCTGCGCGCCGCCGTCGCCGAGTTGGAAGAGCGCCTGGCCTGCGCCGCCGCCGGTGGCGGTGAAAAGGCCAGGGCCAAACACGTCGAACGCGGCAAGCTGCTGCCGCGCGAGCGCATCGCCGCCCTGCTCGACCCGGGCTCGCCCTTCCTGGAGCTCTCGCCGCTGGCGGCCGGCGGCCTGTACGACGACGCCGCGCCGGCCGCCGGCATCATCACCGGCATCGGCCGCGTGCACGGCATCGAGGTGGTGGTCGTGGCCAACGACGCCACCGTCAAGGGCGGCACCTACTTCCCGATGACGGTGAAGAAACACCTGCGCGCCCAGGAAGTGGCACTGGAGAACCACCTGCCCTGCGTCTACCTGGTGGACTCCGGCGGCGCCTTCCTGCCGCTGCAGGACGAGGTCTTCCCGGACAAGGAGCACTTCGGCCGCATCTTCTACAACCAGGCGCGGCTCAGCGCCCGCAACATCCCGCAGGTGGCGGTGGTGATGGGCAGCTGTACCGCCGGCGGCGCCTACGTGCCGGCGATGTGCGACGAAAGCATCATCGTCAAGGGCCAGGGCACCATCTTCCTGGGCGGCCCGCCGCTGGTGAAGGCGGCCACCGGCGAGGTCGTGGATGCCGAGTCGCTGGGCGGCGCCGAGGTGCACACCAGCATGTCCGGCGTGGCCGACCACTTCGCCGAGGACGACCGGCATGCCCTGCAGATCGCCCGTGATGTCGTCCGCCACCTCAACCGCCGCAAGCAGGTTCCGCTGGCCCTGCAGGAACCGCGTGAGCCGCTGTACCCGGCCGAGCAGATCTACGGCATCGTCCCGCGCGACACCCGCCGGCCCTTCGACGTGCGCGAGGTGATCGCCAGGCTGGTGGACGGCAGCGAGTTCCAGGAATTCAAGGCCCGCTACGGCAAGACCCTGGTCTGCGGCTTCGCCCACATCCACGGCTATCCGGTCGGCATCGTCGCCAACAACGGCATCCTGTTCTCGGAGTCGGCGCTCAAGGGCGCGCATTTCATCGAGCTGTGCAACCAGCGCGACATTCCGCTTGTCTTCCTGCAGAACATCACCGGCTTCATGGTCGGCAAGAAGTACGAAAACGCCGGCATCGCCAAAGACGGCGCCAAGATGGTCACCGCCGTGGCCTGCAGCCACGTGCCCAAGTTCACCGTGGTGATCGGCGGGTCTTTTGGCGCCGGCAACTATGCCATGTGCGGCCGCGCCTACGGCGCCCGCTTCCTGTGGATGTGGCCGAATGCCCGCATCAGCGTGATGGGCGGCGAGCAGGCCGCCAGCGTGCTGGCCACGGTCAAGCGTGACGGCGTCGAGGCCGCCGGCGGCCAGTGGAGCAAGGAAGAGGAAGAGGCCTTCAAGGCGCCGATCCGCGAACAGTACGAACGCCAAGGCTCGCCCTGGTACGCCACCGCCCGGCTCTGGGACGACGGCATCATCGATCCGGCCGATTCCCGGCGGGTGCTGGGCCTGGCGCTGTCGGCGGCGCTCAACGCTCCGATCGAGAAGGATCGTTTCGGCGTCTTCCGCATGTAAGGCAAGAACAGAACCTGGTCAGGTTCGTCTGGAAAGTGAACCTGGCCTCGTTCTTTATCGCTTCAGTCAGTCCTTGCCGCAGCCGCCGCAGCCGCTGTTGCCGCAGTTGGCGGTCACCCGCCTGCCGCCCGGGCCCGGCGCCAGCCGCGCCATCGGCGCGATCTTCCGGCCCAGGCCTCGCAGCAGCGGGCTGCGGCGGTTGAGCAGGAACAGCACCACCGCCACCTGCACGCGCCGCCAGGTGCCGGGCATGACCCGCTTGAAGCTGTAGAGCGCCGCAGCCAGCACCACCACGGCCAGCAGGCTGTTCTCCAGCAGGGGCCAGTAGGCGTTCATGCGCTCAGCCGGTGATCCAGCGGGTGATCTGGAAGGTCAGGAAGGAGGCCAGGTAGGCCAGGGCGAACAGGTAGACAGCCATCACCGCCACCGTGCGCCAGGAGCCGGTCTCGCGCCGCACCACCGCCAGGGTGGACAGGCACTGCGGCGCGTAGATGAACCACACCAGCAGCGACAGCGCCGTCGCCAGCGGCCACTCACTGGCAATCAGCGGCTGCAGGGCCTGGGCGGCGGCTTCCTCGTCCGGCGCCGACAGCGCGTACACCGTGGCCAGGGCCGACACCGCCACCTCGCGCGCGGCCATGCCCGGCACCAGGGCGATGGAGATCTGCCAGTTGAAGCCGATCGGCGCGAACACGTATTCCAGCAGCTGGCCGAGCTGGCCGGCCAGGCTGTACTCGATGGTCGGCTCGCTGGCGCCCGGCGGCGGCGCCGGGAAATTCAGCAGCGCCCACATCACGATAGTCAGGGAGAGGATGATCGTGCCGACGCGGCGCAGGAAGATCCAGCAGCGCTCCCACAGGCCGATCAGGATGTCGCGCGGATGCGGAACGCGATAGCTGGGCAGCTCCAGCAGCAGGCTGTGTTCGCCGCCGCGGCGCCAGCGCTTCATGATCCAGGCCACCAGCAGGGCGCTGGCAATGCCGGCCAGGTACAGGCCGAACAGCACCAAGCCCTGCAGGTTGAACAGTCCCCCGACCTCCTGCCGCGGCACGAAGGCGCCGATCAGCAGGGTGTACACCGGCAACCGCGCCGAGCAGGTCATGAGCGGCGCCACCATGATCGTGGCCAGGCGGTCGCGCGGGTCCTGGATCGAGCGCGTGGCCATGATGCCGGGGATGGCGCAGGCGAAGCTGGACAGCAGCGGGATGAAGGAACGGCCGCTGAGGCCGGCCTTGAACATCGGCCGGTCCAGCAGGAAGGCGGCGCGTGGCAGGTAGCCGCTTTCCTCCAGCGCCAGGATGAACAGGAACAGCAGCAGGATCTGCGGCAGGAACTCCACCACCGTGCCTACGCCGGCGAAGATGCCGTCGGTGACCAGGCTTTGCAGATGCCCTTCGGGCAGCAGCGCCGCCAGCCATTCGCCGGCGGCGCCGACCCCGCCGGCCAGGGCGTCCTGTAGCGGCGCCGCCCAGGCGAACACCGCCTGGAAGATCAGGAACATGGCCGCCACCAACACCAGCAGGCCGGCCACGGGATGCAGCAGCACCCGGTCCAGGGCCTCGTCCACGTGCGCGGTCGGTGACGGCATGTCCACGGCCCGCGCGATCAGCTCGCGCACCTGCTGGTGCAGGCTCAGGTCGTCGGGAATGTCCACCGCTGGCGGCGTCGGGATGTCGCCGCGGTCCAGCACTTCCACCAGCTGCCGGGCACCGCCGCGGCGGATGCCGATGGTTTCCACCACCGGCACGCCCAGGGCCCCGGACAACGCGTGCAGGTCAATGCGGATGCCGCGCCGGTGGGCGGTGTCGGCCATGTTCACCGCCACCACCATCGGCAGGCCGAGGGCGCGCACTTCCAGCACGAAGCGCAGGTGCAGGCGCAGGTTGGTGGCATCCACCACGCAGACCAGGGCATCCGGGCGCGGCTCGTCCGGATGCATGCCGCGACAGACGTCGCGGGTGACCGCCTCGTCGGGCGAGAGCGCATCCAGGCTGTAAGCCCCGGGCAGGTCCAGCACGTCGAAATGCCGGCCCGAGGGCGCGGTGAAGCGGCCGGACTTGCGCTCGACGGTGACGCCGGCGTAGTTGGCCACCTTCTGCCGGCTACCGGTCAGCTGGTTGAACAGCGCCGTCTTGCCGCAGTTGGGATTGCCCAGCAGCGCGATGCGGATGCTTTCGGCAGCGGCGTTCACGCGTCCACCTGCTCCACGCGGACCCGCTCGGCCTCGCTGCGGCGCAGGGCGAAGCGGGTGAAGCCCACCTGCACCAGGATCGGATCGCCGCCCAGCGGCGCCGTCCCCACCACCCGTACCGGCTCGCCGCCGACGAAACCCAGGGCGCGCAGGCGACGGGCGAGTGGATCGCCCGGGCTGCGCTGCTCGACCTCGGCGACGGTGGCACGGGCCCCCTTGGCTAGCTGGGAAAGGGTCACGATGGGCGCTCCAGATGAGAATGCTTCGCAATTCTAGACTGGCCGGGACAGGAAAGCGATGACCCCGGTCAAAACCTCGGCCATCCGTCCGTTCCCGCCTCCCCGGCCGGCGCCGGGACCGCCTCCGGAACCCCTTCGGAGGCCTGTGCCGGAGACGGGATCGGCCCCGGGGATGGAGCCGACCCGCGACCGGCCCGAAGCACGGACTTCGGGCTCAGCGGCCCAGCCGCTACACTTGCCCGCTGGCCCGCGATGGAGCGCCCGATGTCCGACCGCCCCGCCCTGCACGTCGCCCATGCCGGCGGCGTGGCCACCCTCACCCTGGATCGGCCGCAGGTCCACAACGCCTTCGACGATCGCCTGATCGCCGAGCTGACGGCCGCCCTGGAAGCCACGGACGCCGACCCGGCGGTGCGGGTGGTGGTACTGACCGGCGCCGGCAAGACCTTCTCGGCAGGGGCCGACCTGGACTGGATGCGCGGCATGGCCGCCGCCAGCGAGGCCGACAATCTGGCCGATTCCCTGCGCCTGGCCCGGTTGATGCGCACCCTGGCCTTCCTGTCCAAGCCGACCATTGCCCGGGTGAACGGCTCGGCCTATGGCGGCGGCGTCGGCCTGGTGGCCTGCTGCGACATCGCCATCGGGGTAACGCCGGCCAAGTTCTGCCTGTCGGAGGTGAAGCTGGGCCTGGTGCCGGCGGTGATCTCGCCCTACGTGACGGCGGCGATCGGGCCGCGCCAGGCGCGCAGGCTGTTCCTCAGCGCCGAGGTCTTCGAGGGGCCGGAGGCGCAGCGGGTCGGCCTGCTGCACGAGTGCGTGTCGCCCGACGCCCTGGACGAGGCCGTGGCCCGGCAGCTGCACTGGCTGGGCAAGGGCGCTCCGGTGGCCCAGCACGAGGCCAAGCGCCTGGCCCTGCGCATGGCAGGCTGCAGCCCCGAAACCGCCGAACGCGTGGACGCCGAAAACGCCGCCCTGATTGCCCGCCTGCGCGTCTCCCCCGAGGGTCAGGAAGGCCTCGCCGCCTTCCTCTCCAAACGCCCACCAGCCTGGGCGCAGGGTTCCGGCTAAGCCGCCCTGGAGGCTGTCTTGGATTCCGTGGCGAAAACCATGTTTGAAAAAGTGCTGATTGCAAATCGGGGCGAAATCGCCTGTCGGGTGATCCGGACCTGCCGGAGGCTCGGGATCAGGACGGTGGCGGTGTATTCGGAAGCGGATGCCGGAGCGCAGCACGCGCGGCTCGCCGACGAGGCCTGGCCGATCGGCGGGGCACGGCCGCAGGACTCCTACCTGTGCGGCGAGCGGATCATCGAAGTGGCGAAGCGCTCTGGTGCCCAGGCCGTCCATCCCGGCTACGGCTTCCTGAGCGAGAACGCCGACTTCGCCGAGGCCGTCGAGGCCGCCGGCCTGGTATTCATCGGCCCCAAGGCCGCTTCGATGCGCAAGATGGGCAGCAAGGCCGGGGCCAAGCGCCTGATGGAGAGTCATGGTGTACCGGTGGTGCCCGGCTACGCCGGCGAAGACCAGGACCCCGGCCGCCTGCAGATCGAGGCCGACGGCATCGGCTATCCGCTGATGATCAAGGCGGCGCACGGCGGCGGCGGCAAGGGCATGCGCATCGTGCGCGCCTCCGAGGACTTCGCCGCTGCCCTGGAAAGCTGCCGGCGCGAGGCGGCCGGCGCTTTCGGTCGCGACAGGGTACTGCTGGAACGCTATGTGGAGGAGCCGCGGCACATCGAGATCCAGGTCTTCGCCGACAGCCACGGCAAGGTCGTCCACCTGGGCGAGCGCGAATGCTCGGCCCAGCGCCGCTACCAGAAGGTGGTGGAAGAATCGCCCTCGCCCTTCCTCACCCCGGAACTTCGCCAGCGCATGGGCGCGGCGGCGGTGGCGGCGGCGCGTGCCATCGACTACGTCAACGCCGGCACGGTCGAGTTCATCGTCGGCCCGCGGGGCGACTTCCATTTCATGGAGATCAATACCCGCCTTCAGGTCGAGCATCCGGTCACCGAGCTGGTCACCGGCCTGGACCTGGTCGAGTGGCAACTGCGGGTGGCGGCGGGCGAGCCGCTGCCGCTGTCCCAGGGCGAGATCCGCCACCGCGGCCACGCCATCGAGGTGCGCCTGTACGCCGAGGACCCGGCCGCCGGCTTCCTGCCCGGCTCCGGCCGGCTGGAAACGCTGCGCCTTCCCGAACCCGGCCCGCATGTGCGACTGGATACCGGTGTGGTCGAGGGCGACACCGTCACCGTGCACTACGACCCGATGATCGCCAAGCTGATCGTGCATGACACCGACCGGCCCCGTGCCCTGGCCAGGCTGCGCGAGGCCCTGGCCGATTGCGAGGTGGTCGGGCCGAAATCGAATGTGGACTTCCTCGAGCGGCTGGTGCGCCACCCGCGTATCGTCGAGGGCCGCATCCACACCGCCTACCTCGACCGGCACCTGGACGAAGTGCTGCCGCCGGAGGAGGACGCGCCGGCCGAGCTGCTGGCCGCGGCGGCGGTGGCCGCGCTGCTGCATGACGAAGCCGCCACCCGTGCCGCCGCCCGCGCCGGCAGCGACCCGCATTCGCCCTGGGCCATCGCCGACGGCTGGCGCCTGGGCCACGCCGGCGAGCGCCTGCTGTGTTTCCTGCACCGCGGCCAACGCCTGGAACTGCACGCCCGCGGCCATGCCGGCGACTACCGGCTCAGCGGCGCCGCCGGCGAGCGCGAGGTTCGCGCCGCCCGCCTGGACGGCCGCTGGCTGGACCTGATTCTCGACGACCGCCGCCTGCGCCTGCGCGCCCGGGCCGATGCCGGCCGAGCCTTCGTGCACGACGGCGAACGCCGACTGTCGCTGCCGCGGGTGGGCGCCTACCAGGCCGAGGCCGGCGCCGGCGCCGGCGGCGACGACCGGGTGCGGGCGCCGATGCCGGGGCGTATCGTGCTGGTTAAGGCCGAACCCGGCCAGGCCGTGGCCGAGGGCGAGGAAGTGCTGGTGATGGAAGCCATGAAGATGGAACTGAGCCTGCGCGCCCCGCGCGCCGGCGTCGTGCGGGCGGTGCAGGCCGGCGCCGGCGAGTTCGTCGAGGCCGATGCCGTGCTGCTGACCCTGGAGGCCTGATGCGCGCCCGCGTCCGCCGCTACGGGGTTCTGCTGTCGGCGCTGGCCCTGCTGGCCGGCTGCGAGGCCACCCGTTTCGAACAGGCGCCGCTGACCGCCGAGGCTGCCTGCGACCCGGCCCTGGCCGGCCGCTGGCTG
Organism: Arenimonas fontis; assembly: GCF_008386465.1. Classification (GTDB taxonomy): domain Bacteria; phylum Pseudomonadota; class Gammaproteobacteria; order Xanthomonadales; family Xanthomonadaceae; genus Arenimonas; species Arenimonas fontis. Next base: position 91,581 of record NZ_VUOD01000006.1, read on the forward strand.
TCGGTGGCCGAGCCGCCCGGACCGGACGGAGAGATGGAACTGCAGGTCTCCGCGGATTGCCTGCTGGCGGTGGTCGAATACCAGGGCGAACAGCGCCGTACAGGCGAGGTCGCGCGCCTGCACACCGGCCGGCACGGCGGGCACCGCTACGCCTGGGTGGACGCAGGCTGGGCGCACCGCCGCTTCGAAGTGGATCTGGCCGTGGCCGAAGGCGCGGTTTACCTGGTGCGTTACCGGGTGCAAGGCGATGTCCTGGACGTCCGCAGCCCGGACACCCGCCGGGTCGCCCACCTGATCATCGACCAGGAGCTGGACGGCGAAGTGGTGGCGCGCGACTACTCGATCTTCAGCCGGGTGGATGTGGCCGACGGACTGGCGGCGCTGGAACGCGCCGATTTCTTCAAGCCCGAACCGCTGCGCTTCCGCCGCGCCCTGGAGCAGCCGCGATGAACCTGCCCGCCGAGGTCCGCATCGTCGAGGTCGGCCCGCGCGACGGCCTGCAGAACGAAAAGGCCATCATCCCGGCCGCCGACAAGATCGAGCTGATCGACCGTCTCTCGGCCACCGGCCTGCGCAGCATCGAGGCCACCAGTTTCGTCAGCCCCAAATGGGTGCCGCAGCTGGCCGACGCCGCCGAGGTCTTCGCCGGCATCCGCAAGGCGCCCGGCGTCAGCTACCCGGTGCTGGTGCCCAACCTGCAGGGCTACGAGCGGGCCCGCGCGGTCGGCGCCAGCGAGGTCGCCGTCTTCACCGCCGCTTCCGAAGCCTTCAACCGCAGGAACATCAACGCCTCGATAGACGAGAGCATCGAGCGTTTCCTGCCGGTGCTCGAGCGCGCCCGCGAAGACGGCGTGAAGGTGCGCGGCTACGTTTCCACCGTGCTTGGCTGCCCCTACCAGGGCGGGGTGCCGCTGGCGGACGTGGTGCGGGTGGCGCGCCGCCTGCACGAAATGGGCTGCTACGAGATCTCGCTGGGCGACACCATCGGCATCGGTACGCCCGGCGCGGCCCGGACCATGCTGCGCGCGGTCGCCGCCGAACTGCCCATGACCGCGCTGGCGGTGCATTTCCACGACACCCGCGGCCAGGCCCTGGCCAACATCCTGGCCTGCCTGGAGGAAGGCGTGGCGGTGGTGGACGCGGCCATCTCCGGCACCGGCGGCTGCCCCTACGCACCCGGCGCCAGCGGCAACGTCGCCACCGAGGACGTGGTCTACATGTTGCATGGCCTGGGCATCCGTACCGGCGTGGACCTGGGGCGGTTGATCGAAACCGGCCGCTGGCTGGCGGCGAAGCTGGGCCGGAGCTCCGGCAGCAAGGTCGCCCAGGCCGGCGTCTGAACCGGGTCGGTCGACATGGGCCCGGTGTATGCTCGGGCCAGGATCCGACCTCGAACCCGCGCCAGGCATGGGCCCTGACCGTCCCGAGAAATCCCCGGAACACACGGACGCCGGGCCGGCCGTCGGCGAGGCCGGCCTGCTGGCCCGGCTGGAGGCGCTGGTGGCCGCCGGAGAAGGCGCCGACCCGGCCCTGCTCGGCGCCCTGCTGGCGGAGCTGCGGCAGCTGCGCGGGGAGGCCGAGCGCCAGCGTCGTCGTTATCTCAACCTGTTCAACGCGGTACCGGACCCGGTCAGCATCCTCGACCAGGAAGGTCGCATCCTGGACCTCAACCGGGCCGGTGAGCGCGCTTACCAGCGCCCGCGCGAGGAGATCGTCGGCAAGCTGGTACACGTGCTGAACCCGGACCTGCCGCCCGACCACATGGGGCCGGTGCTGGAGGCGCTGCACGGCGGCGACACCTATGTGGTGGAAGTGAACAACCAGCGCGGCGACGACAGCCGGTTTCCGGTGGAAGTGCATTCGGCGCTGTTCCACGACGGTCCGCACCAGTACATCATCGCCGTCGCCCGTGACCTGAGCCGCCGGCGCGAGGCCGAGCAGAACTACCGCGACCTGCTCGATGCCATGGACAAGGGCGTGGTGTTCCAGGGCGCCGACGGCTCCATCCTGTCGGCCAACGCCGCCGCCCACCGGCTGCTGGGAATTCCCGAAGGTGGCGACATCGTCCAGGACCTGCGCTGGCAGGACTGGCTGGTGGTGGACCACCGCGGCTGGCCGATCGGCTTTCACGAGATGCCGCCGATGCGCGCCCTGGCCAGCGGCCGCATCGTCGAAAGCACACTGCTCGGCCTGTACCATCTGGGACGCCGCCAGCTGACCTGGGTCAGCGCCACCTCGGTGCCGCAGTTCCGGCCCGGCGCCGAGCGTCCGCATCAGGTGATCTCGCTTTTCTCCGACGTCACCGAGCTCAAGCGCGACAGCGCCCTGTTCCTGCGCACCCAGGCCTTGGCCCGGATCGGCGGCTGGGAATGGGACGGCGGCCGCCAGCGCCTGTACCTAAGGAAACTCTGAACAAATCAGCCTGACTGGGCGACAATAGCGCACCGTATCTGGAAAGACGATCGATGCAGCTGACGTTCGGTGACGCCGAGGACCTGGGCCAGCGCAAGCAGACGCGCCGGGAGCTGTTTCTGGCCGAGATGGAGCAGGTGGTGCCCTGGAAGGCGTTGTTGGCGCTGATCGAGCCGCACTACCCGAAGCGGGGCCGTCCGGGCCGCCAGCCCTACCCGCTGGTGGCGATGCTGCGCATCCATTTCCTGCAGCAGTGGTATGCCCTGAGCGACCCGGCGATGGAAGAAGCGCTTTACGACACGCCGGTGATGCGCCGGTTCGCCCAGCTGGGCGGGCTTGCCGATATTCCCGACGAGACCACGATCCTCAATTTCCGCCGTTTGCTCGAGCGCCACGGCCTGGCCCGCAAGATCCTGGCGAAGGTCAATGCGCACCTGTCGCGCCAGGGCCTGAGCCTGCGCGGCGGGACGATCGTGGACGCGACGATCATTGCCGCGCCGAGCTCGACCAAGAACCAGGATGGCGAACGCGACCCGGAGATGTGCCAGACCAAGAAGGGCAACCAGTGGCACTTCGGGATGAAGGCGCATATCGGCGTGGACGATGAATCGGGGCTGGTGCACCACGTGGAATGCACGGCGGCGAACGTGGCGGATGTGACCCAGATGCACAAGCTGCTGCATGGGCACGAGGAGACGGTGTGTGGCGACAGCGGCTACACCGGGGCGGACAAGCGCGCCGAGTTGCAGCATGTTGATGCGGGCTTCCTGATCGCGGAGAAGCCGTCGAAGCTGCGGGCGATGAAGAACAAGCGCGACCGCCACTACGCCGCGCGGTGGGAGCACTACAAGGCCAGCGTGCGCGCGAAAGTCGAGCATCCGTTCCGGGTGATCAAGCGGCAGTTCGGCTACACCAAGGTGCGTTACCGCGGGCTGGCGAAGAATGCGGCGCAGGTGTTGACGCTGTTCGCGTTGTCGAACCTGTGGATGGCGAGGCGACGGGTGTTGCAACCGACGGGATAGATCCGTCCGATGGACGGGAAACCCGGTAGAAAACGGCTCGAAATGGCGTTGATTTGGTCAAACCGAGCCTGGTCGGGCGCTCGACGCTGAAATCAAGCGGTCAAGGCGCGTTGATCAGACCTTCCCTAACCGACGAGGCCCTGCGCATCATCGGCCGCAGCGACGACCCGCCGCGCAGCCTGGAATCGGTCATGGAGCAGATTGCCGACGAGGACCGGCAACGGGTCCGGGAGGCGGTGGAAAGCCTGGTGCGCGACGGCGGCGCCTTCGACCTGGAGGTGCGCCTGCGCCGGGCCAGCGGCGAGTTGCGCTGGGCCAGGCTGATCGGCCAGGCCGAGGGCCGGGCGCCCATGACCACGCGCATCACCGGCACCCTGCAGGACATCACCCAGCGCCGGCAGATCGAGGAAGCGCTGCGCAGCCAGGCGCGCACCGATCCGCTGACCGGGCTGTACAACCGCGACGGCATCCTGGGCGAGCTGGAACGCCGGCTGGGCGACGCTCGTGACGGCTGCACGGTCATCTACATCGACCTGGACCGCTTCAAGCTGGTCAACGACCTGCTCGGCCATGCCGCCGGTGACCAGCTGCTGATCAGCGCCGCGCGCCGGCTGGAGCGCTGCGTTGGCGAGGATGGGCTGCTGGCGCGGTTCGGCGGCGACGAATTCCTCGCCGTGGTGGACGATGCCGGCCGCGACGCGGCCGAAACCATCGCCGCGCGCATCACCCAGGCGTTCAGCGAAGGCTTCCGTTACGCCGGCGAGGAGTTTTCCATCACCGCCAGCGTCGGCCTGGCCCGGCATCCCGAGCATGGCCGCACCGTGCAGCAGCTGGTGAACAACGCCGACGCCGCGATGTACGACGCCAAACGGCGCGGCCGCAACACCTGGCAGGTGTTCACCCCGGAACTGGAGCGCCAGCAATACGACCGGGTGCAGGTGGAAGCGCAACTGCGCCGGGCCCTGGACAACGACGAGTTCCGCCTGGTCTACCAGCCGCTGGTGTCGCTGGACGACGGCCGAACCTTCGGTGCCGAGGCGCTGATCCGTTGGCACAGCCCGAGCCTGGGTGAACTGCCGCCGGACCGCTTCATCAGCCATGCCGAAACCACTGGCGACATCGTCCACATCGGCGCCTGGGTGATCGGTGCGGCCTGCCGGCAGATGGCCGACTGGCGTGGTGCCGGCCTGATGCCGTCGCGGGTGGCGGTGAACGTGTCCTACCGGCAGTTCCTGACCGAGGACCTGCCGCAGATCATTGCCCGCGCCCTGGACGAGCACGGTCTGCCCGGCTCGTCCCTGGAACTGGAATTCACCGAACGGGTGCTGATCGAGGACGCCCCCGACACCCTGCGCACCTTCCAGGCGCTGCGCGAACTGGGCGTGGTGCTGACCATAGACGACTTCGGCGAGGGCTACAGCGCCCTGAACTACCTGCGCCGGCTGCCCATCCACGGCCTCAAGCTCAGCCAGGCCTTCCTGCAGGGCGTGCCCGGCAATCCCTCCGATGTGGCGATCTGCCAGGCGGTGGCCGGCATTGCCCGCAGCCTGGGGCTGGAGGTGGTGGCCGAAGGGGTGGAGAACACCGCCCAGCGCACCTTCCTGCTGGACCTTGGCATTCACCTGGGCCAGGGCTTCCTGTTCGCCAAGCCGCTGAGTCCCGACGAGTTCGCCGCCCATCTGCGCCGGCAGGGCCGCTGAGCGGCCGCTCGCGGGCGCGGTCCCGGCTCCGGTAAGATTCCCGGCTTTCCGCACCCGGGAGTCCCCATGCAGCTTTCCGATACCCGCGCCGTGGTCAGCGGCGGCGTCTCCGGTCTGGGCCTGGCCGTGGCCCGGCACCTCGTGGCCGCCGGCGCCAGGGTCGCCCTGCTGGACGTGAACGACGACAAGGGCGCCGCCGCCGTCGCCGAACTCGACCAGGAGCGCGCCCGTTACTGGAAGACCGACGTCACCGACGAGGCCCAGGTCGCCGCCACCCTGGCCGCCGCCCGCGACTTCATGGGCGGCCTGAACGCAGCGGTGAACTGCGCCGGCATCCTCGGCGCCGGCCGTGTGCTGGGCAAGGAAGGCCCGATGCCGCTGAAGAACTTCACCGCCACGGTGATGGTGAACCTGGTCGGCAGCTTCAACGTCGCCAAGGCCGCGGCCGACCTGATGCAGCACAACGCGCCGGGCGAGGACGGCGAGCGCGGTGTGATCGTCAACACCGCCTCGGTGGCCGCCTACGAGGGCCAGATCGGCCAGGCGGCCTATTCGGCCAGCAAGGGCGGCGTGGTCGGCATGACCCTGCCGATGGCGCGCGAGCTGGCCCGCTTCGGCATCCGGGTGAACACCGTCGCCCCGGGCATCTTCTGGACGCCGATGGTGGACGGCATGCCCGAGGCGGTGCAGCAGTCGCTGTCGGCCTCCATCCCCTACCCCTCGCGCCTGGGCCGGCCGGAGGAGTTCGCCGACCTGGTGGCCTACATACTCTCCAACCGCTACCTCAACGGCGAGACCATCCGCTTGGACGGCGCGGTGCGACTGGCGCCCAAATAGGTTCTTTCCGGCCCTCCCGTGCCGGCAGGGCCTAACCGCATGCGTGACAACCGTGCCCCCGGCCGGCGGTCCTTCCGCCCACGGAGAGGCCGAAGGCAGGAATCCGAAAATGAAGGCTGCAGAGATCAGGAAGGGCAACGTCGTCGAATACAACGGCGGCGTCTATCAGGTGCGCGACATCGAGCGCAGCTCACCGCAGGGCCGGGGCGGCAACGTCCGCTTCCGCTTCACCCTGTACAGCGTGCCCGGCGGCAACAAGCTGGACGCCAGCTTCGATGCCGACGACGAGCTGCGCGAGGTGGAACTCCTGCGCCGCCAGGCCAGCTTCTCCTACAAGGACGGCGAAGCCTTCGTGTTCCTCGACGACGAGGACTACACGCCCTACCAGCTCGACGCCGACGCGGTCGGTGACCTGGCCGGCTACATCACCGAGGGCCTGACCGGCTGCTACGTGCAACTGATCGACGAAGTGCCGGTGGCGGTGCAGTTGCCGGCCAACGTCGTGCTCGAAGTCGTGGACACCCCGCCCGAGCTCAAGGGCGGCACCGCCACCAAGCGGCCCAAGCCGGCCCGGCTCAGCACCGGCATCGAGATCATGGTGCCGGAGTACATCGCCAACGGCGAGAGAATCCTGGTCTCCACCGCCACCGGCGAGTACGCCGGCCGCGCCTGAGCGGCGCCACCGGCGCCGGCACCCGGCCATGGGGCCCTGCCCGCCGGAACAGCCATCCGGCGTCTTGCCTGCCGGTCCCGCAAGACCAGCAGGCGCCGGTGTCCGCCCGCGCGCCGTCCATACCCCGGAGGATGCCGGGGGAATATGCCATCGGTCCTGCCTCACAGGCCGGCCTGCTCGGGTACACTCGGCCGATACCTCTGGGGAGAGAGCGCTAGATGTCCGAATCCTCGCCGGCCCGCGGGGCCCGTGAGCCGAGCCTGTGGCAGGCCCTCCTGCCTCTGGTCGTCCTGTTCATCCTGCTGGGCCTGTCGGTGTACCTGTATGCCGACAACTCCTCCTACGGCGCCAACCAGATCGCCCTGTTGCTGGCCGGCGGCGTCGCCGCCCTGATGGGCCTGCGCAACGGCATGCGCTGGACCGACATCCAGGACGCTGTCAGCCACGGCATCGCCATTTCCACCAGCGCCATCCTGATCCTGCTCGCCGTGGGCGCCCTCATCGGCACCTGGATCCTCTCCGGCGCGGTGCCGACGCTGATCCACTACGGCCTGTTGCTGATGCACCCGGCCTGGTTCTATCCGGCGACCTGCCTGGTCTGCGCCATCACCGCCCTGGCCATCGGCAGCTCCTGGACCGTGGCCGGGACCCTGGGCGTGGCCCTGATGGGCGTGGCCCAGGGCCTGGGCCTGGACCCGGCGATCACTGCCGGTGCGGTCATCTCCGGCGCGTATTTCGGCGACAAGATGTCGCCGCTTTCGGACACCACCAACCTGGCGCCGGCCGCCGCCGGCAGCGAACTCTTCTCGCATGTCCGGCACATGACCTGGACCACCCTGCCCTCGCTGCTGCTGGCCCTGGCCGGCTTCGGCCTGCTGGCGGCCGGAAGTGATGCCGGCGCGACCCGGGCAGGCTTCGACGACCTTTCGGCGGAGATGGCCAAGGTCTTCGCGCTCGGGCCGCACCTGCTGATTCCGCTGGTGGTGGTGTTCGTGCTGGCCATCCGCCGTTTTCCGGCCTATCCCACCATCCTGGTCGGCGCCCTGCTGGGCGCGCTGTTCGCGGTGCTGTTCCAACCCGAGGCGGTCGTACGCCTGGCCGGCGACGAGACGCTGTCGCGGCCGATGGCCCTGCTGTCCGGCGCCTGGACGGCCTTGTTCGACGGCTACCGGGGCGAAAGCGGCAACGCGGCGGTGGACGAGCTGCTCAACCGCGGCGGCATGGCCAGCATGCTCAACACGGTCTGGCTGATCGTCTGCGCCATGGCCTTCGGCGCCGTGATGGAAAAGACCGGATTGCTGGAGCGGCTGATCCGCAGCGTGCTGAAGCTGGCCCGCTCGACCGGCTCGCTCATCGTCGCCACCCTGGTCACTGCCTTCGGCACCAACGTGCTGGCTGCCGACCAGTACCTGGCCATCGTGCTGCCCGGGCGAATCTACCGCTCCGAGTACGAGAAGCGCGGGCTGGCGGCGGTCAACCTGTCGCGCGCGCTGGAGGACGCCGGCACCATCACCTCGCCACTGGTCCCCTGGAACACCTGCGGCGCCTACATGGCCGCCACCCTGGGCGTGGCAACCCTCGACTATGTGCCCTACGCCCTGTTCAACCTCGTCAATCCCGTGCTGGCCGGGGTACTGGCCTACGCGGGCTTCAAGATCCTCAGGATCGAGCCGGCCGGCGCCGTCGCCCGGCGCGGCGAAGCCTGAGCCCATCCACCGCCACCCTGGAACCGTCCATGTTCAAGAACCTGTTGATCGTCAAGCCCGTGACACCCTCGCCACACGTGGACGCGGGCGAGCCGGTGGAAGGCAGCCTGCAGGGCGAAGCCGGCCTCAAGCGCGTGCTGAGCGCGCGTCACCTGGTGCTGCTGGGCATCGGCGCCATCATCGGCGCCGGCATCTTCGTCATGACCGGCCAGGCCGCTGCCAACCACGCCGGGCCCGCCATCATGCTCAGCTTCGTGCTGGCCGGCCTGGCCTGCGCCTTCGCCGGCCTTTGTTACGCCGAGTTCGCGGCCATGATCCCGGTCTCGGGTAGCGCCTACAGCTACACCTACGCCACCCTCGGCGAGGCGGTGGCCTGGTTCGTCGGCTGGAGTCTGGTGCTGGAGTACCTGTTCGCCGCCTCGGCCGTGGCGGTGGGCTGGTCGGCCTACACCATCAGCCTGATGGAGAACCTGGCGGGCATGGCCGGCATCGACTGGACCTTCCCCAGCGTGCTGGCCAGCGCGCCCTTCACCTACGCCAACGGCAAGATCGTCGCCACCGGCAGCCTGTTCAACCTGCCGGCGGTGCTGATCGTCGGCGCGGTCGGCGTGCTGTGCTACATCGGCATCCGCCAGTCGGCCACGGCCAACGCCATCATCGTGGCGGTGAAGATGGCGGTGATCCTGGCCCTGATCGGCTTCGGCGCGCAGTACGTGAACCCCGACAACTGGGTTCCCTTCATCCCGGAGAACGAGGGCGGCGACCGTTTCGGCATCGAAGGCGTGCTGCGAGGCGCCTCCATCGTGTTCTTCGCCTACATCGGCTTCGACGCGGTCTCGACCGCAGCCCAGGAAGCCAAGAACCCGCAGCGCGACATGCCGATCGGCATTCTCGGCTCGCTGGTGGTATGCACCCTGATCTACATCCTGGTCTCGGCGGTGCTGACCGGCATGATGCCCTACACCGAGCTGGGCACCGCCAAGCCGGTGGCCACCGCCCTGGAGCCCTACCCCGCGCTGTCCTGGCTGAAGCTGGCGGTCGAGGTCGGCGCCGTGGCCGGCCTGAGCTCGGTGATCCTGGTGATGATGATGGGTCAGCCGCGCATCTTCTTCGCCATGTCCCGCGACGGCCTGCTGCCCAAGGCCCTGGGTGCCGCCCATCCGCGTTTCGGCACGCCGCACAAGGCGACGGTGCTGGTGGCCCTGGTGGCGGCCTTCCTGGCGGCCTTCTTCCCGCTCGGCCTGCTGGGCGACCTGGTCAGCATGGGCACCCTGCTGGCCTTCGCCACCGTCTGCATCGGCGTACTGGTACTGCGCCGCACCCGACCGGACCTGCAACGCCCATTCCGGGTGCCGTTCGCGCCGGTGGTGTGCGTGCTTGGAACCCTGTCCTGCCTGGCCCTGGTGTTCTTCATGGGCTGGTACAACTGGGCCCTGCTGGCCGCCTGGACCTTCGTCGGCTTCTGCATTTACTTCGGTTACGGCTACCGGCACAGCAAGCTGCGCCAGTAAGCACCGGCGGCGCCGGCGCCATCGGCCGTGACCGTCCGCAAGATCGGCCCCGTGTTGGCGACCTTCGTGGTCGCCAACAACATGATCGGGTCCGGCTTTTTCCTGCTGCCGGCCTCGCTGGCAGGCCAGGGCGGCGTCACCGCGCTCAGCTGGCTGCTGGGCACGGTGATCGCGGTTGTGCTGGGCGCGGCATTCGCCCGTCTGGCTCGCGACCATCCCAGGCTCGATTGCCCGGACGACTACGTGCAGCCCGCGCTCGGCCGCGACATGGGCTTCCTGGCCACCAGCCTGTACTGGGCGGCCTCCTGGATGGGCAACAACGCCATCGCCGTGGCAGCGTTCGGTTACCTGGTCACGCTGCTGCCGATCGACGGCGGCGACGCCGGCTGGCGCATAGCCGGTCAGCTGGCGCTGATCTGGCTTATGTTCGCCGTCAATCTGCTCGGACCGCGCAAGGTCGCGGCCTTCCAGTCCTTCTGCGTGGTGTTCGGCCTGCTGCCGGTGGCGGCGGTGCTGGTCGGCGGCTGGACGCACTTCGACCCCGGCCTGTACTCGGCGGCCTGGAACGTCACCGGCCGCCCGGACCTCGCCGTGGTGCTGTCGAACCTGGCACCGGTGTTCTGGGCCTTCGTGGGCCTGGAGACCGGGGCCATGGTGGCCGGCATCGTGCGCGACCCCGACCGGAACGTGCCGCGGGCAACCCTCGGCGGCATCCTGCTGGCCGGTCTGGTCTACCTGCTGTCCTCGGTGCTGGTGATGGGCATCGTGCCGGCCGCCGAGCTGGCAGCCTCCAGTGCGCCCTTCGCCCTGGTCGCCGCCCGGATCTTCGGTCCCTGGGCGGCCGCGGCCGTTGCCGCCGCCGCCGCGCTCAAGGCCACCGGCACCCTCGGCGGCTGGATGCTGGTGTCGGGCGAGTCCGGCGCCCGCGCCGCCATGCGCGGCTACCTGCCGGCGCGTTTCGGCCGGATGCTGGACAACGGCGCGGCCGGCTGGGGCCTGCTGTTCGTGGCGACCGCCATGTCGGTCATCGCCATCCTGACCCTGGCCCCGACCGTGTCGCGCCAGTTCGAGATCATCATCGGCATGGTGGTGCTGCTGGTCGTGCTGGCCTACGTGGCGGCGGGCCTGAGCCTGCTGGTCGGCGCACCCGGACGCCGCTCGGGCCCGCGGGAGAGACTGCTGGGGCTGGGCGCCCTGCTGGCCTGTGGTCTGCTGATCTTCAGCTCGCCCGCGTGGATGATCGGCGGCGCCCTGGCGGTGACCCTGCTGGCCTGGCTGCTGTTCCGCGCCTTCGGCGCACGACCCGCCTGAGTATCGCTCCGAAGCGCGTCACGAGCCGTCGCTGGGGCGGATCTCGCCGGAAGCGAGCCTGGCCTGATAGTCGGCCAGCTTGCGCCGGAGCACCGGCAGCAGCAGGTAGACGCCGATCAGGTTGGGAATGGCCATGATGAACATCAGGCCGTCGGCCAGGTCCACGATGCTACCGATGCTCATCGTGCAGCCAACCACCACCATGGCCAGGTAGAAGAACTTGAAGCCGTACAGCACCAGCTTCGACTCGTTGGCCAGGAAGCTGGCCGCCTTGGCGCCGTAGTAGGCCCAGGTGATGGTGGTGGAGAAGGCGAACAGCAGCACTACCAGGGTCAGGGCGTAGGGCAGCCAGCCGGCGACGGTGGCGAAGGCGTTCGAGGTCAGGGCCACGCCGTCGGCGCCGCCGACCACGTGCTGGTTGGTCAGGATGATCACCAGGGCGGTCATGGTGCAGATCACCACGGTGTCGATGAAAGGTTCCCACAGAGCGACGAAACCCTCGGTCATGGGCTCCCGGGTCTTGACCGCGGCATGGGCGATCGGTGCCGAGCCCAGACCGGCCTCGTTGGAGAAGGCCGCCCGGCGGAAGCCGACGATCAGCGCGCCGATCACACCGCCCTGCACGCCCTGGGCGGTGAAGGCGCCCTCGAGGATGGTCATGAAGGCCGCCGGCAGCTGCGGCAGGTGCAGCAGGATCACCGCCAGCGCACCGAGCATGTAGATGCCGGCCATGCCGGGCACCAGCCGGGCGGTGACGCTGCCGATGCGGGTGATGCCGCCGACCACCACCAGGCCGGCCAGCACCGCGTAGACCAGGCCGAACAGCCAGCCGCGGCCCTCGAGCGCGCCACCGCTGATGTTGGCCAGCTGCGAATAGGCCTGGTTGGCCTGGAACATGGCACCCGCGCCGATCGCGCCGGCCATGGTGCACAGCGCCACCACCACCGCCAGCACCAGGCCAAGGCCGGCCAGGCGCGGGTAGTTTTCGGCGATGCCGCGGCGCAGGTAATACATTGGGCCGCCGGACACGGTGCCGTCCGGTTTTTCCAGGCGGTAGATCACGCCCAGCGAGCACTCGGCGAACTTGGTGCTCATGCCCAGCAGGCCTGCCAGGATCATCCAGAAGGTGGCGCCGGGGCCGCCGACGGTGATGGCGACGGCCACGCCGGCGATGTTGCCCAGACCGACCGTGCCGGATACTGCCGACGTGAGGGCGCGGAAATGGCTGACCTCGCCGGCGCTGTCCGGGTCGGCATACCTGCCGCGGATCAGGTCCAGGCCATGGCGGAAGCCGCGGATGTTGATGAAGCGGAAATAGATGGTGGTGACCAGGCCGCCGAGGATCAGCCAGGCGACGATCAGCGGGAACATCACCGGCGCCTCGTCCGTGCCGCCGACCCGCACTTCGTAGAAGATCGCTCCCGAGATGGCATCGGCCACCGGGCGGACCGCGGCTTCGATGCGCTCGTCCAGACTCGGCGCCGCCGGCGCCGGCGCCTGCGCCATGGCCAGACCGGCAAGGGACAGCCACAGAACGGCCGCCGCCAGGATCGTCTTCACCTTCATCGTTCCGGGTTCCCCGTGGACAAACGAAGGGGCAGCCTAACCCGGACCGGCCCCGGGGTGCACGGCCGGAGCGCGACCGGGCTCAGCGAACGGGCGGAGGCGGCGGCAGGAAGTCGGCGCCCACGTCGCCCTCCCTCTCGTCTTCCGCTTCTCCCTCGGCGGCCGCGGCGGCCTCCAGGGCCGGCGGCAGCTTCTTGCCCGGCGCCACGCCCAGCTTGCGCAGCATCTCTACCTGCCGCAGCAGGTTGCCGCGACCCTGGCTGAGCTTGGCCAGGGCGTCGTCGTGGGCTTTCTGCGCCTTGGCCAGGGCCTCGCCCACCCGGGCCAGGTCCTCGGTGAAGCCGACGAACTTGTCGTACAGGGCGGCGCCACGTTCGGCGATGGCGCGGGCATTGCGGTTCTGGGCCTCCGTGCGCCAGAGCTGCGCCACCAGCCGCAAGGAGGCCAGCAGGTTGCTGGGCCCGACCAGGATGATCTTGCGGGCGTAGGCGTAGTCGTAAAGATCGGGATCGCGACGCAGGGCCTCGAGGAAGGCGGCCTCGACCGGCACGAACATCAGCACCAGATCCGGGCTGTTCAGCCCGTGCAGGCGGCTGTAGTCCTTCTCGCCGAGCTGGCGCACGTGGTTGCGCAGGGCCTGGGCATGCCGGGCCAGGTGCTGTTCGCGCTCGGCCTCGGCCACGTCGCCGCAGGCGCGCTGGTAGTCCAGCAAGGCCACCTTGGCGTCAATCACGATCTGCCGGTCCTCCGGCAGCAGCAACAGCGCATCGGGGCGGTAGCGCTCGCCGTGCTCGTCGCTGAAGCTTTCCTGGGTGAGGTACTGCTGGCCCTTTTCCAGGCCGGCGCTTTCCAGCAGGCGCTCGAGCTTGAGCTCGCCCCAGTAGCCCTGGGTGCGGTTGTCGGCGGTCAGGGCGCGGGTCAGGCTGTCGGCCTCCTCGGCCAGTTGGCGGTTGAGCTCGAACAGCTGCCGCAGCTCGGCCTGCAGGCCGGCCCGCTCCTTGCCTTCCTTCTCGTAGGCGTCGCTGACCAGCTTGCGGAAATCGCCTATCTGCTCGCGCAGCGGATTGAGCAGCTGGCCCAGCTGGCTGGCGTTCTGCTCGCTGAAACGGCGGGCCTTGTCCTCGAGGATCTCCTGCGCCAGTTGCTGGAACTCGACCTTGAGACGGTCGCGGGCCTGCTCCAGGTCGCGATAGCGCTGCTCGGCGGCGCGGCTCTGCTCTTCCAGGCGGGTGCGCAGTACGGCCAGTTCCGCCTCGCGCTCGCGCCGGCCGGCTTCCCTGGCCTCGTCCAGCCGGGCCCGGCCCAGCGCGATCGCCGCCAGTCCAGTGGCGACCAGCCCCAGCAGCAAGCCAAGCAGGAAAGACGCGGTATCGAATGACAAGGCCTACCCCGGCATCGGCGACGGATGCCGGGGATTCTAGGCGCTGTCTGTCTCAGGCGCCGAGACTGGCGCCATCAGGCGGCCTTCTTGGCCCAGGCGCTGCACCAGGCCTGGGCCGGCACCTTGAAGCCCGGGAACAGGCTGCAGGCACCGGTGGCAGCGGTGAAGAACTGGCAGTTGGCGCAGTTGCTGCCGGGCTTGTACGAGGGATGGCTGACCTTGCTGGCATCCTCGGCATAGGCCAGGGCCTTGGCCGTGGCGTTGTCCGGCGGCAACGGCTTGAGCTCCTGCGCCCGGGCGGTGCCGATCATGCCGGAGGCCAGGAAGGGCACGGCGGCCAGCAAGCCGGCCCTGACCAGGAATCCGCGGCGGGAAACATTGACGCTGTCCATCTGCATGCTCCTTGGCTGGCGGAGGGATCTCCGCTGGCTGCGGCGCAGTCTACGCCGTTGCGGTGAATGCAGCGTTGATGCAGATCAAGGCCCCGGCGGCGGATGTCATGGGCTAGACTTCGCGGCCATGAGCCCCCTTCCCTACGACCCGGCCCGGCTGGCCGCCCGGGCCGCCGAGATCGTCGCCGCCACCCGCGAGCTGGCCGCGCTCGGCTGGACCCCGGCCACCAGCAGCAACTTTTCCATGCGCCTGGACGCTGGCCACGCCGCGATCACCGTCTCCGGCCGCGACAAGGGCCGGCTGACCGAGGCCGACATCATGGTGGTGGACCTGGAGGGACGACCGGTGGCCACCCACCACCGGCCATCGGCGGAAACCCTGCTGCACACCCAGCTCTACGCCCGGTTCCCCGATCTGGGCTGCGTCTTGCATACCCACTCGCGCACGCAGACGGTGGCCTCGCGCCTGTTCGCCCGGCAGGGTCATGTGCGTCTGGCCGGCTACGAGCTGCTCAAAGCCTTCGCCGGCAACCGGACCCACGATATGGCGATCGAAGTGCCGGTACTGCCCAATTCCCAGGACATGCCGGCGCTGGCCGCGCAGGTGGAACGCCTGCTCGACGCCGGCCCGCTCTGGGGTTACCTGATCGACGGTCACGGCCTGTATGCCTGGGGCAAGGACATGGCCGAGGCCCGTCGCCACCTCGAGGCCTTCGACTTCCTGCTGGCCTGCGAACTGGAGCTTAGGAGACTGCAGCCATGAGCCGACTCCGGATCTTCGACGATTCCGACCCTTCCGTTCCGTTGTCGGTGAGCACCGACCTGGCCGAGATCGCCGCGCGGCTGAAACCCATCGGCGTGCGCTTCGAGCAATGGCAGGCCGGCGCGCCGGTGCGGCCGGGCGACGGCCCCGAGCAGGTGATGGCCGCCTATCGCGCCGACATCGACCGGCTGGTAGCCGAGAACGGCTTCAAGACCGTGGACGTGGTCTCGATTTCGCCCGACAGCCCCAACAAGGAAGCAGCCCGCGCCAAGTTCCTGGACGAGCACTACCACAAGGAAGACGAGGTGCGCTTTTTCGTGGCCGGCTCGGGCCTGTTCTCGCTACACGTGGACGGCAAGGTCTACGAACTACTGTGCGAGGCTGGCGACCTGGTGGGCGTGCCCGACCGCATGACCCACTGGTTCGACATGGGCCCGCAGCCCAGCTTCGTCGCCATCCGCTTCTTCACCGAGCCCGACGGCTGGGTCGGCCACTTCACCGGCACCGACATCGCCCAACGCTTCCCGAGGTATGAACCCGGGCAGGCGGCATGAGGGGTTTGGCCGCGTGGATCCGCGGCCAAGAAACCACCATGAAACACATCCTCACGGACATTGAAGGAACGACCAGCAGCATCTCCTTCGTGAAGGACGTGCTGTTTCCGTATGCGCGACGTGCCCTGCCCGGTTTCGTGGCCGAGCACGGCCACGAGCCGGAGGTGCGGCACTGGCTGGACCAGGTGGCGGCCGAGAACGGCGGCCTGTGCCAGGACGCGATGATCGTCGAAACCTTGCAGGGCTGGATCGACCAGGACCGCAAGCACACCGCGCTCAAGGCCCTGCAGGGCATGATCTGGCGCTGGGGCTACGAGCACGGCGAGTATCGTGCGCACTTCTACCCGGACGCTGCCGAGGCCCTGCGTCGCTGGCACGCCGCCGGCCATGTCATCAGCGTCTACTCATCCGGTTCGGTGCCTGCCCAGAAGCTGTTTTTCGCCCATGCCGAGGGTGGCGACCTGAGCGGTCTGGTCTCGCACTGGTTCGACACGGAAATCGGCGGCAAGCGCGAGGCCGGTAGCTACCGGTGCATCGTCGACACCCTGGGCGTGCCGGCCGGCCAGGTGTTGTTCCTGTCCGACGTGGTCGAAGAGCTCGACGCCGCCCGCGATGCCGGCCTGGACACCGTTCTGCTGGACCGCCGCCAGGATTACCCGCGGCCGCGCCTGGACGAGGCCTGCCATGGCCATCGCCGGGTCGAGGACTTCTCCGCCATCCGGCCCGGGACATGACCGGGCGCCTCCGCCGCTTGCCGTTCGCTGGCGCGCTGATCCTGGCGCTCTGCGGCTTCGGGCCGATGCCGGAGGACGAGGCCCGCCTGCGCCAGGCGATCGCGGCGCTGCAGCCGCAGCGGCCGGGCGTGCCGGATCTCTACGTGCTGGCGGTCGCCGGCGACGGCAGCGAGCAGGTGTTCCGCAACGAAGCCCTGCACCTGCTGGCGCTGGCCCGGACCCGGCTGGGCGCCGACGGCCGCGCCCTGGCCCTGGCCAATCACCCGCCGCAAGCCGGCGTGCCCACCCTGCCGCTGGCCAGCATCGACAACCTGAAACTGGCCCTGGCCGGCATCGGCGCGCGCATGAACCCGGGGGAAGACCTGTTGTTGCTCTACCTGAGCACGCACGGCACCGAGGAGCACCGGCTGTACCTGAACGCGCCCGGCCACGGCGAACAGCTGCTGGCCCCGGATACGCTGCGCCAGGCCCTGGACCAGGCCGGCATCCGCCACCGGGTGCTGGTCATCTCGGCTTGCTATTCCGGCGGTTTCATCCCGGCCCTGCGCGGTCCGGACAGCCTGGTGCTGACCGCGGCCCGGCGAGACCGGCCCTCGTTCGGCTGCGGTACCGATTCGGTGGCGACCTATTTCGGTCGCGCCTGGCTGGTGGACGGGCTGAACCACAGCCTGGACTTCGAGGCCGCCTTCCTCGCCGCCCGCCGGCAGATCGCCGCGCGCGAACGCGAAGAGGGCCTGCTGCCCTCGCAGCCGCAGATGGCCCACGGCGCAAGGATCGGCGAGCGCCTCGCGGCCTGGCGCGACTCGTTCACACCCGGCCCGGCACTGGCCTATGCCTGGAAGGAGCCGGAGCCCAAACCCGTCGCGCATGCGGCCGGCCAGACCCGCAAGACCGATCAGCGGGTCCGGCGGGAGTTCAGGGCGAAACCGCCTGCAGGCGATAGGCGCTGACCGCGCGCAGCTCGCGGCCGTGGTCCGGGAAGGCTCGCACCTCGATCCGGTGCTCGCCCTCGGCCAGGCCGGTCGGCAAGGTGGCCCGCCACAGGTGCGTGGAGGCAACCGCTTCCGGTGAGCGGTCGAAACTGCGCAGGCCGTCGGCAAGGTCATCCAGCACGTTCTGCACCAGAAGGCGCGGGTCCGGCCGTTCGACCCGTTGCATCGGCTGCCACGGGCCCTCGCCGATCCGGTACTCGACCCGGGTACCGGCATGGCCGTCATACACGTTGGCGTACACGCCAAAGGCCGGGTAGGCGCCCTGGCGCAACACCCGCGGCGCGTGCAGGCCGATGCCGCCAGTTTCGGCCGGATCCGCCGGCCGCCAGCGCAGACGGTAACGGTCCGCGTCCACGACCAGTTCCGCCCAGCCGCGCGGGGTCCCGTCGGCCATGGTGGACACCGGCACGCCGTCCGCGCCTGCGACGCCGCTCCAGAAGGCGCCGCAGGCGGCGCCGGCGTTGAACTCGTGCAGCGGCGTCGCACCCTGCCAGCCGTCGTCGGCGTCATGCCAGTACTGGCGCTGGACATGACCATGGGCGCTCAGCAACAGAACCCGCGGGAAGTCCTTCAGCAAGGCGAACAGGCGCTCGCGGTCGCCCCGGCGAAAGCTTGGCCGCGCCTTGTCCGGTTCGTCGAAAAAGGGGATGTGCGCCGCCAGCACCAGCAGGCGATCGCGCGGCACGGCGGCCAGGTAGGCCTCGAGGAAGGCGAACTGCTGCTCGCGCAGGCCGCCGATGTAGGACGGCGAACGGCCGGGCCGGTAGATGACGTCGTCCAGCAGCACGAACACTGCCTCGTGTTCTTCCCAGGCATAGGTATCGGGACCGAAGGCGGCACGATAGCTGCGCAGCGAGTCCTCGTCGCTGTCGGCGTCGAAGTCGAGGTCGTGGTTGCCGGGCAGGTGCAGCCAAGGCACTCCCACCTGCGCCATCGCCGCCTTGATGCGCGGATAGAGCGACAGATCGTCGTGAACCACGTCGCCCAGGGTGAGGCCCAGGTCGATCAGGTCCGCCCGCGCCGCCGGGGTCGCCGGGGCGCGACCCTCCCGATCGGCCCCGCTCGCCCGCCCCTGAGCCCCGTAGGCGGCGATGAGCGGAGCGATGATGCCGCGCTCGAAATGCCCGGCCTGGATGCCGTCGCGCGGCTGCGGATCGGCCATGACGATGCCGCGCAGCCGGCCCGCAGGCCGCGGGTCGCGCTGCAGGGCGAAGTTGCGGCAATCCGGAAACGCGGCTGGAATGCCGCCGTACTTCAGGTCCGGACCTGGCTGGCGCTGCACATGCCGCCAGAACGCGGGCAGGCCGTCGGCACCGGCCGGGAAGCGGTAGCCGGCCGGCTTGATCACGAAGACCGTGCGGCCATCCTCCACCGGCAGGTGGTAGGCGCCCCGGGCATCGGTGCGCTGGATGCGCCATCCGTCCGATACCGCCACGCCCGGCAACGGCCGGTCGCCGGCATCGAAACGGCCGTCGCCGTTCACGTCCTCGTATACGTGGCCGGAATTGCAGGGCGGCGGCAAGGCCAGCGCCGGCAGGGCAAGCAGCAGGCAGGAAACCAGCAGAAGCGGACGCATGGACACCCCGGCGAGAAGGACCGCGACGATGATGCCACGCCGGCTCACGCGGCCGCGTGCCGGCGCCGCAGTTCCGCCCGCACCGCCTCCCAGTCCAGCCCGCGCGAACGCAGCAACACCAGCAGGTGGAACAGCAGGTCGGCGGCTTCGCCGCACAAGGCATTGTCGTCCTGGGCCACCGCCGCCAGGGCCGTTTCCACGCCCTCCTCGCCCACCTTCTGGGCGATGCGACGCGGGCTGCCGGCGAACAGCCGGCTGGTGTAGCTGCCGGCCGGACGCTCGCGCTCGCGTTGCGCCACCAGGGCATCGAGCTCGGCCAGGAAATCACCTGGTGCGCCAGGGAAGCAACTGCTTCGGCCAAGATGGCAAGTCGGTCCGCGCGGGCGCGCCCGCACCAGCAGGGTGTCGCCGTCGCAGTCCGGCTCGAGCCCGACCAGCTCCAGCACGTTCCCGCTGCTTTCGCCCTTCATCCACAGGCGCTGGCGGCTGCGGCTGAAGAAGGTGACCCGACCGGCGTCGAGCGTGGCCCGCAAGGCGGCGCGATCCATCCAGCCAAGCATGAGCACGCGCAGGCTGTCGGCATCCTGCACCACGACCGGCAACAGCCCGCCGGCCTTGTCCCAGGCCAGGGCATCGAAGGCGTCAGGCGACATCGCGCACCTCGATGCCCTGGGCGCGTAGCGCGCGCTTGAGCGCCGGAATGCACAAGGCGCCGCTGTGGAAGACGCTGGCGGCCAGGGCCGCGTCCACGTCGGCCTGACGGAAGGCGGCGGCGAAATGCCCGGCCTTGCCGGCACCGCCGGAAGCCACCAGCGGCACTCCGCACACCGCCCGCGCCGCCGCCAGCTGCTCGATGTCGTAGCCGCCGCGCACGCCGTCGGCGCCCATGCAGTTGAGCACGATCTCGCCAGCGCCCAGCCGCTGCGCTTCCCGCAACCAGTCCAGGGTGCGGCGCGGCAGCGCCCGGGTCCGGCCCGGATCGCCGGTGTAGGCGCGCACCCGCCATTCGCCGTCGGGCTCGCGCAGGCTGTCCACGCCGACCACCACGCACTGCCGGCCGAAGGCCTCGGCCAGCTCGGCGATCAGCTCCGGCCGCTCCAGCGCCGGCGTGTTCACCGACACCTTGTCGGCGCCGGCATGCAGCACCGCCCTGGCCTGTTCGACGCTGCGGATGCCACCAGCCACGCAGAACGGGATGTCCAGCAGGCGCGCCACGCGCTCCACCCAGGCCAGGTCCACGGCCCGGCCCTCCGGGCTTGCGCTGATGTCGTAGAACACGAGCTCGTCGGCGCCCTCGTCGCGGTAGCGCAGGGCCAGATCCTCGATCGCGCCCATCACCACGTGGTCGCGGAAACGCACGCCCTTGACCACCCGGCCCTCGCGCACGTCCAGGCAGGGGATGATGCGACGGCTCAGCACGACGCGGCCTCCGTCGCCAGGGCATCGGCCAGCTCCAGACAGCCGTCCAGCAAGGCCTTGCCTAGCACCGCGCCGGCGCAGCCGGCCGCGCGCACCGCTTCCAGGTCGGCGCCGTCCCGGATCCCGCCGGAGGCCTGCAGGCGCAGGCCCGGCAAAGCCGCCGCCAGTTCGCGGTAGAGCGCCAGGCTGGGCCCGGAGAGCATGCCGTCACGGGCGATGTCGGTGACCAGGACGTGGCGCAACCCCTCCCGGGCGAGCCGGGTCGCCAGGCTGGCGAGATCGGCGCCGGAGTCTTCGGTCCAACCCCGTATCGGCAGGCGCCAGCTGCCCTGCCCGTCCCGGCGGGCGTCCAGGGCGACGGTGACGCGTTCGGGACCGAAACGCGCCAGCCAGCCGGCGACCCGCTCCGGCTGCCGCACCGCCAGCGAGCCCAGCACCACCCGGTCGGCGCCCGCCCCGAGCAGGATGCCGATGTCGGCCTCGCGACGCAGGCCGCCGCCGGTCTGCACACTCAGACCGGTTCTGGCCTTGATGCGCGCCAACAGGGGGCCGAGGGTGTAACCGCCGACGCGCGCCGCGTCCAGGTCCACCAGGTGCAGCCAGCGGGCGCCGGCCTCGGCATAGCGGCAAGCCAGCGCCAGCGGGTCGTCACCGTAGCGCGTTTCCCGGGCGTAATCGCCCTGGCGCAGTCGCACCACGCGGCCGGCCCGGACGTCAATGGCGGGATAGACGGTGAAATTCATGCGCCAAGCTCCAGGAAGTTGGCCAGCAGGCGCCGGCCTGCGGCGGCCGAGCGCTCGGGATGAAACTGCGCGCCCATGACCGGGCCACGCTCGACCACGGCGGCGAAGGGACCGCCGTGGTCGCAGGCGGCGACGCAATCCGGGCCGATCGGCGCCGCGTAGCCGTGCACGAAATAGGCCCATTCGCCCTCGCCGATGCCGGCCAGCAGGACCGAATCGCGCAGCCGGCGCAGCCGGTTCCAGCCCATGTGCGGCACCCGCAGGCCAGGCGCCGGCCGCAGCGCCGACACCCGCCCAGGCAGCCTGCCCAGACAGGCGGTATCGCCCTCTTCCGAAGCCTCGAACAACAGCTGCATGCCCAGGCAAATGCCCAGCAGGGGCCGGTCGAAGGCGCGCAGCACCTCGACCAGCCCGAGCGAATGCAGCCGCGCCATCGCCGGTCCGGCCGCACCCACGCCGGGCAGGACCAGCCGCGGCGCGGCCCGGATCTCGACCGGGTCGGCGCTCACCCGCGCCTCCACGCCGAGGCGTTGCAGCGCATAGCACACCGAGCCCAGGTTGGCGCCGCCGGCGTCCACCACCACCAGGCTCACAGCGCCCCCTTGGTACTGGGCAAGCCGGTGCCTTCGCGCCGCAAGGCCTGGCGCAGGGCGCGCGCCACCGCCTTGAAACAGGCTTCGACCATGTGGTGGGTGTTCTCGCCGCGCACGCGCAGGTGCAGGTTCATGCCCGCGCCTTCGCAAAGCGAGCGGAAGAAATGCGGCACCAGCTCGGTGGCCAGGCCGCCCACTTCGGCGCGCGGGAACCGGCCCTCGAAGACGAAGCAGGGCCTGCCGGACAGATCCAGCGCCGCCCCGGCCAGGCTCTCGTCCATGGGCAGGGTGATTGCGCCGGCGAAACCGTCCTCACCGTAGCGGTCGAGGCCACGCTTGTCGCCCAGGGCTTGGCGCAGGGCCTGGCCCAGAGCCAAGGCGCTGTCCTCGACGGTATGGTGTTCGTCCACGTGCAGATCGCCGTCGCAGCGCAGGCGCAGGGTGAAGCCGCCGTGTTTGCCCACCTGTTCGAGCATGTGATCGAAGAAACCCAGACCGGTGGCGATCTCGGGCTCCGCGGCGCGATCCAGGTCCAGCGCCACCCACACCCGGGTCTCGCGAGTGACGCGCTCGACCTGCGCCTGCCGCGGACCGGCCAGCAGGGCGGCGGCCACGCTCGCCCAGGTTTCGCCGCCTTGCCCCAGACGGAAACCACGACAACCGAGGTTGGCCGCCAGTTGCAGGTCGGTTTCGCGGTCGCCGACCACGGCCGAGCCGGCCAGGTCAAGGCTGCGGTCGCGCAGATAGTGCAGCAGCATGCCGACCCCAGGCTTGCGGGTGCTCCTGCCCTCGCTTTCCAGGCTTTCGTCGATCAGGATCTCGCGGAACGCGATGCCCTGCGATTCCAGCAACTGCAGCAGTAGGGCCTGCGGGCCCTCGAAGGCCTCGCGCGGGAAACGGTCGCTGCCCAACCCGTCCTGGTTGCTGACCATCACGAACTGCCAGCCGGCATCGCGCAGGGCCAGCAGGGCCGGGATCATGCCCTCGACGAAGCGCAGCTTGGCGAAGCTATCCACCTGGCAGTCGGCCGGCTCCTCGATCAGGGTGCCGTCGCGATCCACGAACAGGATGCGTTGCCCGCTCATGCCGGCCTCCCCACCCGCAAGGCGGCGAGCACGAGATCGTTTTCCTCCGGGCGGCCGATGCTGATGCGCAGGGCGTCGCCCAAGCCTGGCGTGGCGCGCATGTCGCGCACCACCACGGCGGCAGCGCGCAGGCGGCGCAGCGCCTCGCCGGCATCGGCAAAACGCACGAGCAGGAAATTGCCCTGCGAGGGATACACCCTTCGCACCTCCGGCAGGGCCGCCAGTTCCCGGTACAGGCGCTCGCGTTCGGCGCGCACGCTGGCGACCCGTTCGCGGGTGCGCGACAAGGCCGCCTCCGACAGCGCCGACAGCGCCAACTGCACGCTGGGCGATGGCAACGGATAAGGCGCTTGGCAGTTGCGCAGCAAGGCCACCAGCGCCGGGTCGGCCAACAGGCAGCCGATGCGTGCCGCCGCCAGGCCATGCGCTTTGGACAGGGTCCGCAGGATGGCCAGATTGGACTGCCCGACAAGCGCGTCGGCCAGGGAAGGCGAGTCCGCGTACTCGACGTAAGCCTCGTCCAGCACCACCAGACTGTAGCCGGCCAGCCGGCGCGCCAGGGCCAGCACCTCGTCGCGCGCCAGCGATTGCCCGGTCGGGTTGCCGGGCGAACACAGGAATACCAGCCGGGCCTTCCGGCTGACGGCGGCCTCGGCCACCGCGTCGCTTTCGAGAGCGAAGCCGGCGCCGCGGTCCCGCAAAGGCACCTCGACCAAGGCTGCGCCCTGCAGGCGCGCACTGACCGCGTACATGCCGAAGACCGGTGGCGTCACCAGCACTGCATCCCGTCCGGGCCGGCACAGCAACCTCACCAGCAGGTCGATGGCCTCGTCGCTGCCGCGACCGATCAGCACCCGTTCCGGCGCCACCCCGTACAGCGCCGCCAGCCTTTCGCGCAGCGCGTCCGGCTGCGGATCCGGGTAGCGGTGCAGGTCGAGGCCGGGGTCGGCGGCGTTCGGCCAGGGGCTCTCGTTGGCATTCAGCCACACACGGCCCTCGCCACCCTCGCGCCGCGCCGAGGCATAACCGGCGAATTCGCGCAGATCCTCGCGCACCAGCGACAGCACGCCGCTCATGCCGCATCCTCCAGCCGGCGCAACACCGACCGCGCGTGCGCTTCCAGGCCCTCAGCCCGGGCAAGGGTGACGGCGCAAGGCCCGATCGCCGCCAGGCCGACAGGAGTGACCTCCTGATAGCTGATCGCGGTCTGGAAGCTGGCCACGCTCACCCCGCTCCAGGCGCGGGCGGCGCCGCCGGTGGGCAACACATGGTTGGTGCCGGAACAGTAGTCGCCCAGTCCCTCGGGCGCGTAATCGCCGAGGAAGACCGAGCCGGCGCAGCGCACCCTTTCCAGCCAGGCCCGCGGCTCCCGCAGGGCCAGGATCAGATGCTCGGGCGCGTAGTCGTTGCTCAGGGCGAAGGCATCCTCCAGACGCGCGACCCTGATCAAGCGGGCATGCGCCAGGGCCCGGCGGGCAACATCGGCCCGCGGCAAGGTCCGCAACTGCCGCTCCAGTTCGGCTGCCACCGTCTCGAGCAAGTCCGCCCGATCGGTCACCAGCAGCACCTGCGAATCCGGCCCGTGCTCCGCCTGCGACAACAGGTCGGCGGCGAGATAGGCCGGATCGGCGCCGGCGTCGGCGATCACCAGTACTTCCGAGGGTCCGGCCGGCATGTCCATGGCCGGCCCGCCCGGCAGGGCCGCCGCATGCCGCTTGGCGGCGGTCACGTAGCGGTTGCCGGGGCCGAACAGCTTGTCGCAACGGGGCACGCTTTCGGTGCCCAGGGCCATGGCGGCGATCGCCTGCGCCCCGCCCAGGACGAACACCCGGCGGATACCGCACATCGCCGCGGCCACCAGCACGGCCGGGTCGGCGCGGCCGTCAGCGCGCGGCGGCGTGCAAAGCACCACCTCCTCGCAACCCGCCAGCTCGGCCGGCACGCCCAGCATCAACGCGGTCGAGGGAAGGGGCGCGCTGCCGGCCGGCACATACAGGCCAACCCGGCGGATCGGCCGCATCATCCGGCCACAGGACACGCCGGGCGCGGTTTCCAGCTCGAAGCCGCGCGGCGCGCCGGCGGCATGCCAGGCGCGCAGGCGCTCGCGGGCCTCGCCCAGCGCTTGGCGCAGCGTCGGAGCGACCTGAAGCCCGGCCATCTCGAAATCCACCGGGCCCAGCGCCAGCCGATCCGGCAGCACGCCATCCAGCCTGGCGGTCAGCGCCAGCAGGGCCGCGTCTCCTTCGGCAGCCACCTGTCCGAAGATGCCGCGCACCACCGCCTCCACCCCGTCCTGCTGCCCGGCCAGGGGCCGGGCCAGGCAGGCCGCGCGCTCCGCCTCGTCCATCCGCTCCCAGTCGTAGCGCTTCATGCCGGCACCCGTTCGCGCGACGTGGCCGCCAGACGCCGCAGCAACATCGCCGCCAGGCCGTCGCGGGCATCGCCGAACGGCCGCGCCGGTGCCGCCAGCACCGCCTGACTGGACAGCACCCGCTCGACTTCACGCAGACGGTTGGCGGCCAGCGTCGCGCCGGTGGACACCAGATCGCAGATGGCGTCCGCCGTGCCCAGGCGCGGGGCGATCTCCACCGAACCGGAAAGTTTCACCGCTCGGGCAACGATGCCGCGCTCCCGAAGCCATCGCTCGAGCAGGCGCGGATAACTGGTGGCGATGCGCAGACCCTGCAGGCGCGAAGGCCCGGGCCAGTCCCAGTCCGCCGGTACCGCCAGCGACAGCCGGCAGCGGCCGAAGCCGAGCTCGCGCAGGCTGCGGAACGGCCCCGGTCCGATACCGTCCATGCGTTCCAGGGCCTGCTCCTCCAGCACGTTGCGGCCGACCACGCCGAGGTCGGCCACGCCTTCGGCGATCAGGCCCGGGATGTCGTCGTCTCGAACCAGCAGCAGGTCCACCGGCAGATCCCGGCCGGGCTGGAAAAGCTGGTCGCCATCGTCGCCGAACCGCAGGCCGGCGCCTGCGAGCAGCTGGCGGCTGGGACCGGACAGGCGTCCGGATTTCTGGATGGCAATGCGCAGGCGGTCGCGCGTCCTCATGACGCCCTCCGTGACGGGAATGTGGGGAATGGTCAGTGGTGCGAGCGGGGATGGGCGCGATGGCCCAGGCGCTCGGCAACCAGGCGATAGCCGCCCGCGCCCATCTCCAGGCAACGGGCGACGCGGCCGATGGTGGTGACGCTGACCCCGGTGCGCTCATGGATTTCGCGATAGGGCAGGTCGGCCGCCAACAAGGGCACCACCCGCCAGCGATCGGCCAGGGCCTCGAGCTCGGCGGGCGTGCACAGGTCGTCGAGGAACGCACGCGCCTCCTCCGGCGTGCGCAGGCTGAGCAGCGCCTCGATCAGGGCATCGAGGGCCGAGAGGCCGGCATCGGGGACGGGGTCACGACGTTTCACGGCGGCTAATGTACTAGCGCATTAATACATTTGCAAGCCTGCCGGCTTTTCCCCGCGGACCGGGCCTAATACAGTGCGCAGGAGGGGCTGAAAACAGTGCGAAACGGGGGAAACGGCGTGTTCTGGAAGGGCGGACTCCTGAGCCTGCTGCTGCTAGCCCTGGCCCTGGCGGCGCTCCCCGCCCGCGCCGACGGCACCCTGGTGCTGGATGGCAGCCGCCAGAGGGTTCCTCTTGCGCCGCACCTGGGCTACCGGGTGGACCCGGACGGACGGGCCGATGCCGCCGTCATGTTCGAGCAGGCCCGCTACGGCGGTTTCGCGCCCCTGCCCCACGGTGACGCCACCTTCGGCTTCACCGAAGGCGCCCATTGGTTCCACGCCGAACTGTTCAACCAGAACGCCCGCGAACAGCGCTGGCTGCTGGTGCTGCACTACCCGCTGCTGGACAACGTGGACTTCTACCTGCGCTACCCGGACGGCCACGTCGAGCACATGGCCTCGGGTGATGCCCTGCCGTTCTCGGCCCGGGCCATCCGCTACCGGCACCCGAACTTCTGGGTGGACCTGCCGCAGCGCAGCCGGGTGGAACTGCTGGTGCGGGTCAGCACGCGCAGCTCCATGCAGGTACCGCTGAGCCTGTATACGCCTACGGCCTTCGCCGAAATGGAGCGCGACTCGCAGTTCGGCATCGGCCTGTTCTACGGCATCCTGCTGGCGCTGTTCTTCTACAACCTGGTGCTATGGCTGTCACTGCGCGACCGCACCCACCTCTGGTACACCCTGCACGTGGCCGGCTTCGGACTGGTGATCTTCTGCCTCAACGGTCTGGCCTTCGAATACCTGTGGCCGAATTCGCCATGGCTGGCCAACCAGGCCATTCCGTTGTCCATGGCGCTGTCGCAGATCACCATGCACCAGTTCTGCCGCGAGTTTCTCGAGCTCAGGCAACGGCAGCCGCTCGGCGACCGGCTGACGCTGGCCTTCATCGGCTTCTTCGTCCTGGCCGGCATCGCGTCGTTTTTCCTGCCCTACCGCGAGGTGGTGCGGCCCCTGACCCTGGCGGTGTTCCCCGGCGCGGCGCTGATCGTGCTGCTCGCCGTCAACGCCATCCGGCGCGGCTACGCCCCAGCCCGGATCTTCCTGATGGCCTGGGCCTTCCTGTTGCTGGGCATCGCGCTTTACGCCAGCGTGTCCTTCGGCCTGCTGCCCAAGACCTTCGTCACCGAGTACGCGATCCAGATCGGATCGGCGCTGGAGATGATCCTGCTGTCGTTCGCCCTCGCCTACCGCTATGCGCGCCTGCGTGGCGAGAACGAGCGGCTGGTGCGCGAACACAACGAACAGCTCGAGCGACATGTGGCCCGCCGCACCTCCGAGCTGAGCACGGCCCTGGAGCAGTTGGCGGAAGCCAACCAGCGCCTGCGCGAGTCCAACCGCCATGACGCCTTGACCGGCCTGCTCAACCGCCGGCGTTTCCGCGAAGTGTTCGAGCACCAGTTGCAGCAGGCCGAGGAGGCGCGCCGGCCTCTGGGCGTATTGCTGATGGACATGGACCATTTCAAGGACATCAACGACCGCCACGGCCACCTGGCCGGCGACGAATGCCTGCGCTGGCTAGGACGTTGCCTGCAGGACAGTCTGGCCGGGCACGGCGCGATCATGGCCCGGTTCGGCGGCGAGGAGTTCGTGGTGGTGCTGCCCGACGTCGAAGGCCAGCGCCTACTGCAACTGGCCGAACAGCTGCGCGCGCGCATCAATGACCAGCCGGTGCATCATGACGGCGAGGAGATCCGCCTGAGCGCGAGCATCGGCGCGTTCGTGCTGCGCCCAGGCAGCGGCCTCGGCGTGGATGGCGCCCTGCAACGCGCCGACGATGCCCTGTACGCCGCCAAGGACCGCGGCCGCAACTGCGTGCATCTGGCCGAAGACCTGCACCCCCTGCCCTGAGCGGATCGGCGCCGGTCAGATCCGGGTGGAGCGGGCGGCCTGCAGCACCCTGCCTTCGCGCACCATCCGCACCACGGCGACGACGTCGGCGTCCATGGCGCGGTCACGCGGCATGAACGCGATCTCCTCGCGAATGGCCTGCCAGGCCGCCCGCACCGCTTCACCCGGCTGGAACTCCGGCGATCGCGCCAGCTCCTGCCGCAGCGCCTCGACCTCGGCCAGGAAGGCCTCGCGCCCGGGCATTCCGGGAGCCGGTCCGCCCGAAATCTTGGCGGCCAGCGTCTCGGCATCGCCGGCGCGGGCCAGGCGACGGGCGGCATTGATCATGTCGCGCCGGTAATCGAGCGCCTGGGCGGCGGTGTACAGCTCCAATGCCAACACCCGCGCCAGATCCTCCACCATCTCCAGCACATGCCGCCCCTCGTTGGCGCCCATGGATACATGGTCCTCGGCATTGGCGCTGGTCGGCACCGAATACACGCTGGCCGGATGGGCGCGGCTGGCCAGATCGTTCACCAAAGCGGCGGCAGTGTACTGCACGATCATGAAGCCGCTCTCGGTACCGTCCTCGTTGCCAATCAGGAAAGGCGGCAGGCCGTCGTTGGTGGCCGGGTCCAGAAGCTTGTTGAGCCGGCGCTCGGAGATCGAGGCCAGCACCGGGATCGCCGCCTTCAGGTAGCTGAGCGCCAGCGCCAGCGGCATGCCGTGGAAGTGGCCGGCCGAAACCACCTGCTGCTCGAGCTCGCCGACGCCTTCCAGATCCGGGAACAGCAAGGGGTTGTCGGTGACCGCGTTGAGTTCGATATCCACCACCCGCTTGGCCTGCTCGACCGCATCGCGCACGGCGCCATGCACCTGCGGCGCACAGCGCAGCGAATAGCTGTCCTGCGGCTGGTGCTTCTTGCCGCCGCGGAAGGGCCTGAACCGCTGGTAGAAGCGTTCGCGACCGTGGCGCTGGTTCAGCGGCACCCAATCCCAGCCGATGTCGAAACCCAGGGCCTGCTGCTCGGGGTCGCTCCAGCTGTCCGGCTGCCAGGGCCGGAACGTCGGCACCAGGTGGTAGGCGATGCCGGCCAGGCTGGAGCCGCGCAGCAGCGCCAGGATGTGCGCGGCCGAACGGGTCTGGCCGGGATGCGGCCGCAGCGCATGCACCTGTGGTTGGAAGGCGCCCAGGCGGCCGGCAAAGGCGTCCAGGCTCATGGCCAGGGCAAGGTCGGCGGTGTCCAGCAGTTCGTCCAGGACCTCGATGGCCAGCACCGCAGTCGCGAGCATCTGCGCCGTG
Organism: Arenimonas fontis; assembly: GCF_008386465.1. Lineage (GTDB taxonomy): Bacteria > Pseudomonadota > Gammaproteobacteria > Xanthomonadales > Xanthomonadaceae > Arenimonas > Arenimonas fontis. The sequence goes on from NZ_VUOD01000006.1 coordinate 121,190, forward strand.
CCGTTGTTCAGGGCCAGGCCTTCCTTGTGCGACAGCCGCACCGGCTCGAGGCCGGCGCGGGCCAGGGCCTCGGCGCCGGGCAGGCGCTCCCCCTGGTAGAAAGCCTCGCCGCCGCCCAGCAGGACGATGGCCAGATGCGACAGCGGCGCCAGGTCGCCGCTGGCGCCGACCGAGCCCTTGCTCGGCACCACCGGCACCACACCGGCGTTGAGCATGGCCACCAGCGCCTCCAGCACCTCGACCCGGATGCCCGAGTGGCCCCTCATCAGCGTGTTGATGCGAATGCCGAGCATGGCCCGCACCACCGTGGCCGGAAAGGGTTCGCCCACGCAGACGGCATGGGTGACGATCAGGTTGTGCTGCAGCTCTTCCAGCAGGCCATTGGCCGAAGACCGGGCGCCTGGCAGGCCCTCGCGGGCGCGTCGCGCGCCCAGCAGCTTGTCGGCATTGCTGCCAAAGCCGGTGGAAACGCCATAGATCGGCTCCTGGCGCTTGACCTGGTCGGCGAGGAAGTCCGCCGCACGCCGCACCGCCGGCAACTGGGCCGGGTCCAGGGCCACCGGCGCACCGTGGGCGATCTCCACCACCTGGGCGCGGGTCAGGCTGCGGCCGTCGAGCAGGATGGGACGCATGCTCAGCCCTCCCCCGCCAGGCGCGCGCGCAGATGGGCGGCCAGGCCGGCGCGCGGGACTTCCGCCTGCTGCTGGCTGCGGAGGTCCTTGACCGCGACCACAGCGCGCGCGGCCTCGTCCTCGCCGCTGAGCACCATGAAGCGGATGCCGGCCTTGTCGGCGTACTGGAACTGCCTGGCCAGCTTCTTCGCCTCCATCTGCACCTCGGTGTTGATGCCGGCGCCGCGCAGCTCGCCGGCGATGGCCAGGGAGTCGGCCAGGCGCGACTCGTCCATCAGCCCGACCAGAACCTGCACGCTGCTTTCGGCGGCGCCGATCAGGCCGGCCTCGCGCAGCTGCCAGAACAATCGGGTGGCGCCGATGGAAATGCCCACGCCCGGCAGTTTCGACTTGCTGTAGTGGCTGGCCAGGTTGTCGTAGCGGCCGCCGGAGCAGACCGAGCCGATCTGCGGGTGCTCGTCCAGCACGGTCTCGTAGACGGTGCCGGTGTAGTAGTCCAGGCCGCGGGCGATGCTGAAGTTCACCGCGTAGTCACCGTCCGGCAGGCCCTGGGCGCGCAGCAAGGCCACCACCTCGGCCAGCTCGGCGGCGCCGGTGACCAGCGACTCGTTGCCGGCCGCCTCGCCCTCGGCACGCAGCGCCGACAGGCGGGCGATGGCCTCGTCGTGGCCGCTGGAACGGAAGCCGACGAAATCCATGACCCGGTCCACGACCTCGCCGGACAGGCCGAAGTCGGGGCCGGCCAGGGTGGCGCGCACCGCCTCGGCGCCGCGCTTGTCCAGCTTGTCGATCTCGCGCAGCACCAGGGCCTGGCGCTCGCCTTCGGCAATGCCCTGGGCCTCGAAGAAGCCGCGCAGCAGCTTTCGGTTGTTCAGCTGGATGGTGAAACCGCCGACGCCCAGCTCGGTGAACACCGCGTGGATCACCGCCGGCATCTCGGCGTCGTGACGCAGGTGCAGGCTGTCCTTGCCGATCACGTCGATGTCGCACTGGTAGAACTCGCGGAAACGGCCGCGCTGGGCCCGCTCGCCACGATAGACGCGCTGGATCTGGTAACGCCGGAACGGGAAGGCCAGCGCGTGTTCGTGCTCGGCCACGTAGCGGGCCAGGGGCACGGTCAGGTCGAAACGCAGGGCCAGCTCCGGCATGCCCTCGCCGGCCTTCTCCAGGGCGCCGGTGGACTGGACGAAATACACCTGTCGCTCGGTTTCGCCGCCGGACTTGGTCAACAGCACCTCGGACAGCTCGAACACCGGCGTTTCCACCGGCAGGAAGCCGAAGCGCTCGTAGTTGCGGCGGATCACGTCCAGCATGCGCTGGAAGGCGATCTGGTCACGGGGCAGCAGCTCCATGACCCCGGGCGGGGTGCGGGGCTTGATCAAGGCGCGTAACTCCGTTGCGGAACCGGCGCATTCTAGCGGCAGGCACGGCTCGGGACGTCGGCACGCTCGGTGAAGGCTGTCGCGGACTTGCCGAGGCCCTGCCCGGGCGCCTAGAATGCGCGGCTCGATCCCTCGGGGTGTAGCTCAGCCTGGTAGAGCGCTACGTTCGGGACGTAGAAGTCGCAGGTTCAAATCCTGTCTCCCCGACCAGTTCAGATGGAAGGCCCGGGAAACGGCCGTTTCCCGGGCCTTTCTGCTTTCCGCCCCGGTCATCGCCCGGACCGGACCTTGGCCGGCCCACCCCGTCCCCGCATACACTCTGCCCGGACAAGCCAAGGGGAGTGGCATGGCCTGGATTCTGGGGATACTCGGAGCATTCTTCGGCTGGCTGGCGATGGCCGCCGACGAGGAAGTATTCGGCCTTTTCGGCGGCGCCCTGGCCGGCGCCCTGCTGGGCCTGGCAATCCGGCAGTACAGCCGCCTGCGCACGGTGGAAGCGCGGCTTGCGCGGCTCGAGGGACGCGCCGCCGCGACCGCAGCGCAGGCCACCCACGCAGGCGTGTCGCCGCGCCCAGCCGAGGCCGCGCCGGCCGGCACCAGCCCCATGCCGGCCGGGACGCCCGCGGCTACGGTGCCCGTCACGCCAGCTGCCGCCACCCCGGTTGCCCCCACCACGCCCGCCACCGGGGCAAGGCCACCGACGATGCCGGCCTCGCCAGCCCCCGGTGCCAGCCCGGCGCCGCCGCCCTACCCGACAGGTGCCCCGGCCGCCGCCAGCCACCCGGCCACGCCGCGGCCCCCGACCGGGCCGAGCGCGCTGGACCGCCTCACCGCCCTGGTCCGCAACTGGCTGTTCGAAGGCAACGTGCCGGTGAAGATCGGCGTGCTGGTGCTGATGTTCGGCGTCGCCAGCGGGCTCAAGTACGCCGCCGACGCCGGCTGGCTGGTCGTGCCGATCGAACTGCGCCTGGCCGGCATCGCCGCCGCCGCCATCGCCGGCCTGGTCTGGGGCCTGCGCAGTGCGCCGCAGCGGCCGGCCTTCGGCCTCAGCCTGCAGGGCGGCGCCATCGGCGTGCTGCTGCTGGTGGTGTTCGCCGCCTTCCGCTACTACGGCGTGATCGGCGCCGGTCCGGCTTTCGCCATCGTGCTCGTGCTGGTGGCCGGCGCCAGCGTGCTGGCGGTGCGGCAGAACGCGGTGGCCCTGGCGGTGCTGGGTTTCATCGGTGGCTACCTGGCGCCGGTGCTGATCTCCACCGGCGGCGGCAACCACATCGCCCTGTTTTCCTACTATGCGCTGCTGAACGCGGCGGTATTCGGCATCGCCTGGTTCCGGCCGTGGCGGGCGCTGAACCTGGTCGGTTTCGTCTTCACCTTCGTGATCGGCACGCTCTGGGGCGCGACGTACTACCGGCCGGAGCTGTTCGCCACGGTCGAGCCCTTCCTGGTGCTGTTCTTCCTGTTCTACGTCGCCATCCCGGTGCTGTACGCCCTGGCCGGGCGCGAGGCCAACGGCAAGGTGGACGGCACCCTGCTGTTCGGCACGCCGCTGGTGGCCTTTCCGCTGCAGGTGGCGCTGCTGGACGGTGAACGCATGCCGCTGGCGGTCAGCGCGGTGGCTGTGGCCGTGGTCTACGCCCTGCTCGGCACCTGGGCGGTGCGCAATCCACGCCTGCGCACGCTGGCGCAGAGCGCCGCCGCCCTGGGCGTGGTCTTCGCCACCCTGGCCATTCCGCTGGCGCTGGAGGCGCGCTGGACCTCGGCGGCCTGGGCGCTGCAGGGCCTGGGCATGGTCTGGCTGGGCCTGCGCCAGCAGCGCCCCCTGACCCGCTGGGCCGGCCTGGCGCTACAGGGTTTGGCGGCCTGCGCCTGGCTGGTCAGCCTGTTGGACCGCCACCCCGACATCGGCGACCGCCTGCTCGTCAACGGCCATGCCCTGAACCTGCTGCTGCTTTCGCTGGCCGCCTTCGGTTCCGGCTGGCTGCACGACCGGGCCGGCCGGTTCCGCGTGCTGCCCATCCTGCTCTTCATCGGCGGCCTGTTCTGGTGGAGCCTGCTGGGCCTGCGCGAGATCCTCGTGAACCTGGATCCCGACAGCATCGCCACCGCCTTCGGCGGTTTCGCCGCGATCACCGCCGTGCTGGCTGCGTTGCTGCGCCGGCCGATGGCCTGGCCGCGCCTGGGCTGGGCGCTGGCGCTGGCCTGCCTGCTGCTGCCGTTGCTGGCGCTCGCCGCGCTGGAGAGCGGCTCATGGCGTTGGCTGGGCGTGCCGGCGCACTGGTTCGGCGGCGAGGAGCGGCTGTGGTGGCTGTGGATCGCCGCCGGCCTGGCCTCGACCCGCGCCCTGCTGCAGCCGCGCTCGCGCCTGCTGCCGGCGGCGCACATCGCCGTGCTGCTGGCGCTGATGTTCGGCGCCGGCCTCAGCCTGGCGCGCTGGGCCGAATACCGCTTCGGCCTGGGCACCGGCTGGTGGCTGCCGCTGGCATTGGCGCCGGGCGCGGCGCTGGCCGCGCTGGCGGCGCTGCGGCCGAACATCGGCGGCTGGCCGGTGGCGGCGGAATTCCCGGCCTGGCGCACGGTGTGGCTGGGCATCCTCGCCGGCCTGCTGGGCCTGGGCTGGCTGGTCGGCCTGCTCGATCGCGGCGACAGCGATCCGCTGCCCTGGCTGCCGCTGTTCAACCCTCTGGAGCTGATGCTGCTGGCCGGGCTGATGGCGGCGCTGGTGGCGCTGCGCCGACTGTCGCTGCCACGCGGCATCCCCGGCCTGCTGTGGGGTCCGCTGGCGACGCTGCTGCTGAGCGTGCTGGCCCTGCGCGCCTGCCACCAACTGGCCGACCTGCCCTGGCTGCCGCGGCTGCTGGGCGAGCGCCTGGCGCAGGCGGCGCTGACCATCGGCTGGTGCCTGGCCGGCGTCAGTGCCTGGGTGATCGGCTCGCGTCGCCAGCTGCGGCCGGTCTGGTGGCTGGGCGCCGGCCTGCTGGTGCTGGTGCTGATCAAGCTGCTGGCGGTGGATCGCCTGTTCCTGGGCAACCTGACCGGCATCGCCTCCTTCCTGGCCGTCGGCCTGCTGCTGGTGATCGTCGGCAGGCTGGCTCCCACTCCGCCCCGTTCCTCCGAGGAAACGACCTGATGCGCCCTCTCCTTGCCTGCCTCGCCCTCGCCCTGGCTGCGCCCACCGCGGCGCAGACGACCGACGACTTTGCCTGGCAATGGCCCATCCAGGCCGACGACCAGGCGCCAGCGCACCTGCTGGTGCTGGATGCCGAAGTGCTGCAGTACGTGCAGCGCGCCGACCTCGGCGACCTGGCGGTGTTCAACGCCGACGGCAAGCCGGTGCCCTTTGCCCACCTGCCGCCGCAGGGCCAGGACTTCGAGTTGCGCGATCCGGTTCCCTGGCTGCGTGTGCCGCTGCCCGAGCCCGGCCAGGGGGAGGACCTGAGCCTGCGCCTGGAGCGCGACGCCGAAGGCCGCCTGCGCGGCCTGGAGCTGCAGGCCAGCGGGCAGCAGACCGCGCCAGCCGGCCGCCACGACCTGCTGCTGGACCGCGGCGAGGACCCGGAGGCCGCCTCCACGCTGCACGTGCAACTGGGTCATGAGGCCCGGCTGCCGGTGAACCTGCGCGTGTCCGTCAGCGGCTCCGACGACCTGATCGGCTGGCGCCGCCTGGGCAGCGGCCTGCCGCTGATCGCCCTGGACGACAACGGCCTGCGCGTCGAACGCCTGCGCCTGGACTTCGAGCGCAGCGACGCGCGCTACCTGCGCCTGAGCATCGAAAACGAGGGCGACTGGCCACGGATCGACGGCCTGGAGATCGAGCGCCGCGTGCGCAGCGGCGACGAGCGCCCCTGGCTGAGCCTGGAACTGCAGGGCGAGCCCGTGCCCGGCGAGCCCGGCACCTTCCGTTACGCCGTCCCGGCGCCGGTGCTGGTCGAACGGGTGGACCTGCGCCTGGCCGACGCCAACTCGGTCTCGGCGGTGCAGGTCGGTGCCCGCGAGCCCGGCCAGGCATGGTGGTCCGGCGTCGCCGCCTTCACCGCCTTCCGCCTCGGCCAGGGCGCGAACGAGGTGCGGCACCTGGCACCGGACATCCATGCCCGCCGCGAGCGCGAATGGCAGGTGAGCACGCAACCGGCCCTGGCCAGCGCGCCGACCCTGGTGCTGCAGTACCGGCCCGAGCATTTCGTGCTGCTGGCCCAGGGCCCGGCGCCCTACACCCTGGTCGCCGGCAGCACCCGCGTCGCCCGGCCCGACTACCCGGTGCAGGCCGCCCTGGCCGCCTCCGGCGCCCAGCCGGCGCCGGCCACGCTAGGCACCCGCGGCGAAGCCGGCGGCGAGGCCGCGCTGGCGCCGCGCCGCAGCGAGGACTGGCAGCGCTGGCTGCTGTGGGCGGTGCTGGCCATCGGCGCCGGCCTGGTGCTGTGGATGTCGGCGCGGGTGCTGAAGAACGCCGATAACGGGCATTGACATTGATCCTCGATCCTCGCGTGCCAAAAGGCTGAATGAAGCTCTACACCTACATCGTCACTCACGACACCGGATTCGCGCCCAACCCCTTCGGCGAGTACTGCACCCTGGCCAACTGCACGCCCAACCACATGGGAATCCGCGCGGATGCCGACGACTGGATTTGTGGGTTCTCCGGAAAGGCCGACGGACACAGGCTCGTGTACGCGCTACAGGTGGACGAACGGATTCGTCAGGACGAGTACTTCCGGGATTCGCGCTTCGAGGACAAGAAGCCTGCTGACGATCCCCCTGAGAGACGGTGTGGCGACAACTTCTACGAGCTCCGTGAAGGCAAAGGCTGGAAGCAACACCGGAACCACTACCACAAGGGAGACGAGCACCTGAAGCAGGACACCAGAAGCCCGTACGTCTTCGTCGGGAAACGGTTCTGGTACTTCGGAGCCGAGCGCATCCATCTCCCCGCTGACATCAGGTTGAACGTGGGTGGTCGCGGTGTCCGCCTGTCCCACCGGGAACGATCAGTGGAGAGGTTCGTGCGATGGCTTGAGGGCAACCATAGGCCCGGGCGCCATGGCATGCCCTTGCATTTCGACGCCGGCTGCGGCCAATCCCCCAAGGGGAAGAAACCGAAGCCCCGCTCCAAGCACCCAACCTGCTGAGCCGGGATCTCAGGCTGAACGTCCTGATACCCCGGCACCATCCTGGATGATCTTGTCGGCGAAGTCCGCACTGTCATGAACGTCCTTCAGAACAGCAACCAGCAGCACGCCAAAGGCGTGGGAGGCTTGCTCGATGGAGACTCCGGACTGGCAGGCACAGCCTCACGATCTGGATTGACTAGCCACAGGCAGACCAGTCACAGCAGGGATCCAGACTCATGGGGACAGCGCCGCCATGCGTTCCCGCAGCACCTCCAGCCCCAGCGCCGCGTGCCCGCCGGGCGAAACCCGCGCGTCGAGGCTGGCCTGCGGGTCGGCACCGGCCCTGGGCAGCGGTTCCACCGCCGCCAGGCGATAGGCCTCGCGGAAAGGCAGGCCCTCGCGGGCGAGCTCGATGGCGCGATCGGTGGCGTACATGCCCTCGTCGAAGGCTTGCGCCAGCCGCTCCGGCTTCCACTGCAGGCCCTGCAGCAGGCCCGGCAGCAGGGCCAGCGCGCCCAGGCCGCGGCCGAAGGCATGGAGCAGCGCGCCCTTGCTGTACTGCAGGTCGCGGTGGTAGCCGCTGGGCAGGGACAGCAGCTGCTCCAGCTCGACGCGGGCGGCGGCGATGCTGGCATAGGTGGCGCGCATCAGCTCGACCAGGTCGGGATTGCGCTTGTTCGGCATGATCGAACTGCCGGTGGTGTACTGCGCCGGCAGGCTGACGAAGCCGAACTCGGCGGTGGTGAACAGGCTCAGGTCCCAGGCCAGGCGGCGCAGGTCCAGGGCGGCGGCGCCGAGCGCGTCCACGGCGGCGATCTCGAACTTGCCGCGGCTGAGCTGCGCGTAGATGGGGCTGAGCTGCATGCGGGCGAAGCCCAGCTCCCTGGTGCTGCCCTCGCGGTCCAGCGGCAGGTTGACGCCGTAGCCGGCGGCGGTGCCCAGCGGGTTGGCATCCAGCCAGTCATGGGCCTGGCCGGCGCGCACGGCGTCATCGATGAAGGCCTCGGCATAACCCGCCCACCACATCGCCGTGGAGGACACCACGGCGCGCTGCAGGTGGGTGTAGCCCGGCATCGGCAGAGCCTCCGCCTGCGCCCTGCGCAGACAAAGCGCAGCCAGCTCGCGACAGAGCTCGCGCAGCTCGCCCAGCCTGCGCTTCAACCACAGGCGGGTGGCCACCAGGACCTGGTCGTTGCGGCTGCGGCCGGTGTGGATCTTGCGGCCGACGTCGCCCAGGCGCTCGACCAGGCGCGACTCGATGGCCGAGTGGCCATCCTCGTAGCGGGCATCGAGCACGAAGGCGCCGCCTTCGATATCGGCGGCCAGGGCCTGCAGCTCGCGGCACAGGGCATCGCATTCGTCCCGGGTGAGCAGGCCGATGCGCGCCAGCCCGCGGGCATGCGCCGCCGAGGCGGTGATGTCGTCCAGGATGAACTCCCGGTCCAGCAGCACGTCATCGCCGGCCAGGAAGGCCTGGATGCGCGGATCCACTTCCACGCCGGGCTTCTGCCAGAGCAGCTCGCTCATGTCGCTATCCCCATCGTTTCGGGCAGGCCGAAGGCCAGGTTGAGGTTCTGCAGGGCCTGCGTGGCCGCGCCCTTGAGCAGGTTGTCGAGCGTGGCCACCAGCACCAGGCGGCGCCCGTCCTCCGAAAGCGTGAAACCGCCTAACTCGGCGCCGTTGCGGCCGGCGATGCGGCTGACCCAGGGCGCCTCGTCCAGCACGGCCAGCAGCGGCTCGCCGGCATAGGCATCGCGATAGATGCGCTTCACCTCGCCCAGCGTGAGTGGCTCGGCCAGATGCAGGTTGGCGGTCAGGGTGATGCCGCGGAAGTGCGCCGCCACGTGCGGCATGAACTCCACCGGATGGCCGAGCTGGTGGCCGACCTCGCGTTCGTGCACATGGCCGGCCAGGGCGTAGGGCATCAGGTTGTCGCGCAGCTTCTCCGGATCGTTGCGCTCCGAGGGCGCGGTGCCGGCGCCACTGTAGCCGGACACGCCGAAACACTGCACCGGTCCGGCCAGGCGGCCGAGCATCGGCGCCACGGCCAGTTGCATGGCGGTGGCGTAACAGCCGGGATTGCTGATGCGGCGGGCACCGGCGGCGCGGGCACGGGTCAGCTCCGGCAGGCCGTAATGCCAGGCCGGGTCGAAACGGTAGTCGGCCGAGAGATCCAGAAGCACCGTGTCCGGCGCATGCGCGTCGAAGGCCTGCACGTAGGGCGCGGCCAGGCCATTGGGCAGTCCCAGCACCACCGCGTCGGCGCCTGGCACGGTGGCGGCCGCGGGCTCGGGATTGCCATAGCGCAGCTCGCCGGCATAAGACGGCTCGTGGTCGGCGAGCCGCTGCCCGGCCCGTTCCCGCGAGCCGACGAAGGCCAGCTCGAAACGCGGGTGCCCTGCCAGCAACCGAATCAGCTCGCTGCCGACATGGCCGCGTGCGCCGACCAGGCCCAACCTGATCCTCGCGCTCACGGGGTCATTCCTCCGGCCAGCTTGAAGTCGAGATGCTTGCGCACCGTCGGCCATTCGCTGTCCAGGATCGAATAGACGGCAGTGTCGCGCAGGTCGCCATCGGGCATGCGCATGTTCCGGCGCAGGATACCGTCGAAATGCGCGCCCAGGCGTTCGATCGCCCGCCGCGAACTGTGGTTGAACACGTGCGTGCGCAGTTCCACCACGGCGCAACCCAGCACCTCGAAGGCATGGCCCAGCAGCAGGCGCTTGGCCTCGGTGTTCAGGGCAGTGCGCTGGGCGCGGCGGGCGTACCAGGTGTAGCCCAGCTCGAGCCGCGGCACGTCGCGGTCGATCATGAAGAAGCGGGTGCTGCCGACCACCGCGCCCGCCGCGTCCTTCACCACGAATGGCATGGCGGTGCCGGCAGCCTGGTCGGCCAGGGCTTTGCCGATGTAATCATGCACCGTGTCCGGCGACGGCACCGAGGTGTACCAGAGGCGCCACAGCTCGCCGTCACCCGCCGCCGCCGCCAGGGCATCGGCGTGTTTGGCCTGCAACGGCTCCAGCCGAACGTGCCGACCCACCAGCGTGGGAACCGCCTGCCAGCAATCCCTGTCCATGTTTCAGCCCTTGAGCGTGGCCGGGCGCGCCCGGCAGTGGTCCACGGCGAACATCACCTGGTCCCAGCCGTCCAGGCCGTACCAGAATACGTTCCAGTGTTCGCCCTTGAGGCAGCCGTCGGCCTCGTCGAAATAGAAGTCGTTGACCGGGTTGTCCCGGCGGGCGCGCCAGAACAGGCGGGGGTTCTCCGCCCGCATCACCTGCCAGGCGGCCCGGCCCAGTCCTTCGCCCTGGGCATCCTCGGCCACCGCGAACTTGTCCAGGTGCGGCAGACCGCCTTCCAGGGTCAGGATCAGCGCCGCCCGGTAATGTTCGGAAACGTAGACACGATAGGGCTTGGTCTTCTCGAAGTAATCCGCTGCCAGGCGGCGGCCGAACCCCGATTCCACCAGCGCCTTGAGCCTCTTGAGGTCGAGCCTGCGCCAGGACGTGACCCGGCGCACCCGCTCGCCGCGCCGCACCAGGGTGCCGGACCCACGGTGGGTGAACAGCTCCTTGGCCAGCTGATCCGGTCGGGTGATGGACACCGAACTGGCCGGCGGCAACTGCATCAGCAGGTCGTGGATCTGCTGGATCTTCAGCTTCATGCCCGAGTGCAACCAGGGCTGGGCCATCAGGCCTTCGTAGTCGGTGCTGAGGTTGATCGAATCGATCACCCTGCCCTCGCCGTCCAGCAGGCCGCCGGTGCCGGTGAGGAAGACGATCTTGTAGGGACGCAGGGTCTTGACCAGCTCGTTGGCGGCCCAGTCGGCATTGACGTTGAGGATCTGGCCGCCGCTGGTCTCGCCCAGCGAGGCGATCACCGGGATGGAACCGACCTTGATGGCGGCCTGGATGGGCGCCGTGTGCACGCGTTCGACCTTGCCGACCAGGCCATACTTGCGCCGGCCCAGCAGGCCACACTCGAACACGCCGCCGGTAACCGAGGTGGCGCGCACGCCCTGGGCCTGCAGGGCCTCGACCAGGCGCAGGTTCTCGCCCTGCATCACCTTGCGCACCACGGCCAGGCCGGCCGGGTCGGTGTAGCGCAGACCGCCCACGGTCTTCTTGCCGATACCTGCCCTGGCCATTTCCTCATCCAGCTGCGGGCCGGCTCCATGGATGACGATCGGGGTCAGGCCGACCTGCTGCAGGAAGGCCAGCGAGCTGACCAGGGCCTCCAGTTCGTCGCGCAGAATGGCGCCGCCCACCTTGACCACGGCGAAGCGCGCCGCGTCCAGCTGCGAGAAGCGCTTGAGGTACTGCTGGATCTCCTTGGCGCTGGCCATGTTGGAGAGCAGGCGGACAATGGTGCTGCGGGTATCGGACATGGTCAGGCGCTGAGCAGGCGATGGACGGTGGCGGCGTAGCCGGCGAGCTGGTCGAGCGCGACCCACTCGTCGGCGGCATGGGCCTGGGCGATGTCGCCGGGACCGTAGACCAGAGCGGTCAGTCCGGCGGCGGAAAAAAGCGAGGCCTCGGTCCAGAAATCAACCGCGTTGCCGATGGGCAGGCCGAGCTCGTCGGCCAGGTCGCGGGCGGCCAGGCGCCGACCTTCGGCGCCGGCGATGTCGCCGGCCGGCAGCGGCGGACCGCGGAAGGTTTCCTCGTAGACGTCCAGCGCACCGGCCTCGGCCAGGTCGCGGAAACTTGCGTGCAAGCCGTCCATGTCCATCGAGGGTAGCGGCCGGAAGCCGAAACGCAGTTCGCACTCCGGCGCGATCATGTTGCCCTTGATGCCACCATGGACGCGGCCGATGTTGAAGCGTAGGCCGGTCAGGCCGCCGAAGCGGGCGTGGCCCTGGGCCGCGGCGAAGTCCAGGGCCTTCGTGCCCCAGCGCATGGCCTGGTGCACGGCGCTCTGCTCCAGCGCGTCGGCGGCGGAGGCGTGCCCGGCCCGGCCGCGGAAACGCATGCGCACCGAGCTGATGCCACGATGGGCCAGCACCGCCTGGCCGCCGGTCGGCTCGGCCACCACCGCTTCCGTGAAGCCATGGTCGCTGGCCAGGAAGGCGGCGATGCAACGGGCGTCGTTGCCTTCCTCGTCGGTGCTGAACAGGAAGGCGGCGTCGCCGGTACTGGCGTTCGCGGCAGCCAACAGGCCGGCAGCGGCGCCCTTGATGTCGCAGGCGCCCAGGCCGATGGCGCGGTCGCCGGTGACACGCAGGCGGTACGGGTCGGCCGTCCACGCCGGCGAGTCCGGCACCGTGTCCAGATGCACGTTGAACAGCCGCGCTGGCGCACCCCGCACCGCCAGCAGCGAAACCGCGCCGGCGCCGTGGTCGGTCAAGGTGATATGGAAGCCCGGAAGCTGCGCGCGCAGATAGTCGAAAATGCCATCGGTGCCGATGGCACGGGGCGGGTTGCGGGTATCGAAGCCCACCAGGGCTTCCAGGTGTCCGAGTACGTCCTGCAGCATCATGGCATCCGCTTCATGGAAGCTTTGTCGGGACCGCCGGTATTGGCTCCGCGGTCATGTCCGCTCCGGTTCATCGGCGATTGACCTCTGCCCAGAGCGTGCTGCTCATGCCGAACAGGCGGATGAAGCCCTCGGCCTCCTCCACGCCCCAATCGGCCGACTGGGCGTAGGTGGCACCCCTGGCATTGAGGATATGCGGCGAGCGCACCGCCACCGCATCCACGCGGCCACCAGCGGTCTCCAGCACCACCTCGCCGTTGACGCAGGCCTGGCTGCTCTTCAGGAAGGCCTCCAGGTCAAACTTGAGCGGGTCGTTGTAGAAGCCCTCGTAGACCAGCTCCACCCACTTGCGCGCCACTTCCGGCTTGAAACGGTTCTGAGCCTTGCTCAGCACCGCCTCTTCCAGGGCGCGGTGCGCGGTCAGCAGGGCGGTCAGGCCCGGCGCCTCGAAGATGATGCGGCCCTTGAGGCCGATGGTGGTGTCGCCGGTGTAGAGGCCGCGCCCGACCCCATACTCGGCGAACAGCGTGTTGAGCTTCGCCAGCAGCTGCGCGCCCGGCAGCGTCTCGCCGTCCAGCGACACCGCCTCGCCATTGCGGAAACCCAGGGTGACACGAAGCGGCTGCGCCGGCCATTCCGCCCGCGGCTTGCACCAGGCGCGGGCGCCCTCGCCCGGTGCTTCCCAGCGATCGATCTCGGCGCCGGACAGGGTGACGCCCAGCAGGTTCTCGTTGATGGTGTACTGTTTCTGCCTGGCGCGAACGGAGAAGCCGCGCTCTTCCAGGTAGGCCTGCTCGTAGGCGCGGGTTTGGCTGTGCTGCTTCTGGATCTCGCGTATCGGCGCCACGATCCGGTAGTCACCGGCCGCCTTGACCGCCAGATCGAAGCGCACCTGGTCATTGCCCATGCCGGTGCAGCCGTGGGCGATGGCGCGGGTGCCCAGTTCGGCGGCGCGCTTCAGGGCAGCGTCCACGATCAGGTAGCGGTCCGACACCAGCAGCGGGTACTGGCCCTGGTAGCTCTCGCCGGCCATGACGAAGGGCTTGACGAAACCCTCCCACAGCACCGGTCCGCCGTCGACGGTGACGTGGCTGGCGGCGCCCAGTTCGGCCGCCCGTGCCTCGATGTAGGCGCGCTCCTCCGCGTCCACGCCCCCGGTATCGGCGAACACCGTGTGCACGTCCCAGCCGCGCTCACGAAGCCAGGGAATGCAGAAGCTGGTGTCGAGGCCGCCGGAGAAAGCGAGGACGATGGACTTGTCGGACATGTTCGTTTCCTTGTGGGACTTTCCCCTCACTGCGGGAGAGGAGTCGGGAAGAGGGTTGGGAGTCCGGGAAATGGCCGGAGGGTTTGCGCAGGGGAATTCGCTTATGCCTGCTGCCCCACCAGCGCCGCCATCACCGCCTTCTGCACGTGCAGACGGTTCTCGGCCTCGTCGATGGCGATGCAACGCGGGGAGTCCATGACCGCATCGGTGGCTTTCACGTTCCGGCGCAGCGGCAGACAGTGGCTGAAGACGGCATCGTTTGTCAGGGCCATCTTGGCTTCGTCGACGATGAAGTGCCGGTGGGCATCGCGGACGGGCTTTTCCTCCTCCCAGCGGCCGAAGTACGGAATGGCGCCCCAGCTCTTGGCATAGACCACGTCGGCGCCACGATAGGCTTCGGCGATATCGTGACTGACGCGGAAGCTGCCGCCGCTTTCGACGACGTTGTCGCGGGCCCAGCCCAGGTAGCGCTCGTCCAGGATGTACTCCGGCGTCGGGCACAGCAGGGTCACGTCCATGCCCAGGCGGGTGGCGATGGTCAGGGCGGAGTTGGCCACGGCCGTGTTCAGCGGCCTGGGGTGGTAGGTCCAGGTCAGGACGTACTTCTTCCCGCGCAGGTCGGTCGTGCCGAAGTGCTCCTGCAGGGCCAGCGCGTGCGCCAGCTCCTGGCAGGGATGGGTGATGGTCTCCAGGTTGATCACCGGCACCGTCGAATGCCTGGCGAAGGCGCGCAGCACCGTGTCCTCGCGGTCCTCCGTCCAGTCCCGGAACCTCGGGAAGGCGCGGACGGCGATCAGGTCCACGTAACGGGCCAGCACCCGCGCCACTTCGGCAATGTGCTCTTCTGCCTCGCCGTCCATCACCGCACCCGGGGCGAACTCGATCGGCCAGGCGTCCTTGCCCGGCGCCAGCACCACCGCATGCCCGCCCAGCTGGAAGGCGCCCAGTTCGAAACTGGTGCGGGTACGCAACGACGGGTTGAAGAACACCAGGGCGATGGACTTGCCCCTGAGCTGTGCGCCGACAGGCTGGCGTTTGAATTCGGCGGCGCTGGCCAGCAGCGTGTCCAGTTCGGCGCGGCTCCAGTCCTGGGTGTTGAGGAAATGCTTCATCTGCGGATTCCTGGCATCGGAAAACGAAAAAGCCCAGCGCAGGGCTGGGCTTTCAGGCGGACGAATGACGACGACCGGCTTACCCAGCGGCTATGTGGGCTTCCGGTCGGCGCGCGCGCGAGGTCATACCCGCCGCCATGCGGGCGGAGCTGAGAACGGCGGCGGAGCGTTCGAGGGACATGGGCGGCGAGTATGCCGGGCGCCCGGGGCGCGCGCAAGCGCCGGTGCGGTCAGTACCCGGCGACGGCATCGGGGGTCACCGAGACCCGCACCCGCAGCCGGTTGCCCGGATCGTAGGGCAGCCTGGACATGTACTTCTCGCCCTTGTACATGTATTCGACGTCGTAGCCGATCAGCTGCCGCTCCTGGCGCTCGACCTCGACCATGCGGCATGCTCCGGCGCGGGCGTCGGCGATTTCCTGCTGCTTGCCGACGTTGTGGCCGATGGCGCCGCCGGCGGCCGCGCCGGCTACCGTGGCGACCTTGCGGCCGTCGCCCTTGCCGATCTGGTTGCCGACCGCGGCGCCGACGATGGCGCCCACCACCGCACCGGCGGTGGCCTTGCCGGACTGACGGTACTCGACCTCGTCACAGCGCTCTTCCGGCGTCCGGGTGATCACCGTCTCATAGACCTCGTCGGCGCGCAGCACCTGGGCGTAGCCATAGGTGACGTTTTCCGGCACGACGCTGGCCGGATCGTAGGCCGGCTGGCCGTAGCCTTCCTGGTACTGGGCCAGGGCCGGGGCCGCGACGAAGGCCAGCAGCGGGGGCAGCAGGCGGATGGATCGCATGAACGGTCTCCATGAGGGCTGGCGGCACGATGCTGGCGAGATTCAAGCACCGGGCGGCTGAACCCGAGCCTAAGATTTTCGTTAAACCGGGCCGGGCGCTTGTTAGACTTCGAGCATCCCCACCGCGCCCCGCGCCGGCCCATGGAACTGCGACTCTTCAACAGCCTGACCCGAGAGATCGAGGTCTTCGCGCCCCAGGATCCGAACCGGGTCACGATGTACGTCTGCGGGCCGACCGTCTACAACTACGTGCACATCGGCAACGCCCGGCCGCCGGTGGTGTTCGGGGTGCTGGCCAACCTGCTGCGCCGGCACTACCCGAAGCTGGTCTACGCCCGCAACATCACCGATGTGGACGACAAGATCAACGCCGCCGCCAGGGAGCTCGGCGTGCCGATCTCGGAGATCGCCGGCAAGTATGCCCGTGCCTATTTCGACGACATGGCCCGGCTGGGCGTGCCGCCGGTGGACGCGACCCCGCATGCCACGGAGCACATTCCGCATATCGTCGCCATGATCGAGCGGCTGATCGAGTCCGGTCATGCCTATGCCGCCGAGGGTCACGTGCTGTTCTCGGTGGCCAGCTTTCCGGAGTACGGGCGGCTGTCCCGGCGCGACCCCGAAGAACTGTTGGCCGGAGCCCGGGTCGAAGTGGCGCCGTACAAGCGCGACCCCGGCGATTTCGTGCTTTGGAAACCCTCGGGCGAGGACCTGCCCGGCTGGGATTCGCCCTGGGGCCGCGGCCGGCCCGGCTGGCATATCGAGTGCTCGGCCATGGCCGAGGCGCACCTGGGCGACACCATCGACATCCACGGCGGCGGCGTGGACCTGCAGTTTCCGCACCACGAAAACGAGATCGCGCAAAGCACCTGCGCCCACGGCGGCCGCCTGTTCGCCCGCTACTGGCTGCATAACGGCATGCTGACCTTCGACGGCGCCAAGATGGCCAAGTCGGTGGGCAACGTCCGGCTGGTGCGCGAACTGCTCGACCGGCATCCGCCCGAAGCCCTGCGCTATGCCCTGCTCTCGGCTCAATACCGGCAGCCCCTGGATTGGTCGGAGGGCCTGATCGAACAGTCGGTACGCACCCTCGACCGCCTGTACGGCACCCTGCGCGACCTGGCCGACGTGCCGGTCATCGAGCCGATGGTGCCGCTGGCCATCGAAGCCGCCCTCTGTGACGATCTGAACACTCCGGCGGCCCTGGCCGAGCTGTCGCGCATCGCCGCCGAGGCACGCAAGGCCGAGGGGCCCATCGCCAGGGCCAATCTCAAGGCCGAACTGCTCGGCGGCGGCGCCCTGCTGGGGCTGTTGCAGCAGGATCCGGCGGAGTGGTTCCGTCGCGGCGGCGACGACGAGGCGCGCATCCAGGCGCTGGTGGACGAACGCAATGCCGCCAGGGCTGCCCGCGATTTCGCCCGCGCCGATGCCATCCGCAGGCAGTTGGCCGAAGAAGGCGTCCTGCTCGAGGACACTCCGCAGGGCGTACGCTGGAGGCGCGCCTGATGCGTCCAAGCGAAGCCAGCGCTGCCGAGGCCCAGGCCGCCATCGCCGAGGAGTTCGCCCTGTTCGGCGACTGGTCGGAGCGTTACCAGTACCTGATCGACCTGGGCCGCAAGCTGCCGCCTTTCCCCGAGGCGTGGAAGACAGAGGCCAATCGCCTGCACGGTTGCCAGTCCCTGGTCTGGATCGTGGCCGAAGGCGATGCCGACGACCTCGAGTTCCACGCCGTCAGCGATTCCAGCATCGTTTCCGGCCTGATCTACCTGGCCCTGCGCGTCTATTCGGGCCGGTCGGCGGCCGAGATCCTGGCCACCCGACCCGACTACATCGCCGAGATCGGCCTGGCAAAGCACCTCTCGCCGACCCGTAGCAACGGCCTGGCCGCGCTGCTGACCTTCATCCGGGACACCGCCCGCCGGCACGCGCCGGCCCAGGAGGACACCACATGAGCCTGATCCGACACCTGTCCGCCGCCGGCATCACCCTGGCCCTGGTGGCCACCCCCCTGAGCCTGCCGGCCGGCGAGCTGGTGCCGGCGCTGACGGAAATGCCGGCCACCGACCAGCGCCTGGCGCCGGTGGTGGCACGCTTCCGGGCCGACCTGGACAGCGTCCTGCACGTGCAGGACGTGACCGCCGGTCCGCGCCGCGAGGCCGCCCTGCGCGCCCTGTACCTCGGCTGGCAGCGGCGCCTGCAGGAATTCGACGCTGCCGGACTGAACCAGGAAGACCGCCTGGACCTGGCATTGTTGCGGCGCGACCTGGCCTACCGGCTGCAGCAGCTGGACTTCGAGCGCGAGCGCTGGCAGCAGGCCGAACCGCTGCTGCCCGGGGTGTCCCGGCTGATCGCCCTGGCCGAGGCCCGGCGCCATCTGGAATACCCGGACGCACGCGCCGCTGCCGACACCCTGGACCAGGTCCGACAGGCGCTGGAAACCCTGGGCAAGCGCCTGGACAAGGACCCGAAGGCCGCGCCGGGCACGCCGGTGGTGGCGTATCGGGCGGCCAGGCTGCTGGCCGGCGTGCGCGAGGACCTGAAGCAGTGGTACGCCTTCCATGCCGGCTACGACCCGCAGTTCACCTGGTGGGCGAAGCAGCCCTACGAAGCCCTGGACAAGGTGCTGGAAGCGCACGGCAAGCGCCTTTCCGAGACATTGGCCGGCGCCGCCGATCCGGAGACCATCATCGGCGACCCGATCGGCCGCGAGGCCCTGCTGGCCGGCCTGCGCCACGAGTTGATCCCCTACACGCCGGAACAGCTGATGCGGCTGGCCGAGCGTGAACTGGCCTGGTGCCAGCGCGAGATGGCCAAGGCCGCGGCGGAGATGGGCCACGATGACTGGCGCCAGGCCCTGGAAGCCGTCAAGAACCGCCATCCCGCCCCCGGCGAGCAGCCGAAGCTGGTGGTCGCGCTGGCCGACGAGGCCATCGCCTTCCTCGAGCAGCGCGATCTCGTGAGCATTCCCGAGCTGGCAAAGCGCGACTGGCGCATGACCATGCTCAGCCCCGAGTACCAGTTGCAGGCGCCGTTTTTCCTCGGCGGCGAGGACGTCTGGGTGGCCTACCCGACCGACAGCATGCCGCACGACAAGAAACTGATGGCCTTGCGCGGCAACAACCGCCATTTCAGCCGGGCGGTGGTCCACCACGAGCTGATTCCGGGCCACCATCTGCAGCATTTCTACAACCGGCGCTACCAGACCCATCGGGAGCTGTTCCATAGCCCGTTCTGGACCGAGGGCTGGGCCCTGTACTGGGAGTTCCGGCTCTGGGACCTGGGCTTCGCGCAGACACCGGAAGACCGGATCGGCATGCTGTTCTGGCGCAGCCATCGCGCCGCCCGGATCCTGTTTTCGCTGGGCTTCCACCTGGGCCAGATGTCACCCGACCAGGCGGTGGATCTGCTGGTGCGGCGGGTCGGGCACGAGCGGGAAAACGCCCGTGCCGAGGTCCGTCGCAGCTTTGCCGGCGACTACGGCCCTCTCTACCAGGTCGCTTACATGATCGGCGGCCTGCAGTTCCAGGCCTTGCACCGGGAGATGGTCGGCAGCGGCCGCATGGGCGAACGCGAGTTCCATGACGCCATCCTCACTGGCGGACCGATGCCGGTCGCCGCCGTGCGCGCCCGCCTGCGCGGCGAAGTCCCCGCCGGCGACCTCGGGGCCGACTGGCAGTTCTACGACTTCGGGAAGTGAGGGGTTTTCGAAGCGGATCTGCGCGGATGGAGCATTTCGAGTTCTGCTTCTGCCCCATCCGCGACTATCCGCGTTCATCCGCAGCCAAAAAACAAGGCCCCGGTATCCCGCCAGCCGTTACGTTAACGTGTTGACGGTATAGGTCCCCGGCTCTATAACCCCCAGGTCATTTCCGACTGGGGGTTCTTTTTTGGGCGCTATTCCACCTACGAGCGAGCGTTGCCCCGAAGTGGTTCAAGGGGTGCAGGTGAATACTTGTCGCAACCCCCGCTGTGCAAACTTCGGGGTTGTCCCGCTGGCTCGCGTCGATAGGGGCCCGAGTCCGAAGGTGGTCGACAACTACATTGCCGTGGGGTCGGGCAAGAACACGGCCGGCCTGCGGTGCAAGCTCTGCAACGAACTCGCCCTGGACGGACGGCGTTTCGACGCGCTGACGCCGGCCGAACTGGCACTGTTCCAGCGCTTCCGGAAGGGACGCCCCAAGGACGGGCGACCGTGGATCTCCGTGGGGCTGGGCACTGGGCTGCTGGACCCGAGCACGCTACTGAGCGCCCCGACTCAGGCGCAGGCCGATGAGATCCTCAAACAGGCCGGCGCAATCGTGTGCGTGCGGGTGTACGACTAGCCTGGCGGGGGCTGCCAATGTGCCACCAACAGGACCGCCACGCCCGAGAGGATCAGGGCCGTGCCCAGAAGGTCGTAGCGGTCGGGTCGGATGCCATCAACGGCCCACAGCCAGCCCAGCGCCAGCGTGACGTAGACACCGCCATAGGCCGCGTAGATCCGGCCAGACGCTGTCGGGTGCAAGGTCAGAAGCCAAGCGAAGGCCGCGAGCGCCAGTGCTGCGGGCACCAGCCACCAGGCCGACGCCTGGTGGCGGGCCCAGAGCCAGACCAGCCAGCAACCAACTATCTCCGCCAACGCGGTCAGCGCGAACAAACCGATGGCGGCGGGCAGGCTCATGGTGCTTCCTCAGGCAGCGGCGTTCGCACCGGCATCATCACGATGCAATAGGCGGTAGAGCGCGGGCAACACCAGCAGGGTCAGCAGCGTCGAAGACACGATGCCGCCGATCACCACCGTGGCCAGAGGGCGCTGCACTTCGGCACCTGCGCCGACGTTGAAGGCCATCGGCACGAACCCGAGCGAGGCCACCAGCGCGGTCATCAGCACCGGTCGCAGCCGGCCAAGCGCACCGTCGCGGATCGCATCGTCCAGCCGGTCACCTTCCGCCCGCAGTTTGCGGATGAAGGAGATCATGACGATGCCGTTCAGGACCGCCACACCCGACAGCGCGATGAAGCCCACGCCGGCCGAGATCGACAGCGGGATGTCGCGAAGCCACAAGGCGAGCACCCCGCCCGTGAGCGCCAGCGGCACACCGCTGAAGATCACCGCGGCGTCCCGTCCCGAGCCGAAGGCCATGAACAACAGTCCGAAGATCAGTATCAGCGTCACGGGCACCACCACCGACAGCCGCTGGCTGGCGGCGATCAGTTGCTCGAAGGTGCCGCCGTAGTCCACCCAATAGCCCGGCGGAACGGTCACCTCGGCATCGATGCGCTGGCGAAGCTCCGCCACAAAACTGCCGAGGTCCCGCCCGCGGACGTTGGCGGTCACCACGATCCTGCGCTTCCCGTTCTCGCGATTGATCTGGTTGGGACCCTCTACGATCTCCAGGGTAGCCAGTTCGCGCAGCGGCACCGTGGTCGGATTTCCGCTGGTCCAATTCGCGCCGCGGCTGGTTTCATCGTCGTCGCCCTCATGGGCGGGCAATGGCACCGGGAGGTCGGCCAGACGCGCGGGGTCGGTCCGTAGGGCTTCCGGCAGTCGGACCACGAGGTCGAAACGCCGGTCGCCCTCGAACAGCTGGCCGGCCACCGTGCCGCCCACCGCGGTTCCCACGGCATCCTGCACCGCCACCTGGTTCAGACCGTAGCGCACCAGGCCCTCCGGATTGGGCGTGATGGTCAGCAGGGGCAAGCCGGTAGCTTGCTCGAGCTTGACGTCGGCCGCGCCCGGGATCGCCTTGGCCACGGCCTCGAGCTGCTCGCCGACCTCCACCAGGGTGTCCAAGTCATCGCCGTAGAGCTTGATCGCCACGTCCGCGCGGACACCCGAGATCAGCTCGTTCATCCGCATCTGGATTGGCTGGGTGAACTCGTAGTTGTTGCCGGGCAGCTGCTTCACGGCCGCCTCGATCTCAGCCACCAGCGCGGCTTTGGTCTTGCGCGGGTCGGGCCACTGATCACGCGGCTTGAGCATGATGAAGGTGTCCGCCACGGACGGCGGCATCGGGTCAGTGGCCACTTCGGCGGTGCCCAGCTTTCCAAATACACGCTCGACCTCCGGGAACTGCTTGATCCGGGCCTCCAGGGTGGATTGCATGATCACGGCCTGGCCCAGGCTGGTGCCCGGGATCCGGAGCGCATGCAGCGCGATATCGCCTTCGTCCAGGCTGGGAATGAACTCCGAGCCCAGGCGCGAGGCGAGCAGGCCGAACATCACCACCAGCACCGCAGCGGCGGCCACGACGGGGAGGCGGAATCGCAGTGCCCAGTCCAGCGCCGGCGCGTAAACCTTGCGAATGGCCTGCAGCACCCGGCTTTCCTTCTCCTGCACCTTGCCGCCCAGGAATACCGCGACCGCCGCCGGCACGAAGGTCAGCGACAGCAGCATGGCCGCCGTCAGCGCCAGCACGACGGTGAAGGCCATCGGGTGGAACATCTTGCCCTCGATGCCGGTGAGGGCGAACACCGGGAGGTACACGGCCGCGATGATCGCCACGCCGAACAGGCTGGGCTTAATGACCTCGGCGGTGGCCGAAGCGGTCAGGTCGAAGCGCTCCTCCCGCGTCAGCAGCCGGCCCAGCGCGTGCTGGCGGTCACCGAAGCGGCGGATGCAGTTCTCGATGATGATCACCGCGCCATCGACGATCAGACCGAAGTCGAGCGCGCCCAGGCTCATCAGGTTTCCCGAGACCCCACCGCGCACCATCCCGGTGATCGTCATCAGCATCGTAATCGGGATCACGGCTGCCGTGATCAGCGCGGCCCGGAAGTTCCCGAGAAGCAACAGCAGCACCACGATCACTAGCAGCGCACCCTCAACCAGATTCTTGGTCACGGTGGCGATGGTGCGGTCGACCAGGGACGTGCGGTCGTACACTGGCGTCGCTTCGACGCCCGGAGGAAGCGACTTCGACACTTCCGCCAGGCGCTCGGCCGTGGCGCGTGCAACGGCTCGGCTGTTTTCGCCCACCAGCATGAACACCGTGCCCAGCACGACCTCTTCACCGTTCTGGGTCGCAGCGCCCGTGCGCAGCTCGGGACCCTCGCCGACCTCGGCGACGTCGCCAACCCTGATCGGCACCCCGTCCCGGCGGTCGAGCACGATGCGGCGCAGTGCCTCGAGGTCCGCCACCTGGCCGGGCACGCGTACCAGGTATTGCTGGCCATTGCGCTCGATGTAGCCCGCGCCGATGTTCTGGTTGTTGCGGGCCACGGCGTCGACGACGTCCTGCAGGGTAAACCCATAGGCCACCAGGCGGGCGGGGTCCGGCGTGACATGGATCTGCCGGGCGAACCCGCCGATGGTGTTGACCTCGGTCACGCCAGGGGTATTGCGCAGCTGCGGGCGCACCACCCAGTCCTGCAGGGTGCGCAGGTCTGTGGACGTCCACGGCGTGCCGTCGGGCTTGGTCGCCCCCGGCTCGGCTTCCACCGTGTACATGTAGATCTCGCCCAGACCCGTGGCGACGGGTCCGAGTTCGGGCTCCAGGCCGGGCGGCAGTTGCGACTTGGCCTGCTGCAGCCGCTCGGCCACCTGCTGGCGGGCGAAGTAGATGTCGGTGCCGTCCTCGAACACCACCGTCACCTGCGACAGCCCGTAGCGCGAGAGCGAGCGGGTGTATTCAAGCTTTGCCAGACCGGCGATGGCCGTCTCGATAGGAAACGTCACCCGCTGCTCGGACTCCAGCGGCGAATAGCCAGGCGCTTCGGTATTGATCTGGACCTGGACGTTGGTGATGTCGGGCGTGGCATCGATTGGCAGCTTGGTGAAGCTCCAGACGCCCAACGCACACAGCGCTGCCGTCAGCAGCAGCATCAACCACCGGTGCGCGATCGCAAACCGGATGAAGCGTTCGAGAAAACCGGGCTGCTCAGTGGTCATGTGAGGCCCCCGACTTCTCGATGTCGGCTTTTACGATGTAGCTCTGACCGATCACGACCGGATCTCCGGCTTTCAGGCCGGACAGCACCTCGACATTGACACCGTCGCGGCGCCCGAGCTCCAGCGGCCGGATCTCGTAGTCGTCGCCAAAGCGCACGAACACCACGTCCCAGTCGCGGAAGCGCTGCAGCGCCGCCAAGGGCACCATCAGGTCCACCGGCTGCTCGGCCACGGTGACGCGGGCGCGCACCGCGGCCCCCGGCCGCCAGCGGCCGTCGGCGTTGTCCACGGTGGCGCGGGCGACCGTGCTCTGGCTGGCGGTAGCTGTCCCGGGCAGCACGCGGTCGAGCGTGGTGCGGGCACTGACGCCGTCGCTGAGACGCGTGACTTCGACCGGCAGGCCGGGCGTGATGTGCTGGGCATCGGCGCCGAACAGGTGCAGGTCCACCCACAAGGCGGACAAGTCGGCGATCTCGAACAGCGGCTGCTCGCCCGCCAGGTCGCCCACGGCGACATTGCGTGCCAGCACGGTGCCGGCCAACGGCGCGGTCACGGCGTAGTCCGACAGGCTGACGTTGCTCTCGACCGTGGCCAGCGCCTGGCCGGCGCGAACGGTGTCACCCAGGCCCACGCGCACGCCCTTCACTGGCCCCGGGAAGCGGGCCACGACGCGGGCGTGCCGACCCTCGATGGGCGTCAGCAGGCCCTGCACGTCGTGTTCGTCCCGGATCACGCCGGGCCCGGCCGGGGCGACCACGATGCCGGCGTCCTTGGCCACGGCGGCCGGAATGGTGGTGCGACCTTCGTAGCTGGGGAAGGACCAGGTCAGCGCTTGGCCGTCGATCCGGGCGGTGACGGCCACGTCGAACGAATGCGGTTCGTACACCTCCAGGCTGCCCAGCAAATAGTCATCCCTAGGCGTGAAAGTGTGCGTGTCGGTGATGTCGCCCAGGCGCGTGAGCACGACGGTCAACTCGCCGGCGGTCGGCGGCAGCGGCTCGCCATCCTTGTACAGCCAGGCGCGGTACTCGGGCGGTACGCCGTCTTCGAAAATCGCGAGCTCGATAGTATAAGGGCCTTCGGTCAGCAGGCGACCGTTGTGGGCGCCCTTGGCGGGCTCGGCCTCCGCCTCGGCGTGGTCGTTGTGGTCACCGCCCTCGCCCTGGGCGTGGGCATCGGGCTCGGATCCGCCGCAGGCGACGAGGCCCAGGATGAGCACAAGGGGTAGCAGGAAAGGACGCAGGGTCATGGCGTGGTCTCACTCGGGGCGCGGTCCGCGAGCACGAACGGCTCGGCGGTCAGGCGCTGGATTTCAATCAGGGCGCGATGGAAGTCGCGGGCGGCGGCGATACGGTCGCGACGGGCGGACAACAGCTCAGCCTGCAGCTGCGCCCACTCCAGGTAGCTCAGCGCGCCGGCCCGATAGGCCCGGCCGGCGGCGGATTCGGCGCGTTCGAGCGCCGGCAGCACTTTGTCCGTGGTCTGGCGCACGGCCAAGGCATCAACCTGCAGGCGGCCGTGCGCTTCGGCCAGGGTGGCGCGCAGGTCGAGCTCACCGGCCTCGCGTTCGAGGGCCAGGGCGTCGAGCTCGGCGCGGGCGGCCCGTATCCCCGGCTCCGCCCGACGGCGATTGCCCAGCGGCACCGACAGCCCGCCCATCAGCGCCCAGTCGTCGCTCCCCTGCAGACGGCGCACGCCGACCTGCCATTCCAGGTCCGGGCGTGACTGTGACTGGGCCAACTGCAGGCGGGCTTCGCGCACGCGGGCTTCGCTGGCGAATCGCTGCAGCTCCGGGGTGCGATCAAGCAGCAACGCGAGCGACGCGAAATCAGGCGTGGCTGGCAAGGTCAGCAGTTCCCCGGCCACCGGGCCGGTCGGCTCGCCGCCCCACATCAGGGCCAGGCGCCGGCGCGCCGCGTCGACGGCCGCTTGCGTGCGGGCGAGTTCGAGTTCGGCGCGAGCGAGCGCCGCTTCAGCACCCAGCTGCACGGACGACGGCGAAGCACCGGCGGCAACGCGACGACGGGCGGCATCAGCCGCTTTGCCGCGCTGGGCCAAGGTCGCTTCCAGCGCGATGGCCTCTTCCTGCAGCGCCAGGACGTCGAGATAGCGGCGGGCGACTTCGGCCAACAGATCGAGGCGACGCGCCTCTGCCTCGACGTCCAGGCCGGACATCCGCGACTGGGCGACCCCGATCCTGGCCTCGCGCCGGGCCGGGGACTCCAGCACGGAGCCCAGGCTCAGGGTCAGCTCGGCCCCGTCCGCGCCGCGGTAGTCGCCGCTGCCCAGCACGTTCTCCAGGCTGGCGCCGGCCACCCACGCGGGCTTTTGTGCGGCCACGTCGACATCTGCGTAAACGATGGCCTGCTCCAGCGGCAGGCGGCGAAGGTCGGGATGACGATCAAGGGTGAGTGAAAAAGCCTGGCGCAGGTCCAGTGGGCGGGACGGTGCGGCGGCCCACGCCGGAAGGGCGAGGACAACGCAGCACCACAGGGCGGCCATCGCCGCCTTGGTGTTCAACATGGTGTTTCTCCGGAATCGGGCAAGCGGGGCGAGGCCCCGGGGACGTTGGGACGTCAGGCCGCGATCGGAGGGCGCAGGAATCGGGAGGAAGCAGCGGGGGTGTGCACGGGCAGGCTTACCCGCGGCGCGAGCGA
Source organism: Arenimonas fontis (assembly GCF_008386465.1). GTDB lineage: Bacteria > Pseudomonadota > Gammaproteobacteria > Xanthomonadales > Xanthomonadaceae > Arenimonas > Arenimonas fontis. Next base: position 147,481 of record NZ_VUOD01000006.1, read on the forward strand.
CTGTAGCGGGTGAGGTGTCCAGGTCAGCACCGGCGCCGGGACGGCCGTGGCGTGCAGGCAGCAGTCGAACGCATGCAGCAGGCCATCGAGCGTACCGGGGGCCGGCGACTCCTCAGCCATCGCGTCGCCCGTGATGCCGGCGGCGGCATCGGCGAACGCATGCTCGGCTTCGTGCAGTTCATGGGCAGCCGACAGCACGGGCTGCGCCAGCAGGCACAACACCGTCAGGCCCCAGAACAGGCCTCGCAGCGAGTGCATCAGTGAGCGCAGAGGCGAGGTCATTGCGAGGCAGGGTAGCGGGTTTGGTGGCGGATACACAATTTCAGGCGCCTTGTTCATCGATCACGGCCTGCAGATCAGGTGGCACGGGCATCGGCTGGGTCGCGGGCACATTCGCGCCACCGGTGTTGCCCACCGGCACCCAGAGACGCGAAAACAGCGCGGCCGCCACGATGCGCGCCGCCTGCCCCCGGATCTCGCGCCCGTCCCGCCGTTGCCAGCCAATCTGCAGCATCGCGAGATGGCTCTTCACGTGCAGCCACGTGCGCCGCTGCCCCAGGATGTGGGCGCGTTCGAGATGGTGGAAGGCGCGCTCCAGGTCACCGCCGCGTCTGGCAGCCTGGGCGAGGTCCCATTCCTGCGCGAAGGCCTGGTCCAGTCGCGTCATGGTGCCGTCTCCTTGGTGCAGGGTTCTGCCGGGTGCCGCCAGCCTGGCCAGGCCTCGCGCAGCACCTGCCAGGAGGTATGGAGGAACAGCACCGCGATGAGCAAGCCCACCGCAGTGTCCGGCCACGCACTTCCCGTCAGCGCCACGATACCGGCCGCCGCGATCACCCCGGCGTTGCTCGCCAGGTCATTGCGCGAACATAGCCAAACCGAGCGCATGTTCAAGTCCTCGCCGCGAAAGCGCATCAGCAACCCGAAGCACGCCAGGTTGGCCAGCAAGGCGATTGCTGCCGCACCCGCCATCAGCGGCGCCAGCGGTTCGGCTCCGGTCAACAGGCGGCGCACGACTTCAGCCAGCACCAGAAGGCCAAACAGACCCTGCAGCAGGCCCTTCACCACGGCCGCGCCATTGCGCTGACGAAGGCTGCCGCCCACGACCGCCAGGCTCAGGGCGTACACGCCGGCATCGCCCAGGCTGTCGAGCGAGTCGGCCTGCAGGGCGCTCGAGTCGGCCCACCAGCCCGCGGTGAACTCGCCGACGAACAGGGCGGCGTTGATCCCCAACACGGCCCACAGGACCCGGCGCCGGCTGGCGTCCTGGGCCTGGCTCAGGGTGGAAGCGGTGTCATCACAGTGGCAGCCGGACATGGCATTTCCTCGGTCAGTGGCGCTACCCTAAAGCCCGTAGCGACTACAGGGTCAACCCCCTGGGAGGTCTGGGATGAAGATCGGGGAAGTCGCGGCCGCCAGCGGCTGCCATCTGGAAACCATCCGCTACTACGAGCGCATCGGCCTGCTGCCGCGGCCCGCCCGCACCCACAGCGGGTATCGGGCCTACACGGACCAAGACGTGGACCGGATGCGGTTCATCACCCGGGGCCGGGATCTGGGGTTCAGTCTCGATGAGATCCGCAGCTTGCTGCGGCTGGCCGATGATCCAGCGCTGTCCTGCGAACAAGTCGACGCCTTGGCGCGCCATCATCTGGCCGAAATCCAGGCGCGACAAAAGGAGCTGCGGCGCATGGCCCGGGAGCTGGAACGCACCATCGCCGGTTGCGCCGGCGGGCGCCGGGAGGCCTGCGCCATTCTGGGTGCGCTGCATGAAGCGCCGTCGTCCCGGCCGGCCCAACGGCGGCGGGAGAACGTGCACCGAGCGACCTGATGGCCCGCAGGGCGCATCACCGGGTGTCTCGGACGGACGGTCGCGTCATGAACTTTCCCTTGCCGCCACGGTCACAGCGTTGTTCTAGACTGGCGAAACGATGACACGACCCGGAATTCTCGGATGGGCCTGGCGACTCCTGCTGGCGATGGCGCTGGTGGGCTCGCCGGTCATGGCCATGCCGCCGGTTGGCGCCGGCGCCGATCCATCCGCGGATGTCGCCGCGATGCCTTGCCACGATGCCGGTCCGGCCGCGTCAGCTGAACCTGCCTGCGAGGAGGGTTGCTGCCCGCAGCCCGAGTGCCCGCCCGCAAACTGCCGCGTGGCGGCCCCCATGGTGGGCGTCTCGGTCTGGGTGCTTCCGATGGCCCTGCGCGTCCCGCATTCGTCCCCCTCGGAGGTGGCGGTGCCCGCCGCGGCTCCGGTTCAAGAGCAACTGCGCCCGCCGATCAGCTGACTCTGCCGATCCCTGCCCGCACCCGTGCGGGACCCGCCGCCTCGCGGCGATCGACGGAGCATTCCAATGAAATACCTTTCCCCTGGGCTGGGCGCGCTGGCGCTGGCCCTGTTCGTGGCCCCCGTGGCCGCCAAACCCATCGCGTTTGCCCGCGGCAGCACCGTGATGGCCGAGTACGGTGCCGGCACCATGAACGAGTTCCAGGCCTTCTACGCACCGCGCTACTGGTGGTCGGGCGGTGCCGGCTGGACCGAACTGATGAGCGAAGACGGCTCACTCGAGCGCGACATCGTGTACCTGCGCGGCAACCTGCTGGCCAAGCGCTGGAACCTTCCCGGTGCCCAGGCGAACGTGTTCGTCTGGGGCGGGTTGGGTAGCGCCACCGGCAGTGACTTCGCCGGCAGCACCCTGGCTCGCAACGTCGGCTTTCAGGTCGACTACGAAACCCGCCGCGTGTACAGCGCGTTCCGCACCGACCTGCAGGAGAGCGACCGCTTCTCCCATCGGATCGACACCCTGCAGCTAGGCATCGCGCCCTACGAGCACGACTACGACACCTTGGCCACCTGGATCGTCCTGCAAGGACGCCGCTACTCGAACGGCTTGTACGACGGCACCGAGACGGCGCTGCTGCTTCGCCTGTTCAAGGGAGGCACGTGGGTCGAGGTAGGCGCCACGACCGACGGCAAGCTGCAAGCCATGGCCATGTTCAACTTCTGACCCGGAGACTCTTCATGAAGACCTTTACCCGCACTGTGTTCCTCCTCCTGATGGCCGCTGCATCCGCGGTCTCGGCCAAGACCATCGAAATGGACGTCAACGGCCTGGTCTGCGCGTTCTGCGCCCAAGGCATCGAGAAAACGCTCAAGAGTTTCGACGCCACTGCAGAGGTCTATGTCAGCCTGGAAAACAGAATCGTCGCCGTGGCCCTCAAGGACGGCGCGGAACTGACGGACGAAGAGCTGACCAAGGCCATTACCGATTCGGGCTACGCCGTCGTGGCGATCCGCCGCAGCGATGCGACGCTCCAGGCTATCCGCGACCGCGTGAGCCGGGAGGCGGACGATGAATGAGCTGCAGGCGCCCCTGAAGCGGAACGTGGGGCTCAGCCTGCTGGCGCTGGGCGCCGCCAGCGGCACGCTGATCTGTTGCGTGCTGCCGGCGGTGATGGTGGCCCTGGGTGCGGGCGCGGCGCTCGCAGGCCTGGTCACCGCCGTGCCGCAACTGGTCTGGTTGTCTGCGCACAAGGCGTTGGTGTTCGGGGTGGCGGGCGCGGCGCTCGCATTCTCTGGATGGATGCTCTGGCAAGCAAGGACGCTCCCCTGTCCGGCGGATCCAGCGTTGGCTAGGACCTGCAGGCGCTTGCGGGGGTTCAGCCTCTGGACCTGGGCGGCGGCAGTGGCGGCGACTACGGTTGGGGCCCTGTTTGCTTTCGTGCTGCCTGCCTTCTGAGCCCTTTTGGACGGCCAACTACGGGCAAGCGGTCGCAAATAGCTGAGAGCATCGCAGCTGCGGCAGCAGCTACACGCCGGCGAACGGGAGGCTCTTGGCACGATCCAAGAATGCTCGCCCGTCCCCCACGGAGTGGATCGGGCGAATCGGCAGCGCAGTCACGCCAAAAAAAGAGGTTCTTCACCCAAGTCCGGGGAAGGCCGCCCGGATCTTCAGGAAGAAGTAGGCGTCGTCCCGGTAGCCGTAGGCCACCCGCTTGATGACCTTGATCTTGTTGTTGATGCCTTCGACCAGATTGGTT
>NZ_VUOD01000007.1 GCF_008386465.1 Arenimonas fontis
ACCAACGGCTTCCTCGAAGCGCTCAACGGCCTGTTTCAGTCCGCCAAGCGCCGCGCTCGCGGCTTCACCCGCTTCACCACTATCAGAACCGTCATCTTCCTGATCGCCGGCAAGCTCGACTTCGCAGTGATCAACCCTCATGCCCGGCAACCCACTTGAAATTCAACAGAGCCCCTTTTTCCAGGTCTGCACCTCCTGTCGGCGCAGTTCACTGGTCAGCTGGCGCAGCAACAGCAGTTCGTGCGGCCGGCCGTTGAGACGGAAACCACGCCGGCTGAGATGGAACACGTCCTCATCATCCTCGCTACCGACGGAGAACAGGCCGTCGCCGCCCCGGTCCATGGCCTCCCGCAAGGCCGGGTCGGCGGCGGCCACGACGGTGGACAGCGCCATGCCTTCGAGCTTGCGCCCCTGGTTGAGCAGGCGCCGCGCCGCCAGATTGCCGAACACGATGTGGCCGCCCTCACCTACCAGCAGCATCGCCACCGGCGAGTTCTGCACCATGGTGTCCAGCAGCAGTTCGCGCTGCACCAGCGCCAGCCGCTGCTCGCGCAGCACGGCGCCGAGTTCGTTGTGGGCCGCGACCAGGTCACCGAGTTCGTCGTCATGGCGCCAGCGCAGGCCGAAGCTGAAATCGCCGTCGCGGTAGCTCAGGGTGGTGCCGGCCAGGGCCCGGAACAGCGACAGGGCCGGTCGCGCCAGACGGCGCATCGTCCACATCGCGCCCAGCGTCGCCACCGCCAGCGCCCCGGCCGCGGCCAGTCGCCAGTCGCCGGTCAGCGCCTGCAGGCCCAGCGCTGCCGCTACCGCCAGCGCGGCCACCATCAGGCTGGCGGCGGCCAGCCATCCGGCGATGGAGCGGCGCTTGAGGCACATCTCAGGGCCTGGCGATGCCCAGGCGCTCCATGCGCCGGTACAGGGCCTGGCGGCTCAGTCCGAGCTCCGCCGCGGCCTGCGACACGATGCCGCCGGCCCTGGCCAGGGCCTGTTCGATCGCCTCGCGGTCGGGCTCGCTCTCCTGGGCCGTCGGTCGCGCGCCCACCGGCTGCAGGCCCAGGTCGGCGGCGGAAACCACCTCGCCGCCGCTCAGCAGGCTGGCCCGGCGCATCACATTCTTCAGTTCGCGCACGTGACCGGGCCAGGGATGGCGCAGCAGGGCGGCGCAGGCGTCCTCGCCCAGGCGCTTGCCCGGCCCGAGGAAGTGATTGGCCAGCGGCAGGATGTCGCGCGGCCGCTCCGCCAGGCCGGGCAGGCGGATTTCAATGACGTTGAGCCGGTAGTACAGGTCCTCGCGGAAGCGGCCCTCGCGGATCATGGCCGGCAGGTCGGCATTGGTGGCGCTGATCACCCGCACCTTCACCTGCCGTTCCTGATTGGAACCCAGGCGGGAGAAGCGGCCGGTCTCCAGTACCCGCAGCAACTTCATCTGTCCCTCGAGTGGCAGGTTGCCAATCTCGTCCAGAAACAGGGTGCCGCCGTCGGCGGCCTCGAACTTGCCCTCGCGGGCCTTGCCGGCGCCGGTGTAGGCGCCGGCCTCGGTGCCGAACAGCTCGGCCTCGATCAGCTCGCTGGGCAAGGCGCCGCAGTTGAGGGTGACGAAGGGCCCCTTGCGCACGGCGGAGTTGGCCTGAAGGATCTCGGCAATCTTTTCCTTGCCGGCGCCGTTGGGGCCGGTCACCAGCACCGGTACGTCGGCACGTGCCACCTGGCAGGCCAGCGACAGCACCCGTTCCATGGCGGGGTCGGCCCAGACCAGGCCGCAAAGATCGTAGTCGCGTTCGAGCTGGTGCCGCCGCCGGCGTTCCTCGCCGGCCCGGGCGGCCAGGGCCCGGCTGGTCTGACCCAGTTCCAGCAGGTTGGACACGGTAGCCAGCAGCTTGTTGTCGTCCCAGGGCTTGGCCAGGTAGTCGGCCGCGCCGGCCTTGACCAGGTCCACCGCCGACTCCAGGTGGGTCCAGGCGGTCAACAGGACCACCGGCAGCCCGGGGTGCTCGGCGCGGATCGCCCGGAACAGCGCTTCGCCTTCCTCGCCGGACGTGGTGTCGGCGCTGAAGTTCATGTCCTGGATGACCAGATCCACCGGCTCCTGGCGCAGCCGCGCCAACCCTTCTTCCGGCGTGGCCGCGTGCAGGGTGCGCAGCTCGTGCAGCGAGAACAGCACCTCCAGCGCCGTCGCCACGGCCGGGTTGTCGTCGATCACCAGGACGGTGGCATTGGCGGAATGCGGCATGCGCCAAGCCTACCTCAGGCGGTACGGGTGGCGACGGCCGGCGGTACCCGGGCGGCCCGCCAGGCCGGCCCCAGCACCGCCGTCAGGCCCAGCAGCCACATGACGGCCATGCCGATGCCCAGGTACATGCCCGGCAGCCTCGGCAGCTCCAGCGCACGTACCAGGAAATCGTTCAAGGCCAGTGCCAGGCCCAGGCCGACCGCCACGCCGCCTGTGGTGATCAGCAGGTTCTCGACCAGGAAGTAGCGCAGGATGTCCCATTGCCGTGCGCCAAGGGCCCGCCGCACGCCGATCTGCTTGCGGCGCTGGTTCACCCACAGGCTGGCCATGCCGACGATGCCGCTGGCGGTGATCAGCAGCAGGAAGACGGTCACCGCGATCAGCAGGCCCGCCAGCATGCGTTCGCCGGCATAGCGGCTGGCGCGCGCTTCGGCGAAAGTACGCGTGCCCAACAGCACCCGGTCCTTGCTGAGCGCCGTCAGCGCCTTCTCCGCCTCGGCCATCACCCGGTCCTGGGCACCCGGCTCGGTGCGCACCGAATAGCGGGTGAAAGGGTCTATGTAGCGGACCGGGCCGATCATGCTGTTCTCGACCCGGTCGTCGGTCTGCCCATAGGGAGTTTGCAGCCGTTCCACCACACCGACGATCCGGACGCTGTCCGCGTCCGGGCCCGAGCCCAGGTAGAAGCTGCGGCCGACGAAACTGGTCTCGCCGGGAAACAGTTTCTCGGCCAGCGCCCGGGTGACGATCATCACCGTGGGGTTGCGTTGCTCCTTGCTGGGGTCGATCTCGATGTATTCCTCGGGCGTGAAGTCGCGCCCCTCTACCAGCCGCAGGCCGAAGGTCTCGATCACCGAGTCGCCGCTGAAGTAGTAGGTGGTGCTGAGCTGGGTGTCGCCGCGGCGATCGGCGGTCAGCCCGCCCCAGTTCCAGCCGGACTGGCCCAGCGGGATCTGGTTGGTCCAGCCGGCGGCGACCACGCCGGGAATGGCGCGCAGTGCTTCCAGATCGCGAAGCTGCATGCCCTTGATGTCGGCGATGGGGCGATGCGGATAGAAGCGCATCTCGAACAGGTTCTGTTCGTCGGCGCCGGTCGGCCGGGCCGCCACCTGCAAACGGTCGCGGATGATGTACAGGGCATTGCAGACGATGGCCAGGGTCAGCGCCACCTGGGCCGCGATCAGCAGGGGCGCGGTCTTGGCGCGTAGCATGGCCGAGAGGATCGGACGGATTTCCATGGCGGCTTTCCTCACTGGCTCTTGAGTTGCAGGGCGGGGACCACCTGGCAGGCGCGCCAGGTCGGTAGCAGGCCGGCCAGCAGCGCGGTCAGCACCGAGAGAACGATGGCTGCGGCCAGCATCGGCAGATCCAGGCGGGCGACCAGGTCCAGGTTCTCATCGAACTTGCGGATCCAGGCCAGCGCGCCGGCAGCCAGGGCGGTACCGGCCGCCGCGCCCACCAGACCGATCACTCCCGCCTCGGTCAGGTACTGGGTGAAGATCTCGCGGCGACTGGCGCCGAGGGCGCGACGCACGCCGATCTCGCCCGGACGGGCGCTGAACTTGGCCAGCAACAGGCCGGCGGTGTTCACCAGGCAGACCAGCAGGAAACCGAGTGACAGCCAGGTGGCCGTGCGGGTGTCGTCGCTGACCACGCCCCGCACGTCCAGCCACTCCCTCACCGTATGCGCGCGGTTGTTGTTGTCGCGCGGGAAGCGGTTCAGGGCGCGCTGTTCGTTGGTGTAGGCATCCAGGTAGTCGAGGTAGTCGCGCAGAGCGTCCGCCGATGCCAGCTCGGCCCAGTACTGCACCCACACGCATTCGGACAGCACGTAGCCGCGAAAGCCCGGCTCCGGCGGAGCCTGGCTGCAGTCCAGGTTGCCGTTGATGCCCATCTCGGCAGACACCGCGGTGCGGAAGGGCACGAACACCTCCTCGCTGGTATCGAAACTCTGCGATCCGACCAGGCGGTAGAACTTCGGCACCGGATTCCACGTGTCCACCACGCCGGCCACGGTGTACTCGCGCTCGCCCAGGCGGATGCCCTTGCCGACCGGGTCGGTGCCCTCGCCGAATACCCGTTCGGACAGGCTACGGCCCAGCACCACGACAGAGGCGCCGCGCTGGTCGTCCTCGGCACTCCAGGCCTGGCCATAGAGGAAGGGGACGTCGAACATGGCGAAAAAGTCGCGACCGGTGGCGATGCCGTCCACGAAGAAGGGCGGCAGATCCTCGCGCCCGGAATCCACCGCCGGCGATACGCCGTAGATCGGGGCCTGCCGAACCGCCTTGCCGGCGTCCCACAGGGCGACCGCATCGCGATGGGTGATCTGCTCCGGGGGTTCCGGGTTGTTGCTGCGGCTGTCGGCGGGGCGATTGTCCAGGCGCACATATACCAGCCGGTCCGACTTGTGCGGAATGGGGTCGCCAGACATGCCGTACAGCAGGGTAAGGGTGGTCATGCTGGCGGCCACGCCCACCGACAGGGTCAGCACCATCAGCGTGGTCAGCACCGGATTGCGGCGCAGGCTGCGGAAGCCCAGGGCAAGGTAGTAGCGGAACATCGTTGCCTCCTCAGGCTTCGGCCTGGACCGCGGCGGCGGCCAGCGCCCGCTGCGTCTCGTGGCTCAGGTCGCTGACCTGGCCGTCGATGATGTGGACGTTGCGCTGGGCGCGGGCGGCCAGTTCCGGGTCATGGGTGACCATCAGGATGGTGGTGCCGCCGGCATTGATTTCCTCCAGCAGTTCCATCACGCCGCGGGCCATGTGCGAGTCGAGGTTGCCGGTCGGCTCGTCGGCCAACAGCAGGCGCGGGCTGCCGGCAAGGGCGCGGGCGATGGCGACGCGCTGTTGCTGGCCGCCGGAAAGCTCGGCCGGGTAGTGCTTCATGCGCGAGGCCAGGCCGACCTGGGCCAGGGCCTGCTCGATGCGACGCTTGCGCTCGCCGGCGCCGAAGCCGCGGTAGCGCAGCGGCACGTCCACGTTGTCGTAGAGGTTGAGGTCGGGGATCAGGTTGAAGCCCTGGAAGATGAAGCCAAGTTTCTCGTTGCGCAGGCGCGAACGGGCGTTGTCGTCCAGGCCGCGCACGTCCACCCCGTCCAGCCAGTACTCGCCGCCGGTGAACTCCTCCAGCAGGCCGGCGATGTTCAGGAAGGTGGTCTTGCCCGAGCCGGAAGGGCCGGTGACGGCAACGAACTCGCCTTCCTTGACGTGGATGTCGAAACCGCGCAGGGCGTGCGTCTCGATCATGTGGGTGCGGTAGACCTTGCTCAGGTTCTGCATGCGCAGCATGGGGTTCTCCTCGGCGTTCCTGCGGGTGGGTTCAATCGGCGACGGCGATGCGCTCGGCGTCCGCGAAGCGTTCGGTTCCGGAGATGACGATGCGGTCGCCCTCGGCCAGTCCTTCCAGGACCTCGACACTGGCGACACTGGTGGCGCCGATGCGGACCGGGACGCGCTCGGCGTAGCCGTCGCGCACCACGTAAGCGAAGCGGCCGCCCTGGGCCTCCAGGAAGGGACCGCGCGCCACCATCAGCACGTCCGGCTTCTCCTCGAACAGGATGCGGGCGGAAATGCGCTGGTTCTGGCGCAGCCCGGGCGGCTGCTCGCCTTCGAAGCGGACCCGGGCCAACACCTGGTTGTTGACCACTTCCGGCGAGATCGCCGAAACGGTGGCCGGCACCACGGTGTTGCCGATCCGGACCTCGGCGGTCATGCCCAGGCCGAGGTCCTCGGCGTAGGACTCCGGCACCTCCAGCTCGACCTCCAGCCGGCTCAGGTCCACCACCGTCATCAGGGCGGTGTTGGGTGCGACCACGGCGCGGTCGGCGACGTTGAGCGTGCCGACGATGCCGTCCACCGGCGCGCGAACGTTCAGCTCCTCGACCCGGCGCTCGACGTTGGCGGTCAGCAGGCGCTGCCGTTCCAGCAGCTGTTCCTGGGTCTTCAGCGCCAAGGCGACATCGCTGGCTTCCAGCCTGGCAGCAGCACTGGCGTGGCGGGCGCGGATCTCGGCGCTTTCCAGCGCGTCCTTGGCGCGCAGGTAGTCCACCTCGGGCAGGGCGCCCAGTTCGTAACCGCGTTTGGCCCGCTGCAGGTCGCGCAGGGCGGCCAGGCGGGCGACCTCGGCCTCGTCGGCATCGCGCTGGGCCAGCAGGCTGGCCTTGCGCGCGAGGATGCGCTGACGAGCGACTTCCGCTTCCAGCTGCGCCAGGGTGGCGCGTTCCTGCTGCAGTTCGTTTTGCAGTTCGGGCGAGTCCAGCAGCGCCAGCACCTGGCCCTTGGCCACGGTGTCGCCGGCCTCGATCTTCAGGGCGACGGTGCCGGCGGCCGGGGCATACAGGGTCGGGCTGACCGCGGCGACGACCCGGCCGTTGACGGCGGCGTCGCGGGTCAGGGTGCCGCGGGTCACCTCGGCGAAACGCAGCCGCTCGGCCGAAACGGCGCCGGCGCTGCCCAGCCAGCTACCCAGCAGCCATAGCAGCAGCGTCCCCAGGGCCACCGCCGCCCCCACCAGGGTCAGCGGCCGTTTCCAGGCCGGCGCCGCCGGTGCGGCCAGCAGCCGATCCTGTCCCGAGGTATCCCTGATTGCCACGCGCCACCTCCGTCGTCCACACCCGTCGCTTGGGGCGGCCCCACCTTCGCGCAGGGCCCGACCCGCTTTCCTGGCTCGATTGATGCAGGAGGCGTGCCAACGGTAAGGTGTTGAATGAAAAAGGGTAGGCGGTGTCCGTGGCTGTCCTGCGGTTGTCCGCCTCCAGGGGGGCGGACACGGCAACCGGATCCTTCCATTACACTGGCGGCAACCGCGGAAAAGGAGCTCCCGCAGCATGTGCGGCATCGTCGGCATCAGCGCCCAGCGCAACATCATCCAGCATCTGATCGCCGGCCTGGCGGCGCTCGAATACCGCGGCTATGACTCCGCCGGCGTGGTCATGGTCGCGGGCGACGGCATCGCCCGCATCCGCGCCAAGGGCAAGGTGCGCGACCTGCAGGCCCTGCAGCGCGAGACCGGTCTGGACGGCCACTGCGGCATTGCCCACACCCGCTGGGCCACCCACGGCGTGCCCAGCGAACACAATGCGCATCCGCACGTGTCCGGCCCGACCAGCGTCGTGCACAACGGCATCATCGAGAACCACGCCGTGTTGCGTGCCCGCCTCCAGGCCGAGGGCTTCGAGTTCACTTCCGAAACCGACACCGAGGTCATCGCCCACCTGGTGGAAAGCCACCAGCGCCAGGGCAAGGACCTGCTGGCGGCGGTGCAGGCGGCGGTCGCCGAACTGCATGGCGCCTATGCCATCGCGGTGGTGTCGGCACGAGAGCCGGGCGTGGTGGTCGGCGCCCGCTACGGCGCGCCGTTGATCGCCGGCCTGGGCGAGGGCGAGCAGTACCTGGCCTCGGACGTGCACGCCCTGCTGCCGCTGACCCGCCGCTTCATCTATCTCGAGGAAGGCGACGTGGTGAAGATCGGCCACGACGCCCTGGACATCTTCGACGCCGAAGGCCGGCCGGTCCGGCGCGAGATCCGCGAGTCGCACTTCAGCGCCGATGCCGTGGATCGCGGCGAGTACCCGCACTACATGCTCAAGGAGATCCACGAGCAGCCCCAGGCCATTGCCGACACCCTGGAGGGCCGCATCGCCGGCGGCCGCATCCTGACCCAGATCCTCGGCGTGGAGGCAGAGCGCCTGCTGGCGGAAACGCAGTCGGTGCACATCATCGCCTGCGGCACCAGCTATCACGCCGGCCTGGTGGCGCGGTACTGGATCGAGCAACTGGCCGGCGTGCCCTGCACCGCCGAGATTGCCAGCGAGTACCGCTACCGCAACCCGGTGGTGCGGGAAGGCACGCTGTTCCTGACCATCTCCCAGTCCGGCGAGACCGCCGACACCCTGGCCGCGCTCAAGCTGTCGCGGCAGCGGCCCTACCTGTGCCGGATGGCGGTGTGCAACGTGCCGGAAAGTTCGATCGTGCGCGAATCGGAGCTGGTGCTGATGACCCGGGCAGGCCCGGAAATCGGCGTGGCCTCGACCAAGGCCTTCAGCACCCAGCTGGTGGCCCTGGCCCTGTTCGCGCTGGAACTTGCCCGCGCCAGAGGGCTGGACCCGGCCCGCTATTCCGACGGCGTGCGCCAGCTGGAACTGCTGCCCGGCCAGGTGGCGCAGGTCCTGGCCCTGGATCCGCAGATCCGCCGGCTGGCCGAGGCCTTCGTGCAGAAACAGCACGCCCTGTTCCTCGGCCGCGGCACGCACTGGCCGGTGGCCATGGAAGGCGCGCTCAAGCTCAAGGAGATCAGCTACATCCACGCCGAGGCCTACGCCGCCGGCGAGCTCAAGCACGGCCCGCTGGCCCTGGTGGACGCCGACATGCCGGTGGTGGCGGTGATGCCCAACGATGCGCTGCTGGACAAGCTCAAGTCCAACCTCGAGGAGGTCAGCGCCCGCGGCGGCCAGCTGTACGTGTTCGCCGACGAGGACGTCGCGACCGGCATGGACAAGGGCCATGTGCTGACCTTGCCCCGCGCCGGCGAGATCGCCGCGCCGGTGATCTCGACCGTGCCGCTGCAGCTGCTGGCCTACCACGTGGCCGTCCTGCGCGGCACCGACGTGGACCAGCCGCGCAACCTGGCCAAGTCGGTGACGGTGGAATGATGTTGGCAGCCACGGCGGGCGGCTGCTGATTTCCCGGCCGCGCCGGCTCCGTGCTAGAGCAGGGCCATATCGGTCCCGCGAGCGAGAAGGAGGCTGGCAATGGCGGAAGGCGGTTTCCGGGAGGATGCGCCCATGGCCTTGTGGCAGGAGCTGGTGCGCGAAGGCGAATCGCGCGCAGGCCTGGACCTGCCCGAGGACGTCGAGGCCTACCTGGTGTTCCTGCTGATGCGTCACCTGCGCGACGGCGCCCTGGCCGGCCGCACCATGGCCCTGGAATGGCTGCAGGCCATGGACCTGGCCGGCCGCGCCCGCGCCGACGCCCTGCGCGACGTCGGCGACCGCTGCCTGATCATCGCCGGCTGGTACCCGGCCCTGGCCGAGCGCCGGCGGGTATCGCCCGACTACTTCCAGGACATCGGCCGCAACGCCTATGACGGCGTGGCCGGCAGCGCCGGCGGCGGCTACGGCCAGCTGTTCGCCCGGCTGGCCGGGGCCTACCGCGCCATGGTCCGGGTGCTGGCGGCCACCGCCGCGGCCGCCGGTGGCACAATGGCGCCCTCCCATCGCCCGGTTCCGCTGCCGGTCGCACCCACGCGCAGGCACTGAGCGCCGGGTCCCGCCGAGGCCCATCCATGCGCATCTGTGTCTACGCCGCTTCCAGCGCCCGCGTGGCGCCCGAATTCCATGCCGCCGCCCGCGCCCTGGGCGAGGCCCTGGCCGCCGAGGGCTGCGGCATCGTCTACGGGGGCGGCTCGCAGGGACTGATGGGCTCGCTGGCCGACGGCGCCCTGGCCAAGGGCGGCGAGGTGATCGGCATCCTGCCCAGGTTCATGGCCGACCTGGAATGGGGCCACCCCGGTTTGACCAGGCTTGAGCTGGTCGAGGACATGCGCGAGCGCAAGCACCGCCTGCTCGCCGATTCCGATGCCGTGGTGGCCTTGCCCGGCGGTTGCGGCACCCTGGAGGAGCTGTTCGAGGCGATCACCCTCAAGCGCCTGGGCCTGTATTTCAACCCGATCCTGCTGCTGAACGTGCGTGGTTTCTACGCGCCCCTGCAGGCTTTCATGGAACAGGTGATCGCCGAGCGGTTCATGAATCCGCAGCACGCGGCGATGTGGCAATTGGTGGACGAGGTCGGGCAGGTGCTGCCGACCATCCGGAGCACGCCGAAGTGGCGTGAGGACGCGCGCGAGTACGCGGTGGTGCGCTGAGGCGGCGGCTCAGTCGCGCTCGGCGGCCGGATCGTCGAAGCCGAAATCGGGTTCCGGCATCGTGCCCTCGTCCTCGTCGTGGCGCAGGGTGATGACCGGGCCCGCAACCGGCACCCGCTTGCCGCGCGGCGGCGGCAGCTTGGCCACTTCCTCGCCGGCGGCCAGCACCAGTTCCTGGCGGCGTTCTTCCGGGATCTCCTGCCAATGACAGCCGAGGATGGCGCCTTCGAGGGCGTACAGCAGGTTGAGACTGGGCTTGAAACCCGCCCGCTTGACCCGGATGAAGGCGGCCAGCGCCCCCACCGCTTCCAGGTCCGCCTGGTTGTGGATGCCGGTCTGGCGCAGCCAGGCGGCGGACTTGGGACCGATGTTGCGCAGCTTTCCGTCGGAACTCATCGGCAATCCTCGTTCATCGCGGCGGGGCGGCCGGATCCAGGGTCTCCAGGAAGGCCTTGGCGATCGCCTCCAGCCCGGCCTGGTCGTCGGCGTCGAAGCGGTCCGGTACCGGGCTGTCCAGGTCGAACACACCGACCAGCCGCTCTCCCAGGTACAACGGCACCACCAGCTCGGAACGGGACGCCGAATCGCAGGGGATATGCCCGGGGAAGGCGTCCACGTCGGCCACCCGCTGGGTCTGCCGGGTCGCGGCGGCGGTGCCGCACACGCCCTTGCCCAGGGCGATGCGCACGCAGGCCGGCCGCCCCTGGAAAGGGCCGACCACCAGTTCCTGGCCGTCGAAGAAATAGAAACCCACCCAGTTCAGCTCCGGCAGGGCATGGAATACCAGCGAGCCGAGGTTGGCGGCGTTGGCGATGTGGTCGCGCTCGCCGTGCATCAGGGCGCGCGCCTGTTCGAGCAGTTGGGCGTACTGCTGCGGCTTGTCGCCGTCGAGCGTGCTGGACTGGAACATGCCGGTTTCCTCGCGGGGGAAGCGAGTTTAGCAGCGCGGCGCGGCCGGGGCTGCTGTTAAGCTCGCCGGCGGAGGAGAGGCATGGACACCAGAGCGTTGCCCGTGGAGAACGGCTTCCGCCTGCGCGGCGGCCAGGTCACCCGTACCGAGGCCTTCGTGGACGCGGCCTTTGCTTTCACCCTGACCCTGCTGGTGATTTCGGTGGACCGGGTGCCCTCGACCATCCAGGAGCTGCTGGACGCGCTCAAGGGAGTGCCGGCCTTCGCCGCCTGTTTCGCCCAGCTGGGCCTGTTCTGGCACGGGCATTCCCGCTGGAGCCGGCGCTATGGCCTGGATGACGGCCGCAGCACGCTGCTGAGCTTGCTGCTGGTGTTTCTGGTGATGGTCTACGTCTATCCGCTCAAGCTTCTGTTCGGTACCTTCTTCGCCTGGATCACCGGCGGCTGGATTCCTTCGCCGCTGGAACGGCTGAGCGGCTACGACGACATCCGCATCATGTTCATCGTCTACGGCCTGGCCTTCGCCACGCTGTCGCTGTGCCTCGCGGCCCTGTACTCGCACGCCTTGCGCCAGCGCGCAGTGCTGGACCTGGACCTGGAGGAAACGGCGCAGACTGCCGCGGAAGTGGCGGTGCTGCGCTGGGCAGCCCTGGTCGGGGCGCTCTCGCTGCTGACGGCGCTGGCCATGCCCGCGGTGCCGCCATACTGGCTGGCCGGATTGCCGGGCCTGGTCTATTTCCTGATGAACCTCTCGTACTGGGTGGGCAAGCGCGCAGCCGGTCGCGCCCGCCGACGTTACGGCGCCGGTTCGTCATGATGCGGCGCGGCTGTTTCGTCACCGGTACCGATACCGGCGTGGGCAAGTCGGTGGTTTCCGCGGCCCTGCTGCACGCCCTGCGCCGGGATGGTCGCCCGGCCGTGGGCATGAAGCCGGTGGCCAGCGGTTGCGCGCTCACACCGGATGGGTTGCGCAACGAGGATGCCCTGCGCCTTCAGGCCGCCAGCGCACCCAGGCCGCCCTACCCCCTGGTCAACCCGGTGGCGCTGCCCGACCCGACCGCGCCGCAGATTGCGGCGGCCCGGGCCGGCGTGGCGGTGTCGCTGGCGGCGTTGCTGGACGCGCACCGCCGACTCGAGGCCCTGGCCGGGCGGGTGGTGGTGGAGGGCGTGGGCGGCTGGATGTCCGGCCTGGGTGGCGGCCTGGACCAGGTGGACCTGGTCCGGGCCCTGGACCTGCCGGTGCTGCTGGTGGTCGGCCTGAGGCTGGGCTGCCTCAACCATGCCCGGCTCACCGCCCGGGCCGTGGTTGCCGACGGCTGCCACCTGCTGGCCTGGGTCGGCAGCCGGATCGAACCGCCCGGGAACGACGCCGACGAATACCTTGGCCTGCTTTCGGCCGCCCTTCCCGTTCCCTGCTGGGGGGTGCTGCCGCATGCCCCCGGCGCCGCACCGGAAGAACTCGCACCCTACCTGGCCCTTGCCTGACCGGGCCGGGGCAGGTGCGGGCAAACCCGGGATTCCCGGCTTACTTCCTGCACTTGACAGTTCAGGAACCAAAAATAGAATGCCCATTCACTTTTTCCCGCGCCGCCCGCCCCGGGCGCGTCCGCTCCCACTTTCCGCCGAGGCTCCCCCATGTCCGCAGCCCGTTCCTGGCGTGTTCTCGTCCTGTCCGCCGGCGCCAGCCTGGCCCTGGCCGCCTGTTCCGGCGACGCCGCCCCTCCCATGCAGATGCCGCCGCCGGAGGTCACCGTGGTCACCCTGAAGGCGCAGCCGGTGCCGCTGAGCCGCGAGTTGCCCGGCCGCACCGTGCCTTTCCTGGTCGCCGAGGTGCGGCCCCAGGCCAGCGGCATCGTCAAGGAGCGCCTGTTCGAGGAAGGCGGCCTGGTGAAGGCCGGGCAGGTGCTTTACCAGCTGGACGACGCCAGCTACCGCGCCGCCCGCGACGAGGCCGCCGCCAACCTGGCCCGCGCCCGCGCCACAGCGGAGACGGCACGCCTGGCGGCCCAGCGCTCCACCGAGCTGGTGGCGCGCAAGCTGGTCAGCCAGCAGGACCACGAGCGCACGGTGGCTGCCGCCGCCGAGGCCCAGGCCGGCGTCGCCGCCGCCAAGGCCGCGCTGGATTCGGCCGAGGTCAACCTGGGCTACACCCGCATCGTCGCCCCGATCGACGGTCGCGCCGGCAAGTCCAGCGTCACCGCCGGCGCCCTTGTGACCGCCAACCAGACCGACGCCCTGGTGACGGTGCAGCAGCTCGACCCGATCTACGTGGACCTGGCGCAGTCGGCCGCCGAATGGCTGCAGCTGCGCAAGGACATCGAGGCCGGCAAGCTGCGGCCCAACGAGGGCGTGCCGGTGCGCGTCCTGCTGGAGGACGGCAGCGAATACCCGCACGAGGGCCGGCTGGAGTTCACCGACGTCACGGTGGACGAAGGCACGGGCAGCTACACCCTGCGGGTGCGCGTGCCCAATCCCGACAATCTGCTGCTGCCGGGCATGTACGTGCGCGCGGTGGTGCAGCTGGGCCTGCGCCCGGAAGGCGTGCTGGCGCCGCAGCAGGGCATCAGCCGCGACGCCAAGGGCAATGCCAGCGCCCTGGTGGTGAATGCCGACGGCCAGGTGGAGGCGCGCACCGTGGTCACCAGCCGCACGGTCGGCGACCGCTGGCTGGTCGAATCCGGCCTGGAAGCCGGCGACCGCGTCATCGTCGAGGGCCTGCAGAAGGTGCAGCCCGGCATGCCGGCCACGCCGGTCGAGGCCGGCGAGCAGCCGGCGCAGGCGGAGCCGGCCCCCGCCGGCGCCGAATAATCCGGAGCCGAATCCATGGCAAGGTTTTTCATTGATCGGCCCATCTTCGCCTGGGTCATCGCGATCATCGTCATGCTGGCCGGCGCGCTGTCGCTGACCCGGTTGCCGATTTCACGCTACCCGACCATCGCCCCGCCCTCGGTGACCATCAGCACCGTCTATCCGGGCGCCTCGGCGCAGGTGGCGGAGAGCTCGGTCACCCAGATCATCGAACAGGCCATGACCGGCCTGGACGGGCTGGACTACATGTCCGCCACCAGCGATTCCAACGGCGCGGTCTCGGTTACCCTGACCTTCGAAACCGGCACCGACCCGGACATCGCCCAGGTGCAGGTGCAGAACAAGCTGCAGCTGGCCACCGCGCGGCTGCCCTCGATCGTGCAGCAGCAGGGCATTTCGGTCACCAAGGCCAGTTCCGGCTTCCTGCTGGTGATCGGCTTCGTCTCCGAGGACGGCAGCATGGAGCGCTCCGACATCTCGGATTACGTGTCCGCCAACATCGTGGACCCGCTCAGCCGTGTGCCGGGCGTCGGCAGCGTGCAGGTGTTCGGCGGCGAATACGCCATGCGCATCTGGCTGGACCCGGGCAAGCTCAACACCTTCCGGATGACGCCGGCAGACGTGGTGTCGGCCCTGCAGGCGCAGAACGCCCAGGTTGCCGTCGGTCAGCTCGGCGGCACGCCCGCGATCGATGGCCAGCAGATCAACGCCACCATCGTCGCCCAGGACCGCCTGCAGACACCCGGGCAGTTCCGCGACATCATCCTGCGCGCCAATGCCGACGGTTCGGTGTTGCGCCTGGGCGACGTCGCCCGCGTCGAGCTGGGCTCGGACAGCTACCAGGTGATCACCCGTTACAACGGGCGCCCGGCCTCCGGCCTGGCGGTGTCGCTGGCCACCAATGCCAACGCGCTGTCCACCGCCCAGGGCGTGGATGCCCTGCTCAAGCAGCTGGCGCCGAGTTTCCCGAAGGGCCTCAAAGCGGTGGTGCCTTTCGATACCACGCCCTTCGTGCAGGCATCCATCCGCGAGGTGGTCAAGACCCTGCTCGAGGCAGTGGTGCTGGTGTTCCTGGTCATGTTCCTGTTCCTGCAGAACTTCCGCGCCACCCTGATCCCGACCATCGCCGTGCCGGTGGTGTTGCTCGGCACCCTGGCGGTGCTGCTGGCCCTGGGTTTCTCGATCAACATGCTGACCATGTTCGCCATGGTGCTGGCGATCGGCCTGCTGGTGGACGACGCCATCGTCGTGGTCGAGAACGTCGAGCGCCTGATGAGCGAGGAGGGCCTCAGCCCGGTCGAGGCCACCCGCAAGTCCATGGACCAGATCACCGGTGCCCTGGTCGGCATCGGCATGGTGCTGGCGGCGGTGTTCGTCCCGATGGCCTTCCTGACCGGCTCCACCGGCGTGATCTATCGCCAGTTCACCGCCACCATCGTCTCGGCGATGGCGCTGTCGGTACTGGTGGCCATCGTACTGACGCCGGCCCTGTGCGCCACACTGCTCAAGCCGCTGAAGAAGGGCGAGCACCACGGCGAGCGCGGCTTCTTCAAGTGGTTCAACCGGACGTTCGACGCCGGAAACAGCCGCTACCAGGGCATCGTCGCCAGGATGCTGCGCCGGACCGGCCGTTTCCTGGCCATCTATGCCGTACTGGCGGTGCTGGCGGTGGCGCTGTTCATGCGCGTGCCCTCGTCCTTCCTGCCGGACGAGGACCAGGGCGTGCTGTTCACCATCGTCCAGGCGCCGGTCGGCGCCACCCAGCAGCGCACCCAGAAAGTGATGGAGCAGGTGGAGAAGTACTATCTCGAGCAGGAATCCGATCACCTGGTGTCGGTGTTCACCGTGCAGGGCTTCAGCTTTGCCGGCTCCGGCCAGAACAACGGCATGGCCTTCGTCAATCTGAAGGAATGGGACGAGCGCACCACCCCCGAGTCGAGCATCGATGCCCTGGTCGGCCGCGCCTGGGCCGCCCTGAGCCAGATCAAGGACGCGATGGTGTTCACCCTGGCGCCGCCGCCGGTGCCCGAGCTGGGCACCACCGGCGGCTTCAACCTTTACCTGCAGGACCGCGGCGGCAAGGGCCATGCCGCCCTGATGGAGGCGCGCAACCAGCTGCTGGGCCTGGCGGCGCAAAGCCCGCTGCTGACCCAGGTGCGCCCGAACGGCCAGGAAGACACGCCGCAGTTCCGCGTGGACGTGGACACCGCCCGCGCCGCCGCCCTGGGCGTGTCCATCGCCGAGATCAACAGCACCCTGTCCCTGGCCTGGGGCGGCCGCTACGTGGACGATTTCATCGATCGCGGCCGGGTCAAGCGGGTGTACGTGCAGGCCGATGCGCCCTTCCGCATGGTGCCGGAGGACTTCAACCAGTGGTACGTGCGCAACGCCGCCGGCGAGATGGTGCCCTTCAGCGCCTTCGCCAGTACCCGCTGGGAGTACGGCTCGCCGCGCCTGGAGCGCTACAACGGTGTCCCGGCGATCAACATCACCGGCCTGCCGGCCCCGGGCGTGAGCTCGGGCGACGCCATGGCCGAGATGGAGCGGCTGGCGGCCGAGCTGCCAGAGGGCTTCGGCATCGAGTGGAGCGGCACGTCCTACCAGGAGCGGGTTGCCAGCGCGCAGACGCCGATGCTGTACACGCTGTCGGTGCTGATCGTTTTCCTGTGCCTGGCGGCGCTGTACGAGAGCTGGTCGATTCCCACCTCGGTGCTGCTGGTGGCGCCGCTGGGCATCCTTGGCTGCGTGCTGTTCACCTGGTTGCGCGGCATGGAGCGGGATGTCTACTTCCAGGTCGGCATGCTGACGACGGTCGGCCTGTCGAGCAAGAACGCGGTGCTGATCATCGAATTCGCCAAGGCCAATGTCGAGCGTGGCATGGCCCTGGTCGAGGGGACGCTGGCGGCGGTGCGCGACCGCCTGCGGCCGATCCTGATGACCTCGATCGCCTTCGGCTTCGGTGTGCTGCCGCTGGCCATCGCCACCGGCGCCGGCTCCGGCGCCCAGCGCGCCATCGGCACCGGCGTCATTGGCGGCATGGTCACCGGCACCTTCCTCGGCATCTTCTTCATCCCGCTGTTCTTCGTCGCGGTACGGCGGCTGTTCGGCCGGCGGACATGAGCCCGATGCCGATCGGCGGCAGCGAGAAATCCCGGGCGCGCGCCCAGGCGCAGCGCGCCCGGATCCTCGAGGCGGCCCGCGAGTGTTTCTCGGAGAGCGGCTTCCACGGCGCCAGCATGGCCCGCATCGGCGAACGGGCCGGCATGAGCGCCGGCCTGATCTACCGTTACTTCGCCAGCAAAGCGGAGATCATCCGTGCGATCGCCGAAGGACAACGGGAAGTCAGGATGCGGACGATGGCCGAGGTCGGCAGCCGACTGGAACTGCTCGAGCGCGTCCTGGACAAGCTGTCCGAATGGCGCCGCGCCGGACTGGCGCCCGGCGCCTTCGACCCGGCGCTGTTTCTCGAGGTCACTGCCGAGGCGGGCCGCGACCCGGCCATCGCCGCCCTGGTCGGCGCGCAGGAAGAACAGGCCTGCGCCGACATGGCGCGGATCGTCGAGCGGGAAGCGCTGGCCGCCGGCGTCCGCCTGCCGCCGCCGGCGCTGCGCCGGCATGCCTTGCTGCTGCGCTGTCTCGTGGACGGCGTCATCCTGCGCTGCGTGCGCGACCCGAAGCTGGATTTCGCCCAGGTCCGGGCCAGCCTGCGCAGCCTGGTGCCACCCCTGGAGGAGCGGCCTGATCAGTCCGGCCCGGTGTAACGGCAGCCGGAGGTGCAGGTTTCGTGCACCACCACCGCGCTCAGCAGCGGCAGGCTCGGCTTCAGCTCCCGCCAGATCCAGATCGCCAGGTTTTCGCTGGTCGGGTTTTCCAGGCCGGGGATGTCGTTGAGGTAGTGGTGGTCCAGCCGCTCGTACAGCGGCTGGAACGCCGCCTTGATGTCGGCGAAGTCCATCACCCAGCCGGTGTCGGCGCCGACCTCGCCACTGACGTGCAGCTCGACCCGGAAACTGTGTCCGTGCAGGCGCGCGCACTTGTGCCCCGGCGGCACGTTCGGCAGCCGGTGTGCGGCTTCCAGGGTGAAGGTCTTGAAGATGTCCATGCGGCGGGCCGGCGGGCGGGGCGGGAATTGTAGCGCCGGGCTGACGCCGTTGCCGGAAATCGCCCCGGCCCCGACGTTTCGCCATCCCAGCGGCCGGTCTACGTTCTTCCTATCCGCCCGCCGGTGCGGCTGTCGCCATGCTGGCCTCTCACCCGAAGAGAGGAGAACCGCCATGCGTGAACTGGACTCCAGCATCACCCGCGCCGTCGCCGCCGGCCTCGACGATGCGCCGCTGCCGCCGCCCGCCCCGGGCGTCAGCCAGGCCGAATGGGAGGCGTTGCTGCGACAGCTGGAGTGGGAGCGCAATAATCCCTATCGGACGGTCGAATGACCGATCCGGACGCCGGCCGTGGCTCGCGCGTCGCGCCTGCCCGGCGGGCTCCGGCGCCGCGCGCGCGGCCCTGGCTGGATGTCCGCACCGCTTCCCGGGGACAGCAGCAAGCGGACGTGAGATCGAAGGTGGCGACCGTTCGCCGCCGCTCTGCCCTCATCGGCCAGATCGCCGTCGCCGTTCTCTCCAGGTGAGACCCGTCCGTCTTAGCCTGGCCCGACCGATCGGCTAGGCTGTGAAGGATGAGCGGGGACTGGAAGCAGCGCGCCAGCGAGGGCATTACCGTATTCCGGGCCAGCCGTCTGGAGGCTCTGCTGCAGCCGCTCGATTTCCTGCTGGGCGAACAGCGACCAGACGGCCTGCTGACACCACAGACGGTCATCGCGGCCCATCCGGGCATGCGGCAGTGGCTGTCGGGCGCGCTGGCGAAGCATCGCGGCGGCGAGGGCATCGTCGCCAATATCGACATCCTGCTGCCCAGCACCTTTCTTGATCGCCTGGCCGTCGAGGTGCTGGGCCAGGAAGCCACCTCGCCCGCGGCCTGGCGCCGGCCGCAGCTGCGCTGGCGCCTGTTCGAACTGCTGGCCACGCCACCCGATCCGTCCCTGCGCGAGCGCCTGGCCGGCCCCGACGGCGAGCGCCGTCGTTTCCAGCTCGCCGACCGGCTGGCGCGCATCCATACCCAGTACATGGCCTACCGCCCGGACTGGCTGGCGGAGTGGGCGAAGGGCAGGGTGGCCTTCAGGGAGGCAGGGTTCCATCCGGCGCTGTGGCAGGCACTGAGCCGGCAGATCCACGAACCGCATCGCGGCGAACGTCTGGCCGAGCTGGCCCGCCGGCTGCGTGGGGACGACGTCCGTCTCGCCGCCAGCGATCCGCTGCACGTGTTCGGTCTCAGCCACCTGGCCCCGGCCGAGCTGGCCGTGCTGCGGGCGCTGGCCGCGCACCGGCCGGTGGTGTTCTATCTGCCCGATCCCTGCCGCGAGTACTGGGGTGGCCTGGTGTCCGACCGCGCCCGTCTGCGGGCACTGGCGGAAGCGCCTTTCGGCGCCGAGGCGGAAACCGTGTTCCTCGGGCAGCACCATCCGCTGCTGGCGGCCTGGGGCCGGCTCGGCCAGCATTTCATGCTGCAGATGCAGTCGCTGGATGCGCAGATCGACCTGCGCCATTTCCGCGACGAGCGCGACCACGACGAGCCGCCGAAGAACCTGCTCGAACGACTGCAGGAAAGCATTCGCCGGCTCGACCCGGCCCTGCTGGCGGAAGATCCGCGTCCGCCCGAACAGCGTCGCGGCGATGCTTCCCTGCGCGTGCACCGCTGCCACAGCCGCCTGCGCGAACTGGAAGCCCTGCGTGACGCCCTGCTGCGGGCCCGCCGCGACGATCCCACGATCGAGCCGCAGGACATGGTGGTGATGGCGCCGAAAATCGCCGACTACCTGCCACTGCTGCCGGCCGTGTTCGGCGCGCCCGGTGACCCGGAGGCGCCGCTGCCCTACCACCTGGCCGACGTGCCGGTGGCGCGGGCGCGACCGCTGTTCAAGGCCTTCCGCCAGCTGCTGGCGCTGCCGGGCTCGCGCACCACCGCCGCCGAGCTGATGGACTTCGTCGCCCAGCCCGACGTGGCCCGTCGCCTGGGCCTGGACGAGGATGGGTTGGCCCTGCTGGAAAACGCCCTGGCCCAGGCCCGCGCCGCCTGGGGCCTGGACCCGGCCACCCGCGCCGCCCAGGGCGTGCCGGATACGCCGGAACACACCCTGGCCTGGGCCATGGACCGCCTTCTGGCCAGCCACGTGCACGGCGAGCAGGCGCCGGAAGCGGTGTTGCAGGTCGGCACCGACCGCATCGCGCCGGTGCCCGGCATCGGCAACGTCGGGGCGGTGCTGGGCGCGCTCGACCACCTGTTGCAGCAACTGGCGCAGCTGCGCGCCGATGCCACCGCGCCGCGCAAGGCCAGCGCCTGGGCGCAGCGCCTGGAAGCGGTCCTGGAAGCGCTGTTCCAGCCCGATCCGGAAGACCCGTCCTCGCGCGAGGCCATGGACGAACTGCGCGGCCTGCTGCGCCGCCTGGCCAGCGAGCCGGGCGAGGCCGGGCTGGATCCGGAGATCGGCTTTCCCGTCGTCCGCCAGTGCCTGGAAGAGGCGATGGCGGCGGTGCCGGAACGCCAGCGCTTCCTCGCCGGCGGCGTCACCGTCTGCGGCATGGTGCCGCAGCGGGCCATTCCCTTCCGGGTGGTGGCGGTGCTGGGCCTCAACGAAGGCGAGTACCCGCGCCGCGACAGCGATGCCGGCCTGGACCCGATCGGCCGCCCCGGCCTGCGCCGACTCGGCGACCGCGACGTGCGCAGCGACGACCGCTACCTGTTCCTGGAAACGGTGATGTCGGCGCGCGACCGCCTGCACCTGAGCCATGTCGCCTTCGATGCGAAGGACGGCAGTGCGCGCAACCCCGCCGCGCCCTTGGCCGAGCTGATGGCGGCGCTGCCGAGGTCGGACTGGCAGGACCCGCTGCAACCGGAGGCGGAAGCCTCGCCGGCCTGGCAGGTCACGCATCCGCTGCAGCCCTTCGACGAGGCCTGCTTCGGCGATGATCCTGCGCTGCGCAGCTTCTCGCGCGAGTTCGCTGCCATGGTCGGCGGCGAGGCCGACCGGCCGACGCTGCTGACACCGGCGCTGCCACCGCCCCCCGACGGGACGTCCGTCATCGAGCTGGACCGCCTGATGCGCTGGGCCCGCGATCCGGCCAAGCTGGTGTTGGCCGACGGCCTGCGCGCGCGCCTGGATGGTCTGGGCGAGCGTCGCCTGGAGGTGGACGAGCCGCTGGAGGCGCGCCTGGATTTCCTCGACCGGCAGGCGCAGCAGCTCTGCGAGCGCGCCCTGTCCGATCCGGGCTTCTCCCTGGACGAACCGCCGCCGGAACACCTGCGCCTGGCCGGCGTGCTGCCCGCCGGCGCGCTTGGCGCGAAGACCTGGCAAAAGGAACAGGAACTCGCGCAGCGCCTGGTCGACGTGGCCAGGGGGCGTGAAGACGCCACCGAACTGTTCACGCCGACCCTGGCGCCGCAAGTGCAGCCGGCCATCACCCGCCAGGTCGGTCGCCATACCTTGCTGGGCGAGCTGGCCAATGTGCGTGGCCGCGATGACTGGCTGTTCGTCTTCGCCGGCTTCGCGCACAAGGAGAAAGAGGACGGTCTGGGTTTCCGCGACCGCCTTCCGCTCTACCTGGCCTGGGCCCTGTGCCGGCTGGCGCCGGAGAACCTGAAGCGACGTGTGCGCGTGGTGGCGCTGACGACGAGACCGGGCGCCCCCGGATCCTGGCAGCGCGCGCTCGCCGATTGGGACGACGCCTTTCTCGCCGCCGACGCCGGCGAACAGGCGCGCATGCGCACGGTGCTGGAAACCAAGCTGGCCTTCCTGCTCGATGCCGCCACGATGCCGCCTTCGCAGCCCTGGCCCTGGTTCCCGCGCACCAGCTGGGCCCTGGCCAATGATCCGGACAAGGCGGTGGATGCCTGGAAACGCGAACGCAGCTGGGCGCCGTCCTACGCGCAACTGCTCGGCCGCGGCATCGACCTGGATGCCGATGACCGCTGGCGCTCCCTGCTGGGCGAGGCGGCGCAGCTGATGTGGCAGGCCATGCAGCCCTGGGAGCAGCCGGCATGAGCGCGGTCGGTCAGGTGGCGAGTTGGCGCGAGCTGGAGCTGGGGCCCGGCGGCCGTTCCCTGGTCGAGGCCAGCGCCGGCACCGGCAAGACCTGGACCATCGGCGTGCTCTGGCTGCGCCTGCTGCTGGAGCGGGGGGAAGAACTCGGCGTCGAGCGCATCGTCGTCACCACCTTCACCGAGGCGGCCGCACAGGAGTTGCGCGAACGCCTGCGCCGGCGCCTGCGCGAAGCCCTCGATCTCGCCGCCGGAGCCGTGCCGGAAGCGCCGGACGAAGGCGAGGCCTGGCTGCTTTCGCGCTGGCAGGACGAGGCCTGTCGGGCCCGCGACCTGCGCCGCCTGCGCCTGGCCTTGGCCGATTTCGACCGCGCGCCGATCGGCACCCTGCACGGCCTCTGCCAGCGCATCCTCAGCGAGCATCCGCTGGAGAGCGGCCAGGCCTTCGAGCCCGGCGAACCCGCCTCCGGCAAGGCCCTGCTGGAGGAACTGGCCCGCGACGCCTGGCGCGTGCTGCGTCAGGGCGACGACACGCCGCTGCACGAGGCCGGTCTGCAGGACATCGGTCTGGAAGAGTTCACCCGCGTGCTGGGCGAGCTGCTGCGGCCGGGCGTGCGCATCGTCGCGCCGGAGGAAACGCTGGAAGAGGTGCGCCTGGCGCTGGCACCGTCGTTGGCCGGACCGCTGCGCGAGGTGGTCGCGCAGCTGGAGTGGTTCACGCGCAAGAACGCCGTACTGCGGACGAGCCTGGAAGAGCTGGGGCAGTGGCTGGAAACCGGTGTCTGGCCCAATGACAGCAAGAAACCCACGCAAGAGAAGATGGACGAGCGCTTCAAGCTGCTCACCGCCTTCGAGCTGGAAAAACAGGTGAAGGACGACCGCCAGGCCGATTTCCTGGCACTGCCGGCCATCGCCAGCCTGCGCGCGGCCTGGCCGCGGTTCCTCGCCTCCCGCCACGGCGCCGCGTTGCGCTTCTGGGCGCAGCAGGTGCAACGCGTCGGCGAATGGCGCGAGGCACGCCTGGCCGCACGCGGCCAGCTCACCTTCGACGAGATGATCCGCCGCGCCCACGCCGCCATCAGCGCCAACCCGGCCCTGGCCGATGTCCTGTTCGCCGACTGGCCGGCGGCGCTGGTGGACGAGTTCCAGGACACCGACGCCCAGCAATACGGCATCCTCGACCGCATCTATCGCGACGGCGGCGGCCTGCCGCGTGGGCGCCTGGTGATGATCGGCGACCCCAAGCAGGCCATCTACGGCTTCCGCGGTGGCGACGTGCACGCCTACCTGCGCGCCAGCCGCGATGCCGGCGAACATCTGCCGCTGGCCACCAACCACCGCTCCTCGCGCGCCTACGTGGCGGCGCTGAACGCGCTGTTCGCCGCCGCCGGCAACGAATTGAGCACGACCGGGCGGGGCGGGATCGCCTACCACCCGGTCGCCGCCAGCGACCGCCAGGACAAGACGCCCTACCTGATCGGCGGCCAGCCGGCGCAGGCGCCGCTGGTGCTGCACCTGCTGGAGGAGGCGCCGCCGTCCCAGCCCGAGCGCCGGCAGCGGGCACTGAAGGCCTGCGCGAACCACATCGCCGCCCTGCTCGCCGACCCGGCGCACACCCTGGTGCGCAAGCGGGGCAAGGAACACCTGCCGGAACGCGTCGCTCCCGGCGACATTGCCGTGCTGCTGCCTGGCAATGCCGACATCGTCCGCCTGCGCCGCGAGCTGCTGGCCCTGGGTGTGCCCTGCGTCGGCGGCGCCCGCGCCAGCGTGCTGGACAGCGACTGGGCCTTCGAACTGCAGGTACTGCTGCAAGCCATCGCCGCCGAAGCGGATGAAACGGCCCTGCGCGCCGCCATGCTGACCCGGCTCTGGGGCGGCGACCTCGCGGCGGTGCAGGCACTGGAACAGGACGCCGCCGCGCTCGATGCCGCCGCCGACCGTCTGCATCGCCTGCGCCAGCTGTGGCGGCGCCAGGGTGTGCTGGCGGCCGTGCTGGCCATGGCCGGGGAAGCGGCGCCCCGCCTGCTGGCGCATCCCGGCGGCGAACGCGACCTAACCGATCTGCGCCACCTCGGCGAACTGCTGCAGGCGCAGAGCGAGCGTGGCCTGGGCCCGCACGCGCTGCTGGCCTGGCTCGGCGAACAACGCAGCGAG
This sequence comes from Arenimonas fontis, assembly GCF_008386465.1. GTDB lineage: Bacteria > Pseudomonadota > Gammaproteobacteria > Xanthomonadales > Xanthomonadaceae > Arenimonas > Arenimonas fontis. Next base: position 24,056 of record NZ_VUOD01000007.1, read on the forward strand.
GCCGACAGCGAAGCGCCCGACAGCGAGCAGCGGCAGCTGCGCATCGAATCCGACGCCCACCGCGTGCAGCTGATGACCCTGCATGGCGCCAAGGGCCTGGAGTTCCCGATCGTGTTCCTGCCGCTGCTGTGGAACCACCAGCACAAGGGGGGCGGCAAGGGGCCGTGGCTGGTTCCGGACCCGGACGTGCCCGGCCGCGTGGCACGGCTGGATGCCGGGGCCGCCGACTGGCACCGCCAGGAGGCCCAGGACGAGCGCTTCCGCACGCTGTACGTGGCGCTCACCCGTGCCATCCACGCCTGCCACGTCTACGCGCTGCCGCCGGACCGGCCGGCGAAGAAGGGCAGCCAGGCGGCCCTGGGCGACCCGGAGCGGGCGCCGCTGGACGCCTTGCTGGAACGCCTGGGTCTGCCAGGCCGACGCCCGCTGATCGAGGGCGTGCAATGGCGTGAGGGTTGGCCGGAGGAGGGCGTCGCGCCGCTGTCCTTGCCGACGGCATCTCCGCGCCGCGAGGCGCTCGAGCCGCCGCCGCCGGCGCCCCCGCGCCATCGCCTCAGTTTCTCCGCCCTGATCGGCGGCGCGCATGCGCGCGCGCTGGACGAGGCCGCGGCCGACGACGAACAGGAAGCGCCGCTGCTGGAACCGGTCGAGGCCGAGCCCGAGCCGGCGCATCCGGAACTGCTGGCCCTGTCCGCCCTGCGCGGTACCGCCTTCGGCAATGCCGTGCATGCCAGTTTCGAGCTTCGCGATCACGGCAAGCCGCTGCGTGGGCAGCTGGAGCTGGTCGGCCGGCAACTGGCGCGTTTTGGCGTGCGCTCCAGCAGCGAACCCGTCAACGTGCTGGTGCCGCGCCTGGCCGCGCGCCTGGACGCGGCGTTGCAGGCGGAACTGCTGCCGGGCCTGTGCCTGGCCGAGGTGCCGCCGGAGAAGCAACGCGCCGAGATGGCCTTCCACTTTGCCCTCGACGGCGCCCGCCTCGATGCACTGCGTCGCGCCTGCGCCGAACATGGTGAGCCGACGCTGGTGCCGCCGCTGGGCCTGGCCGCCCTGCGCGGCCTGATGACCGGCAAGGTGGACCTGATTTTCGAACACGCCGGCTGCGTGCACGTGCTGGACTACAAGGGCAACTGGCTGGGTGAGCGCCTCTCCGACTACCGCGGCGAGGCCCTGCGCCAGGCCATGGATCGCAGCCATTACCGGCTGCAGGCGCTGCTCTACACCCTGGCCCTGCACCGCTACCTGCGCCAGCGCCTCGCCGGTTACGCGCCGGAACGGCACCTGGGCGAGGCCATCTACCTGTTCGTCCGCGCCGCCGGCCTGGCGCCGGGCGCGGGCGTGTGGAGCCGGCGTTTCGATCCGGCGCTGCTGGCGGCGGTGGACGGCGTCTTCGCCGGCCGTGGGGAGATGGCGGCATGAACTGGCTCGACTACGCGCAGCCGCCGCGCCTGGAGCTGGAAGGCCGCCTGCAGGAACGCGCGCTCGGCCGCGCCATGGCGCGCTGGGTGCAGTCGCATGGCGGCGGCGCCGTGCTGGCCGAACTGGCGGCCCGTGCCGCCGTCGCCGAACTGCATGGCGACACCGCCCTGGCGCCGCTGGATGGCGAACGGTGCCAGGCCATCGCCGGCGAAAGCATGGTCGGCGATGGTCGCGAAACGAGGCCCTTCGTCCTCGACGCCGCCGGCCGCTTCTACCTCTGGCGCAACTACGTGCACGAATGCGAGGTGGCGGCGCTGATCGGCGAACGCCGCCGCGCCGCCACGCCGCTGCCCGTGGACGAGGCTGGGCTGGCGGCGCTGTTCCCCGGCGGAGATCCCGCCCGCGACGGCGCCCAGCGCGAGGCGGTGCGCGCGGTCGGCGGCCGCCGCCTGTTCGTGCTGACCGGCGGCCCCGGTACCGGCAAGACCACCACCGTGCTGCGCATGCTGCTGCGCCTGGCGCGCGACGGCATCGCCGCCCGCGACGGCATCGCCGTGGCCGCGCCCACCGGCAAGGCGGCACAGCGCCTGGTGCAGTCGCTGCGGCAGGAATCGGCGCGCCTGCGCGAACAGCTGCCGGCCGACTGGGCGCCGTATTTCGAGCTGCTGCCGGCCAGCGAAGCGCTGACCGTGCATCGCCTGCTGGGCTGGTCGCCCGGCCGCCAGGCCTACGGCCGCGGCCCCGACTCGCCGATCAGCGCCGGCGTGGTGGTGGTGGACGAGGCCTCGATGCTGGACCTGGCGCAACTGCGCGCCCTGCTGCGGGCGCTGTCGCCGACCGCCACCCTGGTGCTGGTGGGTGATGCCGACCAGCTCGATCCGGTCGGCGCCGGTTCGGTGCTCGGCGATCTGGTCTCCGTGCTGGAAGCGCAGCAGGCACCGGAACTGGTGCGCCTGCGCCACAGCTTCCGCGCCGATTCGCGCCTGTTGCCGGTGCTGGAAGCCGTGCGCCTGGGCCAGGCCAAGGCCCTGCAGGCGGCGCTTGCCGCGGCCGGCGGGCAGGGCAGGGCGCATCCGGTGGAAAACAGCGCCGAACTGGCGCGCGTGCTGCGCCGCTGGGCCGACGGCCTGGCCGAGGCCGGTTCGCCGGCACCGCTGGCGGGCGACGAAGCCGCGGCGGCGACGAAGGCGCTGCGCGCCCTGGCCGAGCGGCAACTGCTGGCGGCCCTGCGCGAAGGCAGCTTCGGCACCGAGGCCATCAATGCCGCCATCGAGCGTCACCTGCGCCAGCGCTGGCAGGTGCCGGCCGATGCCCCCTGGTACCCGGGCCGGGCGGTGATGGTCACCCGCAACGATTACGGGCTGCGCCTGTTCAACGGCGACATCGGCCTCTGTCTGCGCGGCGCCGACGGCCGCCTGCGCGTCTGGTTCGAGACCGAGGCCGGGGCCCGCGCCTTCGCCCCGGGCGCGCTGCCGGCGCACGAGCCGGCCTTCGCCATCACCATCCACAAGAGCCAGGGCAGCGAATACGATCAGGCTGCCGTGCTGCTGCCGCCGGACCCGGAGCACCGCATCCTGTCCCGGCAGCTGCTCTACACCGGCCTGTCCCGGGCCCGGCGCGCGTTGGAGCTGTGGGCGCCGCAGGACAGCCTGGACGCCGCCCTGGCCCGGCCGGCGCGCCGGGCCGGCGGCCTGGCCGAGCGGTTGGCGGCGGCAGGGCCTTAGCCACGGTCGTCGTGCCGCAATCGCGGATCGGCCGACAGGCTCTGGTACAGGTGATCGGTGAGCGCGCGCACCCGGGCATTGCGCCGCAGGTCCGGATGCGTCAGTACCCAGACCTGGGTGTCGAACTCCGGCGGTGGCGGCCGCAGCCGCACCAGCCCCGGCAGGCTCTCGGCTACGGGGCACAGCAGCCAGCCGACGCCAAAGCCCTCGGCGACCGCGCGGGCCAGGCTCAGCAGCCCGTCCACCCGCAGCGCCACCCGGTCCGGGGGCACGTGACGGGCGATCCAGCGGGCCGACTCCAGGTGGGCAAGCGATTCCACATGACCGACCCAACGGTAGTCCGTCTCGTCCGCCGAGGGGCCCAGCGTGGCCAGGTAGGCCGAGGACGCGTACAGCGCCGTCTGCACGCGGCCGACCCGCCGGCCGACCAGGTTTTCCGGCGGCCGGTTGGAGCCGCGCACCGCCACGTCCGCCTCGCGCCGGCCCAGGTTCAGGAAGTGGTTGTTGATCACCAGTTCCAGCTGCAGGGCGGGGTGGCGGGCGCGGAATGCCGCCAGGCCCGGCAGCAACAGCGTGTGCAGCAGGGTGTCCGGAGCGGTCAGGCGCAGGCTGCCGGCAAGCTGCAGGTCGCCGCCGGTGACCCGGCGTCTGGCGCCCTCCACCTGCTCGGCGAGGCCGGCCAGGGCGGCGGCCAGTTCCTGACCGCGCGACGTGGGCACGTAACCGCCGGGCCGCCGTTCGAACAGGCGGACCGACAGGCTGTTTTCCAGACTGGCGATGCGCCTCAGCACGGTCGAGTGGTTGACGCCCAGCAACTGCGCCGCGGCGCCTACCGAGCCGCGCTCGCAGACCGCCAGGAAAAACTGCAGGTCGCTCCAATCGGCGTGCCGGGCCATGTGCCTCCCCCGGGGGACAGGGTATGCAAAAACGCATGTTAGGTATGCATGAATCGCGAGTTTACCCGCGAATTCGCCGGAGGGAGGATGCCGCACCCCCCCGCTCCGGAGCATGCCCATGTCCCATCGCCCTTCCGCCCAGCCCCTGCCGTCGTCCGTCCAAGCCCCTTCGTCGTCCGCCCAAGCTCCTTCGTCGTCCGCCCAAGCTCCTTCGTCGTCCGGTGCTGTCGCGCCGGTGGCGACGGACGCCATCGCCTACCGCCTCGTGCGCGGGGCCGGCATCGGCGCTTTGCAAGCGGTCCGCCGCCCCCGACGCGCGCCCGGGCCCGGCGAGCTGCGGATCGGCATTCGCGCCGTGGCCCTGAACCATCGCGACCTGATGTTTGCGGACGGCCGCTCCGGCCAGGGTGGCCCGGCCATCGTGCCGGCCTCGGACGCGGCCGGCGTGGTGCTGGAAGCCGGCCCCGGCGTCACCCTGTTCCGACCCGGCGACCGGGTGATCAGCAGCTTTTTCCCGGACTGGCTGGCCGGCCCGGTCACGACCGCCGCGACCGCCCGGGCCTTGGGCGGCAGCGTGGACGGCGTGTTGGCCGAGGAGGTCGTGTCGCCGGAAACCGCCTGGGTGCCGGCCCCGGCCCATCTCGATCCGGTCGAGGCGGCGACCCTGCCCTGTGCCGGCCTGACCGCCTGGCACGCGCTGTTCGAACTGGATCCGCTGCCGCCGGGCGCCACCGTCGCCCTGCTGGGCACCGGCGGGGTGTCGGTCTGGGCGCTGCAGCTGGCCAAGGCGGCGGGCCTGCGGGTGATCCTGACCTCGTCGGACGACGGCAAGCTGGAGCGGGCCCGGACCCTGGGCGCGGACTTCACCGTGAACTATCGGCGGGTGCCTGCCTGGGGCGCGGTACTGCGCGAGCTGGCAGGTGGCGAGGGCGTGGACCGGGTGCTGGACGTCGGCGGGCCGGTGACCCTGGCGCAGTCGGTGACGGCCCTGCGGCCGGGCGGCAGCGTGGCCGTGGTCGGCCGCCTGGGCGGTGGCGAGCCGGCGGCACTGGATCCGGCCGCCTTGTTCCTCGGCGGCAAGCGGCTGCTCGGGCTGATGGTCGGCAGCCGGGCCATGGCCCTGCGGTTCTCCCGTTTCGTGGAAACCGCCGGGCTGCGGCCGGTGATCGACCGGGTATTCCCGTTCGACCGGGCCGGAGACGCCTACCGGTCCCTGGCCGCGTCCCGGCACCTGGGCAAGGTGGTGATCGCGGCGGGCGAGGGCTGAGCCCGGCCACGTTGCCGGGGCGGCGTCCGGCGCGGACAATGCCGGCATGCCCCTGATCATCGGCCGCCAGAGTTCCCACTACACCCGCGTGGTGCGCATGCTGGCCATCGAACTGGGCCTGGACTGCGCGCTGCGCCCCATCCACGACCTGCTCAGCGAGGATCCCGCCACCTTCGGCGGCAATCCGGCCCTGAAGTTGCCGGCCCTGCGCCTGGACGACGGCGCCGTGGTCTGGGGCAGCGGCAATGCCTGCCGGGCACTGGCGCGGCTGGCTGAGGGGGGCGAGGCGCGGGTGTTCTGGCCGGAGCAGGCACGCACGCCGCTGCCGATGAACGCCCACGAGCTGGTGGCGCATGCCATGGCGATGGAGGTGGAAGTGGTCTTCCACGAGATCGTCGCCGCTCGCCCGCCGGATGCCGCCTCGCGCAAGCGCCGGGCCAGCCTGGTGGGCAGCCTGGCCTGGCTGGATGGGCATCTGGCCGAGATCCGCGCCGGTTTCCACGAGGGGGTGTTGCCGCTGTTCGAGCTGCAGCTGTTCGCCCTGCTCGAGCACCTGCCCTTCCGCAACCCCATGGATATGCAGGGCTGGCCGGCCCTGCGCGGCTTCGTAGAGGAGTGGCGGCAGCGGCCCTCGGCGCAGGCCACGCCCTACCGTTTCGACGCGCCGGCGGAATAGCGGGCTGACGGGTTTTCCATCTCCCCCGGACCCCTCTCCCGCAAGGGGAGAGAGGCTCGGCGTATTTCCTTTCCTCCCTCGCGGGAGAGGCGCCGGGAGAGGATTGCCTGCGCCGCGCGTCGTGCCCGAACTTGCCGCATGGCCGATAATGGCGGGCTTTGATCACCCGCAAGGCCAGCCCCATGAACACCGCCTACCGCAAGCCGCTGCCCGGCACCTCCCTGCACTGGTTCGATGCCCGCGAGGCGGTGGAGGCGCGCTGGCCAGGGGCCTGGGCGGGCCTGCCCTACGTTTCGCGCGTGCTGGCCGAGAACCTGGTGCGGCGCTGCCCGGCCGACATCCTCGACGATTGCCTGCGCCAGCTGGTCGAGCGCCGGCGCGAGCGCGATCTACCCTGGTTCCCGGCCCGCGTGGTCTGCCACGACATCCTGGGCCAGACCGCGCTGGTGGACCTGGCCGGCCTGCGCGACGCCATCGCCGAGCGCGGCGGCGACCCGGCCCAGGTGAACCCGGTGGTGCCGGTGCAGCTGATCGTGGACCACTCGCTGGCGGTCGAACACGCCGGCTTCGAGCCGGACGCCTTCGCCAAGAACCGCGCCATCGAGGAGCGCCGCAACGAAGACCGCTTCCACTTCATCGAATGGACCCGCAAGGCCTTCCGCAACGTGGAGGTGATTCCGCCGGGCAACGGCATCATGCACCAGATCAACCTGGAGAAGATGTCGCCGGTGGTGTGCGTGCAGGACGGCGTTGCCTTCCCAGACACCTGCGTCGGCACCGACAGCCACACGCCGCACGTGGACGCGCTGGGCGTGATCGCCATCGGCGTCGGCGGCCTGGAAGCGGAAAACGTGATGCTGGGCCGCGCCTCCTGGATGCGCCTGCCGGAGATCGTCGCCGTCGAGCTGAGCGGCCGGCCGCAGCCGGGCATCACCGCCACCGACGTCGTGCTGTCGCTGACCGAGTTCCTGCGCAAGCGGCGCGTGGTCGGCGCCTGGCTGGAGTTCCGCGGCGAGGGCGCCGCGGCGCTGGGCCTGGGCGACCGTGCCACCATTTCCAACATGGCGCCGGAGTACGGCGCCACCGCGGCCATGTTCGCCATCGACCGCAATACCATTGACTACCTGCGCCTGACCGGCCGCAGCGACGAGCAGGTGGCGCTGGTGGAGACCTACGCCAAGGCCGCCGGCCTCTGGGCCGGGCAGCTGAAGGACGCGCAGTACGAGCGAGTGCTGAACTTCGACCTCTCCGGCGTGGTGCGCAGCATGGCCGGCCCGTCCAACCCGCATGTGCGTGTGGCCACCACCGAGCTGGCCGGCAAGGGCATCGCCGGCAATCTCGAGGCCGCGCGCGCCCAGGAAGCGCAGGGCCTGCTGCCGGACGGCGCCGTGATCATCGCCGCCATCACCTCCTGCACCAACACGTCCAATCCGCGCAACGTGATCGCCGCCGGCCTGCTGGCGAAGAAGGCCAATGCGCTGGGTCTCAAGCGCAAGCCCTGGGTGAAGAGCTCGCTGGCGCCGGGTTCCAGGGCGGTGGCGCTGTACCTGGAAGAGGCCGGGCTGAAGCAGGAGCTGGAGAAGCTGGGCTTTGGCATCGTCGCCTTCGCCTGCACCACCTGCAACGGCATGAGCGGCGCCCTGGATCCGAAGATCCAGCAGGAGATCGTGGAGCGCGACCTGTACGCCACGGCCGTGCTCAGCGGCAACCGCAACTTCGACGGCCGCATCCATCCCTATGCCAGGCAGGCCTTCCTGGCCTCGCCGCCGCTGGTGGTGGCCTATGCCATCGCCGGCACGGTGCGCTTCGACATCGAGAAGGATGCGCTGGGTTACCGCGAGGACGGCAGCCCGATCCTGCTCAAGGACCTGTGGCCCGGCGACGCCGAGATCGACGCGGTGGTGCAGGCTTCGGTGAAGCCGGAGCACTTCCGCCAGGTCTACGAACCGATGTTCCGCCCGGTCCAGGCCAGCGCCGGGAAGGTGAGCCCGCTGTACGACTGGCGGCCGCAGAGCACCTACATCCGCCGGCCGCCCTACTGGGAAGGCGCCCTGGCCAAGCCGCGAACGCTGCGCGGCATGCGGCCGCTGGCGATCTTCGGCGACAACATCACCACCGACCACATCTCGCCCAGCAACGCCATCCTTCCGACCAGCGCCGCCGGCGAATACCTGGCGAAGATGGGCCTGCCGGAAGAGGACTTCAATTCCTACGCCACCCACCGCGGCGACCACCTGACCGCGCAGCGCGCCACCTTCGCCAACCCGAAGCTGTTCAACGAGATGGTGCGCGACGAGGACGGCAGCGTCCGTCAGGGTTCGCTGGCGCGCATCGAGCCGGAAGGCCGGGTGATGCGGATGTGGGAGGCGATCGAGATCTACATGGATCGCGGCCAGCCGCTGATCATCATCGCCGGCGCCGACTACGGCCAGGGCAGCTCGCGCGACTGGGCGGCCAAGGGCGTGCGCCTGGCCGGCGTGGAGGCCATCGTCGCCGAGGGCTTCGAGCGCATCCACCGCACCAACCTGATCGGCATGGGCGTGCTGCCGCTGGAGTTCCTGTCCGGCAGCAACCGCATCAGCCTGGGCCTGGACGGCAGCGAGACCTATGACGTGATCGGCGAGCGCCAGCCCGGCGCCACCCTCACCCTGGTGGTGACCCGCCGCAACGGCGAGCGCATCGAGGTGCCGGTGCGCTGCCGCCTGGACTCCGACGAGGAGGTCTCGATTTACGAGGCTGGCGGCGTCCTGCAGCGCTTCGCCCAGGACTTCCTGGAGGCCAGCCAGGCGGCCTGACCCGGGAAAGCACTTCTCCCCTTGCGGGAGAGGGGTTGGGGAGAGGGGGACAGGGGATTGCTACCACGGCCCACCGCTCCGATACTGCATCCCGCATTCACTCTGGCACGTCTGGCAGGGGTTAGTGCATGCGTTTCTGGTGCGGCGTCACAGACAACAGCTGGTACAAGTTCCTGTCCAGCTGCGACTGCAGGGAGGTGAACTTCTGGCAGCCAGGCTCTAGGGTGCCGCCGATTGCGAACATGCCGGCTGGCACCCTGTTCCTGTTCAAGCTGAGGGCGCCCTACCACCACATCGTCGGAGGTGGCCACTTCGTCAGCTACACACGGCTGCCGCTGGTGTCCGCTTGGGAGGTCTTTGGCGAGCAGAACGGTGCACCGAGCTTGTCCGAGTTCCTGAAGCTGATCACGTCGCTAAGGAACGAGCCGACTGACTTCAATACAGAGATCGGCTGCACAGTACTTACTGGCGTGTTCTATCTACCGAAGGAGAGATGGATTGAGGCGGGGGACCGCTTCGCCAAGAACATCATGGTCGGCAAGACCTACGATGCTGAAGCCGCAGATGGCGCCAGCATCCTCTCGGAGCTGAGAACGGCCGCATCGGATCACGTCCTCGATGTTGCGTCGAAAGAAGAAGAGCGCTTTGGTCGTCCTTTCCTCCAGCGCGCCCGCTTGGGGCAAGGATCATTCCGTACTTTGGTCATTGACGCTTACAAGCGACGATGCGCTATCACCGGTGAGCACACACTCCCGGTTCTAGAGGCTGCCCATATCCTCCCGTATGCCGAGCAGGGCCCCCATCAAGTGAGCAACGGCCTGCTTCTGCGCTCAGATTTCCATAAACTCTTCGACACTGGCTTGGTGACCGTTGAGCCGGACCTCAAGGTGCGGGTGAGCGGACGGATCCGTGACCGATACTTCAATGGCAAGGCGTATTACCGCCTGCATGGCCAGACCTTGGCCTCTTTGCCAGAGGATCCCATCGACATGCCTAACCCCGCCTTCCTTAGGTGGCACAACGAGAACAGGTTCGTGGAGTAGCACATGATCAGCAAGGAACTGCTCCAGAAGCTTCTTGAGTTCCGTCGCGAGCGCGACTGGGAGCAGTTCCACAACCTGCGGACACTCTCCACTTCGATCGTCCTGGAGGCGGCAGAGTTGGCGGAGTTCTCACAGTGGGCAAGGGACGATGAGCTTTCCGGAATCGTTCGCGAGCGCAAGCAGGAGATAGAGCAGGAGATCGCTGATATCGCCATCCTGCTCAGCATGCTGGCTCACGATCTTGGGGTGGACATCGAGCAGGCGGTTGCCAGGAAGCTCGAGATCAACAGGCAGCGATACCCTGCCGACAAGGCCCGGGGGACAGCGAAGAAGTACGACAGGCTGGATTGAGGGGTTCGGCTGGAGTTTTTTCCCTCCACCGGCCCCTTTCCCGCAAGGGGAGGTGGGAGGGGGTTGTAGATACCCATTTTGGGCACTAACATGCCCGAAATGGGCACGAAGGCGAACAATCGGGTCAGTGAGGCCGCCGCGGCCTACGCGCGGGCCAACCTGTCCGATGCGCTGTTCACGCAGACGCAGCAGCGCGTCCTCGCGCACCTGTTCGGCCAGCCGGGCCGGCGTTACGGCGTCAGCGAGCTGATCCAGCTCACCGGCGCCGGCAGCGGCGCCGTACAGCGTGAGCTGGCGCGCCTGGCCGGTAGCGGCGTGTTGAAGGTCGAACGGCAGGGCAACCAGAAGCTGTACTCGGCCAATCCGCAGTGCCCCATCCACGACGAGCTGGTGTCCATCGTCCGCAAGACCTTTGGCCTGGCCGAGCCCTTGCGGGAAGCGCTGGCACCCTTGGCCGACCGGCTGCACGCCGCTTTCGTCTACGGCTCGGTGGCTAGGGGCGCGGATACCGCCAGCAGCGACATCGACCTGTTGCTGGTGTCGGATTCGCTGGGCTATGCGGAAACGATGGCGGCGCTGAGCCCGGCCATCGCCGCGCTGGGCCGGGAGATCCATCCGACCCTCTACACGCGTGAGGAACTCTCCCGCAGGCTGCGGGAGAAGAACCCCTTCATTACCAAAGTGACGGCGCAGCCCAAGCTCTGGCTGGTGGGAAGTGATGATGTCCTCGCCGCTTGAGAACCTCGCCAGCGTGGGTCAACTGATCCCGGAGCCTGGCGATGAGGCGGAGATCAGCGGCCTTGTCCGCTCCGGCAAGGCCAGACTGGCCGATGCGGCGAATCCCGCTGTCGTTGGAATGCCGCTTCGACCTGGCCTACAACGCCGCGCATGCGCTGTGCCTGGCTGCCCTGCGAATGCGCGGCTATCGTGCACAGAGTCGCTACATCGTCTTCCAGGTGCTGCCCCATACCCTCGGGCTCGGCCCCGAGGTCTGGCGCGTACTGGACCAGGCGCACAACCGGCGCAACCTGTCCGAGTATGAAGGCCATGTCGATGTGGAAGAGCGCCTGGTCCTCGACACCATCGCAGCCTGCCAGTGCGTGGCCGACATGCTGGACACGGTGCCGGACTCCTGACCGCAGTGCTATCCGCCCAAACTCACCACCGAACCATCCAGCGAGCAACGACCGGAAAATCCATGTCCCCACCAATACAACTCCGCATCCCCGCCACCTACATGCGCGGCGGCACCTCCAAGGGCGTGTTCTTCCGCCTGGAGGACCTGCCCGAAGCCGCGCGCGTACCTGGCCCGGCGCGTGACGCGCTGCTGATGCGGGTGATCGGTTCGCCCGATCCCTATGGCAAGCACACCGACGGCATGGGCGGCGCCACCAGCAGCACCAGCAAGTGCGTGATCATCGGCAAGAGCACGCAGCCCGGCCACGACGTGGACTACCTGTACGGCCAGGTCTCGATCGACACCGCCTTCGTGGACTGGAGCGGCAACTGCGGCAACCTCAGCACTGCCGTCGGCCCCTTCGCCATCGCCAACGGCTTCATCGGGAAGGAACGGCTGCCGAAGGACGGCGTTTTCCCGGTGCGCATCTGGCAGGCCAACATCGGCAAGACCATCGTCTGCCACGTGCCCATCCGCGATGGCCAGGTGCAGGAGCTGGGCGATTTCGAGCTCGACGGCGTCACCTTCCCGGCCGCCGAGATCGTCCTGGAGTTCATGGACCCGGCCGAGGAGGGCGAGGACGGTGGCGCCCTGTTCCCCACCGGCAACCTGGTGGACGAACTGGACGTGCCGGGCGTGGGCCGCTTCCAGGCCACCATGATCAATTCCGGCATCCCCACCATCTTCGTGCGCGCTCGCGACATCGGCTACACCGGCACCGAGCTGCAGCTGGATATCAACAACGACCCGGCGGCTCTGGCCCGCTTCGAGACCATCCGCGCCCACGGCGCCGTGCGCATGGGCCTGATCAAGGACGTGTCGGAAGCGCCGAAGCGCCAGCACACGCCGAAAGTCGCCTTCGTCGCCCCGGCCACCGACTACGTGGCCAGCAGCGGCAAGCACATCACCGCCGCCGACATCGACCTGTGCGTGCGCGCCCTCAGCATGGGCAAGCTGCACCACGCCATGATGGGCACCTGCGCCGTGGCCATCGGCACCGCCGCCGCCATCCCCGGCACCCTGGTGAACGAGGCGGCCAGCGGCGGCCAGCGCCAGGCCGTGCGCTTCGGTCACCCCAGCGGCACCCTGCGCGTCGGCGCCGAGGCCGAATGCCGTGAGGGCCAGTGGGTGGTGCGCAAGGCCATCATGAGCCGCAGCGCCCGCGTGCTGATGGAGGGATGGGTGCGGGTGCCGGCGTCTTGAACCCGATGCCGGCGCACGCTGCGCCGGCGCGCGAGGGCGCTCCATCCGGCCGCCGTGGCGTCTCGGTTACCATGACGGCCCACGTTCCACTGGAGTCCGCCATGTCCCTCACCGGCAAGAAGATCGCCGTCACCGGCGCCTTCGGTGCCCTGGGCACCGCCGTCGTGCAGGCCCTGGTCGCCCAGGGCGCCAAGGTCGCCGCCCTCGACCACGCCGAAGCGCCGCGCAAGCCGGCCGAACTGGCCGGCGCCAGCCTGCACGGCGGCGTGGACCTGGGCGACGGCGGCGCGGCCAGGGCGGCGCTGGCCCGCATCGCCGGCGATTTCGGCGGCCTCGACGGCTTGGTCAACATCGCCGGCGGCTTCGCCTGGGAGAAGGTGCAGGGCGGCGCACTCGAGACCTGGGACGCGATGTACCGGATGAACCTGCGCACCGCCGTCTCCGCCTGCATGGCGGCGCTGCCGCATCTGCAGGAGGGCGGCCGCATCGTCAACATCGGCGCCAACGCCGCCACCCGTGGCGAACTGGGCAAGGGCGCCTACGCCGCCTCCAAGGCCGGCGTGGCCAAGCTCACCGAATCGCTGGCCGAGGAGCTCAAGGAGCGCGGCATCACCGTCAACGCCCTGCTGCCCAGCATCATCGACACCCCGGCCAACAGGCGCGACATGCCCGATGCCGACTTCAGCCGCTGGGTGAAGCCGGAACAGCTGGCCGCGACCATCGTCTTCCTGCTGTCGGACGAGGCCAGCGCGATCACCGGGGCGCTGATCCCGGTGCTGGGGCGGGTGTGATCCCGGTGGCGGCCGCTTGCCGCGCGGCATGCTCGTCACCAAGCAGTGCGTCCAGATACTGGCCCCAGGCGTCGCGAAGCCGCAGCTGGATGCCACATTGCGCGGCCGGCAGGGCGGCGGAAAGGTCGGGCGGGTAGCAACCAGGCCTTGAGCCCTCCAGCCCGCCAGGCCAGGCCCGCAGGTGCGGCCTTCCCAGGCGGCGGGCGTGATGGTTGGTGAAGGCATCGGCGCGTTCCAGCAAGGCGCGGAAGTCCGGCGATACGGCCTCCTGGCCATCCGCGGGCGGGCGTCGCCGGACCAGGTCGAGCAGCATGCCGGCGACGCAATGGTCGAGCGGCTCGAAACAGGTGATTCGCAGCGCTGCCTCGGCGCCGGGGGCCAGCAGGGCGAGCGTGCGCGCATGGGCCTGCAGCCCGACCGCCGGACCCGACGGGGCCGGCCCGAACTCCGCCCGCCAGTCGGTGCCGCCGGCCAGCACCCTTTCACGGATGTCGCCGCCGGCCAGGTGGGCCAGCAGGGCGCGTTGCATCTCCGTGCCGGCAATGTGGCGAGGGCTCGGGCGCGGACGCGCACGGTCGGCCATCAGGAATGCGCACAGAGCGCCCGGATCGATCAGCCGGCGGGTCCGTCCCAGGTGTTCATGGAGGAAACGCACCGGCACGGGCCACGGACCGGCGGGAATGCCCAGGGTTTCGGCGATGTCGCCGGGCAAGCGGTAACCCAGCCAGCTTGGCCGGCCGTCCACGCCGGCGGGTCTGCAGATGACCGGGAGGTCCAGGTAGTCTTCGTCGCGCATGAGATGTTCTCGCGCCGTGGTGTCCCCGGCGCCTGTCGTGGACGGACGCCGGTCGCCGTCAGTATCGCGACTGCCGTCTCGACGGCTGAGACGGCGGCGTGGCGACAATCGGCAGCGGGTCCTGCCGGAGTACGTCAATGAAGGCGATCTACAGCGAGCGGATGAATGCGCCCATGCAGGCCTTGTCGCCGAGTGCGGCCAAGCCGGCGGCGGTCATGGCGGCTTGGCGGGCCGAGTGGCCGGCCCTGGAAGTGCGGCCGCCGCAGCCGGTCACGGTGCAGGAGCTGTGCCTCGCCCATGAGCGCAGCTTCGTCGAGGACGTACTGGCCGGGCGCCGGCCCAACGGCTTCGGCAATCGAGACCCGGCGGTGGCCGCCAGCCTGCCCTGGACCAGCGGCGCCTTGTTGAGCGCGGCGCGCTGGGCATTGGATGGCGCCGGTATCGTGGCGGCGCCGGTGTCGGGTTTCCATCACGCCGGCTGGGACAAGGCGGCCGACTTCTGCACCTTCAACGGCCTGATGGTGACGGCCCTGGCGCTGAGGGCCGATCGCCCGGGCCTGCGCGTGGGCATCCTCGATTACGACTACCACTACGGCGACGGTACCGAGGACATCCTCGACCGCGTCGGCCGCGAAGGCATCACCCATATCACCGCCGGCGAAGAATGGATGTATGGCTGCGATCCCCAGGCCTTCCTGGCCCAGGTGGAATCGGATGTGGCGCGCCTGGCCGATACCTGCGACGTCGTGCTCTACCAGGCGGGCGCCGATCCGCATGTGGACGACCCGCTGGGCGGCTTCCTCGACACGGCGCAGATGGCCATGCGCGACCTGCAGGTGTTCTCCGGGCTGCATTCGGCGGGCGTACCGGTAGCCTGGGTGCTGGCCGGCGGTTACCAGGAACCGTTGCAGAAAGTCGTGCAGCTGCACGTGAACACGATGCGGATGGTGGCGGAAGTGATGGGGCTGCAGTCGCGGCCATGACCGGCGGCGTCCGGCGTCACACGAACATGTGCGTCCTGAACCGCCCCGCCTTTACCGGAGGCTCATTCCGTTGAGAGGATTGAGCAATGAGAAAGGCAGCGAAGTTTTCCCCGGACGTTCAGGAGCGGGCGGTTCAAATCCTGAGCCGCCACGATTCTGTCGTGGCGCCCTCGGGGAGGGATTTGAACTTCTCGCGAAGTTGCCGGCGGTAGCCATGGGCGAAAAGTAGCAAGAGTCCGCAGGGGTGTTGACCCACATCCATGCGGGCATGTCTGCCCTACGTCGGCATACCCAGTGAAGGAATGGGTCGGCCAGGCAGATCTTCTGCCCAGGGCGCTGCCCGGAAACGAAAAACCCGCCAATCGGCGGGCTCGGAAGTGGTGGCTATGGGTGGACTCGAACCACCGACCCCAGCATTATGAGTGCTGTGCTCTAACCGGCTGAGCTACATAGCCACGGGTGCTGTCCGGGGCGGACAGGGCCGCGAATTTTCGGCTCTCCCGGCGGCCCTGTCAATTCGGCCGGGCCGTCGCGCTTGTGGTGGCGCGCGGGCCTGTGGCAGGCTGGCCCGCAGTACAGCATTGGAGTCCGTCCCGTGGTGGATCCGGACGGTTACCGCCCCAACGTGGGCATCGTGCTGATGCACGGCGACGGCCGGGTGTTCTGGGCCCGGCGGGTCAGCCGTGACGGCTGGCAGTTCCCCCAGGGCGGCATGAACTCGGACGAGACGCCCCTGGAAGCCATGTACCGCGAGCTGCGCGAGGAGGTCGGCCTGGAGCCCCGGCACGTGGAAGTGCTGGCCAGCACCCCGGGCTGGCTGCGCTACCGGCTGCCCCGGCGCTGCATCCGCCACGGCAACCGGCCGGTGTGCATCGGCCAGAAGCAGGTCTGGTTCCTGCTGCGTCTCACCGGCGCCGAGGATGATGTCCGCCTGGACCTGAGCGAGAAGCCGGAGTTCGACTCCTGGCGCTGGGTGGATTTCTGGTACCCGGCCCGGCACGTGGTCAGCTTCAAGCGCGAGGTCTACCTGCGCGCGCTCTCGCACCTGGCGCCGCGGGCCCGAGACGTGGCCGGCCAGGCCGCGGTGCCGGAACCGGCCGAGGAACTGCGCCCGCGGGCCATGCGCGCCGGCCACCGCCCGGCCTTCCGGCGGCCGTTGCGGACGGGCGGCTGATTTCCCCGCGGCGGGCCGAAGCCGATCCCCGGCTCGCCCCGGCGGGTCAGGGGCCCGGCAGTCCCGCCAGTCTGGAGCCCGGCAGCCCTGCCCGGCGGGCCAGTCGCCCGCCCGCCTGAACGTTTGCCCGCCTCCGGCCAGGCGCTCGGCCATCCGGTGTTGACAAGCATTCTCATTTCGGGTCGAATGCGAACCGTTCCCATTACAGGCGGTTCCATGTACGTCTGCATTTGCCACGGCGTTACCGACCAGGACATCCGCGAGGCGGCCGGGGCCGGCTGCGCCTCCGTGTCCGAGCTGGCCATGCGCACGGGCCTGGGAACCGGCTGCGGCACCTGCGGCGAGTTGGCCGGCGCCCTGCTGGCGGAAGCCCGCGGTCGCAACGAGTTCCCGCTGCCGGTGCTGGCGGCGGCCTGAGCCGCACAGGGATCCGGGACATCACTCTCTCTCCGTAATCCCCTCTCCCCAACCCCCCCCCACAAAGGGAGAGCGGCTTCGTGTCGTTCCTCCCCTCTCCCCTCGCGGCAGAGGGGCCGGCGGCCTGGTCGCGCGCCGGCGTGCCGGCTCCTCCCCTCTCCCCTCGCGGCAGAGGGGCCGGGGTGAGGGCCCCGCAAACGAGAACGCACCCGATTGGCAAACGCGAGCGATTGCCTTTACGTCATCGGCTGCGCGATCGGGCTAGGCTGCTCCCACGTCAAGCACGCAAGGAGGCCCGCCATGAAAGGTGACGCCCAGGTCATCACGCACCTGAACAAGGCGCTGTACAACGAGCTCATCGCCATCAACCAGTACTTCCTGCATTCACGGATGTACGGCAACTGGGGCCTGAAAGAGCTGGCCGAGCACGAGTACAAGGAATCCATAGACGAGATGAAGCACGCCGATCGGCTGATCGAGCGCATCCTGTTCCTGGACGGCCTGCCCAATCTGCAGAACCTCGGCAAGCTGCTGGTCGGCCAGACGCCGCGCGAATGCCTCGAGTGCGACCTCAAGCTGGAACAGCAGGCCGTGCCCGACCTGAAGGCCGGCATCGCCCATTGCGAGCAGGTCGGCGATTACGTCTCGCGCGAACTGCTGGTGGCCATCCTCGAAAGCGAGGAAGAGCACATCGACTGGCTGGAAACGCAGCTGGACCTGATCGGCCGGGTGGGCGAACAGAACTACCTGCAATCCAAGATGGGCGGCTGAGATACCCTTCCTCGCCCAGGGTCCCGCGCGCGGGATCCGGCATCCCTGCGATCACGCCCGCGCGCGGCGTGGACTCACGCCGTCCGGGCGGCCCGGTATCGTGCCGGGCCTGGCCCGCGGGCGGCGCGACGCTCAGCGCAGCAAGCCGCGCAGCGCCTGCTCGGCGCGGCGGAACTCCGACTCCAGCACCGCCACCGCCACCGCCGGCCGAGGCAGCACGCCCTGGCGGGCACCCAGTTCGATACGTTTGGCCGCGGCCGACAGGGCCATGGCGCCGAGGTTGGCGCTGGCCGACTTCAGCGTGTGCGCCGGCGCCACCATGGCGCTCATGTCGCCGGCCGCCGCCGCCGCTTCCAGCGCGCGCACGTGGCCGGGCGCATCTTCCAGGAACAGGCGCACCAGACTCAGGTACTCGGCGCCCATCACCGACCGCAGTTCATCCACCACGTCGGCGGCCAAGACCGGCGGTGGCGGCGGGGGAACATCGGCGGCCGTAGGCGGGGTGGCCGGGGCGGGTGCCGCTGCCGGTGCCCGGAGGGGCGGCGCGGCTGTGGATCGCACGGCCGATGCCGGCGCAGGGCGGGGTGGCACCGGCGCGGCGGCAGGCGCAACGGGTCGGGGTGGCAGCGGGCCGGCGGCTCCGTCCGGCCGCGCCTGGGGCACCGGCGCGGGCGCTGCCTGCGCGGGTGCTGCGGGGCGGACCGCAGCGGCCGGACGTGCCGCCGCCGGCCCGGCCGGCATGGTCATCGCGGCCGGTGCCGGGGTCGGCAGGCTCGCCGGCGGCGCGCCGGCATGGCGCTGGCTCAGCCAGCGGGCCACGGTGGCCTCGAGCAGGCGGCGGTCCACCGGCTTGCTCAGGTAATCGTCCATGCCGGCGTCCAGGCATTTCTGCCGGTCGCCGGCCATGGCGTTGGCGGTCATGGCGATGATCGGCAGGCGCGGCAGGTTGTTGCTGACTTCGTATTCGCGCCATTCGCGCGAGGCGGTGTAGCCGTCCTTCACCGGCATCTGGCAGTCCATCAGCACCAGGTCCAGATTGCCCTGGCTCATGCGTTCCAGGGCCTTTTCGCCATTGTCGGCGGTTTCGCAGTGCAGGCCCAGCAGGCCGACCAGGCGCTGGGCCACCATCAGGTTGACCGGATTGTCCTCCACCAGCAGCACGCGGCCGCGCAGCTTGCCGGCGGCGGCTCGGGCCTGGGCGTCGGCGATGGATGGAACGGCCGGCTCCGGGCTGTGCTCCTGCATCGGGATCTCCTCGGTGGCAACGGCCCGGGTGCCGGCCTGCGCGGCCAGGAAGCTGGTGAGCGACGAACGCAGTTCGGACACGCCGGTGACCCGCGGCAGCATCATCGAATGCGGCGCCTGCGACAACTCGGCCGGCACGGTCTCCTCGCCGTGCAGCCAGACCAGGCGCAGATCCTCGAGCTCGGGGGTGCGGCGCAGGTTGCGGTGCAGGGCGATGGCGGTGGAACGCACGCTGTTGAGGTCCACCAGCAGCAGGTCGAAGGCCCACGTGGCGCCGCGGCTCAGGGCGGTGCGCAGGCGGGTCAGGGCGTCCTGGGTGGTTTCGGTCAGGGTCAGGGTGGCGCCCCATTCCGGCGCCGCCTGGGTGAGGCGCTGGCGCAGCGCCTGATCGGTGCTCAGCAGCAGCACCCGGGCGCCATTGAGGTCGGTGCGCTGGCCCTGGATGTCGCCGGCGGCCTTGAGCAATGGAATCTCGAACCAGAAGGTGGAGCCGCGTCCGGGCTGCGATTCCACGCCGATGCTGCCGCCCATCAGGTCAACGATGCGCTTGCAGATCACCAGGCCCAGGCCGGTGCCGCCGTACAGGCGGGTGGTGCTGGCGTCGGCCTGGCTGAAGGCACGAAACAGCCGGTCGGTGCCCTCCCGGGGGATGCCGATGCCGGTGTCGGCCACCTCGAAACGCAACTCGTGCTGGGTGCGGCCCTCGCCGCGCCGGGTCACCGACAGGGTGACCGAGCCGCGCTCGGTGAATTTCACCGCATTGCTCAGCAGGTTGGTCAGCACCTGGCGCAGGCGCACCGGGTCGCCGCGCACGGCCAGGCGCACGGCCGGGTCCATCTGCAGGCTCAGGCGCAGGCCCTTGCTCTCGGCCGGCTTTTCCATCAACCGGATCACCGAGTCCAGCAGCTCGCGCAGGTTGAAGCTGGTGGTCTCCAGGGTGACCTTGTTGGCCTCGAGCTTGGAGTAGTCGAGGATGTCGTCCACGATCCGCTGCATCTGCCGCGCCGAGGTGTAGGCGGTGCGCAGGATCTCCTGCTGGTCCGGTTGCAGGCGGCTGCTCATCAGCAGGTCCAGCATCGGGATGATGCCGTTGAGCGGGGTGCGGATCTCGTGGCTCATGGTGGCCAGGAACTCGCCCTTGGCCATCATCGCCGCCTCGGCGGCCTGCTTGGCCTCGGTCAGCTCCCGCTCCAGGCGGCGGTGCAGGGCCAGCTCCTCCTGCAGGGCGCTGACTTCCCGCACCCGTTCGCCGCTGTGCTGCGCGGCTTCCTCCAGCGCCTGATTGCGCATCCGGAAGGCGCGCCAGAGCCCGGCGATTCCGGCCACCGCCAGCAGGGCGGCCACCAGGGCGATGGTCTGCCATAGCCAGTTGTCGCTGAAATGGCCCATGGCCGCGGCGGCGGCGGCGCCGGCCGCGCCGGCGATGGCCAGCCAGCGCACGATCAGGGCGTCGTTGGGATTGGGAGCGATCCTTCGCATCAGAGTACGGCCTGCTGGAAATCGAAATCCATGTCGGTGTCGGCCTGCTGCACCAGATTGCCCTGGATGAAGTCGATGCCGCTCATCCACAAGGTCGCGGCCGCCTGCGGATCCTCGACGCCGTGGCCGATCACTTCCAGGCCGTGCCGGTGGCATCGCTCGATCAGCACCCGCAGTTCGTCGCGCACCGGTTGCGGCAGGACACTGGCAGTGTACTTGCGCGCCAGCTTGACGAAACCCAGCGGCAGCCGGTCCAGCAGGCTTTCCGGTTCGCGGCCGGCCTCGAACTGGCTCAGGCAGAACTGCACGCCGTCGTCCAGCATGCGGTCGCAGAACTCGCGCACGGTGGCGGCGTGGACGGCGGCGTCCTCGAGCCGCAGCTCGATCACCAGCGAGGTGCCGGGCACGTCGTGCGCCGCCAGCTCGGACTTCAGCCAGGCCGCCTGGCCCGGGTCGGCCAGGGTCAGCGCCGACTGGGTGACGAACAGGCGCAAGGGCTTGCCTTCCGCGCGGCGCTGCCGGATCAGCTTCAACGCCGCGGTCAGCACCCAGCGGTCTATGTCGAGGATGAAATCGCCGCGCTCGGCCAGCGGCACCACCTCGGCCGCCGGCAGCAGCTTGCCCTCGGCGTCGCGCAGGCGCAGCAGCACCTGGTACTGGCTGTCGTCGCTGCCTGCCACCGCCACCACCGGCTGGTAATGCAGCTCCAGCCTGTTCAGGGCGATGGCCTCGCGTATCTGTTGCACCAGCGAGGCTTCACGCGCGGCTTCGCTCGGTTGCGCCGGCTCGTGGCTGCGCACGCCCTTTTCGCTGGTGCGGGCTTCGCGGGCGGCGCGCTCGACGGCGTTGAGCACCGCGGCGGCGTCGGCCAGACGGTGTTCGAAGGCGCAGATGCCGACCGAGACGCGCAGGCGCAAGGGATGGCCGTGCACGTCGAAGGGGTGTTGTACCAGGGCGCCGCGCAACTGGCTGGCCAGCGTCTCCAGGCCGGCGCCGTCGCGCTGCTCGTCCAGCAGCAGATAGCTGCCGTCGCCGAAGCGCGCCACCGGCGTGTCGCCGGCACGCTCGGCCACCATGCGGCCGACCTGGGCCAGCAGTTGTTCCAGCGCGGTCAGGCCCAAGCGGTCGCGCAGCAGGTTCACGCTCTCGACTTCCAGGAACAGCACGCCGCCGGGTCCGCCCTGGCCGCCGGCCAGGCGGGCCTCCAGGCGTGCCATCAGTTCGCCGCGGTCGTGCAGGCCGGTGGCCGGGTCGCGGCCATGGCGCGAGCCACGTCGAGCCAGCGTGGCGCGATGACGCTGAATGCGGTTCTGCACGGCGGCGATCAGGTGGCGTGGACGGACCGGCTTGGCGATGAAATCGTCACCGCCGGCTTCGAGCACGTCGAACTGGCGATCCGGATCGGGTTCCCCGGACAGGAACACGATCGGCGTGTCCAGGAAACCGTCTTGCTCGCGGATCAGCACCGTCAGCTCGATGCCGTTGGCATGCGGCATGTGCAGGTCCATCAGCACCAGGTCAGGCTGGAACTCGTTGAGCACGGCCAGCACGTCCAGCGAGTCCAGCACCACCCGGGTCTCCATGCCGGCATTGCGCAGGATGCCCTCGGCGAACAGCGCCTGGCCGCGGTCGTCCTCGACGATCAGCACGCGGTAGGGCTCTTCCGGGCCCGGCTGCAACAGTTGCGCCAGGCGGCGCAGCACGTCCTGGGCGCCGTCGGGTTCGATCACCAGCGCATCCACGCCGGCGCGCTGGGCCGCCAGGCGCAGGTTGATGTCGTCGGTCTCCGAGAGGGCCACCAGCAATATCCGGTGCGGGCCGCGCTCGCGGGCCTGGCGCACGGTTTCGCCGATCGCCTCCAGCCGGCTCTGGAAGGCCGCATCCACCAGGGCCAGGTGGGCGGGCAGGGCGCCGAGCAGCTCGTGTAGTTCCTCGGCGCTCTCCAGCAGCTCCACTTCGTAGCCGAGCGCTTCCATGCGCTGGTCCAGTTCCAGCGACAGCGGGCCATGGTCGGTCAGGTGATAGACGCGCAAGCCGTCCACCGGGGCCGGCGGCGCCGAGGCCGGCGGTCGCGGCACCGGGCGGGGCGGGGCGGGCTGCGCGGCCGGCCTGGGCGCGCGCGCCGCATCGGCCACGGGTCTGTGAGCAGGAGCCGCTGCGGCCTGAGCAGGCGCGGCCGGAGCAGGCGCGGTCGGAGCAGACGTGGCCGGAGCAGACGTGGCCGGAGCAGACGTGGCCGGAGCAGGCGCGGGATTGGTGCCGGCCGTCGTCCCGTTCCGCGCTTCCGGACCGGCTTGGGCGCCAGTCTTGCGGACGGACGCCGCCGGCGCGAGCTCCGCTTGCGTGGACGGCCTGGCCCCGGCCGGTCCGGCAGCGGCCCTGGCCGGCGGTGGCGCGTCGTCGCCCCAGCGGCGCCAGTAATGCGCCGGCGGCGTTTCCGCCCGCCGCAGGGTCTGCGCCTGTTGCCCCGGCGCGGCCGGTTCGGCGGCGACCTCGGCCAGCATGGGCACGGCCTCGCCTATCTCTTCTATCAGGCGCCAAAGACGCTCGCCCAGGGCGGGATCGGGGAGTTCCTGGTCGCGCAGGGTCTGGGCCAGCAGTCCGTGCAGATGGCCCAGGTGCTGGCCGGCCTCGTCCAGGCCATGCCGCTGGCAGGCGGCGCCCAGCCAACGGGCGTCGTCGTGGATCAGGGCCAGGCCATTGATGTCCCAGCCATCCTGGAGGAAGCGGTGCAGACGCCGGCCGATCAACTCCACTCGCCGGGGCAGGTGGCGCAGGAAGGCGTGGCGGTGGTCGGCGAGCCGAGACTCGTCGTGCGGATTCATCGCGGTTCCCCCGGTCTTGGCCGGATTATGCCCCCCGACCGGGAGACTGTCAGTGCGGCCGGGCTCATCCCCGAAGCCAACGCCGGCGCGGGGCGGTGCCGGCCAGGCGCATTCAGCCGGGTGCGTTCAGCCGGGCGCGGCGCGCAGGCGCGGGCGGCGGCGCCAGATCCAGCGCAACACCCACCAGGCCAGGGTGGCGGCGGCCAGCATCGCCAGCAACAGCAGCGCCAGGGCCAGCCAGGGATGGGCGAACACCAGGGCGAGCGCGCCCAGGGCGGTGATGTCCTCGCCCGCCGAGGCCACCCAGTTCGACACCGGCTCGGGCGAGGTGTTGATGGCGGCGCGGGTGCCCGTCTTGATCAGGTGCATGCCGAGCGCGGCGCTGCCACCCAACACCAGGGCACCGGTGCCCAGCTGGCCGTCGTCGGACAGGGTGGCCGCGGCCAGGAAGGCGCCGGCGGGAATGCGCGCCAGGGTCTGCAGCAGGTCCCAGCCGGAGTCCACGCCCGGAATCTTGTCGGCAGCGAACTCGACCAGGGCCAGGGCGGCGGCGGTACCGAGGACCCAGGGCGAACTGGTCACCTCCAGGGCCGAGGGCAGGTCCACCCAACCCATCAAGCCTGCCAGGCCGACACCGAATACCGTCAGGTAGGCCCGCACGCCCGCCAGGCAGGCCAGGGCCAGGCCGAGGGCGAACACATGGGCTTCGGTCATGGCGGTCTCCCCGGAACGTGACGGCGTTCACAGTATAGTGAGCCTCCGCCTTGACGCTGCCTGAGTCCCCCGGCTTTAGTGCCGGTCTTCCCCAGGGGTCCCCCCGCCCGCATGAGTACCCCCGTTCCCGACAAGCCGCGCTTCGTCGTCGTGCCGCACCGCCCCTATCAGAAGGTGTTGCTGGCGCTGCTGCTAGCGGCCTGGCTGGGCTCGCTGGTGGCGGTGGGCGTGTGGGCCACTCGCCGGGCCGTGCCGGAACTGGCACAGGTGCGCCAGGAGCTGGCGCTGACCGCCCGCCGGGCCAGCGAGGCCGAGGCCCTGGTGCGGCAACTCCGGCAGAACGTCACCACCCTGCGCCGCAGCGACCAGATCAGCCGGGCCGCCAACGCCGAGCTGCAGGCGACCCTGGCCGAGCGCGAGGAGGAGATTTCCGGCCTGCGCGCCGACGTGGCCTTCTACGAGCGCCTGGTCGGGGCCACCGGCCAACGCCGCGGCCTGAGCGTGCACGAAGCCGTGTTCGCGCCGGAGGCCGGCGGCACCTGGCGCTATACCGTAACCCTGACCCAGAACCTCAACCGCGGCGCCATCAGCAAGGGCGAGGCGCGCCTGACCGTGGAGGGGGTCAAGGACGGCCGGCTGATGAGCCTGCCGTGGGAGCAACTGGTCCAGAAGCCGGGCGCACCCGGACAGCCGTTCTCCTTCCGCTATTTCCAGCAGCTGGAAGGGAGCATCATGCTCCCGGACGGCTTCACCCCCCAGCGCGTCCGGGTGCAGTTGCGCGCGGACGGCAACACCGTGGACCAGGCCTTCCCCTGGCAGGCCGCGGAACCACGAGGAGACTAGAGAGATGCTCGGCATGGGCGACAAGAAATCCCCCCGCAACGGAAACTCCGCCATCGAAACCCTGGTCGGACCGCACGCCACCATCCGCGGCGACATCGGCTTCAGCGGCGGCCTGTACGTGGAAGGCCGGATCTTCGGCAAGGTCCTGGCCGAGGACGGCACCGACGCCGTCCTGACCATCGCCGAGGACGGCGCCATCGAAGGCGAGGTGCGCGCGCCGGTGGTGGTGATCTCCGGCCGCATGACCGGCGACGTGCACGCCTACGAACGGGTGCAACTCACTGCCAAGGCCCGGGTCCAGGGCAACATCCATTACAAGGTGGTGGAGATGGCGGCCGGTGCCACGGTCACCGGCCGACTGATCCACGGCGAGACCCCGGCAGCCGAGGAACTGCCGGCCGGCGCCACGCCGATCCGGCGCGGCAAGGCCGAGGCACAGGATGCTTGAAGCGGCGGCCGCGCGGCCCCATATCCTTCCGGCCATGGATACCCAGCCCAGCTACCAGCAGCTCGACGCCCCCCTGCAGTTCACGGCCGCTGCCGCCGCCAAGGTGGCCGCCCTGATCGCCGAGGAGGGCAATCCGAGGCTGAAGCTGCGGGTGTACATCACCGGCGGCGGCTGTTCGGGTTTCCAGTACGGCTTCGAGTTCGACGAGCAGCAGGCCGAGGACGACCTGGCGCTGCAGCGCGACGGCGTCACCCTGCTGGTGGATCCGCTCAGCCTGCAATACCTGATGGGCGCCGAAGTGGATTACCGCGAGAGCCTGCAGGGCGCGCAGTTCGTCATCCGCAACCCGAACGCCAAGACCACCTGCGGCTGCGGCAGCAGTTTTTCCGCCTGAGCCGTGACCCAGGCGCCCGCGCCCGGCTACGCCTTCCGCGGTCCGGGCCTGGACCGCGCCGAGCAGCTGCGGGACGATCCCGACCAGTTGCGGGCCCTTTGGCCCTCGGCCCGGGTGGTGGCGGTGGATGCCGAAGGCCACCTGCGTTTTGCCGGCAGCGTCGAGGCGCCAGGCTGGTTGCAAGGCCGCGATCTGGGCGAGGAACGCCCCGCCGGCGCCAGTTTCCTCGGCCTGTCCGAGGCCGGCGCCTGGTTTGCTGTCGCGCATGAGAGCCTGGCCGAGCCCTTGCCCGGCCGTCTGGACCTGCGCAGTGCCGCGACCCAGTGGCCGGCCCTGGAAACCGCGGTGGCCGCCCAGGCACGCGCCCTGCTGCACTGGCAGGGTCGCAAGCGCCACTGCGGCGGTTGCGGCGAGCGCCTGCTGATCTCGCGTGCCGGCTGGCAGGCACGCTGCGGCCATTGCGGCCTGGAGTACCACCCGCGTACCGACCCGGCGGTCATCGTCGCGGTCAGCGACGGCCGGCGCCTGCTGCTGGGCCGCCAGGCCAGTTGGCCGCCGCGGCGCTGGTCGGTGCTGGCCGGTTTCGTCGAGCCCGGCGAATCGCTGGAACAGGCGGTGGCGCGCGAAGTGATGGAAGAAGCCGGCGTGCCGGTGCTGAACTGCCGCTACCTCGCCTCCCAGCCCTGGCCTTTTCCGATGGGCCTGATGCTGGGCTTCCAGGCCGAGGGCCTGCCGGTGGAGCCGGTGGTCGGCGACGAGCTGGAACAGGCGCGCTGGTTCTCGAAGCAGGACCTGTTGGCCGCCGTGGCCAGCGGCGAGGTCAAGCTTTCGCCGCACCTGTCCATCGCCCGCTGGCTGATAGACGCCTGGTTGGCCGGACAAGGCTAGAATCCCCCCATGTCCGCCGCCCTGATCGCCGTCGTCGTCGCCCTGCTGCTGGGTCACCTGGTGCCGGCGCTGCCGAGTCTGCGCCGCTACGACTGGTTCATCGCCTGGCTGCATTGGCTGGGCGCCCGAACCGGCGGCGGCGAATGGCCGAACCGGGTCGGCCTGCTGGTGGCGGTGGGCTTGCCGCTGCTGCTGGTCGGCTTGGCGCAGTTCCTGCTGGACGAGCTGTTCTATGGCCTGCCGGCCTTTGGTTTCGCCCTGCTGGCGCTGCTCTACACCTGGGGCCCGCGCGACCTGGACCTGGATGTCGAAGCGGTGATCGAGGCACGCGAGCCGCAGGCCCGGCACGAGGCGGCGCAGGCCCTGTTCCCCGAAGGCGGCGAACCCAGCTGCGAAGGGCCGGCCCTGGTCGAGGCGGTGTTCCGCTGCGCGTTGTGGCGCTGGTTCGGGGTGCTGTTCTGGTTCATGGTGGCCGGCGCGGTCGGGGCCATCGGCTACCGGCTGGTGTCGCTGTGCGCCCAGGGCGAGGCCCGGCGCAGCCTGCCCGAGGGCCAGCGCGGCGTGGCCCGCGCGGCGCTGGCGGTGCTGAACTGGCCGGTCGCCCAGCTGATGACCTTCGGCCTGGCCCTGGCGGCCGATTTCGACCGCGTCCTCAGTGCCTGGCGCGACTGGCACGCCGAGGGCGTGCGCTTGGACAGCGGCTTCCTGGGCGCCGCCGCCCGCGCTTCGGTGGCCATCGAGCTGGCCGAGGAAGATGCCTACGCCGCCGACGGTCCGGCCCAGGCGCCGGGCCTGCTGGAACTGCGCGACGCCATGAGCCTGGTCTGGCGCGTCCTGCTGCTATGGCTGGGCATCATCGCCCTCTTCGTCCTCGCCGGCTGGACGACCTGAGGGTTCTGGTCGCGGCTAATGAATCCCCCCGGGGGCCAGCCATGAGAAAGGGGCCCAGGGCAGGTTGCGGGTGATGGCGTAGGCGATGATGACGACGGCCCAGGGGCGGGCGTCGGACAGGCGCCACGTCAGCGGCTGCCAGGACGCCGGCAGCCAGCCGGCGACGCGGGCCAGCATCAGCGCGATCGCCGGCAGCGACAGCACCAGCAGCGGGTTCATCGCCAGCGCGCGCGCCGGATCGCCGTGCGCCAGGGCGTGCAGGGCGCGGGTGGCGCCGCAGCCGGGACAGTACAGGCCGGTCAGCCACTCGAATGCGCAGGGCGGCAACAGGCTGCCGGGCGCGTTCGGGTCGGCCTGGCGCAGCAGCAGCGCGCCGGCAACGATCGTCAGCAACATGGCCGGTCCGCGCCAGCCTGGCGCGGACCGGGTCGGTGTGGTGGTGTCAATGGCGGCCGGCATCGGCCAGGAAGCCCAGGAACGCCAGCCCGAAATAGGCCGAGATGCCGACCAGGCCCAGGCCGAAGGAGATCCAGGCCCAGAGTTTGGCGTTGTCGGAGGACTGGCGGGCGCCGGCCAGATCGCCGGCCTGCAGCTTTCCATCCACCTGCGCGGCGTAGACGATCGAAACGATGCCGGTGGGGAGGCAGCAGCAGATCGTGGCCAGGATCGCCCAGACCAGGTGGTTGGGCACCTGCGGCCCGGCCTGGGCCGGGGCCTGCGGCGGATACTGCGGCGGCGGGGGCGCGGCGGGCGGTGCCGGCGGTACGGCGGCCGCCAGGCTGGCGCCGCACTGTTCGCAGGCGCTGGCGCCGGCGCTGTTGCTGTGGCCGCAATTCGGACAGTTCATGTGCTCCCCCGCGATTCCCCTGGATGCCGCGCGGGCCTTGCCGCGCTGGCGCAAGCTTGCGGCGCACGGCAGGATGCGTCAATGGCGCCGATGCGGTGCGACGCGCATCGGCATGATGACCAGGGCTCGGCCTCAGGGGCGGTCACCGCGCAGCGCCCGCACCTGCGCTTCCAGGCTGGCGGCACTGGCGGATTCGCCGGGCACCGGCGGCGCGGCGATCAGCTGCACCGGCGCGCGCAGCCGGCGCGGCACCCGCAGGCGGCCCAGGCGGCTGTCACGCCGGCTCCACATGCTGGCCCACAGGCCGGTGAGGGCCATCGGCACCACCGGCACCGGCCGGCGCGCCAGGATCTTCTCGACGCCAGGTTTGAAGGGCGCGATCTCGCCGTCGCGGGTCAGCGCGCCCTCGGGGAAGATGCAGACCAGCTCGCCTTCGGCCAGGGCCCGGTCTATGGCCTCGAAGGCCGCTTCCAGCACCGCCGGGTCTTCCCTGGCGCCGGCGATGGGAATGGCGCGGTAGGCCCTGAACACCCAGCGCAGGCCGGGGATGTTGAAGATCCGGTAGTACATGACGAAACGGATCGGCCGCGGCACCGCGCCGCTGATCACCAGCGGGTCCATGTAGCTGACGTGGTTGCACACTAGCAGGGCCGGGCCCTCGTCCGGCACGTTGTCCTCGACGCCGCGGATGCGCAGGCGGTAGAACAGCGAGACGTAAATCCAGGCCAGGAAGCGCAGGAAAAACTCCGGCACCAGGCTGAAGATGAAGATCGCCACCAGCGCGTTGGCGATGCCCAGGGCCAGGAAGATCTCCGGGATGCTCAGCGCCGGCAGTGGCACCGTGATGCCGAGGATGTTCACCGGCCCCAGTTGCAGCGCTATGCCCAGGCCGGCCGCCAGGACGATGAAGCCGGCGTTCTGGATGTTCACGCCGGCGATCACCCGTGACAGCTCGGCCTTGGGCGTGCGGCTTTGCACCAGGGCGAACAGCGGCACGATGAACAGGCCGGCGAACAGGCCGATGCCGGTCAGGTCCATGACGACGCGCCAGTTGCCGCCGGCGACGAACTCGCGCACGGTCAGTCCGGCCTGGGTCGCCGCCTGCGGCTGGGCGAAGTACAGGTCCACGCAGAAGACGGTCATGCCGATCGCGCCAAGCGGCACCAGTCCGATCTCGACGGTGCGCCGGCTCAGCTTCTCGCACAACAGCGAGCCGACGCCGGTGCCGACCGAGAACAGCACGAAGCAGAACAGGTACAGCGTCTGGCCGCCGCCCAGGAACCGCTCGGCGTAAGTCGGCAGTTGCGCGGTCAGCACCGTGCCGACGAACCAGAACCAGGAGATGCCGAGGATGGCGTTGCGCACGGCCAGCTGGCGTCGGGCCAGGCGCAGCACCCGCAGCGATTCCGGGAAAGGGTTCCAGTGGATCTTCAGGTCCGGCGCCGAGGCCTCGACCCGCGGGATGGCGCGCGCCACCAGGTTGCCGGTGACGGCGAGCAGGACGATGGCGCTGGCGGCCGTCACCGGCCCGTACTGGCCGGCCAGCACGAAAATCAGGCCGCCGGCGATCATGCCCAGCAGGATGGACAGCGAGGTGCCCATCTCGACCAGGCCGTTGCCGCCGGTCAGTTCCTCCGGCTTGAGCACGCTGGGCAGGATCGAATACTTCACCGGCCCGAACAGGGTGGACTGCAGGCCGGTGGCAAACAGCGCCAGCAGCAGCAGCGGCATGGACTGCAGCAGGAAGCCGATGCCGGCGACCGACATGATGCCGATCTCCATGGCGGTGGTGATGCGGATCAGTTTCTGCTTCTCCAGTCGTTCGGCGATCTGCCCGGCCAGGCCGGAGAACAGGAAGTAGGGCAGGATGAACAGCGCCGGCGCCAGGTTGGTGTACAGGGTGCGCTGTTCCGGCGTGACGCCCATGAAAAACAGCAGGCCGATGATGGCCTGCCGATAGACGTTGTCGTTGAAGGCGCCCAGGGCCTGGACGACGAAGTAGGGCAGGAATCGCCGCTGCCGCAACAGTTCGAACTGGTTGTGTGCCATGCCCGCCCCCGTGTTTCCCGCCCCGCTGCCCGCTCAGGACCGGAGGGCGCGCCAGCCGATGTCGCCGCGGTGGAACACACCCTGCCAGTGCAGGTTGGCGGCGGCGGCGTAGGCGCGGCGCCGGGCCTCGGCGAGATCCTGGCCCAGGGCGCAGGCACACAACACCCGGCCGCCGGCGGTGACTACCTGGCCGTTCCTGAAGGCGGTGCCGGCGTGGAAGACCTTGGCGTCCGGGCCCGGGTCCACGCCGAGGCCGGCGATGACGTCGCCGGTGCGCGGCGTGCCGGGATAACCCTCGGCGGCCAGCACCACGCCCAGGCTGGGACGCGGATCCCAGTCGGCGCTCACCTCATGCAGGCGGCCGGCGATGGCGGCCTCGACCAGGTCCACCAGATCGCTGCGCAGGCGCAGCATCACCGGCTGGGTTTCCGGGTCGCCGAAGCGGACGTTGAACTCGATCACCTTGGGCGCGCCCTCCGGCGTGATCATCAGGCCGGCGTACAGGAAGCCGGTGAAGGGCATGCCGTCGGCGGCCATGCCGCGCACGGTCGGCACGACGATTTCGCGCATGATCCGTTCGTGCACCTCCGGCGTGACCACCGGCGCCGGCGAATAGGCGCCCATGCCGCCGGTGTTCGGGCCGGTGTCGCCGTCGCCGACGCGCTTGTGGTCCTGACTGGTGGCCATCGGCAGGGCGGTGCTGCCGTCCACCATCGAGATGAAGCTGGCCTCCTCGCCCTCGAGGAACTCCTCGATGACCACACGCGCCCCGGCCTCGCCGAAGGCATTGGCCTCCAGCATGTCCCGGATGGCGGCTTCGGCCTCTTGCACC
Source organism: Arenimonas fontis (assembly GCF_008386465.1). GTDB lineage: Bacteria > Pseudomonadota > Gammaproteobacteria > Xanthomonadales > Xanthomonadaceae > Arenimonas > Arenimonas fontis. The sequence continues at coordinate 54,991 of NZ_VUOD01000007.1, forward strand.
GTCATCGCCACCACCACGCCCTTGCCGGCGGCCAGCCCGTCCGCCTTCACCACGATCGGGGCGCCGTGCTCGCGCACGTGCTCGATGGCCAGCCGGGCGTCCTCGAACACGGCGTAGAACGCCGTCGGGATGCCGTGCCGGGCCAGGAAGTCCTTGGCGAAGGCCTTGCTTCCCTCCAGCTGCGCGGCCGCGGCCGTGGGGCCGAAGATCGGCTGGCCGGCCTCGCGGAAGCGGTCCACCACGCCGGCCACCAGCGGCGCCTCCGGACCGACCACGGTGAAGGCCACGCCTTCGGTTTCGGCGGCATTGAGCAGGCCGTCCAGGTCGCTGGCCTTGATGTCCAGGTTGCGGCAGCGCGGTTCGGCGGCGGTGCCGGCGTTGCCGGGCGCCACCAGCACTTCCTGCACCCGCGGCGACTGCGCCAGTTTCCAGGCCAGGGCGTGCTCGCGGCCGCCCGAGCCGATGACGAGGATCTTCATGGCGTGACTCCCGTGCGGGCGCGGCCGCAATCGTCCGCCCCCAGTTCGATGTCGAAGAATACCCGGCCGTCGCCGTCCACGAACCGGCGCTTGATCGTCAGGCCGCGCGCCAGCAGGAAGCGCACGTCGGCGCTTGCGCACAGCGGCAGCATCAGCGCTTGCTCGGCCCGCCGCACCGCTGCCAGCTGGCCTTCGTCGCCGTCGCCGACCCGGCGCTTCTCCGCCCGGATCGTCATCACCAGCGCCGTCCCCTCGAAGCCGGCGCTCTCGGTGACCAGGCCGGGCGCGTAGGGCGTAGGCAGGCCGCGGCGGAACTCGGCCAGCACCCGCGACAGTTCGTCGGCCGCCGCCTGCCGCTGCGCCCGTTCGCGTTGCCGGTCCATGCCCCAGGCGACCAGCGCCGCCAGCACCAGCAGCAGGGCGAGGCCGCGCCACAGGCGTCGTCTCGCGGTGCCGGCGGCCTCGTTCATGGCTTCAGTGCCGGAAGTGGCGGCGGCCGGTGAAGACCATGGCCATGCCGTGCTGGTCGGCGGCGGCGATCACCTCGGCGTCTCGCATCGAGCCGCCCGGCTGGATCACCGCGGCGATGCCGGCGGCGGCGGCGGCGTCAATGCCGTCGCGGAAGGGAAAGAAGGCGTCCGAGGCCATCACCGAGCCGGCCACCTGCAGGCCGGCCTCCTCGGCCTTGAGCCCGGCGATCCTGGCGCTGACCACCCGGCTCATCTGGCCGGCGCCGATGCCGACCGTCTGCAGATCCCTGGCGTAGACGATGGCGTTGGACTTCACGTACATCGCCACCTTCCAGGCGAACAGCAGGTCGCGCAACTGCGCCTCTGTCGGCGCCCGCTTCGTCACCACCTTCAGGTCGGCCGCGGTGAGCGTGTCGGTATCGGCGTCCTGTACCAGCAGGCCACCGGCGATGCGCTTGTATTCCAGCCCGCCGGCCGGACGCAGGGCGCCGCAGGCCAGCACGCGCACGTTCGGCTTCTTCGCGAAGTGCGGCAGGGCGTCGGCGGCGATCGCCGGGGCGATCACCACCTCGACGAACTGGCGCTTGAGGATCTCGGCGGCGGTGGCGGCGTCGAGTTCGCGGTTGAAGGCGATGATGCCGCCGAAGGCCGAAGTCGGGTCGACGGCGTGGGCACGGTCGTAAGCGTCCATCAGGCTGCCCGCGACTGCCACGCCGCAGGGATTGGCATGCTTGACGATGACACAGGCGGGCGCGTCGAAGGCCTTGACGCATTCGAGCGCGGCGTCGGCGTCGGCCAGGTTGTTGTAGCTCAGCTCCTTGCCCTGCAGGAAACGCGCGCTGGCGACGATGCCCTCGCCGGCGCCGGCTTCCACGTAGAGGGCGCCGCGCTGGTGCGGGTTTTCGCCGTAGCGCAGCGCCGAGGCCAGCTGCAGGGAGGCGTGGAAGGTCCTGGGCCAGGCCTCCGGCGTGGCCGGATCCTCGGCCCGCGGCGACAGCCACATGGCGATCTGGCCGTCGTAGGCGGCGGTGTGGGCGTAGGCCTTGGCGGCCCAGGCGCGGCGCTGCGCGGCGGTGCTGCCGCCGGCCTTCAGCGCCTCGAGCAGGGCTTCGTAATCGGCCGGGTCCACCACCACCGAGGTGCGGGCGTGGTTCTTGGCGGCGGCGCGCAGCATGGCCGGGCCGCCGATGTCGATGTTCTCGATGGCGTCCTCGTAGCTGCAGTCCGGCTTGGCCACCGTCTGTGCGAAGGGATAGAGGTTGACCACCAGCAGGTCGATCGGGGCGATGCCGTGCTCGGCCATCACCGCGTCGTCGGTGCCCTCGCGGCCGAGCAGGCCGCCGTGGATCTTCGGATGCAGGGTCTTGACCCGGCCGTCCATGATCTCGGGGAAGTCCGTCACCTCGCTGACGTCGCGCACCGGCAGGCCGGCTTCGCGCAGGCTGCGGGCGGTGCCGCCGGTGCTGAGCAGGTCCACGCCCAGCGCGTGCAGGCCGCGTGCCAGTTCGACCACGCCGGTCTTGTCCGATACCGAAAGCAATGCCCGCCGCACGGGCCGACGATCAGCAGCCATCCGCTACCCCCGGGGAAAGGCGGCGATTATACGGGAACAGGGCTTCGTGCCGGGGGCCGGAGGCCAGGGAAATCAGGCGATTCCGTAGGCCTTGAGTTTCCTGCGCAGGGTGGCGCGGTTGATGCCCAGGCAGGCGGCGGCGCGGCTCTGGTTGCCCTCGCAGTGCTGCAGCACTTCCAGCAGCAGCGGAATTTCCACCTCGCGCAGCACCAGCTCGTACAGGTCGTTGGCGTCGCAGCCGTCCAGGTCGTGCAGGTAGCGGCGCACCGAACGGGCGACGTGGTCGCGCAGCGGCGTGTGGCCTGACGGGGTCGTGTTTGCGTCCGCGCGCGCGGCGGGGAGGGCATTCACAGGGCTGGACTCCTGGGGCTTGTGTCCGCTTCCGTGCGGCGCCGCCGGTCTGCGGCGGGGTGGGCAGTCTACGCCAAAGCCGGGACGGCCGCTAATGACCCCGCCGGTCGGTCTCAGTGGAAATCGAAAGTGAAGGCCACCGCGCGTTTGCCGGGGTCCAGGATCTCCAGCGTGGCGAGCACCGATTGTCCCGGCACGATCAGGGCGGCGGCGGGGGGCGCGCCCAGATACTCCTCGGGGGCGAACCGGCGGACGCCCAGGGCCCGGCCGTCTATGTCGTGCAGGGCCACCTCCAGTTGCGGCCAGGGCTGCGGCCAGCGGGCATCGTTGCGGAAACTGGTGGTCACCAGCAGCGCACCCGGCGCGGTCGGATGCGGGCGCACTTCCCGGCTGGTGACCCGGAACGCGCCCGGCTCGCGCCAGGGCGGCAGCGCGCAGCCCAGCCAGCCGCACAACCACTCCAGTCGCGGCCGCCAGCCGGGGTCGGCGGCCAGCCGGGCACGGTCGGCCAGGGCCAGTTGCAGCGGCAGGGCGATGGCCAGCGCGGCCAGCGCCAGCCACCAGCCCCAGGGGCGGGACGGTTTCAGCGCGGGACGTGCTGGCGTGGCGAAGCGGGGGGCGCGGGCCATGCGGCGATGATAAGCGCGAAGGCGGCGCAGGCTAGCGGCGGCGGCCGCTGATCCGCACCCAGTCGCCCTCGGTCGCCACTTCCAGCGCCTCGAACCACTGCCGGTAGCGTTGCAGCAGTTCCTGCTCCTGGCCCTGCAGGATGCCGGACAGGGCAATCAGCCCGCCGGTTTCGACGCGATCGGCCAAGCGTGGCGCCAGGGCATCCAGGGCCGAGGCCAGGATGTTGGCCACCACCACCGGATAGCGGGCGTCCGGTTCATCCTCCGGCGCGTACACGGCCAGGCGTTCGCCGACGCCGTTGCGCTGCGCGTTGTCGGCGCTGGCCGCCAGGGCCTGCGGATCGTTGTCCACGCCGACCGCCCGCGCCGCGCCCAGCTTCAGCGCTGCCAGGGCGAGGATGCCGCTGCCGCAGCCGTAATCCAGCACCGCCTTGCCGCGCAGGTCGAGGCCGTCCAGCCACTGCAGGCAGAGCGAGGTGGTGGGGTGGGTGCCGCTGCCGAAGGCCAGGCCCGGGTCCAGGCGCACGATCACGCCGCCCTCGGCCTCGGCCGGGGCCTCCATGTTCCAGGGCACGATCCAGGTGCGGGCGCCGAATTTCAGCGGCTCGTACTGGTCCATCCAGGCGCGTTCCCAGTCCTGGTCGGCGACTTCGCGGAACTGCGCGTCCGAGAGGTCCAGGCCTTCGTCGAAGGCTTCCAGGGTGTGCAGCACCAGCTCGGGCACGGCATCGCCCGGGAACAGCGCCACCAGGGTGATCTGCGGCCACAGCGGCGTCTCGCCCACGCCGGGCTCGAGCACGGCGCGCTCGTTCGGCGTCTCGGCATCGGCATCCAGCAGCGTCACCGACAGCGCGCCGATGTCCATCAGCGCGCGCTCGGCGCGGGCTTCGTCTTCGGCGCGGACGCGCAGGCTCAGTTCGATGAAGGGCACGGCTGGGACGTCAGTGCCGGCTTGGAAGGCCGATCAGGGCCAGCGCCGTGATCATGCAAGCACCGGCGAAGACGGCGGCCAGGAACGTATACATGCCACGCCCCGAGCCGGGCCGGCTCACGCCGTCCTGGAGCAGGAAGGCCGAGTGCCATTCCCGCATGCGCCATCAGGGCCAGCGGATACAGCAGCCAGAAGACCAGCAACCACCCCGTGTCCGAGTTCGCGATGCAGAAGATCAGCCAGAGCACCGACACGCCGGAGATGCCCAGGGCGCCCAGCGCTTCCTCGCGGATGTCGTCCTCGTCCCTCTTCTTTCGGCTCATCGCAGGCCCGTCCGTCCGGTCAGCCCAACCCGATCGCCTTTTCCTTGCGCTCGGCCAGCCGCTTCTCGAGGTAGTGGATGTTGGTGCCGCCCTGCTGGAAGCCGATGTCGGCCATGATGCGCTGCTGCAGCGGCACATTGGTCTTGATGCCGTCCACGACCATTTCGCTCAGCGCCACCCGCATGCGGGCGATGGCCTGGGCGCGGTCGGCGCCGTGCACGATCAGCTTGCCGATCATCGAATCGTAGTTGGGCGGCACCCTGTAGCCCTCGTAGATGTGGCTGTCCACGCGCACGCCCGGGCCGCCGGGGGCGTGGAAGTGCTTGATCAGGCCCGGGCTGGGCAGGAAGCTGACCGGGTCCTCGGCGTTGATGCGGCATTCGATGGCGTGGCCGGTGATCCGGATGTCCTCCTGGCGCAGGCTCAGCTTCTCGCCGCTGGCGATGCGCAGCTGCTCGCGCACCAGGTCCACGCCGGTGATCATTTCCGTCACCGGGTGCTCGACCTGGATGCGGGTGTTCATCTCGATGAAGTAGAACTGCCCGTCCTGGTACAGGAACTCGAAGGTGCCGGCGCCGCGGTAGCCGATGCGGATGCAGGCCTCGGTGCAGATGCGGCCGATCTTCTCGCGCAGCTCCGGGGTGATGCCCGGCGCCGGCGCTTCTTCCACCACTTTCTGGTGCCGGCGCTGCATCGAGCAGTCGCGCTCGCCCAGGTGGATGGCGTTGCCCTGGCCGTCGGCCAGCACCTGGATCTCCACGTGGCGCGGGTTCTCCAGGAACTTCTCCATGTAGACCATGTCGTTGCCGAAGGCTGCCTTGGCCTCCTGGCGGGTGGCCGCCACGGCGTTGATCAGCGAGCCTTCGTTGTGCACCACGCGCATGCCGCGGCCGCCGCCGCCGCCCGCGGCCTTGATGATCACCGGATAACCGATGTTGCGGGCATGGGCGATGATCTCGTTCGGATCGTCCGGCAGCGGCCCATCGCTGCCCGGCACGCAGGGCACGCCGGCCTCCTTCATGGCGCGGATGGCCTCGACCTTGTCGCCCATCATCCGGATCACGTCCGGAGTAGGGCCGATGAACACGAAGCCGGACTTCTCCACCCGCTCGGCGAAATCGGCGTTTTCGCTCAGGAAGCCGTAACCCGGGTGGATGCCCTGGGCATCGGTCAGCTCGGCGGCGGCGATGATGGCCGGGATGTTCAGGTAGCTTTCGGCGGACGGGGCCGGGCCGATGCACACCGATTCGTCGGCCATCGCCACGTGCTTGAGGTTGCGGTCCACCGTGGAATGCACCGCCACGGTCTTGATGCCGAGGGCGTGACAGGCGCGCAGGATCCGCAGCGCGATCTCGCCCCGGTTGGCGATGACGATCTTCTCCAGCATGGGCCGGTCCTCAGCTGATCACGAACATGGGTTCGTCGAATTCGACCGGCTGGCCGTTCTCGACCAGGATCGCGCGCACCGTGCCCGAGACCTCGGCCTCGATCGGGTTGAACATCTTCATCGCCTCGATGATGCCCAGGGTGTCGCCGGCCTTGACCTGCTGGCCGAGCTTCACGAAAGGCGGCTTGTCCGGGCTGGGCGAGGCATAGAAGGTGCCGACCATGGGCGAGCGCACCATGTGGCCGTCCGGCACGTCCCTGGTGGACTTGCCGACCGCCTCGGCCGACAGGCCGGCGCCGCCGGCGCGGCCCGGGTCGGCATGGGCGGCCGGCACCGGCGCCGCGGCTGCGGCCGGCGCGGGTGCCGCCGCCGGAGCCGTTGCCGGTACCGGCGCCGCGTGGGCGATGCCGCCGGCGGGCACGCGCGAGAGGCGCACGCTCTCCTCGCCCTCCTTGATTTCGATTTCGGCGAGATTCGATTCCTCGAGCAGGTCGATCAGCTTCTTGATCTTGCGAAGGTCCATGGATGGCCTCGTCTTGTGGTGATTCGGGAAAGGGGGTCAGCGCCCGGCCGCGGCGGCCCGGGCCGGCACCGCCAGGCGGGTCAGGGCGGCGTCTAGGGCGTAGCGGTAGCCATCGGCGCCGAAGCCGCAGACCAGGCCGACGGCCAGGTCGGAGAAATAGCTCTGGCGCCGGAACGGCTCGCGCGCGTGCGGGTTGGACAGGTGCACCTCGATGAAGGGCAGGGCCACCGCCGCCAGCGCGTCGCGCAGGGCCACCGAGGTGTGGGTGAAGGCGGCCGGATTGATCAGGATGAAGTCGGTGCCGTCGCCGGCGGCGGCCTGCACCCGGTCCACCAGGGCGTGTTCGGCATTGGACTGGAAGCTCTCCAGCGTGTGACCGGCTTCGCCCGCCTGACGGGCCAGGGCGGCATCGATCTCGTCCAGGCGGACGCGGCCGTAAAGCTCCGGCTCGCGCGTGCCGAGCAGGTTGAGGTTGGGGCCATGCAGGACCAGGATCTTCGCCACGCTCGCCTCCCGCGGGGTGGCACAGTCTGCGGGCAGACCCAGCACTTGTCCAGAAGTTCCCTGCCAGTTGCGCGATTTTAACGGGCGTTTGAATTTCCGTCGCCGCGGGGCCTATTCGGCAAAGGCGCGCACCGCTTCCACGTCCGGGAAGGCGCCGTAGTGGGTTTTCAGCAGCCGGCCGTCGGCGCCGATCAGCACGCTGTAGGGCAGGATGCCACGGGCATTGCCCAGGCGCACCGAACTGTCGCGCGGGCCCGGGGTTTCCAGGGCCAGGTCGAAACGCACCGGCACCTGGCGCAGGAAGGCCTCCGCTTCGGCGGCGCTGTCCAGGGCCACGCCGATCACCTGCACGCCGGTCGGGCCCTGCAGGGCGGCGTAGGCGTCCAGCACCGGCATTTCCTCGCGGCAGGGGCCGCACCAGCTGGCCCAGTAGTTCACCAGCCGGCGCCGGCCGGGGCCGCCCAGGGCCAGCCGGCCCTCACCGCGAAGGGTCGGCAGCACCAGGTCGGCCGGCACCGGTTCGCCCCGGGCCACCACCTGCAGGCCGGGCGGCGGCGCTTGCTCGGCCGGCCACAGCAGGCGCTGGCCCAGCCACCCACCCAGGCCGGCGCAGACCGCGCCCAGCAGGACGATGCCGCTCCAGGCCAGCCAGTCGCGCCGGGTCATCGGCGGGCGGCCTCGGCCAGGGCCTCGCGCACGATCTCGGGGGTCAGCAGGGTCGGCAGACGCCGCGGCTCTCCGCGGCGCGGGTAGACCACGTACAGCGGCACGCCGACCGCGCCGTGGGATTCCAGGAACGCGGTGATGGCCGGGTCCACGTCGGTCCAGTCGCCCTTCATGTAGACGGCATCGGCGGCGGCCAGTGCCTCGCGGAAACCCTCGCGCCCGAGCACGGTGCGCTCGTTGGCCTTGCAGCTGACACACCAGTCGGCGGTCATGTTCACGAACACCACCCGGCCCTCGGCGCGGTAGCGGGCCAGGGCTTCGGCCGAATAGGGCACGGCGCCGTCGGCGCTGGCCGCGCTGACGCGCTCGGGCGCCGGCAGCGCCTGCACCGCCCAGACCGGCCACAGCGCGACCAGGGCCAGGGCCAGGGCCAGCCAGCGCGTGCGCCTGCCGGCCCAGCGCGCCTTCTCCCACCACCACAGGCCCAAGGCCATGACCACGGCGCCGGCCAGCACCAGGCCAATGGCGTCGGCGCCGCGCTGCTTGGCCAGCACCCACAGCAGCCACACCGCGGTCAGGTACATCGGGAAGGCCAGCACCTGCTTGAGCGTCTCCATCCAGGCGCCCGGCCGCGGCAGCATCGCCGCCAGCGCCGGCACCCAGCCGATCAGCAGGAAGGGCAGGGCCAGGCCCAGGCCCAGGGCGAGGAACACGGCGATGGCCAGCGCCGGCGAGGCGGTGAAGGCGAAGGCCAGGGCGCTGCCCATGAAGGGCGCGGTGCAGGGGCTTGCCACCACCACCGCCAGCACGCCGGTGAAGAAGTCGCCGGCCGGGCCGGACTTCTGCGTCAGCGACTGGCCCATGCCGGCCAGGCCGGCGCCGAGACTGAACACTCCCGACAGGGCCAGGCCGATCGCCACCATCACCAGGGCCAGGGCCGCCACCACGCCCGGCTGCTGCAGCTGGAAGCCCCAGCCCAGGGCCAGGCCGGCCTGGCGCAGCGCCAGGGCGACCGCGCCGACCGCGGCGAAGCTCAGCAGCACGCCCAGGGTGTACCAGGTGGCAGAGCGCCGGGCCTGGCGGCGGTCGCCGCCGCCCTGGGCCAGGGACAGGGCCTTGAGGGACAGCACCGGCAGGACGCAGGGCATCAGGTTGAGGATCAGGCCGCCGCCCAGGGCCAGCAGCAGGGCCAGCCAGAGCGGCGTGCCGGCGCGAGCGGGCATGTCGGCGCCGGTGCCGGAAGGCGGGGCGTCCTGCCCGGCCGCGGCCGCGGCCGGCGGCAGCGCCAGGCGCACTTCTCGGGTCATCGGCGGGTAGCAGATGCCGTTGTCCTGGCAGCCCTGGAAGGTGACGCGCAGGCTGACGTCGGTGGCCTCGGCGCGCAGGCGCTGCAGCGGTAGCGGCACGTCCACCGGCTCGAAATAGACCATCACCTCGCCGAAATGCTCGTCGCGATAGGCGCGGGCGGCCGGCCACTGTGGCGCCGCCAGGGCGACGCCCTCGCCGGTCAACGAGAAGCTGTTGCGGTCGCGGTACAGGTAGTAGCCCGGCGCCGGCGCGAAGCGCAGCATCAGCATCTCCGGGCCGGCCACCACGGCCTCGAAGCCGAAGGCCTGCTCTGGCGGCAGCGGCAAGCCGGCCCCGCCGGCCGGCTCCAGGTCCAGGCCCGGGACGGTGCCGCCGCGACCGCCGGTCAGCGCGTCCAGGCCGGCCAGGGCCTGGTCGGCCCGGTCGCCGCTCGGCGCCGCATCCAGCACGGTGCCGGCCGGCGGCAGGGTCACGCTGACCACCTGGCTGTGCGGCGGATAGCAGATGCCGATGTCGGCGCAGCCCTGGTACTTCACCCGGAAGCCGAGCGTGCGCGCGTCGTCGGCGGCGGCGCCGGTCAGCACCGCGGTCACCTGGTTCCGGTAGGTCTGGACGTCGCCGAAGAATTCGTCGGTGTGGGCGATGCCCTCGGGCAGCTCCAGCGGATTGAGCTTGAAGCCGCCCTCCACCAGTTCCACGCCCATCCGGTGCCGGTACAGGTAATAGCCGTCGGCGATCTTCCAGGTGAACTCGATGCGGCCGCGCTCGCTGGCCACCGCGCTCAGGGCGAAGGCCTCGTCTATGGGCAGCAGGTCGGATTCGTCCACCGCCCCGGCCGCGGGTGCCAGAGCGAGCATCAGGAGGGCCAGCGGGGCCGTCAGCCAAGGGGTCATGCGGGGTCTCGTGCGGGTGGGGCGGGCCGCCGGGGCCCGCCTTCGGACCACAGGATAGCCGCGCCGGTTCCGTCCCGGGCGGAACGCTGTGGGCTCAGGCGCGGGCGGTCAGGGCCTCGACGAAGTCCACCAGCGGCTCCTGCTTGGGGTTGGGCAGGGAGCGGAAGGCCAGCAGCAGGCGCTCTTCCAGACCGCACTGGGCATAGAAGTTCAGGATCACGGCCGGGGTGTCCTCCGATGGATCCCCGCCCAGCCAGCGTTGGCCCCGGCCGGTGGCCAGCCATTCGAAGCTGACCGAGGTGGCCAGGGCGATCCTGGCCAGGTGCTCGGTGGTCGGGCAGGCCCCGTCCCGCCGTTCCCACTGGGCTACGGCGCTGCGGGCGACACCCACGGCGAAGGCCAGTTCCGACTGGGACATCGAAGCTCCCAGCCGGGCCTGGCGGATGCGGCTGAACAACTGCGTCATGTTTTTCCCCGAAGAGTGGTCCTGCAACCCCCTGGCCGGCAGGGCCCGTCTGACGCGGGCATCCTTGCCTGTGCGCCCGATGATGCAGGCGCGGCGGGCCCCGGAATCCGGGACGCCGGTCACGATTTTAGGCTCATGACGGCATGGCGCGGCAAGCGCGTGCCGGTGCCTGCCGGTCCCCCGCCTGAGGCGATCCGCGGCTGACGTCCGCGGCGGCGGGCCTTCCGTCCGCTCGCGCCTGGAAACTCGGGAATGCGTCGGCCGGCGCGGCGCCGTCGGGCCGTCGGGCCGGACGGCCCCGCGACCCTCGCGACCCTCGCGACCCTCGCGACCCTCGCGACCCCGACGGACCCGACGGACCCGACGGACCCGACGGACCCGACGGACCCGACGGACCCGACAGGGTGACCCTTGAAACCGTCCCGAGCCCACCCCATCTGCCCGGCCGACCGCGCTGGCCCGGGGCTCCGGCCGCGCGTATCATTGGCACTCACTGGGGCCGAGTGCTAACACACGCGGCCCATGTCATTGAACAAAAAGGGAAAACGAGGAAACCGATGAACATCAAGCCGCTCTACGACCGCGTGGTCATCAAGCGTATGGAAGAGGAGAAGGTCTCCGCCGGCGGCATCGTCATCCCCGACACCGCGGCCGAAAAGCCGATCAAGGGCGAAGTGGTCGCCGTCGGTGAGGGCAAGGCCCTGGACAACGGCAGCGTGCGCGCGCCGAAGGTCAAGAAGGGCGACAAGGTGCTGTTCGGCAAGTACGCCGGTACCGAAGTGAAGATCGACGGCACCGAGTACCTGGTGGTCAAGGAAGACGACATCCTGGCCATCTTCGGCTGAGTTCACGCCGGGCCGCGCCGTGCGCGGCCGGCACCCACACACGTTTGAGAATTCGGAGCAAGCAATATGGCTGCCAAGGAAATCCGTTTCGGTGAAGACGCCCGCGCCCGCATGGTGAAGGGCGTGAACATCCTCGCCAACGCCGTCAAGGCGACCCTCGGCCCGAAGGGCCGCAACGTCGTGCTCGACAAGAGCTTCGGCGCCCCCACGATCACCAAGGACGGCGTGTCCGTCGCCAAGGAGATCGAGCTGGCCGACAAGTTCGAGAACATGGGCGCGCAGATGGTGAAGGAGGTCGCGTCCAAGACCTCCGACAACGCCGGCGACGGCACCACCACCGCCACCGTGCTGGCCCAGGCCCTGATCCGCGAGGGCATGAAGGCCGTGGCCGCCGGCATGAACCCGATGGACCTCAAGCGCGGCATCGACAAGGCCGTGACCGCCGCCGTCGATGAGCTGAAGAAGATCAGCAAGCCCTGCTCGACCAGCAAGGAAATCGCCCAGGTCGGCTCGATCTCGGCCAACTCCGACACCGACATCGGCGAGCTGATCGCCAAGGCCATGGACAAGGTCGGCAAGGAAGGCGTGATCACCGTCGAGGAAGGCTCGGGCCTGGAGAACGAGCTGGACGTGGTCGAGGGCATGCAGTTCGACCGCGGCTACCTCAGCCCGTACTTCATCAACAACCAGCAGTCCATGTCGGCCGAGCTGGAGGATCCGTACGTCCTGCTGTACGACAAGAAGATCTCCAACGTGCGTGAGCTGCTGCCCGTGCTCGAGGGCGTGGCCAAGGCCGGCAAGCCGCTGCTGATCGTCGCCGAGGAAGTCGAGGGCGAGGCCCTGGCCACCCTGGTGGTGAACACCATCCGCGGCATCGTCAAGGTCTGCGCGGTGAAGGCTCCGGGCTTCGGCGACCGCCGCAAGGCGATGCTGGAGGACATGGCCATCCTGACCGGCGGCACGGTGATCTCCGAGGAAGTGGGCCTGCAGCTCGAGAAGGCCACCATCAAGGACCTGGGCCGCGCCAAGAAGGTGCAGGTGACCAAGGAGAACACCACCATCATTGACGGCGCCGGCTCGGCCGATGCCATCCAGGCCCGGATCAAGCAGATCAAGGCCCAGATCGAGGAGACCACCTCCGACTACGACCGCGAGAAGCTGCAGGAGCGCGTGGCCAAGCTGGCCGGCGGCGTGGCGGTGATCAAGGTCGGCGCGGCCACCGAGGTCGAGATGAAGGAGAAGAAGGCCCGCGTCGAGGACGCCCTGCACGCCACCCGCGCCGCGGTCGAGGAGGGCATCGTCCCGGGCGGCGGCGTGGCCCTGCTGCGCGCCAAGGCCGCCATCGAGAACCTCAAGGGCGCCAACGAGGACCAGAACCACGGCATCGCCATCGCCCTGCGCGCCATGGAGGCGCCGTTGCGCGAGATCGTCACCAATGCCGGCGAGGAGCCGTCGGTGATCGTCGCCAAGGTCAAGGACGGCAAGGGCAACTTCGGCTACAACGCCGCCAACGGCGAGTACGGCGACATGGTCGAGTTCGGCATCCTCGATCCGACCAAGGTCACCCGCACCGCGCTGCAGAACGCCGCGTCCATCGCCGGCCTGATGATCACCACCGAGGCCATGGTGGCGGAGGCGCCGAAGAAGGAAGAGCCGGCTGCCGGTGCCGCCGGCATGGGCGGCATGGGCGGCATGGACTTCTAAGAGGTCCACGCCCTCTCCCCGGCCGCTCTCCCGCGACGGGAAGAGGGGAGGAAAGGCAAAGCCCTCTCCCCTTGCGGGAGAGGGCTTGGGGAGAGCGGAAACCCCGCACTCCGCAAAGGCCCCGCTCCGGCGGGGCCTTTGTTTTCCCGGTGTCCCGCATGCCGCCCCCGAGCCGTCGCCATCGGTCAAGGAATCGTCACCGGTGACCGAAACGCGGCCGCGGACATGGTGGTCCGGCTGTCCGTTCCGCTAGGCTTTGCGCGTATACCGGGGCTCACGAGGGAGCACTGCAGTGACCGGACCCCAGCCGGCGGCCGATGCCGCCCAGACCCTGGCGGCGCGCATCGCCGCGCTGGACACCCCGTCCGCCCTGGCCCGGCTGGAGAACGCCGATGCCGGCGAGGCGGCCCGCGCGCTCGCCAGCCTGCCGCCGGCCCGCGCCAACGATCTGCTGTCGGCCATGCCGGCGGCCCGTCGCGAGGCGGTCATGGCCGCAGCCCCGGCCGGCACCGACTGGGCCGATGCCCAGCGTTATCCGGAAGGCAGCGTCGGCCGCCTGCTCGAGGATCCGCCGGCGGTGTTCACCGGCGACATCCGGGTCGGCGAGGCGGTGGACGCCCTGCGCGAAGTGCTCAAGACCCGCATGGTCACCTACCTGTGGGTGGTGGACGAAGGGCAGCGGTTGCGGGGTGTGGTCGCCTTTCGCGAGCTGCTTTACGCCGGGCGCGAGCGCCGTCTGGACGAGGTGATGATCGCCTCGCCGTTTTTCCTGCGACCCGCCATGCCGCTGGTCGAGGCCATGCGCGAGGTGGTGACCCGGCACTACCCGGTCTACCCGGTCTGCGAGGACGACGGCCGCCTGGTCGGCCAGGTGCGCGGGCAGGTGCTGTTCGAACAGCAGGCCTTCGAGATTTCGGCCCAGGCCGGCGCCATGGTCGGCGTCGAGAAGGAGGAGCGCCTGGCCACGCCCTTGTGGCGCAGCTTCAAGTTCCGCAATCCGTGGCTGCTGCTGAACCTGCTGACGGTGTTCGTCGCGGCGGCCGTGGTCGGCTACTTCGAGGACACGATCAACCGGGTGGTGGTCCTGGCGGTGTTCCTGCCGGTGCTGGGCGGGCAGAGCGGCAACCTGGGCGCGCAGTCGCTGGCGGTGATGCTGCGCGGCATGACCCTGGGCGAGCTGAAGATGACCCGGATCGCCGGCATCGTCGTCAAGGAATCCATGCTGGGCCTGCTCAACGGGGCCGTCACCGGCGCCCTGGCGGGTGCCGCGATGTACTGGGTGGTGGCCCGCGACGGCGGCGGCGATGCCCTCGCCCTGGGCCTGATCACCCTGGCGGCGATGGCGCTGAGTTGCATGGTGGCGGGCCTGGCGGGATGCACGATCCCCTTGCTGCTCAAGCGCCTGGGTGCCGATCCCGCCACCGCCTCCAGCATCTTCCTGACCACGCTGACGGACGTCGTGAGCATGGGCAGCTTCCTTGGCCTGGTGACCTGGTGGCTGCTCTGATGCATCCGATGCTGCACTGCAACGTGCATCCCCGCGGCGGGGCGGCGCAGGATGCCAGCGCTTCCGACGTGGGGGAGGGAGCGGAAGGCCCGCAGCTGCTGTAGCGCTGCGGGCTTTTCTTTTCCGGCCTGCCTGCGGTCGCCTCCGCCCTGGCAATCTCGCCCGCCGCGCGAGCCCTGCGCTCGGCTTCCACCGGCGATAGCCCCCGCAAGCGCAGGCACACGCCGGAGCGGGGGAGGGCAAGCCGGCCGCTCGATGCAGCGCGCTACGGCCGTGCAAGAATCGCCGCATGTCGCCACCACAGGATCCCGAGGCCGCCCTGTCGGCCCTGATCGAGCGTGCCCTGGCCCGGCTGGCCGAGCGCGATGCCGAGGCCCTGGCCGAACCGGCCCGCGCCGAACGTCTTGCCCGCCTGGCCACCTGCAGCGACTTCGCCCTGGACACGCTCTGCCGCCAGCCCGGCCTGGCGGCGCGTCTGGACGAGCCGGCGCAGTCACCACCATCGCTGGCGCCCGGCGAAGAGGGCGACTGGCCCGCCCGCCTGCGTCGCTGGCGCGCCGCCGAATCCACCCGCCTGATCTGGCGCGACCTGCACGGCCTGGACCAGGTGGACGCCACCCTGGCCGGCAGCAGCCGTATCGCAGAACAGGCGCTGCAGGCCGGCGTGTCGGCACTGTCGGCGCAAATGGCCGAACGCCACGGCCGGGTCCGCGACGGCGCCGGCCGCGAACAGCGGCTGATCGTGTTCGGCCTGGGCAAGCTCGGTGGCGGCGAACTGAACTTCAGCTCCGACGTGGACCTGGTCTACGCCTATCGCGAGCCGGGGCAGAGCGACGGCGCCCGGCCGCTGGACGCCGAGGCCTGGTTCACCCGGCTGGGACAGCGCCTGGCGCAACTGTTGGGCGATACCACCGCCGACGGTTTCTGCCACCGCGTGGACCTGCGCTTGCGGCCTTTCGGCGGTTCGGGCCGGCTGGCCCTGAGCTTCAATGCCATGGAGCAGTACTTCCAGCGCGAGGGCCGCGACTGGGAACGTTACGCCTGGATCAAGGCGCGGCCGGTGGCCGGCGACATCGAGGCCGGCGAGGAACTGCTGCGCACCCTGCGACCCTTCGTCTATCGCCGCTACCTCGATTACAACGCGATCGATGGCCTGCGCGAGATGAAGGCGCTGATCGCCGCCGAAGTGCAGAAGCGCGAGCTGGCCGACGACCTCAAGCTGGGCCCGGGCGGCATCCGCGAAATCGAGTTCCTGGTGCAGTGCCTGCAACTGATCCGTGGCGGCCGCGAACCGGCCTTGCGGCAACGCGCGCTGCTGCCAGCCTTGTCGGCGCTGGCGCAGGCCGGCCACATCGCCGCGGCCACCGCCACGCGCCTGGCCGAGGCCTACCGCTACCTGCGCCGGCTGGAGAACCGCGTGCAGATGCTGGCCGACCAGCAGGTGCATGCGCTGCCGGAGGATCCGCTGGCCCGCCTGCGCATCGCCCGTGGTCTCGGCTATCCGGACACGGCGGCGATGCAGTCCGAACTCGACGGCCATCGCGCCGTGGTGGCCGGGGAATTCGCCGGCCTGCTGGAAGCGCGCCGCCGCCGCCGCGGCGAAACCGGCGCCCTGGCGCAGTACTGGCGCGCTCTGCCCGAGGGCGGCGATCCGCGGGTGCTGGCCGAGGCCGGCTTCGACGATGCCGAGGGGCTGGACCAGGCCTTGCGCGATTTCGCCGCCTCGCCGGCGGTGCGCACGCTGTCGGAGCGCGGCCGCAAGCGTCTGGACCAAGTGCTTCCGGACCTGCTCGGCACCGCCGCCCGCGGCCCCGCGCCCGATGCCGCGGTGCCGCGCGCGCTGGCCCTGCTGCAGGCCATCACCCGTCGCACCGCCTATCTCGCGCTGCTGGAGGAACAGCCGGCGGCCCTGGCCCGCCTGGTGGACGTGTCGGCACGCAGCGCCCTGCTCTCCGAACGCCTCGCCGAACACCCGTTGCTGCTGGACGAACTGCTGGACGCGCGCGCCGCCGGGCCGATCCCCGATGAGGCGGACATGCCGACCCTGGTCGCCCAGGCGGTCGCGGGCGCGCCGGATGGCGACCCCGAGGCGGTGCTGCAGGCGCTCAACGAACAGCGTCAGGCCATCGCCTTCCGCCTGGCCCTGGCCTTGCTGGGCGAACGCCTGGCGCCGGCGGAGGCGGCGCGCCGCCTGGCCGCGCTGGCGGAAGCCGTGCTGGCGGAAGCCTTGCGCCTGGCCGAGGCCGACGTGAGCGCCCAGCACGGCCGCGTGCCCGGCGCCGGCCTGGCGGTGATCGGCTACGGCAGCCTGGGCGGGCGCGAGCTCGGCTTCGGTTCCGATCTCGATCTGGTCTTCCTGCACGACGCGCCGGCCGAGGCGCACTCCGATGGCGCGCGCCCGCTGGACGCCGGCCGCTGGTTCGCCCGCCTGGCGCAGCGCCTGGTCAGCCTGCTGGGCACGGTCACCGCCGCCGGCAAGCTCTACGACGTGGATGTGCGCCTGCGTCCGGACGGCGCCAAGGGCATGCTGGTGTCCAGCCTGGACAGCTTCGCCGCCTACCAGCGCGAGCGCGCCTGGACCTGGGAGCGCCAGGCCCTGGTGCGGGCCCGCGCCATCGCCGGCGCGCCGGCGGTGTGCGCCGCCTTCGACCGGATCCGGGCCGAAACCCTGGCCACGCCGCGCGAGCGGCAGACCCTGCGCGAGGAGGTGCAGGCGATGCGCCGGCGCATGCGCGCCGAGCTCGATCGCAGCCGTCCCGGCCGCTTCGATCTCAAACAGGGCGAGGGCGGGCTGGTGGATCTGGAGTTCCTGCTGCAGGCCCTGGTGCTGGAGCATGCGCCGGCGCGGCCGGACTGGCGGGTGCCCGGCGACACGCCCTCGCTGCTGCGCGAACTCGCTGCGGCGGGGCTGTTGCCAGAGGCCGAAGCCCTGGCGCAGGCGCACGCGCTGCTGGTCGGTCTGGGCCTGGAATGCACCCTCGACCGGCGACCGCGGCTGGTGTCGCCCGATCAGGCCCTGGAGCAGGCGCGGGCGAGGGTAATGGCCGCCTGCGCGCGTGCCGGCCTGGCCTTCACGGCGGCGGAAGCGGCCGGCTCATAGGCCCAGACGCTGGCGCACCAGGGCGGCGATCCGGGCGGTTTCGCGCAGCGGTTCGGCGACGAAATGCTCGGGCCGCTCGCCGAGCGGCCGGATCCGCCCGCGCGCGGCCAAGCCGTCGAGGAAACGGCGGACGCGGCCGGTGGCCAGGTCGGGGCGGGCGACGAATACCGGGACGAGGGTGGCGCAGGCCTCGGAGACCATGTTCACCGAATCGGGTGTGCAGACGATGCGGTCGGCCCAGGCCAGCGCGGCCGCGTAGGGATTGTCCCCGTCTCCAGGACCGAGCCAGCACAGGCCGGGGCCGGGTTCGGCCAGTTCGCGCGCGGCGGCGCCCAGGACCGGCGGCGTGCGCCGGGAGCCGACCAGCAACAGGCTGCCGCCTTCGGCGCGCCGCCAGGCGGACAGTTGCCGGAACATCTGCGCGACCGCGCCGGCGCCGAGGGGCACGGCCCGGGTCGGTCCGCCCAGCAAGACCGCGGTGCGCGGGCCGGGCAGGGTTCCCGGCCCGGGCCGGTTCCGGCGCGCCTCGGCCAGCCACAGATCGTCCACGGGATTCAGGCTGCCGCACAGCGTGAGCACGTTGGGGCCGTCCAGGCCATCGTGCTCGGGCGCCACCAGCAGATCCCAATGGCGCGGCGGGATGCGCGGATCCAGTACCTGAACCACCGCGGCGCCGCGTTCGCGCAGCAGGCGGGTGGCCAGGGCGGCGCGGCGGGCGCAGCCGATGCCCAGGCGCGGCGGCGCCCGCAGCATCCGCGCGAACTCCTCGCCGAAGGCGCGTCCGGCGCCGGGCAGCCGGCGCGGCGCCAGCCAGGACCAGGGCGCGCGCGCGCGCAGTTCGATCTCGCGGCAGTCGGCGAACAGGGCGCCGGCCAGCGCCAGCGCCTGCCGGCGGTGGCCGGCGACGCCGTCATGCAGGGCCCAGCAGGAAACGGGGGCGGCCATGGCGCGCAGCCTAGCCGCAAAGGCGCCGGCCGCGCGAGGGCGGCCGGCGCGTCGGAGCCGGATCAGTCGCCGGTGAAGCGGGTGCCGAAGTACACGCTGGCCGACTCGATCATCCGGGCGGTGCCGGCGATGTCCATGTGGATGGTGATCGGCTCGCGGAAGAAGTCGCGGGCCTGGGCCGGGCTCAGGCCGTAGCTGAGCTCGAGCGAACGGCGGCTGAGCAGGCCGGCGATGCAGGCGCGGGTGAAGGTCAGTTGCTCCGATTCGTAACTGCCGTCCGGAATCGAGGCGAACTTGGCGAACGAGCTCAGCGGCAGTTCGAGCTCGCCGCCGAAGGGCAGCCCCGTAATCGGATTGATCAGGGTCGGATCGTCCAGCACCGGGCTCTGGATGCGGTAGATCGGGTAGGCCCGGAACTGCATGTCCTGGGTCGCACCGGTGGTGTTGCCGGCGGTGTAGAAGACGATCGGCGTCTGCCAGTGGCAGAGCAGCGAGCGTGTGCTGCGCCTGGGCAGGGCGATGCTGCCGACGTCGTTGACGCGGAAGCTGGTCGGCGCCGGCGCCGGGTTGAGCGTCACGCAGGTGCCGGTCGGGTCGCCGGTGCAGTCCGGCTCGAGGGTGACGGAGCCGTCCATCAGGCCCAGCCACTTGAGGTTCCGGCCGAAGGAATCGGCATCGCCGACTTCTTCCGGGGTGGGCGCGGCCAGGGCGGGCCCGGCCAGCAGGGGCAACAGCAGGGACAGGAACAGGGGATGCATGCGCATGGCAAAGGTCTCCAGGGAGGTTCGGGGGTGTTGCCGGGGAGCGTGGGGGGCGTCTCGCCCATTTCCACTTACGCGCTTGCGGGGGAAAGAAGGCCGCCGCGGGAGGACCGGCGGCGAACGGATGCCGGCGGGCGTGCCGGCCACGCCGGCGACCAGGCCGGCCCCGGAACCTCCGGACATGCCCGGCGGGCGCGGGCCGAAACGGCGGCCGGCCGGTCCGGTGTAGAATGCCCGGCCGGATTTCACGGGACCGCCCACGATGCTGCGCACTGACACCGCCACCCCCCGCGTGCCCGCCAATGCCCAGCGCCGTTACGAGGTCGGCCGGGCCGAGCTGCCGCTGTGCTGTCCGACCCCGGCGATGGCGCTGTGGAACTCGCATCCGCGCGTGTACCTGCCGATCGAGGCGACCGGCGAGGCCACCTGCCCCTACTGCGGCGCCCACTTCGTCCTGAAGGACTGACGGCGCTCCGCCTTGCCTCGCCGCACCATCGTCCAGTTGCTGCCGGCGCTGCACAGCGGCGGCGTCGAACGCTCCACCCTCGAGATCGCCGCCGCCCTGGTGGCGGCGGGGCATCGCAGCATCGTCATCTCCGCCGGTGGCCGGCTGGTGCCCCTGCTGGAGCGCGAGGGCAGCGAACACATCGCCCTGCCGGTCGGCGTCAAGTCGCTGCGCATCGTCGCCACGGCCAGCCGCCTGCGGCGGACGCTGGCCGAGCTGAAACCCGACCTGGTGCACGTGCGCTCGCGCCTGCCGGCCTGGTGCCTGCGCCTGGCCCTGCGCGGGCTGGAATCGCCGCCGCCCGTGGTCAGCACCGTGCACGGCCTGAACTCGCCCGGCCGCTACAGCGGCATCATGACCCGGGCCGAACGCATCATCTGCGTGTCGCAGACCGTGCGCGCGCACGTGCTGCGGCATTGGCCGGCCACCGATCCGGACCGGTTGCGGGTGATCGAACGCGGCATCGATCCCTCGCAGTTTCCGCGCGGCCACCAGGCTTCGGAGGCCTGGCTTCGGCGCCTGCACGGCGAACACCCGGAGCTGCGCGGCGGTCGCCTGCTGCTGCTGCCCGGTCGTGGTACCCGGCTCAAGGGCCATGCCGACGCGGTGCGCCTGCTGGCCGCGCTGCGCGCCGCCGGCGAGGACGCACGCCTGTGGCTGCTGGGCGCGGACGAACCCGGCCGCAGGCCTTACCTGGCGGAGATCGAGCGACTGGCGTGGCAACTCGGCGTGCGCTCGGCCCTGGCCATCAGCGCTCCCCGCGACGACGTGCGCGAAGCCTATGCCGCGGCCGATCTGGTGCTGCAGCTCTCGGGCAAGCCGGAAGCCTTCGGCCGCACCGTGCTGGAAGCGCTGTCGGTGGGCCGGCCGGTGCTGGGCTGGGACCATGGCGGCGTCGGCGAACTGCTGCAGGCGCTGTATCCGGCCGGCGCCGTGCCGCTGCACGACATGGACGGCCTGACCGCCGCCGCCCGACGCCTGCTGGCCGCACCCGCGCCGATGCCGGTTACCATCCCCCAGACTCTCGCCGCGATGCAGGCGGCCACCCTGCGCGTCCATGACGAACTCCTCGCCGACTGAAACCAGGCTGCAATGGGCCCCGTGGTGGGTGCTGGGCTTCGTCGCCCTGTGGCCGCTGCCCGGACCGGCCGAAGCGGTGCTGTCGCTCGGCGCCGTGGTGGCCCTGGCCGTGTTGGCCGTACACCGGTTCCGCGGCGGCATCCGCCTGCTCAGCCACGAGGCCTGGGCCCTGACCACCGTGTTGTTCATGAGTTACTGGCTGCCCGAGCTGATCTCCTCGCTGGATGCCTACGACCGGCCGCGCGCCCTTCGCGAAGCCTTGCTCGATCTGCGCTATCTGCCGTTCCTCTGGCTGGTGGCGATCGCCGTGGCCGGCGAGCGCGGCCGCCGGCTCACCTTCGCCGGCCTGGCGGTGATCGCCAGCCTGTGGCTGCTGGACGGCTTGGTGCAGGCCCTGACCGGCTTCAGCCTGGGCGGCCCGATGAGCGCCGACCGCCTGAGCGGCATCTTCGGCGCCGACAATCTCAAGCTGGGCCTGGTGCTGGCCAGCCTGGCGCCGTTCCCGCTGGAGTGGTCGGCGCGTCGCCTGGGACTGGCCGGCTGGGTGCTGATGGCGGCCGGCCTGGTGGTAGTGGTGCTTCTGGCCGGGGCTCGCGCCGCCTGGGTCACCCTGGGCCTGGTGCTGGCGGTGAGCGCCTGGATGCAGTTCGGCAGCCGTCGCGCGCTGCTCCTGCTGGGGGCCGGCGCCCTCGCCGTCGCCACGCTGCTGTACGCCTGTTCGGACACCCTGCAGGAGCGGCTGCAGCGCACCGAGGCCATGCTCGAAGGCAATGCCGAGAGCCTGGACCACGCCCTGTCCGGGCGCCTGCCGATCTGGTCCACCGCCTGGCGCATGGCGCTGGCGCATCCGGTCAACGGGGTTGGCGTGCGCGGCTTCCGCAATGCCTATGCCGATTACGCCGACCCGGACGATCCCTGGCTGGCCGACAGGGACCACGGCGCCGGCTACCACGCCCACCAGATCGTGCTCGAAGTGCTCAGCGAAACCGGCTTTCTCGGCCTGTTTTTCTGGCTGGGTGGTGTGGCCATCGCCTGGCGGGCCTGGCGTTTCGCCCCGCCCGAGGCGCGGGCGCGCGCCTGCCCGCCGGCCCTGGCCCTGGTGGCGACCCTGTTCCCGCTCAATACGCACCTGGCTTTCTATTCGACCTTCTGGGGCGGGCTGACCCTGCTGCTGGCGGCGCTGTACGCCGGCAGCCTGCTGGCGGGCGACGGCGCGTTGGCGCGTACGGGCGACGACGGACAGGGCTGAGCCCATGCCTTGCCCCGGTGTCCGTCTGCTGGAGGGTCTGGCGAAGATCTGCGCGCGGCTGCCTCAGGCCTGGTTGCTGCGCCTGGGTCGCGGCCTGGCCTGGCTGGCCTGGCCGTTGCTGGGCGAACGACGGCGCATCGCCAGGATCAACGTGGATCTCTGTTTCCCGGAGCTGGATCCGCGGGCGCGGCGGAAACTGGCCGACGCCAGTGTCGTCAACACGGTGATCGGCGCGCTGGAGCTGGCCCGCGCCTGGCACGCACCCGCGGCGCGGCTGCGTGGCCTGGCGGAGATCGAAGGACTTGAGCGCCTGCGCGTCCGCCTGGACGCCGGCCAGGGCGTGCTGCTGATGTGCGGCCACTTCACCCACACCGAACTGGCGGTGCGGCTGCTGTCGGAAGCGCTGGGCCGGCCGGTGCGGGTGGTGGTGCGCCGGCACAACCATGCCTGCCTGGAGGCCTGGTTCGACCGCGCCCGCCAGGCCGTGTACGGCCCGACCATCGGCAAGAAGGACGTGCGCGGCCTGCTGCGCAACCTGATGGCCGGCCAGCCGGTGGTGTATTCGGCCGACCAGAACTTCACTTACCAGAACGCCTTCGTGCCCTTCTTCGGCGTGCCGGCGGCGACCCTGACCGCCACGCCCGACATCGTCCGCCGCGCCGGCGCCGTGCTGCTGCCGTTCTGGTACCGGCGCGAGCCCGACGGCCGCTACCGCATCCGCATCGAGGAGCCCTGGCCGGGCTGGCCCAGCGGCGACCCGGCTGCCGACGCCGCCCGTTACATGGCCGAACTGGAAACCGTGGTGCGCGAATGCCCCGAGCAGTACCTGTGGGCGCACCGGCGCTTCAAGACGCGGCCGGCGGGGGAGCCGCCGGTGTACTGATGGCTGCGTCCGCCGCCTACTGGATCGTCGAAGCCACCGGCGATGCCCGCTTCCCCTGGCGCATCCGTATCGAACAGGACGGCAGGATCCTGCTGGCGGTGCGCGCCGGCCACGCCTGGCCGGGCGCCGGCATGCAGGTGTTCTGCCTGCGCGAACGCGAGCACGACCCGAGCGAACCGCTGGTGCCGCACGAGCGGGTGCCGGTGGCGCACCTGGCGCGGCTCGGCCGCAAGTTGTCGGTGACGCTGGACCGGCCGCGGCGCAAGCGCTGCGAGTTCCTCAAGCTCGAGAAGCGACGCAAGGACGGAACCCCGTACGAGCAGATCTTCTTCCGCACCGAGGCCGCGGTGCGCGGCCACCGCTCCGGCAAGCGCACCGAACTGGCGGCGAATGCCGTTTTGGACGTGGTGGTGGACAGCGGCGAGCGCTATCCGTGGCGATTCCCGGGGGCGCGGGTCGGGCGGCGCCGACTGCCGGTGGGGGACTACGCGCTGGCCCACGAGGAACGCCCGGTGGCGGTGGTGGAGCGCAAGACCCGCGACAACTTCCTCGCCGACCTGGCCGAGCTGAAAGGGCTACAGCAGCAACTGGCTGAGCTTTCCGCCTACCCGCACGCCGCCCTGGTGCTGGAGGCGCCGTATCGCGACTTCGGCGATCCGGACCGGCTGGGCCACTGGCCGGCCGCGCACGTGCAGCGCGTGCTGGCGGAGCTGCCGGTGCTGTTTCCGCGGGTGCAGCTGGTGTTCGCCGGCAATCGCAAGCTGGCCAACCTGTGGACCCAGCGTTGGTTCGCCGCGATCGCCGCCAGCCTGGCCAGGCCCGCGCCCGACAGCGTGCGCGAACCCCTGGCCCGCTACCGGGCATCGCCGGCCGACGGCGGCGTCGACACCCGGATCCGCCTGGCGATACTCAACGAACTGCCCGACGGCTTCGCCGTCGCCAGCCTGCGCCGCCTCTTTCCGGACCTGCCGCCCGCCCGCTTGACCCGCGTGATGGAGCAACTGCGCCGCGAGGGAAGGTTGCGCCGCGAGGGTCACGGGCGCGGGGCGCGGTGGTGGCGGGGCGGGGTGGCTTAAGCCGGCCGGCCGCGACCAGGCGGTCGGTTGCCTCATGCGGCCCGCGCCTTGCGAGCCGGTGCGCGGGTTTTCAAACAATCGACCTCGACGCGACGCGCCTCGAAGCGCCAAAGCCAGTGAATTACCAAAACGACTGGACAGCAGCTGATCAAGAGCTGCATGAGGTGATCATCAAGCAGTCATGCGGGGGTGATAATCGCCTGGGCTTTGCCTTCGTCAACACTATGCGCCGTGCTGGGGATGCGGGAACGATTCGACAAGTTCGAGCAACGTGATCCGCGGCGAATAGCCGCGGCCTCATTGAAGCAGCTTGCCGTTGGGCAGGAAGCACTGCGGCGCCTGGCGTGATCCGCGGCGAATGGCCAAAGCCCCGTCCCTGCCCTGGTTGATGTTCATTTCCTGGACGCCCCGGGATCATGCTGGGCGATGGCCGATTCACCAGGCTCAGGATGCGGGGTCGGGGGTTGGGCTCTCCGGCCGGCCTCCAGGTACTCCGGCGGCAGCGGGTTGCGGGCGAAGAGTTCCTTCATCTGGGCAAGCGCCTCCTCCGCGTCGCGCCTCAAGGATTCGATCTCGGCGGGGGTCAACTCGGAGGGCGGCTTGACTATTCGTTGTGCACGCCGTCGCGACTCAGGGATTCTATTTCGGCGGGTGGTCATGGCTCCGTGCGCTCCTTAACGGCCCGCACCACGTTAGTCCATTCCGCTGCATCGGACGAGAGGCCGCCGCCACGGCCGCCGAGCCTGCGTCCGGGGGAGCCGGCGCGGGGCGGCGCGCCGGCTGCTTTCATGGCCGGCCTCCCCGGCCTTCGGTCGCTACAGGTGGCTCAGTACCGGCGCCGGCTTCCGTCGGGCTGCCGCTTGAAGCGCTGGTGCAGCCAGAGGTACTGGTCGGGGCGGCGGCGGATCAGGTGTTCCAGGGTAGCCATCACCCGGGCGGTGTCGGCCACCGGGTCGCGGCTGGGAAAGTCCTGTAGCGGCGGCAGGATTTCGATGCGGTAGCGGCCGTCGTCCAGGCGCTCGTGGAACAGCGGCAGCACGGCCGCGCCGCTCAGCCGGGCCAGCTGGTGGGTCGAGGTCAGGCTCCAGGCCGGCTGGCCGAAGAAGGGCACGAACACGCTGTCGCCGCGCCTCGTTTCCTGGTCCGGCGCGAACCACAGCAGGCCGCCCTGCTTGAGGTGCCGCACCGCCGGCCGCAGTTCGTCGCGGGCGAACATGGCCACGGCGTGGCGCAGGCGGCCGCGTTTCACCGCCCACTCCAGCGCCGGCTGTTCGTGCGGCCGGTACATGGCGGCCAGGGCGACATGCCCGCACAGCAGGCGCAGGCTGGCTTCCAGGGTGGTGAAGTGGGCAGAGACCAGGATCACGCCGCGGCCGCCGGCATGGGCGGCCTCCAGGTGCTCCAGGCCGCTCAGCTCCAGGCCGCGGTCCACCGGCGCCAGCGGCCCCCACCAGGCGCGCAGGAACTCGAACACGCCGATGCCGAGGGCGTCGAAATTGGCCCTCAGCAGGCGCTCGCGCGCGGCCTGGTCCAGCTCCGGGAAACACAGGGCCAGGTTGGTCGCCGCCGCCCGGCGCCGCGCGCGCAGCAGCAGGGCGAGGGCCCGGCCCAGCCAGGGGCCGACCGTCCGCTGCAGCCGCCAGGGCCAGCGCGCCAGGGTCCAGCCGAAGGCGATCGCCAGCCAGGCGGGCCAATGGCGGGGAGACAGGGGCGGGCGGTCGGCGGGCTCGGCCATGGGCGGTTCATTCTAGCCGCGCCCGCCCGCGGGCCGAGCGGCTATCCTTGCGCGATGCGACTCTCCTTCGGGCAGCGCGTCGTGCTGGGCCTGTATTCCCTGGTCCTGCATCTCGTCTTCCCCGTCACCCTCTACCACCTGGTCTGGCGCGGCATGCGCCAGCGCGCCTATCTGCTGCGCTGGTCGGAGCGCTACGCCTGGCTGGGCGACAGGCTGGACCTGCGCGGCTCCCTCTGGGTGCATGCCGTTTCGGTGGGCGAGGTGCTGGCGGCCCGGCCCTTGGTGGAGGGCCTGCTGGCGCGGCATCCGGACCGGCCCGTGCTGGTCACCACCATCACGCCCACCGGCTCGGAGCGGGTGCGGGCGCTCTGGGGCGACCGGGTCACCCACGTCTATCTGCCCTACGACCTGACTCACATGGTGCGGCGTTTCCTCGATCGGGCCCGGCCGGCGCTGGCCGTGATCGTCGAGACCGAGATCTGGCCGAACCTGTACGTCGAATGCGGTCGTCGCGGCATTCCGCTGATGATGGTGAATGCCCGTCTGTCGCCGCGTTCGCTGCGCGGCTACCTGGCGATCCGGCCCCTGGCGGCCCTGGCCCTGGAGGCGGTGACCCTGGTCGCGGCGCAGTCGCGGGCCGACGCCGAGCGCCTGATGCGGCTGGGCGCGGACCCCGGCCGGGTCGTGGTCACCGGCAACCTCAAATACGACCTGGACGTGCCCGAAGGCTTGCCGGCGCAGGCCGCCCGGTGGCGCCAGGCCTGGGGTCCGGCACGACCGGTGTGGATCGCCGCCAGTACCCATCCGCCGGAAGAGGAGGCGGTAGTGCGGATCCACGCGCGGGTGCTGGCGAAACATCCGGACGCGCTGCTGCTGTGGGCGCCGCGCCACCCGGAACGGTTCGGCCCGGTGCTGGCGCAGGCCCGCGCCGCCGGCTGGCGGGTGGCGGCGCGCGTGCCGGACGGGTTGCCGGGTCCGGACTGCCAGGCCTTCGTGGTGAACACGATGGGCGAGCTGCTGGCCTTCTACGCCGCTGCCGACGTCGCCTTCGTCGGCGGCAGCCTGTGCGATGTCGGCGGGCACAACGTGCTGGAGCCGGCGGCGCTGGGCCTGCCCTCCGTCGTGGGTCCGCATACGTTCAATTTCGCCGAAGCGACGCGACGGCTGAAGGCGGCGGAAGGGCTGGTGCAGGCCGCCGACGCCGACAGCGTCGGCACCGCCCTGCTCGACCTGCTGGAGGACGCGCCGCGCCGCCGGGCCATGGGCCTGGCGGCACGGGCGGAAATGCAATCGCTGGCCGGGGCGCTGGCGCGCACCCTCGACCTGGCCGGCGTTCTGCTGGATCCGGGCGGCCGCTGAGCCGCGCGGGTCCGGCGTCTCACTCGGTGCCGGTATCGGCGTCCAGGGCGGCTTCGGCGTCGGCCACCAGCACGCGGTTCACCGCCTGCAGGTCTTCCAGCGAGATGGTGCCGGCCGCCTGCTTCAGGCGCAGGGTGTTGACCAGGAAGGCATGCCGGGCGCGGGCGTATTCACGCTGGGCCTGGAACAGCTGCTGCTGGCTGATCAGCACGTCCACGATGGTGCGGGTGCCGACCTCCAGGCCCGCCTCGCTGGCCTCGTAGGCGGCGCGGGCCGACACCACCGACTGGCGGCGGGCCTCGACCTCGGCGGCGCCGGCGGCCAGCGAGCGCACCGCGTTGCGGGTGTTGCGCACCACCGAGCGGCGTTCGGCCTCCAGATCGTCGGCGACGGCATCGCGCAGGTGCACGGCCTGACGCACGCCCGACTGGGTGGCGCCGCCGGCAAAGATCGGCACGCTCAGGGTGACGCCGACCGTGGTGCGCTCGCTTTCGTTGTCGAACGACGTGGTGCCCGGCGTCGGCGCGAAGATGTCGGTGCGGCCGTAGCCGTTGCCGTCGGAATAGCTGGCGCTCAGGCCCAGGCTGGGCAGGTGGCCGGCGCGGGCGGTGGACACGTCCTTCTCGGCCGCGGTCAGGGCCAGTTCGCGGGCCAGCAGGCTGGGGTTGTTTTCCATGGCCACGGCCACCCAGTCCTGCGACAGCAGTTCGCCCGGGTCCTCCGGCTTGTAGTCGGAAGGCAGGCCCTGCAGCGCGCCCATCGGCTGGCCGGTGATCTCGGCCAGGGCTTCGCGGGCGTCGTCCAGCGCATTGGCGGCGGCGATGGTGTTGGCGCGGGCGGTGTCGTAGCGGGCCCGGGCTTCGTGCACGTCGGTGATCGGCGCCAGGCCGACTTCCAGGCGCTTCTCCGCCTGGTCGAGCTGGCGCTTCACCGCGCGTTCCTCGGCGCGCGAGGAGGCCAGTGTCTCGATCGCGGTCAGCACGTTGAAGTAGGCGTCGGCGACCCGGACGATCAGCGCGTCCTGGGCCGCCTTGTATTCGGCTTCGGATTGCGCGGCCCGCGCCCGGGCGGCGCTGAGGCGGGTGTAGTTGCGATGGTCGTAGAGGCTCTGGCGCAGGCTGAGGCCCCAGCCGCGGGAGGTGCTCTCGCTGCTGGACTCCGACGGCGGCTGCACCACCGTGCCGAAGGCCTGCGAGCCGCTGGAATCGGTCTCGGTGCGGCTCCAGCTCACCTCGCCGTCCAGTTGCGGCAGCAGCGCCGCGCGGCTTTGCACCACGCCCTCGCCCTGGGCCAGGCTGCGGGATTCGGCGGCGGACAGCTGCGGATCGCTCTGGCGGGCCAGTTCGTAGGCCTGCATCAGGTCGGCGGCATGGGCCGTGCCGGCAATGCCGGCCAGCAGGATGGCGAAACTCAGCGGACGGAGGCTCAGGCGCATGGGAAAGTCCTGGTATCTGTTCTAGAGAATGAAACGGGGCGCCGGTTCGGCGCCGCGCAGATAGGGGATGTCGGTTTCGAACAGGCTTTCGCGCAGCAGGCCCTCGCCTTCGCGGGTCAGCAGCAAGGCTTCCTGCACCGGCGAGTGGCCGTGCACGACGAACAGGCGGCCACCGGGACGCAACCAGGCCGCGAAACGTTCCGGCCGGTCGGCCACGGCGCCGGTGACGGCGATGGCGTCGAACAGCCGGCCCGGTTCCCAGGCCAGGGCATCCGCGGTTTCCAGGCGCACGTTGAGGTGGCCGTCGGCGACAAGCCGGGCCTGGGCGCGTTCGACGAAATCGGCATGGATGTCCACGCTGGTGACCTCATGGGCCAGGCGCGCCAGGCAGGCGGTGACGAAGCCGGAGCCGGTGCCGATCTCCAGCACCTGGTCCTCGGGCTGCAGCGCCAGGGCCTGCAGCATGCGGCCCTCGATCACCGGTTTCATCATGGACTCGCCGTGTTCCAGCGGCAGCGCCAGGTCGGCGAAGGCCAGCTTGCGGTGGCGCGGCGGCACGTAGTCCTCGCGCGGCACGGTCATCAGGGTCTCGAGCACGCGCGGATCGAGCACGTCCCAGGGACGCACCTGCTGCTCGACCATGGCAAAGCGGGCCTGCTGGAAATCAATGGACATTTCGGCCAAATCCTTGAATCGCAAGGGCCGTGATTCTACGCCCCGGTCCGGTCCGGGCGGAAGGCGAAGGCCGCCGGGAGACTGGAACGGGGACGCGGCAAACCGGTTGACCCACGTGGCGCCCTGGGGCGCGCGGGCAGGATGCTGGCTGGTCGGGACGCGTCCGTAGTGCCATTGGTCACCGGGACGGTCGGCAGGTGGGGACGCCGTTCAGGCATGGGCGGGCGCCGTTCGACGGCCGTAGGCGCGCAGGAACAGGTCCACCGTCGCCTCGATGTGCCGGCGCTCCTGTTCGGCATCCAGGCGCTCCTGGCAACCGCACATCAGCCGGGCATGGTGCTCGCCCTTGAGCAGGGCGCACAACTGGGACGCGGCCAGGTCGCAATCGGGGATGTCCACCGCGCCGGACTGCACGCCGGCGCGCAGGAAGCCGGCCAGGGCCTCCTGGGTCCGTTTCGGGCCGGCCTCCCAGAACAGCCGTGGCAGGTGCGCGTCCTCGGACATCTGCCGGGCCAGCACCCGCGCCACCGCGATGGCTTCGTCGCTGTTGATCAACCGGAAGAACGCCTGGGCGATGCGGTGCAGCTGCCGTTCCCAGGGCTCGGCGGTGCGCTTGAGGAACAGGTCGGACGGCAGCAGGTCCTCGCACTTGGCCTTGACCGCCTCGACGAACAGGGTGTCCTTGTCCTGGAAGTGGCTGTAGACGGTGAGCTTGGAGACGCCGGCGGCCTGGGCGATGGCGTCCATGCTG
The DNA here is from genome assembly GCF_008386465.1 of Arenimonas fontis. Lineage (GTDB taxonomy): Bacteria > Pseudomonadota > Gammaproteobacteria > Xanthomonadales > Xanthomonadaceae > Arenimonas > Arenimonas fontis. Next base: position 85,104 of record NZ_VUOD01000007.1, read on the forward strand.
GTGCCTTCGTAGCCGCGTTCCGGGAACAGGAGTTTGGCGGCCTCCAGGATGGCGGCGCGTTTCTCCAGGTCCTTGGGGCGACCGGGCGGGGTGGGGGGTCGGGCGGCGCGTGGCATGGCCGTCATTATTATTGAACTCTGCGGTTGAGTAAAGTTAGCATACCGGCGGTTCAATAAATCCCGGTACCGCCCGCATGCGCGCCAAGACCCTGGTTATCCGCCTCTTCCTGCTGTCAGGGATGTTGGCCCTGACGGCTGCTTGCTCCGGCAATGGCGACCACGACGCTTCCGTCCGCCCGGCCCTGGTGGTGGAGGTGCGGCCTGGCGGCGCCGGCGTCGCCAGCTTCGCCGGCGAGGTCCGGGCCCGCCACGAGCCGGAACTCTCCTTCCGGATCGGCGGCAAGCTGGCCAAGCGCCATGCCGAGGTCGGTGATCGGGTCCGGGCCGGCCAGGCCCTGGCCGAGCTCGACGCCGCCGACGTGGCGCTGCAGCTGGAGGCCGCCCGCGCCGCCCTGGCCTCGGCCGAGGCCGACCTGGCGCTGGCGAACGCGGAACTGGAGCGGCACCGGCGCCTGTACGAGCGGCAGTTGGTCAGCCAGTCCCTGCTGGAAACCCGGCAGGCGCAGTTCGATGCGGCCCAGGCCCGGGTCCGGCAGGCCCGGGCCCAGGCGGCGGTGTCCGGCAACCAGGCCGAATACGCGGTGTTGCGGGCGCCGGCCGACGGCGTGATCACCCGGCGCCTGGCCGAGGCCGGCCAGGTGGTGGCGGCCGGCCAGCCCGTCTACGTGCTGGCCGAGGACGGCGAGCGCGAGGTGGCGATCAGCCTGCCCGAGCAGGTGGCGGCCGATTTCGCGCCCGGGCGCGAACTGCTGGTCGAGCTGTGGTCCCTGCCGGGCAAACGGTTTCCGGGCCTGCTGCGCGAGGTGTCGCCGGCGGCCGACCCGCAGGCCCGCACCTTTGCCGCGCGGGTGTCGTTCGAGCCCGGGGACGCGCCGGTCGAGCTGGGCCAGAGCGCGCGTGTGTACGCCTCGGGCAACGGCCGGCAAACCCTGAGCGTGCCGCTGTCGGCCCTGCACCGCCTGGACGAGCGGCCGGCGGTGTGGGTGGTGGACAAGGCCAGCGGCGCGGTGTCGCTGCGGCCGGTAGAGATCGGGGCCTACGGCGAGGAGGCGGTGCCGGTACTGGCCGGGCTGCAGGCCGGCGACTGGGTGGTGGCGGCCGGCGTCCACCTGCTGCGGGAAGGCCAGCGGGTCATGCCGGTGGACCGGCAGAACCGCCCGCTGATGGCGCCCGCTGTCGCCGCTGCCGCCGACTGAGGCCCGCCCATGTCCGCCTTCAACCTCTCCGCCTGGGCGCTGCGCAACCGCTCGCTGGTGCTGTACGCGATGATCGTGCTGGGGGCGCTGGGCATCTTCAGCTACCAGCGCCTGGGCCAGTCCGAGGATCCGCCCTTCACCTTCAAGATCATGGTGGTGCGCACGTTCTGGCCTGGCGCCACCGCCGAGGAGATGGCGCTGCAGGTCACCGACCGGATCGAGAAGGAAATCATGGAGACAGGCCGCTACGAGTTCGTGCGCAGCTACTCGCGCGCCGGCGAATCGCTGGTGATGCTGATGTCGCGCGATTCGATGGCGTCCCGGGAACTGCCGGCGCTCTGGTACGACGTGCGCAAGAAGATCGGCGACATCCGCCACACCTTGCCGGACGGAGTGGTCGGGCCCTACTTCAACGACGAATTCGGCGACGTCTTCGGCAACATCTACGCACTCACCAGCGACGGCTTCGATTACGCGACGATGAAGGATTACGCCGAGCGGCTGGAGCTGGAGCTGCTGCGGGTGCCGGACGTCGGCAAGATCGAGCTGGTCGGCCTGCAGGACGAGAAGATCTGGATCGAGCTGTCCAACACCAAGCTTGCCACCCTGGGACTGCCGCTGGACGCCGTGCAGCGGGCGATAGACGAACAGAATGCGGTGGCGCCGGCCAGTTTCTTCGAGACCGCCAGTGATCGGGTGCAGCTGCGGGTGGACGGGCGTTTCGACAGCGTGCAGGCCATCCGCGATTTCCCCATCCGGGTCGGCGATCGCAGTTTCCGCCTGGGCGACGTCGCCGAAGTGCGGCGCGGGTTCGCCGATCCGGCCGAGCCGCGCATGCGCTTCATGGGCCGCGACGCCATCGGCATCGCCGTATCCATGCGCGAGGGCGGTGACATCCTGCGCCTCGGCGAGCGCCTCGACGCCGAGTTCGCCCGCCTGCAGGAAACGCTGCCGGTTGGCATGCGCCTGGAGAAAGTTTCCGACCAGCCGAGGGCGGTGCGCGCCTCGGTGAACGACTTCGTGCGCGTACTGGCCGAGGCCGTGTTCATCGTGCTGCTGGTCAGCTTCTTTTCCCTCGGCTTCCGCACCGGCCTGGTGGTGGCGCTGTCCATCCCGCTGGTGCTGGCCATGACCTTCGCGGCCATGCACTACTTCGGCATCGGCTTGCACAAGATATCGCTGGGCGCGCTGGTGGTGGCGCTCGGCCTGCTGGTGGACGACGCCATCATCGCGGTGGAGATGATGGCGGTGAAGATGGAACAGGGCATGGACCGCCTGCGCGCGGCCGCCTTCGCCTGGACCTCGACCGCCTTCCCGATGCTCACCGGCACCCTGGTGACCGCGGCCGGCTTCCTGCCGATCGCCACCGCTGCCTCCAGCACGGGCGAGTACACGCGTTCGCTCTTCCAGGTGGTGGTGATCGCGCTGATCCTGAGCTGGGTTGCGGCGGTGGTCTTCATTCCCTACCTGGGCGACAAGCTGCTGCCCGACCCGCGCCCGGTGGGCGGCGGCAGGACGGCGCACGACCCCTACGCCACGCCGTTCTACCGCCGCTTCCGGCGCTGGCTGGAGTGGTGCCTGCGCTGGCGCAGGACGGTGATCGTCGCCACCGCGCTGGCCTTCCTGGCCTCGCTGGCCCTGTTCCGCTTCGTGCCGCAACAGTTCTTCCCGGATTCCACCCGGCTCGAGCTGATGGTGGACATGGAACTGGCCGAGGGCGCCTCCTTGCGCGCCACCGAGGCGGCCGCGCGCCGGCTCGAGGAGAAGCTGGCCCAGCGCGAGGACATCGAGAACTTCGTTGCCTACGTTGGCAGCGGTTCGCCGCGTTTCTACCTGCCGCTGGACCAGAAGCTGCCGCAGGCCAACTTCGCCCAGTTCGTGCTGCTGATGCCGGACATCGAGTCGCGCGAGCGGGTGCGGGAATGGCTGATCGGACTGTTCGAAACCGAGTTCGCCGACCTGCAGGCGCGTGTTGCCCGTCTTGAGAACGGCCCGCCGGTCGGTTTCCCGATCCAGTTCCGCGTCTCCGGCGAGCACATTCCGGAAGTCCGCCGGCTGGCGCAGCTGGTGGCCGACCGGGTGCGCGCCAATCCCCATGTCAGCAACGTGAACCTGGACTGGGACGAACCCAGCAAGGTGGTGCGGTTGCGCGTGGACCAGGAGCGGGCGCGGGTGCTGGGCGTCAGTTCGGCGCATCTGGCGGCTTTCCTGCGCGGTTCCCTGTCCGGCACCCTGGTCAGCACCTACCGCGAGGGCAACGAGCTGATCGAGATCCTGCTGCGCGGGCCGGCCGAGGAGCGCGAACGGCTGTCGCACCTGGGCAGTCTGGCAGTGCCGACCGCGAACGGCGGCAGCGTGCCGCTGTCGCAGGTCGCCACCCTCGACTACGGCTTCGAGGAAGGCATCGTCTGGCGGCGCAACCGCCTGCCCACGGTGACGGTGCGCGCCGACATCTACGGCGACATCACCCCGCCGACGGTGACGGCGCAGATCCTGCCGACCCTGGAGGACGTGCGGGCGCAATTGCCGCCGGGTTACCTGCTGGAAACCGGCGGCACGGTCGAGGATTCGGCCAGGGGATCGAAGTCGGTGGCGGCCGGGGTGCCGTTGCTGCTTGGCGTGGTGCTGACCCTGCTGATGCTGCAACTGCGCAGCTTCCCGCGCGCGCTGATGGTGCTGCTGACCGCCCCGCTCGGGCTGATCGGCGTGGTGCTGTTCCTGCTGGTGTTCCAGGTGCCGTTCGGTTTCGTCGCCATGCTGGGCACGATCGCCCTCAGCGGCATGATCATGCGTAACGCGGTGATCCTGGTGGACCAGATCGAACAGGACATCGCCGCAGGCAGTACGCCGCGCCATGCGGTCATCGAGGCCACCGTGCGCCGCTTCCGCCCGATCGTGTTGACGGCGCTCACGGCCATCCTGGCGATGATCCCGCTGGTCAGGAGCGTGTTCTTCGGGCCGATGGCGGTGGCGATCATGGGCGGGCTGGTGGTGGCGACAGCGCTGACCCTGCTGTTCCTGCCGGCCCTGTACGCCACCTGGTTCCGGGTCAAGGCCTGAGGGCCGGAACGGCGGCCGGCCGGCGCGGGATGTTGCGGCGCTTGTGTGGGAGAATGCCGGCCGAAGCGGGGGTGCCCGGGCGCAGCCTGGGCTGAGACAGACCCTTCGAACCTGATCCGGCTCGCACCGGCGTAGGGAAGCTTCGCGGTGCCGGTCCGCCGGCGCCCCGGTGCCGCCGCTTCATGCCCGCCCCCGTCGGGGCCCAGGAGGATGAAGCGAATGAACGCCCTGCCCACCGAACTGCTGCGCCAGGCCCGGCAACTTTCCCAGGACCTCACCCGGCCGATTCCGGGCTCGCGCAAGATCCACGTCGAAGGCTCGCGCCCGGACCTGCGCGTACCGATGCGGGAGATCGCCCTCTCGCCAACGCCGCGCCTGCGCGGCCCGGCCGAGGTCAATGCGCCCTTCACCGTCTACGACACCTCCGGGCCCTACACCGACCCCGCCGCCCGCATCGACCTGGCCGCCGGGCTGCCGGCCCTGCGCGCAGGCTGGATTGCCGAGCGTGGCGACAGCGAGGAGCTGCCCCGCCTGAGTTCGGCTTTCGGCCGCGCCCGCGCCGTAGACCCGAAGCTGGACGCGGTGCGCTTCCCCGCCACCCGGCCGCCGCGCCGCGCCCGCGCCGGCGCCAACGTCACCCAGATGCACTACGCCCGCCGCGGCATCGTCACGCCGGAGATGGAGTTCATCGCCATCCGCGAGAACCAGCGCCTGGACGCCGTGCGCGAGGCGCACCTGCTGCGGCAGCATCCGGGCGAAAGCTTCGGCGCGGCCATTCCGGCCCGGATCACTCCGGAATTCGTTCGCGCCGAAGTCGCCCGCGGCCGCGCCATCATCCCCTGCAACATCAACCATCCGGAAAGCGAGCCGATGATCATCGGCCGCAACTTCCTCACCAAGGTGAACGCCAACATCGGCAACAGCGCTGTTTCCTCCGGTATCGCCGAGGAAGTGGAGAAGCTGGTCTGGGCGATCCGCTGGGGTGCCGATACGGTGATGGACCTCAGCACCGGCAAGCACATCCACGAGACCCGCGAATGGATCGTCCGCAACTCGCCGGTGCCCATCGGCACGGTGCCGATCTACCAGGCGCTGGAGAAGGTGGACGGCAAGGCCGAGGAGCTGAGCTGGGAGATCTTCCGCGACACCCTGATCGAACAGGCCGAGCAAGGCGTGGATTACTTCACCATCCATGCCGGCGTGCTGCTGCGCTACGTGCCGCTGACCGCCAGGCGGGTAACCGGCATCGTCAGCCGCGGCGGCTCGATCATGGCCAAGTGGTGCCTGGCCCACCACAAGGAGAATTTCCTCTACACCCATTTCGAGGAAATCTGCGAAATCATGAAGGCCTACGATGTGGCCTTTTCGCTCGGCGACGGCCTGCGCCCGGGCTGCATCGCCGACGCCAACGACGCCGCCCAGTTCGGCGAACTCGAGACCCTGGGCGAGTTGACGCAGATCGCCTGGAAGCATGACGTGCAGACCATGATCGAGGGGCCCGGCCACGTGCCGATGCAACTGATCAAGGAAAACATGGACAAGCAACTGCGCGAATGCGGCGAAGCGCCGTTCTACACGCTCGGCCCGCTGACCACGGACATCGCCCCCGGCTACGACCACATCACCAGCGCAATCGGCGCGGCCATGATCGGCTGGTTCGGCACTGCCATGCTCTGCTACGTCACGCCCAAGGAGCACCTGGGCCTGCCCAACCGCGATGACGTGCGCGAGGGCCTGATGGCCTACCGCATCGCCGCCCACGCCGCCGACCTGGCCAAGGGCCACCCCGGCGCCCAGGCCCGGGACAATGCCCTGAGCAAGGCCAGGTTCGAGTTCCGCTGGGAAGACCAGTTCAACCTGGGCCTGGACCCGGAACGGGCCCGCGACTACCACGACGAGACCCTGCCAAAGGAGGCGCACAAGGTGGCGCACTTCTGCTCGATGTGCGGCCCGCACTTCTGTTCCATGAAGATCACCCAGGACGTGCGCGACTACGCCGCCCGGGAGGGCGTGGCGGCGGAGGCCGAGGCGCTGGAGAAGGGCATGGCCGAGAAGGCGGCAGAGTTCCGCGCCGAGGGCGGCCAGGTTTACCGTCCTGAATGATCGGAAACGGGGCGGAACCGGCCGTGTTCCGCCTTCCGGGCCTGCGTGCTAGCTTCGAAGCGGTTCATTCCGGGAGCTTGCCGCCATGCGCCTGTCCGCCCTCCGTTCCGTCGCCCCCCTGCTGTTGCTGCTGCTGGCCGCCTGCGCCACCGGCCCGCAGGTCAGTTCCACCGAGTCGGCCGACGCCGATTTCGACCGCTACCGCAGCTTCGCCTTCTACGAACCGCTGGCCATGGAACGCGGTGGCTATGCCACGCCGGCGAGCGAGCGTGCCCGCGCCGTGGCCCGCCGCGAGCTCGAGGCCCGCGGCTATCGCTACGATCCGGAATCGCCGGACCTATGGGTGAACATCAATGCCTACCTGGTCGAGCGCACCAACGTGTCCAGCATGCCGACGGTGGACTGGGCCTACTACTACAGCTACCGGCACGGCTACGTGGCGGTGCCCTTCTACAGCGAGCGCACCCTGGTCAGCGAGTACCGCGAGGGCACGATGAACGTGGACCTGGTGGACGTGGCCCGCAAGCGTCTGGTCTGGGAAGGCGTGGCCACCGGCCGCGCGCCGCGCAAGGAGGCGGACCGCCTGGCCCGCATAGACGAGACCATGGCACGCATCTTCCAGCAGTTTCCCTATCGCGCGCCCTGAGCCGACCGGCAGCGCGCGGGCCGTTCCGCGTTTCCCCGCAGGCGGGGGAGGACGGAGGCGGGTGCCTGTCCCTGGGCGCCCGCTAAATCTGCGGCACTTCCTGCAGCAACAGGATCAGGGCGTCGCGGGTGCGACGGCGCAGCTCGTCCATCCGGACCGGCATGTCCGGGCCTGACAGCTGGGCGGCATCCAGGTGCTCCAGGCTGTGGCAGACATCCACCAGCCCGGTGGCGCCCATGGCCAGCGCCGCCGAACGCAGGTAGTGCGCCGACTTGCCCAGGGCGTCCGGGTCGCCGGCGGCCTGGGCCTGCTCCATCTTCTTGACCAGTTCCGGCGCCTCGTGCACGAACATGCGCACGAATTCGCTGAAGGCCCCCGGCCGGTCGCGGTCCAGCATGCGCAGCAGTTCGAGGGCCTTGGGATCGAGCTGGGCATCGGCCATGGCGGGGGCTCCGGGTCGGTGACGGTGCAATTCTGGAGCTTTGGCGGGCGCCTGCCTAGCCCGTCCGGCGACGGGTTCCGAGTGCGGGCTCCAGGCCTTTCCCGTATCCTTTCGCCCCTTTTCCGCGATACGCCCTCCCCCGGGCAAGCTAGCCAAGGAGTACCCCATGGGACTGGACCTGGTTCCCACCGGCCGCGACGTGCCGAACGAGATCAACGTCGTCATCGAGATCCCCAAGGACGCCGAACCGGTCAAGTACGAGGTGGACAAGGCCACCGGCGCCATCTTCGTGGACCGCATCCTGTCCACGCCCATGCGCTATCCCTGCAACTACGGCTACGTGCCGCATACCCTGTGCGGCGACGGCGACCCGGTGGACGTGCTGGTGATCTTGCCGCTGCAGCTGCTGCCGGGCGCGGTGATCCGCTGCCGGCCGGTCGGCCTGCTGAAGATGAGGGACGAGGCCGGCGAGGACACCAAGCTGGTGGCGGTGCCGGTGGACAAGGTGTTCTCGGGTTACGCCCATATCCAGGACATCGGCCAGGTCAGCCAGCACTGGCTGGACCGCATCGGCCACTTCTTCGAGCACTACAAGGACCTGGAGAAGGGCAAGTGGGTGAAGCTCGAGGGCTGGGAGGGCGCCGAGGCGGCCCGCCGCGAGATCCTGGAATCGGTGGAGCGGTTCGAGGCCAGTCCCGAGAAGCTCAACTACTGAGTGCCGCCCGTCCGCGGCAGCGGCCGGCCGGCAGAACGGGCCCCGGGGTGGTCGCCGGTGCCGTCGGTCAGACCGAATCCCGCGGAAACGAAGAAGCCCCGGCCAGGCCGGGGCTTCTTCGTTCGGGTCGCCGCATGTCCGAGCCGGCGGGCTGTCGGAAACGGCCCGCTTACAGCAGCGGAATCAGCAGCAGGGCCACGATGTTGGTGACCTTGATCAGCGGGTTCACGGCCGGACCGGCCGTGTCCTTGTACGGATCGCCGACGGTGTCGCCGGTGACCGCGGCCTTGTGGGCCTCGCTGCCCTTGCCGCCATGGTGGCCTTCCTCGATGTACTTCTTGGCGTTGTCCCAGGCGCCGCCGCCGGTGCACATCGAGATGGCGACGAACAGGCCGGTGACGATGGTGCCCATCAGCAGGCCGCCCAGCGCCGCCGGGCCCAGCACCAAGCCGACCAGGACCGGTACCGCCAGCGGCAACAGCGAGGGCAGGATCATCTCGCGGATGGCCGCCTTGGTCAGCAGGTCCACGGCCTTGTCGTACTCCGGTTTGCCGGTGCCTTCCATGATGCCCTTGATCTCGCGGAACTGCCGCCGCACCTCTTCGACCACCGCGCCGGCGGCGCGGCCCACCGCCTGCATGGCATAGGCGCCGAACAGATAGGGAATCAGGCCGCCGATCAGCAGGCCGATCAGCACGTCCGGGCGGTCGATGGAGAAATTGACGGCATCGCCGGTGGCGGCGGTCTTCTCGCTCAGCTTGTGCGCGTAATCGGCAAACAGCACCAGCGCCGCCAGGCCGGCCGATCCGATCGCGTAACCCTTGGTCACCGCCTTGGTGGTATTGCCGACCGCGTCCAGGGCATCGGTGGTCTTGCGGATCTCCGGGTCCATGCCGGACATCTCGGCGATGCCGCCGGCGTTGTCGGTGATCGGGCCGTAGGCGTCCAGGGCCACGATCATGCCGGCCATGGACAACATGGAGGTGGCGGCAATGGCGATGCCGTACAGGCCGGCCAACTGGTAGCAGCCCCAAATCGCCAGCGCCACGGCCAGCACCGGCGCCGCGGTGGACTTCATGCTCACTGCCAGGCCGGCAATCACGTTGGTGCCGTGCCCGGTTTCCGAGGCCTTGGCCACCTGCCGGACCGGCGCGTACTCGGTGGCGGTGTAGTACTCGGTGATGATCACCATGGCGGCGGTCAGGCCCAGGCCGATCAGGGCGCACCAGAACAGCGGCACGGCCATCGCACCGTCGAATAGGTGATGGGCGATGAACCAGAACGCCACGGCAGCCAGCACGCCGGATACCGCCAGGCCGCGGTACAGGGCGTTCATGATCTTGCCGCCGGCGCCTACCTTGACGAAGAAGGTGCCGATGATCGAAGCGACGATCGAGGCCGCGCCCAGCACCATCGGGAACAGCACGCCGCCGGCGCCGTAGTCGGCGAACTGGATGCCGGCGATCAGCATGGCCGCGATCACCGTCACCGCGTAGGTCTCGAACAGGTCGGCGGCCATGCCGGCGCAATCGCCGACGTTGTCGCCGACGTTGTCGGCGATCACCGCCGGGTTGCGCGGGTCGTCCTCGGGAATGCCGGCTTCGACCTTGCCCACCAGGTCGGCGCCGACGTCGGCGCCCTTGGTGAAGATGCCGCCGCCCAGGCGCGCGAAGATCGAGATCAGCGAACTGCCGAAGGCCAGGCCGATCATCGGTTGCAGGGCGGCATTGACCGCTTCGCCGTCGGCGACATCGCCGCCGGAAACGAACAGGAAGTAGCCGGCCACGCCCAACAGGCCCAGGCCGACCACCAGCATGCCGGTGATGGCGCCGCCCTTGAAGCTGACGTCGAGCGCCTCGTTCAGGCCGACCGTGGCCGCCTGCGCCGTGCGCACGTTGGCGCGCACCGAGACGAACATGCCGATGAAACCGGCCAGGCCCGACAGGATGGCGCCGATGGCGAAGCCGATCGCAGTCGGCCAGCCCAGGGCCGGCAGGAAGCCGATCACCAGGAACAGCACCACGCCGACCACGGCAATGGTCATGTACTGGCGGCGCAGGTAGGCGCCGGCGCCTTCCTGCACGGCGGCGGCGATGCGCTGCATCTTCTCGTTGCCGGCGGCGCGCCCGACGATCCAGCGGGCGACCACCAGGCCGTAGACGATGGCCAGGGCAGCGCAGACCAGCGCGATATGGAACCCGTACTGCTCGAACATGCGAACCCTCCCCAGAGTTGCTGCAATGAACGTACAAAGGTAAGCGGCCGTCAGGCCGCCCGGGCCGAGTATGGCAAAGGGGCCCCTGACGCGCCACAAGGGTTTCGCAGGGGACGAAAACGCGGGCGGCCGCCCCTGCAGGACAGGGACGGCCGCCCGGGTGCCGCGCGATCGGGATTACCTGGACTTGCCCTTCTGGCCGGTCATGTCCTTGAGCTTCTTCTTGTTTGCCTCGTCGAAGGCGGCCTGGTCCGACAGCGAAAGATTCGGCCGGCCGGCCAGTGCGCCCATCTGCACGCTGGCCATGACGTAGTGGGTTCCTCCAGCCTCGACCTCGACGGTCAGTTCATCCTTGGTTTCCGAGCGCATGGCGTAGGTATGCGCACCCGGGGTGACATCGGCGACGAAGTAGGTGCCGCTCTTGAGCATGCCGATCACCTGCTCGCCCTCACGGACCTTGAACACCAGGGCGGCGCCCAGCATCTTCTTCGGCCTGAAGAAGATGATCCGGCCGGTGGCCGGCGCGCCGGCGGCGTCGGCACCAGGCGTCTGGGGGCCGGCCGTTTCGCTCGCCGCGGCTTCGCTGGCGGCGGTGCCGCCTGCCGAGGCCTCGTCGGCAGTCGAGGTTTCGTCGTTCGCCGGGCTGGCGGCCGCAGGCAGAACGAACAGGGCCAGCGCCAGCCCCAGCAGGCCGGCGCGAAGGATGGTGGTCGTCATCAAAAGGATCCCCTGATTTGGAATGTCGCGCGTTCTCGCGCGGCGGCAAGCATTCCCGAAAGTGGCGGCCAGGACAAGCCGGGGCGCTCGGTCATGGCTCAAGCTTCCCAGGCAGGCAGGCGTTTGGGCACTTGCCGGTTCTTCAGGCGCACGTACCGGGGCAGGCCGTCGCGGCCGTAGGGCGGCGGCGCCTCGCCGCGGATCAGCGGCTCCAGATAACGTCGGGCGGCGGCGGTGATGCCGTAGCCATCGCGGCGGATGAAGCCGGCCGGCATCTTCTTTTCGTGGTTGGCGATCTTCGCCAGCGGGGCCGGTTGCACGGTCCAGCGGTAGGGCGCCTGCGAGCGGCGGACGATCACCGGCATCACGCCGTTCATGCCGGCCAGCGCGTACTCGACGGCCTTGCGGCCCACCGCCTGGGCCTGCTCGAGGTCGGTCTTGGAGGCCAGGTGCCTGGCCGACCGCTGCAGATAGTCGGGCAGGGTCCAGTGCACCTTCAGGCCCAGCGCGTCCTTCACCCGCGCCGCCAGGTAGGGTGCGACGCCGCCCAGCTGGGTGTGGCCGAAGGCGTCCTTGCCGCCACCGGCGTCGGCGACGAAGCGGCCCTCGGGCGTGCGGATTCCCTCGCTGGCCACCACCAGGCACCAGCCGACCCGTTCGACGACCTGCCGCACCCGCCGGAGGAAATCGTCTTCGTCGTAAGGCCGCTCCGGGAACAGGATCAGCTGCGGTGCCTCGTCCGGCCCCCGGCCGGCCAGCCCGGCGGCGGCAGCCAGCCAGCCGGCATGCCGGCCCATGGCTTCGTACACGAACACCTTCGTGGAGGTGTCGGCCATTGCCGCCACGTCCAGGGCCGCTTCCGCCACCGATACCGCCGTGTACTTGGCCGCCGAGCCGAAACCGGGGCAGTTGTCGGTCGCCACCAGATCGTTGTCCACCGTCTTGGGCACGCCGACGCAGGTCAGCGGGTAACCGGCAGCCTCGGCCAGCCGCGAGAGCTTGAGCGCCGTGTCGGCCGAATCGTTGCCGCCGTTGTAGAGGAACCAGCGCACATCGTGCGCCTCGAGCACCTCCAGCAGGCGCCGGTACCTGGCTCCGTCCTCTTCCAGCGACTTGAGCTTGTAGCGACAGGAACCGAAGGCGCCGCCCGGCGTGTGGGCCAGGGCGCGGATGTCGGCGGCGGACTCCCGGGAGGTGTCCAGAAGCTCCTCGCGCAAGGCGCCGAGGATGCCGTTGCGGGCCGCCAACACCTTGACCTTGCGGGCGCGGGCGGCCTGGATCACCGCCGAGGCGGTGGCGTTGATGACGGCGGTGACCCCGCCGGATTGCGCGTAAAGGAGCGTTCCCTTGCCCATCGTCTTGCTGCCTTTCGTTTGACTTGGGCCGTCCCGGCCCGTACCGTTGCCACGTCCGCACGGCCAGTCGGCGGCCCCACTATAGCCAAACGGGGTGAAGACGGTGCCGTGCGTCCTTGTTTCTAAAGGTCTAGCAAGCATGCGACTGGTACTTCTCGGCGCGCCCGGTTCGGGCAAGGGCACCCAGGCGGCCCGCCTGCGCGAGCACCTCGATGTCCCGCACATCTCCACCGGCGAGCTGCTGCGCGCCGCGGTCAAGGCGGGCACGCCGCTGGGCCGGCAGGCCAAGGCGGTGATGGAAGCCGGGCAGTTGGTCTCGGACGAGATCGTCCTGGGCATGCTGGAGGAACGCCTGACCGCCGGCGACACCGGCAAGGGTTTCATCCTCGACGGCTACCCGCGCAACCTGGCCCAGGCCAATGCCCTGGAGGCGCTGCTGGCCCGCCTGGGCCAACCGGTGGACATCGCCGTGCAGCTGGACGTGGGCAACGATTTGCTGATCCAGCGTCTGGCCGGCCGGGCCCAGGCGGAGGGCCGCGCCGACGACAGTCCCGAGGCCGTGCGCAAGCGCCTGGACGTTTACGAAGAGGCCACCGCGCCGGTCGTGGATTTCTACGCCCGGGCCGGCCGCCTGGCCCGCGTGGACGGTGTGGGTAGCGTGGACGAGGTGTTCCAGCGCATCCTTGCCGCCCTGGGCCGCGTCGCCGTCTGACGTCATCGCCCCCCGGCAGAGGTTCCCGCCGGCACCGGTTCCTGCGATGCTGGCGGCATGAAACTGCACATCCTCGGCATCTGCGGCACTTTCATGGGCGGTGTCGCGGCGCTGGCGCGCGAACTCGGCCACGAGGTCGAGGGCAGCGACCGGAACGTCTATCCGCCCATGTCCACCCAGCTCGAGAAGCTGGACATCGCCCTGCGCAGCGGCTACCTGCCGGAACACCTGTCCGCCGACGTGGACGAGGTGGTGGTGGGCAATGCGCTCTCGCGTGGCAACCCGGCGGTGGAATACGTGCTGGATGCCGGCCTGCGCTACGTCTCAGGCGCGCAATGGCTGGGCGAGCGGGTGCTGCCCGGGCGCGAGGTGCTGGCGGTGGCCGGCACCCACGGCAAGACCACGACCACCTCCATCCTCGCCTGGCTGCTGGAAGCCGCCGGCCGCGATCCCGGTTTCCTGGTCGGCGGCGTGCCGGAGAACTTCGGCCTGTCCGCGCGGCTGGGATCCGGCCGCGAGTTCGTGCTCGAGGCCGACGAATACGACACGGCCTTCTTCGACAAGCGCAGCAAGTTCGTGCACTACCGGCCGACCGTGGCCATCCTCAACAACCTCGAATACGACCACGCCGACATCTTTCCCGACCTGGCGGCGATCCAGCGCCAGTTCCACCACCTGCTGCGCACGGTGCCTGGGCGCGGCCGGCTGGTCGTCAACGGCGAGGACCGGGCCCTGGCCGAGGTGTTGGCCATGGGGTGCTGGACGCCGGTGGAACGCTTCGGCCTGGACGGCGACTTCGATTGGAGCGCCCGGCTGCATGCCGCCGACGGCAGCCACTTCGACGTGCTGCACAAGGGGGCGATGGTGGGCACGGTGCGCTGGCCGCTGGTCGGCCGGCACAACGTGATGAACGGCCTGGCCGCCATCGCCGCGGCGCATGCGGTGGGAGCCGACCTGGCGAGGGCGATTCCGGCGCTGGCCGACTTCGTCAGCGTCAAGCGCCGGCTGGAGAGGCTGGGGGAGGCCGGCGGCGTCACCGTCTACGACGACTTCGCGCACCATCCGACTGCGATCCGTACCACCCTGGAGGGCTTGCGCGCCCGGGTCGGTGCCGCCCGCATCCTGGTGGCGATGGAACCGCGCAGCAACTCGATGCGCCTGGGCGCACATGCCGAGCAGATCGCCCCGGCGCTGGACCTGGCAGACGCGGTGGTCTTCCTGCAGCGGCCGGAGCTGCCCTGGGACGCGGGCAAGGTGATCGCGGCCCTGCGCGGGCAGGGCGAGGCGGTGCCCACGGTGGATGCCATGCTCGGGCGGCTGCGCGAGCTGGCCCGGCCGGGCGACCACCTGGTCTTCATGTCCAATGGCGGCTTCGAGGATGCGCCGCGCCGCAGTCTGGCGGTGCTGGCGGGTTGAGTGAGATGGCCACGGTCGAGCTGCCCCTGTTCCCGCTGTCCTCGGTGCTGTTTCCGGGCGGCAGCCTGGCGCTGCGGATCTTCGAGCCGCGTTATCTCGACCTGGTGAAACGCTGCGGCCGCAACGGCGAACGCTTCGGCGTCTGCCTGATCCTGGCCGGGCGCGAGGTCGGCGAGCCGGCCTTGCCGGCGGCGCTGGGCACCGAGGCCATGATCGTCGATTTCAATCAGACCGAGGACGGGCTGCTGGGCATCACGGTCGAGGGGCGGCGCCGGTTCCGGGTGATCCGCACCCGGGTGCGCGACGACGGCCTGGTACTGGGCGACGTGGCCTGGTTGCCCGCCCTCGGGTCGGGCGAACGCCTGCGCGACGAGCACGCGCTGTTGTCGGTGCTGCTGGCGCGCATCCTGGACAAGGCCGGCATCGAGCACGAGGGCGTGGGCAAGGGCCGGCTGGCCGAGGCCGAGTGGGTTGGCTGGCGACTGGCGGAATGGTTGCCGCTGAGCCAGGCCGAACGCCAGCACCTGCTGCAGGAAGACGATCCGCATGCGCGCCTGCAGCGGCTGGTCGAGCGGCTGCCAGACTTCCAGACCGAGTGATCCTCAGGCACCCGGTGGGCGCAGGCGCAGCACCCTGATGCCCGGTTCCCGCTCTTCCAGCCCGGACTCCATGCCATGCAGGTCCGCGCGCAAGCCTTCGAGCAGGACATCGCCGTCCGCCTGCGCCTGCCAGTAGCTGAAGAAGTCGAGGCGCCGGGTGAAGCGCAGCGTGTGCACCGTGCCCATCCACAGCGGCTGGTCGCCCGGTTGCAGATGCCAGGGCGCTTCCCACAGGCGCAGCACCCGCAGCTCGCCGGCACGGCCGGTGCGGCGGACCATCACCAGCGCCTCCGCCCGGCCCTGGTGGGTGGCCGGCAGCACCGCTAGCCGGTCGGGGCCGATGTCCTTGTCGAGGGTCTGCAGCAGGCCGTGCCAGCCGCCGGTTTCCAGCTCTTCCCAGCCGGCCAGCAGCAGCCGGGCGCGGATGCCGTCCAGCGGGCCGGCTATCTGCAGGTTCAGGGGCCAGGCGTTGCCGCCGTGCATGTCGTTGCGACGGGCCGGCAGGGCATGGCGCCAGTCCTGGGTCCACCAGGAATCCGCGTCCAGCGGCAGGTGGGCCAGGGGCGGATCGAAGCGTTCGCGGGTGGCTTCGGCGGTGCGGCTGCCGTGCCAGCCGGCCGCCACGGCCACGCTGACGAAAAATACGGTGGCCAGGGGCCGCACCCAGAACGAGCGGTCCACGCGGCGGCGATAGGCAATGCCCAGGGCGGCGATCCACAGCAGGCCCAGGCAGACGCCGGCCAGCACGTCGCTCAGCCAGTGCGCACCCAGGTACAGGCGCGAGAACGCCAGCAGGCCCACCACCAGGGCCGCCACCACGTAGGGCCAGACCCGCTGCCGCCCGGGCAGTTCGCGGGCGATCAGCACGGCGAAGAAGCCGTACACCACCGTCGCCAGCGTTACGGTCACCGAGGGAAAGCCGAAGCCGGCCACCGCCGTGGCCGCCGGCGGTTTGGGCATGTCCAGCGAATAGCCCAGTACGGTCGTCAGTACCAGGGCGAAGGCCGGCGCCGCCAGCCAGTGCCAGGCGGCAGCGTAGCGTTTGCGCCACCACAGCCAGGCGAACACCAGCAGCACGGCCGGCGCCAGCACCACGGCATCGCCGAGCGTGGCCAGGAAAGCCATGGGCGTGTCCGCCAGCGGATTGCGCAGCCCGAACATGGCGTGGTGCACCATCAGGTCGAGTGCCGACGGGGCACTGCCGCCGCCCACGGAACCCAGCACGGTGAAGAAGGCCCAGCCGGCGAACACGATCACCAGGCCCAGCACCAGCAGGGAGGCCGATTCCGGCCGGGTCGGATCGATGAGCGCCTCGGTGTAGCGACCCAGCACCGGATGCCGGTGCGACCAGGCGAGGGCGCGTTCGAGCAGGCCGGTGGCGTGGCCGCCCAGCCAGCGCCAGGCGTAGACCACCAGCGCCCAGATGCCGGCCACCAGCATCAGCACCACGGTCAGGACGATGGCCAGCGGCCCGGCCACCGCGGAGACCAGTTCCAGCGAGGCGCCAAACAACCAGCCCGGTGCCAGGAAGGTCGCCGACCACAGCGCCGCGGCGACCAGGCTGGCCGGCACGTACTGGCGCAGGCGCATGCCGAGCATGCCGGCGATCGCCGGCACGAACGGTCGGATGGCACCGATGTAGCGGGCCATGACGATGGACTTCATGCCGTGCCGACGGAAAGTCAGTTCACCACGCTCCAGCCATTCCGGGTGTCGGGTGAAGGGCCAGCGCTGGCGCAGCTGATGGCCGTAGCGCCGGCCGACCCAATAGCTGACGCCGTCGCCGGCGAAGGCGCCCAGGCTGGCGCAGGCCAGGGCGTAGGCGCCTTCCACGTGGCCCAGCCCCACCAGGGTGCCGACCGCAAACAGCAGCGGCACCGCCGGGATGGCCACGCCCACGATCACGAGGGCGTCGCCGAAGGCGATCAGGAAGATGACCAGGCCCGCCGCGATCGGGTGTTGGCCGATCCAGCTGACAAGGGCGTCGAGGCGGGCCGAATCCATAGGGCCGGGATTATAGGCGGGGAGGCCGCCGCTCCGGGGTAGAATCCGCGGCGGTTCCGCAAAGGAAACGGTCATGGCGAACCTGGGCGGCAAGACCCTGCTGATCACCGGCGCCTCGCGCGGCATCGGCCTGGCGATCGCCCTGCGTGCCGCCCGCGACGGCGCCAACGTGGCCATTGCCGCCAAATCGGCGGTGCCGAATCCGAAGCTGCCGGGCACCATCCACTCGGCGGCCGAGGCCGTGCAGGCGGCCGGCGGTCAGGCCTTGGCCATCCGCTGCGACATCCGCGAAGAAGAACAGGTACAGGCGGCGGTGGCGGCGACGGTGGAGCGTTTCGGCGGCCTGGACATCCTGGTCAACAACGCCAGCGCGATCTGGCTGCGCGGCACCCTCGACACGCCGATCAAGCGCTTCGACCTGATGCAGCAGGTCAATGCCCGTGGCAGCTTCCTGTGCGCGCAGCAGGCCTTGCCGCACCTGTTGAAGTCGGACAACCCGCACATCCTGACCTTGGCGCCGCCGCCCAGCCTCGATCCGAGATGGTGGGGCCCGCACCTGGGCTACACCCTGGCCAAGATGGGCATGAGCTTCGTGACCCTGGGCCTGGCGGCGGAGTTCGGCCCGCGCGGGGTGGCGGTGAACGCGCTGTGGCCGCGCACGGTGATCGCCACCGATGCGCTGAACATGATTCCCGGCGTTGACCCGGCCCGCTGCCGCCGGCCGGAGATCATGGCCGAGGCCGCGCACGCGGTGCTGACCACGCCGGCGCGCGAACTCACCGGCCGCTTCCTCATCGACGAGGCGGTTTTGCGCGAGCGCGGCGTTGACGATTTCAGCCACTACGCGGTGGACCCGGGCAAGCGGCTGCTGCCCGACCTGTTCCTCGACGATCCCGAACTGGGCGGAGGCTGGAGCCGATGAAATACCTGCACGCCATGCTGCGCGTCCGCGATCTGGATGCCTCGCTGCGCTTCTACCGCGACGCCCTGGGCCTGGTGGAGACGCGGCGCAAGGACTACCCGGAAGGCCGTTTCACTCTCGTCTACCTGGCTGCGCCGGAGAACCCGGAGGTCGAGGTCGAGCTGACCTGGAACTACGACGACGAGGACTATGGCGGCGCCCGCAACTTCGGCCACCTGGCTTTCGCCGTGGATGACATCTATGCCACCTGCGAGCGGCTGCAGTCCTTCGGCGTGACGATCAACCGGCCGCCGCGCGACGGCCGCATGGCCTTCGTGCGTTCGCCCGACCACATATCCGTCGAGTTGCTGCAGAAGGGCGAACCGCTGCCGCCGCGCGAGCCCTGGGTCTCGATGCCGAACACCGGGAGCTGGTAAAGGCTCACTCCGCCGGCGGCAGCGCGACGCCGCAACGCCGGCAATGCCGGGCGTCGGCCTCGTGGTCGGCCAGGCCGCAGCCGGGACAGGTCGCCTGCCGGCGGGCACCGCGCAGGCCCTGCGCCAGTTCGGCGGTGTAGATGCCGGTCGGCACCGCGATCACGCCGTAACCGATAAGGATCAATATCGAGGTGACGAACTGGCCCAGCGGCGTCGCCGGCGTGATGTCGCCGAAGCCGACCGTGGCCATGGTGACGATGGCCCAGTACATCGCCACCGGGATGCTGGTGAAGCCATGTCGCGGGCCCTCGATCACGTACATGGCTGCGGCGAAAATCACCACTACCGTCAACACGCCGGCCAGGAATACCAGGATCTTGCGTCGTGACCGGTACAGTGCGCCGACCAGCACCCCGCCCGCCGCGGTGTACTCCACCAGTTTCAGCACGCGGAACACCCGCAGGATGCGCAGCACCCGCACCACCAGCAGGGCCTGGCTGCCCGGCAGCAGCAAGGACAGATAGGTGGGCAGCACCGACAGCAGGTCGATGATGCCGAAGAAGCTGCGCGCATACCGCCAGGGTCGGTCCACCACCAGCAGACGCGCCAGGTATTCGGCGGTGAACAGCAGGGTGAAACCCCATTCCAGGGCATAGAACCAGCGGCCGTAACGCGCGTGCAGCGCCGTTTCGCTGTCCAGGATCACCACCGCCACGCTGGCGATGATGGCTGCGATCAGCAGCAGGTCGAAGCGACGGGGCGCGCCCGGGTCGTGCCGGAAGATGATGCGGAACCAGCGCGCGCGCCAGCCTTCGGACCGGGCCGGGCCGAGGTCGAGCAGGTCGCCGGAGGCGCTCATGCCCGCGCCAGCGCCTGCTCGAAATCGGCGAGCAGGTCGTCCGGATGCTCCAGGCCGACCGAAACCCGCAGAAGGTCCTCGGGGCTTTGGCGCATGCTGCCCTCGACCGAGGCGCGGTGTTCGACCAGGGTTTCCGGGCCGCCAAGGGATGTGGCGTTGCGCGCCAGCCGCAGCGCGCCGGCCACCTTCAGGGCGGCATCGCGGCCGCCACGCAGGCGGAAGCTGAGCATGGCGCCGAAGTCGCGCATCTGTCTGGCGGCGATCTCATGGCCTGGATGCGCGGCCAGGCCCGGCCAGGCCACCGAGGCCACGGCCGGGTGCGTGGCCAGCCGTTCTGCCAGTGCGCGCGCGTTCCGGCAATGCCAGGCCATCCGCGCCGGCAACGAACGCAGACCGCGCAGCACCAGCCAGGAAGCAAAGGGCGAAGCCACCGGGCCGGTGACGTGGCGGCGGTGCGCCGCGCGTTCGAACCACTCGTCGCGGCGGGCGAAGACCAGGGCGCCGCCGAGCGTGTCGCTGTGCCCGCCCATGTACTTGCTGCTGGAATGCATCACCAGGTCGGCGCCCAGCGACAGCGGCCGTTGCAGCAGTGGCGTGGCGAAGGTGTTGTCACAGGCCAGGCGGGCGCCGTGGTCGTGTGCGATCTCCGCCAGGGCGGCGATGTCGGCGATCTCCAGCAGCGGATTGGAAGGCGTTTCCACCCAGATCAGCCGCGTTTCCGGCCGCAGCGCCGCGCGCACGGCGGCCAGGTCGGCGAGGTCCAGCGCGGTGCCGGAAACGCCGCGTTCGGGCAGGAACTCCTGGGCCAGGCTGCGCAGGCCGGTGTAGCAGTCGCGCGGGTAGAGGAAGTGCGAGCCCGGCGGCAACGTGTCCAGCAGGCCATGCATGGCCGCCATGCCCGATGCGTAGGCCAGGGCTGCTTCGCCGCCCTCGAGCGCCGCCAGCGCGGCCTCCAGCCTGACCTGGGTGGGATTGGTTTCGCGCTGGTATTCGAAGCCGGCGCGGCGTTCGCAGGCCGGGCCGTGTTCGAAGGTCGTGCTGAGGTGGATGGGCGGGGCAATGGCACCGGTTTCGGCGTCCGGCTCGCCGCCGGCGTGCACGGCCAGGGTTTCCAGGTGCTTCATGGTGAAGGCTCCAGAAGATGATGCGCGCTCAGCGCGGCCGCCAGGCCGTCCGCGCCGGTGAAATGGTGGGCGTGCAGGCCGGCGGCGCGGGCGCCGTCGGCATTGGCGGCCTTGTCGTCCACGAACAGTGCTTCGTTCGGTGCCACCCCGAGTTCGGCCAGGCAGTCGAGATAGACCTGCGGATCGGGCTTGCCGCGGCGGAACTGCGCCGAGACGAATACCGCGTTCTCGAACAGCGGAAACAACGGCGGGCACATCGCCGGCAGATGCTCGCGCAGCAGCAGGCCGTTGTTGCTCAGGATGGCGACGCGGGCCCGGCGGGCAGCCGCCCGGGCCAGGGCCAGGGCCGGTTCGTGCGCAGCCATGGCGGCGCGCCGGGCGGCGATCCAGTGCTCCAGCCGCACCTCGGCGCCGAGGCGGCGCGAAAGTTCCGCCAGGGTTTGTGGCCCGTCCAGCTCGCCGCGGTCGGCGGCGGCTTCCAGGCCGGAGTCGAACAGGGCGGCGTGCACCGCCTCGGGCGTGGTGCCGGTGTCGCGGGCCAGGCGGGCGACCCGGGACGCGTGCCGGTATTCGGCCAGCACCTCATCCAGGTCGAACAGAACCAGCGCCGGGCGGTTCATCCGGCCCGGACCTCGCGGAAGGCCGCGCGCGCGGCTTCGAGCGTCCGGTCGATCTCGGCGTCGCCGTGTGCGCTGGACAGGAAGCCGGCCTCGAAGGCGGAGGGCGCGAAGTAGACCCCGCGCCGGAGCAGGCCATGGAAGAAGCGGCCGTAGGCGGCGGTGTCGCAGGCCACGGCCTGGGCGAAGGTTTCGACCTTCTCGCGGCTGAAGAACAGGCCGAACATGGCGCAGCTGCGGTTCGTGGTGACCGCCACGCCGGCTTCGGCGGCGGCGGCTTCCAGGCCG
This sequence comes from Arenimonas fontis, assembly GCF_008386465.1. Classification (GTDB taxonomy): domain Bacteria; phylum Pseudomonadota; class Gammaproteobacteria; order Xanthomonadales; family Xanthomonadaceae; genus Arenimonas; species Arenimonas fontis. The sequence goes on from NZ_VUOD01000007.1 coordinate 106,629, forward strand.
TCGCAGAGCCGGTGCGTGCGCGTCTCCAGCGTCTCGTGGAAGCCGGGCTCCTGGATCAGCTTCAGCGTGGCCAGGCCGGCGGCCATGGCCACCGGGTTTCCGCTCAGGGTGCCGGCCTGGTAGATCGGACCGCTGGGCGCGACCTGGCGCATCAGTTCGGCCTTGCCGCCGTAGGCGCCGACCGGCATGCCGCCGCCGATGATCTTGCCGAAGGTGCTCAGGTCGGGCGTGACGCCGTAACGCGCCTGGGCGCCACCGAGCGCGACCCGGAAGCCGGTCATCACCTCGTCGAAGATCAGCACGCTGCCGTGTTTCGTGCACAGGGCCCGCAGATGCTGCAGGTAGCCCTCGCGCGGCAGGATGCAGTTGGCGTTGCCGACGATCGGCTCGACGATGACGCCGGCGATGTCGGCGCCTTGCTCCTGGAACAGTCGTGTCGCCGCTTCGAAGTCGTTGTAGGGCAGGGTGAGGGTGAGATCGGCCAGGGCCTTGGGCACGCCAGGCGAGTTGGGCACGCCGAAGGTGAGCGCGCCAGAGCCGGCCTTTACCAGGAAGCTGTCGCCGTGGCCGTGGTAACAGCCCTCGAACTTGACGATGCGGCTGCGGCCGGTGGCGCCGCGCGCCAGACGGATGGCCGACAGCGTGGCCTCGGTGCCCGAGTTCACCATTCGCAGCATTTCCATCGAGGGCACCAGGCGCCGTACTTCCTCGGCCATCTCGACCTCGAGCGCGTTGGGCACGCCGAAACTCAGGCCATCGCGCATCACCTTCGCCACCGCCTCCAGCACGGCCGGATGAGCGTGGCCGGCGATCATCGGCCCCCAGCTGCCGACGTAGTCCAGGTAGCGATTGCCGTCCACGTCCTCGATGTACGCGCCCTCGGCGCGGGCGGCGAAGAAGGGCTCGCCACCGACCGAACGGAAGGCGCGCACCGGCGAGTTCACGCCTCCCGGCATCAGCTCCTGGGCGCGGGTGAAGAGGGCGTGGCTGCGGTCGGTGTTCATCGTGTCGCTTGCTCGTGCGGGTTTGGTTCGAAGAGGCGGCGGAAGGCGCGGGTGGCGGCGGCCGGTTCGGGGGCATCGAAGACGGCACCGATCACCGCCAGCAGGTCGGCGCCGGCGGCGACGATTGCCGCGGCATTGTCGGGCGTGAGCCCGCCGATCGCCACCCGCGGCAGCCCGAAGCGGGCGCTGTCGCGCAGCAAGGCCGGCGTGGCGCGACGGGCCTGCGGTTTGGTGCCGGAGGGGAAGAAGGCGCCGAAGGCGAGGTAGCTGGCGCCGGCCGCGGCGGCGGCCTCGGCCCGGGCCAGGCTGTCGTAGCAGGAGGCGCCGAGGATGGCGGCCGGGCCGAGCGCGGCGCGGGCCTCGGCCAGGGCGCCGTCGTGTTCGCCCAGGTGGGCCCCGTCGGCGCCGATCTCGCCGGCCAGCCGCCAGTCGTCGTTCACCAGCATGGGGATGCCGGCGGCCCGGCAGGCCGCCAGCACCGCTTCGGCCTGTTCGCGATAGCGGTCGGACGAGACCCGCTTGTTCCGGTACTGGACCAGGGCGGGACCGGCCGCCAGCACCGGTGTCAGCCGGGACAGGAGGCGGCCGGTATCCGGCTCGTCAGGGGTCAGCAGGTAGAGGCCGCGGCGCGGCCAGAAGCGGGTGTTCATCACGGAGCCGCCGGCAAGATGCGAGAATGTTAGCCCTGATCGCATGATCGAGGCCGCAATGAGCAGTACCGACACCGCCACCGCCTACCGCACCTGGATGTGCGTGGTTTGCGGGTTCACCTACGACGAGGCGGCTGGCCTGCCGGAAGAGGGCATCGCTCCGGGCACGCGCTGGGAAGACATCCCGGACGACTGGGTGTGCCCGGATTGCGGCGTCACCAAGGAAGATTTCGAAATGGTGCCGGTGGCCTGAGCCGGCGCCGCCGCACTCAGTTCAGGCGGGCCGGCTGGCCGGCCAGCATCACCAGAGCCTCGCGCACCGCGTCGGCGTCTTCCGCTTCGGGCAGCAGCTGCAGGTAGCGGCCCAGGTCCTCGCGGGCACCGCGGACGTGTCCCAGCTCCAGGTAGGCCAGGCCGCGGTCGCGCCAGGCTTCGGCCAGGTCCGGGGCGAGCTTGAGCAGGCGGTCGGCGCAGCGCGCCACCCGCTCCCAGTCGCCACGGTCCCGGTACAGTCCCTTCAGGTTGCGCAACATGCGCACCAGCATCACCCGGTTCGAGGCCGGGGCGAGGATCTTCAGCAGCATGCCATCGTCCGGGGCCTGCCCGCCCAGGTGCGGCACGGCCCGCACCCGCAGCTCCTCGGCGCTGACCGGGCGGCCCTTGTTGAACGGGTCGAGCACCAGGATGCCGTCGTCAACCGGCAGCCTGACCAGGAAATGGCCGGGGAAGGACACGCCCTGCAGCGGCAGGCCGAGCCGGCGGGTCACCTCCATCTGCACCAGGGCCAGGGAGATGGGAATGCCGAGTTTCCGGTCCACGACCTCGTTGAGGTAGCTGTTGCGCGGGTCGTCGTAATCGTTGGTATTGCCGGCGAAGCCCAGCTCTTCGAACAGGTACCGGTTGACCTCGGTCAGGCGGGTCGGCAGGTCGGCGGCGGCGTCCACCCGCAGGCGCAGCGTCTCGGCCCAGGCCGCGAGCTGGGCGGCATAGGCGGCGGCGTCGAGACCGGGGTATTCGTCGCGGGCGATCAGCAGGGCGATGTCGAGCAAAGGCAGTTCGTCGTCGCCGAGCCGCGCCAGCGCGTTCCAGTCGGGCAGGGGGCGATGGCTGGCCATGCCGCCAATGTGGCGGCCATGGGCCCGGGAATCAAGCACGGGCTCAGGGGGCGCCGCGTTCCGGGATGTCCGGAGAGAAGCGGATCTCGTCGCCGCGCTCGACGCCCAGGCGTCCGGCCGTGCCGGCATTGAGCTCCAGCACGTACAGCGCCGGTCCGGCGCTGGGATAGGGCGGGCAGCGATCGCCCAGCGAGCACGGCGAGGCCCGGCTCACCGACACCAGGCGTCGCCGGGCGTCGAAATAGAGGATGTCCAGCGGGATGCGGGTGTTCTTCATCCAGTAGGCCAGCGGTTGCTCCTCCGCGTGCACGAACAACATACCGGCATCGGCCGCCAGCCGGTCGCGGAACATCAGGCCGCGGGCGCGCTCATCGGGCTCGTCGGCGATTTCGACGCTGAAGCGCTCGCCGCCGAGCTCGACCCAGGCTTGGCCGCGGGAGGCGCAGCCGGCCGAAAGCAGGGACAGGGCGAGCAGGAGGAAGAGGCGCATGGCGTCGGTGTGGCGCGTCGGATCCGGCGACGTTCCGGGATGCGCGGGCGACATGTCAAGGCGGAAGGCTTCCAATTTCCGCAAACCGCCGTTATCCTGCGCGGCCCTTCGGGGCGCCGGCCGAGCCGGCAGCCCCGCTGCCGGGAGGCCCCGCCGGGGTGATCGGTGGAACCGGGGCGCTCGAGAAGGGTGTTGACGGTTCTGGAAAGCGCCGTATAATGTGCGGCTCCCTCGGGCGAAATGCCCGGGCCGTGGGCGAAGGCCTGGCGGGTTGGATCTTTGACAGTGTGCGCAGGAAATTTGTGCGGGCGCCTG
>NZ_VUOD01000008.1 GCF_008386465.1 Arenimonas fontis
CAGGCGCCCGCACAAATTTCCTGCGCACACTGTCAAAGATCCAACCCGCCAGGCCTTCGCCCACGGCCCGGGCATTTCGCCCGAGGGAGCCGCACATTATACGGCGCTTTCCAGAACCGTCAACACCGGAAACCGGTGTTTTCCGAGCCGTCCGGCGTCCCTTCAGATAAGGGCACCGACAGCGGGGCGCGAATCCTAGTCACGTCCCCCCGAGGGGCGCAAGCCCCCCGCGCCGTTGCGCGCTTTCAGCCGCCCCGGACCAGCCGAACCCGGGCAAAATTGCGCTTGCCGACCTGCAGCACGCCCTCGAAACCGGCCGTGAAGGCGCGCTGGCCGTCCTCCAGCACTTCGCCGTCGACGCGCACCGCCCGCTCCTTGAGCTTGCGGTTGCCCTCGGAATTGGAGCCGGCCAGGCCGGCCGCCACCAGCAGCGGAGCAATCCTCAACCCTTCGACCGGCACGGCGATCTCGCTCAGCGGCAATACCGAGGTGTCGCCCTCGCCGCGCACCACCGCATGCCACCCCGCCACCGCCCGCTCGGCTTCGGCCGCACCGTGGAAGCGCGCGGCGAGCTCCCGGGCCAGCCGCAACTTGGCATCACGCGGATTGAGCCGGCCGGCCGCCACGTCGGCCTTCATGCGCTGCAGCTCGGCCAGCGAGACCTCGAAGCTCAGCAGCTCGTACCAGCGCCACATCAGCCCGTCGCCGATCTTCATCGCCTTGGTGACGATGTCTATGGCCGGCTCGGCGATACCGATGTAGTTGCCCAGCGATTTGCTCATCTTGTTGACGCCGTCCAGGCCTTCGAGCAGCGGCATGGTCAGCACGATCTGCGGCGGCTGCCCGAAATGCTCCTGCAAGCCGCGGCCCATGAGCAGGTTGAACTTCTGGTCGGTGCCGCCGAGCTCGACATCGGCCTGCAGCGCCACCGAATCGTAGCCCTGCACCAGCGGATAGAGGAATTCGTGGATGGCGATGGATTGCTGCGCGGCGTAACGCTTGGCGAAATCGTCGCGTTCGAGCATGCGCGCCACGGTGTGCTGGGCCGCCAGCCGGATCATGTCGGCCGCGGACATCTTCCCGAACCACTCGCTGTTGAACCGCACTTCGGTACGCTCGCGGTCCAGGACCTTGAATACCTGGGCCGCATACGTCCCGGCATTGGCCAGCACATCCTCGCGCGACAGCGGCTTGCGGGTCGCGTTCTTGCCGGTCGGGTCGCCGATCATTCCGGTGAAGTCGCCGATCAGGAAGATCACCTGGTGCCCCAGGTCCTGGAACTGGCGCATCTTGTTCAGCAGCACCGTGTGGCCAAGGTGCAGATCGGGCGCGGTCGGGTCGAAGCCGGCCTTCACCCGCAGCGGCCGGCCGAGTTTCAGCCGCTCGGCGAGCTCTTCGGGCTTGAGTATCTCCTCGGCGCCGCGGCCGATGAGTTCGAGGGCGTGCTGCAGATCAGACATAGATGATGTGGAGGCGGCCGGGCGGGCGCGCCGGCGTTAAGTCGGGGTTAAAGGGACGTTAAACCTGGCGAACGGAAAAATCCAGCCGCAACAAGGGTTTGACGCACGATTTTCGCTCTGGTTATCGTACCGCGACTCCAGCCCCCGGGGACGACTCCATTGCACCAGCCCGTGCGCCAGCCCGCCCGCTCGCCCCTGTCCCGCTGGTCGCACCGGCACTGGCTGCTGGCCGGCCTGCTGGTCTTCCTGACTGCCCTGGTCGCCACCATCGTCCCCGGCCTGGCCAAGGCCACCCGCAAACCCCCGGCGCAGACCGGCCTGGCCACCGTCGAGCTGCCGTTGCCGGCCCCGGCGGCCCTCCCCGCCCCGGATGCCCGAGCGGCCGAGGAATGGCTGCCGGTGACCGTCGAGGCCGGGCAAACCCTGGGCGGCGTCTTCGAGGAGCTGGAACTGCCGGCCAGCCTGATGTACGAAGCCCTGGACGTGCCGGGCATGCGCGAGCCCCTGGTCCGGCTGCGGGCCGGCGCCGTACTGGAGTTCCAGCTCGGCGGCAAGGATGGCCTGCGTGCCTTGCGCTTCGAGCGCGACGAGGCCAGTCGGGTCGAGTTGCGCCGCCAGGAGGGCCGGTTCGTCGCCAGGGTGATCGAACGCCCGCTGGAAAGGCGGGTGATGACCGCCAGTGGCGAGATCACCAGCTCCCTGTATGCGGCCGGTCACCGCGCCGGGCTCGGCGACGCGGTCATCCACCAGATGGCCAATGCCTTCTCCTACGACATCGACTTCACCCAGGACTTGCGGGTCGGCGACAGCTTCAAGGTGATCTACGAAGAGATCTGGCGCGACGGCGAACGCCTGCGCAGTGGCGGCGTGGTCGCCGCCAGCTTCACCAACCGCGGCAAGGAGTTCACCGCGGTGCGCTGGGAACGCAACGGCAAGATGGAGTACTTCGACCTCGAGGGACGGCCGCTGAAGAAGAGCTTCATGCGCATGCCGATCGAGTTCGCCCGGATCAGCTCGCGCTTCAACCCGCGTCGCAAGCATCCGGTGCTGGGCACGGTGCGGGCGCACAAGGGCGTGGACTATGCCGCCGCCACCGGCACGCCGATCATGGCCGCCGGTGACGGCCGGGTCAGCTTCGCCGGCTGGCAGAACGGCTACGGCCGCACGGTCATCATCGATCACGGCAAGGGCGTCACCACCCTGTATGCGCACATGTCGCGGCTGGGCAAGCACAAGGTCGGCCAGCGTGTGCAGCAGGGCTCCATCATCGGCTATGTAGGCGCCACCGGCCTGGCCAGCGGTCCGCACCTGCACTACGAGTTCCGGGTCAACGGCGTTCATCGCGACCCGCTCACGGTCACCATGCCCAAGCCGGATCCGTTGACCGGCGCCGAGCTGGCAGCCTTCCGGGCCGCCACCGCGCCCGCCGTCGCCCAGCTCAAGCGTGTGGGCGGCGTGCAGCTCGCGTCGCGCTGAACCCATGGCTGCCGCAGAGACGGAGGCGCCCGATGGCGGCTGCTTCCTGGGCCTGATCTCCGGCACCAGCGTGGACGGCGTGGACGCCGCCCTGGTGCGCTTCTCGCCGGCGCCGCATGTCCTGTTCGCCCGCACCTACCCGCTGCCCGAGGATCTGGCGGCCGAGGTGCTGCGCCTGTCCCAGGCCGAGGCCCGGCTGAGCCTGGACGACGCCGGCCGGCTCGACACCCGCCTGGGCCAGGCCTTCGCGGCCGTCGCCAGGCAGGCTCTGGCCGAGGCTGGGGTGCCGCTGTCGGACGTGCGCGCGATCGGCTCGCACGGCCAGACCCTGCGCCACGACCCGCGCGGCGATGCCCCCTTTACCCTGCAGATGGGTGACCCGAACGTGATCGCCGAGGCCACCGGCCTGTGCACGGTGGCCGATTTCCGCCGTCGGGACGTGGCCGCGGGTGGCCAGGGCGCGCCGCTGATGACCGCCTTCCACGCCGCCGTCCTGCGCGCCGAAGACGAGGACCGGGCCGTACTCAACCTCGGTGGCATCGCCAATCTGACCCTGCTGCCGCGCCGGGGCGAGGTGGTCGGCTTCGACACCGGCCCGGCCAACGGACTGATGGATGCCTGGTGCCTGCGGCATCGGGGCCGGCGCTACGACCGCGATGCCGCCTTCGCCGCCGAAGGCCGGGTGGATGCCGCCTTGCTGGAACGCCTGCTGGCCGAGCCCTGGTTCGCCCTGCCCCCGCCCAAGAGCACCGGTCGCGACCAGTTCCAGCTCGACTGGGTGGGCGCCCGGCTGGCGGGAAACGAGGCACCTGCCGACGTGCAGGCGACGCTGTGCGAACTTTCCGCGGTCACCATCGCCGAGGCACTGCGGCGCACCCAGCCCGGCACCCGCCGCCTGATCGCCTGCGGCGGCGGCGTGCACAACCCGTTGCTGATGCGGCGCCTGGCCTACCACCTGCCCGGCATCGTGCTGGAAACCAGCGCCACGCATGGCCTGGACCCGGATTTCGTGGAGGCCGCCGGCTTCGCCTGGCTGGCCCGGCAAACCCTCGCCGGCCGCCCCGGCAACCTGCCTTCGGTGACCGGCGCGCGTGGCCCGCGCGTGCTGGGCGCGATCCATCTCGCCTGAACCGGCCTCACTTCTTCTTCCGGTCCAGCATGTAGGACGGGGCATCGTCCGGCAGGCTGTTGAGCGCGGCCATGGCCTCGGCGAAGGCCCTGGTTTCGTCGTCGCTCCAGGCCCCTGTCAGGCGAGCGATGTCCCCGGGCTCCGGCGGCGGCTCGGGCTCGACCAGGCCCAGAGCCTGCTTGAGCAGCAGCAAGATGACATCGTTGAGCGGCCAGCCCTTCTGCCGGGCGATCTCCTTGATGCGCTCGGCTACCCGCTCATCAATGTCGCGCAACAGGAAGTCGGCCATTGCCTTGCTGAGTCCGGGGGGTAGGACAGCATAAGCCAGAGGGGCGCTACTGCAAGCCTTGGCCCCGCGCCGGTTCAGGCTTCCGGTACGCGGCCGGCATCGCCCAGCGACCGGTCCACCAGCCCCGCCCGCAACATGAACAGGTACAGCAACACGCCCGGCATCGCCACCAGGGCGGTCAACAGATAGAACTGCACGTAGCCCATCGCCTCGATCAGGGCGCCGGCCGTGGTGCCGGTGACCAGCCGCCCGACCACGCTGGCCGCCGCGCTGAGCAGGGCGAACTGGGTGGCAGTGAAGGCAAGGTTGCACAGGGCCGACAGGTAGGCCACCACGACCACGCCGCCGATGCCGCTGGCCAGGTTCTCGAAGCCGATGGTGAAGGCCAGCAGCAGGTTGGAATGCCCCACCGACGCCAGCCAGGCGAAACTCAGGTTGGACACCGCCATCAGCACCAGGGCCACCAGCACGGAGCGCTTCATGCCGATGGCCGCATACATCATGCCGCCGAGGAAGATGCCGGCCAGCATGGCAAAGAAGCCGAAGCCGACGTCGTAGGTCGCGATCTCGTCGTTGCTGAAGCCCAGGTCGTTGAGCAACAGGCGCAAGGTCAGGTTGGCCAGGGTATCGCCGACCTTGTGCAGCAGCACGAACAGCAGCACCAGCAAGGCGCCACGTCGGCGAAAGAACTCCAGCAGTGGGCCGGCCACCGCGTCCCAGGCCTGGCGCAGCCCGCGCCGCGCCGACACCACCACGTGCCTGGCTGGCTCGCCCAACAACAGCCCGGTCAGCATCGCCGGCAGCGCGAAGCCGGCACACAGTAGGTAGGCGAGGGTCCAGCCGTGCCGTGCCGCCACGTACAGGGCCAGGGAACCTGCCGCCACCGAGCCGATGCGCCACCCGTACTGCGACATCCCCGAACCGACACCCAGTTGCTCCGGCCGCAGGGTTTCGATGCGGTAGGCATCTATGACGATGTCGAAGGTGGCGCCGGTCACTCCCACTGCCACGGCTGCGGCAGCGAACACCAGCAGGTTGGCATTCGGGTCAAGCACCGCCAGCCAGGCCACCGCCAGCATCACCAGCAGCCCGGCCAGCAGCAGCCAGGACACGCGCTGGCCCAGCCGCCCCAGCACGGGGAGACGGGCGCCGTCCACCACCGGTGCCCAGAGGAACTTCAGGTTGTAGGCGAGGAAAGCCAGCGAAAACGCGGTGACTGCCTTCTTGTCTATGCCGTGCTGGGCCAGGCGGGTGGTCAGGGTGGCGCCGATCATGGCGTAGGGGAAGCCCGAGGAGACACCCAGCGCCAGCGCGGCCAGCGGCTCGCGCTGCAGATAGGGCCGCAGGCCGGCCTGCAAGCGCCTGGCCAGGCTCACGCGTAATCCACCACGTAGGGGGCGTGGTCGCTGAAGCGCGGTTCGGGGTGGATCGCGCAATCCTTGAGCCTGTCGCGCAGCGAAGGCGTCACCACCTGATAGTCGATGCGCCAGCCGACGTTCCTGGCGCGGGCGGCGCCGCGCTGGCTCCACCAGGTGTAGTCCTCGCCCTCCGGACGCAGGTGCCGGTAGCTGTCCACCCAGCCACGCTCGTTGAAAAGGAGATCCAGCCAGGCGCGCTCCTCGGGCAGGCAGCCCGAGTTCTTCTGGTTGGAGCTCCAGTTCCGGATGTCCTTGCGGGTATGCACGATGTTCCAGTCGCCGCAGATGACGTAGTCGCGGCCGCTGACCAACCACTGGTCGAAGATCGGCGTGATCCAGTCCATGCAGCGGAACTTGAACCGTTGGCGCTCCTGGCCGGAAGAGCCGGAGGGGAAATACAGCGAGACCACGCTGAGCTTGCCGTAGCGCGCCTCGATATAGCGGCCTTCTTCGTCGAAATCGCTCCAGCCCAGCCCGGTCAGCACCTGGTCGGGCTCACGCCGGCTGTAGATGGCGACGCCGCTGTAGCCTTTCCTGGTGCTCGCGTCGCGGAAGAAGGCATGGTAGCCGGCCGGGCGCAGATCGGGCGCGCCCAGCTGATGTTCCTGCGCCTTGGTTTCCTGGATGCAGACGATGTCGGCGTCCTGTCCGGGCAGCCAGTCGAAGAAGCCCTTGCCGGCGGCCGAGCGGATACCGTTGGCGTTGAAGCTGATGATCCTCACGTGCCGTCCATGTCCGTGGCCCGCCGGCAGCTTAGCCCAAACCCCCGCGCCCGGGTGCGGCCGCCGCCGCCACTGCGGCACAATGGCGCCGGTCCAGCACGGTGCCTTCCATGCAGCCCCACCAGTCCCGCTTCCTCGACCTGGCCCTTTCGCGCCAGGTGCTGCGCTTCGGCCAGTTCACCCTCAAGTCCGGACGTGCCAGTCCCTACTTCTTCAACGCCGGCCTGTTCGATTCCGGTGCCGCCCTGGCTGCGCTGGGCGAGTGTTACGCCGACACCCTGCTGGCCTCCGGCCTCGGCTTCGACATGCTGTTCGGACCGGCCTACAAGGGCATCCCGCTGGCCACCGCCCTGGCCGTGGCCCTGGCGGCACGTGGCCGGGACGTACCGGTAGCCTTCAACCGCAAGGAAGCCAAGGATCATGGCGAGGGCGGCCTGCTGATCGGGGCGCCGGTGCGCGGCAGGGTGTTGGTAGTGGACGACGTGATCACCGCCGGCACCGCCATCCGCGAATCCGTCGGCCTGATCCGCGCCGCTGGCGGCGAGCCCTGCGGCGTGCTGATCGCCCTGGACCGGCAGGAGCGCGGCCAGGCCGGCGAGCGCTCGGCCGCCCAGGAGGTGAGCGACGAGTTCGGCATCCCTGTCCTGGCCGTGGCCAGCCTGGACGACCTGCTGGCGCACGCCGACGAGCGGCCGGACCTGGCCGCGCACAAGCCAGCCCTGCTGGCGTATCGTGAACGGTATGGAGTGCGCCGCTGAGCGCGGGAGGTTGCCCATGATCCGCAAGCTGACCGGCCTGAGCCTGATCACCGCCATCGCCGCCACCCTGCTGGCCGGCGCCGATGCCGGCGCCGAGGAGAAGAAGAAGCTCTATCGCTGGGTGGACAAGGACGGCAAGGTGCAGTTCTCCGACAGCCTGCCGCCGGAAGCGGTGGACCAGGCCCGCACCGAGATCAATGCCGAGAGCGGCCGCGCCACCGCCGTCGTCGACCGGGCCATGACGCCGGAGGAACGCGCCGCCTGGGAGAGGGAGCAGGCCGAGCTGGAACGGATCCGCAAGCAGGAGGAGCTGGCCCGGCAGACCGAGGAGGCGATGATCTCCTCGTTCCAGACCGAGGACGAACTGCGGGCCGCCTTCGCCGAGCGCATCGAGCTCAAGCGCCAGAACATCGAGGCCATCGAAGCCGGCATCGCCGGCCAGCGGGCCAGCCTGGCCCGCCTGCTGGTCGAGGCCTCCGAATCCGAACTCGCCGGTACCGCGGTGAACCCGCGCCATGCCCAGACCATCGCCGAGCTGCACCGCGAGATGGGCCGGCAGCAGCAGATGCTGATCGTGCGCGAAGCGGAACTGGCGGGAATGGACGCCCAGTTGGCGCACCTGCTCGAGCGTTTCCGCGAGGCCAAGGGCCTGCCCCCGGCGCCGGACGACGCGGCCGATGCGCCGGCCGCCGCGGAGCCGGCCGCCGAGCCAGCACCCGACGCCGATGCCGGTCCCGCCGGCGGCGCCGGCTGATCGCGCCGGCTCAGAAGGGAAGCTGCAGGCCCGGCTCCACCGCCAGCAGCTGCGCCCGGAACGTCTCCTTGATGCGTTCCAGCGCCTCGGCATCCTTGCCGTCGAAGCGCAGCACCAGCACCGGCGTGGTGTTCGAGGCCCGCACCAGGCCCCAGCCATCCGGCCAGTCGGCGCGCAAGCCGTCGATGGTGGCGATGCGGGCGCCCTCGAACTTGGCCTGGGCCACGAACTTCTCGATGAAGGCGTACTGCTGGCCCTCCTCGACGTGGATCTTCAGCTCCGGCGTGGAAGTGCTGCGCGGCAGGGTCTCGAACACCTCCTCCGGCGTCTCGCCGCGGCTGGACAGGATTTCCAGCAGGCGGGCGGCGGCGTAAAGGCCGTCGTCGAAGCCGTACCAGCGCTCGCGGAAGAAGAAGTGGCCGCTCATCTCGCCGGCCAGCTCGGCCTCGGTTTCGCGCATCTTGGCCTTGATCAGCGAGTGGCCGGTCTTCCACATCAGCGGACTGCCGCCGTGGCGCAGGATGTGCGTGGCCAGGTGGCCGGTGCACTTGACGTCGTAGATGACGCAGGCGCCCGGGTTGCGCTCCAGCACGTCGGCGGCGAACAGCATCAGCAGCCGATCGGGATAGACCATCTCGCCGCCGCGGGTGACCACGCCCAGGCGATCGCCATCGCCGTCGAAGGCCAGGCCCAGATCGGCTTCGACCCGCTGGACCACGCTGATCAGGTCCTTGAGGTTGTTCGGATCGCTGGGATCGGGGTGGTGATAGGGGAAACTGCCGTCCACTTCGCAGTACAGCGGCTCGACCTCGGCACCGATCGCTTCGAGCAGGCGCGGCGCCACGACGCCGGCGACGCCGCTGCCGCAGTCCACCACCACCCGCAGCTTGCGCTCGATCTGGATGTCGCCGGCGACGCGCTGGATATAGTCTTCGGTGATGTCGCGGCGGCTGACCAGGCCGGGGGCCGGATCCTGGTGCAGGCGGTTCTCGGCGATGCGCGCGTACAGGCCCTGGATGGCCTCGCCCGACAGCGTTTCGCCCTCGATCACGATCTTGAAGCCATTGTAGTCCGGCGGGTTGTGGCTGCCGGTCACCGACACGCAGGAACCGCTGCGCAGGTGAAAGGCGCCGAAGTACACCAGCGGCGTCGGCGCCAGGCCGATGTCGATGACCTCGCGGCCGGCATTGCGCAGACCCTCGATCAGGGCGTCGGCCATTTCCGGCGAGGACAGGCGGCCGTCGCGGCCGACCACGATGCTGCGCGCGCCCTGTTCGTGCATCACGGTGCCGATGGCCTGGCCGATCAGCCGGGCGGTGCCGGCATCCAGGGTCTGGCCGACGATGCCGCGGATGTCGTAGGCGCGGAAGATGCTGCGGTCGAGCGTGGCGGCGCGTACCGGTGCGGAGGCGGCGACGTGCGCGGCGTGGGCCAGTTCCGCCTCGGCGACCGCCTTGGCCTCCGCTTCGGCCTGTGCCTGCGCTTCCAGTTGTCCGCTGGCCTGCAGCTCACCCAAGGTCGGGGTCGGTTCGAGCGAGGCTGCCGCCGCGCCCGCCTGGCGCCGCGCCTGCAGGCGCGGCAACAGCGCCAGACCGGCCGCCGTCGCCAGGCACAGCAGCGCAAGTCCGGCCAGGCTCATCGTCCCCAGCCCGGCGTCGCCGGCGGGCGCGGCCGCGACCACGCGCATGTTCGTGCCGGGCAGGGCGATGGCGCCCAGCTCGGCCATCGGCGCCAGCGCCGCGTCGCCCGCTTCGAACACGTTGTAGCGGCCCTGGCGCAGGGCCAGGTAGGTTCCCGGCAGGGCCGCCGCCTGCAGCGGCGAGGTGAGGGTCTCCAGACCCAGGCGCACGTAGGCCAGACCGAGCACCTGGCCCTCGTCCAGCACCGGCACCGCCAGGCCGAGCTTCACCCCGCCATCGCGCAGCACGGCGATCTGCACCGCGTTGGCCTGCAGGGCGGCTTCCAGCAGGCCGAGCTTGCCGTAACCGAAGGCCCGGGGATCGGCGAAGCCTTCGGCCAGGTCCGGCGCATGCCACTCGACCGCCTCGACGCCGCTCCAGCCCTCGCGCATCACGCTGGTGGCGGTGTCCTGGTCGCCGCGGCGCAAGGCCGACAGCAGTTCCGGCCGGCTGCGGCGCTTCTCCAGCTCCGCCACGGCGGCCTGCAGGGCCAGTCCGACCTGGCCGGCTGCCTGGCTGCGCATCTGCTCCGCCTGCCCGGCCAGGGCTTCCAGCCTATGCGCCTGCCACGCCGACCACGCGAACCACAGCCCCACCAGCACCATCAACCCGGCCAACAGCCAGGCAGGCTTGATCGCGCCCAGCGCATTGCCGCCCTTGACCTTCATGCCCGTTCCTTCCCCCTGGAATGCCCGTTCATCGTACGCCGGTGTGACCGAAGCCGCCCTCGCCGCGAGCGCTTTGTTCGAACTCGTCCACCTGACGCAGCACCACCCTGGCCACCGGCAGGAACACCAGCTGGGCGACCCGGTCCCCGGGTGCGATCCGAATGGTAGCGCCACCGCGGTTCCACAGGCTCACCATCAGCGGCCCCTGGTAGTCGGCGTCGATCAGCCCGACCAGGTTGCCCAACACCAGGCCCTGTTTGTGGCCCAGGCCGGAGCGCGGCAGGATCGTCGCGCACAGGCCCGGGTCGCCGATGTGGATGGCCAGGCCAGTCGGCACCAGCCGCGCCTCGCCCGGCGCCAGTTCGATCGGCTGCTCGACCATGGCGCGCAGGTCCATGCCGGCGGCCTGGGCGGTGGCATAGTCCGGCAGCGGAAAATCCCGGCCCAGGCGCGGGTCCAGGCATCTGAAATCCACGGTGCGGTTCACTGCGCCTCCAGCCGGTCCGCGATCAGGTCGAGCAACTGCCGCGCGACCTCGCCCTTGGCGGCGCGCGGAATGTCGTGCCGGCCGCCGCGCCAGAACACCGCCAGCGCGTTGTCGTCGGTCTCGAAACCCTGGCCGGCACGGCCGACCTCGTTGGCGGCGATCATGTCCAGGCCCTTGCGTTCCAGCTTGTCGCGCGCGTAGGCCTCCAGCTCCTCGGTCTCAGCGGCGAAACCGACCACCAGGCGCGGTCGCTGCGCGTGCGCCGCCACCTCGGCCAGTACGTCGGCCGTGCGCACCAACTCCAGCACCAGGGTCTCGCCGGTCTTCTTGATCTTGTGTTCGCGCACCTGGACCGGGGTGTAGTCGGCCACGGCGGCGGTGCCCAGATAAACGTCCTGGCCCGGCGCCGCAGCCAGTACCGCCTCGCGCATCTGGGCGGCGCCGCGCACGTCCAGCCGGCGCACGCCCGGCGGCGTGGCCAGCGCGACCGGCCCCGCCACCAGGGTCACCTCGGCGCCCATCGCGGCGGCGGCGGCGGCGAGGGCGAAGCCCATCTTCCCGGAGCTGCGGTTGCCGATGAACCGCACCGGATCGATGTCCTCGTAGGTGGGACCGGCGCTGACCAGCACCCGCCGCCCGGCCAGGCGCGGCGGCGCCAGCGAGCCTTCCAGCGCTTCGACCAGCTGCATGGGTTCGAGCATGCGCCCTTCGCCCACCTCGCCGCAGGCCTGGTCGCCGGCACCGGGGCCGAGCACGCTGACGCCCCGGGCCTGAAGGGTGGCGACGTTGGCGCGGATGGCCGGATGCGCCCACATGAGCCGGTTCATGGCCGGCGCCACCAGCAGGGGCGCCTCCGTGGCCAGGCACAGGGTGCTGAGCAGGTCGTCGGCCTGGCCGTTGGCCAGGCGTGCCAGGGTATTGGCGCTGGCCGGCGCGATCAGCACCCGGGTCGCCCAACGGGCCAGCTCGATATGGCCCATGGCCGCCTCGGCGGCCTCGTCCCAAAGTGAGCTGCGCACCGGATTGCCGGACAGGGCCTGGAAGGTGGCGGCGCCGACGAAGCGCTGCGCCGCCCCGGTCATCACCACCCGGACCTCGGCCCCGCGCTCGCGCAGCCGGCGCACCAGCTCGGCCGCCTTGTAGGCGGCGATGCCGCCGCTGACGCCCAGCAGGATCCTTTGCCCTTGCAGTCCGGCCACCTGGCAGTCCTTACCCGTGTGCACGCGCCTAGCTTACCCGATGCCCCGCCGGCCACCGACCCCGGATCCCGCTCCCGCGCGGCAGGCTGATGGCATGCAGATCCGCGAATGGCCCCCGAGCGAACGCCCGCGCGAGCGCCTGCTGGCCGCCGGCGCCGGCGTGCTCACCGACGCCGAATTGCTGGCCCTGTTCCTCGGCTCCGGCCTCTCCGGAATGAACGCCGTGGACCTGGCCCGGCGGCTGCTGGACCAGGCCGGCGGCCTGCGCGGCCTGCTGGACCGGCCCCCGGCCCGGCTGGCCGAACTGTCCGGCCTGGGGCCGGCCCGGGCCGCCTTGCTGGCGGCGGCACTGGAGCTGGGCAATCGCCACCTGGCCCAGGGCCTGGCCCGGGGCGAGGCGCTCACCGATCCGGGTCGGGCCGGCCAATACTTGGCCCGACGCCTGCGTGCCCTGCCCTACGAGGTGTTCGCCTGCCTGTTCCTGGACACCCGGCACCGGGTGGTCGCCTTCGAGGAACTGTTCCGCGGCACGCTCGACGGCGCCGAGGTGCATCCGCGCGAAGTCGTACAGCGCTGTCTGGCCCACCATGCGGCAGCCGTGATCCTCGGCCACAACCATCCCAGCGGCAGCCCCGAGCCCAGCGCCGCCGACCGCGCCGTCACCGCGCGCCTGCGCCAGGCGCTCGGGCTGGTGGACGTGCGTGTGCTCGACCACTTCATCATCGGCGACGGCGAGCCCTGTTCCATGGCCAGGCTGGGCCTGCTGTGAGCCTGGCTGGGCCGGCCCCGCCGCTGCGTATACTGCCCCGGTGGCATTCCGCCGCCGGGAGCGCCCGTGATCCTCGGCTACGCCAGCCTGTATGCCGCCGATGCGGCCGAACGCATCCTGCCGGACCCGTCCTCGGCCCGGCGTTTGCTGATGGACCGGCGCCCCGACATCCCCGGGCGCATCGAAGCCGTGGTGGCCCGAGCCACCGCCGGCGAAGGCTCGCCCCAGCATGCCGACGCGGCCCTGCTGGGCCTGGCACGGCTGGGCCTGCGCCATGGCGGCTTCGGCGACGACCCGCACGACTACCACAACGAAGAGCATGTGCTGGAACTGGCCGAGCGCCGCCTCGGCCGGGTCATGGACCACCTGGGCGAAACGGCGCTGCCGGCTGCGGACTGGCTGGCCCTGCTGCTGTTCGCCGCCTGCCACGACCTGCGCCAGCGCGAGCGCTTCGACGTGCCGGGCCCGGTCGGCGGCAACGAAGCCGCCAGCATCGCCGAGACCTTCCGCATCCTCGACCGCTGCGGTTTCGCTCCGGACCGGGACCGCGACCTGTACGTGGCCCTGGAGCTGATGATCGCCGGCAGCACCTTCGACACCCGACCGGGAGCGCACGGCGACGGCGAGCAGGTGGTGGCCGCCGGCGGCGCCCTGGCCCGCAGCCTGGGCGTGTGGCTGGACGCCGAGCGCCCGGACTGGACCGGCGACCCGGCCGCCCGCCGCGGCGAGCGCCTGGCCCGCCTGGCCGCCGACCTTGACACCGCCAATGTCGGCGAGCCTTTCCCCTTGCTGGCCGGCAGCGCCTTGCGCCTGTGCCTGGAACGCGAGCGCCTGGCCGGCCGGCCGCTGGACAAGGCCGTCAGCGGCGGCCCCTGCCTGGATTTCCTCGGCCGCGGCCAGATGCATTATTTCTTCGAACTGCACCGCTTCTGCTCACGCGAGGGCCAGCAGGTGTTCGGCGCCGCCAAGGAGGCCAATGCGCCGGCGGTGCGCCGGGTCAGCGGGCAGTTGCTGGCCCGGTTCGAGGAGGTGCCGCCGGCCAGCGGACAGGCAGTGGTCGAGGCGTTCAGGGATCTGTGCGCCCGGGAGGCCGCCTGAGCCGCCCGGTCCGGAAAAAAAAGAAGACCGGCCCGGAGGCCGGTCCTGCCCCGATTCCGGCCTGGTGGCCGAACCGTCGAAACGCGTGGGAGAGATACGGTGTCCCGCCGTACGCCGGCCAGTATCGTCTCCCCGGGTGACGGTCGCGTGACAGCAGCGGCCGGCCGGGCCGGCTAGAATACGCGGCTCCCCTTTGCGGAAGCGGATCCAGTGAAAGAACACATTCGCGAACTGGTGGAGCAGGCCCTGCTGGACCTGCGCCGTCTGGGCCGCCTGGCCCAGGACCTGCCGACTCCGGCCTATACGGTCGAGCGCACCCGTTCACGCGAACACGGCGACTACGCCACCAACATCGCCCTGCTGCTGGCCAAGCCGGCCGGGATGAAGCCGCGCGAGCTGGCCGAGCTGATCGCGGCCACGCTGCCGGCCACCCAGCAGGTGCGCAAGGTGGAGGTGGCCGGGCCCGGCTTCATCAATTTCACCCTGGCGGCCGCCTGCCGGCTGGGTACGCTGCGGCGCATCTTCGAGCTGGGCAAGGACTACGGTCGCGCCCCGGCCGGCAGCCGCGAGTCGGTGACGGTGGAGTTCGTCTCGGCCAATCCGAACGGCCCGCTGCACGTCGGCCACGGCCGCGGCGCCGCCTACGGCGCCTCGGTGGCCAGCCTGCTGGACGCCGCCGGCCACAAGGTCCAGCGCGAGTACTACGTCAACGACGCCGGCCGGCAGATGGACATCCTGGCGGTGTCGGTCTGGCTGCGCTACCACGAGCTGGGCGGCGTCAACGTGCGTTTCCCCGACAACGGCTACAAGGGCGAGTACGTGGTGGACATCGCCCGCGAGCTGCGCAGCCGCGCCGGCGACAGCCTGCGCCGCAGCGCCATCGAGATCACCGACGGCCTGCCGGCCGACGAATCCCAGGGGGGCGACAAGGAAACCCATGTGGATGCCCTGATCGCCCGCGCCAAGCAGTTGCTGGGCGAGGCCGGCTACCGGCAGGTGTTCGAGGCCGGCCTGGCCTGGTGCCTGCAGGACATCCGCGACGACCTTGCCGGCTTCGGCGTGCACCACGACAACTTCTTCTCCGAACGCTCGCTGATGACCGACGGTTACATCGAGCGCGCCATCGGCATCCTGCAGGAGAAGGGCCACCTGTACGAGCAGGACGGCGCGTTGTGGTTCCGCGCCACCGCTTTCGGCGATGACAAGGACCGGGTGGTCCGGCGCGACAACGGCGTCACCACCTATTTCGCTTCCGACCTCGGCTATCTGCTCAGCAAGTTCGAACGCGGGTTCGAGCGTGCCATCTACATCTTCGGCGCCGATCACCACGGCTACGTCGCCCGTCTCAAGGCGGCGGCCGAGGGCCTGGGACTGGATCCGTCGAAGATCGAGGTGCAGCTGGTCCAGTTCGCCATCCTGTTCCGCGGCGGCCAGCGGGTGCAGATGTCCACCCGCGCCGGCAGTTTCGTCACCCTGCGCGAGCTGCGCGAGGAGGTCGGCGCCGACGCCGCCCGCTTCTTCTACGTGATGCGCGGCAACGACCAGCACCTGGACTTCGACCTGGACCTGGCCAAGAGCCGCAGCAACGAGAACCCGGTCTACTACATCCAGTACGCGCACGCGCGGATCTGCTCGCTGTTCCGGCAGCTGGCCGAGAAGCAGCTCGGCTACAACCGCAGCGCCGCCGAGGCGGCCCGTGCCCGCCTGGTCGAGCCACAGGAGGAACTGCTGCTGGACGAGCTGATGCGCTTCCCGGAAGTGGTGGAGTCGGCCGCCGACAATCGCGCGCCGCAGCTGCTGGCCAACTACCTGCGCGAACTGGCCGCCGCCTTCCACGGCTTCTACAACGCCCTGCCGATCCTCAACGCCGAGGAAGAACTGCGCAACGCCCGCCTGGGCCTGTCGAACGCCACCCGGCAGGTGCTGGCCAACGGCCTGGCCCTGCTCGGCGTGTCGGCCCCGGAGAGCATGTGATGGCGCGCAAGGGCAAGCACCAGGCGCGCCGCAACGGCAGCCGTGGCATTCCCGGCTGGGCCATGCTGCTGCTCGGCCTGTTGGCTGGCCTGCTGATCGCCGCCGTCTACCTGTTGCGCGACGACTGGGGCGAAGACCACCCGTCGTTGCCGCGTCCCGATCCGGAGGCCCGGCCGCCGGCGGCGGCGGCCCGCGAGGAGGTGGCGCCGGAGCCGCGCCGCACCAAATACGATTTCTACGACGTGCTGCGCGAGCGCGAGGTGGTGATTCCCGACGCCGAGCTCGACGCCCAGGCCCGTGCCGAGACGGCCACACCGCCGCCGCCAGGCAGCGCCGAACCGCCGGCGGAAGCGCAGGTGCGTTACCTGCTGCAGGCCGGCGCATTCCGTTCCGCTGCCGACGCCGAGGCGCTGAAGGCGCGCATCGCCCTCACCGGCGAGGTGGCGCGGGTGGAATCGGCCCAGATCGAAGGCGGCATGATCCACCGCGTGCGCTTGGGGCCCTACCCGAACGCCGCCGCCCTGGCCCGCGCCAAACAGGCCCTGGCCGGGCACGGCATCGAGGCCATCGCCATCAAGGCACGGTAAGCGGCGAACGCGGCCCGAAGCCGGCAATCGGCGCACATCCGCAGGCCTGCGGGCGACGGGGCCGCAGCGAGGAAGGCGGCCTCCGGGCCGCCTTCGTGTTTACGCCTCGCGTTTCAGCATGATCAGCGCCGAGGTGTCGGCCTCGGCCTGGCCGCGCTCGACCAGCGTCGCGTAATCGGCCTCGGCCAGTTCGACGGCCGGCAGGCGCAGGCCGACGCCGGCGGCGATGCCGCGGACGATGCGCAGGTCCTTGAGCAGGTGGCCGCACTTGAAGCCGGGCGTGAACCGGTTGGCCAGCATCGTCGCGCCGCGCTTGTCCAGGAACCAGTTGCCGGCGGCGCCCGCCATCAGGGTCGGCAGCAGCTTCTCCGGATCCAGGCCCAGCTTTTCGCCGAGGGCCAGGCCCTCGCAGACCGCCTCGTTGATGCCGGCCACCAGCACCTGGTTGACCGCCTTGGTGGCCTGGCCGGTGCCGCTGTCGCCCATGTGGGTGATGCGGGCGGCGTAGGCCTCCAGCACCGGCCGCGCCTTCTCCAGGTGCTCGGCCGCGCCGCCGACCATCACCGACAGCCTGCCGTTGCGCGCACCCTCGACGCCGCCGGACACGGGCGCGTCCAGGAAGCCGATGCCGTGTCCGGCCAGCAGCGCCTGCGCGCGCCGGGCCGTGTCCACCGACACCGTCGAGTGGTCCACCACCACCGCACCCGGCGCCAGCACGCCGGCCATGGCCTCGACCTGCTGCAGCACGTCGGCATCCATGGACACGCACAGCGCGACCACGTCGCAGCCGGCGAAACCGGCAGCCGACGTCGCCGCCTTCACGCCCAGCCGCGCCGCCAGCGCTTCCGCCTTGGTCTGGCTGCGATTGCCGACCACGGCCAGCAGGCCGCGAGCGGCCACGTGGCCCGCCATCGGCGCGCCCATGGCACCCAGTCCGATGAAGCCGGCCTTCATGCGTTCTCCTCGTGCAGGTAGGTGTAGCCGGTCAGGCCGGCTTCCAGGTCCACCAGCAGCCGGGCGGCCTCCACCGGCTCCAGGTTGGCGGCGTCCACCTTCTGTTTGTAGGCGGCGCGCAGCTCCTGCAGGTCGTAGCCGACGTAGTCGAGCATCACGTCGGTGGTGTCGCCCTTGCGCTGGCGGCTCAGGCTGTAGCTGCCGTCGGCATCGAGCACCACGTTGGCGGTGTCGGTGTCGCCGAACAGGTTGTGGATGTCGCCCAGGGTCTCCTGGTAGGCGCCGACCATGAAGATGCCCAGCCGGTAGCTCTCGCCCGGCCGCGGCGCGTGCAGCGGCAGCGAGGAATCCAGGGCCTCGGACTCGACATAGGTGTCCACGCGGCCGTCGGAATCGCAGGTCAGGTCGGCGATCACGCCGCGCCGTTCCGGCTTCTCGTCCAGGCGGGCGATCGGCACGATCGGGAAGACCTGGTCGATCGCCCACACGTCGGGGATGGACTCGAACACCGAGAAGTTGACGAAGTACTTGTCCACCAGCCGCTCGTTGAGCTCGTCCAGCACGTCGCGGTGGCTGCGTTCTTCGGCGGTGAGGCGGGCGCGCACGGCGTGGGCGACGGCGTAGAACAGGTCGTCGAGCATGGCCCGCTGCGGCAGCGTGAGCTGGCCGAGCGCGTACAGGGCCTGACCCTCGGCCAGGTGATGCTGCGCCTCGTGGTACAGCTCCAGCGGCGGCCGCTGGCCGAGCGCGGCATGGGTCTCGCGCAGGTGCCGCAGCACCGGCGGCTCGTCCGGCTGTTCGGGCGGCACCGCGCCTTCCGGCGCCGGCTCGACTTCCGATACGTTCACCACCATCACCGCGTGGTGCGCGGTCATGGCGCGGCCGGCCTCGGTGACCAGGCGCGGCGGCGTCAGGCCGTGTTCGGCGCAGGCCTCGGCCAGCGGCTGCACCAGGGTGTGCGCATACTGGTCCAGGCCATAGTTGATCGAGCAGAAGCCGCGCGAGCGGGTACCTTCGTAGTCCACACCCAGGCCGCCGCCGGAATCCATGTAGCGGATCCCGCAGCCCATCTTCGACAGCTCGACGAAATAGCGCACCGCCTCGCGCATGCCGTTGGCGATGTCGCGCACGTTGCTGATCTGGCTGCCCATGTGGAAATGCAGCAGGCGCAGGGCCGGCAGCATGCCGGCGGCGCGCAGGCGCTCGACCAGGTCCAGCACCTGGCGCGGCGAGAGGCCGAACTTGGCCTTGTCGCCGCCGCTGTTCTGCCACTTGCCGGCGCCGATCGAAGCCAGGCGCATGCGCACGCCCAGGCCGGGCTGCACGCCGAGGTCGCGGGCCTGCTCGATCACCAGGTCCAGCTCGCTGGGCTTCTCGATGACGATGAAGGTCTCCAGGCCCAGCTTGCGGCCGATCAGGGCCAGGCGGATGAACTCGCGGTCCTTGTAGCCGTTGCAGACCACCAGGCTGCCGGGCCGGGCCAGGCCCAGCACCGCCATCAGCTCGGGCTTGGAACCGGCCTCCAGGCCGAAGCCCTCGCCGCCGGCCGCCGCCAGGGTACCGGCGACGCCGCGGTGCTGGTTGACCTTGATCGGATAGACGGCGGTGTAGCCGCCGGCGTAGTCCAGTTCCGCCATGGCGCGGGCGAAGGCGGCCCGCAGCTTGCCCAGGCGGTCGCCGAGGATGTCGGCGAAACGCAGCAGCAGCGGCAGCTTCAGGCCCTCGGCGGTGGCGCGTTCGACCACCTCCGGCAGCGCCAGCTCCGGGCCGCCCGGACCGCGCGGACGCACCACCATGCGACCGGCGGCGTCCACGTCGTAGTAGCCCTCGCTCCAGTAGGGAATGGAGTAGGTGTGTCGGGCTTGGTCGAGCGACCAGGCGGGCATGGGCGTGCTTCCGGGTGGCGAGGGGGCCGCATTGTACCCCCGGGGCGGCGCCGACCGCGGGCCAAGGCTACAATGCGCCCCCTTTCAGGCCCCACCGGATCCAGCGATGAGCAAGCCCACCTGGCTACACGAGAACTTCGAGCACACCGGCTCGGCCTTCGGCCTGCGCGTGACCCGCAAGCTGGACGAGGTGCAGTCGCCCTTCCAGAAAATCGAGATCTGGGAGAGCACCGACTGGGGCAAGGTCATGCTCATCGACGGCGCGATGATGGTCACCACGCGCGACAACTTCTTCTATCACGAGATGATGGCGCACGCGCCGCTGTACACCCACGCCGATCCGAAGGACGTGGTGATCATCGGCGGCGGAGACTGCGGCACCCTGCGCGAGGTGCTGCGGCATCCGGGCGTGCAGCGCGCCGTCCAGTGCGACATCGACGAGCAGGTCACCCGCATGGCCGAGAAGTACTTCCCGGAACTGTGCGAGAGCAACAACGACCCGCGCGCCACGGTGATGTTCGACGACGGCATCGCTTACATGGCCAATGCCGCGCCGGAATCGGTGGACGTGATCATCGTCGACTCGACCGACCCGGTCGGCCCCGCCGAGGGCCTGTTCAACCGCGCCTTCTACGCGAACTGCCTGAAGGCGCTGCGCCCGGGCGGCCTGCTGGTACAGCAGAGCGAGAGCCCGCTGGCACTGATGGACCTCATCCTGGACATGCGCCGGGCGATGCAGGACGCCGGCTTCGCCAGCTTCCGCACCCTGCCCTTCCCGCAGCCCTGCTACCCGACCGGCTGGTGGAGCTGCACCATCGCCGCCAGGGAACCGCGCGACCTCACCCGCTTCCGCGAGGCCGACGCCGAAGCCAAACCCTTCGACACCCAGTACTACACCGCCGCCATCCACCGCGGCGCCCTCGCCATGCCGCCGATCATGGCGAAGGCGCTTGGGGAGTGAGTTCTTGGCCGCGGATATGCGCGGCCAATACCCCTCTCAAAGGGCATCGGCATCCAGTTCACCGGTGCGGATGCGCATGACGCGCTCGAGGCCGTAGACGAATATCTTGCCGTCACCGACCTTGCCGGTGTTGGCGGCAGCCTGGATGGCCTCGACGACACGCTCGACCTGGTCGTCGGTGACCGCGACCTCGAGCTTGATCTTGGGCAGGAAGTCCACCACGTACTCGGCGCCGCGGTAGAGCTCGGTATGGCCCTTCTGCCGGCCGAAGCCCTTGACCTCGGTGACCGTCACGCCCGACACCCCGGCCTCGCTGAGCGCCTCGCGCACGTCGTCGAGCTTGAAGGGCTTGATGATGGCCATGACCATTTTCATCGGCGGCGACTCCGGTGGGCTGCCCGGAAGAATACCCGGCGGCCGCCGGCACGGGGAGCGTTCGGACCGCGATTGCCGGATAATGCCCAAGCCCGGCGCCGGCGATTTCCGGCTCCCTCCGCGGCGGTGGCCGGCGACACTGGCCTCCCCATCCAGGACCGCGACCATGATCGACCTCGCCACCCTCGACGACCTCGCCCGCAAGCTCAGCGACCTGGTGCCGCCCGGCCTCAAGGACGCCCGCGCCGACCTCGAGCAGAACTTCCGCGCCACCCTGCAGGCCGGCCTGTCCCGCCTCGACCTGGTGACGCGCGAGGAATTCGAGGTGCAGCGCGCCGTGCTGCAGCGAACCCGCGAGAAGCTGGACGCCCTGGAGCGGCAGCTGGCCGTGCTCGAGGCCCGCGCCGCCCAGCGTCCCGACGGCGCCGCCCACTAAGCCTTCCCGGTTCCGCCATGAACCTGGCGCTGGCCTACAGCCGCGCCCGGGTGGGCGTGCACGCGCCGGAAGTCCGGGTCGAGGCGCATCTGGGCGGCGGCCTGCCCAATTTCACCCTGGTCGGCATGCCGGCAACCGCGGTGCGCGAAAGCCGCGAGCGCGTGCGCGCCGCCATCATCAACGCCCAGCTGGAATTCCCGCAGCGGCGCATCACGGTGAACCTGGCGCCGGCCGACCTGCCCAAGGAAGGCGGCCGCTATGACCTGGCCATCGCCCTCGGCCTGCTCGCCGCCAGCGGCCAGTTGCCGCTGACGGCGCTGTCCGAAGTGGAGCTGCTGGGCGAGCTGGCCCTCACCGGCGAGCTCAAGCCGGTGGACGGTGTGCTGCCGGCGGTACTGGCCGCCGCGCGCGCCGGGCGCCTGCTGATCGTGCCCGCCGGCAACGGCGCCGAAGCGGCGCTGGCAGGTGAAGGGCGGGCGCTGGTGGCGCGCACCCTGCTCGAAGTCTGCGCACACCTGCAGGGCCGCAAGCCGTTGCTGCCGGCACGGGCACCGGAGGGCCCGGCCACGCCGTCCTACCCTGATCTCGCCGACGTGCGCGGCCAGGCCACGGCCCGGCGGGCGCTGGAAGTGGCGGCGGCCGGCGGCCACGCCCTGCTCTTCATAGGCCCGCCCGGCTGCGGCAAGACCCTGCTGGCCTCGCGCCTGCCCGGCCTGCTGCCCGAACCCACGGAGGAGGAAGCGCTGGAAACCGCTGCCGTCCACTCGGTCAGCGGCCAGGGGCTGGATCCGGCGCACTGGCGGCAGCGGCCCTTCCGCGCCCCGCATCACCTCGCCAGCGCGGTGGCGCTGACCGGCGGCGGTGGCAATCCACGGCCCGGGGAAATCTCCCTCGCCCACCACGGCGTGCTCTTCCTCGACGAGCTGGGCGAATGGAGCCGCTACGCCCTGGACAGCCTGCGGCAGCCGCTGGAAAGCGGTGTGGTGACGGTGTCGCGGGCGGCGCGGCAAGTGCAGTTCCCGGCCCGCTTCCAGCTGGTGGCGGCGATGAACCCCTGTCCCTGCGGCTGGGCCGGCGATCCTTCCGGCCGCTGCGGCTGCAGCGCCGAGGCGGTGGCGCGCTATCGCGCCGGCGTGTCCGGCCCGCTGCTGGACCGCATCGACATCCAGCTGGCGGTGCCGCGGCTGCTACCGGAACAACTCCGCCCCGAAGCGCCGCCCGGCGAACCCACCGCCACCGTGCGCGAACGCGTGCTGGCCGCCCGTGCCCGGCAGATGGCCCGGGCCGGCGTCGCCAATGCGCAGCTCGACCAGGCCGGCACCGAACGCCACTGCGCCCTGGCCACGCCGGAACGCCGGCTGCTGGAACGGGCCATCGAACGCCTGCAGCTCTCCGCCCGCGCCGTGCACCGCATCCAGCGCGTCGCCCGCACCCTGGCCGACCTGGAAGGCGCCGAACACATAGGCCGCGCCCACGTCGCCGAGGCCATCGGCTACCGCCTGCTCGACCGCCGCCCCGTCCCGGGCCTGGGCTAGGATTGGCGGCGGGAGGAACCTGCCATGAGCACAGCCAGCGGAAGCTGCCTCTGCGGCGACCTGCGTTTCGCGGCGCAACTGCCCAGCAAGTGGGTGGCGCACTGCCATTGCACGATGTGCCGGCGCGCGCACGGCGCCGGCGTCGTCACCTGGGCCGGCTTCCAGCAGCAGCGGGTCAGCCTGCACGACCCGCAGGGCCGCCTGCACTGGTACGCCTCCAGCCCCTGCGCCGAGCGCGGCTTCTGCAGCCGCTGCGGCAGCACCCTGTTCTTCCGCTCGCAGCGCTGGCCCGGCGAGCTGCACATCGTCGTTGCGAACTTCGACGACCCGCTCGACCGCGCCCCGCAGGTGCACGTCTTCTACGACAGCCACGTGCACTGGCTGCCCATGCCCGAGGACGGGCTGCCGCGCAAGGGCGCTCCGGGCGGCTAGGGCATACAGGCCGCCTCAGCGACCGAGGCGGCGTGTTGCCGGGCTTGGCACCACAGGCTCCAGCTCGATGTTGCGGGCCTCGCCTGTGGCCGGCCCGAAGCCGACGATCGCCAGCGTGCCTTGCCGCATGGGTGGAAGCCGCAGTTCCTCGTCAATCTCGGCGTCGTTGATCGCCGCGGTGACGAAGGCACCCAATCCCAGCTCGGCCGCCGACAGGTACATGGTCTGGGACAGATGGCCCGCCTCCAGATGCAGCACCCGCCAAGCCTTGGCATGCCGGCGGTACTTCCAGAACAGCCGGTCGAAGCGCGCGACCATCACCACCAGCACCGGCGCGTCAAGGAACCAGTCCTGACCGGCCAGGAAGCGGTACGCCATCGCGGCGGCTTCCTCGCCTGTCAGCTTGCGCAGCGGTTCGACTGCGTGGTGCATGGCCCGGTAGTGATAAAGACCGGGCGCCAGGCCCTGCACCCGGCGCACGAGAACGAATGCCTCCAGCGCGTGCAGGCCGCCGCCGGCCGGCGAGCTCTTCTTGACGGCGACAGCGCCCGGCGCCAGCTCGCGGGTCCCGATGACTCCCCATACCCGACGCAGCATCGCCGAGAACGCCGACATGGGCAGCTCGGCCCGGGTATCGAAGTTCCTGCAGGTGCGGCGACGCTGCAACAGGTCGTCCAGAGGACCGGCTGGTGGCGGCGGCAATTCGATCATGGAGCCGGCGCCGGGCACCGCGTAGTCGTGCGTGGGTGCCGGACCGAACTCGGCCACGCGCTCGCTCGTGCTCGTGGTCTTGCCGTCGTCACGACGCCTGGCGATGTCCACCCCGCGCCAGGCACCGGCCAGATGCGCCAGCCGGGCGGGTGGCCACCAGTCCACCGCCCCGCCGTCGCCACCCGGTACAGGCGCGCCTTCCTTCGCCACCGCAGGCACCAGCAGCCCACGTTCGAGCAGCGCCATGATCGTGTCGGCGCCATGACGGCCGGCCAGAACCGCCTCGTCCACGGCCTCGCCCGCGGCCATGCCCGCCAGTGCCGCCAGCTGCGGCACCGACAGCTCGGCCGGCTCCGCCAGCGTGGCGGCATAGGCCAGAATGCGGGGGCGCGTGTCCAGGCCGTCGCCCCCCGCCAGCACGGAAGCCAGGTCGAACCGCGGTGAATCATCCAGCGCGAACTGGATGTCCGCACATCGCAACAGTTTCATTTCTTTCCCCGGAATGCCGGCCCGGATCCGGGCCCGCGAAGAAACATGCCGGGGCAGGGGGTGGCCTGACAAGCGACCTGGCCGCCGCTAGACTGGGTACGCGCCGATTGGCGCCAAACCCAGGGGAATTCCAGGTGTCCAACAAGCTCGCTCCCGAAACCGTAGACGCGCTGATCGACAAGCTGGCCAATGACGACGCTTTCCGCGCCCAGTTCATGGCCAACCCTCGCGCCGCCACCCGTTCCCTCGGCACCGCCGACCCGGCGGTGGAATCCCTGCCGGAAGCACCGATCCGTCGACTGGCCGACAAGGAAGTATTCCAGCGCTCCGGCGCCACCATCCGCCAGTCGCTCATCAGCTCGAAGTTCCCCTTCGAGCCGATCACCCTGGAAATCAACCGCTGAAGGCTGCCCCCGGGGTCCCGAGGATCAGTCCAGGGCGGCGTCGCGGCGCTTGACGACCTCCAGCGCCTCGTCGCCCGGCCAGGCCTTGGCGAACGCGGCCTCATAGGTACGCACCATGTCCGGCAGCCCCTGCCGGCGCGCGATCTCGACCGCGGCGCGGATCGCCAGCCCGTTCTCGACCACGTTCGCCGGCTGCCAGGCACTCAGCAGCGTAGGCTCGCCCAGGGCGCGGCCGCGGTTCTCGATCAGCCAGTCCGCCACCAGCGCCGCCTCGGCGTCCCGCCGCGTCGCCAGCAATGCCCGCAGCAGGACCGCGCGGGAGAAGTACAGGCCCGTGTTCCTGGCATGGTCCGGAAGCAGCAGTTCCACTGCCTTCCCGGGCTCGCCAGACGCCAACGCCAACTCTGCCCTGGCGATCCGGAGCATCGCCGCGTTCGCCGGGTACCGCTCGATCGAGAAGTGCGACTCCAGCTTGGAGACGAGGTGCTTCGCCAGGGGCTCGTTGCCGGTATGCGCCGCCACCCAGGCGCCACCCAGGAGATGGAAGGCCAGTTGGCGGGCCGGCCAGGGCTGGGCCTGATCGAACTCCGCCTCGACTTCCTTGACCCATCCCTCCAGATCCCTGCCCAGGGTCTCGTCCGGTGCGTAAGCGCGCAGCGAGAAGACGGAGAGCTGGTAAGCCCGCGCCAGAAGCTTCCGGTCCCTGGCCATGGCCTCTTCGGCCAGGCGCTGCATGGCGGCAAGCGCCTCGCGGTAACGCCCCTGATCCAGCGGCAGGGAGACTTCGACCAGCCGCGCCTCCAGGTCTGGGGCTACCACGTTGGAGCTCGTCTGCAGGCTTTGCAGCCGGGCCGCCTCCGCGTAGTCACGCTTGGCGATGTAGGCCTCGACGAAATCGCGAGCGTAGCCTCTGACACCGAGGGTCTCCGCCTTCTCGAACAGGGTGATGGCCCGATCGATCTGGTTGGCGCTCAGCGCGATGCTTCCGGACAGGTATGCCGCGCTTGCCTGGGCCGGATTCTGCGAGAAGATGGCTCCCTCCAGCTGCTCCAGCGCCCGATCGCCCTCCAGCAGGTCGAAATGGGCGAAATAGGCGTAGTTGTAGCGGCCGCGGTAATCATCCGGGTACAGCGCCACCAACGTGCCGAACCGCTCCACCGCCTTGCGAGGGTCCGACAGGGTGGCTTCCGCCCCTTCCAGGAACAGACGTTCGCGATGCGTCAGGTGCTCGCTGTGCGCCAGGGCCTTGTCCAGATAGGCGCGCGTCCCCTCCGCATCCACTTCCACATAGCGCATGAACGCCAGGCGCAGCCACGCCATGGCGAACTCCGGATCAAGCCGCACCGCTTCCTCGAACAGCGCCTGCGCCTCGGCGGCCCGGCCCGTGTAGCGCATCCGCACGCCCATCGAGAACGCCTTGAGCGCCTCGAGGTTGCTGGTGGTCGCCTGCTCCAGCGGGATGCGGTTGGCCTCGATGCTGGACATCGTCTCGCCGAGACGGCCGCGCACCTTGGTCAACGCCGTATCCAGCGAAGGCAACACGCTTTCCACGCCGACGCCGTCGGCGCTCTCGCTGTAGACCGTCACGCCGCTGTGGGGGTCGATCACCTCCAGGCTGACCCGCACCCGGCCGCCGACCTCGGCGACGGTCGGCAGGATCACCGCGCGGGCGCCTTCGCGCAGCGCCACTTCCGAGGCCACCTGGCGGTCCAGCGGCTGGCCCTGGCGCTGCATGCGCTCCAGGGTGCGATCGACCTGCAACTCGGAAATGATGTTGACGTGCCGCGACTGCTCCAGGCCGACGCGCAGGGCCACGTCCAGGGCGTCGTCGAACAGCGGCTCGTCGGTGCGGTTCTGCAGATCGGCCACCACCACCCAGTCGCGCTCGGCGAAGGCGATGGCCGGCGGCGCCCGCAGCGCGGTCCAGAGGCCGGCCACGGCCAGGGCGCCCACCACCAGCATCTCCATGGCCAGCATCGGCGGTCGCCGCCACAGCGGCAGCTCGCGCCAGGCCTTGGCGCCGGACTCCGGCGGCCGCAGCGGCGCCAGGCCGACCTCGCCGACCTCGTGCACCAGCATCGGCGCCGGCACACCCTTGAAGCGGTAGCGGCCGTGCATCAGCCAGCGCAGGCGCGCGGCGGTGTCCTCCCCCAGTTCGCCGACGGCGCGCTGGGCCAGGTTCTGCGCCATGCCCGACATCAGGATCTGCCCGGGCAGGGCCAGGCCCATCAGCCGCGCCGCCACCGGCTTGGCCAGGCCTTCCACCTCGAAGGGCTTGGCGCCGGCGCGGACATCGGCCGGGGCGTTGGCCCACATCATCACGTCGCCGACGTGGATGCCGATGCGGGCGCGCAGGTCCACGCCTTCTTCCCGGCCCAGCTCGCGCAGGCCGCGCTGGTAGCGCAGGGCGAAGTCCAGGGCCTGGATCGGCCGTTCGAACAGGGCCAGCACGCCGTCGGCGCGGTCTATCAGCTGCCCGTGGCACAGGCGCAGGGCGTCGCGGAGCATGCGGTCGTGCCGCTGCATCAGCGCCGACCAGCGCTGGTCGCCCAGGCGCTCGGTCGCCGCGGTGGAGTCGACGATGTCGCACAGCAGGACGGCGCGCAGCACCGGCGTCACCGGGACGCCGGCCGGCGGGGCTGTCGTGCTGGTCAGGGTCGCTTCCATCCGAATCCTCGGTTCGGCGGGGCTACCGGGGTGAACGCAGGCTCCCCGGGTCTCAGGCCACGCCCTGCAGGGGGGCCAGCCGCCAGTGATCACCGCCCCGGCGTTTGGCCTCATAGAGAGCGCCGTCGGCCTGGCTGTACCAGGCCGACCAGCCGCCCGGGTCGGCGCAGAAGGCGCCGCCCACGGAGACCGACAGGCGGTGTTCCCGCAGGCTGGGCAGGCGCAGGCTGCGGATGGCCCCCATCAGACCCAGGGCGCGGTTGGCGAGTTCCCCGGCATCGGCCACCCGCAACACCAGGGCGAACTCGTCGCCACCCAGCCGGCAGGGCAGTTCCAGGGGACCGGCCAGGCGGCGCACCTCCTCGGCGACGGCGCGCAGGGCGGCATCGCCGGCCAGGTGGCCGCTGCGGTCGTTGATGGTCTTGAAGTGGTCGATGTCGACCAGCAGCAGGGCCAGCTTCATGCCGTCCAGGGGCTGGCGGCCCAACTCGTCCAGATAGCGGTACAGACCGCGGCGGTTGGCCAGGCCGGTCAGGTCGTCGGTGCGGACCAGCTGCTGGGCGACGGTCAGTTCGGTGCGGGTCTGGCGCAGGGTGTCCAGCGTCTGCAGCAGATCCTCGTTGCGGCGCTTGAGGTGCTGCACCAGCTGGTGCTCGCCGGCCACCAGGTAGGCGAAGCTGCGCTGCATGAAGCGGGCCACCACCGCCGGCTCCCGCTGCAGCAGGGCCTCGAAGGCGGCCTGGGTGATCTCGTAGAGCACGCCGGCGGTTTCCGCCACGGCCCTGGCGAAACGCTGGTGCTGGCCGATGAATACCGCCAGCTCGCCGAAATACTGGCCCGGCCCGAGCAACTTGTCGGCCAGGCCGTCGTCGAAGCTCAACCGCACCTCGCCGGTGTCGATGAGGAACATGCTGGCGGCGGCCTCGCCGCGCCGGAACAGTTCCTCGCCGGGCAGCACGGCCCGGCTCGTGCCGGCCGAGGCCAGCACCCGGAATTCCTCGGGGGCGAGTTGTGAGGGCAGGCGGGCGTCGGCCCCCTGCCCCGGACGGAGTTCCCCGTCCAGGGCTTCGGCTGGGTTCACGGCTCGTTCAGGCCAGGAAGATCGGCCGACTATACCCAAGCCGGGCCCCCGCCACACCTGCCGCGGCCGGCAAGGACCGTGAACCCGCTCACGGTATCAGGCCGCGGCGGCCGCCCGCCCCCGGGTCCGGTCCTGAAACTGTTCCTCCTCGGTCGAACCCTTCAGGGCCACGGTCGAGCTCTGCCCGCCCTGGATGGTCTGGGTGACGGCGTCGAAGTAGCCGGTGCCGACCTCGCGCTGGTGCTTGACCGCGGTGAAGCCCAGCTCGGCGGCGGCGAACTCCTTCTCCTGCAGCTCGACGAAGGCGCTCATCTGCCGGCGGGCATAGCCGTGCGCCAGGCTGAACATCGAGTAGTTCAGGGCGTGGAAGCCGGCCAGGGTGATGAACTGGAACTTGTAGCCCATGGCCGCCAGCTCCTTCTGGAAGCGGGCGATGGTGGCGTCGTCCAGGTTTTTCTTCCAGTTGAAGCTGGGCGAGCAGTTGTAGGCCAGCAGCTTGCCCGGGTACTTCGCGTGGATGGCCTCGGCGAACTTCCTGGCGAAGGCCAGGTCGGGCTTGCCGGTCTCGCACCACACCAGGTCGGCGTAGGGCGCGTAGGCCAGGCCGCGGCTGATCGCCTGGTCGGCGCCGGGGCGGGTGCGGAAGAAGCCTTCGACGGTGCGTTCGCCGGTCAGGAAGGGCCGGTCGTTGTCGTCGATGTCCGAGGTGATCAGGTCGGCCGCCTCGGCATCGGTGCGGGCAACGATCAGGGTCGGCACGTTCATCAGGTCGGCGGCCAGGCGCGCGGCCACCAGCTTCTCGATCGCCTCGCGGGTCGGCACCAGCACCTTGCCGCCCATGTGGCCGCACTTCTTCACGCTGGCCAGCTGGTCCTCGAAGTGCACGCCGGCGGCGCCGGCCTCGATCATCGCCTTCATCAGCTCGAAGGCGTTGAGCACACCGCCGAAGCCGGCCTCGGCGT
The DNA here is from genome assembly GCF_008386465.1 of Arenimonas fontis. Lineage (GTDB taxonomy): Bacteria > Pseudomonadota > Gammaproteobacteria > Xanthomonadales > Xanthomonadaceae > Arenimonas > Arenimonas fontis. Next base: position 29,361 of record NZ_VUOD01000008.1, read on the forward strand.
CGGCGACGATGGGCTGCAGGAAATCGATACCGCCGTCACCCTCGGCGTGCTGGAGCTGGTCGGCGCGCAGCAGGGTGTTGTTGATGCGCTTGACCACCTGTGGCACCGAGTTGGCCGGATACAGCGACTGGTCGGGATACATCTCGCCGGCCAGGTTGGCGTCGGCGGCGACCTGCCAGCCGCTGAGGTAGATGGCCTTGAGGCCGGCCTTCACCTGCTGCATGGCCTGGTTGCCGGTGAGCGCGCCCAGCGCGTTCACGAAGGGCAGCTCGTGCAGGTAGCGCCACAGCTTCTCAGCGCCCAGCCGGGCCAGGGTGTGCTCCACCGGCACGGTGCCGCGCAGGCGCACGACTTCCTCGGCGCTGTAGGGGCGGCGGATGCCGGCCCAGCGCGGATCCTGGGCCCATTGCTGGCGGAGCTGGTCGGCGGTCGGAAGGGTGCGGGTCATCATCGTGTCCTCGTGTGCTGGGGTGCGGGTGTGCATGTGCGGAGGGTGGTGCGGCGGGTGCCCGGTACCCGGCGTGGTCGGTGTCGTCCTGGTGCGGACGCGCGCCGACCGCATCGGCGCTCAGGGCAGGCGTTCGTAGGCGACCTCGGTGAAGAAGGGGGCCAGGGTGTCGGCCTGGGTGAATTCGTCCAGCAGGGCGATGGCCGCGTTCAGGCGGGAAGCACCCGGCAGCTTCATGCGGTCGGCGAGCCTGGACGGCAGCGCCAGCAAGGCGCGGTCGAACAGCGAGAAGTCCACCGGCGTGCCATCGTCCAGGTGCAGGTCGCCGTGGTGCAGCCACTGCCAGAGCTGGGCGCGGGCGATCTCGGCGGTGGCGGCATCCTCCATCAGCCAGTGGATGGGCACGCAGCCGTTGCCGTCCAGCCAGGCCGCCAGGTAGCGCACGCAGACCTCGACGTTGTTGTCGAAGCCGGCGCGGGTGATCGTGCCCTTGCTGGGTTCGATCAGCCGGTCGCGCCCGGCGACCACGTCCTCGCGCAGCACGTGCTGCTGGTGCGGGCCAGTCATCACCGCGTCGAACTCGGCCCTGGCCACCGGGATCAGGGCCGGATGCGCCACCCAGGTGCCATCGTGGCCGGCACCGGCTTCGCGGCGCTTGTCGGCGCGCACGCGGGCCAGGGCTTCCTCGTTGGCGATCGGGTCGCCGGCGATCGGGATCTGCGCCGCCATGCCGCCCATGGCGTGGGCGCCGCGGCGGTGGCAGGTGCGGATCAGCAGTTCCGAGTACGCCTTGAGGAAGGGCTGGGTCATGCCGACCTGGCCGCGCTCGGGCAGCACCCGGTCACGGTGCCGGCGGAAGGTCTTGAGGTAGCTGAAGATGTAATCCCAGCGCCCGCAGTTCAGGCCGGCGATGCGGCCGCGCAGGGCGTGCAGGATCTCGTCCATCTCGAACACCGCCGGCAGCGTCTCGATCAGCACGGTGACCTTCATGCACTGCTGCGGCAGGCCGAGATCGCCCTCGATGAAGGCCAGCACCCGCTCCCACAGCGCCGCCTCCTCCATGCATTCGAGCTTGGGCAGGTAGAAGTAGGGGCCGCGGTCGCGCGCCTGCAGGGCGCGGGCGTTGTGGAAGGCGAACAGCCCGAGGTCGAAGAGGGCGCCGCTCATGCGCCGGCCGTCCACCCAGACGTGCTTCTCGTCCAGGTGCCAGCCGCGCGGGCGGACGATCAGCACCGTGCGCGAGGACGGGTCCAGCACGTAGTGCTTGCTGCCGTCCGGCGCCATCCAGTCCAGGGTGCCGGCCACGGCCTTGCGCAGGGCGCGCTGGCCGGTCAGCAGGTTCTCCCAGGTCGGGCTGGTCGAATCCTCGAAGTCGGCCATGTAGCAGTTGGCGCCGGAGTTCAGCGCGTTGATCACCATCTTCGGCTCGACCGGCCCGGTGATCTCGACCCGGCGGTCCAGCAGGGCCTCGGGCAGGGGCGCCACGGTCCAGTCGGCCTCGCGCAGGGCGCGGGTGTCGGCGCGGAAGTCGGGCAGCTCGCCGGCGTCGAAGCGGGCCTGACGCTGGCGGCGGGCGGCCAGGCGGGCCTGGCGCTCCGGCTCGAAGGCCCGGTGCAGGCGGGCCAGGAAGGCCAGGGCGGCCGGGCTCAGCAGGTCTTCCTGCCCCGCCAGGGCGCCTGTCACCTGTACCGGGGTCTGCTCGGGGATCCGTGCCGCCATGCCTGCCATCGCCATCTCGCTCCCGGGCCCTGGGCCCATCGGTGGGGGATGACCCGACCCTAGGCCCGGAAAATTGGCTTTGACAAAGCAAATGTTTTGATAGCTAGTATTAGCTTTCAAAATACTGCGCTTCCGGCAAAGGCTTATGGCGCGTTCCAGCCCCCGCTTCTATTACAAGGGCGACCGGCTCAAGCCCCTTCGCGCCTTCTGCCAGGTGGCCCGCCTGGGCTCGATCTCGCGGGCGGCCGAGGCCCTGTTCCTCAGCCAGCCGGCCGTGACCCTGCAGGTCCAGGCCCTGGAGCGGGAGCTGGGCCAGCCCCTGTTCGAGCGCATCGGCCGCCGTTTCAGCCTGACCCGGGAAGGCCAGGTGCTCTACGAGCTGGCCCGCCCCCTGGTCGAAGGCCTGGACGGGCTGGACGCGGAATTCCGCAACAGGATCAAGGGCCTGCAGGCCGGCGAACTGCACGTGGCGGCCGGCACCTCGACCATCCTCTACCTGCTGCCGCCACTGGTGCAGGCCTTCCGCGAGCAGCACCCGGAGGTGCAGCTGGTGCTGCACAACGTCACCGGCCAGGACGGCCTGGGCCTGCTGCGCTCGGACGCCGTGGACCTGGCCGTGGGCTCGATGCTGGACGTGCCGGCCGACCTGGCCTACGAGCCGGTGCAGTCCTTCGACCCCATGCTCATCTGCCCGCCGGGGCATCCGCTGGCCGACAAGCCCGAGATCGCCCTGGAGGATCTCTCGCCCTACGGGCTGATCCTGCCGCCGCGGCGCCTGACCACCTACCGGCTGGTCGACCTGGTCTTCCAGCAGCGGCGCGTGCCCTACACGGTGGCCCTGGAGGTCGGCGGCTGGGAAGTGATCAAGCAGTACGTCGCCATGGGCCTGGGTATCAGCATCGTCACCAGCATCTGCCTGACCGAGGCGGACAAGGGCCGGCTGGCGGCGCGCAACCTGCGCGCCTACTTCCCGCCGCGCAGCTACGGCGTGGTGATGCGCAAGGGCAAATACCTCAGCCCGCAGGCGCGCGCCTTCGTCGACCTGGTCAAGCCCGGCCTGTTCGAGCGCCGCGACTACTTCGCGCCCGGCCACTCCGAACGCTGAGCGGCCAGGGCCTGCTTGCGCGACACTCCCCCGCGGATCAGGTCTTCGTCCCGGCACGTGGCTGACGCAAACATCTTTTGTCCACGTGTGCTAACCGCCAAACACTGGAATCCAGTTATTGCACGGGGCTCCGGCACTCGGGGTTAGCAATGCTGAACCAGGATCTGCCGCCTGCGCGACACCCGATGTCTTGACGCTCAAGAACACTCATCCCACGCTCACACCTCCGCCGCACCTGCAGCACCCGGGCTTGTCCCAGCCCAGTAGGATCGTCATGAGCAAGAAACTTCTGCTTGTCGTTGTCGGCGTCGCCATGCTGGTTGCGTCTGCTTTCTACATAGGCAGGCGCTCGGAGCAGAACACGCCCAGCTGGCTGACATCAGCACCGGAGGCGACCCCGCCACTCCCGGCGACCGAAACGGGGGCCTATCGTGAAGATCGCTCGGCCGAGCAGAAACATCACCAGGCCGGCGAGCGGGATGAGATCACGCCAGCCGCCCTGGAGATGGTGCAGCGCTACGACATCTGGGGCGCGCGGAATGTTGAAGAGGCCCGCTGGCTTGCCGAGCAGGGATATCCCGATGGCGAAACCGCCGAACGCTATTCGCAACTGAGCGACCAGGCACTGGAAACCTTGGCCAACGAGGGCGACTCACTGGCCAGGCTGTTGCGCGCGGAACGAATGGCTGCGAATGGTGATTTCCGAAACGCAGTGGACGATATGTACGCCATCGCCTCCGATGGATCGGTGTACTCACTCGAGCGGCTGGCGCTGCTGCACGGAACGGGTCCACACCGCGATCCGCTGATGTCGGAGGCCTATCTGCAGGCGGCTCGCCTGCGTGGCAACTATCTTGCACCGCAGCGTCTGGATGTACCTGCGGATCCCATGGTCGCAAGCATGACCAGTGCCATGGCCCAGGCCATCATCGACCGCCTGAACCAGATGCGGCAGCAGCGAGGCTTGCCGCCGCTCCCCTACTCCCCCAGGCCCGGCGCGGCCCGCGCCTTTGAAGAGGCCTACATCGAATGGCATGCGCTGATGGGCACCGAACCGGCGTCAACCCCCGGGGGAAATTGATCGCTAGACGCGCGATACCGCCACCAAGCCTGATCACCTGCCGGCTGGACGACCTGGTCAAGCCCGGCCTGTTCGAGCGCCGCGACTACTTCGCGCCCGGCCACTCCGAGCGCTGAGCGGCCAGGGCCTGCGCCGCCGCCGCGACGTCGCCGCCACCGGGCGCCTGGAAGGCGCGCAGGCCGAACTCCGGCAGAATGGCCAGCAGGTGGTCGAAGATGTCGGACATGATGTCCTCGTACTCGGCCCAGGCCGTGGTGGCGGTGAAGCAGTAGATCTCGATCGGCAGGCCCTGCGGGCCCGGCGGCAGCTGCCGCACCAGCAGGGTCATGTCCTGGCGCAGCTTGGGATGCGCCTTCAGGTAGGCCATGGCGTAGGCGCGAAAACTGCCGATGTTGGTCAGCCGACGCAGGTTCACCGGCGCCTCGCCTTCGTGCCGGGCGTTCCATTCGGCCAGCTCGGCGGCCTTGCGTTGCAGATAGGGACGCAGCAGCACGAAGCGGTGCAGGGCCTTGTGCTCATCCGGCTCCAGGTAGCGGATGCCACCCTGGTCGATGTGGATGGCGCGCTTGATGCGGCGGCCGCCGGACTCGCTCATGCCGCGCCAGTTGCGGAAGCTCTCGCTGACCAGGCGGTAGGTGGGGATGGTGGTGATGGTCTTGTCCCAGTTCTGCACCTTCACCGTGTGCAGGGCGATGTCCACCACGTCGCCGTCGGCGCCCAGTTGCGGCATCTCGATCCAGTCGCCGACCCGCACCATGTCGTTGCTGCCGAGCTGCACGCTGGCCACCAGCGAGAGGATGGTGTCCTTGAACACCAGCATCAGCACGGCCGCCATCGCGCCCAGGCCTGACAGCAGCAGCAGCGGCGAGCGCTCGATCAGCGCCGCCACCATCAGCACGGCGGCGACCACGAAGACGACGATGCGCGCCACCTGCAGGTAGCCCTTGATCGGCCGGGTGCGGGCCCGCTCGGGGTCGGCGTCGTGGTACAGGTCCCGCAGCACCGACAGGAAAGCGCTCAGGGCCCGGGCCACGCTCAGCACCACCCAGGCGGTGGCGACGTTGCGCAGCACGGCCGCGACGCCGCCGGACAGTTCCGGCACGAACTGCACACCCAGCACGATCACCAACGCCGGCACCGCCTGCGCCAGCTTGCGGACGACGCCGTGCGCCAGGATCGCGTCGTCCCACTTCACCGGCGAAGCCCGCACCAGCCGGTGCAGCACCCGCAGTAACACGCGCCGGGTCAGCCGGTCTGCCAGCCAGGCGGCGGCCAGCAGCAGCGCCAGGCTGGAGAACATCGGATACTGGGGGTGCGCCGAGAGCGCGGCGCCGACGTCACTGAGCCATTGCATGCCTACAGGCTACCGGCGATGTCCGGCCCAGGCCACCCGCGAACCGGCGCGGCGAGGGTAGGCAGCGGGCTGCCTCAGGTGGTACCGCGGTTCTTGCCGACGAAGGGCCGGTAGATCCCGCGGATGGCGGCCATGTCGGCCTCCAGGTCCTCGCCGGGCTGAAACACCGTCACCAGCTCGATGCTGCGCTCGGGATAGTGGAAGGCGGCACAGAGCACCGGCACGCCGGCGCCGCGGGCGATTTTCCAGAAGCCCGTTTTCCAGCGTTCCACCCGCTTGCGCGTGCCTTCCGGCGCCAGCAGGAACCACAGGCGCCCGGCCTCGCGCAGGCGGGCGATGCTCTGCTCGACGATGCCGCCCGGCGCCTGCCGGTCCACCGGGATGCCGCCGAGCCGGCGCAGCAGCCAGCCCAGCGGGCCGCGGAACAGTTCGGCCTTGGCCATGAAGCGGATGTCCAGGCCCAGGGCCAGCTTGGCCGCCAGGCCCCAGACCGCGTCCCAGCCCGAGGAATGCGGCGCGACGATGATGACCATACGCTCGAGGTCGGGAAATTCGCCGCGCACCCGCCAGCCGCCCAGGCGCAGCAGGCTGCGGCCGAACCAGCGGCCGAAGGCATTGCCGGTACGCGGGGCCCCCGGCGGCAGGCTCGGCAACATGCGCCCGTCGCTCACTCGCGCTCCCAGGCCGCGGCGCTGCGCTGGCGCTTGATGCTGGCGCGCTGGCGCTTGCTGCCCAGCCGCCGTTCCTTCGACGCACGGGTCGGCTTGGTGGCCAGGCGCGCCTTCGGGGCCTTGGTCGCGGCCTCCAGCAGGGCGGCCAGGCGGGCGCGGGCGTCCTCGCGGTTGCGCTCCTGGGTGCGGTAGCGCTGGGCGCTGATCACCAGCACGCCTTCGGCAGTGAGCCGGCGGTCACGGCGGGCCAGCAGGCGTTCGCGCACGACCGGCGGCAGCGACGGCGAGCCGGCCACGTCGAAACGCAGCTCCACCGCGGTGGATGCCTTGTTGACGTTCTGCCCGCCGGGGCCGCCGGCGCGCACGAAGCGCTCGACGAGCTCCTGTTCGGGGATGGCCAGGCTTGGGGTCACTTGCAGCATGGGCGGATTCTAATCCAGCTACAATCGCGCCCCCTTGACCGCAGCTTTACGCGCCCGTCCCCGCGCCCATGTCCGGCCTGAACCCGCAACAACGCGCCGCCGTCGAATACCTGGGCGGCCCCCTGCTGGTGCTGGCCGGCGCCGGCAGCGGCAAGACGCGCGTCATCACCGAGAAGATCGCCCACCTGATCGCCGGCCGGCATGTCGAGGCCCGGCACATCGCCGCCATCACCTTCACCAACAAGGCGGCCCGGGAGATGCGCGAGCGCGTGGCCAAGCGCATCAAGGGCGATGCCGCCGAGGGACTGACCGTCACGACCTTCCATTCCCTGGGCCTGCGTTTCCTGCAGATCGAACATGCCCGGGTCGGCCTGCGCCGCGGCTTCTCCATCTTCGATGCCGACGACCAGATGGCCATCATCAAGGACCTGGCGCCGCCGGGCCTGAAGAACGATGCCCTCTACGCCCTGCAGAGCCTGGTCAGCGCCGCCAAGAACAACGGCCTGACGCCGGAGCAGGCGGCGGAGCTGGCGCGCAGCCCGCGCGAACGCGAGGCCGCTTCCGTCTACGCCCGCTACCAGGCGCGGCTGCAGGCCTTCAACGCGGTGGACTTCGACGACCTGATCCGGCTGCCGCTGCAGTTGCTGGAAGGCGATGCCGGACTCGCCGCCGGCTGGCGCGAGCGCATCCGCTACCTGCTGGTGGACGAGTGCCAGGACACCAACGGCGCCCAGTACCGCCTGCTCAAGCAGCTGGCCGGTCCCAGGGGCCGCATGACCTGCGTGGGCGACGACGACCAGAGCATCTACGCCTGGCGCGGCGCCCAGCCGGAGAACCTGGACCTGCTGGCCGAGGACTACCCGGACCTCAAGGTCATCAAGCTCGAGCAGAACTACCGTTGCAGCGGCCGCATCCTGCGCTGCGCCAACACCCTGATCGCGAAGAACCCGCACAAGCACCTCAAGCAGCTCTGGAGCCAGCACGGCGAGGGCGAGCCGGTGCGGGTCTGGCAGTGCCGCAACAACGAGCACGAGGCCGAGCGCGTCGCCGCCGAGATCCACTACCTCAAGCAGGCCAGGGACATCCCCTGGGGCGAGTTCGCCATCCTGTTCCGCGGCAATCACCAGTCGCGGCCGCTGGAGAAGGCGCTGCAGCTGCTGCGCATTCCCTACCATCTCAGCGGCGGCACCGCCTTCCTCGATCGTGCCGAGGTCAAGGACCTGCTGGCCTGGCTGCGGGTGATCGCCAACCCCGACGACGACACCGCTTTCCTGCGCGCCATCGCCGCGCCCAGGCGTGAGGTCGGCGCCACCACCCTGGAGAAGCTGGCGGCCATGGCGCAGACCGCCGGCCTGCCGATGTCGGTGGCGGCCGGGCAGGTGGGCTTCCTCAAGCAGCTGAGCGCGCGCGCCGCCGCCGGCCTGGACGAGTTCTCCCGCATCGTCGCCGGCCTGCGCGAGCAGGCGGAAACGCTGACGCCAGCCGAGCTGGTGCCGGTGCTGGCCGAACGCAGCGGCCTGCTGGCCATGATCCGCAGCCAGTGCAAGGACGAGGCCAGCTTCGCGCGGCGCAAGGCCAATCTCGAGGAGCTGGCCTCGTGGTTCGAGGGCGCCCGCGGCGGTGGCCCCGGCGAACTGGCGGCGCAGCTGGCCCTGCTGTCGAACGCCGACCGCGGCGAACCCGGCAACGCGGTGCGGCTGATGAGCCTGCATGCGGCCAAGGGCCTGGAGTTCCGGGTGGTGTTCGTGGTCGGCTGCGAGGACGGCAACCTGCCGCACGAGGCCAGCCTGGAGGAAGACCGGCTGGAGGAAGAGCGCCGGCTGATGTACGTCGGCATCACCCGCGCCAGGGAACGGCTGTACCTGTCGCACAGCGCCGAGATCAAGCGCTGGGGCGAAGTGCAGCACCTGCTGCCCAGCCGCTTCCTCGACGAACTGCCGGCCGGCGACCTGCTGCGCGACGGCCTCGACCCCAAGCGCGAGGCCGAGGAGAAGAAGCAGCGCGGCCGCGCCCATCTGGACGCCATCGCCGCGCTGCTGGGCGACTGAAACCGGCACGCGCGCGTCGCCAGGCCGACGCTCACGACGTTCGCGGCCCCGGGGTGGGTACGGCCGCGCCACGGGACGGAAACCCTGCTCGGCTACACTTTACGGCCCCCAATCGCGAGTCATCCCATGAGCTTCCCGCGCACCCTGATGCTGTCGGCCGCGCTGGCCCTGGGCCTGGCGGCCTGCCAGAGCCTGCCGGATCGCAGCGGATCCGCCGCCGGGCCGCTGCCCGCTCCCGTTCCGGTAGCCGAGCCTGCCGGGCCACCGCCGAACGACAACCTCAACGCCACCGCCTGGATGCAGACCGCCATCGAGTACCGGCTGATCGCCGGCCAGACGTATCGGGCCGCCCTGGCACAGCTGGACCGCGCGCTCGAGACTCCCGGCTGGGACGCCCTCACCGCCGAGGATCGCGACACGCCCGCCGAGGGCCTGCCGCCGGCGGTGATCGTGGACATCGACGAAACCGTGCTGGACAACTCGCCCTACCAGGCCCGGCTGGTGCGCGACGGCGCCAGCTATGACGAGGTCAGCTGGGACGCCTGGGTGCGCGAACAAAAGGCGAGGCCGGTGCCCGGGGCGCTGGAGTTTGCCCGGGCGGCGGCGGCCCGCGGCGTCACCGTGTTCTACCTGAGCAACCGCGCCGCCCACCTCGAGCAGCCGACCCTGGCCAACCTGCGCGCGCTCGGCTTCCCGATCGAGCGGCCGGAGCAGTTCCTGGGTCTGGGCTTCTTTCTCGAAGGCTGCGAACAGGAGGGTTCGGAGAAGGGCTGCCGGCGCCGGCACATCGGCCGCACGCACCGGGTCTTGATGCAGTTCGGCGACCAGATCGGCGACATGGTCACCATCACCGCCAACACCCTCGAGGGCCGGGAGCAGGCCGTGGCACCCTACCTGGCCTGGGTGGGCGAGCGCTGGTGGGTGCTGCCCAACCCGAGCTACGGCAGCTGGGAGCCGGCCCTGTTCAACAATGCCTGGACACTGCCGGAAACCGAACGCCGCCGGATGAAGCTGCAGGCCCTGGACTACGCCGAATGAGCGCCGCGACGCCCCCTGCCCCGCGCGACCGCCTCATCTTCGCCCTGGACGTGCCCACCGCCGCCGAGGCCCTGACCTGGGCCGACCGGCTGGGCGCGGCGGTGGAGTTCTACAAGATCGGCATGGAGCTGCTGACCAGCGGCGACTACTTCCGGGTCCTCGAGGCCCTCGCCAGCCGGGGCAAGCAGGTCTTCGTGGACCTGAAGTTCCATGACGTGCCGGCCACGGTGGGGGCCACCCTGCGCGGACTGCGCCGCCATCCGGTCTCGTTCTGCACCATCCACGGACAACATGACGCCATGATGCGTGCAGCTTCGCAGGAGAAGGGCGATATTCGCCTGCTGGCGGTGACCGTGTTGACCTCGATGGACCGGGAGGATCTTCGCCGATTGGGCATCGATCGCGAGCCGTCCGAGGTGGTGGTCGAGCGGGCCCTGGCCGCCCGCGAGGCCGGCTGCGACGGCGTGATCGCGTCCGGCCGGGAGGCCGCCGCCCTGCGCAGGGCCTGCGGACCGGACTTCCTGATCGTCTGCCCGGGCATCCGCCCGGCCGGCCCGGCCGGCGACGACCAGAAGCGGGTGATGGACGTGCCCGGCGCCTTCGCCGCAGGCGCCAGCCATATCGTGGTCGGCCGGCCGATCCGCCAGGCTGCCGATCCGCTGGCCGCAGCCGAGGCCATCCAGGCCCAGATCGCTGAACATTTTGGAAAATCAATGGCTTGAGACAAGATTCTCAAGGTATTGCATAAATTCTGGGGCGTGGCTAATCTGCCGGCGTCGTCGGGCCCCGGCCCGTCCGGAACCCACAACGACGTCCCATCCTCCGGATCCGTCCGGTTCTTGCGGGAGGCCTCGGCCTCCCGTTTTTTCTGACCCGACCCGCCTGACGGCCAGGCCGCCCGGCACGGGGCCGGCGGACCCGATCTGCTAGATTTCGCCCAGCCCCTATCGCCCACCCTGCCATGACCCGACGCCCGACCCGCTGGGCCCTGAGCGCCCTGTTCCTGCTGCTGATCGCCCTGGGCGCCTGCCGGCGCGAAGAGACCGGATCCGAAACCGTCGGCGCCCCGGACGATCCGGTGGCCGCCGTCCAGGCCCAGGCCGCGGCCCTGCGCGACAACGACCTGGCCCGTTTCGCCCGGCTGAGCCTGCCGCCGGACCTGTACCGGCGCAGCGCCGAGCTGTGGGACCGGCGGGTCGCCCTGGCCGAGCCGGCGGACCCGGCCGACGCCGCCGAGTACGAGCAGCTGATGTCGCGCCTGCTGGCCGACGATGCCGAGGAAGCGCTGATGCGCGACCTGGAGCCGAAACTGGCCCAGCTGGAGGCCGAACTGGCCGGGCAGTGGCCGCTGATGCAGGCCACTGCCGGCATCTTCCTGGCAGCCGCCGTCCAGGCCAGCGAAGATCTCAGCCCCGAGCAGAAGGCGCACGCCAGCGAGCTGATCACCGCCCTGCTGGCCTGGCTCAGGCCCGAGCTGATCACCGACCGGCAGCGCGCCCGCCAGGCCATCGCCGCCGCTGCCCGCACCGCCCGCCAGCTGGACCTGCCCACCCTGGAGCAAAGCCGGGCCCTCGACCACGAGCAAGCCCTGGCCAAGGGCTCGGTGGCGCTGGCCGGCGCCAAGGAGATCGCCCGCGCCTACGGCCTGGATCTGGACCGGGCCCTGGACGGCATGCAGGCGGAACTGGTGTCGCAGGAAGGCGACCGGGCCACCGTCCGGGTCCGCTACCCGCTGCTGGGCACGACCCTCGCCTTCGAGCGGGCCATGGTCCGGCGCGAGGGCGGCTGGTACGCCGCCGAGGATATCGCCCAGGCCGAGGCCGAACTGGCCCAGGCCGAAACAGAGCTCGCCGACCCGGCCGCGGCTGCCGGCCAGGACGCGGAGGGCGACTCCGCCGCTCCGGCGGCGAGCGATCCCCAGGCCTCCATGTCCGGCGCGGACACCGCCGCCGACTGACCGGCATGAACGAGCAACACCTTCCGCCGGTCGCCCCCCCGGGCAAACCCCTCCGCCGCCCGCGGCCGCCGCTGTGGGCGCGGCTGATGGAAAAACTGCTGTCGCTCTGGATCGAGATCAAGCGCGAGCCGGCGGTGCCGCCCTTCACCCTGGACCGGCCGGTCTGCTACGTGATCGAGAACTACGGCCTGTCCAACGCCCTGATCCTGGACCGGGCCTGCCGCGAGGCCGGCCTGCCCTCGCCGCTGGCACCGCTGCCCGGCGATCCGCTGGGCCGCAAGCGCGCCTACGTGGCGCTTTCGCGCCGCCGCGCCGGGCTGTTCGGCCGGCCGCGCAACCGCAGCCATTCCGACGCGCTTTCGCGCCTGCTGATGGCGCACCGGCTGTATCCGGACCAGGACGTGCAGCTGGTGCCGGTGTCCATCTTCGTCGGCCGCGCGCCCTCGCGGCAGAGCGGCTGGTTCTCGGTGTTGTTCTCGGAGAACTGGGCCCTGGTCGGCCGCTTCCGCCGCCTGCTGGCCATCCTGCTCAACGGCCGCGACACCGTGGTGCAGTTCTCGCCGGCGGTGCGGGTCTGGGAGATCCTGGCCGATGACCTGCCGCACGAGCGCCAGGTGCGCAAGGTCAGCCGCCTGCTGCGCGCGCACTTCCGCCGTATCCGCACCGCGGTGATCGGCCCGGACCTCTCGACCCGGCGCCTGCTGGTGGACCGGGTGCTGAACGCCGAGCCGGTGCGCAAGGCGATCGCCGACCAGGCCCGGCGCGACGGCAGCGATTACCTGGACGCCTGGAAGAAGGCGCACCGTTTCGCCTGGGAGATCGCCGCCGACTATTCCAACCCGGTGGTGCGCTCGGCATCCTTCGCCCTGACCGGGTTCTGGAACCGCATCTACGACGGCGTCAACGTCAACCACCTGGACACGCTCAAGCAGGTCGCGCCCGGGCACGAGGTCATCTACGTGCCCTGCCATCGCAGCCACATGGACTATCTGCTGCTGAGCTACCTGCTCTACACCCGCGGCATCGTGCCGCCGCACATCGTCGCCGGCGTCAACCTGAACATGCCGGTGATCGGCTCGATCCTGCGCCGCGGCGGCGCCTTCTTCATCCGCCGCTCGATCAAGGGCAACGCCCTGTACGCGGCGGTGTTGGGCGAATACGTGGCGCAGCTGGTCGGCGAGGGCTTCTCGCTGGAGTACTTCATCGAGGGCGGCCGCTCGCGCACAGGCCGCCTGCTGGCGCCCAAGGGCGGCATGATCGCCATGACCGTCAAGGCCTTCCTGCGCGCGCCGCGCCGGCCGGTGGTGTTCCAGCCGGTGTACATCGGTTACGAGAAGCTGATCGAGGGCAAGAGCTACCTGGACGAACTGACCGGCCAGCCCAAGCGCAAGGAGACCATCGGCGCCCTGGTGCGGGCCGGCATGGAGGTCCTGCGCGAGCGCTACGGCAAGGTGGCGGTGAACTTCGGCGAACCGATCTTCCTGGACGAGGTGCTGGCCCGGCACGCGCCCGATTGGCGCGAGCGCAACCAGGCGGCGCCGGACGACAAGCCGGCCTGGCTGGGCGATGCCGTGGACGAGATCGCCCGGCGCATCCAGGTCAACATCAACCGCGCCGCCGACGTCAACCCGATCAACCTGCTGGCCGTGGCCCTGCTGTCCACCCCCAAGCACGCCATGTCCGAGGCCGACCTGCTGGCGCAGCTGGCCCTGCAAAAGAAGCTGCTGGCGGCCCTGCCGTACTCCGACCGGGTCACCGTCACCGAGCTGGGGCCGGCCGAGATCATCGCCTACGGGGAAAGGATGGGGGTGCTGACCCGCACCGAGCATCCGCTCGGCGACGTGCTCGGCATCGAGGGCGAAACGGCGGTGTTGCAGAGCTACTTCCGCAACAACGTGCTGCACCTGTTCACCGCCGCCAGCTGGGTGGCGCTGTGTTTCCAGAACAACCGCCGGATGAGCCGCAACGGCCTGCTGCGACTGGGCCGCACCATCTATCCGTTCATCAAGGAAGAGCTGTTCCTGCCCTGGACCGGCGACGAGTTCGCCCAGCGCCTGGACGCCACCATTGACCTGTTCGTGACCGAAGGCCTGCTGACCGTGGCCAGCGACGAGGAGGGCGGCATCATTTCCCGCGGACCCGGCCAGACCGACGAGGTGTTCCGGCTGCGGGCCATCTCGCACAGTCTGCAGCAGGCCTTCGAGCGCTACTTCATCGCCGTCACCACCCTGGTCAAGAATGGTCCGCGTGCCCTCAGCGCCGGCGAACTGGAGACTCTCTGCCAGCTCACCGCCCAGCGCCTGAGCCTGCTGTACGCGCCGGCGGCACCGGAGTTCTTCGACAAGTCGCTGTTCCGCGGCTTCATCCAGAAGCTGCGGGAAATGAAGCTGGTGTGGACCTGCCCGGACGGCAAGCTCGACTACGACGAAACCCTGACAGCCTGGGAGAAGGACGCCAAGGTGGTGCTGGGCCGCGAACTGCGCCACACCATCGCCAAGCTGTCGCCGGAAGCGGTAAGCAGGATGACCGGCGCGCAGCCGGCGGTACAGGCGCGGCCGGAAGGCGAATGAGCGGCGCGACGCTTCCCGGGCGAGGCACCCCGGAAGTCGGCCCGGCGAGCTGCCACCTGACCGGCACCCCGAAGAAAACGGGCGGCGAAGATCGCCGCCCGTCCGTTCATGCCAACTGGCGCCCGCTCAGTTGCGAAGGTGCCACTGGTTGATGTGCCCCGTATCGGCAGGCCCGTCGTCGCGAACGCGCAGGTACCAGGTGCCGTTGGCGGTTTCGCTGGAAGCGTCCACCCAGAACTTCTTGATGATGTGGGGGGTGGATCCACCCTGGTTCTGCTGCAGCGGGAACACCCGGCCGGAGGGGCCGATCAGGTCCAGCGTCAGGTCGCCGCTGTAGGAATGGGAGATTTCCACCCGCACCAGCGTGCGTGGCGAGGCCATGCCCGTGCGCCGCAGGACGAGGATCGGCGACTGCACGGAGCCGCCGCCCTGATCGGGAATGATGTAATCGTCGCGATTCAGGAAGACCCGGGCGTAATGGCTGACCAGCAGCCTGGCGCCGCTGTGCGCGGACGCTCCGTGGACGTATACGTAGTAGTTGCCCTCCTGCATTTCCTCGAACTTGCAGGTTTCCGTGTTGGTCGGGCCGCTGGACTTGCAGTCGTAGTCCGTCAGGGTCGGCGGCGAGCCGAATTTGACGTAAAGGTCGGCATTGCCGGTGCCATACTGCAGCTTGAAGCTGATGTTCATGCCCCGCGAGATGTTCGGGATCGCGTAACGGATCCACGAGCCCTGGCTGCCCGCCGGCACCTGCACCGGAATGCCGTTGCGCAGCGTTTCGATCGGCCGGGCGGGCAGAAATCCCTGCACGCCGCGCAGCGCGGCATAGGCATTGATCTTGCCGGCGCCGCAACCACCCGGGCAGTCGAACGGCGGCACTGCCTTGGCCGTCTGCTTGAGGATGGATTCGACCTCGGCCGGCGACCTGGGTGACAAGGCCTGCATCATGGCCACCACGCCGGCGACATGCGGCGTCGCCATGGAGGTGCCCTGGTAGTAGTAATAGGCCGGAGCGCCGGGCGTGGTGGTGCCGTCGTTGGCGGTCGAGGCAATTCCCACCTGGGCCCCGCTGCCGGTGGTGCCGCCGCCGCCCGGTGCGGCGACGTCTATGGCTGCGCCGGCGTTGGAGAAGCTCGACCTCGTTCCGTCCAGGTCGGTGGATGCGACGGCGATCACGTTGCCGCAGTTCGCCGGCGAATGATTTTCGACGCTGGTGTTGTCGTTGCCCGCCGCGACGACCACGACGCTACCGCGCGACACGGCAAAGTTGATCGCGTTCTGGTAAGTCGCTCCGCAAGGTCCCTCGCCGCCCAGGCTCAGGTTGATCACTTCGGCGGGGTTGGCATTGGCGGGTACGCCGGACACGCTGCCGCCCGCCGACCAGACGATCGCGTCGGCAATGTCGGAGGTCCAACCACCGCACTTGCCCAGTACGCGCACCGGCAGGATCTTTGCCAAGGGCGCCACGCCCGCAACGCCGATACCGTTGTTGGTATGAGCGGCCACCGTACCGGCGACATGGGTGCCATGCCAGGACGAATCCTCGGCTTCCTCGCCGTCACCGCACTCGTTCTCTTCGACCCAGTCGCCGGGATCGGAAGGATCCGCATCGCGGCCGTTGCCGTCGTTGGCCGTGGCCAGGTCGGCGATGAAGTCGTAGCCGGGAACGAGCTTGGCTTCCAGGTCGGGGTGGCTGGTGATTCCGGTGTCGATGACGGCCACCACGACCCCGTTGCCACGACCGATGTCCCAGGCTCGCGGCAGGTCTATGCCGCCGACGGGGTCGAAGTAGTGCCACTGGTTCTGGTAGCTGGGGTCGTTGGGCACGAACGCCGGCCGCATGCGCCGATCCGGTTCCGCGTATTCGACCGCGGGATTGGCCCGCAAGCGCTGCAGGAAGGCCTCCGTCTCCATGTGTCCGAGCCGGCGGGTCAGTTTCACCACGTCCGCGCCCATGGCCGTCTCGCGCAAGCGCTGGACCTTGAAGCCGAAGCCGGCCGCCGCCTGATCCAGCGCACGCTGCCGGGCGGCAACCACCCGTGGATCCTGGCCGGAATCACGGAACTTGACGATGAAACGGTCCGACGCCGCGGCTTCCGGTCGGGCCAGCTGCTTCGGCGCAGGCTCCGGCGAGCGCTCGATGGCGAGCGTGGCGCCCGCGAGCATGGAGGTGATGGCAGCCGCTAGCAGGCTCCTGGCAACACTGTTCACTTTCCTGACCCCCTGTTGACAAATCTGAACGGCCCGTCTCCGCAGACACGCGCCGCCAGGCCAAGTTTGCGCCAGTTGCCGCCGCGAGAAAACCCTCAGGCGTCCAGGTCCGGAATCAGCCGGCTCTCCAGCGTCGCGATCATGTCCTTGAGCCGCAGCTTGCGCTTCTTCAGCCGCTTGAGAGTCAGCTCGTCCACGCCGCGGTCGGCCGAGAGACGGGCGATGGCCTCGTCCAGATCGCGGTGCTCCAGCCTGAGCTCGGCAAGCCGGGCGGCGATCTCGGCCGGGTCTTGGCTGCTGGACATGCGGGTCCTCCCTGGGCCGAGCTTACGCCGGCCCCGGCCGGCGGGGGTAGTAGAATGCCGGCCCCGTCCAGCCGCCCGCCGCCGATGAACCTGCCATTGCCCGATCCCGTCCCGCGCAAGGCCGCCCACGAGCGCAACAAGCTCGCCAAGCGTCTGCGCCGCCAGGTCGGCCAGGCCATCGCCGACTACGGCATGATCGAGGCCGGGGACCGGGTCATGGTCTGCCTGTCCGGCGGCAAGGACAGCTACACGATGCTGGACATCCTGCTGCAGCTGCAGAAGAAGGCACCGGTGCCCTTCGAGTTGCACGCGGTCAACCTCGACCAGAAGCAGCCTGACTTCCCCGAGCACGTGCTGCCGGACTACCTGCGTTCGATCGGCGTGCCCTACACCATTCTCGAGCAGGACACCTATTCGGTGGTCAAGCGGGTGGTGCCCGAAGGCAAGACCATGTGCTCGCTGTGCTCGCGCCTGCGCCGCGGCGCCCTGTACAGCTTCGCGAAGGAGCGGGGTTTCAGCAAGATCGCGCTCGGCCACCACCGCGACGACCTGGTCGCGACTTTCTTCCTGAACCTCTTCTTCCATGCCAGGCTGGCGGCGATGCCGCCCAAGCTGATGAGCGACGACGGCGAGCACGTGGTGATCCGCCCCCTGGCCTACAGCCGCGAGGCCGACATCGCCGAGTACGCGCAGTGGAAGCAGTTCCCGATCATTCCCTGCAACCTGTGCGGCTCGCAGGAGAACCTGCAGCGCAAGCAGGTCGGGCGCATGCTGGCGGCCTGGGACAAGGAAACCCCCGGTCGCGTGGACACCATCGCCCGCGCCCTGGCCGACGTGCGGCCCTCGCAGCTGGCCGACCCGAAGCTGTTCGACTTCCTGGCCCTGGGCCGGCGCGATCCGTCCGGCCTGGCCGATGCCCGCGCCTGGCTGGCCGGCGAGCCGGACGCCTGATTCCCCCAATGCCCGACCCCGGCGCCGCCGGCCGCGGCGCCGCCACCACCGGAATGGATTCTTGATGTTTTTTCGCAACCTGAGCTTCTTCCGCTTCCCCGCCAGCCTCGCCAAGACCCTCGACGACCTCGACGCCCGCCTGGAGGATTGCCGACTCAGGCCGGTCGGCCCCTCCGAGCCGATGTCGCGCGGTTTCGTCTCGCCCTTCGGCCGCGACGAGCCGGCCATGAGCCACCGCGTCGGCGACGCCATCTGGATCACCCTGGGCGGCGAGGACCGGCTGCTGCCGGCGGCCGTGGTCAACGACGCCCTCGCCCGCAGGGTCGCCGAGATCGAGGAAAAGGAAGGCCGGCGCTTGGGCGGACGCGCCCGCAAGCGCCTGAAGGAAGACCTGGTGATGGAGCTGCTGCCGCGCGCCTTCGTGCGGCCGACCCGGCTCAACGCCAGCCTGGACCTCGGGCACGGCTTCATCGCCGTGGACAGCGGCTCGCGCAAGGCCGCCGAGGCCCTGGTCTCGGAACTGCGGCATGCCCTGGGCAGCTTCCCGGCCCTGCCGCTGAACGCCGAGGTGGCGGTGCGGGCGGTGATGACCGGCTGGCTGGCCGGCGAACCGCTGCCGGCCGGGCTGGCCCTGGGCGACGAATGCGAACTCAAGGACCCGGTGGACGGCGGCGCCGTGGTCCGCTGCAGCCGGCACGAATTGCAGGCAGACGAGATCCGTGGCCATCTGGAGGCCGGCAAGCAGGCCACCCGCCTGGCCCTGGTGCTGGACGATCACGTCTCCTTCGTCCTCGGCGAGGACCTGGTGCTGCGCAAGCTGAAGTTCCTCGACGGCGCGGTCGAGCAGCTGGAGAACACCGAGCGCGACTCCCTGCACGCCGAACTGGATGCCCGCTACGCGCTGATGGCCGGCGAGCTCAAGCGCCTGTTCGCGGTGCTGGAGCAGGCGCTGAAGTTCAGCCGCGCCGAGGCTTGAGTCCCGGCCGATACCGCGCCAGCATCCGCGCATGCCACTGCTGCGCACGCCGCGCCCCGTTCCGCCGGCCGAGGAGATCCGGCCGCTGCGGCTCGCCGACGGCCGTGAAGTCCCGGTGCGCTGGGTCCGGCACCCGCGCGCCCGCCGACTGCGTCTGTTGGTGGGCGAACGCGGCGCCCGGCTTACCCTGCCGCCGCGCGCCTCCATCGGCGCCGCCGAGGCCTTCCTGCACGAACACCGCGACTGGCTGGCGGCTCAGCTGGCCGCGCACGCGGCGAACACGCCCGCGCCGCTGGCCCTGTGGCGGGAAGCGCGACTGCCGCTGCGCGGCGCCCAACTGCCGTTGCGCTGGCAGCCCGGCCGCTACGCCCGGGCCGTGCTGGACGAACACGGCGTGTTGCTGCAGTTGCCCGAACGCGCCGGCGAAGGCCAGGCCCGGGCGGCGCTGCGCGAGTTCTACGGCCAGCAGGCCCGGGCCGACCTCGGCGCCTGGCTGCCCAAATACCTGCCGGCCCTGCCGCGGTCGCCGCTGTCGTTCCGGCTGCGGCCGCTGTCCTCGCTCTGGGGCTCGCTCAGCCCCGGCGATGCGCTGAGCCTGGACCTGGCCCTGGTGCTGGGCCGGCCCTCGGCCTTCGAGCACGTGCTGGTGCACGAGCTCTGCCACCTGATCCACGCCAACCACTCGCGCGCCTTCTGGCGCGAGGTGGAAAAGCGCTGGCCGGACTGGCGCGACGAGCGCGACTACCTGCGCGCCGAGGGCCCGGGCCTGAAGGCGGCGCTGGCGCGACTGGCGGGCTGAATCCGCGGGCGCGGGCGCGCCGCAAGCCGAGCCCGCCCAGTCCGACCGCTCCCGTTCCGAACGCGCCCCAGGCCGCTCGCGCCCCGCATCAGCCGGCAGCGAGGAAGTCGCGCAGCCTCGGTCCGACCTGCCCGGGCTGTTCCATGTGCAGGTGATGGCCGCCCGGCACCCGCTCCAGGCGGACGTCGGCCATGCAGGCGGCGCGCTCGCGCAGGACGTCCCAGGAGAACCACGGCGGCGAGGGTTCGGCGGCGATCACCAGGGTCGGGGCCTCGATCAGCCGCAACATGGAGCGGATCGCCGGTTCCGGCAGGCGGCTCGAAGCCGGCAGGGTCAGGCGCGGATCGCTGCGCCAGGCAAAACCGCCCTCGACCGGGCGCAGGTTGCGTTCGACGATCAGCCGGGCGGCGGCCGGCGCCATCTCGGTGGCGGCCAGGCGGGCGGCTACCGCCGCGTCGAGGTCGGGGATGAGCCGCGACGACCGCCCGCGCACGGCCCGGCGCGCGAGCACGGCTTCACGCAGTCGCGAGCCGGCGCCGTCCGGATCGCCCGCCACCGGGCCCAGGGCCTCGACCAGGGCCAGGCGCCGCACCCGCGCCGGTACTGCCGCCGCCAGCAGGCAGGCGATCGCCCCGCCCATGGAATGGCCGAGCAGGTCGGCCCGCGCCCAGCCCAGCGCATCCAGGGCGTCCAGCACGTCGTGGATCCAGTCCACGAAGACATAGTCATACCCTGGCGCCCGATGCTCCGAGGCGCCGTGCCCGGGCAGGTCGAGCGCGACCCAGCGGAAGTCCGCCAGCCAGGGCGCCAGCGGCAGGAAACTGGCGGCATTGTCCAGCCAGCCGTGCAGGCAGAGCAGGGGCCGGCCGTCCTCGCGGCCGCCGCTCAGGGCCGCCAGCCTGCCGCGGGCGGCCGGAAGGCTCAGCTCGCGGATCATGCGTGCCGCCAGCCCTGCAGGTGCCGGCGCGCCAGGGCAGCCAGGGCGGCGACGTGGCCGGGGCCGTCGTTGAGCGCGGCGATATAACGCAGTTCACCGCCGCCGGCCGCGCGGAACAGCGCGGCGTTCTGCGCCGCGATCTCCTCCAGCGTCTCCAGGCAGTCGGCGGCGAATCCCGGGCAGACCACGTCGAGGGTCTTCACGCCCTCGCCGGCCAGGCACCGCAGGGTTTCGTCGGTGGCCGGCCCGAGCCAGGGCTCGCGGCCGAAGCGCGACTGGTAGCCAAGCAGCCATTCGCCCTCGGCCAGACCCAGGCGCGCGGCCAGGGCACGGGCGCCGGCCTCGCACTGGCGCGGGTAGGGGTCGCCCGCGGTTTCGAAACGCTTGGGCAGGCCGTGGAAGGACATCAGCAGGCGCTCGCCGCGACCATGCAGGTCCCAGTGTTCGCGGATGCGCGATTCCAGGGCGTCCAGCCAGCCGCTATCCAGGTGGTAATCGGCGACGAAGCGCAGCTCGGGCAGCCGTCGCCAGCTGCCGATCTCCCGGACCACGGCATCGAACACCGAAGCCGAGGTGCTGGCCGAGTACTGCGGATACAGCGGCAGCACCAGCAGCCGGGTCATGCCTTCGGCCTCCAGGGCCCGCAGGGTGTCCGCGATCGCCGGCCGGCCGTAACGCATCGCCAGCCTTACCGTCACCTCCGGCAGGGCATGCTGCAGTTGCTCGGCCAGCCGGCGGCTGTACACCAGCAGCGGCGAGCCTTCGTCCATCCAGATCGAGGCATAGTTGCGCGCCACCTTGCCCGAGCGCAGCGGCAGGATCGCGAAATGAAGGATCGGGCACCACAACCAGCGGCTGAGTTCGACCACCCGGTAGTCATGCAGGAATTCGCCCAGGTAACGCCGCACCGCGCCGCGGGTGGGCGCTTCCGGCGTACCCAGGTTGACCAGCAGCAGGGCCGTGCGGCCGGGGCCGGTCTGGCGCGGGGAGTCTCGGAAAGCGGTCATCGGGGGTTTCCTGGCCGGGCAGCCGGCAAATTATCATCGCCGCCACGGAAGACGGCGTGCCTGCCGGCTCACCGCCGGTTCATGCCGCCCGCACATACTCGACCCGACGCCACCCGCCGAAAGGCCCGGAGAATGCGATGAAGCTCGTCCGCCTCGCCCTGCTGTCCCTGCTGCTGGCCGCCCTGCCCGCCGTCGCCGGCGAGAAGGAGGAAGCGCGCGCCGCCGATGCCGCCCGCGTGCTCGGCGAGATCATGCGCATCCCGGAAACGGCCGTGCCCGAGAAGCTGTTCTCCGAGGCCCATGCCATCGCCGTGATCCCGGACGTGGTCAAGGCCGGCCTGTTCGTCGGCGGCCGCGGCGGCAAGGGCCTGATCGCGGTGCGCGGCCCGGACGGCACCTGGTCCAATCCCAGCTTCATCAAGCTCGGCGGCGGCAGCTTCGGCTTCCAGGCCGGGGTGCAGTCGGCCGACGTGATCCTGGTCTTCCGCAGTCCGCGCGGCGTGGACGGCATCGTCAACGGCAAGTTCACCCTCGGCGCCGATGCCAGCGTGGCTGCCGGCCCGGTCGGCCGCAGCGCCCAGGCCAGCACCGACGAGCAGCTCAAGGCGGAGATCTACAGCTACTCCCGGGCCCGCGGCCTGTTCGCCGGCGTCGCCCTGGATGGCACCTGGCTGCGCATCGACCACCGCGCCAACGAGGCCGTCTACGGCCGCGGCACCACGCCGCGGATGATCTTCGAGGGCCGGGTGGACCCGCCGCCGACCCCGGTGGTGGATTTCCGCGACCGGCTCGAAGAGAACACCGTCCCGCAGGAGTGATGGCAGGGGGCCGGCTGCGCTAGACTGCCCGGCATTACCTTGACCGCGGGAAGCACGGACATGGGCAGCTTCAGCATCTGGCACTGGATCATCGTCCTGGTGGTGGTCGTGCTGATCTTCGGCACCAGGAAGCTCGGCAGCATCGGCAAGGACCTCGGCGAAGGCATCCGCGGCTTCAAGAAGGGCCTGAAGGACGGCGACGAGTCCGAGGCCGGTCCGCCAGCCCAGCTGGGCAACGAGCGCAAGGACGCCGGCGCCGAGAACTCCCGCCAGGAGTCGGGTTCCGGCAAGGGCGGCTGATCCCGGCCGCTCCGCGGCCCGGATCCGCCTGGCGCCATGTTCGATATCGGGTTTTTCGAACTGCTGGTCATCGGCGTGGTGGCCCTGGTGGTGCTCGGCCCCGAGCGCCTGCCCCGGGCCGCGCGCATGGCCGGGCTGTGGGTGCGCAAGGCGCGGGCGCAGTGGTACTCGGTCAAGGCCGAGTTCGAGCGCGAACTGGCGGCCGAGGACATGCGCCGCAGCATCGGCGACCCGGGCCGGGCCTTGCGTGACGAGCTCGGCGAGACCGGCCGCGCGCTGAAGCAATCGCTGGACGAGGCCGCCCGCGCTGCTGGTCCGGACCGGTCCGGGAGCCCGGTTCCCGCCGGGACGGGCTCCGCCGCTCCAGCGCCCGTCGAGCATGGCACTGTCGGGCCGGGCGAGCCGGACCGCGCCGACCGCGATGCCGGCGCCGTGAACAGGGACGCGGCGAGCGGCCCGGACGCGACCGGCCCGGACGCTGCCGGCCAGGCCGCAGCCGAGCACGGCGACGGCCCTGGGCCGCGGCGGGAGCCGCCCGCGCCATGAACCGCACCGGCGAACTGCCCGAAGACAGCCTGATGGGCCACCTGCTGGAGCTGCGTGCGCGCCTGCTCAAGGGCGTGCTGGCGGTGCTGCTGGTGTTCGTGGCCCTGCTGCCCCTTGCCGAGCCGCTTTACGCGCGTTTCGCCGCGCCGCTGCTGGCCAAGCTGCCGGCCGGCGGCCAGCTGGTGGCCATCGACGTGGCCTCGCCCTTCTTCACGCCGATCAAGCTGGCCTTCTTCGTCGCCCTGCTGCTGGCCATGCCCTGGCTGATCTACCAGGCCTGGGCCTTCGTCGCGCCCGGCCTGTACCGGCACGAGCAGCGGCTGGCCCGGCCGCTGCTGGGCTCGGCCCTGCTGTTGTTCTACGTGGGCTGCGCCTTTGCCTGGTTCCTGGTGTTGCCGGCGGTGTTCGGCTTCCTCACCGCGGTCACGCCCGAGGGCGTGGCCATGATGACCGACATCAGCCGCTACCTGGACTTCGTGCTGGTGATCCTGCTGGCCTTCGGCCTGGGCTTCGAGCTGCCGGTGGCGGTGGTGGTGCTGGTGCTGCTGGGCGCGGTGACCCCGGCGCAGCTGCGCGAAGCGCGCGCTTACGTCATCGTCGGCATCTTCATCCTGGCCGCCATCGTCACGCCACCGGACGTGATCTCGCAGCTGTTGCTGGCCATCCCGATGTGCCTGCTGTACGAGGCCGGCATCGTCGCCGGCGTGCTGCTGAAGCGCCGCCGGGAGGGCGGCTGAGGCCATGGCCACACCCGCGGGGTTCTGGCGCCGCTACGCCGCCTACAGCCTGGATGCCGTCGCCATTGCCCTGCTCGCCCTGCCCCTGGCCTGGCCCCGGCTGAAGGCGGCGAAGCTTGCCTACGACGCCGGCCTGACCGCCCTGCAGATGCGCCTGTGGGAGCTGCTGGACGCCGCCTTCCGCGCCGGCCTAGATCCCGGCACGCAGTTGCTGGACTGGTCCCGTGACCCGGTGCTGCGCGCCGGCCTGCTCGACCTGGCAGGCGTGCTGGCCGGCGCCGCGCTGGCGACGGCCGCCTGCCTGATGGCGGTGGCGGCGCTGTGGTTCGTCGCCGGCGAGGCCTCGCCCTGGCAAGCCAGCCCGGGCAAGCGCGCGCTCGGCCTGAAGGTCACCACCCTGGCGGGCGAACGCCCCGGCCTGTTGCGGGTGATCGGCCGCTTCCTTGCCGGCCTGCCCTCCTGGCTGCTGCTCAACCTCGGCCATGCCCTGGCGGGCTGGCGCAAAGACAAGCGCGCCCTGCACGACCTGATCGCCGGCACCCGGGTGATGCTTGCCGACGGCGCGCCAGTGCGCATGCCGCGCTGGGCGCGGGTCTGGCTGGGCGCGCAGGCGGTGCTGTTTTTCGCCGGGGTCGGCTGGGTGCTGCTGAATTACCTGCGGCTGGCCTGGGAGGTACTGCGCGACGCGCTTTAGCAGGCTCCGGAAAACGGCCTGCCGGCGCCGCCGGAACAGCAGCGCCAGCGGAGCCCGCGCACGGGCGACCGGCTCGTCGGGAGCGGAATCCGGCCGGGTTTCCCCGGCCCCCGCTCACACTTCCAGCTGCGCCGGCGCCGCCGGCGGAGCCCTGCCCGGGGCACCGAACTGGTCGCGCCAGGCGTAATAGCCGATGCCGTGGTAGATCACGAACAGCACCACCATCAGCGCGAAGGCCAGCACCAGCATCAACGGCACGCCCAGCACCGGCACCAGGCCGGCCAGCAGGGCCAGGATCATCAGGCCGATGGCCAGCACGATCGCCAGCACCAGGGCCGCCGCCAGGCCCAGGGCCAGTGCCGTCAACACCGCGCCGGGATTGCGCGCCATCATCCGGAAGCCGTCGGCGATCGCCCCCAGGGTGCCGCGCCCGGACAGCTGCACCAGCGGCACGGTGATCAGCTGCAGTACCGTCTGCACGGCGTTGATCGCCATGCCGACCAGGAACAGCAGCGCCGGCGAACGCACCTCCGGCGGCACCGGCTGGCCGCCACGGGTCATCTCCTCGAGCATGGCCACGTACTGGGCGAAGTACTCCGGGCCGCCGAACACGTGATAGTTGGCCAGGGTCAGGGCCAGGCCGGCCAGCGGCAGGATGGCCAGGCCGGCCAGCGAGCCGAACCGGCCGCCGACGAAGCCGGCGAAGATGTCGCCGGCGCCGACCGGGCGACCGGCCTCGGCCTGGTGCAGCACCTGCTGCATGCCGCCGCCAAACACCGGCATCAGCAGCGAAAACAGCAGGATGATCGGCAGCGCCACCAGCATGCTGCGGCCGATGTCCGGCTTCTCGCCGGGCGACAGGCCGGCCGCCACCAGCACGGCCAGCAGCAGGGCGGCAACCATGGCGGCCGCGCCCATCGCCAACACGCCCAGGGCGGCGGCGGCGAACAGGCCGCGGGCCTGGCGCCCGCCCACGTCCACCGCCCGCGTGAACCAGGACAGCGCGCTGCCCGCCTCGATCTTGCGGATCCCGTCCATCCCGCCTTCCGTTTCGCTGCTCATGCCTTTTTCCTGTCTCCCTGGCCATGCAGGCGACGCTGCGCCACCTGGACGAAGCGCCGCAGGACGCGGCGCGAATGCGGTGCCGGCCGCACCTGGGCCAGCAAGCGGCGGTGGCAACTGCCTTCCTGCGCCAGCGCCTCGGCACGGCCGCGGATGTAGCCGCGCATCATGCCGGTGCTGAACTCCGGGTGGAACTGCAGGCCCCAGGCCGCCTCGCCCCAGCGGAAGGCCTGGCAGCCGTCGCGGTCGGATTCGGCCAGCACGGTCGCGCCCGGCGGCGGCGACAGTACCGTCTGCAGGTGGGTAGCCTGGGCCGGGATGGCCGCCGGCAGGCCGGCGAACAGCGGGTCGTGCGCCGCGTCCGGCCTCAGCCGCACTTCCACCGTGCCCATTTCGCGGCCGCGCGGGTTGTAGTCCACCCGGCCGCCCAGGGCATGGGCGATCAGCTGATGGCCGTAGCAGATGCCCAGCATCGGCAGGCCGGCCTCGGCGCCGACGCGCAGCCAGTCGGCGCTGCGTTCGCTCCAGTCCAGACGCTCGGTGACCATGGCGCCGGAGCCGGTGACCAGTACACCGGCCCAGTCGTGATGGCCGGGCAGGGCTTCGCCGTCGAGCACGTGCACATGCCGCACCTGGCGGGCATGCAGGCCGGCGGCGACGCGGATCCAGTGGCCGAAGCCGCCGTGGCGGCGCAGCGATTCGATCGGCCGGCCGGTCTCGAGGATGAGAAAGGGTTTCATGGCGCTGTCGGGTCCGGGCCCGGGGCTGTCGCGGGCGGCGGCTATACTAGCGCCCTTTGCACCGGGTACCGCCTGCCGATGAGCGCACCGACCTTCCAGGAACTGATCCTCCGGCTCAACCAGTACTGGGCCGGCCAGGGCTGCGTGCTGATCCAGCCGCTGGACATGGAGGTCGGCGCCGGCACCTTCCATCCGGCCACCTTCCTGCGCGCGCTCGGGCCCGAACCCTGGAACGCCGCCTACGTGCAGCCCTGCCGCCGGCCGACCGACGGCCGCTACGGCGAGAACCCCAACCGCCTGCAGCGCTACTACCAGTACCAGGTGGTGATGAAACCCAGCCCCGACGACATCGTCGAGCGCTATTTCGGCTCGCTGCGTGCCCTCGGCATCGATCCCGAAGTGCACGACCTGCGCCTGGTCGAGGACAACTGGGAATCGCCGACCCTCGGCGCCTGGGGCCTGGGCTGGGAGGTCTGGCTCAACGGCATGGAGATCACCCAGTTCACCTATTTCCAGCAGGCGGGCGGCCTGGAGTGCCGGCCGGTGACCGGCGAGATCACCTACGGCCTCGAGCGCCTGTGCATGTACCTGCAGAACGTGGACGACGTCTTCGACCTGGTCTGGACCCTCGGTCCGGACGGACGGCCGGTGACCTACCGCGAGGTTTACCACCAGAACGAAGTCGAACAGAGCGCCTACAACTTCGAGCACGCCGACGTCGCCGAACTGTTGCACCGCTTCGACGCCTGCGAGAAGGAAGCCCTGAAGCTGGTCGAGTTGGGTCTGCCGCTGCCGGCCTACGACCAGGTCTGCAAGGCCAGCCACAGCTTCAATCTGCTGGACGCCCGCCGCGCCATCGGCGTCACCGAGCGTCAGCGCTATATCCTGCGCGTGCGCAACCTGGCGCGCGCGGTCGCCGGGGCCTACCACGCCCAGCGCGAGAAGCTGGGCTTCCCGGGCCTGAAGCCTGCCGAGGAGGACGCCCATGGCTGACATGCTGCCCCTGCTGGTCGAACTCGGCACCGAAGAACTGCCGCCCAAGGCGCTGCCGGAACTGGCCGAGGCCTTTCACGCCGGCATCCTCCAGGCCTTGGCCGCCCGCCGCATCGAAGTGGCGGAATCGCATGGCGGCGAGCGCGGCCGCGCCCTGTACAGCCCACGCCGGCTGGCGTCATGGCTGCCGGGCGTGGCGGTGCAGCAGCCGCAGCAGTTCAACGAAGTGATGGGCCCCTACCTCAACGTCGCCCTGGACGCGAACGGTCAGCCGACCCAGGCCCTGCTCGGTTTCGCCCAGAAGCAGGGCGTGGACTGGAGCAAGCTCGAACGGATCACCGACGCCAAGGGCATGCGCTTCGCCTACCGCAGCAGCAGGCCTGGCGCGCGCACCCTCGACCTGCTGGCCGAGGTCGTAGCCGAGGCCGTGCGCGGCCTGCCGATTCCCAGACCGATGCGCTGGGGCGAACGCGATACAGCCTTCGTGCGGCCGGCGCACTGGCTGGTGATCCTGCTCGGCCGCGAGGTCGCGCCCGGCGAAGTGCTCGGCCTGCGCGCCGACCGCATGAGTCGCGGCCACCGCTTCCACCACGACAAGGGCGTGTGGCTGAACGAGGCCGGCGAATACCTGCAGGCCCTGCGTGAAGCGCGCGTGCTGGCCGACCCGCGCGAGCGCCGCGAGCGCATCCGCGCCGAGATCGCCGCCGCCGCCCGCCAGGCCGGCGGCAACCCCCGCGTGCGCGACGAGCTGCTGGAGGAAGTGAACTGCCTGGTCGAGTGGCCGAAGGCGGTGCTGTGCAGCTTCGATCCGGAATTCCTGCGCGTGCCGCAGGAAGCGCTGGTGTCCACTATGGAAGGCAACCAGAAGTTCTTCCCGGTGCTGAATGCGGCCGGCAAGCTGTCCGAGAAGTTCATCGGCATCGCCAACATCGACAGCAAGGACCCGGACGAGGTCCGCAAGGGCTACGAGCGGGTGATCCGTCCGCGCTTCGCCGATGCCCGCTTCTTCTTCGACGAGGACCTCAGGCAGGGCCTGGCGGCCATGGCCGAGGGCCTGAAGACGGTGACCTACCAGGCCAAGCTGGGCAGCGTCGCCGACAAGTGCGCGCGGGTGGCCGAACTGGCCGAGGTGGTGGCGCTGATGACCGGCGCCGATGCCGCCCTGGCCCGGCGCGCCGCCGAACTGGGCAAGGCCGACCTGCAGTCGCGCCTGGTCGGCGAGTTCCCGGAACTGCAGGGCATCGCCGGCCGCCACTACGCCCTGGCGGCCAAGGAGCCGGAAGCCGTGGCCCTGGCCATCGACGAGGCCTACATGCCGCGTTTCGCCGGCGACGCCATCGCCCCGTCGGCGCTGGGCAAGGTGCTGGCGGTGGCCGAGCGCCTGGATACCCTGGCCGGCGGTTTCGCCGCCGGGCTGAAACCGACCGGCAACAAGGATCCTTTCGCCCTGCGCCGCAATGCCCTGGGCCTGGCCCGCACGATCATCGAGGGCCGGATGGACATTGATTTGCGCGCCCTCATTGACAAGGCCGTCGATCAAGTCGGCTTTGCCCTGGTTGACCAGAGGAGAGCAGAACAGGCCAAAGCCGCGGAGCATGCCATGGCAGCGGGTGTCGCCGTAGAGAATCCGCGCATGGTGGTGGGAGATCCCGTGAGTTCAGGCATGGCCACCGAACTCTATGAGTTCATTCTCGAGCGCCTGCGCGCCTACTACGTCGAGCAGGGCGTGCCGGCGCTGCAGTTCGATGCGGTGGCGGGCGTGCGACCGGCCTCGCTGCTGGATTTCGACCGCCGCCTCAAGGCCATCGCCGAGTTCGCCCGCCTGCGCGAGGCCGCTTCGCTGGCCGCCGCCAACAAGCGCATCCGCAACATCCTGAAGAAGGTGGACGGGCAGATCCCGCCGCAGGTCGATCCGCAGCGCCTAGTCGAACCTGCCGAACACTCCCTGCACAAGGCCCTGGCCGCCGCCCTGGCCGACACCGAGCCGATGCTGGCCAAGCGCGACTACGTGGGCACGCTCAAGCGCCTGGCGCAGCTGCAGGGGCCGGTGGACAACTTCTTCGAGCGCACCCTGGTGATGGCCGAAGACCCGGCCCTGCGCGACAACCGCCTGGCCCTGCTGCGACAGGTGGCCGACCGTTTCGCCGCGGTGGCGGCGGTGGAGCAGTTGTCGGCCGGCTGAGCCGCATTGACGCGGCGGTGGCGCCCGGCGGGTATCCTTGGCCGGGCATGCGCCCCCCTCGCCTGCCAGCCGTCCGACCGACTGCCCTGCTGCTGTGGCTGCTGGCGGCGCCGGCGGCCGCGCTGGAACTGCGCCAGATCGAGATCCAGGGTCTGGAGGACCCGGCCTTGCGCGACAACGTCGCCGCCTCGCTGTCGCTGCGGCGCCTGGACGCCGAACGGCGCGCGCGGCTCAGCGAGGGCCGCCTGGCCTACCTGCTGCGGCGCACGCCGCGGGAAGCGCGCCAGGCGCTGGAGCCCTTCGGCTACTACGCCGCCGAGGTCGAGCTCGAGCAACGCCGCGAAGGCGGGCAGGTGGACGTGATCGTCCGCATCCGTCCCGGCGAACCGGTCCGGGTCGGCGAGCGCCGGCTGGAGATGACGGGAGAAGGCCACGGCGACGAGGTACTGCAGCGTCGCCTGCAACGATTCCGTCCGCGCGAGGCGCAGGTGTTCGACCATGCCGTCTATGAGCGCTCCAAGGCTGACATGGACCGCGTGCTGGCCGAGCGCGGCTACTTCGACGCCCGCCTGGAGCGGGCCCGGGTCAGCGTGAACCGCGCCCGCCTGCGCGCCGACCTGGATCTGGCCTGGGACAGCGGCGCACGTTACGCCCTGGGCGAGGCGCGCTTCGGCGAACATCCGTTCCGGCCCGGCCTGCTGGAAAAGCTGGTGCCCTGGCAAGCCGGGCAACCCTACGACCAGGCCGAGCTGCTGGCGCTGCGCGGCTCACTGGTGGAACTGGACTACTTCGCCGCGATCGACCTGCAGCCGCGGCCCGAGGAGGCCGAGGACGGCCGGGTACCGGTTCAGGTGGATCTGGCGCCGGCCAAGCGCTCGGTCTACGACTTCGGCTTGCGCTACGGCAGCGACACCGGCCTCGGCCTGAGCGCCGGCCTGGAGCGGCGCTGGGTCAACGACCGCGGCCACAAGCTGCGCTCGCGCCTACACCTGGCGCAGCGCCGCAACGACCTGAGCGTGCAATACCGCATTCCCGCCTTCGCCTGGCTGGACGGCTGGTACAGCGTCGGCGCCAGCGCCCGTCAGGAGAAGCTGGAGTTCGTCAACAGCGACCTGATCGAACTGGTCGCCAGCCGCAGCGGCCGCCTGGGCGACTGGAACCTGCTGGCGGCGCTGAACGTCCGTCGCGAGCGTTTCGAGGATCCGCTCACCGGCGACCAGCTGTCCTACTCCACCCTGGTCTACCCCTCGCTCTGGGGCCAGTGGGGCGAAAGCGACGATCCGCTGTACCCGCGCCGCGCCCACGGTCTGACGCTGGAACTGCGCGGCGGCCATTCCAGTCTCGGCTCCGACGTGGATTTCCTGCAGGCGCGGGCCGAGGCGCGCTGGATCCGTGGCATCGGCCGGCGCGACCGTCTGCTGCTGCGGGCCGAGGCCGGCGCCACCTGGACCGACCAGTTCCCGCAGTTTCCGCCCTCGCTGCGCTTCTACGCCGGCGGCGACCGCAGCGTACGCGGTTACGGCTACAAGGAGATCGGCCCCTTCCTGAGCGACGACGACGGCAACCGCTTCGTGTTCGGCGGCAAACACCTGCTGGTGGCCAGCGCCGAATACGAGCGCATGTTCACCCGGCAGTGGGGCCTGGCTGCCTTCGTGGATGCCGGCGACGCCTTCGACGCCGGCAACGCCCTGGACCTGCAGGTCGGCGCCGGCCTGGGCCTGCGCTGGCGTTCGCCGGTCGGGCCGGTGCGGGTGGATCTCGCCCATGGTTTCGGCGACAAGGCGCAGCAATCGGTGCGTCTGCATCTGGTCATAGGGCCGGACTTGTGAGCACGCCTCCGCGCCGCCGGCTTCGCCTTCTGTCCAGGATCCTGGTGGCGACGCTGCTGCCGGCGGCCCTGCTCCTGGCCTGGCTGCTGCTCACCGGCGGCGGTCGCGACCTCGTGCTGGCGCGACTGGCGGCGGCGCTGCCGGCCGACGCGCTGTCCTGGCAGCAGGCCGAGGGCCGCCTGGCCGGCCCGCTGATCCTGCACGGCGTCCGCTATCGCCAGGCCGACGGTCTGGAAGTGCGGGCGACGCGCCTGGAACTGGAGCCGGCGCTGTGGCCGGCCTTGGGCGGCAGGCTGCGGCTGGACCGCCTGGCCGTGCGGGACCTGCGTCTGCGCCTGCCACCTGCCGACGACGAACCCTTCCAGCCGCCGCGCTGGCCCGAGTCGCTGCCGCGCATCCCGCTGCCCTTCGTGCTGGCGGTGGGCGAGCTGTCGGTGGACCGCCTCGCCATCGAAGACGATGCCGCCGAGGGCGAGGACGACGCGCGTTTCGAGGCCAGCGACATCGAGGCCCGCGAGGTCGTCCTGCGCGACGACGGCCTGTCGCTGGCCAGCCTGCGCGCCTTCCTGCCGCAGGCCGAACTGGAACTGGCCGGCGACTACCTGCCCGCCCGGCATTTCCGCACCGACCTGCGCGGCCGCCTGCGCTCGCCGACGGCCGAGGATGGCGCCGGCCCCGATCTGCAACTGATCGCCAAGGGCGATCTCGACGCCCTGCAACTCGACCTCACCGGCACGACCCCGGAGCGCCTGCAGGCGCATCTCGACCTGCGCGAAGGCGGCGGCACCCCGGCCTGGACACTGTCGCTGCACAGCGATGGCCTGCCGCCCGCCTGGCTGGGCGGCGAGCCCGATGCATCCGCCTGGCGCGGCCGGCTGCAGGCCGAGGGCCTGGGCGGCGAAGCCCGCGTGGAAGGCGCGCTCGCCAACGATGAACTGCGCGTCGTGATCGCGCCCTCGCAGCTGGCCCTGGTGGACGACCGCCTGATGCTGCGGCCGCTGAACCTGGAACTGCCACAGGGCGCGTTGCGCCTCACCGGCCAAGTGCAGTACGGCGATGACACGCCGGCCTTCGACCTGCAACTGGCCAGCGACGCGCTGACGCTGGCGCCGCAGTCGGCCGACGAAGGCGGCGTGCCGGTGCTGGCCAGTGGCCAGGTACGTGTGCAGGGCGTGCCGCAGGCCTGGCGACTGCGGGGCGAAGCGAGCTTCGAGCGTGGCAGCGAAAGTGCCCGCCTGCGCCTCGCCGGCGAAGGCGATGGCGAAGCCCTGCAGCTGCGCGAACTCGCTGCCAGCATGCCGACCGGCGAACTCGCCGGCAGCGGCCGCGTGGCCTGGTCGCCGCGGCCGGCCTTCGCGGCGGACCTGCGGCTGGATGGTTTCGATCCCGGCTACTTCCTGCCCGACTATCCCGGCGCCCTCACCGGCCAGCTGCAGGCCTCGGCCAAACAGGACGAGGCCGGCAGCTGGCGCGGCGAGGGCCGGCTGGAACGGCTGGGCGGCCGCCTGCGCGGCCTGGCCGTGGCCGGACAGGCGCAGCTGGACTGGCGGGACGACCGCGGCCGGCTCGCCGCCGACCTGCGCCTGGGCAGCAGCCATGTGCAGGTCGCCGGCCAGATCGGCGCGCGCTACGACCTGCGCATCGAGGCGGAGCCGCTGACCCTGGCCGACGCACTGCCGCCGGGCAGCGGCCGCATCGAAGGCTGGCTGCGCCTGCTCGGTCCGGCCGAGGCGCTCGACATCGAGGCCGACCTGGTCGGCCACGACCTGCGCCTGGACGACCAGCAGATCGGCGCCCTGCGCCTGCATGGCCGGCTACCCGCCACCGGCGACGGCGAACTGGTGCTGGCCGGGGAGGAACTGCGGCTCGGCGGCCTCGGCTTCGAGGCCCTGGCCGTGCGCGCCCTGGGCAGCCGCGCCCGCGCCGAGCTTCAGGGCAACCTGGCCTGGCCGCAGGGCCACCTCGAGGTCGGCGGCGAACTGGGCCAGGCGCATGGGCTCTGGCAGGGCCAGCTCGCCACGCTGCGCCTGGTCGCGCAGGACAGCCCCGAACTGCAGCTGCAGGCAGCGGCGGCTTTCCGCTTCGGCGCGGACATCACCGAATTCGACCGGGCCTGCCTGGTCTCGACCCGGGTCGAAGGCCGTCTCTGTGCCGAAGCCGGCGGCGGCGAAGCGCGACTGCAAGCCGAGGCCCTGCCGCTGTCGCTGCTGCAGCCCTGGCTGCCGCAGGACGAGGGCGTGCCCATGCACCTGGCCGGCAGCGTGGACGGCGAGGCCCTGCTGCGCCAGGGCCGCGACGGGTTCTGGCGCGGCCAGGGTCAACTGCGCTCCGGCGAGGGCGCACTGCGCCTTGACGAGCAGTCCGATCGCGTCGTGTTCGGCTACAGCGCCCTGTCCCTGGACTGGACGCTGGACGGCGACGCACTGCAGGCAACGCTGTCGGCTGGCCTCGCCGACGAAGGCAAGGTAACCGCACGCCTGGCCGCCGGCCTGGCCGACACCGCCGCGCTGGACGGCGACCTCGCCCTGGACGTGCGCAACCTGACCTGGCTGGAACTCTTCTCCGAAGACCTGGCCAGCCCCCGCGGCCGCCTGCATGGTCGGATGCAGCTGACCGGCACCCGCGGCGAGCCGCAGCTTTCCGGCCAGGCCCGGCTCGGCGCCTTCGAAGCGGAACTGCCGGCACTCGGCCTGCAGCTGCGCGAAGGCGAGTTCACCCTCGACGGCCAGGCCGACGGCAGCACCCGCCTGAGCGGCCAGCTTCGTTCCGGCGAAGGCCTGCTGCAGGTAGAGGGCAGCCTGAACCTGCGCGACGACACGGCGCCCCTGCGGGTGGCCCTGGTCGGCAGCGGCGTGAGCCTGGCCAATACGGCGGAGTTCCAGGCCGTGGCCGACCCCGATCTGCAGTTGCAACTGGCCGGCGGCGTGCTCGAAGTGCGCGGACGGGTAAACGTGGAGCAGGCGCGTTTCGATCTGGAGGCACTGGACACCGGCGTGTCCGCTTCCGAGGACGTGGTGGTGCTGGACCCGCTCGACCCGCCGAAGCCGCGGCAGTTGCCGCTGGATCTCGACGTGTCCGTCGCCCTGGGCGAAGACGTGCGCCTGCAGGGTTTCGGCCTGGACGGCAAGGTCGGCGGCAAGCTGCGCGTGCGCCAGCGTCCCGGCCGCCCGGCCCGCGCCTCCGGCGGCCTGGAGGTGAGCGGCCGCTACCGCGCCTACGGACAGGCGCTGGAGGTCGAACGGGCCCGCCTGGGTTTCGCCGATTCGCCGGTGGACAACCCCAGCCTGGACATCCGCGCCGGCCGCGATTTCGACCAGGTGAGCGTGCGCGTGCGGGTGACCGGCACGGCGCGACAGCCGCAGCTGCGCATCGAGTCCGATCCGGCCATGGACACCAGCGAGGCCCTGAGCTGGCTGGTCTTCGGCCGGCCGCTGCGCAGCGCCAAAGGGAACGAGGCGGAGCAACTGAGCGCCGCGGCCATGGCCCTCGGGGCCGGCGGCAACATGGTGGCGCAGCAGATCGGCGCGCGCCTGGGCCTGGACGAGGCCGGCATCGCCGAGTCGCGCAATCTCGGCGGGGCGGCGCTGACGGTCGGCAAACATCTTTCGCCGCGCCTGTTCATCAGTTACGGCGTCGCCCTGGTCGGCACGGGCCAGGTGGTCACGCTCAAGTATCTGCTCACGCGCGGCTTCGACATCAGCATCGAATCCGGCAACGAATCCGCCGCGTCGCTCAACTGGCGAATGGAGCGCTGACCTTCGCGGTCGCCCGGTCACTGGACTCCCGGGGCTGGTTCGCGGGGGTTCGCGGTGTCGCGAGGGTGCGATGCCTGCGGCCGCGGCCCTGGCGAGCCGCAGTGACCGCCGGTGCGACGACGCAGCAATCCGCTAACCAGCAACGATCCGCGCAAATCCGCGTCGAAAAAGGAAGGCCGCCTCGCGGCGGCCCTCCGGCGGTGCGCCCGGGTGCGTGATCAGAACGAGGTGCGCAGGCCCAGGCTGACGCTGTTGCCGTCCTGCTGGTCGTCGCTGAAACGGCCACTGTAGGCCAGGAAGGCCGTGACATTGCCGCCCAGCTGCCAGTTCAGGCCGAGATCGGCGCTGATCCAGTCCTTGGACGGGGTAAAGCCCGGCATGGTGAACCGGCCGTTCATGGTGTTGGAACCGGCGTTCACGAACACCTGGTCGTCCTCCTGCTCCTCGTTGTAGGCCACCCGCAGATAGGGCCGGATGCTGCGATCGGAAGTACCCATGCTGCCCTGCAGCTGATAGCCGACACGCGCCACCAGCGAATCGCGATCGAAGCCGGCGAAGTTCATCGAAGTGGAACGGCCGCTGTCCTCGGCGTAACCGTCGATCTCCTGCTGCAGCCAGGAAGCGCTGACGAACGGGCCGTGCTGCAGATTGCCCGGCGCACCAAACAGCCAGCCGAAGGCCAGTTCGGCACCCAGCGAGCCGGCATTGGTGTTGCCCGATTCGACCCGCACCGCCTCGCCCAGGACGATGCTCCGGTCGATGTCCAGGTCGGTGCTGCCGCCGCTGATCGCGCCCTGCAGGTAACCGCCGCCGCCGAAACGCACCGTGCCGTAGAGCGAGGCGATCACGCCGCGGCCTTCGATGTTGCCCGAACCGACGTCGTTGTCGTGGTTGCCCAGGGTGATGGCCGCACCCCAGTAGACGTTCTCGCTGGCGCGCCAGTTGGCGCCCAGGCTCAGGCTGAGCACGTCGGCGCTGGCGCCCGGCACGGCGGCGCTGGCGTCGAAGTCCTGGTCGCCGTACTGCACCGTGGCCCAGCCGCGCACACCGCCGACTTCGCGGTCGAGATAGAAGTCGCTCAACAGCTCGTCGGTGAAGGCGCGCACGTGGTTCTCGTTGATCTTCACGCCAGCCTCGCCGGCCATGGACACCTGCACCGGCGCGGCGATGGTGGAGAGAATCACGTTGGCCAGCATCCGGTGGGCGATGCCGGTCGGGTGCACGCCGTCCGCGAACAGCCAGGTTTCATTGGTGCCCGGCGCATATTCGGCCGGCAGGCCGGAGCCTTGCGGGCCGCATGCCACCGAGTTGGGCGGACTGCAGGCCGTGCCGGTGACGTTGCTGAGGCCGTACAGGCCGGGATCGGCCATCACCTCGGTGATCAGTCCGAAGGTGTCCACGGCGATGATGCCGTCGCCGAGCTGGGCCAGGCCGGTGTTCAACGCGCTGTTGTAGACCACGGTGATCTGCGAGACCGAACCGGCATTGGGCGTGCTGGCGAACTGCGGGGTCACGCCCAGGTTGGGCAGGTTGTAGACGATGATGTAGTTGGCGCCGGCGGCCTGCAGTCGGGCGATCTGCTGCACGTAGGCGGTGGCCGCGGCCACCGTGTTGGCCTGGGCATTGCCCGGATCCAGCACCAGCGTGGCGAAGATGTCGTTGGCGCCGCCCCAGATGCTGTACAGGGCGTTCGGGTCGGCGCTGCCGCCGGTGGCGGTCAGGTACTGGCTGATCTGGGTCGGGATGTTCGGCACCGGGTTGAGGCAGGGTCCGGCCGCGTTCACGCAGGCCCCGCCCCAGGCGAAGTTGCTGCCGCCCTGCAGCGAGTTGACCGCCTGCAGACCAAAGGCATTGGCGACGATCTCCACCATCACCGGGTCCGGGTTGGTGGTGAAGCTGGAGCCCGGCGGCAGGCCGTTGACATCGCCGACGTTGCCGGAATCGGTGAGGCTGTCGCCGAAGGCATAAAAGCCGCTGAAACTTTGCGCGTGCGCGGCGCCGGCAAAACCGAGCGAGAGCGCAAGCGCGCCAGCGAGTCGGTGGAAACGGGGCATGGAAAGCTCCTTTCGGGTTCTGAAGTGATGCCTTGGTCCAGGTGCCCAGGGTTTCCTCGGCGGAACGCCGGAATCCGCGTTGCCGCCCCCTCCCCTTGAGCCGCTGCCTGCGCCGCCGGTCTCGCCGCCGGCGCGGCGTCCACCTTAATGCAAAGCCCGGTTCCGTACCACCCGGTAGGGTCAGGGCGAACGCACCCGGGCGCCACGCAGGGAGGGCAGCCCACCCTCCACCGCAGTCCAGGCCAGCCAGGCCTCGCCGGCCGCCAGGCGCAGGCGCGGGAAGCCGGTGCCACGGCCGCGGCCCGGCACCGCCGCGACCCGCAGCCGCCAGTGTTCCTTCGCCAGGTCGTGAGCGAACCGGGCCAGCCAGAGCGACTGCCCGTCCGCGCCCTCCTCCATCCAGGCCAGCCAGACGCCGCTGGCATCCGCGGCCAGATCCACGCGGCCGAGCAGGTGTTCGCCGAGGACGACCTCCCGCGGCGCGGTGAAGCTGTCTCCGGCATCGCGCGAGGCGGCCAGACGCAACGCGACCCGGCCTTCGGCCGCCGTGTACCAGGCCACCCAGGCCTGCTCGCCAAGCGCCGCCACCGCCGGACCGTTGACCGGGCAGGCCGGCATCACCCAGCCGTCGGCATGCACCGGTACAGACGCCGACCAGGCGCTGCCATCGAAACGGGTAGCGAGGATGTCGCGCACTTCGCCCTCGCTGCGGTCGCGATAGACCAGCAGGGGGCCGCGCGCGGTCACCGCGACGTCGGTCTGGCAACAATCGCAGGTGCGGGCATCGATCTGCGCCTCGGTCGCCTTGCGCCCATCCGGACCCAGCACCGCCGCCCGCAGGCTCATCGCGCCGGCACCGCCGTGGTGGCCGTGGCCGCCACCGCCGGTATGCCGGCCGTCGAGCCAGGCCACGCCGAGGCGATCATGCCCCTGCGGCCACAGGCTGGCGAAACCGTGTTCGGTCGGCGTGCCGTCGTCGTGCACCGGGCCCAGCGCGGTCCAGCTCATGCCGGCATCGCGCGAGCGCAACAGGCGGGTGTCGTAGGCGTAGGTAGCCTCGCCGTTCTTCACCAGCAGATGCGCCCACAGGCTGCCGTCGGGCAGGGCCAGCAGCGACGGCACGTCGGCCCAATTGACGAACCAGTCCGCGCCCTCCGCGACCGTGCGGGTCGGCGACCAGCCGGTGCCGGCCTCGTGACGGGCGAAGCGCATGCGATGGCCACCGCCTTCGCGGCGCTCGACCCAGGCCAGCAACAGATCGCCGTCGGCCGCCACCACCAGGCTGGGCTGCGCCGATCCGGCGGGCGCCGGCAGCGGCCAGTCGTGAACGCTCGGCGTGGCTGTCGCCCATGCCATCGGCGCGAACAGGACGAGGCCGGCGAGGGCACGGCCCGGACACGGACGCGGTTTCGGTTGCGGATGCATCGGCGCAGCCTAACCCTGCCGCCGGACGCCGTCACCCGCTCAGGCCACCCTGCGGCGTCGGGCCAGGAACACCCGCAGCAGCGACACCGCCGCCGGCGTCATGCCGGGAATGCGCTGGGCCTGGCCGAGGGTTTCCGGCCGGACCTGGGCCAGTTTGGCCTGCAGTTCGGCCGACAGGCCGGGCAGGCCGGCGTAGTCGAAGTCGGCGGGAATGCGGGTGTCCTCGTGCTGGCGATTGCGTGCCACCTCGTCGCGCTGCCGCTCCAGGTAGCCGGCGTATTTCACGCCGATCTCCACCTGTTCGGCCACGCGGGGATCGCCGACGCCGGGGCCCAGACCGGGCAGGGCGACGACCTCGGCGTAACGCAGTTCCGGCCGCTTCATCAGCTCCAGGGCGGTGGATTCGCGGCTCAGGACGATGCCGGTGGCCGAGGCCAGGGCGCGCGCCAGTTCGCCGCCCGGCGCCAGCCAGACCGCCGCCAGCCGCGAGCGCTCCGCTTCCACCGCCTCGGCCTTGCGGGCGAAGGCCTGCCAGCGCGCCTCGTCCACCAGGCCGAGCTCGCGGCCGATCGGCGTCAGGCGGGCGTCGGCATTGTCCTCGCGCAGATGCAGGCGGTATTCGGCCCGGCTGGTGAACATGCGGTAGGGCTCGTTGGTGCCGCGGGTGACCAGGTCGTCCACCAGCACGCCGAGGTAGGCTTCGTCGCGGCGCGGCCACCAGGCTTCGCGCCCCTGCACCAGCAGCGCCGCGTTGAGGCCGGCCAGCAGGCCCTGCGCCGCCGCTTCCTCGTAACCGGTGGTGCCGTTGATCTGGCCGGCGAAGAACAGCCCGGCCACCGCCTTGGTTTCCAGCGAGGCCTTCAGTCCGCGCGGATCGAAGTAGTCGTATTCGATGGCGTAGCCGGGCCGGGTGATGTGGGCGTTCTCCAGGCCGCGGATGGAATGGACCATCTCCAGCTGCACCTCGTAGGGCAGCGAGGTGGAGATGCCGTTGGGATAGATCTCGTGCGTGTCCAGGCCCTCGGGTTCGAGGAAGACCTGGTGCGAGGCCTTGTCGGCGAAGCGCACCACCTTGTCCTCGATGGACGGGCAATAGCGCGGGCCGACGCCCTCGATGGCACCGGTGAACATCGGCGAACGGTCCAGGCCGCCGCGGATGATCTCGTGGGTGCGTTCGCTGGTGTGGGTGATCCAGCAGGACAGCTGGCGCGGGTGCCGGGCCGGATCGCCGAGGAAGGAAAACACCGGCCGCGGCTCGTCGCCGGGTTGTTCGCTCAGCACCGACCAATCGATGCTGCGGCCGTCCAGGCGCGGCGGCGTGCCGGTCTTGAGCCGGCCGACTGCGAAGGGACGCTCGCGCAGGCGCTGCGCCAGGGTGGTCGCCGGCGGATCGCCGGCGCGGCCGCCCGGGTGGTTGACCAGGCCAACGTGGATGCGCCCGGCCAGGAAGGTGCCGGCGGTCAGCACCACCGCCCGGGCATGGAGACGCTGACCGCCCTGGGTGACGACGCCGGTCACCCGTTCGTTCTCGATGACCAGGTCGTCCACCGCCTGCTGGAACAGCCGCAGGTTTGGCTGGCTCTCGACCAGGCGGCGGATCGCCGCCTTGTACAACCCGCGATCGGCCTGGCAACGGGTGGCGCGCACCGCCGGGCCCTTGCTGGCGTTGAGGGTGCGCCACTGGATGCCGGCGGCATCGGCCGCCCGGGCCATGGCGCCGCCCAGGGCGTCGATCTCGCGCACCAGATGGCCCTTGCCGATGCCACCGATGGCCGGGTTGCAGCTCATCTGGCCCACGGTCTCGATGCTGTGGGTCAGCAGCAGGGTGCGTGCGCCCATCCGGGCCGCCGCGAGGGCGGCCTCGGTACCGGCGTGGCCGCCGCCGATCACGATGACGTCGTAGCTGCTGGACATGGCGGGAGGGGGTGGACGGGGTCGGGATTATCCCGCGCCGGGGGGCGGGGTGCATCCGTTCCGGAGCCTTGGCACGGTTCCTGCTTTATCTCCAAGGCACCTGCCACGGCCAACGCCGGGGGGCGTCGACCAGACTGAACAGGGGCTGGTCAGGCGCGTGGCAGGGATGCCAGGGCCTGGCGCTCCCGGGGGGGAACGCCAGGCCCTTTTTTTCATTCCGGACCGGCCGCCGGAGCGCCTGCGGGGCGGCCACGCCGGCGGTTTCCGGGCAATGCCGCCAGGCGCACACCGGCGGAAAAAAGTCGGCGCCCGGCGGGTCTTGGAACAGGGGGAATCCAGGGGACCTGGTGCCGGGCGCCGAACAGGCGATGCGTTTGGTTGTGTCGCGTCACAAAGCGACGCGGAGTGTCAGTCCGGGGCCAAGAATGCGCGTCACCGGGGGTGTGCGCAATGGCCTGGCGGGCGTTTCCGCTCAGTCTTCCCTGTCTTTGCTCCGAAACTGTGACGCAGGTCTCACTTCCTGCCGCGGCACGGGCGCAGCCGGCGACGCTGCCGGGCGCGACGGCGGCGGTTGTGCCGTACGCGGTGCCGGCGCCGGCGCGGCGCGGGGTGCCGGCACCGGCCTGGGCGGCGACGCCGGGCGCGGCGTCCGGACCGACGGCAGATCGCGCGGGCCGGACCAGGCGGCCGGCTCGGGCGCGGCCCGGATCGGCGTCCGCTGCACCGGCCGCTGGGCGGGAACATGGCCGGTCTCCCTCGGCAAGGACGGATAGCGCATCTGCGGCTTGCCCGGACCGGCCGGCGCGGGCTGCACGGGCACGGGGGCCCGCCACTGCTCCGGCGGCCGCGGCGCCGGCTTGGCCCGCTCGGTCTGGAAGCGGGGCGATTCCAGCTCTTCCCGCTGGAAGACGCGCGGCGTCCTCACGTCCGGGGGGCGCCGGGGCGGAGCGGGACGGGCGGACGGCGGCGGCCGCCAGTAATAGTGTGGCGGCCGGTGATACCAGTAACCGCCGTGCCAGCCATAGCCGCCCCAGTAGTAGGGATCCCAGTAGCCGATCGAGAAGTGCCAGCCCGAATAGGGCCGCCAGTACCCGTGGCAGTAGTGGTAAGGCCAGTAGCCGCAGCGGTAGCGGTCCAGGCGCCAGAACGGCGCCACCCCGTAACCGTAGCCGAAGCCCCAGTGGACGCGGTCGTAGTCGGCGTAGTCGTAGCCGACGTAATAGTCGCCATGGCCATGGTAGGCGCCGTGGTAGTGACCGCCGCCGGAGTAGGTGGCGCAACCGGCCAGCAGCAGGACGGCAGTGGCGGCGAGCAGACGCTTCATGGCGATCCCCCCGGGTGTCGCCGGCAGTCTTGGCGCCCGGCGGTGAATCTGTCCTTAAGGCAACACTGAACACGTCCATCCTGGACGTGTTCAGTGGTCGCAAGTCCGGCGCATGTCCGGACTTGCTCCCGCGGATCAAGCACTTGCGTGCTTGGTCCGCGGGCGCGCCATCCATGGCGCGCGGGCAACGCCGACTTGATCAGCGTTGCCTTAACTCGACCCGAAGCCGGACGGCCGGTCCGGACGGCCCATGCGCCGCGATCCCAGCCCTCCGGCGCGGGCCGGAAGCGCGTGATCTGACGCAAGCGCGTCGCCGCGGACGCCAGCGGCTCGGCGCGGATGCCCGTGGCGGGCCTCAGGCGCGCAAGCGATCGAGCAGGTCGCGGCCGTCGGCCGATGCCAGACGGTCCTGCAGCGAGGCCAGCGCCGCCTCGGCCGACTCGCGCAGCCCGGACCGTAACCGGCGCCAGCCCTCGAAGGCGCCGAGCAGCCGGGCGGCGACCTGCGGATTGATCGGGTCGATCGCCGCCACCTGGTCGGCGATCAAACGGTGACCGGCGCCATCTAGGCGATGGAAGGCCAGCGGATTGCCGCGCGACAGATTGCCCAGCACCGCGCGCACCCGGTTCGGGTTGGCCGGCTTCCACCACGGCGAGGCCAGCAGCCACTGGACGTCCGCCAGCGCATCGGCGGCCGGACGGGTGGCGACCAGGCCGATCCACTTGTCGGTGACCAGCGGATCGCCGGCGAAGCGTTCCCGGAAGGCCGCCAGCGCGGCCTCCGCGCCCGGCGCCTGCCGGTGCAACAGTACGCGCAGCGCGGCCAGGCGCTCGGTCATGGTGGCGGTGGCGTCGAACTGTGTCTGCGCCGGCACGGTGTCCAGGTGACCCAACCAGTCAAGGCAGGCATTGCGCAGCGCCCGCGCCGCCATCGCCGAGGCCTGCAGGCCACC
This sequence comes from Arenimonas fontis, assembly GCF_008386465.1. Classification (GTDB taxonomy): domain Bacteria; phylum Pseudomonadota; class Gammaproteobacteria; order Xanthomonadales; family Xanthomonadaceae; genus Arenimonas; species Arenimonas fontis. The sequence goes on from NZ_VUOD01000008.1 coordinate 72,285, forward strand.
GCCGGCGGCAGCGGCCAGGGCGGCGTAGCGCTGGCGCAGCGGCTGCTCCAGCGCCGCCGCCAGGGTCGCCAGCAGCGATTCGCGGGCGCCTGCCAGGGCCTGCGGATCCACCACCGGCACGGCCTCGGCCAGGGTGTCGAAATCGGGCAGCGCCAGGCACTCGGCGACGAAGGCCGGATCGGCACCGTCATCGGCCAGCAGGCCGGCCAGCACCTCGCGCAAGGCTTCCGTGGCGGCGACACGCGCATCGGTGCCGGTGATGGCCTGGACGGCCAGCTGCTGCAGCAGGTCCCAGCGGCTGAAGGGATCGGCCTCCCAGCGCGCCAGCGTCGCCAGCTGCGCCGGCGTGTAATCGAAGCGCAGCCGCACCGGCGCCGAGAAGCCCTGGTTGAAGGCCGGCAGCGGCTGGAAGCCGAGACCGGGCCAGCGCAGCACGTGCCGGGCCTCGCGCAGCTCGAGCAGATCGCCGCGCACCGGCGCGTCGGTTTGCGGCGCCGCGCCGACGCGCTGGCCGGCGGGCCCGTACAGGGCGAAGCGCAGCGGAATCGGCAGCGGCGCCTTCGGCCCCGGCTGGCCGGGCGTGGCCGGCTGCGACTGGATGATCTCCAGCGCGTAGTCGCCGCTGGCCTCGTCGAAGCTGGCGCTGATGCGCAGTTCCGGCGTTCCCGCCTGCGCGTACCAGCGGGCGAAGTCGGACAGGTCGCGGCCGCTGGCGGCGGCATGCGCGGCCAGGAAATCCTCGAGCGTGGCGGCCCGGCCATCGTTGTCGGCGAAATAGCGCGCCATGCCGGCCTGGAAGGCCTCGTCGCCGACCAGGGCCTGCAGCACCCGGATCAACTCGGCGCCCTTCTCGTACACCGTCAGGGTGTAGAAGTTGCTGATCTCGCGGTAGCGCTGCGGCCGCACCGGATGCGCCAGCGGGCCGGCGTCCTCGGCGAACTGGCGGCCGCGCAGCAGCCGCACCACCTCGATGCGCTTGAGCGCGCGCGAATGCAGGTCGGCGCTGAACTCGCTGTCGCGGTACACGGTCAGGCCTTCCTTGAGCGACAGCTGGAACCAGTCGCGCAGCGTCACCCGGTTGCCGGACCAGTTGTGCAGGTACTCGTGCGCCACCACCGATTCGATGGCGAGGAAATCGGTGTCGGTGGCGGTGGCCTCGTCGGCGAGGATGTAGCGGGCGTTGAAGATGTTCAGGCCCTTGTTCTCCATCGCGCCCATGGTGAAGTCCTGGGCGGCGACGATGTTGAACACGTCCAGGTCGTAGCAGCGGCCGAAGCGCTGCTCGTCCCAGCGCAGGGCACGCTCGACCGCGCCCAGGGCATAGCGGCAACGCTCGACGTCGCCGGCCTCGGCCCATACGTTCAGCTCGACCCGTCGGCCTTCGGCGGTGGTCAGCGTCGTGGACACCCGCGCCAGCGGGCCGGCGGCGATGGCGAACAGGTAGCCGGGGGTCGGATGCGGGTTTTCCCACACCGCCTCGTGGCGGCCGCCCTCGAGTTCGCGGCTGCCGACCGGGTTGCCGTTGGCCAGCAGCACCGGGTAGGCGCGACGCTCGGCGCGCAGGGTGATGCGCCAGGTCGGCATCACGTCCGGGCGGTCGGCCAGGAAGGTGATGCGGCGGAAGCCTTCCGATTCGCACTGGGTCAACAGCAGGCTGCCGCTGCGGTACAGGCCTTCCAGGCGCGTGTTGGCCGCCGGCCGGATGCGCACGCGGGTGCGCAGTTCGCAGGCGGCGGCGACGCCGTGCACGCACAGTCGCTGGCCGTCGTAGTCGTAGCGTTCCGGCGGCAGCGGCTGGCCGTCCAGTTCGATGGCCAGCAGTTCCAGGTCCTCGCCGTCCAGCAGCAGCGGTTCGCCCGGGCGGGCAGGTTCCAGGCGCAGCCGGGCCTCGACCTCGGTCGCGTCCGGGTCCAGGTCGAAGCGCAAGTCGGCATGCGGGATGCGCCAGGCGGGCGGTTGGTAATCGGCCAGATACACGTGGCCGTCGTCGCGGCGGACGGGCATGGTGTCGGTATCGGAAAGGGGGTCGTTGCAGGCTCTGCTAGGCTAGCACGCGCACTCTGAACGACCCTGCCATGAGCCCGACCCTGCCCGAGTTCGAGGACGTGCTGGCCGCCGCCGCACGCATCGCCCCGCATGCCCGCCGCACGCCGGTGCATCGCTCCCGTTCCCTGGATGCGCTGGCCGGGGCCACGCTGTACTTCAAGTGCGAGAACCTGCAGCGCGCCGGCGCCTTCAAGTTCCGCGGCGCCTGCAACGCGGTGATGGCGCTGGACGACGAGGCGGCGGCCCGCGGCGTGGTCACCCACAGTTCCGGCAACCACGGCGCGGCCCTGGCCCTGGCCGCGCGCAGCCGCGGCATTCCTTGCCATGTGGTCGTGCCCGAGGGGGCGGTGGCCGGCAAGCTGGCCGCCATCGAAGCCTACGGCGCCACCCTGCACCGCTGCGCGCCGACGATCGCCGCGCGCGAGGCGGCAGCCGCCAGGGTGCAAGCCGAAACCGGCGCCCGCCTGGTGCATCCGTACATCGATCCGTTCGTGATCGCCGGCCAGGGAACCGCCGCCCTGGAACTGCTGGCCGAGGCAGGCCCGCTGGATGCCCTGGTGACGCCGTTGGGCGGCGGTGGCCTGCTGTCCGGCACCGCCATCGTCGCCCGGGCCCGGGCCGGCGACATCGCGGTGTTCGGCGCCGAGCCCGAAGGCGCCGCCGACGGCATCGCCTCGCTGGCGGCCGGCCGGGTGGTGACCGACATCGTGCCCGACACGATCTGCGATGGCCTGCGCGGTACCCTCGGCGAACCCAACCTGGCCCTGCTGCAACGGTGCCGGGTGCGGCTTCTGCCGGTGTCCGACACCGAAGTCGTGAGCGCCATGCGCCTGGCCTGGGAGCGGCTGAAACTGGTGATCGAGCCCTCATCCGCCACCGTACTGGCCGCCGTGTTCCGGCATCGCGGCCATTTCGCCGGCCGCCGGGTCGGGCTTATCCTGTCCGGCGGCAACGTGGACCTTGCCGCCTTGCCCTGGCAGGAGCAGAAAGCGCCATGATCGTCGACGGAACCCGCAGCTCCGACCGCGCCATCGAGCTGGTGCTGGACTATTACGCCGCCTTCAACCGCGGCGACCGCGAGGCCATGCTGGCCCTGCTCGCCGACAAGGTCGTGCACGACATCAACCAGGGCGGCCGGGAAACCGGCAAGGCCGCTTTCGCGGCTTTCCTCGAGCGCATGGACCGCTGCTATCGCGAGCAGCTCAAGGACATCGTGGTGATGGCCAACGGCAGCGGCGACCGGGCCGCCGCCGAGTACATGGTGCACGGCGAGTATCTGGCCGACGACACTGGCCTGCCGCCGGCGCGCGGGCAGAAGTACGTGCTGCCCGGCGGCGCCTTCTTCGAGCTGCGCGATGGCCGCATCGCCCGCGTCACCAACTACTACAACCTCGAGGACTGGATCGCCCAGGTGTCGCGCTGAGCGGCGCCGCTCAGTCGGGCGGGCGATGCCGCGCCAGCTCGGCCAGCAGGGGCGCGCGGTCGAAGTAGACCTCGTTGCGCCGGATCTTCCCGGCATCGTCCAGCTGCACGAAGCAGACACCGACGATGTCAAGTACGGTGTCTCCCACCGGGATCCGGGCCAGCCACTTATTGAGGAATCCGCCCTCCATCGGGATGCCCTCGATCTGGCGCCAGACCCAGTCAGGGTTACGGGCCAGCAGCCTGCGGAAGTACTCCCGCAGCGCCGGCTTGCCGCGTACGCCTTGCGGCACGCCCGGATCGAGGTAGAGCGCGTCGTCCGAGTAGAACTGCAGCAGCCGCTCGGGGTCGTTGCCGGTCCAGGCGGGCAACCAGCGCTCGGCGAAGCGCCGGGCTTCGTCGGCAGTCAGATACTTCACGACCCTCCCCTTCTTTCCGGGCTGCGAGCCTTGGCCTTCCCGCCGGTGTCGCTCTCCCAGATGTCCAGCACCTGGAAGCCATGCCGCGCCAGGCTCGGCGTGTCCATGACGTATCCCTCTACTTGAGCCGCTCCAGACGGCCCTTGCGCTTGACGATGTTCTTGTAGTCCCACTGGATGTCGCGGGTCTTGCCCAGCCAGCGGCGCAGGTCAGCCAGGTTCACCCCGGCCGCCGAGGCGTAGCGCGCTTCGGCGGCCTTGAACTTGCCTTCCGGCGCCAGGCCGGGCTCGTCGAAGGACTGGCCGCTCCAGAAAAGCAGGCGCACGCCGCCCTTGAGCTTGCTGTAGCCAACCACCGGATTGCCTTCCAGGAACCAGACCGGGTGGCCGTGCCAGACCTTGTTCTCGGCCTCGGGCAGGGCGCGGTCGATCTCCGCGGCCAGCAGCTCGCAGAGCTCGCGGTCCTGCGGTGCCTGCGCCTGGTGATAGCGGTGGGTGTCGGCGTGCATGACGATTCCTCCGGGTTAACGTGCGCGCACCATCAGCAGGCCCTCGGCGTAGTGGTCGTGCAGCCAGTCGGTGAGCAGGCGGCTTTCCAGCAGCCGCGTCGGTTCCTGCGGGCGGTCCACGCGGCGGGCGGCGAGGATGCAGCCGCGCGTTTCGCCCTGGGCGTTGCCGACGTGCACCAGGATGTCGGTGAAACCAGGCACGTTGTGCAGGCGCAGGCATTTGCCAAGGCGGGCCGAGGTCCAGCGGCTGAAGCGGTAATCGCCCAGCGGGATCGGCCCCTTGCCGCTGCTGCTGCGCGGCTCCAGCGTGTAGCCACGGTGCACCCAGTCGCCATCCCCGCTGGCGAACAGGTACCCCCAGAGGCCGTGCGCGTTCTCGCCCTCGCGGATCACCGCCAGCGCCGTGGCCGTTTGCGTTTCGGGCAGCTCCAGCGAGGCGCGCAGCATCGCCAGCGCCTCCGCCGGCTCGGTGAAACCCTCGAACTCCCAGGGCGCGGGCAGCGGATACTCGTTCTCGAAGACCGGGTCTGGCGATTGCTTCACGCATTCCTCCTGGCTGCGGGGCGACGAACCGGTGTCGGAGCCGTCTATACACCAGGCGATATCGCCGAGGCTATCTACGGCGCAATACCGGTCATCCATTCGTAGTGGAAGAAGTCCCGGTCGCGTACCCAAGCCAGGGATTCGTACAGGGCCTGCGCCGCGTGGTTGTCCACCGCGGTGCTGAGGGTCAGGTAGACGGCGCCGGTTTCCCGTCCGGTTTGCTGTGCCGCCTCCATCAACTGGCGGCCGAGGCCGAGGCGACGGCAGTCCGGAGCAACGAAAAGGTCGTTCAATATCAACACTGGTGCCGCCGCTACCGAGGAGAAGCCGGGATAGAGCTGGACGAAGCCGCCCAGCCGGCCATCGCCGAGGTCGGCCACCAGGAGGTGCGACTCGCCGCGGCGCATGCGCTCGCCGATGAAGGCGCGGGCGCGGGCCAGGTCGGCGGGCCTGCCGTAGAAGCGGCGGTACTGGTCGAACAGGTCGGCGACGGCGTCGAGGTCCTGCTCCGCGGCCTTCCTGATGATCGCGGTCATGTGCTGTCCCTCATTCGCCCGGGAAAACGGGCTTGCCGGCCCGCGGCAGTGCCGACCCCAGTTCGGAAAGGTGTTCGCAGGCCATGGTTCGCTCGCGGTTCGCGCTCAGTTCCTGAGGATCCTGTCCATGGCCTTGCCCTTGGCCAGTTCGTCCACCAGCTTGTCCAGGTAGCGGATCTTGCGCATCAGCGGATCCTCGACCTCCTCCACGCGCACGCCGCAGACCACGCCCTTGATCAACTCGGCCTTGGGATTGAAGGCCGGGGCCTTGTTGAAGAAATCCTCGAAGCTGGTACCGGCCTCCAGGTGCTTCTTCAGCGCGGCGGCGGTGTAACCGGTCAGCCAGAGGATCACCTGGTCCACCTCTTCCTGCGTCCGCCCCTTCTTCTCGGCCTTCTGCACGTACATCGGATAGACCTTGGCGAAGGCGACCGAGTAGATGCGGTGTCCGGACATGCGTGATCTCCTGCTGTTCCCTTAACACTCAGGCGGGGGCTCCCAGGGTTCGATCTTGTTGCCGTCCGGGTCCATGACCCAGGCGAACTTGTCGAAGCCCTCATGGGTTTCGACCTCGCCCAGGAAATTGCAGCCCTCGGCGCGCGGCGCCGCGACCAGAGGATCCAGATCGGCACGCGGAAGTTGACCATGAAGGGCGAGGTGTTCGGCGCCATCTTGTCGGCGTCCGGCCCGAACACGCTCCAGACGGTCGCGCCGGGCGGGCTGTCCCGTAAGCTTCCCCGGTCGGTAGACACCCAATAAGTAGAACTTTCTGGCATCTTTTCCCAGCCAGGAGGTTTGCATGAAGAAGTCGAAGTTCACCGAGACCCAGATCATTGCCGTGCTCAAGCAGGGC
>NZ_VUOD01000009.1 GCF_008386465.1 Arenimonas fontis
CGCCACCAAAACGCTCGGCCCCTACCTTCGTCAGCGCCGCCGTCAGCGTCGTCTTGCCGTGGTCCACGTGACCAATGGTGCCCACGTTCACGTGCGGCTTCTTGCGCTCGAACTTTTCCTTGGACATTGCGATTACCCGGTGGATTCAAGGTGGTTGGCTGCCGGCCCAGGGCCGGGGGTCTGGTGCTCATGACTGGAATCGAACCAGCGACCTCTTCCTTACCAAGGAAGTGCTCTACCGACTGAGCTACATGAGCGGAATTCGGTTTTTCGGTGTTGCCTGTCGATCCAATGGAGCGGGAGACGGGAATCGAACCCGCATGATCAGCTTGGAAGGCTGAGGTTCTACCATTGAACTACTCCCGCCCTGCGAAACCGTTTCCGCTTCCGCAAAGCTGGTGGAGGGAGGTGGATTCGAACCACCGAAGGCGTAAGCCAGCAGATTTACAGTCTGCCCCCGTTGGCCGCTTGGGTATCCCTCCGCTGGGGAGCCCGTAATTCTCGCGGCGGGCTCCTTGATTGTCAACGGCTTTCATGCAAAGGCCGTGCCGGCGCTCAGACGTTGAACCGGAAGTGCAGCACGTCTCCCTCCTGGACCACGTAGTCCTTGCCCTCCAGGCGCAGCCGGCCGGCCTCGCGGGCCCCGGCCTCGCCCCGGTAGCGGATGAAATCGTCGAAGGCGATGGTCTCGGCCCGGATGAAGCCCTTTTCGAAGTCGCTGTGGATGACCCCGGCCGCCTGCGGCGCGGTCGCCCCTTTCCGCACCTGCCAGGCCCGGACCTCCTTGACCCCGGCGGTGAAGTAGGTCTGCATGCCCAGCAGGGCGTAGCCGGCCCTGATCACCCGGTTCAGGCCCGGCTCGTCCAAGCCCATGGCGGCCAGGAACTCGCCCCGGTCGGCCTCGTCCAGCTGGGCCAGCTCCTCCTCGATCGCGGCGCAGACCGGCACCACCTGGGCGCCCTCGGCCTCGGCCCGCTCCCGCACCCGGTTCAGGTGGGGGTTGTCCCCGAAGCCGTCCTCGGCCACGTTGGCCACGTACATCACCGGCTTGAGGGTCAGCAGGAACAGTTCCCGGACCAGGCCCCTGTCCTCGGGTGACAGGCCCAGGGCCCGGGCCGGCCGCCCCTGGTCCAGACCCTCGCGCAGGCGCAACAGCACCTCCTTGCGGGCCAGGGCCTCCTTGTTGCCGGCCTTGGCCTCCTTCTCGGCGCGAACCAGGGCCTTCTCCACCGACTCCAAGTCGGCCAGGGCCAGCTCGGTGTCTATGGTCTCGATGTCGGCGATCGGATCGACCCGGCCGGACACGTGCACGATGTCGCCATGCTCGAAGCAGCGCACCACGTGGGCGATGGCGTCCACCTCGCGGATGTGCGCCAGGAACTTGTTGCCCAGGCCCTCGCCCTTGCTGGCCCCGGCCACCAGACCGGCGATGTCCACGAACTCGAAGGAGGTCGGCACCACCCGCTCCGGCCTGACGATCTCCGCCAGCTGCTGCAGGCGCGGATCCGGCACCGGCACCACGCCGGTATTGGGCTCGATGGTGCAGAAGGGGAAGTTGGCCGCGGCGATACCGGCCTTGGTCAGGGCGTTGAACAGGGTGGACTTACCGACGTTCGGCAGGCCGACGATGCCGCACTTGATGCCCATGGGCGGGAATTCCTCAGGATTTCGGGGTGTGGAGACGCTTCATCGCCTCGTTGAACTGGCCGGCGACCGCCAGCGGCAACACCGCCAGCGCATCGTCCACCGCGCGCAAGATGGCCGCCTCGTCGTCCCGGCCGGGCCGGCCCAGCACCCAGGGGGTGACCCGGTCCTTGTGACCCGGGTGGCCGATGCCCAGGCGCAGGCGATGGAAGCGGCCGTGGCCCAGGTGCTGGATGATGTCGCGCAGGCCGTTCTGGCCGCCGTGGCCGCCGTCGAACTTCAGGCGGGCGGTGCCGGGCGGCAGGTCGAGTTCGTCATGGGCGACCAGGGCCTGCTCCGGTTCGATCTTCCAGTAGCGCAGCGCCGCCGCCACCGAACGTCCGGAAGCGTTCATCCAGGTGGCCGGCCTGAGCAGCCAGAGATCGTGCCCGGCCAGGTGGGCCCTGGCGGTCTCGCCGAACAGCTTCGCTTCCAGGCCAAAGCGCGCCCCGGCGCTTTCCGCCAGGGCGTCCAGAAACCAGAACCCGGCGTTGTGCCGGGTTCTGGCGTGCTCGGCACCGGGATTGCCCAGGCCGACGACGAGTCGCAGCGAGGCCACGTCGGATGCTTCCCCGCACCGCCCCGACGAAGGCCGGGGCGGCGCCGCGGGTCACTTCTTCTTGGCGTCCCCGCCCTCGCCTTCCGGCTTGGCGGCGACCTTGGCGGCCGGCACCTCGGCGGACTCCGGCGCCTCGACCGGCTCTTCCTCGACACGGGCGTGCTTGGCGATCACCACCGCCAGGTCGTGCTCCTTGCCGTGGGCCAGGGCGGGGATGGTCACCCCGGCCGGCAGCCTCAGCTGCGACAGGTGGATCACGTCGCCCAGCTTCAGGTCCGACAGGTCCACCTCGATGTACTCGGGCAGGTCCTTGGGCAGCGCACTGACCTCGACCTCGTTGAGCTCGTGGGTGACCACCACGCCGGCGGCCTTGCCGGCCGGCGACTTCTCCTGGTTCAGGAAGTGCAGCGGCACGCGGGCGCGCAGGGCCTCGTTCTCGGAGATGCGCTGGAAGTCCAGGTGCATGATCTGCTGCTTGTACGGATGCCGCTGCATGTCGCGCAGCAGGACCTTCTGCACCTTGCCGTCCACCTCGAGCGAGAGGATGGAGGAGTAGAACCACTCGTTCTGGGCCACATGCCACAGATGGTTGTGCTCGACCTGGATGCTCAGCGGATCCTGGTGGCCGCCGTAGACGATCGCCGGAACCTGGCCGCTGCGGCGGAGGCGGCGGCTCGCACCCTTCCCCTCTTCCTTGCGGCTGCTGGCGACCAGCTTGTGTTCGATGTTTGCCATGTTCGTAATGCCTTTGGTTGTGATGCGCCCTGCGGCGCGTTCCGCCAAGCCCGCGACCAGGCCCGGCGTCGTTCCCTGGCGGGAATCGGGGATCGGCGCTGGCGCCAGCGCCGATCCCGGATGCCCGTCGCCTCAATCCACGTACAGCGAGCTGACCGATTCCCCGAAGGCGATGCGCCGGATGGTTTCGGCCAGCAGTTCGGCCACGCTCAGCTGGCGGATGCGCGGGCAGGCCCGGGCCGCCTCCGACAGCGGAATGGTGTCGGTCACCACCAACTCGTCCAGCTGGGAGTTGCCGATATTGGCGATGGCCGCGCCCGAGAGCACCGGGTGCGTGCAGTAGGCCACCACCTTGCGGGCGCCGTTCTGCTTGAGTGCCGCCGCCGCCGCGCACAGGGTGCCGGCGGTGTCGACGATGTCGTCCACCAGCACGCAGGTCTTGCCGGCCACGTCGCCGATGATGTTCATCACGGTGGCGACATTGGCCTTGGGCCGGCGCTTGTCGATGATCGCCAGGTCGGCATCGTCCAGACGCTTGGCGATGGCCCGGGCGCGCACCACCCCGCCGACGTCCGGCGAGACCACGATCAGGTTGTCGGTGCCCTGGTTGCGCCAGATGTCGGCCAGCAACACCGGCGAGGCGTAGACGTTGTCGACCGGGATGTCGAAGAAGCCCTGGATCTGGTCGGCATGCAGGTCCACCGTCAGCACCCGGTCGGTGCCCACGGCGTCGAACATCCTGGCCGCCACCTTGGCGGTGATCGGCACACGCGCCGAACGCGGCCGGCGATCCTGGCGGGCGTAGCCGAAGTACGGCACCACCGCCGTGACATTGGTGGCCGAGGCGCGCTTTAGCGCATCGATCAGCACCAGCAGCTCCATGAAATTCTCGGCGGTCGGGGCGCAGGTCGGCTGGATCACGAACACCTCCTGCCGACGCACGTTCTCCTCGATCTCGACCTGGCTCTCGCCATCGGAGAACCTGCCCACCAGCGCCTTGCCTAGCGGGATGCCCAGCTGCCGGCATACCGCCAGCGCCAGCGGGCGGTTGGCATTGCCGGAAAACACCAGCAGGTTGTCCTTCTTCATGGGCGGTGAACCTGTGCGCGCTGTAGGTCGGGCCGCGGACGGCACCGGGTGGCTGGGGCGGTAGGATTCGAACCTACGAATGCCGGGATCAAAACCCGGTGCCTTAGGCCAGCTTGGCGACGCCCCAACGTCGTTTCGTCCGCTCCGGGCTCAACGGCGGGCCAGCGCGAGATGCAGCGGCGACACCGCCACCCCCTCGGCCACCCAGGCGCGCCAGGCCTGCGGCAGGCGCGCCCTTGCGGCCTCGGCCTGCGCCCGTGTGCCGAAGCGCACGAAGCAGCCGCCGCCGGTGCCGGTCAAGGCCGCCGGACCGAGTTGCGCCAGTACGTCCAGAACCTCGGCCACGGCCGGGGAACGGCGGCGCAGCACCGGTTCGAAGGCATTGCCGAGCACGGAGCCAGAAGCGAAGTCGTGCATTGTCGCCGGCGGCGCATCCCGCGTCAAATCAGGCGCTTGGAAAAGCTCGGCGGTGGGCACGCTGACACCGCTGTCCACCAGCAGATAGGCCGAGGGCGGCAGCGCCATCGGACTCAGGCGCTCGCCCACCCCCTCGGCCCAGGCGCTGCGGCCGCTGACGAATACCGGCACGTCGGCGCCCAGGGCCAGCCCCAGATCCGCCAGGCGGCCTGCGCCCAGATCCAGGCCCCACAGGCGGTCCAGCGCCAGCAGCACGGTCGCCGCGTCCGACGAGCCGCCGCCGAAACCGCCACCGAGAGGAATCCGCTTTTCGACGAAAATGTCCGCGCCTTGCCGGGCTTTCCCGGCTTCCTTGAGGATCTTCGCCGCACGGACCGCCAGATCCCCGGCTTCCGGCACGGCATAGGACGCGGGACCGACCCGACGGATTTCGCCATCCTCACGCGGTTTCAGCCAGACCGTGTCGCCCCAGTCCAGAAGCTGGAACACGGTCTGCAGGCAGTGGTAACCGTCCGCACGCCGCCCGAGGATGCGCAGGAACAGGTTCAGCTTGGCCGGCGCCGGCCAGGCGCTCCAGCCTTCGCCTTCCGGTCTCACGGCCCGCCCCACCGGTCCACGACCAGGCGCACGCGGGCCTCTCCCCGCTCGGCGAACACCCGCCGCGGACGCGCCGGCTCGCCGCCGTCCCAGTCGCGATATTCGATCCGCCAGCCCTGCTGCTCTATCCAGGCCGGCAGGCCGTCCGGCCCGAAGCCGATCCGGGCCGGCCCCGGCGCCCGCATGCCGCGCACCCAGTCGGCCATGGCCCCCACCGGAATCGGCCAGCCCAGGGCCTCATGCAGCAGGCGCTCGGCATCCGGCCCTTCCTGCGGCCCGCCCTCGATGCCCTCGAGCCGGGCCAGACCCGGCCAGACCAACAGCCGCCAGCTGGTCCGGGTCACCGGCGCCGATAGTCGGACCTCGGCCTGGTCGCCCTGCTGGCGCCAGTCCAGCCGGCCGCTGCCGCCCTCGCCGGCGACACTGACCGCCAGCCTTCCCGAAAAGCTCCAGTCGCCGCTCTCCGCCAGCAGCGCCTCTCGGGCGGCCTGCGCCGCCAGCCAGGCCGCTTCGTCCGCTTCCGGTCCGCGCGCCGGCCGGCTGGCGCAACCGGCCAGGACCAGGCCCAGCAAGAATCCAGCCCAGATCCGGCTCACGGACTGAACTCCCGGTACACCCTCCTGATGGCCCGGTTGTCGGGATCCAGATGCCGGCCATGCTCCCAGATCGCCCGCGCCTCCGCCTGCCGGCCCAGCGCCCAGAGAACCTCCCCCAGGTGGGCGGCGATCTCGGCGTCCTTGTGGGCCTCCCAGGCGCGCCGCAGGTAATCCAGCGCCTCGCCGCCGCGACCCAGCCTGAACAGCACCCAGCCCATGCTGTCGAGCGTGGCGGGCGAGTCCGGATCCAGCGCCAGGGCCCGCTCGATGTAGGGCAGGGCCTCCTGCCAGCGGCCGCGCCGGTCGGCCAGGGTATAGCCGTAGGCGTTCAGGGCGCGGGCATCGTCGGGATTGTCCTGCAACAGCCGACGCAGGTCGGCCAGCGCCTCCTCGACGCGGTCGGCCCGCTCGTTCGCCAGCGCCCGGGCGTACAGCAGTTCCGGGTCGTCCTCGAACACGGCCAGGCCCTGGTCCAGCGAGCGCCTAGCCGCCGGCAGATCGCCGGCGGCTTCGTGCAGGGCCGATTCCAGCACGTAGGCGTCGCGGCGAAGCTCGCCGTCGGCGGATTCGTCCACCTGCAGTTCATGCAGGCCCGCCACACCTTCCTCATGCCTGCCCAGCCGCGCCAGCACGCCGGCCCGGCGCAACAGGGCCAAATGGCGGGCCTGGCCGATCGGCAAACCGTCGTACCACTCTGCCGCTTCGTCCCAGAGGCCCAAGGCTTCGGCCAGATGCCCCAACAGCAGCCGGCGCGCGGGTGGCGGCACCGCCGCCTCGGCCCGGACTTCGGCGTACAGCGCCTGCAGGCCGGCCCGATCGCCGGCCTGGACCAGCCAGCCGGCCCGGCGGCGATAGCTGGCGTCGTCCTGCGGCCCCCGCGCCAGCCACTGCGCCGCCTGGAGCGGATCCCCGAGCAGGGCCAGCTCGTTGGCGGCCAGGCGCAACACGTCCGGCGCCAGGTCTGCGGGGTCGCCCAAACCGGCCAGGGTGGCGCGGGCGCCGCCGGTATCGCCCGCCTCGCGCTGGGCGGAGGCCTGCAACAGCCTGGCCCGGGGGTCCTCCGGGAACCGCCGCATGCCGTCTTCCACCCACCGATCCGACAGCTCGCGGTCGCCCAGGCGGCGCGCCAGCCCGGCCAGCGCCAACCAGGCCGCGAGATCCTCGGGCAGGGCCGGATGCCCGCGCAGTCGCCGCAACACGTCCAGGGCCGCCGGCGCGGCCTCGCCGCCCGCCTCGCGCAAGCCGCCGAGCAGGGTCGCGAAGCCCTGCTCTCCCGGCATGTCCAGCAACTCCTCCGCCAGGGCCGTCGCCTGCTCCGGGTCGCCGCGCTGCAAGGCCAGCAGCAGCGACAGCCCCCGCATCGCCGGCGATTCCGGCGCCAGCTCCCGCCAGCGGGCCGCGGCGCGGGCGGCCTGTTCCGGCTGGCCGGCCGCCTGGGCGATCCTGGTCGCCCGTTCGGCCAGGGCCGGATCGTCCGAGGCCAGCGCCGCGGCAAGGTAATACTGGCTGGCGGTTTCCAGGTCGCCTTCCTGCAGGGCGAATTCGCCCGCCATCAGTTCACCGATCGGCAGCGGTCCCCGCTCGGCCGCCTGCATCGGCCATGAAAGCGACAGGCACAGCAACAGGATGGACAGTCGCGGGAACGGACGATGCCGGGGCATGGGCTTCCTGCAGGCAGAGGCTAGAATGGGCGCCGGAATCCGGACGAGAACCCAGCCGCCGCAAGCTTAGCGCAACGCGCCGAGCGCCGGCCCTGCCCATGCCCCTGCTCGCGCTAGGCCTCAACCACCAGACCGCACCGCTCGCCCTGCGCGAGAAGGTGTCGCTGGAGGGTGGCCGGCTGCCGGCGGCACTGGACGCCCTGCTGGCGCTTCCGGGCGTGCAGGAGGCGGCCCTGCTGTCCACCTGCAACCGCACCGAGATCTACGCCCGGGTGGACGAAGGCCGTGAGGCGGCGTTGCTGGACTGGCTGGCCCGGCACAACGGCCTGGGCCCGGAGGCCCTGGCCGCCTACGTCTACGAGCACCGCGAGGACGAGGCGGTGCGGCACCTGTTCCGGGTCGCCACCGGCCTGGATTCGCTGGTGCTGGGCGAACCGCAGATCCTCGGCCAGGTCAAGGAGGCCTGGCAGGCCGCGCGCGAACGCAAGGCCCTGCGCACGCCCCTGGACCGGTTGTTCCAGCAGAGCTTTTCGGTCGCCAAACGGGTGCGCACCGACACCCGGATCGGCGCCCAGCCGGTGTCGGTGGCCTTCGCCGCCGTACGCCTGGCCCGGCAGGTGTTCAGCGAACTCGACCGCGCCACCGTGCTGCTGGTCGGCGCCGGCGACACCATCGAGCTGGCCGCGCGACATCTGGTGGAGGCGCGGGCCAGGCGCCTGCTGGTCGCCAACCGCACCCTCGAACATGCCCAGGCCCTGGCCAGCCGGCACGGCGGCTACGCCCTGCCCTTGACCGAGTTGCCCAGGCACCTGCCGGAAGCCGACATCGTTTTTTCCGCCACGGCCGCCCGCGAGCCGGTGATCGGCAGGGACATGGCCGAAGCGGCGCTGAAGGCGCGCCGGCACCGGCCGATGTTCATGCTCGACCTGGCGGTGCCGCGCGACATCGCGGCCGACGTAGCCGAGCTGCAAGACGTCTACCTGTATACGGTGGACGACCTGGAGCAGGTGATCGAGGAGAGCCGGGCCTCCCGCCGCGAAGCCGCGGCCCAGGCCGAAGCGATCATAGACCTGCAGGTCGGCCACTTCATGGCCTGGTGGCGGGCCCAGAGCCGGCAGGACGTGCTGCGCGGCCTGCGCAGCCGCGGCGAGGCCATCCGTGACGAGGCCCTCGCCCGCGCCCGCGAACAACTGGCCGCCGGCAAGCCGGCCGAGGAGGTCCTGGGCCTGCTGGCGCACCAGTTGACCAACAAGCTGCTGCATGGGCCGAGCAGCGCCCTGCGCCGGGCGGCGCTGGACGGCGACCTGGACCTGCTGCGCACTGCCGAGCGGCTCTATCTCGACGACGAGGCCGGACAGCGATGACGCCAGGCCTGCTGCGCAAACTCGAGACCCTGGCCGAGCGCCACGAGGAAGTCGCCCGCCTGCTGGCCGAGCCGGAGGTGTTGGCCGACGCCAAACGATTCCGCGAACTCTCGCGCGAATACGCGCAGCTGCAGCCCATCGCCGCCGGCCTGGCCGAGCGGACCCGCGCCCGGCGCGACCTGCAGGATGCCGAAGCGATGCGTGCCGATCCGGAGCTGCGGGAGCTGGCCGAGGCGGAGGTCGAGGCCGCCCGCGAGCGCTTGGCGCGGCTGGACGAGAGCCTGGCCCTGTTGCTGGTCCCGCGCGACCCGCGCGACGAGGCCAACCTGTTCCTGGAAGTGCGCGCCGGTACCGGCGGCGACGAGGCGGCGATCTTCGCCGGCGACCTCTTCCGCATGTACAGCCGCTACGCCGAGCGCAAGGGCTGGCGGGTCGAAGTCGTCTCCGCCAGCGAGGGCGAGCACGGAGGCTACAAGGAAATCGTCGCCCGCATCGAGGGCAAGGGCGCCTACTCGCGCCTGAAGTTCGAATCCGGCACGCACCGGGTGCAGCGGGTGCCAGCCACCGAATCGCAGGGCCGCATCCATACATCGGCGGCCACGGTGGCCATCCTGCCGGAGCTGGAGGACCTCGACGAAATCGAGGTGCGCGAGGCCGACCTGAAGGTGGATACCTTCCGCGCCTCCGGCGCCGGCGGCCAACACGTCAACAAGACCGACTCGGCCATCCGCATCACCCACCTGCCCACCGGCATCGTGGTCGAGTGCCAGGACGAGCGCAGCCAGCACAAGAACCGGGCCCGGGCCATGGCCCTGCTCAAGGCGCGCCTGCTCGATGACGAGCGATCGAAGCAGGCCGCCGCCCAGGCGCAATCGCGCCGGTTGCAGGTCGGCAGCGGCGATCGCAGCCAGCGCATCCGCACCTACAACTTCCCGCAGGGCCGGATCACCGACCACCGCGTCGAGGGCCTGACACTGTACGCCCTGCCGCAGGTCATGGACGGCGACCTGGACGAGCTGGTGGACCGGCTGACCCGCGAGCACCAGGCCGACGAACTGAAACTGCTGACGGAGGCGGCATGAGCGCCGGCGCCGGCTTCATTCCGCTTTCGCTGTGCGTGCTGACCGTCTCCGACACCCGGACCCTGGCGCAGGACGGCTCCGGCGCCTACCTCGTCGAAGCGCTCGGCGAGGCCGGCCACCGCCTGCACGAGCGCGCCCTCGTCCGCGACGACGTCTACCAGTTGCGCGCGATCGTCTCGCGCTGGATCGCCGATCCGGCGGTGGACGGCATCCTGGTCAATGGCGGCACCGGCTTCACCGGCCGCGACAGCACCCCGGAGGCGCTGCAGCCACTGCTGGACAAGCAGATGCCGGGCTTCGGCGAGATGTTCCGTGCGCTCAGCTACGAGGAGATCGGCACCTCCACCCTGCAGTCGCGCGCCTTCGCCGGCCTGGCCAACGGCTGTTTCCTGTTCGCCCTGCCCGGCTCCACCTCGGCCTGCCGCACCGGCTGGGAGAAGCTGATCCGCGCCCAGCTCGACGCCCGCACCCGGCCCTGCAACCTGGCCATGCTGCGGCCGCGGCTGCGGGAATCCTAGCCCCGGGAGGACACGCGCCATGCCGGCGGAGATGAAGCGGAAGGAATACGAGAAGCACCTGGAGCCGCTGCAGGTCGAACTGAACCGGATGGCGCGCTGGCTGGCCCACACCGGCAAGCGCCTGGTGGTGCTGTTCGAGGGCCGCGATACCGCCGGCAAGGGCGGCGCGGTGGAGGCGATCCGCTCCTGCCTGAACCCGCGCCAGTGCCGGGTGGTGGCGCTGGGCAAGCCGAACGACCGCGAACAGAGCCAATGGTATTTCCAGCGTTACGTGCCGCACCTGCCGGCCGCCGGCGAGATCGCCCTGTTCGACCGCAGCTGGTACAACCGCGCCGGGGTCGAGAAGGTCATGGGATTCGCCAGCCCGGCCCAGGTGCGCGCCTTCCTGGCCCAGGTGCCGGTGTTCGAGAAACTGCTGGTGGACGACGGCATCCTGCTTTTCAAGTACTGGCTTGCGGTGGATCAGGCCCGGCAGGAGGAGCGTTTCGCCGAGCGTCGCAGCGACCCGGTCAAGCGCTGGAAGCTCTCCGCGCTCGACCTGGCCGCCCGGGAGAAGTACGTGGAGTACGGCCGTGCCCGCGACACCATGTTCCGCGCCACCCACAAGCCCTGGGCGCCGTGGACGGTGGTGGACTTCAACGACCAGAAGCGCGGCCGCCTGAACCTGATCCGCGACCTGCTCGACCGTCTGCCCGACCACCAGGTGCCGACGCCGGCGATCGAGTTGCCGCCGCTCCGCCGCAGGCCCGAAATCGAGCGTTATGCCGGCCCGGTGAAGCCGATCCGCGGCCGCTACTGATTCAGGGCCGCGGCCTGGCCGTCGCCGCCACCGCCGCCGGCGTGCCGCCGTCGGCCACGCTGACGCGCTGGCCAGACTGCAGACGCTCGCTCCCCCGCACCACCAGCCGGTCGCCGGCGCGCAATGCGCCGCGAACCTCGACCAGATCGCCGGCGGCGGCGCCGGTATCCACCGGCACGCGCTGGGCGACGTCGCCCTCGGCCACCCGCATCACGTGCGTGCCCTCCTTGCGCATCACCAGGGCGTCACGCGGCACCGCTAGCGCCCGCCGTGGTTCGTCGCTGGGCACGCCGACCTGTACCGCCGCGCCTACCGCCAGCCCCGTTTTCGCGGCCTGGTCCGGCGTCAGGGCGAAGCGCAGTTCGAGCTGGCGCGAGGCTTCGTCGCCCACCGGCACCACCACATCCAGGCGATGCGCGCTGCTGCGCCCCGCCACCCGCAGGGTGACGCCGTCGCCGGGGCGCAGGCGGCCGGCCAGGGTGACCGGCGCGCGGGTGCGCACCTCCAGCGCGCCGGTGTTGACCAAGCGCGCCACCGGCGCGCCGAGCGCCAGGTACTCGCCCTGCTCCACCAGGCGTTCGACCACGATGCCATCGAAGGGCGCGCGCACCTGGGCTTGGCGCAACCGCAGCCTGGCCTGCTCCAGCGCTACCCGGGCGGCATCCAGATCCTGTTCGCGCATGCGCCGTTCGGCGATCACCTGGTCGAGCTGGGCGCCGGAGATGACGCCGTCGCGCACCAGCGTGAGGTAGCGCTCTTCCTGCTTGCGCACCAGGTCGAGCTGGGCCTGGATGCGCGACAGGTCAGCGCGGGCCTGGCGCTCGCGCAGGCGGAACTCGGCATCGTCCAGGCGCGCCAGCGGTTCGCCCTTGCGCACGGCGCTGCCGACCTCGGCGATCTCGACCACACGGCCGCCGATTTCCGCGGCCACCCGCGCATCCTCGCGGCTGGCGACGGTGCCCGGCGCCCAGTGCAGCGGCGCGAACTCCGCCTGCACCACGGCTGCCGTCTGCACCCGGGCCGGCGGCTGCGTCGGCGGTGCCTGCGCCGGCACGCCAGCGCAGGCCAGCAGGAACTGGAAAGAAACGGCGAAGCGAACGACACGGTTCATGACAGGACCTCCGGGGCGCGGACGGACGTGGAAGAGGCAACGGCGCCGGCGGGCCGGCGGCGGCCCAGGCGCAGGCCGTCGGCCAGGCGCATCAGGGCCGGCACCAGCACCAGGGTGAAGACCAGGCTCAGGGCCACGCCGCCGACGGTGACCGCGGCCAGGCCGCGGTAGATGACGGCGCCAGGCCCCGGATTGACCGCCATCGGCAGGGCGCCGAATACGCCGGTGAGGGTGGCGATCAGGATCGGCCGCAGGCGCTGCGACAGGGCCTGCGCCAGGGCAGCATCCAGATCCATGCCTTCGGCCTGCGCCTCGCGCGCCTGCGCCACCAGCAGGATGGCGTTGTTGATCACCATGCCCAGCAGCATGATGAAGCCGATCATGGACAGCAGGTCCAGGGTTTGCGGCGTGAACAGGGCCATTGCCCGCAGGCCGAGTACGCCGCCGAGAAGGGCCATCGGCAGCGTCGCCATCACGTAGGCGCTGTCGCGCGCCGACTTGAACAGCGCCGCCATCAGCAGGAACAGCACCAGCAAGGCCATGGCGAAATTTCCGGCCATGCTGCGCACCACTTCGCCGAGCCGGTCGGCGCTGCCCGCCACCCGGATACCGGCATCGGCCGGCAGGGACTGGCGCAAGGCCGGAACCAGCTCGCGCTGCACCACCTCGAGCGCTTCCTCCAGCGAGAGCTCGGCCGGCGGATCCAGGGTCAGGCTGACCGTGCGCCGACGGTCCACCCGGCGCAACTGGCTGGGAGCCAGGGTGGTTTGCAGGCTGGCCAGCTCGCCCAGGCTGAGCACGCCACCCAGGGGCGTGGCCAAGGGCGCGGCGGCGAACCGCTCCGGGTCGCTTTCGTCCTCGCCGCGGGCGGCGCGAAGGATGATCGGCAGCCGGCGTTCGCCGTCGAAGTGCTCGCCCAGCCAGGCGCCTTCGCCCAGCACCCGGATCACCGTACCCAGCTCGGGCCGGCGCCAGCCGACTTCGGCCAGGCGGCGATCATCGGGGCCGACCCGCAGCTCCGGCTCGGCGGCGTCGGTATTGGGCCAGGATTGCACGTTGGCGCCGGGGAAACGTTCGGCCAGCAAACGCCGGCCCAGCTCGGCTGCCTCGGCCAGGGCATCGCCGTCGCCGTGCTGCAGATGGATGGCAATGGCGCGGCTGCTGCCGCCGAATCCGCCGAACAGGTGGCCCTCGGCGACGAAGGCGCGGGTGTCGGGCAGGCCGGCCACGACCTCCTCGCGCACCAGCCGCTCCAGTTCGCCGATCCGCTCTTCGTCGCGCACCCGGGCGCCGAGCGTGCCGCCGTTCGGCCACAGGTTGATGTACCAGTTGCTCAGCTGCGGCTGCTTTTCCCCGTCCATGTACGGCTTCATGCGTTCCAGCAGCACCTGGGCGATCTCGCGGTCCACGATCGCCGGGCTCATGCCGGGCGGGAAATTGAACCAGGCGTCCACCGCCGCGCGCTTGACCGGCGGCAGGTAGTCCACCCGCGGCAGCAGCAGCCAGGCGGCCAGCAGGGGCGTCGCCACCAGGCCCAGCACCCAGGCCAGCTGCCGTGCGCGGGTTCCGGTGGCGGCCAGGGCCCAGTCGGCGATCCTCGCGTACCAGGGCGAAGCCGGCCGCTCGCGCCCACCCTTGAGCCAACCGCCCGCCGCCGCCGGCAGCACGGTCAGCGCCACCAGCAGGGAAATGCCGACCGCGATCGAGATGGTCAGGGCCAGATCGGCGAACAACTGGCCTTCGGCATCGCGCATGAAGATAACCGGTAGGAACACCGCCACCGTGGTCAGGGTCGAGGCCAGCAGCGCGCCGCCGACCTGGCGTGCGCCCTGCAGGGCCGCCTTCGCTGCCGGCAGGCCAGCCTCGCGCAGGCGGACGATGTTCTCCGCCACCACCACCGCCGCGTCCATCACCATGCCGACCGCGAAGGCCAGGCCGGCCAGGGAAATCACGTTGAGGCTGCGACCGCTCAGCTGCAGCACGATGAAGGTGGCCAGCAGGGAGATCGGGATGGCGGTGGCGATCAGCACGGTGGCGCGCCCGTCGCGCAGGAACCACCACAGGCAGGCGACGGCCAACAGGATGCCGGCGCCCAGGCTGCCGGTGAGCAGGTTGATCGCCCGCTTGATGAACAGCGAGGCGTCGAAACTCTGTTCGATGCCCAGGCCCAGCGGTGCCAGCTCCCGTTCGCGAATGTCGGCGACCACCCGCTTGACCTCGTCCAGGGTGGCCAGCACGTTGGCGCCGGATTCGCGGCGAATGCGCAGGCCTATGGCCGGATTGCCGTTCTGGTAGGCAAAAAAACGTTGCTCGGGCGGTTGCACGCGCACCCTGGCGACATCGGCCAGGCGGACCGGCCGGCCGTCACGCCAGGCCAGGATCAGCTCGCCCAGCTGCTCGGGGGCGTAGCGGCCGGCAAACCGCAGGGTGTACTGCCGGCGGCCGGCATCGAAGCTGCCGCCGGAGATGTCGGTGGCGCGGCCGGCGACCTCGGCGATCTGGGTCAGCGGAATGCCCAGCGCGGCGGCCATCCCCAGGTCCACCTCGATCGCCAGTTCATCCGTGGCGCCGCCGTTGATATCCACGCCGGCCACGCCGTCCACCGCCAGCAACCGGGGCAGCACCCGGTCCTCGATCAGCTGCCGGTAATCGTTGATTTCGCCGGAGGTGCCCGGCAACAGCTGTACGAAGAAATAGGTCAACGAGGCGTTGGCGTTGTCCGAGCCCAGTTCGACCCGCGGCGGCGTGGCGTCGCGGGGCAGCGGCGGCAGCCGGTTCAGGCGCGCCAGCACCTCGACCAGGGCGGCGTCCATGTCGGTGCCGACCGCGAAAGAGAGATTGATCCAGGCGCCGCCCGGGTTGATCGTCGCCTCCATTTCCTCCAGGGCCGGCAGACCCTGCAGCACCGCTTCGATCGGCTCGACGATCTCGGCCTCCATCTCCTGTGGCGAGGCGGCGCGCCAGCCGGCCTGCACGGTCATCTGCGGCCGCTCGATGTCGGGAAACAACTGCACCGGCAACCCGGCCAGCGACAGCAGGCCGAACAGCATTGCCAGCGCCACCACCACGACGACGGCGGCAGGATTGGCGAGCGAGGCTTCGGTGAGTTTCATGGGCGGGCGCTGCGGGTGGGGTGATGCCACGATGCCCGCGCCCGCGCGAGGGCGTGCATGACCAAAGTCACGGGTCGCGCCGGAACGTTTCCTGTCCGCGCCGGAACGTTTCAGCGCAGCAGCGAAATGCGGTCGCGGTAACTGCGCGAGAGCTTGATCTCGTGGCCGCAGTCCAGGGTCAGGAACTGCTCGCCGTTCAGGTGCGGACGCATCGCCACCACCCTGGCTGCATTGATCAGGGTGGAGCGGTGTACGCGCGGGAAGTGACGCGGGTCCAGCCGCTCCTCGAGTTCGCGCATCGTGGCCCGCAGCACGTAGGTCTCGGTGTCGGTGTGGATGCACATGTAGTCGCCGGCGGCATCCACCCAGCGCAGGCTCGACAGCTCCAGTCGCACGGTCTTCTGGCCGTCGCGGATGCTCAGCCGGTCGCCCGGCCCCAACTTGCGTTCGCCCGGCGCCCGCAACGCCTCTTCCAGACTGAGCGGCCGGCCGCTGAGATCGCCCAGCAGGCGCAACAGCCTCTCGCAGTGGCGCTGTGCTTCCCGCTGTTCCATCTGCTCGCGCACGCGGTAGAGGGCCTGGTGCAGGCGGCTGTCGTCCACCGGCTTGAGCAGGTAGTCCACGGCGCTGGACTCGAAGGCGCGCAGGGCGTAGTGGTCGAAAGCGGTGACGAACACCACCAGCGGCATCTGCGTCGCCGGAATCGCCCGCAGCGTGCCGAAGCCGTCCAGACCGGGCATCTGCACGTCGAGGAACATCAGGTCCGGCGCCAGCTCCGATACCGCTTTCATGGCCGAGGCGCCGTCGCCGCACTGGCCGACGATCTCGATATCCGGATGCCCGGCCAGGCGCAACTCCAGGCCGCGTCGCGCCAGCGGCTCGTCGTCCACCACCAGGGTACGGATGCGCTGGCTCATTCCCGCGGCGCCCCTCCGGTTTCGAAAGGAATCTCCAGGCTCACCTGCACGCCACCCTCCGGCGCCCGGCCGACCTCCACCGACTGGCGGTCGCCGTAGAGCACCCGCAGGCGCTCGCGGGTGTTCTTCAGGCCGACGCCGGCCCCGTTGCCGTTGCCGGAAGCGTGGCCGGCTCCGGCCGCTTCCGGCCCGGCCATGCCCGGGCCGTTGTCGGCCACCTGCAGCACCAGCCGGTCTTCGCGACGCCATGCCGAGATGCGCAAGCGGCCGCCTTCGACCATGCGGGCGATGGCGTACTTGATCGCGTTTTCCACCAGCGGCTGCAACAGCAGGCTGGGCAGCAGGGCCGAGTAGCACTCCGGTTCTATCCGGGTCTCCACCTGCAGACGGTCGGCGAAGCGGATCCGCTCGATGCCCAGGTACAGGTTCAGCGCGTCCAGCTCCTGCTTCAGGGTCACCCGCTGCATCGGATCGCTGTCGAGCGAATGCCGGAGGAAGGCGCTCAGGCCCTGCACCATCTGGTTGGCGGTGCCGTTCTGCCGGTCCAGGATCAGGGTGGAAATGGCGTTGAGGGTGTTGAACAGGAAGTGCGGGTTGAGCTGGTAACGCAGCATCTTCAGCTGGGCCTGATGCGCCATGGCGTTGGCGGCCAGGGCCTGGCGGGTCTGCTGCTGCAGCTGCCGGTAGTACTTCAGGCCGACGTAGAAACCCACCCAGCTCAGCACCACGTAGAACTGGCCGGTGCCGGACGCCAGGAAACCCAGCCGGCTGGACGGCCAGCATTCGTCGCCGCACCAGTCCAGCAACAGGCCCACGTAGGCGCTGCCGACCAGGGCGGTCGCCACCGCCACGCACAGCGCCGCCACCGGAATGAACACCCGCAGCGGCTGGCCCCAGGCCCTGCGCAGCACCGCGCGCACGCCCAGGGTGACGATGAAGCCGGCGATCGCCACCCCCACGCTCAAACGCCAGTAACCCGGCGGCTTGCCATGGGCGAGAGCCTGCAGGTAGCTCAGGCTGGCGTAACCGGCCCAGCCGCCGGTCTGCAGCCACCAGAACAGGCGGCGGGTCTGGGTGTCCTCGGAGGCGGCGGCCACGGCAGGGTCCTGGGAAGTCTGCCGCCATCCTAGCGCCGGCCGTGGTACCGGCGTCACGGCCCGGCGCGGCGGCGGCACGTTTCGTCGCGGCCGGTTCGCCCGGCGGAATCAGTCGGCGGCGGCCGCCGCCGTCGCGGCGATGGTCTCGGCCAGGTCCTGAGAGGTCACCGGCCCCAGGAACTTCTTCGCCACCCTGCCCTCCGGGTCCATCAGGAAGGTCAGGGGCAGGCCGCGCGGGGTCTCGAAGTCGGCCGGCGGTGCGTAGACGTCCAGGATGGCGATGGGGTAGGCCGGCGGTCCCGAGGGCAGGCTGGCCAGAAAGGCACGCATGTCCTCGGGACCGATTTCCTCGTAGGCCAGGCCGACCACGCTCACGTCCTCGCGCCCGGTGTCGAAGGCATGCAGGTCCGGGATCTCCTTCAGGCAGGGCTTGCACCAGGTGGCCCAGAAATTGACCACCACCCACTGACCGCGCCGGTCCTCGATCCGCCAGCACTCGCCCTCGAGTGTGGTGACGGCCAGGCGCGGCCGCTCGGGGTCGGGATTTTCCCCGGCGGGAACCGCGCAGGCAGCGGGGCCTGACTGATCCGCGGGACCTGACTGATCCGCGGGGCCTGCACCGCCGCAGGCGGACAGCACGAAAACCAGGGCGAGGGCGAACGCCTGCGCCGAGGCGGGAAAACGCGTGTTCATGCAGTGGATCCGTCCCTGTTGGAAGTGGTGAAGAAGCTGCCGACGCTGCGGGCCAGCGGTTGCTGCAGGGGCGCTCGCAGGTGGTCGAGCGCGCGGGTGGCGTCCCGACCGATCGGGTCGTCGTGCCCGGGCAGCACCAGGCCGGGGCCGGGCACGCGCAGGCCCAGCCGCTCGTGCAGTTCGCCCAGGCTGACACCGTCCAGGTCGCGGGCCAGCAGCCAGGCGCCGTCCTCGGCGCGGCTGACGATGCCCAGGTCCGCCAGTCCCGCCATCATGTGCCGCAGCAGGTCGTCGGTCAGCATGGGTTCGCGCTGCTGCAGTTCGGCCAGGTGCAGGCCCCGGCCCTCGCGACGGGCCGCCTGCAGGCGACCGAGCAGGCGCAGATAGCCGTAGAGCTCGGCCCCCGCCGGCAAGCGCAAGGCCCGCGGCTGGTAACGGAACGCGGACAGTGAAGCCGCCAGGCTGGCGCCCAGCAGCACCACCACCCAGCTCAGGTACAGCCAGATCATGAAGATCGGCACGACCGCCAGGGCGCCATAGAGCTGCTCGTACGTGGGCACGCCCAGCAGGTAGGCGGCGAAGGCGCGCTTGGCCAGTTCGAACAGCAGCATGGCGAACAGGCCCCCGGCCAGGGCGAAGCGGAAGCCGACGCTACGGTGCGGGATCAGCCAGTAGGCCAGAGTGAACACCGCCAGCTCGACCAGGTTGGGCAGCAGGCCGAGCAGGCGCCGGCTCCAGTCCATGTCCTCGACGCCGCTCAGCGCCGGCAACGAGAACAGGTAGGAGGTGACCGCCAGGCTGGCGACCGCCAGCAGGCTGCCCAGGGTCAGCAGGGTCCAGTAGATCAGGAAACGCAGCAGTTTCGGCCGCGGCGTCGGTACCCTCCATATCCGGTTGAAGGTGCTTTCCACGCTCCACATCGCCAGCAGCGCCGACACCAGCAGGGCAACGATGCCCGGCACGGTCAGGCGGCGGGCGCCAAGGGCGAACTCGCGCAGGTAGTCCTCCACCACCCTGGCGGCGTCCGGGACGAAGTTGGAGAACACGAAGCCACTCAGGCGGTCGGCCCACTGATCAAACACGGGAAAGGCCGACAGCACACCGAACACCACCATCGCCAGCGGCACCATTGCGAACAGCGAGGTGTAGGACAGGGCGCCGGCAGTCTCGAAGCAGCGGTCGGCCAGGAAGCGCGACCACAGGAATCGGGCGAAGGACCGGATGCGCTCCCGGTCCACGCGTTCCAGCCAGCGATACAGGGTCTGGATCGGAGCCATGGTCGCCAAGCCTAGCGCAAAGCCGCGCGACGCCGCCGATCCGCCCGCGCCCGGCTACACTGGCGTCATGGCAGACATCCTCGTCCTCTACTACAGCCGCGGCGGCTCGGTGGCACGGCTCGCCCGGCACGTCGCCCGCGGCATCGGCGAAGTGCCCGGCATGCAGGCGCGCATGCGCACCGTGCCGCCGGTGGCCCCCATCACCGAGACCGCCGCCCCGCCGGTGCCGGAAGACGGCGCTCCATACGTGAGCCGGGCCGACCTGGCCGAGTGCGCCGGCCTGGCCCTGGGCAGCCCCACCCGGTTCGGCAACATGGCGGCACCGCTGAAGCATTTCCTCGACGGGCTGGGCGCGGAATGGGTGTCAGGCACCCTGGTAGGCAAGCCGGCGGCGGTGTTCACCTCCACCGCGACCATGCACGGCGGCCAGGAATCCACCCTGCTGAGCATGATGCTGCCGCTGCTGCACCACGGCATGCTGCTGCTGGGCATTCCCTTCACCGAGGCGGCGCTCAACAGCACCCGCAGCGGCGGCACGCCCTACGGCGCCAGCCACGTCGCCGGCGCCGACGACCAGACCGAACCGACCGACGAAGAAAGGCTGCTGGCCCGTGCCTTGGGTCGGCGCCTGGCCGAAACGGCGCGGAAACTGTCGGCATGAGCCCGGCCAAGCGCTTCGCCGCCGCCGCCATCGTCGGTCTGGCCTTGCTGCCCTGGTTGTGGCACGGCTGGCTGGCGCCGCCTGCGCGGATGCCGGCCTGGCTGGCGGCAGGCCTGCACATGTCGCCGATGCTGCCGGCCCTGTTGCTGCTGCTGGCGCGGCGCCCTGCCGCCTTCTTCTGGGGCGCGGTCGCTGCCCTGCTGCTTTTCAGCCACGGCGTGATGGAGGCCTGGGCCTCGCCGACGGCGCGCGTGCCGGCCCTGGCGGAAGCAGCCCTGGCCGCTGCACTGGTGCTGGCGGCCAGCTGGGACGGCCTGCGCGCCCGTGCGGCCGGCAGGGCTCCGGGCCGCAGCCGGGACGTATAATCCGCGCCCTGCCTGAGGAGAATGGGCCATGGATGAACTGCTGATCGTCACCACCGGCGGCACCATCGACAAGGTGTATTTCGACGACAAGTCGGACTACCAGGTCGGCGAGCCGCAGATCGGCCGCATCCTGGACGAGCTGGGCGTCGCTTTCCGCTACACGGTCATCCCGATCATCCGCAAGGACAGCCTGCACATCACCGCCGAGGACCGCGAGCTGCTGCGCGCCGCCATTGCCGCCCAGCCGGCCAGGCACGTCCTGGTCACCCACGGCACCGACACCATGGTCGAAACCGCCAAGGTACTGGCCAGCATTCCGGACAAGACCATCGTGCTGACCGGCGCGCTCAATCCGGCCCGGTTCCGGGGTTCCGACGCCGAGTTCAACATCGGCACCGCGGTGGGCGCCGTGCAGAGCAAGCCGCCCGGCGTCTACATCGCCATGAACGGCCGCATCTGGGACCCGCTCAAGGTCCGCAAGAACGTCGCCGCCAACCGGTTCGAGGCCGCCGGCTAGGCGGCACGGCGACAAAAAAGACCCCGGCGCCAAGCCGGGGTCTCCCGAACTGCGACCGTTGGCCGCGGAGGGTCAGAAGGTGATGCTCCAGCTGTTGATGTAGCCCGTGTCCCGACGGGCGTTGTCGCTCACCCGCAGCCGCCAGGTGCCGTTGAGGGCCTCGCTGGACAGGTTAACCGTATAGGTACGGATGATGTTGTCGGCACTGCCGCCACTGCGGTTGTGCAGGTTGTAGACCGAGCCGTCCGGCGCCACCAGGTCCACGCGCAGGTCACCGATGTAAGTGTGACGGATGTCCACCGCCACCGAGGTGCTGCTCGGGGCGTTGCCGCTGCGACCGGACACCGTGATCGGGCTTTCCACCGTGCTGAGGTCGTTGATGGCGTAATCGGTGCCGTTGCTGTAGGTCTGCGGACTGCCGCCACCGCCGGTGCTGTAGTCGCCCACCAGGCTGACGCCGGAGAAGCTGGAATAGGCCTTCACCCGGACGTAGTAGGTACCGGCGGCCGGGCTGGCGAAGCTGCAGGTTTCCGAGTTGCCATTGAGGTAGGGCCGGCAGTCGTAGCTGCTGTCGGTCGGCGCGCTGCCGTACTTGACGTACAGGTCGGCGTCGCCGGTGCCGCCTGAAATGCTGAAGCTCAGGTTGCTGGCGCCCGAGGGCACGGTCATCGTGTAGACGATGTCGTTGCCGGTGCTGGCCGACAGGCCGGTGACCGGCACGCCCTTGGTCAGCTCGTTCGGGCCCGGACCCGGGTCGCCGCCGCCGCCGGTCACCGCATCCACGGCCGCCTTGGCATTGACGATGCCGGCGCCGCAACCGCCCGAGCACGAGCCCGGCAGCGGCCGCGCCGTGGACTTGATGATGGACTCCACCTGCGACGGTGTCAGCGGGGTGCTGGCCGCCGCCTGCATCAGCGCCACCACGCCGGCGACGTGCGGAGCCGCCATGGAAGTGCCGTTGTAGGAAGCGTAGCTCTCGCTGCCCGGCGAGGTGCTGCCGCTGTTGAGCGTGGAGAGGATGTTCACGCCCGGGGCGGAGATGTCGATGCCGGAACCGTAGTTGGAGAAGCTGGCGCGGGATCCGTTGATGTCGGTCGCCGCCACCGCGATCACGTTCTGGCAGTTCGCCGGCACCGCATTGGACACGTTGGTGTTGCTGTTGCCGGCCGCCACCACGATGGTGGTGCCGCGGTTCACGGCCGCGTTGATGGCGTTCTGGTAGGTGCTGGAGCAGGAGCCGCTGCCACCCAGCGACATGTTGATGACCTCGGCCGGGGTCGGGTTGGCCGGCACGCCGCTGACGGTGCCGCCCGAGGCCCAAGTGATGCCGTCGACGATGTCGGACGTGTAGCCGCCGCCGCGACCCAGCACGCGCACGTGCTGCACCTTGGCGCCGAACGCGGTGCCGGCGACACCCTTGGCGTTGTTGGTCACCGCGGCGACGGTGCCGGCGACATGGGTGCCGTGCCAGCTGGACGGGTAGCCACCGTAGTAGTCGCCGGGGTCGGACGGATCGGAATCGCGACCGTTGCCGTCGCCGGCGACCGTGCTGTCGCTGATCATGTCGTAGCCGGCGATGGTGTTGCCGTTCAGGTCGCTGTGGTTGGTGGAACCGGTATCCAGCACCGCCACCACCACCCCGGCGCCAGTGCTGACGTCCCAGGCCTGGTCGGCGCGGATGCCGCCGGTGGCATTGAAGTAACCCCACTGCTCGCTGTAGCGGGTGTCGTTGGGGGTGAAGATCGCTTTCATCAGCTGGTCCACCTCGACGTACTCGACGTTCGGATGGGCGGCCAGCTGGCGCATCAGCTCCTGGGCTTCGGCGCGGCTGAGCTTGCGGTTGGTGCGGACCACTTCGCCACCGACCGACAGCCGGCGCAGGTGGCCGATCTGCAGCGGCTTGGCGTCCCCGGCGCCGATACGGCCGGCCTGGGCGCGCTGAGCCTGGATCATCTGCTGGGCGCCGACCGAGGCGCGCTCCAGGGCACGCTGCAGGGCCGCGGCGTTCTGTGCTTCCGGCGCGCCGTCGCGGTACTTGACGATGAAGCGGTCATAGCGCTCACCGTCGCGGAGGCCATCGAAATGGATCTCGGCCGCGGACACGGACGAGCCGGCGAAGGCCATGGCGGTGGCCACGACCAGGCCGCGCAGGCGGAGCTTGCGTGTGTACTTGCTCACTGTGTTGGATCCCCGAATTAAAGATGGTTGCAAAGGAGGCCGTCAGCCGGCCGTGCTTGCTTCCCTGCCCCGGGCCCCCTGGCCGCACTCCCCCGTCGGGCCTTTCTGGCCTCGAATCTTCCGCATCGGGAAAGACGCGCCACCCGGATGTGTGACGCGGATCACATCCGCGTGACACGATCCGGACGCTAGCGTGACGAAAGTCACAAATCAAGCCGCGGCGCGGCATCGTGCCCGGGTCTGCGAGCTCGACACAAATCGCTGTCTGATCAATGACTTGGAGGCGACTGCCGGCACCAGCCTTGCCGCAACGCAACACTCCGGCAGCGGCGGCCCTCAGAACAGGCCGGTTTCCAGCCGTGCCTCATCGGACATCATGGACTGGTTCCAGGGCGGGTCGAACACCAGCTCCACATCGGCCTCGGCGATGGTCGGCACCGCCTCCACCTTGGCCCGCACGTCATCCACCAGGATCTCGCCCATGCCGCAGCCCGGCGCGGTCAGCGTCATACGGATACTGACCGTGCGTTCGCCCTCGGCGTTACGGCCGAGCACGCAGTCGTAGACCAGGCCAAGATCCACGATGTTGACCGGGATCTCCGGATCGAAGCAGGTGCGAAGTTGCTGCCAGACCAGCCGCTCCACTTCCTCGTCGCCGGCACCTTCGGGCAATCGCAGCGGCGCCGGCGGCTCCTTGCCGATGGCGTCGGCGTCCCGGCCGGCGATGCGGAACAGGTTGCCGTCGACGAACACCGTGAAGGAGCCGCCCAGGGCCTGGGTGACGTAGCCGGTACTGCCCGCCGGCAGCGTGACCTGCTCGCCCTGGGGCACCAGCACGGCGGCGCAATCGCGCTCGAACTTGACGGGCTCGCTGGTGCGGGAATAGCTCACGGGTATCGCCTGGCGGGAATCGGGGCTATTTTAGCCCGCCCCATGACCGGAACCGACCGTTTGCCCACCCAACGCACCGTCAGCCTGCACGGCTGGATCCTGCCGGCCTTCGCCCTGGCCGCCGGGGTGCTGGGCGTGGCCGCGCTGTGGGTGGCCGCCGGCCTGGGCCTGGCGGCCATGTGCGGCTGGATGGCGCCAGTCGCCGCGCTGGACATGGCCTTGATGCTGCGCCTGGCGGCCATGGCCCCCGGCCGGGCCAGGGCCTGGCTCAGCCTGGCCGGCACGGCGCTCGCCATCCTGGTCTCCACCTGGCTGCTGGCAGCGGCCCAGTTCGGTGTGCTGCTGGGCCTGGCGCCCTGGGAGTCGGCCTCGCGGATCGGGCCCAGCCTGGTCTGGGAGCTGCTGCGATACGGCAGCGGTCCCTGGGACTGGACCTTCGTCCTGCTCGCCCTGCCTCTGGCCTGGCGCCTGGGCCGCTGAGCGGCGGCGGCCTGCCGCCTCAGTGCCCGCCGTCCAGCGCCTTGATGCCCGCCACCAGCCTGGCCACCGCCTCGGCGCCGTCGCCGTAGAGCATGCGGGTGTTGTCGGCGTAGAAGAGTGCGTTCTCGATGCCGGCAAAACCGGTGCCCTTGCCGCGCTTGATGACGATGGTGTTCTTCGACGCCGCCACGTCCAGGATCGGCATGCCGTAGATCGGCGAGGACGGGTCGGTCCTGGCCACCGGATTGACCACGTCGTTGGCGCCGATCACCAGGGAAACGTCGGTGGCCGGGAACTCGGGGTTGATGTCGTCCATGTCGGCGATCAGGTCGTAGGGCACGCCGGCCTCGGCCAGCAGCACGTTCATGTGCCCGGGCATGCGCCCCGCTACCGGGTGGATGGCGAATTTCACCTTCACGCCGCGCCTGAGCAGCAGCTGGGTCAGTTCCCAGACCTTGTGCTGGGCCTGGGCCACGGCCATGCCGTAGCCGGGCACGATCACCACCCGCTCGGCATAGGCCATCATCGCCGCCGCGTCCTCGGCCTCGATCGGCTTCTGCGCGCCGCTGATGGCCTGGCCGCCGCCGGCGGCGCCAAAGCTGCCGAACAGCACGTTCGCCAGCGGCCGGTTCATGGCCCGGGCCATCAGCTGGGTCAGCATGGTGCCGGCGGCGCCGACCACCATGCCGGCGATGATCAGGGCCTCGTTCTGCAGCACGTAGCCCTCGAACGACACCGCCAGCCCGGTCAGGGCGTTGTACAGCGAGATCACCACCGGCATGTCGGCGCCGCCGATCGGCAAGGTCATCAGCACGCCAAGCGCCAGGGCGGCCAGGAAGAAACCGATGATCAGCGGCTGCTGCAGGCACCACACGCTGGCCGCGCCCAGACCCAGGGCCAGCAGGAAGACCAGGCCGTTGAAAACCTGCTGGCCGGGAAAGGTGAAGCGCCGGTCCATGCGGCCGTCCAGCTTGGCCCAGGCGATGACCGAGCCGGTCAGCGACACCGAACCGATCAGCGCGCCCACCGCCGCCAGCACCAGGGTGGTCTGCGAGGGCGCGGCGCCGGCATCGGAGAAGCGCAGCAGCTCGACCGCACCGATCGCCGCCGCCGAGCCGCCGCCCAGGCCGTTGTACAGGGCCACCATCTGCGGCATGTCGGTCATGGCCACGCGCTTGCCCGACACCCAGGCCAGCACGGTGCCGATGGCCAGGGCCAGGGCGATTAGCCCGAGGTTGTGCAGTCCCGGCGTGGCGAAGGTGGCGGCGGTGGCCAGCACCATGCCGAGGCCGGCCCAGCGGATGCCGCTGCGCGCGGTGAGCGGCGAGGCCATGCGCTTGATGCCGAGGATGAACAGCAGGGCCGCCAGGAAGTAGCTGGCCTTGACCACCACCGGCAGCCAGCTCATGCGCCGCCCTCCTTCCGGCTGCGCTTGAACATCTCGAGCATGCGTTCGGTGACGACGTAGCCGCCGGCGGCATTGCCGGCACCCATCAGGACGGCCAGGAAGCCGACCGCCTTCTCCAGTGTCGTATCCGCGTGACCCAACACCACCATGGCGCCGACCAGGACGATGCCGTGCACGAAGTTGGAGCCGGACATCAGCGGCGTGTGCAGGATCACCGGGACGCGGCCGATGATTTCGTAACCGGTGAAGGCGGCCAGCACGAAGATGTAGAGCGCGACGAAGCCGTCCATGTCTCTCCTCCCGCGCGGGCGCGCGACGCGCCCATCATAACCGCTGGCTAAACGGCAACCAGCGTCGGGTCAACAACCGGCTCCGGGGGGCGTTCCCCTCGCTGCCACCCGACCAAGGAGGAACTGGCGATGAAGAAGATGACCGGCAAAACCCTGCTGCCCCTGTCCGCACTCTCCCTGCTCCTGGCTGCCGGCCCGGCGCTGGCCCATCCCGACGGCGACCGCGTGGAGCAAGGACTGGACCGGCGCGGCGACCGGATCGAGGAGCGGCTTGACCGCCGCGGCGACCGCATCGACCGCAGGCTGGACCGCCGGGCCGACCTGGCCGAAGCCAACGGCCACCCGGTTCGCGCCGAGCGCCTGGACCTGCGCGGCGACCGGATCGACCACCGGCTCGACCGCCGCGGCGAGCATGTCGACCGCAGGCTCGACCGGCGCGGCAGTCGCTATGACCGGCGCCATTGAAAGCAGGTCAACGGTGCCGGCCCCGGATGCGTTATACACCGGTAGCGATGGCCTGACTGCTGCCCCGTGATGCCCTTCGACGCCGCGCCCGCCCTTACGGTCGCCAGCCTGGACCAGTTCCTGGCATCGGTGGAACGCCGCGGTTTTCGCCTGGCCGAGCTGGCGCTCGGCCATCGCGAGGACGCCCTGGACGCGGTGCAGGAAGCCATGATCCGCTTCGTCGGCTACCGGGAGCGGCCGCCGGAGGAATGGCCGCCGCTGTTCTGGAGCATCCTGCGCCGGCAGATCACCGACCGGCACCGCCGCAACGCCGTGCGCCAACGGGTGATGGCGGTGCTGGGCAAGGCGGCGGAGCAGCGCGAGGACCCGCTGGCGCTGCTTCCGGACCCTGGTGAGGATCCGGCCGCGCACCTGGACCGGCAGCGGGCCTGGCAGGCGCTGGGCCGGGCCGTGCGACGCTTGCCGCGACGGCAGCGCGAGGCCTGGCTGCTGCGTGAACTGCAGGGCCTGGACGTGGCCGACACGGCGGCCGCCATGGGCTGCTCGGAAGGCTCGGTGAAGACCCACCTGTCGCGGGCGATGGCCGCCCTGCGATCGCACCTGGAGGACTGGCGATGAACCGTCGAGACCCGAACCCGCCGGATGCCCGCGCGCTGTTCGAACGGGCCAGTGCCCGGCTCGACCCCGCGACCGCGGCGCGATTGCGCGAAGCGCGCCGCGCTGCCCTCGCCGGCATCGGCCGCCCCCGGAGGTCCGCCCTGGGCCTGCCGGCGGCGGCCTTCGCCACGACCGTGCTTGCCCTGGGCCTGGCCTGGTGGTGGCCGGGCCGCGATGCCGGTCCGCCGGCCG
Source organism: Arenimonas fontis (assembly GCF_008386465.1). Taxonomy (GTDB): domain Bacteria; phylum Pseudomonadota; class Gammaproteobacteria; order Xanthomonadales; family Xanthomonadaceae; genus Arenimonas; species Arenimonas fontis. Next base: position 27,413 of record NZ_VUOD01000009.1, read on the forward strand.
CCTTCGATCCGGCGGCACCCAGCCAGGCGGAGCTGGAGGCGCTGCTGGTGGAAGAGGATGCCGACTTCTACGCCTGGCTCGCCGAAGCGCCGGTGGCCACGAACGGCGGGGAACGGCGATGAGCCTCGCCAGCGCGAAGACGTACGCCCTGCCGGCCCTGATCCTGGCCTCGTTCCTGTTGCCGGCTATGCCGGTGCTCGCTCGCCCGCCGGAGGAGCCGGCGCCGCCGCCGGCGCGGCAGGAGACGGCCGCTGACCCTGGCCCACGCCTTGCTCCGGAGCACCGCCCTCCCCATCGCGACCGCTGGCTGGCCCGGCTCATGCGCATGGGCCCGGTGCCGGTACCCGGGGGCGTGGTCGTGCCGCGCTGGACGGAGCTGGACCCGGACCGGCAGGCGCGCCTGGCCAGGTTCGAGCAGCGCTGGGACCAGATGCCGGCCTCGGCCCGCGTGCACCTGCTGGAACGGCTGGAACGACACCAGCGCTGGGAAGCGATGAGCCCCGAGGAGCGCGAACGCATCCGCGCCGGCGTACGTCATTTCCTCGACATGCCGCCGGAACTGCAGGAAAAGGCCCGCGCCAGCTTCCAGGCCCTGCGCGCGCTACCGCCGGAACAGCGCCGCGACCTGCTGCAGCGCTGGCGCAGCCTCAGCCCGGAACAGCGCCGGGCCTGGCTGGAGGCGGGAGGGCCCGCCATCGCGCCCGCGCCGGACGCGCCCGCCGATACCGACCGTACCGGCGGCCCGGACGGCAGCGGCTGACGACGCGACACCGTCCGGCACCGGCCCCACCGGCGTCCTCACTCCCGGCGCCGGCCCTCGTGCGCCAGGCAGGTGCGCGCCACCAGTTCGTCGTCCCAGTCCAGCGCCAGGGCGCCGTCCTTGAGGGATAGCGCCAGGAAGTTGAAGACGTTGCGCGCATACATTTCGCTGGCATGCAGCGCGCCCTGACTGGCCAGGTCGAGCGGGCCGGCGATGACCACGCCGGCCTGTTCGAAGGTTTCGCCCGGCCGGGTCAGCTCGCAGTTGCCGCCGGTTTCGGCCGCCAGGTCCACCAGCACGCTGCCGGGCTTCATGCCGGCCACCATTGCCGCGCTGACGATCTTCGGAGCCGGCCGGCCCGGCACGGCCGCCGTGGTCACCACCACGTCCACCGACTTGAGGTGTTCGCCCAGGCGACGCTGCTGCTCGGCCCGCTCTTGCGCGGTCAGTTCGCGGGCGTAACCGCCCTCGCCGGCGGCGCTGACACCCAGGTCCAGGAAGCGGCCGCCCAGGGACTCGATCTGCTCGCGGGTTTCCGGCCGCACGTCGAAACCCTCGACCTGCGCACCCAGTCGGCGCGCGGTGGCGATGGCTTGCAGGCCGGCCACGCCGGCCCCGATCACCAGCACCTTCGACGGCCGGATGGTGCCGGCGGCCGTGGTCAGCATGGGGAAGTAACGCGGTGCCAGCTGGGCCGCCAGCAGCACGGCCTTGTAACCGGCCATGCCGGCCTGCGAGGACAGCACGTCCATGGCCTGGGCGCGGGTGGTGCGCGGCAGCCGTTCCAGCGCAAACGCCGTGACGCCCGCGTCCAGCAGCGTCTGCACGCGGGCCGGGTCGGCATGCGGGGCCAGCAAGCCCAGCAGCAGCGCCCCTCGTTTCATCCTCGCGATGCGGTCGTTGGCCGGCGCCTGCACGCAGCACAACACGTCGGCGCGGGCGACGGCGATCTCGGGGGCGTCGGCGAAAACGGCGCCGGCGCCGGCATAGGCGGCATCGGGAAAATACGCGGATTCGCCGGCGCCGCGCTCCAGCAGTACCTGCGCGCCCAGCGCCGACAACTTCTTCGCGATCTCGGGCGTCAAGGCCACCCGGCGCTCGCCGGGCGCGGTCTCGCGCACGCAAACGATGGTCACCGCCATGCCGCACACTCCCGGAGAATGGTCCGGGGCATGCTACCGGAAGGGTCGGGAAGGCGACAGGGGCTCAGCCGGCCGCGTCGGCGCCGTCTCGCAGCTTGCCCATCACCCGGTGCAATACCTGGTCGAACACCCCTTCCTGCTCGCGGACCAGCAGGTTGCCTTCCTGCTTCATCGCCGCCAGCTCCTCGACCGAGGCCACCAGCACGCGCACGCCGCGCCGGTTGACGAACATCAGGCGCGAGGAGATCGGGCTGATCCAGGACAGCTTCACCGGATGGTGCCTGCCGTCCTCGCCGGCGATGTGGATCCAGGTGCCGACCTTGAGCTGGCGCATCTGTTCGACGTCGGCGTCGTTGATCTTCAGGCCGGCCTTGCCGCCGACCACTTCCAGACGCGGCTTGAGATCGGCCAGGGCCGCCGCCGCCGCCGCGGCGGGACTGCGACGCTCCGGCATGGGCACGACCTTGTCCTCGGCGGCCGGGGTCGCCGGCACCGGTACCTCGCGCTCCGGATGTTCCACGCTTTCGGCGATGGCGCGGATGACGTCCTGGGCCGCCTCGCCGATCACGCCGGAGCTGGCCAGCACGTTCTCCAGGGGTTCGCGCAGGGCCTTCATGGCGCCGGCCACCTCGGCCGGCGGCCGGCCTTCGCGCGGCAACAGGGCCAGCAGGCGGTCGGCCACGTCCAGGGCGGTCTTCCACGAGCCGCTGTCCGGACCCTCGCGCAGGGCGATCATGGACAGATGGTGCGTCCAGGCCCGGGCCAGGAAATCCTGCATCGCCGGCGTCGGCGTCAGGCCGGCGGTGCGCCTTTCCAGTTCGGCGGCGGCCAGTTCGCGCGCCTGCTCCAGCCGCTCCTGGCCGCGCTGGGCCTCGGCGGCCCGGCGTTCGGCCAGCTCGACCCGGCGCCGGTGCTGCTCGAGGAACTGGCGCAGCTCCTGCTCGAGCGTCTCGAAGATGGCCAGGTCTTCGTTGAACTCGGCCACCAGCCGGTCCACGGTGGCTTCGGCCTTCTGCAGCAGCTCGCGCTCCTGCGGACCTTCGCCGCGGTTGCCCTCCACGGCCTCGGCCAGCGAGTTGAGCAGGCGCCGGGCCGGATGGGTCTTGAACAGGAACAGGCGCCTGTCCATCACCGCCGCCTTGACGAAGGGAACCACCAGGCGGGCGATCAGCGCACGCGCCGCCTGCTCGAAGTCGCGCTCCTCGAACATCACGTCGAAGAGCATGCCGACCAGGTCCACGGCGTCCTCGTCGTCCTGGCTGATGCTGACTTGCTCGGGCGGCAGGCCGATCCGGCTGGCGCCGCGCAGCAGCTCGTTCTTCAGCAGGATGGCCAGGGAGGCCTCGGGCCGTTCCAGCGCCTCGGTGACAGCCTCCGGAACCGTGCTCTGCATCAGCGACAGCACGGACAGCATTTCCTGGGCCACCATGGGCCGCTGGCCGCCGCGGCCGGTCTGCCGACCGCCGGCGGCTTCCTGGTGTGCCGGCCGCCAGGCCCGCAGCGCCGCCACCAGGGCGTCGAACATCGCCCGGTCCTCGGCAGTGGGAGCATAGGCCGGCGACGGAGCGCCGGCCGGACCCGCCCAATCCTGGGCAGCCTGGCCGGCCCGGTCCCAGGCCTCGGCAACCGGCGCCTCCGGTCGCGGCTGCGGCCTGGGCGCAGGCTTGGCGGCAGTGCGGGGATGGAAGCCCGCGGCCGCCAGGCGCTTGTTGAGGTCGGCCAGCAGCAGACCCAGGTCGTGCACCAGCTCGCGCTCGTAATACTTGAACAGCACCATGCGCACGTCCGGCGGCATCTCGACGCCGCGATGCGCCTCGCCCAGCGCCCCGGCCAGCTGATGCGCGCTCAGCGGATGCAGCTCCGGGGCCAGCTCCGCCACGCCCAGCATGGCCGCCAGGCGGCCGGTCAGTTCCTCGAGCTGGGCCCCGTGGGCCCGGGTGATCGCCTCGGCGGTGAGGTTGGTGGCCAGTTGCTGCTCGAGCTCGCTTTCCTCCAGCAGGCTCAGTTCGGCGGGTTCGGCAGCGGCATCGCGAATCGGGTCCGGACTGGCCCGGCGCTCGAAACGATCGAAACCCTTGTCCAGGTGTTCGCGAAAGCCGCGCTCGATCGGCGCCCGCGAGCTGCGCAGGGCACGCATCGCATGCAGGTAGGGCGAGGCCGTCGCAGTGGCGTCCTTCTTGGCCAGGTCGAACAGCCAGTCGTCGGCCCGCGCGAACACGCGCGCCAGCACCGCCTGAAGATGGTCGGTGCTGCGCAGCCGCAAAGCGGCCACCACCTCACGCCGGCCGGCGGCCGGGAAGGAGGTGCCCTGGGGGAAGGAGGTATCGCTCATCGTCTTCGCACGTCCGGGGGGTTCACGCGCCTGTGCCGGAAGTCTGGGCCATCTTGCCACGGCATTCCGTGAACGGTTTCGCATTTCCCGAGGGGCGGGGGCGGCCAGCGGCCGAATGGTAAGCTCGCGGCCATGGACTGCCTCGATTTCCTGAGCCGGCGCCGCTCCGTGCCGGCGCGTCTGCTGGGCGAACCCGGCCCGACCCAAGAACAGGTGCAGGCCATGCTCGCCGCCGCCGTGCGCGTACCGGATCACGGCAAGCTGGCGCCGTGGCGTTTCCTTTGCATCCGGGGGGACGCCAGGCAGGCTCTGGGCGAACTGCTGGCGACACGCCTGCTGGAACGCGAGCCGGCCGCCGCCCCCGCGCAGCTGGACAAGGAGCGCCAGCGCTTCGTCCACGCGCCGCTAGTGCTGGCGGTGGTCGCCTGCCTGGTGCCTGGGCACAAGGTGCCGGAGCAGGAGCAATTGCTCAGCGGCGGCGCGCTCTGCTTCGCCCTGCTGCAGGCCGCCCAGGCCCTGGGCTTCGGGGCCCAGTGGCTGACCGGCTGGGCCGCCTACGATCCGGCGATCACGGCCCGGCTGGGCCTGGCCAGCAACGAACGGATCCTCGGTTTCATCCACATCGGCACACCCCAGGCCGAAGCGCCGGAACGGCCGCGTCCGGACCCGATGCAGCGGCTGGCGGACTGGACGCCATGAGCGCCGTCCACCTGGTGGACGCCAGCCTGTACGTGTTCCGGGCCTGGCATTCCATGCCCGACGAGTTCCAGGACCGCGAGGGCTGGCCGGTGAACGCCGTGCACGGCTTCGCCCGCTTCCTGCTCGACCTGCTGGAACGGCAGAAACCCGGCCACATCGCGATCGCCTTCGACGAGGCCCTGGACAGCTGCTTCCGCAACCGGCTCTACCCGGCCTACAAGGCCAACCGCGAGCCGGCGCCGGAAGAACTCAGGCGCCAGTTCGACCACTGCCGGCGGCTCTGCCGTGCGCTGGGCCTGCCGGTCCTGGCCGACGACCGCTACGAGGCCGACGATCTGATCGGTTCGGCCCTGGCGCGGGTCCGTCGTGCCGGTCATCGCGGCGTGATCGTCTCGGCCGACAAGGATCTCTCGCAGTTGCTGCGGGAAGGCGACCAGCAATGGGATTTCGCCCGCGGCGAGCGCTGGGGCGCCGACGGCGTCAAGGCCCGCTACGGCGTGCATGCGCACCAGGTGGCGGACTACCTGGGCCTGACCGGCGACGCCATCGACAACATCCCCGGCGTGCCCGGCATCGGCGCCAAGACCGCGGCGGCGCTGCTGGAGCATTTCGGCAGCCTGGACGCCCTGCTCGAACGCCTGGACGAGTTGCCCTTCCTGCGCCTGCGCGGCGCCGGCCGGCACGCCCAGGCCCTGCGCGACCACCGCGAGATCGCCCTGCTTTCGCGCCAACTGGCCACGATCGTCCTGGACGCACCGCTGCCCGAGGACTTCGGCGAGGCGGAGCGACGGCCGCCCGACCGCGAGGCCCTCGAGCAGCTGTGCGAGCAGCTGCGCTTCGGGCCGATGAGCCGGCGGCGCCTGCAGTCGGTCTGATTCCCGGGCCGCTACGGCCGGGCCGCTACCGCGGCCGGGATGCAAGAGGGCGGAGCGGCCGGCTAGGATGGCCGGCATGAACGACACCCCCGAGACGATGTGCGAAGGCAAGTACCTGCGCCTGGTCAGGCGCGGACACTGGGAATACGCCGAGCGCACCAATGCCGGCAGCGCGGTGATCGTGATCGCGGTGACGCCGGAACGGAAACTGCTGTTCGTCGAGCAGTACCGCATCCCCCTGGGCGCCAACACCATCGAGATGCCGGCCGGCCTGGTCGGCGACCTCGACGCCCAGGACACCATCGAGGACGCTGCCCGCCGCGAGCTGCTGGAGGAGACCGGCTGGCTGGCGTCGGAGGTGAAGGTGCTGATGATAGGCCCGACCAGCTCCGGCCTGACCAGCGAGCAGGTCGCCTTCGCCCGCGCCCGCGGCCTGACCCGGGTGCACGCCGGTGGCGGCGACGAAAGCGAGGACATCGTCGTGCACGAAGTGCCGGTGGACCAGGCGCCGCGCTGGCTGGCGGCGAAGATGGCCGAAGGCTATGCCATGGACCCGAAGCTGTGGGCGGGGCTGTGGCTGCTCGACCGGGAGCCCGACGGAAGCCCGGCCTGAGCGCCGACGCGGCAGCGCCGGCTCAGCGGCCGGCGTAGCCGTCGGTGGCGCGCACCAGAATGTCGGTGAGTTCCGGCTCGAAGGCCGAGTGGCCCGAGGTCGGGCCAATCTCCAGGCGCCCGTCCGGCCAGGCCCGGTGCAGGTCCCAGGCATTCTGCAGCGGGCAGACCACGTCGTAGCGGCCGTGCGCGATCACGCCGGGAATGCCCTTGAGCCGGTGGGCGTCGCGCAGCAGCTGGTCGTCCACGTCGAAAAAACCGCCGTGCACGAAGTAGTGGCACTCGATCCGGGCAAAGGCCAGGGCGAAGGCAGGATCCTCATGGCTCTGCACGTAGGCCTCGTCCTGGCGCAGGAAGCTGGTGGCGGCCTCCCAAACCGACCACGACCGCGCCGCCGCCAGCCGCACGGACTCGTCCGGCGAGGTCAGCCGCCGGTGGTAGGCGCTCATCAGATCGTGCCGCTCGACCGGCGGGATCGGCTCCAGATAACGTTCCCAGGCATCCGGGAACAGGCGCGAGGCGCCCTGCTGGTAGAACCATTCCAGCTCCCACCGCCGCAGCATGAAGATGCCTCGCAGCACCAGTTCGGTGACGGCGTTCGGATGCGCCTCGGCATAGGCCAGGGCCAGGGTCGAGCCCCAACTGCCGCCGAACACCTGCCAGCGTTCGATGCCCAGGTGCCGGCGCAGCTTCTCGATGTCCGCCACCAGGTCCCACGTGGTGTTGTCCACCAGGTCGGCATGTGGAGTGGAGCGGCCGCTGCCGCGCTGGTCGAACAGCACGATCCGGTAGCGGGCGGGATCGTGGAAGCGGCGCATGCGCGGCCCGCAACCGGCGCCGGGACCGCCGTGCAGCACCACCACCGGCTTGCCGGCGGGGTTGCCGCATTGCTCGTAGTACAGCCGGTGGCGCTCGTCCACCGCCAGGAAACCGCTGTCGTAGGGTTCGATCTCCGGGTACAGGCCTCGCATCGGTCGCCTCGCGGAAAGGGTCCGACGGGGATTCTAGCCCTTGCGCGCGGCCGCGGCCCCGGGCTCGAATCCGCTTGAACTGTCATGCGCAAGGCGTATGCTCGACGCCGATGGGAACACCGCCCGCTCACCTGAGTCTCGTGGGCACCGGGGGCCATGCCCCCCCGGCGGGCGCTTCTTCCTCCCGTGATCGGACCCTGCCGCGCGTGCTGTCGCTGGACGCGCACGGCCGCATCCTGGACTGGATGCATTGGCAGGACGCGGTCTGCCTGTACGTGCGCGGCGCGGTCGCCTGGACCCTGGGCGAGCCCTGTCTGACCGTACGCGGCGGCATCAACCGGGCCAGCGGCCGGCAGAGCGTGATCGAACTGCATCCGATCGTCGCCGCCCGCGGACACGCCAGGCCGCAAGCGCTGGATCCGTCCCCGGCCCTCACCAACAGCGCCCTGTTCGCCCGTGACGCCAACCTGTGCCTGTACTGCGGCAACGAGTTCAGCCGGCATGCGCTGACCCGCGATCACGTGGTGCCGCTTTCGCGCGGCGGCCGCGATGTCTGGGAGAACGTGGTCTCGGCCTGTTTCCACTGCAATTCCCGCAAGGGCGGCCGCACCCCGCAGCAGGCCGGCATGCCCTTGCTGGCGGTGCCCTACCGGCCCAGCTGGGTCGAGCACCTGATCCTCTCGAACCGGCACATCCTGGCCGACCAGATGGCCTTCCTGAAAAGTCACCTGCCACGGCGGACCGCCCGGCCCAGCTGAGGGCATTTGACGCCGGCGCGCCGGTCCCCGACACTGCCGGCCTTCACGCTGGCCCGACCGGCGTGACCGGGGGAATCCAGGGAATGAGTACACAGAGCATCTGTTTTGCCGGCCTGTCCCGCGAGGAGGAGGCCCAAGTCGTTTCGCAGTTCAAGCAGGCCAATGGTCGCCTGGGCAATGCCTGGGTGCTGGCCCCGGAGGCCGAGGCCGAGGTCGTGGTCATAGACATGGACTCGATGTATGGCCAGATGAGCCTGATGAAGGCCATCGGGTCCGGCAAGCGGGTCGTGGCCCTGACCGCAGGCAACCGCGCCGACGCCGATCACCTGCTGCAGCGCCCGGTCAGTGCCGAGGGTATCGAAAGGATGCTGTCGGAGCTGGCCGGCACGATGGCCGCGGCACCCGCGGCCGCGCAGGCGCCTGCCCGCGCCGCCTCCGACGACCCTGCCCCGGCGGAACCGCCCGCCCCGCCCCCGGTGCAGACGGCGGCACCCGCCCCCGGCCCGGCGCCCGCGGCCGCTCCGGAGCCTGCGCCCGAACCCCGGCTTTTCGACCACCTGCGCCCCGGCGCCCTGTCCGGGCCGGTCCGCCTGCGCCTGGCGGGGGCACCCGACCTGGTGATCGATCCCGGCCGCCAGGTCTATTTCGGCGGCACCGCCCTCAAGCCCCTGCTGCCCTACTGCACCGCGGTGCTCCCGCCCGAGTCGCTGGCGCCGGTGTCTCCGGCCGAGTTGCCCGGCCTGGAAGCGCAGGCGGGCGGCGCCCAGCCGCTGTCCCGGCTGATCTGGCTATGCGCCCTGGCCAGCGGCAACGGCGCCCTGATGCCTGGCTTCAGCCCCAACGACCGCTACAAGCTGCTGAAGTGGCCGCAGACCGAACGCGAGTTCCCCAAGCATTTCCGCATCGCCACCGTGATGATGAAGGGCCCGGCCCTGCTGACCGATATCGCCGGGCAGAGCGGCGCCAGCCTGGCCGAGGTCATCGACTTCGTGAACGCCAGTCTGGTGGCCGGCGTAGCCACCCCGGAATCGGCAGCCGGCAACGAGAGCGAACCGGCCAAGGCGGGCGGCCTGCTGGCGCGCTTCCGCCGCTGACCCCGAAGCCCGGCCCGGCCTGAACGCCGGGCCGGGTTTCCTTGCCCCGAGCGGCAGGGTACCGGACAATTCCGGCACTCCCCACGCAGCCTCACCGATGGATCCCCAGCGCTATCCGCGCCTGTCCCGCGTCGCCGTTCCTGCCGACCTGCGCCAGTTTCCCGAAGCGGAACTGCCGGCGGTCGCCGAGGAGCTGCGCGCCTACCTGATCGAGCAGGTCAGCCAGTCCGGCGGTCATTTCGGCGCCGGCCTTGGCGTGATCGAGCTGACGGTCGCCCTGCATTACCTCTACGACACCCCGACCGACCGCCTGGTATGGGACGTCGGCCACCAGTGCTATCCGCACAAGATCCTGACCGGCCGCCGCGACCGCATCCACACCGTCAAGCAGAAGGGCGGCATCGCCCCCTTCCCCAAGCGCGACGAGAGCGAATACGACAGCTTCGGCGTCGGCCACAGCTCGACCTCGATCTCGGCTGCCCTGGGCATGGCCATCGCCAACCAGCGCAAGGGCGACCCGCGCCGGGTGGTGGCGGTGATCGGCGACGGCGCCATGACGGCGGGCATGGCCTACGAGGCCCTGAACCACGCCGGCGGCATGGAACCGGAGCCCGACCTGCTGGTCATCCTCAACGACAACCGGATGTCCATCTCCGAGAACGTCGGCGGCCTGACCAAGATGCTCGGCCGCCTGTCCGGCAGCCGCACGCTCAACGCCTTGCGCGAGGGCGGCAAGAAGCTGCTGGGCGACAAGAACCGGCCGGCCGCCCGCTTCATGCGCCGCTGGGAAGAGCACTGGAAGGGCATGTTCGTGCCCTCCACCCTGTTCGAGGAAATGGGCTTTCATTACACCGGCCCGATCGACGGCCACGACCTGCCCGCGCTGGTGTCCACGCTGAAGACGCTCAAGGGCCTGAAGGGCCCGCAGCTTCTGCACGTGATCACGACCAAAGGCAAGGGCTACGACCTGGCCGAAGGCGACCAGATCGAATATCACGCGGTCGGGCCTTTCGATCCGAACGTCGGCGTGGTCAAGAAGGCCGGCCCGGCCAGGCCGACCTACACGCAGGTGTTCGGCGACTGGCTTTGCGACATGGCGGCTACCGACGAACGCCTGCTCGGCATCACCCCGGCCATGCGCGAGGGTTCGGGCCTGGTGCGCTTCAGCCGGGAATACCCGGACCGCTACTTCGACGTCGCCATCGCCGAACAGCACGCCGTCACCCTGGCCGCGGGCATGGCCTGCGAGGGCATGAAACCGGTGGTGGCCATCTATTCCACCTTCCTGCAGCGCGGCTACGACCAGCTGATCCACGACGTCGCCCTGCAGCAGCTGGACGTGCTGTTCGCGATCGACCGCGGCGGCGTGGTCGGGCCCGACGGTGCCACCCATGCCGGCAGCTTCGACCTCAGCTATCTGCGCTGCGTGCCGGACATGGTGGTGATGGCGCCGGCCGACGAGGATGAGTGCCGGAAGCTGCTCAGCACCGGTTTCCGCCACCCTGGCCCGGCCGCGGTGCGTTACCCGCGCGGCACCGGCCCCGGCGTCGCCGTGCAACCGGGACTGGACACCCTGCCGATCGGCAAGGCGCAGCTGCGCCGGCGTGGCGGCCGGATCGCCCTGCTGGCCTTCGGCGCCCCCGTGGCGGCGGCCGAACAGGTCGGCCGCGAGCTCGGTCTCACGGTGGCGAACATGCGTTTCGTCAAGCCGCTCGATCGCGAGCTGGTGCTGGATCTGGCCCGCAGCCATGAAGGCCTGGTCACCGTCGAAGACAACGTCGTGGCCGGCGGCGCCGGCAGCGGCGTGGCCGAACTGCTGGCCGCCGAGGGCCTGTCGGTGCCGGTCCTGCACCTGGGCCTGCCCGACGCCTGGCAGGAGCACGCCAGTCGCGACCAGCTGCTGGCCGAGGCGGGCGTGGACGCCGACGGCATCCGCCGGGCGGTGCTGGCCCGCTGGCCAGGCCTGGAGCGCGCCGCCGCCAACGCCTGAGCCGCCCGCCCGGCCTCTGCTACATTGGCGGCCGGTTTCCGGGGGAGCGGATGCCCATGCGCGCGATCGCCGTCCTTGCCCTGCTTTGCCTGGGCCTGTGCCTGAGCGCCTGCGGCACGGAGACACCGGCGGACCCGCCGGTGGCGGCCAATGGCGCGACCGCGGCTCCGCCGCCGCCGGCGCCGTCGGCAGTGAGCCCGTCCGATGATGCTGCCGGCAGCGACGAACGCGCCGGCGACCGCGACGGTACCGGCGACGACCCGGCCGCACGCCTGCTGACGCGCCCTGAAGATCAGGCGTGGCGGGCGGAACAGGCGGCGGCCGAGCCCGCGTCCGCCGCAATGGCCGAGCAGCAGGCCCGCATCAACGAACTGATGGCAGCCATGCAGGCTCTGGCCGAGGCGGGCAGCGACCCGGAACGACGTGCCGCCGCCTTGGAACGGGTCAAGGCGGCCCAACACGCCCTCGGCGAGGCCGGCTTGCGCGCCGAGTCGGAGCGCCGGGCGGCGAAAACCGAGCGGGAGATACCCGAGGCCTGGCGCCAGACCCGCCGCAGCGAACGCGGCGGCGAGGAAGCCGATCTGCTGGTTCAACTGGGCGACATCGACAATCTGGGCTTCGGCTGGCCCGAGGGCTTCGACCCCTTCAGCGGCGAATCCACGCCGGTACACCGCTATCCCTTCCTGCCCGAGGCCGACGATCCCGACGGCACCGACCGGATCATGGTGGTCAGCGGCCACACCGGCAAAGGCGGCGGCCGCCGCGACGGCTATACCCAACGCACACGCCGGCCCGACAACCGGCCACGGCCGCTGCTGCTGGAGTTCGATCCGGCCGGCATCGAGGTGCGCACGGTGGTGCTGCAGCTGTTCGTGGACGACTTTCAGAGCGAGCGCATGGGCAGCCGCTATCGCGTGCTGCTGGACGGGCGCGAGGCCGGCGACATCGCCGCCACGCTCAATGCCCTGGACCAGACCGGGCCGATCGGCAAGCTGCTGACCATCCAGTTGCTGCCGGAGTTTCACCACCTGATCGCCGACGGCCGCCTGGCAGTGGACGTGGACGACCCGCATACCGATGCCGGCGACGGTTTCGCCTTCGATTTCGCCAGACTGCTGATCAATCCCAGGGGATTCCGGTACACCGGCACGGTGCGCGGCATCGCCGTCGAGGACGGCACCGGCAAGCCCTTGGCCGGCGTGCTGGTATCGGCCGCCAACGTCCGCCAGGCGGTGACCGGCGAGGACGGCCGCTTCCTGCTCGAGGACGTGCCGGCCGGCCTGGTGGTGACCAGCGCCGGCAAACCCGGCTACGAGGGCGACGAGGACGCCTCCGACCTCGAGGGCGGCGGCAGCCTGGAACTGCGGCTTGCGCTCAGGCCGCGCGCCGACGACAGCGTGGCCCTGGCCGCGCGGCTGCAGCGCGAGCGCAAGGTAGACCTGTACGGCATCTACTTCGACACCGCCCGGGCCACACTCAGGCCGGAATCGGAAACCACGCTGCAACAGGTGCTGGGCCTGCTCCGGGACGATCCGGCCCTGCGCCTGGTGATCGCCGGCCACACCGACAGCGAGGGCGGCGACGACTACAACCAGGCGCTCAGCGAACGCCGCGCGGAAGCGGTGGTGGGCTGGCTGGCCGGCCACGGCGTCGACCCCGGCCGTCTGGCCGCCGAGGGCCACGGCGAGTCGCGACCGGTGGCCGACAACTCCAGCGAAGCCGGTCGCGCGCTCAACCGGCGGGTGGAGCTGAGGCTGGCGGAGTGAGGAACCGGGCTCAGCCGGGCCAGCGGCCGAAGCCGACCCGTTCGCGCTGCTCCAGGTCGCGCTCGGTACCAACCCGGACGAAGCCGGCGGCCAGCAGCAGGCCGCGCACGGCGGCGCCCTGGTCGTGGCCGTGCTCGAGCAGCAGCCAGCCGCCCGGCTTCAGGTGCTGCGGCGCCGCCGCCACGATGGCGCGGATGGCGTCCAGCCCGTCCTTGCCCGAGGCCAGGGCCGAACGCGGTTCGAAACGCAGGTCACCCTGCTGCAGATGCGGGTCGTCCTCGGCGATGTAGGGCGGGTTGCTGACCACCAGGTCGAAGCGCTCGCCGGCCACCGGTTCGAACCAGTCGCCGCGCAGCAGGCGCAATGGCAGGCCCGCCTCCTCGGCGTTCTCCCTGGCCACCGCCAGCGCCGCGGCGCTGGCCTCCACCGCGCTGACGTCGGCCAGCGGTCGTTCCGCCGCGATCGCCAGGGCGATCGCACCGGTGCCGGTACCCAGGTCCAGCACCGTGGCCGGACGCGTGCGCTCCAGCCGCTCCAGGGCCAGCTCGACCAGCAGCTCGGTCTCCGGTCGCGGAATCAGCACGTCGGGCGTGACCACCAGGTCCAGCGACCAGAAGCCGCGCCGGCCGGTGATCTGCGCCACCGGCTCGCCGTCGGCGCGCCGGCGCAGCAGGCGCTGGTAGGCCTCGATCTCGCGCGGTCCCATCACGTCGCCGGCATGGGCGTAGAACCAGCTGCGCGGCTTCTCCAGCGCATGCGCCAGCAGCAGTTCCGCCTCCAGGCGCGCCTCCTGCCCGGGCAGGCGCGCGGCGCCCTCGCGGATCAGGTCGGCGACCGTCGCCATCAGCCGGCCACCAGCCGCCAGACCTGCACGGCGCAGGCCAGGAGGAAGCCGCCGAGGAAGAACAGGTAGGACAGGCGCAGGTAACGATACTTGTGGTGGGCCAGGTAATAGCCCAGGGCGTAGGTATCGCGGGCCATGGTCTCGTAGACGGAGCCGTCCGACTTCAGCGCGCCGGCGATCTCGGTCAGGAAGCGCTCGCGCGGCAGCTCGGCGAAGTGGCCGAAGAACAGCAGGTTGAACTGCGGCGGGAACGGCTGGCCCTCGCGCAGGCGCAGCGGCCGGTACTTGGGCAGCACCGCCAGCACGGCCAGCAGCAGCGCCAGCAGGGTGAAGCCGGCCAGGGTCAGCGAGGCGTGCCGCAGCAGCGGATCACCGAGCCGGCCCAGGGCCAGGGTCAGCACGATCGAAGAGATGGTGATGATGATGTTGGCCTTGGTGTCGGCCATGACCGACAACTGCACGTGGTGCTGCTGCATGGTCCGCAGCAGGCAGTCGCTGGTGTTGCGCTCGGGGATGGCGGCAAACAGGCGTTCCAGATCGCCCTCGTTGCTGGCAGGGGTCGGGGCTGACATGTCGGGCTCCTCCTGGCGCCCGACATCATACGCCCGAGCCGGCCGACGGCCGGCTCAGGCGGCCTCGGCCACGCCGGCCGGGGCCTCGGCGCGGATCAGATGGTCGAAGGCGGCCAGGGCGGCGGTGGCGCCGGCGCCCATCGAAATCACGATCTGTTTGTAAGGCACCGTGGTGCAGTCGCCGGCCGCGAACACGCCCGGCAACGAGGTCTGGCCGCGCTCGTCTATGACGATCTCGCCGCGCGGGCTCAGCGCCAGGCTGCCCTTGAGCCAGTCGGTATTGGGCAGCAGGCCGATCTGCACGAACACGCCGTCCAGGGCCAGCTCCTGCTCGCCGCCGCCGACGCGATCGCGCAGGCGCAGGCCGGTGACCCGGTTGCCGTCGCCCAGGATCCCGGTGGTCTGGCCGTTCACCCGGACGTCCACGTTGCCCAGGCTGCGCAGCTTGCGCTGCAGGACCTCGTCGGCACGCAGCTTGCCGTCGAACTCGATAAGGGTGACGTGGCCGACGATACCGGCCAGGTCGATGGCCGCCTCGACGCCAGAGTTTCCGCCGCCGATCACCGCCACCCGCTTGCCCTTGAACAGCGGGCCGTCGCAATGCGGGCAGTAGGCCACGCCCCTGTTGCGGTACTCGGCCTCGCCGGGCACGCCCAGCTGGCGCCAGCGGGCACCGGTGGCCAGCACCACGCTGCGCGCCTTGAGCGAGACGCCGCTTTCCAGCTTCACCTCCACCAGACCGTCCCTGCCGGCCGGTACCAGCCCGGCGGCGCGCTGCAGCGGCATGATGTCCACCTCGTAGTCGCGCACGTGCTGTTCGAGCTGGGCCACCAGCTTCGGGCCCTCGGTGTGCGAGACCGAGATGAAGTTCTCGATGCCCAGGGTGTCCAGCACCTGGCCGCCGAAGCGCTCGGCCACCAGGCCGGTGCGAATGCCCTTGCGGGCGGCATAGATCGCCGCCGAGGCGCCAGCCGGGCCGCCGCCGACCACCAGCACGTCGTAAGGCGCCTTGCCGGCCAGACGGGCGGCAGCGCGTTCGGCGGCGCCGGTGTCCAGCTTCGCCAGGATCTCGGCCAGACTCATGCGGCCGTTGGCGAAGGGCTGCCCGTTCAGGAACACCGCCGGCACCGCCATCACCCCGCGGGCCTCGACCTCGTCCTGGAACAGGGCGCCGTCGATGGCGACGTGGCTGACGCCGGGATTGAGCACCGACAGCAGGTTCAGCGCCTGCACCACCTCCGGGCAGTTCTGGCAAGACAGTGAGAAGAAGGTTTCAAAGCGGTACTCGCCCTGCAGCGCCCGGGCCTGTTCCAGCACCTCCTCATCCTCGCGCGGCGGGTGGCCGCCGACGTGCAGCAAGGCCAGCACCAGCGAGCTGAACTCGTGGCCCATGGGCAGGCCGGCGAAACGGACGGCGATGTCGGTGCCGGCGCGACGGATTTCGAAGGAGGGCCGGCGCGGGTCGTCGGCGCTGCCGACGCTGACCTTGTCCGAGAGCGCGGCGATGTCCTGCAGAAGCTCCCTGAGCTCGCGCGAGGCCTCGCTGTCGTCCAGCGCGGCGTTTAGCTCTACCGGTACGCGCAGGTGCTGCAGGTAGGCGGCGAGCTGCGTCTTCAGCTTGTCGTCCAGCATGGGGTACTCCAGGGAAGGGAAAGCTTGCGCGCGCCGCCAGGGCGCGCCGGGCGGCGCGCGCAAGCCTGCCGGGGATTTCGGCCGAACGGGACCGGCCCCGGGCGAGCCCGGGACCGGTGCTTCCGGCGACGATCAGATCTTGCCGACCAGCTCCAGCGAGGGGGCGATGGTCTTGGCGCCCTCCTTCCACTTGGCCGGGCAGACCTGGTTGGGATTGGCGGCGACGAACTGGGCAGCTTTCAGCTTGCGCAGGGTCTCGCTCATGTCGCGGGCAATGGCGTTGTCGTGGACTTCCATGGTCTTGATCACGCCCTTCGGGTCGACGATGAAGGTGCCGCGCAGGGCCAGGCCCTCCTCCTCGATGTGCACGCCGAAGGCGCGGGTCAGCTGATGGGTCGGGTCGCCGACCAGTGGGAACCTGGCCTTGCCCACGGCTGGCGAGGTCTCGTGCCAGACCTTGTGGGCGAAGTGGGTGTCGGTGGTGACGATGTAGATCTCGGCGCCGGCGGCCTGGAACTCGCTGTAGTTCTCGGCGGCATCCTCGACCTCGGTCGGGCAGTTGAAGGTGAAGGCGGCCGGCATGAACACCAGCACCGACCACTTGCCCTTCAGGCTCTGGTCGGTGACCTCGATGAACTTGCCGTTGTGGAAGGCCTGGACCTTGAACGGCTTGATTTCGGTATTGATCAGCGACATCGCGAAAACTCCTTGGTATGGGAGGGGTGAATTGAAGACAGGCGCAATGGTAGGCTCCAGCTATCGATCTGTAAACTAGATTGGATATATCAATGCGATAGTCTTTATCTATCATTGACCACGGCCGATCGCCAGCTCAGGCCGATTGCATAGTCCCCGACGATGGAGTATCCCGGCGCCATGAACCTCCGCGACCTGCGCTACCTGGTGGCCCTGGCCGAACTGCGGCACTTCGGCCGCGCGGCCGAGGCCTGCCATGTCAGCCAGCCCACCCTGTCCACGCAGATCAAGAAACTCGAGGACGAACTGGGCGTGGCCTTGGTAGAGCGGGCGCCCAGGCACGTGATGCTGACCCGGGCCGGCGAGGACATCGCCACCCGTGCCCGACGCGTGCTGGCCGAGGTCGAACAGATGCGCGAAACCGCCCGCCGCGCCTCGGATCCGGAGGCCGG
The DNA here is from genome assembly GCF_008386465.1 of Arenimonas fontis. Classification (GTDB taxonomy): domain Bacteria; phylum Pseudomonadota; class Gammaproteobacteria; order Xanthomonadales; family Xanthomonadaceae; genus Arenimonas; species Arenimonas fontis. The sequence goes on from NZ_VUOD01000009.1 coordinate 44,608, forward strand.
CTCGATCCGCCTGGGCATCTTCCCGACACTCGGCCCCTACCTGCTGCCGCACGTGGTGCCGCGAATCCGGGCCCGCTTTCCGCGCCTGGAGTTGCTGCTGGTCGAGGAGAAGACCGAGACCATCCTGCACATGCTGCGCGAGGGCAGGCTGGATGCGGGCATCCTCGCCCTGCCCCTGCACGAGGACTGGCTGGAAACGGAGTTCCTGTTCGAGGAGCCGTTCATGCTGGCCGTTCCCGATGGCCACCCGCTGGCCGCACATCGCAGCCTGCGCATGGACGACCTGGGCAGGCAGCATTTGCTGCTGCTGGAGGAAGGCCACTGCCTGCGCGACCAGGCCCTCGAAGTCTGCAGCCTGGCCGGTGCCGGCGAGAAGGAGGGTTTCCGCGCCACCAGCCTGGAAACGCTGCGGCAGATGGTTGCAGCCGGCGTTGGCGTGACCCTGCTGCCGATGCTGGCGGTGAAACCGCCGGTGCCGGCCTCGGAAAACATTCGCCTGCTGCCGTTCCGCAGTCCGGCGCCGTCGCGCAAGCTGGCGCTGGTGTGGCGCAGGAGTTCGGCCATGGGCAACTTCCTGCGTACCTTGGCTGCCTTGCTGCGCGAGCTGCCCGAGGAGCTGCTGCAGACGCCACCCGCCCAGACGCACGCCGGCCGGCGCGGCAAGGCTTGAAGCGCCCCGCCGGCGGGCTTAAGGTATCGCCGACTTACCGATGACATCTCGGGCGGCGCGCTTGGCGGGCCGCCCGTATGCTTTTCGAGGAGCCGGACATGGCCGAGTTGCCCCAGATCACCGTTTCCAGCCGCGACCTCGCTCGCCTGGAGCAGTTGCTGGAATCCCCCGAGCTGCGCCGGCACCCGGCAGCGCAGGCGCTGACCGGTGAGCTCAACCGCGCCACGGTACTACCGCCGGAAGAGATGCCGGCCGACGTGGTGACGATGAATTCGCAGGTCACCTGCGTGGACGAGTCCACCGGAGAGCGACATGCCATCACCCTGGTGTTCCCGCGCGACGCCGATGCCGCGACCGGCAAGGTGTCGGTGCTGGCGCCGGTCGGCAGCGCTCTGCTCGGCCTGTCGGTGGGCCAGGGGATCGACTGGCCGGGCCCGAACGGCCGCGTGCTGAAGCTGCGGGTCGAGTCCATCCAATACCAGCCGGAAGCAGCCGGCAATACGGGGGCCTGAGCCCGCCCGCCAAGGGTCCTCTGTAATAGCCGCAAGCTATCGGGCCGACGGGGCGAGGAAGCGCGGAGCTCGACCGCCCCGAACGCCGGTGCGCCGCGCCCCGCCTCTCCGGGCTATGCTCCGGCCGAGGCCAACGAGGCTAGCCGCATGAACCTGAAAGGCTCCAGGACCGAGGAAAACCTGAAGCGCGCCTTCAACAGCGAGGCGCAGGCCAACCGCCGCTACCTCTATTTCGCCCAGAAAGCCGACGTCGAGGGCCACGGCGACATCGCCGCGGTGTTCCGCTCCACCGCCGAGGGCGAGACCGGGCACGCCCACGGCCACCTCGAATACCTCGAGAGCTGCGGCGATCCGGCCACCGGCCTGCCCTTCGGCGACACCGCCAGCAACCTCAGGTCGGCCATCGCTGGCGAGACCCACGAGTACACCGACATGTACCCGGGCATGGCCAAGACTGCCCGGGAAGAGGGCTTCGAGGAAATCGCCGACTGGTTCGAAACCCTGGCCAAGGCAGAACGCTCGCACGCCAACCGCTTCCGGAAGGCGCTGCAGGAAATGGCGGCCTGAACCGGGGCCGGCCTCGCTCCCGGCAAGGCCGGCCCGCATCGGGGAAGACCACATGGCGGAGAGCGGGCCATGAAGAGACTCGAACGCGGCGATCTGTACCCGCTCGAGCTCTATGCAGAGCGACGCCCGGCGTTCCGCAGCCGGGTCCTGGCCCACAAGAGGCAGCGCAGGCTGCACCTGGGCGCACACGTCACCCTGTTGTTCGAGGACAGGCTGACCGTCCAATACCAGGTGCAGGAGATGCTGCGCATCGAGCGCATCTTCGAGCCGGCCGCCATCCAGGAGGAACTGGACGCCTACAACCCCCTGATACCGGACGGCGACAATCTGAAGGCCACCATGCTGATCGAGTTTCCGGACATCGCCGTTCGCCGGCGCGAGCTGGCCCGGTTGGGCGGCATCGAACACCGGGTCTACGCCCGGGTGCAGGACAGCCCGCCTGTGTACGCCATCGCCGACGAAGACCTGCCGCGCAGCGATCAGGACAAGACCGCCGCCGTGCATTTCCTGCGGTTCGAATTCACGCGGGCGATGATCGCGGCCTTGCGCAACGGCGACGGCCTGGCCTTCGGCATCGACGACGACCGTCTCCGCCTGCATGCGGAGGCCGGCGAGGATATCCGGCAAGCCCTGATCGCCGACTTCGACTGAGTACCGGACGGGCCCGGCGACGGTGCGCCGCCTGTCGGGGGAGGCACGGCTGACAAACGCCCGCCCGGCCGACTAGGCTCCCGCCATGCCCCGCTGGATCTGGCTCTTCCTCGCCATCGCCGTCGCCGCCCTGCTCTGGGCGGCCTCGCGCGGCCCGACCACGCCCGTCGCCGCCGACGCCGGCGCCGAGCGGGCCTGCCTGGCCGTTCCTCGCGAGGCGGTGGCGCTGGGCCGACCACCGCACCAGTCTTCCGTGCCTGGCGGCGTGGGCCCCTTCCGGCATGGCGAGTTCACCCTGGCGCCGCTGGCCGGCTTCGCCCTGGAGGCGCGCGTGCTCGGGCGCGAAGACTATCGCTTCGATCGCGAAGCCGCACTTTCACCCACCGACCTGGCCCTGGGCTGGGGTGCCATGGCCGACCCGCAGGTCTACGACCGCCTCGACATCAGCCAGTCCGGCCGCTGGTACCGCTACCGCTGGGGCGCGGAAGGCCCGCCCATCCCGGCGCACGAGATCGTCCGTTCCAGCGCCAACATGCACATGATCCCGGCCGACTCCCGCGTGGCCGCGGCCCTGTCGCGGGTGCGCCAGGGCCAGACCGTGCGCCTGCGCGGCTGGCTGATCGAGGCTGGCCATGCCGACGGCTACCGCTGGCGCAGCTCGCTGAGCCGCGAGGACAGCGGCGACGGCGCCTGCGAGCTGATCTTCGTCTGCGAGCTCGAGGCCTACTGAGTCCGCATCGCGGGCCGGTGCGCGGCCCGCTCAGCTGAAGATCTGGTTGCCGCCATTCTTGCTGGCGATGTGCGCGGCCCTGCCGGCGCGATCGGCCAAGGCCGTCGCGTCGCGATCGTCCGCGCCGGCCTGGGCGATGCCGACGCTGACCGTGAGAAAGGGCGCCACCCTGGGGTCCACCGGCATGCGCTGCACCGCAGCGCGCAGGCGATCGGCGTATTCGCGGGCCTCGGCCAGGCGCTTGCCGTGCGCCACCAGCAGGAAGCCGTCCGGCCCGGACCGGCCGAGCAGATCGCCGTGGGCCATCTCGTCGCGCAGCAGTTCGGCCAGCGGTCTCAGGCCGGCGACCGCGCCGACCTCGCCGCCGGCTTCGCGCAAGGCCGGCAGTTGGTCGAGCACGAAGTACAGCAGACTGAGCGGTTGCTGCTTCAGCCGGGCCTTGGCCATGCGTTCCTGCAGCAGTTCGCGAGCGACCTCGGCGCGGAACGTTCCCGTGGCCGGGTCGGTGTCGGCGGCACGCTGCGCACCGATGGCGCCTGCGGCCTCTTCGCCGGCCATGCTGGCCATGGCAGCGAACTCGGCGCACAGCGCCAGCTCGGCTTCGCTGTAACTCAGCTCGGCGGGGCGCTCCACCAGCAAGGCACCCCATCCGGGCTTGGGGATCGGCAGCGGGATCACCGCCAGCTGCACTTTCTCCAGAGGACCCTCCGGCCCGTCAAAGTCCATGCCCACCTGCTGCGGCGCCTTCAGCTTGCTGAGATTGCGCACCAGGGTGGCACGCTGTTCCAGCAACTGGCGGTAGCGGGGCTCGGCATCCGGCGGCGTCACGAACATCAGCGGCTCACCATCGGGCTGCAGGCCGACCACCGCTGACGACTGTTGCGGCAGCACCGACTTCAGGCCGTCGAGCAGACGCCGGTAGGCGATCCAGGTCATGTCGTCGTCGTCGGCATGTTCGAGGCCGGCCTGCAGGCTCTGCATGAGGCGCTGGCGCGCCGCTTCGATCTTTTCTTCCAGGCTGGGCTCCGGCGGCACCGCCCGTTTGCGGGCGGCCCAGCGCTGCATGCGGGCACGCATCCACGGCAAGCCCAGGTACAGCATCATCGCCAGGGCCAGCAAGGCTTGCCAGCCGTACAGGCTGGCCAGGCCGGCCGGCAGCCACTGGCGATCGGCCAGCAGACGCGCCGCCACGGCCGCCGCCATCGCCAGCAGAGCCAGCACCGGGCCCCAGCGGTAGCCGCGGGAGTCCAGCAACAACATCAACAGGCAGGCCGCCAGGGCCAGCGCGTAGCCGGCCAGGGCGATCCACTGCAGGGCCGCTGCCTGATGACCCTCGACCATGAACAGGCCGTACAGGGCGGCGAGCACGAGCAACCAGCCCAGCACCGCACTCCAGACCGACAGCCGCGGGGCGGAGCGCGAAATGCCGGCATAGTGCCGCGTCGCCAGCACCAGCGGCCCGGCGCCGAGCAGGAACAGGGCCTGCGGCACCGCCGCCCCCCGGCCGGACAGCAAGGCGATCTCCGGTAGCGAGTAGAGGTGGCCATTGATGCCCAGGCAGGCCAGCCAGGAACAGAACGCCGCCGCCCCGACGGCCAGGGCGCCGCATTGCGGGTCTTCCATGTGCCGGACCAGGGACAGGACCGCCACCAGCAGCAGCAGGCCATACACCCAGCGGAAATAGCGCCGGGCCTCGGCTTCCCGCGCGTCCGATTCGGCCTGGCGCCGGATCGCCAGATGCAGGCCGCCCATCACCGTCCCCTGGGTTTCCAGGTACAGCTCGATCGGGCCGGACAGGCCGGGCGGCAAGGGCAGGTCGAACACGGCCGGCCAGGTGGCGATCTCCGGCCCACGGGCGAAGAAACTGTCCTCCGCCAGGACGCTGCCGTCGCGGGCGCGCAGCCGCAGGCGGTCCAGCGGTACCCGGTTCACGTCCAGATGCCAGTCCGCCGCTTCCGGCAGTTCGGTACGGATGCGGACCCAGAGGACGCGGTCCTGCCTGGCACTGAAGGGCAGGCCCTGGCTAAGCACCGGCGTGAATCCGGGCTGGGCCCGGCCGGTCAGGATGTCGTCCAGGGTGGTCCCCAGCGGCGTTTCCATCCAGGCCAGCTGCAGTGCCGGCCCGGCCTTCTCCGCCTCGGCCGAGACCGCCCCGCCCGAGACCATGGCCAGGGCCACCACCACGACGCCGACCAGCAGCGACCATGCCTTGCGCACGCGCCGTCTCCCCATTGCCTGCATTGCCCCCTGCCGGCCGGATTCTAACCCTCAATGCCGACCGGGTTTCACTCCGGCCGGCGCGGGCCCGAGCCGGTAAACTGTGGCCCTTTCCGAACCATGGTCCGAGTGATGAACGCCCTGCCCGCCCCCGCCGCGCCCGGCACGCCCGGGAAGCACGATTTCATCCGCCAGATCGTCCGCGAGGACCTGGCCAGCGGCAAGCATTCGGCCGTCCGCACCCGGTTCCCGCCAGAACCCAACGGCTACCTGCACATCGGCCACGCCAAGGCGATCTGCCTGGACTTCGGCATCGCCCAGGAATTCGGCGGCCGCTGCAACCTGCGTTTCGACGACACCAACCCGGCCAAGGAAGATCCGGAATTCGTCCGCGCCATCCAGGAGGACGTGCGCTGGCTGGGGTTCGAGTGGGCCAGCCTGCGTCACGCATCGGACTACTTCGAGGTCTACTATCTGGCGGCCGAGAAACTCATCCGCGACGGCAAGGCCTACGTCTGCGACCTCAGCGCCGAGCAGGTACGCGAATACCGCGGCACCCTGACCGAACCCGGACGCGATTCGCCGTTCCGGGGCCGCAGCGTAGAGGAGAACCTGGACCTGTTCCGGCGCATGCGCGCCGGCGAATTCCCGGACGGCGCCCGCACCCTGCGCGCGAGGATCGACATGGCCAGCGGCAACATCAACATGCGCGACCCGGCCCTGTACCGGATCAAGCACATGCCGCACCCGATCGCCGGCGCCGGCTGGTGCATTTATCCGATGTACGACTTCGCCCACGCCCTGGGCGATGCCATCGAGGGCATCACCCATTCGCTGTGCACGCTGGAGTTCGAGGATCACCGGCCGCTGTACGACTGGTGCGTGGACAACGTCGGCTTGCACGAGCACCCGGAGCTGCTGCAGCCACTGCTTGACAAGGGCTATCCGCTGGAGGCGGCCAAGCCGCGCCAGATCGAGTTCTCGCGCCTGAACATCAACTACACGGTGATGAGCAAGCGCAAGCTGACCGCCCTGGTCGCCGACGGCCTGGTGGACGGCTGGGACGACCCGCGCATGTACACCCTGCAGGGCCTGCGCCGGCGCGGCTACACGCCGGCCGCGCTGCGCCTGTTCGTAGACCGGATAGGCATCAGCAAGCAGAACTCGGTGATCGACTTCTCCATCCTCGAGGCGGCACTGCGCGACGACCTGGACGCACATGCCGAGCGCCGCCTCGCGGTCGTGGACCCGCTCAAGCTGGTGATCACCAACCTGCCCGAGGGCCACGAGGAACGCCTGCGTTTCGGCAACCACCCCAAGGACGAGACCCTGGGCGAACGCGAGGTACCGTTCTCGCGCGAGCTGTGGATCGAGCGCGAGGACTTCGCCGAGACGCCGCCCAAGGGCTTCAAGCGGCTGGTGCCGGGTGGCGAGGTGCGTCTGCGCGGTGCCGGCATCGTCCGTTGCGACGAGGTGGTGAAGGACGCCGACGGCAAGGTGATCGAGCTGCGTGCCTGGCTGGATCCGGACTCCCGCCCCGGCATGGAAGGCGCCAGCCGCAAGGTCAAGGGCACCATCCATTGGGTCAGCGCGGCGCAGGCGGTGGCAGCGGAGTTCCGGCTGTACGACCGCCTGTTTTCGGTCGAGGACCCGGACGACGAAAGCGGGGGCAAGACCTACCGCGATTACCTCAACCCCGATTCGCGGCGGGTCGTGCGCGGCTGGCTCGAACCCGCCGCGGCCGCGGCCGCGCCGGAGACCCGCTTCCAGTTCGAGCGCCTGGGCTACTTCGTCGCCGATCGCCGCGACCACCGCCCGCAGACGCCGGTGTTCAACCGCGCCGTGACCTTGCGCGACACCTGGGCCGGCAAGCAGGGCGGCTGAAATGCTGTACGCCCAGCTCCACCTCACCCTGCCGGCCTGGGTCCACGAGGAAGTGGACAGCCAGCGGCTCTATCCCGACGACGACAGCCGGATCGCCCTGGCCATCCAGCTCTCGCGGCGGAACGTGGACCACCGCAGTGGCGGTCCGTTCGGCGCGGCGGTGTTCACTGGCGAGGGCCGGCTGATCGGGGTCGGCGTGAACCGGGTGGTGCCGCACAACTGCTCGGCCGCACATGCCGAGGTGATGGCGCTGGCGACCAGCCAGCAGCGCATGCAGCGCTACCGCCTGAACGAAGACGGCGACCGCATCGTCCTGGCGAGTTCCGCCCAGCCCTGCAGCATGTGCTACGGCGCCCTGGTCTGGGCCGGCGTGGACGAGCTGCTGATCGGCGCCCGCGCCGAGGACGTGCAGGAACTGGCCGGTTTCGACGAAGGTCCGCTGCCGGCCGACTGGATTGGCGAGTTGGGCAGGCGCGGCATCCAGGTACGGCGTGACCTCATGCGTGACCATGCCCGCGACGTGCTGCGCGACTACGGCGAGGACGGCATTGTCTACTGAGGGCCTGCTGGCCTACTGCCGGGCCGGCTTCGAACCCGAGCTGGCGGCGGAGCTGGGCGAACGGGCGGCGGCGGCCGGCCTCCATGCCTATGTCCGCGCCGAGCGCGATCGCGGCTTCGTGCAGCTCCTCGGCGTCGAGGACGGAGCCACGCTGTCACGTGCCCTGCCCTGGCGTCTGCTGGTGTTCGCCAGACAGAAGCTGCGCCTGTTGGCCGACCTGCCCGATCTGGACCCCGCGGACCGCATCACGCCGGTGCTGGAGGCGCTGTCGGGGCGCGGCCGTTTCGGCGAGCTCTGGGTCGAACATCCCGATTCCGAAGCCGGCAAGCCGCTGGCCGGCCTGGCCCGGGCCTTCGGCAACGCCCTGCGCCCGGCCCTGCGCCGGCGCGGCTACCTCACCGCCGAACCCGACCCGCGCCTGCCGCGCCTGCACGTGCTGCTGGTCGCCGGCGAGCATCTGCTGCTGGGCCTGGCCGACCCCGACGATGCCGCGCCCTGGCCGCTGGGGATACCGCGCCTGCGCGCACACCCGGAAGCACCCAGCCGCTCGGCGCTCAAGCTGGAGGAAGCCCTGCTTTGCCTGCTCTCTCCGACCGAGCGGGAGGCCTGGCTCAGGCCGGGCATGCTCGCCGCCGACCTGGGCGCGGCACCGGGCGGCTGGAGCTGGGTGCTGGCGCGCCGGCACGTGCGCGTGTTCGCCATCGACAACGGGGCAATGGCGGAGACGGCGCTGGCCACCGGCATCATCGAGCACCTGCGCGCCGACGGCTTTCGCTGGCAACCGCCCAAGCCGCTGGACTGGATGGTCTGCGACATGGTCGAGTCGCCGCGCAAAGTCGCGGCGCGCATGGCTACCTGGTTCCGCGAGGGCTGGTGCCGGCGAGCCATCTTCAACCTCAAGCTGCCGATGAAGAAGCGCTGGATCGAGACCCGCGACTGCCTGGCGCTGTTCGCCGACGCGGCCGGCCGGCCGCTCGATGTCCGCGCACGCCAGCTCTACCACGACCGCGAGGAAATCACCGTCTATGCTGGCTGAGCATGTCCGGCCGTGGTGCCGCCGCGCGGCGCTCGCGCTGGCCCTGTACCTGCCCGCCGCCGCGCTGGCCGGCACCAGCGACGACTACTTCTCGCGGGTGGACCTGGACGGGGACGGACGGGTGTCGCTGCAGGAGTTCCTGGAACGGATGAGTTTCGCGTTCCGGCAGATGGACGTGAACGGCGACGGCATCCTGGCTCCGCACGAGCAGCACATCCCGGACGCGCCCACGATCACGATCGAGCAGCACCGCGAGCGCTTCAGCGCCCAGTTCCACCGCCAGGACGCCGATGGCGACGGCTATCTCAGCCGCGCCGAACTCCTTTCTCCGCCACGGCGCTGAACGCGGTTTTCGACGCGGATGGACGCGATCGTTCCTGGTTCTCGGGCTGCTGAATCGGCTCACCGGAGCTTCGCCGGCGCCTCGGCCGCGGCGCAGACAACACACCGCGAACCGGCAGGCACCGGCGAAGCCCTGGTCAGCCGAGTCGGCAGCCCGCGAAGCAAAAAGGATCCGCGTGAACCCGCGTCAATGAAGAACGGGGCCGCCGAAGCGACCCCGTCCGGAGGCGATGCGGCGGGAGATCAGGGCCGACGGGCCAGCTCCGCCTCGACGTCCGTCTTCGCCTTTGGCATCAGGTCCTTCTTGGTGACGCCCAGCAGCAGCAGGATCGGGCAGGCCACCAGGATCGAAGACAAGGTGCCGATCACGATGCCGATCATCTGCGACTCGGCCATGCCCTTGAGCGAAGCACCGCCGTAGATGTACAGGGCGAGCACGGTCAGGAAGGCCACGAACGACGTGATCACCGTGCGCGACAGTGTCTGGTTGACCGACCGGTTCAGCACCTCCTTCGGCTCGATCTTGCTGAGCAGACGGAAGTTCTCGCGCACGCGGTCGAATACCACGATCTTGTCGTTGATCGAAAACCCCATCACCGACAGGATGCCGGCCAGCACCGTCAAGTCGAACTCGTGCTGGTTGAAAGCGAACCAGCCGCAGACCAGCAGGATGTCGCCGAAGGTCGCCGTCACCGCCGCCACCGCGAACTTGTACTCGAAGCGGGCGGCAATGTAGGCCAGAAAGCCCAGCAGCACGAACACGGCCGCGTAGACGCCGTTCATGGCCAACTCGTCGCCGATCTGCGGGCCAACGAAATCGCTGCGAATCACCCGGCCCGGATTGTCCGGCGTCTGCGCCGCCTGCAGGATCGCGGTGCCGGTCTGCTCGATGGACGGGGCTTCCTGGCGACCATCATCCTGCGCATCTTCCTCGCGCGGCTGCAGCCGGATCACGATGTCGGCCCCGGAGCCGAAAGTTTGCACCACCGGACTTTCGTAACCGGCGTCGAGCAACCGCTTGCGCACGCCCTCGACGTCCACCGGACGGGCGAATTCGATTTCGACCACTGTGCCGCCGGTGAAGTCCAACGCGTAGTTGAAGCCGCGCAGCCAGAGCGCCGCGATGGCCGCCAGGCACAGCGCCACGAACACGGCGATGGCGCCGTGCCGGATGCCCATGAAATTGATCTTGCTGTTGGAAGGGAAAAGTTCCACGAGGCCTCCGGATCAGATCGAGACCTTGGCCAGCTTTTTGCGCCGGCCGTAGATCAGGGTGGCGATGCCGCGCGACACCGACACCGCGGTGTACATCGAGGTGATGATGCCCAGGATGAGGGTGATGCCGAAGCCGCGGATGGGGCCAGAGCCGAACACCGCCATCGCGACGCCGGCCAACAACGCTGTCGTGTTGGCGTCGGTGATCGTGCCCGAGGCCTTGTCGTAGCCGTTGGCGATGGATGCCAGCGGGGTGTTGCCGTTGCGCAGCTCCTCGCGGATGCGCTCGTTGATCAGCACGTTGGCGTCCACCGACATGCCCACCGTCAGGGCGATGCCGGCCAGGCCGGGAAGGGTCAGGGTGGCGCCGATTACCGACATCAGCGCCACCACCATCAGCAGGTTCAGCAGCAGGGCCAGGTTGGTGACGATGCCGAAGGTCTTGTAGTAGACCAGGAAGAAGGCCAGCACGAACATGAACGACCAGAACACCGCCTGGGTACCGGCGGCGATGTTGGCCGCGCCCAGGCTGGGACCGATGATGCGTTCCTCGATGATCACCATCGGCGCCGCCAGCGAACCGGCGCGCAACAACCGGGCCAGCGTCGCCGCCTCTTCCATGCTGTCGAGGCCGGTGGTCTGGAAGTTGCGGCCGAACACGCCCTGGATGGTGGCGGCGTTGATCACCTCCTCCACCACGCGCGAGCTGCGCACTTCCTGGCCATCCACGATGCGTACTTCCGGGATGGTCTCGATGTAGACCGTGCCCATGCGCTTGCCGACGTTCTCGCGGGTGAAGGCCAGCATTCGCTCGCCGCCGGCGCGGTTGAGCTCGATACTGACCGACGGCGTGCCGCTCTGCGGGTCGGGCTGCGATGCGGCGGTGACCAGCTGGTCGCCGGAGGCGATCACCCGGCGCGACAGCAGGATCGGCTGGCGCGGGCCGCCGGGCACCTGCGGACGCATGTAGTAGAGGCGGGCGCCGGGCGGCACCACGCCGGTGCGGGCGGCCTCGGCCCAGTCGGATTCGTTGCCCACCACCGCGCGGTACTCGAGGGTGGCAGTGGCGCCGATCATCTTGCGCGCCTCGGCGGTATCCTGGACGCCGGGCAGCTGCACGACGATGCGGCTGGCGCCCTGACGCTGGATCACCTGCTCGCCCACGCCCAGGCTGTTGATGCGGTTGTCCAGGGTCGAGCGGTTCTGGTCGATCGCCTGATCCATGATCTGCTTGATCAGGGTCGGGCTCATCCTGGCCAGCAGGCGCTCCGGCCTGGCTTCGTCCGGCACCAGGTCAAGTTCCGGCGCCTCGCGCGCCAGAGCGGTGCGGAAGCGCTCCATGTCGGCGGCGTCCTTGAGCAGCACCTGGATGCCCTCGGCAGTGCGCGAAACGCCGGTGTAGGGAATGCCTCCCTCGCGCAGCACTGTGGTGATCTCGTCGGCGAAGGCGTTGGCACGCTTGTCTATCGCCGCCTGCTGGTCCACTTCCAGCAGGAACTGCACGCCGCCGCGCAGGTCCAGGCCCATCGCCATCTGCCTGGCACCGAACCAGCCAAGCCACTCCGGCACGGTCGAAGCCAGGTTGAGGGCGACGTTGTACTCGCTGCCGAGCTCGGGGCGAAGCAGGTCCGCCACCCGGGTCTGCTGGTCCACGTCGGTGGCGCGGACGATCAGGTCGCCGTCCTCGATCGCCACCGACTTGGGCGTCAATCCGGCCTCGTCGAGCGCGGTGCGCACCCTCAGCACCAGGTTGTCGTCCACCACGCCGCCGCGATTGGCGACCACCTGCACGGCCGGATCCTGCGGGTAGAGGTTGGGGGATGCGTAGAGCACCGACAGCAGGATGATCACTGCGGCCAGCACGTACTTCCAGGTGGAATACTGAAGCATGGGCGACAACCGTTGACGGCCCGCGCCGGGCCGGAGTGGCTACGGGTGGGGACGGCTCAGGCCGACTTCAACGTGCCCTTGGGCAGCACGGCGGTGATGGCCTGGCGCTGGACCTTGATGGATACGTTCTGGGCGATCTCGACGGTGACGAGGGACTCGCCCAGCTCGGTGATGCGGCCGGCGATGCCGCCGCTAGTCATCACTTCGTCGCCCTTCTCCAGCCTGGCCAGCAGTTCCCGGTGTTCCTTGGCGCGCTTCATCTGCGGCCGGATCAGGAAGAACCAGAAGAACACGAACATCAGGCCGATCATGATCAGGCCGCTGTACGGGCTCGGCTGGGCGGGAGCGCCGGCGGCCTGGGCGGCGGCCGGGGAAACCAGGAAATCGAGCAGGTTCATGGGCTTGCGTATCCGTCAGAAAAAGGCAGCGGGGGAGTATGCCATAGCCGGCCGGGCGGCCGCCGGTCGGAAGGGGCCGTCCGCCAGGCCGCCCCGCCCGCCGGGAATCGCAATACCGGCCGGGACACCGTCAGTCCGTCCCAGCCGCGTACCCGGCATGGAAGGCCTCGCGGAAAGCCGCGAACCGGCCCTGCTCGATAGCCGCCCGGATCTCCCGCATCAGCCGCAGGTAGAAATGCAGGTTGTGGATGGTGGCCAGCATCGGCCCCAGGATTTCGTTGCAGCGGTCCAGGTGACGCAGGTAGGCGCGGGAATAGCCGGAGCGGCAGGTATGGCACTCGCAGCCTTCCTCGATCGGCCGCAGGTCCCGCTCGTACCTGGCGTTGCGGATGCGGACCTGGCCGCCGCGGACGAAGTAATGGCCGTTGCGCGCGTTGCGGGTCGGCATCACGCAGTCGAACATGTCCACGCCGCGCGCCACCGCCTCGACGATGTCCTGGGGTTTACCCACGCCCATCAGGTAACGCGGCTTGTCGGCCGGCAACTGCGGACACAGGGCCGAGAGGGTGGCTTCGCGCTCCTCGGCCGGCTCGCCCACCGCCAGGCCGCCGACCGCGTAGCCGTCGAAGCCGATGTCCACCAGACCGGCCGCCGAGCGCGCCCGCAACGCCGGCCAGGTGCCGCCCTGGACGATGCCGAACAGCGCCGCGTCGTTGCCCTCGTGGGCACGCTTGCTGCGTTCGGCCCAGCGCAGGCTCAGCTCCATGGACTTGCGCGCGACCGGCTCGGCGGCCGGGTACGGCGTGCATTCGTCGAACACCATCACGACGTCCGAATCCAGCACCCGCTGCACCTGCATGCTGACCTCGGGCGAAAGGAACACCCGGCTGCCGTCGGTGGGGGCGGCGAAGGTCACGCCTTCCTCGCTGATCTTGCGCCGCTGCGCCAGCGACCAGACCTGGAAGCCGCCGGAATCGGTCAGGATCGGTCCGTTCCAGCGGCTGAAGCCGTGCAAGCCGCCGTGCGCGGCGATCACCTCGGTACCCGGGCGCAGCCACAGGTGAAAGGTGTTGCCCAGAACGATTTCCGCGCCGATCTCGCGCAGGGTCTCCGGCAACATCGCCTTGACCGTGCCATAGGTGCCCACCGGCATGAAGGCCGGCGTCTCCACCGTACCGCGGGGGAACCGCAGCCGGCCGCGCCGGGCCTCGCCATCGCGGCCCAGCAGCTCGAAAGCCATGCGGCTCACGGGTCTTCCCCCGGGAACAGCAGCATGGCGTCGCCGTAGCTGAAGAAGCGGTAACGCTCGCGCACGGCATGCCGGTAGGCGGCGAGGATGCGTTCGCGCCCGGCGAAAGCCGATACCAGCATCAGCAGGGTGCTTTCCGGCAGGTGGAAGTTGGTCAGCAGGGCGTCGATGGTGCGAATGCGGTGGCCGGGGAAGATGAAGATGCTGGTATCGCCGGCGAAAGGCTTGAGCTCGCCGTCGGCGGCCGCGGTTTCCAGCGCCCTGACCACGGTGGTGCCGACCGCGATCACCCGGCCGCCGGAGGCGCGCGTGCGCGCCACCTGGGCGCACAGCTCGGCGCCGACGTTCAGCCACTCGCTGTGCATGCGGTGCTCGTGCACCGACTCGACCCGCATCGGCTGAAAGGTGCCGGCGCCCACGTGCAGGGTGACGTGACCGAAACGCACGCCGCGCGCCTCCAGGGCCGCCAGCAGGGCCTGGTCGAAATGCAGGCCGGCGGTGGGCGCGGCCACCGCGCCGGCGTGGCGGGCGAACACGGTCTGGTAACGCTCGGCGTCGGCGGCACCGGGAGTGCGCCGGATGTACGGCGGCAAGGGCAGCTGACCGGCCCGCTGCAACACCGCCTCCGGCGGCTCCGTCCCCAGAAAGCGCAAGCGGTGGAACTCGCCCTCCCGACCCAGCACCTCGATGGCGGTGCCCTCGTCCAGGGTGATCCGGCCGCCTGCCCTGGGGGTCTTGCTGGCACCGACCTGGGCCAGCACCTCCTGCCCGCCCAACAAGCGCTCGATCAGGATCTCTACCCGGCCGCCGCTGTCCTTCTGCCCGTGCAGGCGGGCGGGTATCACCCGGGTATCGTTGAACACCAGCAGGTCGCCGGCGCGCAGTAGCTGCGGCAGGTCGCGCACGTGCCGGTCCTGGTAGGGCGGCGCGTCCGAGGGCATCACCAGCAGGCGGCTGGCCGAACGTTCGGCCAGGGGTTCCTGGGCGATCAGCTCGGGCGGCAGCTCGTAATGGAAGTCGGACTTCTTCATGGCGCACAAGCGAGTTCGGGGCCGGCATTATCCCGGAACCCGCCCGCCGGCGCTTGCCGCCGGCCTCAGAGCCAGCCCTTGGCCCGCGCCAACCGGTAGGCCTCGATCCGGTTGGCCGCGCCCAGTTTGCCGATCGCCTCGGACAGGTAATTGCGCACCGTGCCCTGCGAAAGATGCAGGCGCTCGGCGATCTCGGCGCTGCGTGCGCCCTCGCCGGCCAGGCGCAGCACCTGGCGTTCGCGCTCGGTAAGCGGATCCTGTTCCCCCCAGGCGGCCAAGGCCAGTTGCGGATCGATGGCGCGGCCGCCGGCCTGCACCTGGCGCAGGGCGGCCGCCAGCTGTTCCGAGGGCGCATCCTTGAGCAGGTAGCCACGCACGCCGGCATCCAGGGCCCGCCGCAGGTAGCCGGCGCGGGCGAAGGTGGTCAGGATCACCACCCGCGTGGACAGGTCTGCTTCCCGCAGTTTCAGGGCCAGGTCCAGGCCGGTCAGGCCCGGCATCTCGATGTCGGTCAGCAGGATGTCGGGACGGTGCCGGCGTACCTCGGCCCAGGCGGCATGGCCGTCACCCGCTTCGGCCACTACGTCCAGATCGGTCTCCAGGCGCAGTAGCGCGGCCAGCGCGCCGCGCACCATGGCCTGGTCTTCGGCCAACACCAGCCGGATCACGTCCGCCCCCTTGCCGGCCCCCGCGCCGGCAGGCTCAGCACCAGGCGCGTGCCCTCGCCGGGCGGGCTGTCGATGTCCAGACACCCGCCGACCGCCGCCAGCCTTTCACGCATGCCGGTCAGGCCGTTGCCGGCAAGGTCCACGCCACCGCGGCCATCGTCGCTGATGACCAGGGCCACGCCATCCCCACCGGCCTTGAGTTCGACCTCCACCCGGCCGGCTTCGGCATGACGCAGCACATTGGTCACCGCCTCGCGCAGGCCCAGTGCCAGGGCCGATTCCGCTTCCGGCGACAGATTCACCGGTGCCAGCTTCTGGTCCATGTGCACTTCCGCGGAAAGCAGGGCCAGGCGGGCCGCGGCCAGCTCGGCCATCAGGCCGCTGGCGCGGATGCCGGTCACCGCCTCGCGCACCTGGGCCAAGGCCTGCCGGGCCACCGTCTCCACCTCGGCGATCTGGGCGCGGGCGGCCGGCGGATCGCGCTCGAGCAGCTTGCCGGCCAATTCGCTCTTGAGCGCCACCACCGACAGGGTATGGCCGAGCAGATCATGCAGATCACGCCCGATGCGTTCCCGCTCCGCCAGCGCAGCCAGGCGGCCGACTTCCTCCTGGGTCAGGCGCAGCTCGGCGTCGCGGCGGGCCTTGTCGCGCGCCAGCAATACGCCGCTGAGCACCAGCAGGCTGACCAGCGTCGCCATCAAGGACCAGGCGACGGCATGGCGCCAGGGCAGCACCAGGAAAAACTCCAGCACCAACAGCGCCATCAGCGACAGCGACAGGCCGACCGCCCGCCGCGGCCGAAGACTCCAACCGGCCATGGCGCAGGCGTAAACGAGGAAGGTGTTGCCGCCCGGGTTGAACGGCACCAGCGCGAAGCCGATCAAGGCCGTCGCCAGCACCAACGGCCGGCGCGTCGTAGGCTCGGGGCGGTAGAAACGGAAATGCAGCGGCAGGAACAGCAGGAATGCCAGCAGGCTGGCCAGCCACGGCTTCCAGGCCAGGCCGACGAAGGCCAGCGGCGCGAACACGAACACGCAGTAGATCAGCGTCACCCACGGACTGTCGTGGATGTCGCCGCCGGCCCGCCGCGGCGGGGCCTGCGCTTCGGCCTGGGCGAGCGCGCGTGCCATGGCCGCGACCTTAGCCGATTCCGCCCTCAACGGCGCAGCCGCCGGGCGGCCAGGCTGAGGAAGACCACCGTCCAGGCCAGCAGCACCAGCACGTGCCCGACGGCATTGGCGGTGCTGCCCTGCCCGGCCACGCCCAGGGCCAGCTGCGCCAGGTGCCAGGCCGGCCAGACCACGGCCAGTTTCTGCAGGATGGCCGGGAAGGCGAACAGCGGGATCCACAGGCCCGACAGCACCGCCATCGGCAGGTAGACCAGGTTCACTACCGCCACCGCCGCCTGGCCGCGCACCAAGGCACCAACGAACAGGCCCAGGGCAGAGAAGGGCAGCGTCCCCAGCAGCAGCGTTGCCACCAGCAGCAGCCAGCGGCCCAGGCCGAGCTTCACGTTGCCGAAGGCGAAACCCAGGGTCGAGAGCAGCAGCAGCACCGCCAGGGCGAACAGCAGGCCGGTGGCGATCTTGGCGAAGAAGTAGGCGCCAGGCGGCATCGGCGAGACCCGCTTGAGTTCCAGCCAGCCCTGCTCGCGCTCGATGGCCATGCCGACGCCGAAGCCGAACAGAGCCGGACCGATCACCCCGAACACACCGAAGGTGGCCAGCAGGTAGGTGGCCTTGTCCAGCGAGCCGTAGGAACCGGGCAGGACGATGCCGAACAGGCCGTAGAACACCGCCGGGAACAGCAGGGTCGGCACCGAGAACGCCGGTGTGCGCAGCAGCCGCAGCAATTCGTACCAGGCCTCGCTGAGGTAGACGCGGGCCAGCGATGGCGCCGGCGCGCCTGCATGGGAATGGACGATGGCGTTCATGCGATGGCCTCCTGGCGGACGCCGGCGGCGGCCGGCGCGCGGGTGAGATCGAGAAAGGCGTCTTCCAGGCTGAGCGCCTGGACCTGCAGCCCGGCCAGCGAGGGATCGGCCGCCAGCCAGCGCCGCAGCAGTTGCTCTGGCTGGGCGGTGCGTACCTGCAGCCGGCCTTCCATGCGCTGGACGGCGGCGGCCTCGGGCCAGGCGGCAATGACCTCGGGTGAGAGGTGGCTGCGGGCGGTGACGCAACTGCCCGCGGCCTGCCGTTTCAGCTGCTCCGGGCTGCCTTCGGCGCGCACGCGGCCGCCGGCCAGCAGGACGATGCGATCGGCCAGCGCGTCGGCTTCTTCCAGGTAATGCGTGGTCAGCACGATGGCCACGCCCTCGTCGCGCAGGCGGCGGATCACCTGCCAGAAATTGCGTCGGGCCTCGACGTCCAGGCCGGTGGTGGGTTCATCCACGAACATCAGCGCCGGCCGGCCGCACAGGGCCAGGGCGAACTGCACCCGCCGCTGCTCGCCGCCGGACAGGGCGCCGTAGGGGCGGCGGGCCAGCGCCGTCAGGCCAGCCAGCTCCAGGCTCTCGGCCACCGGCCGGGGGGCGCCGTAGTAGCTCGAGTGCAGGGCGACGTGCTCGTGCACGCGCAAGGCATCGGGCAGGCGCGCCTCCTGCAGCATCACGCCGATGTGCCGGCGGATTTCCGGCTGGCGCGGGTCGCCGCCGAACAGGGAAACCCGGCCGGCGTCGGCACCGACCCGGCCGGTCAGCAGGCCCAGGGCCGTGCTCTTGCCGGCGCCGTTGGGACCGAGCACGGCCAGTACCTCGCCGGGGCGGACCTCCAGGTCCACGCCGTCCAGGGCGTGCACGGCGCCGTAGCGCTTGCCGGCGCCGCGAAGTGCGGCCAGGGGGCCGGGGGCAGGCTCGTTCATGGCGTCCTCCTTTGCAGATGCGTGGCGCCAGCTTCGGCCGCCGCGGCCGCCGGCTTCAGTGCCCGCCGTCAGCGATGCGACCTGACAGGCGTCACCCCCGGCCGGGCCCGCGACCGGGCCGGAATTCAAACGACCGGGGGTTACGCCGCCCCGGCCGGGGTGATACCATCCGCGCCAAGTCATTGATTTCAAATGCAGTCCTGGACGCGAGGCTTCCTCGCGTTTTTCCTTTCGGGGCTGTCGGAGATACCCATGAACCTGATCGAGATGCTCGCCCCCCTGCGCGCCCATGCCGGTGCCGTGCGCACCCGCGGCCTGGACGACGCCAGCCTCACCCGCCTGGCCGGCCGCTTCCCCGAGCTGACAGCTGCCGTGCAGGACGCCGTCGCGCAGTACCAGGCCATCCGCGGCGAATTCCCCGAGCTGCTGGACCTGGACGAACAGGCGCAGATCGAGCAGGTGCAGGCAGGCTTCGTGAACTTCTACGCCGGTGACACCGTCAACCCCTACGTCGCACTGGCGGCGCGCGGCCCATGGCTGGTCACGCTCAAGGGTGCCGTGCTGCACGACAACGGCGGCTACGGCATGCTCGGCCTGGGCCACAACCCGCCGGCGGTGCTGGAGGCCATGTCCCGACCGCAGGTGATGGCCAACGTGATGACGCCGAACCTGGCGCAGCTTCGCGTCACCCGCGCCCTGCGCGCTGAGATCGGCCACACCCGTGGCGGCTGCCCCTACGAGCGCTTCCTGTGCCTGAACTCGGGCTCGGAAGCGGTGTCCCTGGCCGGCCGCATCGCCGACACCCAGGCCCGCGCCGCCACCGATGCCGGCGGCCCGCATGCCGGCCGCAAGATCAAGCGCCTGGCGGTGAAGGGGGCCTTCCATGGCCGTACCGAGCTGCCGGCCATGTATTCCGATTCCACCCGCAAGACCTACCTGCAGCACCTGGCCAGCTTCCCGCGCAACGACGCCGACCTGGTGATCATCGAGCCCTACTCGATCGAACAGCTCGAGCAGGCTTTCGCCGATGCCGAGGCCAAGGGCTGGCATTTCGAGGCCATGTTCCTGGAGCCGGTGATGGGCGAAGGCGACCCGGGCCGGGCCGTGCCGCCGGCCTTCTACGCCGCCGCCCGCGAACTGACCAAGGCGCACGGCACCCTGCTGCTGGTGGACTCGATCCAGGCCGGCCTGCGCGCCCATGGCGTGTTGTCCATCGTGGACTACCCGGGCTTCGAGGGCCTGGAGGCGCCGGACATGGAGACCTATTCCAAGGCGCTCAACGCAGGCCAGTATCCGCTCAGCGTACTGGCGGTGAACGCCCGCGCCGCGGCCATCTACCGCAAGGGCACCTATGGCAACACCATGACCACCAACCCGCGCGCCATGGACGTGGCCAGCGCGGTGCTGGGCCAGCTGACCCCGGCGCTGCGCGCCAACATCCGCGAGCGCGGCCGCGAGTTCGTCGAGAAGCTGGAGAAGCTCAAGGCCGAGCTGGGCGGGCTGATCACCAAGGTGCAGGGCACCGGCCTGCTGTTCTCCTGCGAGCTGTCGGACGAGTTCAAGTGCTACGGCACCGGCTCGACCGAGGAGTACATGCGCGAGCGCGGCATCGGCGTGATCCACGGCGGCGCCAACTCGCTGCGCTTCACCCCGCACTTCGGCATCACCAGCGAGGAGGTGGACCTGATCATCGACCAGGTGCGCCACGCCCTGCTGCACGGCCCGCGCAAGAGCAAGGCCGAGGCCGCCTGAGCGCGGCGGCCGGCTCGAACCGCTGACAAAGCGATCGCGCCAGCGGGCAGGGCAAGGCACGGAGGCCGGGGCGACCCGGCCTTCGTCGTTTCCGGAGGCGGCATGCAGAAAGGCGGCCTGTTCAGTGGAACTGGGGCAACGGTCTTGCCGCGCTGGCGGGTGTTCTTCGCGCTGTGGCCGGACGATGACACCCGCGCCCGCATCACCGTCCTGGCCGACCGGCTGTATCAATGCCTGGACGGCGGTGGCCGCCGCCTGCGCCCGCAGCGCTACCACCTGACCCTGCAGTTCCTGGGCGAGCATCCCGAGCCCTGCCAGCCCCTGCTCGACGCCGCCTGCAGGGCGGCGACGCGCATGCGGGTACCACCCTTCGAACTGGTGCTGGACCGCGCCGGCAGTTTCCGCAACCGCGCGGCCGTCTGCTGGCTGGGGTGCTCGGCCATGCCGACCGGCCTGCAGGCGCTACGGGAAGCGCTGCGCCTGGCCCTGGCACGGGAATCGCTGCGCGTGCACAAGGACCGGCGGTTCGTACCGCACCTCACTCTGGTGCGCGACGCCTCGCAGCCATGGCCGGAGACGGCGCTGGAAGAACCGCTGTGCTGGCAGGTGCGCGGGTTCAGCCTGATGCGGAGCGATATGGAGCGGCAGTTCGCCTACGGGGAAGTGGGGAAGTGGACGCTGGGCTGAGCTGCCCCGCGCCGCGGGGCATGGCGTCGTACAAGCTCACCGGACAACCAACCGCCTGGCTGGGAGAAGGCACCAGAAAGTTCCACTTGTCGGCTGTCCGCCGGCCGGGGAGGCTTACGGCTCCAGGCCCACGTCCTTGACCCGCAGGCGCGGGCACTCCATCAATCGCAGGCCGCTGCCGTATAGCAGCCCCGCCATCAACGCCTCGCGTCCGCACAGATGGCGCAGCAAAGCCGTCGTTTCCGCGCGCGACAGCACCACCGGCAAGCGCGGCGCGCGCTTGGCCCGTACCACGTTCTCCATCCACGGCTGTTCCTGCGCCAGCACCTCGCGATACAGGAACAGCAGCGCCGACAGCGCCTGGTTCTGGGTACTGGGCGCTACCCGCCCCTTGCGCGCCAGGTCGCTGAGGAAGCGTTCCACTTCCGCGCCGCCCATCTCGCGTGGATGCCGCCTGCCGTTGGCCTGGATATAGCGGCGAATCCAGTACAGATACGCCTGCTCGGTGCGCAAGCTGTAATGCTTCATCCGCAAACGGCGCCGAACTTCGTCCAACAACCGTGGCCGTTCCGGCGGGGTTCGCACGCCGGTTACGGCTGCAACGCCGCGGTCATATTGCATATGGACGTCCCCACACCGGATAACGCCCTCAATGTTTCATGCCCCCAACCCCGCACCCATCGCCACAAGCCACTGATCCGTGTAGGAAAAGCCAGATTGACGAGCCCTCAGTCCAGCCACAGAATCCGTGCTACGACCCACTTCGGGGTCTAATAGTAGTTCGGCGAGGGAGGGCTTTTGGCTGTGCAGTCGCTGACCGACGAGCATGTGCTGGCGGCCTACGCGGATGGCTCCGACCTCGACGATGTGGCCCCGGCGCTGCGGGCCGCCTTCGCCCGGTTCGCCGAGTCCGGGGCGTGGCCTTCCCTGCAGGTGTTGGCGGTCGATCAGCGGCAGCCGCCCGACCCAGCCGAGCCGGAGTTCCTGCCGCAGTGGGACTTGGGCCTCAACCTCGGCCTGGACCACCGGCCGTGGTCGGCGGACTGGTTCGCGGGCGTGGAGTCGCTGGTCGGGCTGCTGCGGCAACTCGCCGCCGAGACGGGCCGGGAATTTGTCCTGTTCCTGTGCTTTCGGTCGGAGCCGTGGCGGCAGGAGCACTTGGCGTTCGTCGGCCCCGGCCCGGTCGATCTGCCGTGACTGCGGGCGGCCATCGAGCACCTGACCGCTGGCCGCGGCTGAGCCAGCGTGCAGCACAGGCGCCGAACCATCCGCTGCAGCAGACCGGGCCGCAAAGCCGGCCCGGCTGCTGAGCGGTGTCGTTAGGGGGCATATGGAGATCGCGGAGAACCACGACGGACACGTCTACAACTGGATCATGTTTGAACGTGAAACAGTTGCCTTTGTTCTGCGGGCGATTGACTTTTACGTATCGCTGCTCGGAGACGAGTCTCGGGAGCTAGCTGAGGACCCGGACCTCGCGTGCCTGATAACCCAAGACACGCGCCGAGAACTCGGCCTTGGGCGCGACAAGGAGCGGGCCAACCGTCTCAAGCAGTGGATCCAAGAGCAGCTGGACAAGCACGACGATTCGTATCATGTAGACATATCCATGAGCCACGGAACCGTCCGCTTCATCAAGGCGGTCAGCTTGCTCTACCTCGCAAAGCTAAAGACCAAAAGAAACAAGCTGGCTAGCCGCCCGAACGTCACGGCCTCGACTCTCTCCGCACTAGACCGCGAAATATCCAGAAAGGAAGAGCTCTTCGCTTCTGCCGGGGTGTTCAAGAACGCTACGCCCGTTCCGCTACTCGCCCAGTACGGCGTAGCGCCAGAACCCGAGGTGGCGGATGCGCCTCCTCAAAATAGCGCAGAAGGCTCGCTCCTCACAGCGTCACGGCCACGCCCGGTGCTCATTGGCTCGATTGAAATTTTAGATCATGAGCTCCGAACGCGGTGCCTAGATCTGTTCAATCAGTTCCAAGAGTCAGGGCAGTCCGATCGCAACGACACAGTGGTAGCAGAGGCGTCACGCATCCTGGAGAACCGCCTACGCGCGGTCACAGGCTGTAATGATGGAAGTACGGGCAAGCAACTAGTTACCCTTGCGTTTAACGGGCAAAAGCCTAGGTTGCGGGTTAGTTCCGTGCCGTCGGAGCAGGAAGCGGTACAGCTCCTGTTTCTGGGCACCTTCGGTTTCATTCGCAACCAAGTTCAGCACAAACTCTTGGGAAGCCTTCCTGCTGAGCGCGTCCTGCAAGTCTTGGGTTGGATCGACTACCTGGTATCAGTCATAGAGCAGGCGGAGCGCGTCGCAGATGCCCCCTAACAATTCGTGTATGGACTCCCCCTGCAAACAGCGCACTGATTGATCTCGGACTTTCGGAAGCGGATCGGTTGCAGTCGTGTATTCGGCCTTGGGGTGAGCGCGGTGCGCTCGGGCCATCATGAAATCCGCGGGCGGGGGCCTATCGTTCAAGCGGCTTCGCGAGCCGGAATTGTTATCGGCCTTGCCCCACCCGGGGACCGAACCCTTCGTCATGATCGAGATCGTGGTGCACTCCTGGCAGTTTCCGTTCGCCCTCAGGCGGCTTTGGGTTTGACGCTGACGTGGGCGGGGTTGAATGCGGCACCGTGGTGGTCGATGGCCCATAGCCTCCGCGCCAGCTTGTTGGCCAGGGCCACGGCCGCCTTGTTTTGGCCTTGGCGTTGCTGCAGCTCCAACGCCCAAACCTGAAGCGGGTCGAGTGGTCTCCCGGCTCGTTGCCGCATCGCGGCGGATCGTAGGATCGCGCGCCCACCATGGATCAGCAGCGTGCGCAGGTAGCCATCGCCGCGCTTGGTGATCTTCCCCAGCCGCCGCTGCTGGCCCGAGGAATGCTCGCGTGGCACCAGGCCCAGCCACGCCGCCAGGTGTCTGCCGCTACGAAATCGCGCCAGGTCTCCTGCGCCGGCCCGCAGCGCGGTTGCCGTGAGCAGGCCCACGCCCGGCACCGTCTGGTAGCGCTGCACGGCGACATCGGCGTGCGCCTCCTCCTCCAACCGGCGCTCGATGGCGGCCATGCCTGCGCCCAGCGCCTGGATCCGCTCTATCTGCTCGGCCACGGTCGCCCGCAAGCACATGGGCAGATCGTTCTCGCCGTCCTCAAGCGCATCCCGGACGGCGGCTGGCACTTTGGCGGCCCCGACGGGAATCGCTATGCCGTATTCGCGCAGCAGCCCGCGCACGAGGTTGAGGCCGGCGGTCCGCTGGCCCTTGAGCAGCTCGCGGGCCCGATGCAGGGCCTGCAAACCCTGCTGGCGTGGCGACTTAACCGGAACGGGATCGATCTGACTGCAGCGCGCGGCCTCGAGCAGCCCAGCAGCATCGGCGCGATCGGTCTTGTTGCGCCGCACGTAGGGCCGGACGTCTCGTGCCGGCAATAGGCGAACGCCATGCCCTAGGGCCTGAAGGCGGCGGGCCCAATAGTGGGCGCTGCCGCAGGCCTCCATGACCACCTCGAGGCGGGGCCGGTTCTCCAGGCAGCGGGCGAAGGCCCGCCGGGACAGCCGTTTGCGTTCCACTATCTGACCCATGCCATTGCCGAAGGCCAGCTCGAAGACATCTTTTGCCAGGTCAATCGCGACCGTCGTAGCATCGTTCATGTGGACTCCCTCCGTGCTCCCGATGACTGAAACCCGCAAAGTTCAGTGTGGCCCACGAGGCCGTGTGGCGACGCGGGGGGGGAGTCCATTTCATCACTCAAGCGGGCCAATCAATCGCTTCGCGATTGATGTGGCCGCTTAGCTCCAGCGTTAGAACGACAAGGAGAGTTTATGGCGACGTGGGAATTGCCGATTGAGACAGATCGCTTTGTTCTTCACTTTGAGACGGAGCGGCATGACATCAGTGCGTAAGCTTCCCCGTCAAGCACACAATGCAAAAGTAGAACTTTCCTCGTATTGCTGGCGGACCTCGGCGGGCGTCATATCGCCGAGGGAATCGTGGGGTCGTTGCTCGTTGTATTCGATCATCCACC